>DASZXY010000012.1:0-71817 GCA_035545635.1 Mycobacteriales bacterium | reverse complement strand
CCGGCGAACCCGAACTGTGGCGCGAACCTGCCGGGTCCGGGTGCTGCGAATGACACCTACTTCGCGACGATCGGTGGCGCGCTCACCGGTTACAACGACAACGGTGACTGCCCGCAGGACTTCGGTTGGACCACGGCCGAGGAGCCGCTGAACGGTGGTACGGCCAAGCTCATCGCCATCCCGGCGATTGCGCAGCCGAACAACGCGGCGATCCAGTCGGAGAACAACTTCGCGGCCAGCGACACGGGCACGACCAACGTGCCGGACGTCGACCGCGTCGACTTCGTTGTTCACCTGACCGACCAGTTCGGCAACCTGACCAGCGGCACCAACACGGTCATCCCGGCGGCGGCTTCCAACGCGCCGACGCTGACCAAGACTGGTCCGGGTGCGCTGTATGTCTGCACCGGCGGCTTCAACACCACCAGTGCATGCACCGGCGGCTCGGCGACGACGGGTACGTACTTCACCAACGCGCCGCAGCCCGATGGGACGACCACCCAGACCATCCTCAAGAAGGTCGTCGGCAGCTACCTGGCAGTGCAGCGGGACACCACTAACCCGCCGAACGGCCAGTTCCGCTACCAGCTCGACACCACGGTGCCGAACAACATCAACCTGGGCTACCCCTGCAGCACCGCCTTCATCGGCTGTGTGGCAGGCAACTCGGGTGCACCGGGCGTCAACGATGGGACGACCACGGCCGTCCTCTCGTGGGCTGCTCCGACCACGACGTTCGCGACTTACCACGCCGGTACGCCGACGATCGCGACGTTCGTGGCCGGTACGGCGACTGCCCAGACCGACACCTACACCATCAACTTCTACAACCAGCTCGCGCAGCCGGTCGTCACGTTCGCTGTCCACCCGGGCAGCAACGTCCAGACCGGTACGGCTGTAACGGTTGAGGCGTCGGTGTTGGACCAGAACGGCAACCCGATCGTCAACCAGACGGTTGACGCGCTGCGCAGTGGCGCGAACGAGTCCACCTGTGTTCCTGCTCAGACGCAGGGCAACGGTGGAAACGTCAACACGCCGCTCGCAACGAACACCTCGGGTGTCGCCGGCTACACCTTCACCTGCACGGGTGCTGGTGTGTCCAACGTGTCGATGGTTGTCCTCGGTCCTGGCGGCACGCAGCTCGCCCAGGGTCGCGAGGCGGTCACCTTCACCGGCGGCAACGTCGGTGGCGGCCAGAAGGTGGAGCGGCCGAGCGTCGGCATCACCGCTCCGAAGCGTCACGTGCTCGTGATCCACGCAGCGACCCACCCGTCGCTGAGCCACGTGACCGTCCACTTCTACAAGGTGGTTCACGGCCTGAAGATCCTGATCGGTGCTGACCGCACCGGTCCGGCAGGCCACGCTCACCTGAGGGTGGAAGGCCTGCGGTCGGGCACGCACCACCGGTACACCGCCAAGGTGGTGAACCTCTCCAACAAGTACAAGTCGAAGTACGCGCACTCGCACCGTCGCAAGGTGCGGTAAGTCGTAACTGACAAGTACTAAGCCCTGTGGGGGCGGCTCCGAAAGGGGTCGCCCCCACAGGCGTTTCCGGGCGCGACCGCGCAAGGTGTGGAATGCGCCGATCGCGGGAAACCACTGATCAGCAAATGCGCGGGGAGGGCGTGCGCCAGTTGCGCGGCACCGGGGGACCGGGAGGCCACGACACCGAGTCGTCGGCCGCAGTTGAGAGGACGCGCAATGAGCGCACAGATGCGCCCAACCAAGCGGTGGGCAGCGACGGCCCTGATCGCAGGATCGATGTCAGCGGTGCTGGCGGCACCCATCTCGGTCGGCACCGCCGCCGGCGCGACGACGCACCACGTACGCGCCGAGAAGCCGCGACTGCTGGCCAACGGCATCCGCCGCGGGGTGATCGCACTTCATGCACACACCAACCCGGCGATCGAGCACGCGACCGTGTACTTCTACAAGATCTCCCACGGAGAAAAGACGCTGGTCGGCTACGAGTCCACCGGCCCGGCGGGACGTGCGCACGTTCGGCTGCACCTGGCACCGGGCTCCGTGCACCGCTTCGTCGCCCGATGGGTGCGAATCCACAACCAGCGGTTCAACGCGAGCAACGCCACGGTGCCGCGCCGTTCGCACTACTCGAACGTGGTCCGGTTCCGCACGCCTAGCTAGGAAGCCGAGGCGGTCGGGCTTGCCGATGTTGGGGGCGTCGTTGACGCATCATTCGGTGAGCCCGCCGCGTCGGGGTCGTGCTTGATGACGTAGTCGTGGACTCGTTTGCGGTCGGCGGCCGATGCGGTGTCGGTGAAGTAGACCTGCAGCTGGTCGAACTGCGGGTAGTACGTCACGGTCCGGACGGCAGCGAGCTTGCTCAGATGCTTGGCAAACCGCTTGCTCTGCGCGCTCGAGACGTTGGGGAAGACCTCTGAGCCGCCCGGGCTCGTCTTGCTGGGAGCGTTCGTCACGGGGGCGGTGATGTCGCCGTTGGGGCCGTGACCGCCGGGTGCGAGGTCCGGGATGGGCGTTACCCCCAGCCGGGATGCCGCCGCGCTCGCGGCGGCGCTCGCCGACTCGCGCGCCTTCGCGGCGGACTGACCGCCGGATGACGAGCTCGAGCACGCCGCCAAAGCGGGCAGAGCAAGGACCGCGGCAGCGATGCCCGCCCTGCCCCTATAGGACCAAGTCAATGGCGTTGCATCCAACGTGACCTCCATCTGAGGCGAGCGTACCCGCAGACCAATCCGGTAACGCAGTCGTCAAGATCGCGTTCGCGAGGTGTGTCGGGGTCCGAACCGGGGAACGCCATGTCCGGAAAACGATCTTGTCCAACGAAGGGTCGATGTGGCCGAAATACCCGATACCGAATCCGCCGTCCGGCTTGGGCCGTTTGGCTGCACGGGAGGGGTACTTGGCCAGTTGATCTTGAATCCGCTTGAATCGACAGTGATCTTCGATCGAGGTGTGTAACGACCTTCGGACGGGAAGCGCTGACGTAGATGCGTGCAGCCGACCCGAACCCGTGGCCAGTTGTGCACCGCACAGCGAGTGACGTCAAGGCGCCGCTCGGCAAAGATGATGAGAGGACAGGTATGAGTAGCTGGCTGAAGCGTCCCGCCAACAGGTGGGCGTCAGCCGCGGTCGTGGTCGGTTCGGTGTCAGCGGTGCTTGTGTCGCCGGTGGCATTGGGAACGGCTTCTGCTGCGGCACCCCCCACTGTTACATCGGTGGCGGTTTCGTCGACGACGAATGCGATGGCAGGCGGAACGGCCACCATCAACGCGACGTATTCTCCGCAGCCGACCGGTGCCCAGACCAACCCGGTGATCCAGACCACGATTCTTGGTGGCAGCGCGGATGCTGCGACGTCGCCGAACGGGACGACGTGCGGCACGATCAACGCGGGCGGCACGGCGGTGTGCAGCATTCACAACGGCGGCACTGCGGGCACCGACAGCGTTCGCGTCTACGCGGACAACAACACGAACAACCAGTGGGACGCTGGTGAGCCGTTCGCGGACACTTCGGTCACCTTCTCGGGTGCTCCGGCCCACATCACGTTGACGTCGCCTGGGGCGACCTCGGCGACTGACACCTGTGCGCAGTACACGGCGCATGTCACCGACAGCAACGGCAGTCCCGCTGCCGGCCAGCCGGTCGTGGTGACGGTGACGGAGACCGCGACGGCGACGCCGGGCGCGACCCCGATCACCTACTACACCGGTGGCTGCAGTGGTGCGTCCTCGACGGCGACCAACAACGTTGCGGGGAACAACATCACGTTCACCCACAACGCGACGGTGCCGACGGACAACAGCGGCAACGTCGTGTTCGGTCTGTCCTCGTCTGCTCCTGGCACCGCGACGGTGAAGGTTGCCAACGCGGGTGGCACGGTCAGTGACCAGTCGAACGTGACCTACAGCGCGGGCGGGGCGAACAACGTCGCGACGGTTGCTGTCACCTCGGCGACGACGGTGACGAACTACACCGGCACCACCGCCTCTTACACGGTCAAGGCCACCGACGCCGGCGGCAACCCGATCCAGGGTGTCACGGTGAACAAGGAGACCACCGCTGGTCCGGACACCGTCGCGCCGACTGCGTGTGGTGCGACCAGCGCGGCGGGCACGGTGACGTGCTCGATCACCAACGGCGGCACTGCAGGCACTGACCAGCTGACCTTCTGGGTCGACAACACCGCCGCCGGCACGCACACCTCCGGGCCGGACGCGAACGAGCCGAAGGCGACCGCGACTGCGGTGTTCCAGACCCAGCCGACGGTCTCCGGCGCCAACAGCTCGCTGACCTGTGTGCAGCAGCTCTCCGGCGCCAACCACGGCACGGCGCAGACCAGCTGCACGGTGCCGACCTCGCAGCACTCGGTGACGTTCACGGCCAAGGTCGCGGACTCCACCGGCAAGGCGATCCAGGGCGCGGTGGTCAACTTCTCGACCACTTCGGCCACCCTGGGTGGCGCTGCAGTCACCGGCTCGAACCTGCCCGCTGGCACCGGCACGACCGACTCCAACGGTGTCGCGACCTTCACGGTCAACGACCCGTCGGCCGCCGCAGGTGACACCGCGACGGTTCACGCCACGGTCGGCGCGACCAGCATCGGGACCGCCACGGCCAACTGGGCAGCTGCTCACGCCACCGGCCTGACGCTCACCCCGCCGCTGCAGTCGGTCACCAAGGGCGGCACCGTGACCGTCAAGGCTCAGGTCACCGACCAGTTCGGTAACCCGGCCAGCGGCACGCCGAACATCACCTACACGGTGGCCGGCCGCAACAACGGCAAGACCGGCACCGCCGCGGCGGATGGCACGATCAGCTACACCGACGCCGGTGTGAATGCCGCGTCGAACACCGACACCATCACCGTGGTCGACAACACCGACGCGTTCACCAAGACCGCGACGGTTGACTACGTGACGGGTTCGGCGTCGGCGAGCACGGTCACCGTCGACACCAGTGGCAACGCCACGACAGACGCGACCTGCGCCGCGACGGGCAACACCGCCGCGACGAACGTCGCACTCGGTCACACCACCGAGGTCTGCGCGCTGGTGAAGAACGCCACTGGTGAGGTCCTTGCCGGAAAGACCGTGACCTTCACGGTCAGCAACGGCCAGGTTGCCGGTCACGGCGCGTTGACCACGACCAGTGGCACGACGTACCAGGCCACGACCGACGCCGCGGGTGTCGCGTTCGCTGATGTCACCTCGACGAAGTCGGGTGCGCAGACGGTGACCGCGGCCGCCGACTCGGCGACCGGTTCCGGCACGGTGACCTACGCCGCACCGGCAGCGACCGCGGCGTACTCCGTCGCTGTCACCCCGGCGACCGTGAATGTCGTCCCGGGTGGGCAGCAGAAGTTCACTGCGACGGTGACCGACAAGTTCGGCAACCCGGTCTCGGGCGTCTCGGTGACCTTCACCCAGAGTGGCCCCGGCACGCTGGGCGGCGCTTCGTCCAACTCGGTCACCACTGGGGCGGACGGCACGGCAAGCGTGACGCTGTCCACCGCGGCGACCGACAAGGGGTCGGGCTCCGTGACGGCGACCATCGCCACCACGGGCACGGCTTGCGCAAGTGCGCCGACCGGTACTCCGGCGAGCACCTGCTCAGGGACCGCGACGTACACCGTCGGCGCATCGACGACAGCTCCCAGTGCGCTGACGATGAGCGCGCCGCGCAAGGTCAAGGTCGGCGAGAAGATTCTCGTCACGCTGACGGCGACCAACCCGGATGACAGCCCGGCGGCCGACCAGGTCGTGCGGGTGTACCTGAAGGGTGCGAACACGGCCGCAGGCAGCGGGACCACCGATGCCTCCGGTGTTGCGCACGTGTCGTTCCTGGCCACTCACCACGGCACGGACCACCTGGCCGCGTTCGTCGACACGAACAACGACCAGATCCGTACCGCGGACGAGCCGCGGGCCTTCACCACGGTTCGCGTCCAGGGCTTCGAGCACCCCTCGATTCACCTGACGTCGAAGCATGGTCGGGTCACCGTTCACGTCTCGACGCACCCGAAGGCCTTCCAGGCCAACGTGCGCTACTACGTGAGGCGGCACGGTCACTGGAGCCTGCTCGGTCACAACCGGACCGGCGGCGTCAGCGGCAAGGCGCACAAGCGCTTCCACGAGAACCCGGGTTCGCACCACAGGTTCCGTGTGAAGGTGAGCGCGACGTCCACCACCACGAAGGGCACCTCGCCCGCGCGGGGGATCGACGTCAAGTAGCAACAACTGCAAGTACGCCCGGAGGCCGGTCCCGATCGCGGGGCCGGCCTCCGGCATATGCGCAGATCGGTACAAAACCCCTATAGGCCCACCGTTGTCCCCCGCCGCCGTTCAGCCTCCCGGCTCCGCCCGGCCTGATGTGGTACGAAATCCTGAACTCGCCGCGACCGGGGAACCGGTCCGGCGTTCACTCATGGTGAGACCCGTGCGCCCGGCGGCGTGCGAGGCGTCGCGAGAACCGGCGCCGGAGAGGGGCACGGCGAGTATGGACAGCACGTCGAAGCAGGCGCGAGGGCGCAAGCGACTCTCCTCCGCCGCACTCGTCATCGGATCGACGGTCGCGGTCCTCGTCTCACCGCTGGCGATCGGCAGCGCTGCCGCAGCGACGACCGCCGTGGCGATCGTTCCCGCCGGTACGACGACGACGATGGCGCATGGCGGCACCGCGACCATCAACTACAGCGTCACCACGAACAACGGCACCGAGACCGGCGCCCAGACGACCGCCACCGTCAACAGCGGCCCCGATGCCGGCCAGACCGGGGTCTGCGCCCCTGAGACCGGGCCGGTGGCGAACGTGTTCAGTGGGAGCTGCACGTTCACGAACCTGGTCGCGGGTGCCGGCCCCGACGTGCTCCGGGTCACCAATGGGGCGCAGCACGCTGACGCGTCGGTCGCCTTGACCGGAGCGAAGTCCACCACGACCTCAGTCACGATCGACGCCCCCAGCCAGAACCAGAACCTCGCGGCGACGTCGACCGCCACGATCAACGTCCACTACCTGCCGGCCCCCGGCGCGGGGCAGGACGCACCGCTGCTCTATCTCGCAACCGTGAGCGGCGCGGATGGTGCTGCCGACCCTTCAGGGGTCGCCTGCAAGACCAACCTCAACGGCACCGGCTCCTGCTCGTTGCCGAACACCCACGGCCCCGGGACCGACACGGTGTGGGTGTTCGCCGACAACAACGGAAGCGGCAGCCGCGACGCGACCGCGCCCGCCGACGTTCAGAGTCCCCAGACGACGGTCACCTTCACCGGCGCACCGGCGAGCTTGTCGATCACATCGCCTTCGTCGAGCGCTACCGCGGGGACGTGCGTCGTGTACACGATCAACGCGGTCGACAGCAACAATCACCCTGCCGCCGGGCAGGCCATCACCGTGACGATGAACGAGATCATCAACGGAACGCCGGCCACCCCCGTCGTGACGTTCTACAACGGTGACTGCGCCACCGGCGCCACCCCGTTCAACACCTCGACGAACAACGGCAACGGGACCTTCACGGTTGCCCAGTCGAAGTCGGTGCAGACCGACAACAACGGGCAGGTCAAGGTCGGAGTCACCGCCGGCAACCCGGGTTCCGGCAGTGTCGTGGCGTCAACCACCCCCACGATCACCTCGACACAGCCCATGACCTGGACCAATGGTGGCGCCGACGCGGTGAGCTCGCTGGCCGCGACTCCGGCGAGCCGGTCGCAGTATGTGAACACCGTCGCCAGCTTCAGCGTCCATGTGACGGACAGTGCGGGCAACCCGGTCCAGGGTGTGCAGGTCAACCGCGAGACGACGAGTGGCCCCGACACCCTTGCCCCGGCTTCGTGTGGCATCACGACCCCTAGTGGCAACGCGGTCTGCGGTGTCCCGAACAGTGGCGGGACCGGCCCCGATGCGGTGACGTTCTGGGTGGACAACAACGCCGCGGGCACTCACACGTCCGGGCCGGACGCCAACGAGCCGAAGACGACGGCGACCGCCACCTTCAGCGCTCAACCGACGTTCACGACCAGCGGCGTCACGTGCGTCCAGCAGTTGAACGGACCGCAGCAGGGCAACGGCGTGACGAACTGCACCGTGTCCACCGCGCAGAAGTCGGTCGTGTTCACCGAGACGCTGAAGAACAACGGCACGCCCGTCGTAGGCGCGGTCGTCGACTTCGCCGCCACCTCCGCGACTCTCGGCGGCGTGGCCGTTACTGGCACGAACCTGCCGTCCGGGAGCGCGACCACCGGTGCGACGGGAACGGCGACCTTCACGGTCGACAACCCGAACGCGATGAGTGGTGACGGGGTCATCATGACCGCCAAGGTCGGCGCGGTATCGGCAGGAACCGGCTCGGCCACATGGCAGTCGCCGTCACCGTCGGCATTGTCGGTCACGCCGGCGCTGCAGTCGGTCACCAAGTTCGGAGCGGTGTCGGTCAAGGCACAGGTCACCGACCAGTTCGGCGCGGGTGTCGCCATCGCGAACACGCTCAACTACACCGTCTCCGGCCGCAACGCCAAGTCGGGTCAGGTCGTCACCGATTCCTCCGGATCGGCCATCATCAGCTACAGCGACACGGCTGCGAACCCGCTGGGAACAGCGGACACGATCAGCGTCGTCGACCAGACGAACCCGTTCAACGGTTCCGCGACGGTGCAGTACATCAACGGCGCCCCCACCGCGGCCTCGGTGGTTGTCGACAGCAGCGGCAGTGGCACCAGCGATGCGACCTGCAACACAGCGGGTCACACCCCGCGGACCAACGTCGCACTCGGCACGAACACCACCGTGTGTGCTCTGGTGAAGAACAGTGGTGGCGAGGTCCTGGCAGGCAAGACGGTTCACGTGACGGTGTCCAGCGGCCAGGTCGCCAAGGTGGGCGGGCTGAGCTCGACGAGTACGTCGAGCGTGGACGTCACCACGGACAGTGCCGGCGTCGCGTTCGTCGACGTGACGTCCACGAAGTCCGGCGCGCAGACGGTCACTGCCACCGCCGATGCGACCAGCGGCTCGAGCACCGTGACCTACCAGACGCCCACCGTCGCGCAGGCCCGGAACATCAAGGTCACTCCCTCACCCGCCGCCGTCGCGTCGGGCGCCCAGCAGAAGTTCACCGCCACAGTGACGGATGCGTTCGGAAACCCCGTCCCGAACGTGAGCGTGCAGTTCACGCAGAGCGGGCCGGGCAACATCGGCGGGCAGTCCTCGGCAACGTTGACGACAGGTACAGACGGCACGGCGGCGGTCACGCTCTCCACCGCCGCGGCGGACACCGGTAGCGGCTCGGTCGTCGCGACGATCGCGCTCGGCGCCGGCGGGACGCAGTGCGGTGCGCCGGCCAACGGGGGCACACCGCCCGCAGCGACCGCGGGCACCTGCACCGACACCGCGACCTACGCGGTCAGCAAGGCGGTCGTGCCGACCACCCTCGGAGTCCAGGCGGCTGGTGCTCACCGGATCGGCAACCAGGAGCTGATTGCCGCGACGGTGACCAACTCCGACGGCAGCCCGGCGGTCAACCAGGTGGTTCGCTTCCAGATCACCGGCGCGAACACCGCGTCGGGTTCCGGTGTCACCACAGCGAAGGGCGTGGCGTTCTTCGCCTACACCCCGACGCACGCCGGGACCGATCACGCGTCGGCGTACGACGACATCGACAACGACGGAATCGCCGGTGCCACCGAGCCAAGCGGCAACCTCGACCTCGCGATCACCAGCGGCGCGAGGGAGAAGCCGTCCCTCCGCCTGACCTCCAAGCACGGCACGGTCAAGTTCCACGTGGTCAGCCACCCGCGCCTGTCTCACGCGAAGGTGACCTACTACATTGAGCGGCTCGGCCGGTTCCACAAGATCGGAACGAACCACACTGGCGCCGGAGGACGCGCCACCGGAACCTTCAAGGCGAAGGCCGGCGGCAAGTACACCTTCCGGGTCAAGGTCTCCGGAAAGCACGGCGTGAAGTCCGGGCACTCCAAGGCGAAGTCCATCAGGGTCAAGGGCTAGCCGGCAGATTGTCTGGAATCGACGAGCGGCGAAAGTGACAAAAAGAGCCCAACCTTCGCAGCGGGCCATAGGGGGGCGCCCCTATGATGTCCGAGTCGGATATTCGCCCATTTGGGCGGATTTGGCGCAGGGCCTCTGGCGTGGTTGCGCGGGGGAAACGACGTGGAGCCGATGAGATGAAGCCCTTCCGGGAGGAGCGCAACACGATGCACACCAAGCGAGCCGGACGTTGGGTCGGTTCGATCGCGGTGCTGACAGCCACCGCGCTGGGGCTCGGCGCTCCGTTGGCCATGCCAGCTGGCGCGGCCGGCGCGGAGAGCCTCTCGGCGAGCGCCGCGCAGCCGCGGTACCCGGTCGGGCAGAACGCCGTCATCAACGTCACGGCGACGAACCCGGTTGTCGGGGACTCGCTCAGCCTGAGCGTCGTGAGCGGCCCGGACCACGCCGGTACGACGTCTTCCTGCACGACGATCAGTGCGAGCGGCACCGCGACCTGTCAGCTCACCAACACCGGTGGTGCGGGCACGGACCAGGTCGTCGTCTTCGATGCGAACCAGGGCGTTTCGTCCAGCCCGACCCCGGTCAGCTTCGAGACCCTGACCGCTACCGCGAACCAGAACGTGCTCACCCCGGGCCCGCTTTACCTGTATGGCACGAGTGAGACGGCGACGATCACCGCGACCTTCACCGGTGCCGCCACGACCCCCGCCCTCAAGGCGCTGGTCACCTCCGGCCCGGACCAGGGCCTCCTGTTCCCCTGTAGCCAGTCGACGACACAGCCTGCGAACTGGACGTGTGGGCTGACCAATGGCGGCAACGCGGGAGCGGACGCGGTTCAGCTCTTCGACGACGACTCGGCTGCCGGCACGACCAACCAGGCGGACACCGACGAGGCGAAGACCAACATCTTGATCAACTTCGAGGGGCTCAAGGCGACGCCTCTCCTGCCTCGGGTCAACACCTCCCCGGCAGGCAGCGCGGCCTTCGACGTCAAGCTGACCGGCCGGCCCGCCGCGTGGACGCCGAACCTCGTCGAGAAGATCACCAACGGCCAGTTCAGCAGCGTCCCCAGTCCCGCCTGCACGTCCCAGGACCCGCCGACGAACTCGGACTACCACTGCAGCATCGTCAACAACGGCCGAGCAGACACCGTGACCGTGCAGATCTTCGACGATCTGAACAACAACGGTGCGGCGAGCGCGACCGAGCCGCAGGACAGCGCGACGGCGAACTTCGAGGTGCTGACGCCGACCGACACGAACAAGCCGCACTCCGGCGGCAGCACCGCGACGGTCAGCGTCTCCGTGGCCGGCACGCCGGCCGGTCAGACGCCGAGCATCGACTACGTGGTCCGGGCCGGCGATCCGGACGCGACGGCTACCGCCCAGATCTGCCCGCAGGCCACGGCGACGACGTTCACCTGCAGCCTCAAGAACGGTACGACCCAGGGCACCGACCGAATGACGATCTTCGACGACGCGAACAACAACGGCGTCCTCGACCCGGGTGAGCCGGTCACGTCGATCGACGTGGCCTTCGGCGACAACGTGACGGCGACGCCGCGGGCGACGAACTTCCCGACCAAGGACGCGAACAACGCCGGCAGCGGCTTCGCCCCGATCGACGTGAAGGTCACGACCGACGGCGTCCACTCGCCCAACGTCCGCTACGTCGTACAGAGCGGTCCGGACACGGCCGCCGCGTCCAAGCCCTGCGATGCAACCGGCGACCAGACCGTCTGGGTCTGCAACGTGGCCAACGGCGGCACTGCGGGCACCGACAAGGTCCTGGTGTTCAACGACACCGACGGTGACGGCACCTTCGACGCCCCGGCTCCGCCCGCTCCCGGTGAGCCGGCTGCCACGCCGGTCAACGTGACGTTCAGCGTTCCGGCCTCGATCGCGCTCACCCCGAAGCTCGCACCTGGCCAAGGGGCCGGGCAGATCGCGGCCGGTGGCTGCCAGCCCTACACCCTGACGGTCAACCCGGGCGTGAAGTTCCCGGTTCGAATCACCGCCACGCAGCAGCTCGGAACCGGCGGCTCCGCACCCCCGGCCGCGCTGTCGACCTGCAACGTGCCTGGCGGCTCCGCCGTCACGCCGGGACACCCGTCCACCAACCCCAGCGGTGGCAGCGCGGGCTTCCCGCCGATCGTCGCGGGCTCGCAGTGGACCGACACCCTGTGGATCGACGCCAGCACGAACCAGGACCCGGCACACCCCAACCAGGTCACGTTCGGGATCAGCTCGACGCACACCGGGCAAGTGACCGTTCACGCGGCCACGACCCTCACCGCGAACAACGTGACCACGCCCAACCAGACGCTCAACGTGGTCACCCCGGGCGCGCCGAGCAAGGTGAGCGTCACCCCGACGACGGCCACGATCGCCGCAGGCGGGTCGCAGCAGTTCTCCGTGCTGGTGCAGGACTCGAGCGGCACGCCGCTCCCGGGTGCAGGGGTCAGCTACGTCGTGACCGCCGGCGACCCGGATGCGACCTCGAAGGCGGTTGCTTGCCCGAACGCGGACCAGCTGGGCACCGCAAAGTGCACGGTGACCAACAACCGCAACGTCGGCACGGACCACGTGACGTTCTTCGCGCCGCAGACCAGCGGCGAGACGGCGCCTGCGGCAAATGACCCGCAGACGACCGCGACGCTGACGGTGAACGCGCTGCCGCCGGCCGGCAGCCACCTGACGTTCGGCTGCCCGGACGAGCTCCTCACGGACGCCAACCAGATCGTCCCGGCCTGCACCGTTTCCACCGGGAGCGGTGCCCAGCGCTCGATCATCTTCGCTGCGCACGTCGCCGACGGCAGTGGCGCGGCAGTCGCGAACATCCCGGTGACCTTCCAGATGACGGGTTCGCCAAGTGGCTCGACGACGTCGGCCACGCAGGTGAACACGAACGCGAAGGGCAACGCCCTGTTCGTCGTCACCGTCCCGAGCCCGGCTGCCGGCAACCAGATCACGGTCAAGGCGACCGTGGGTGACCCGGCGAACGGCGGTCTCGGCCCGAGCACGGCAGTCGCGACGTTCCAGGCGCCGAAGCCGTCGGTGGTCAGCGTGACGCCGAGCTCGCAGCGGGTGTCACCGGGCGGCCAGGTCAGCCTCGTCGCCAAGGTCACCGACCAGTTCGGCGCGGGCCTGTCCGGCCGTGCGATCGACTGGGCGGTCAGCGGCCGCAACAGCAACTCCGGGACGGCGACGACCGGCTCCAACGGCACCGCATCGTTCAGCTACGTCGACACCGGCTCCAGCGGTAGCGACAGCGTGTCGGTCCTCGATGTCGGCCCGAACGCTCCCACCGGTGCCGGCAGCAACAACCCGGCCAGCGCGGTCGTCACCTTCGGCTCGGGAGGGCCCGGCCCCTGCCAGGTCAACTGTGGCGGCACGGGTCAGAAGGAGCGGCCCACCCTCGCGGCGCACCAGAAGCGGTCGGGGCACAAGGTGAAGATCAAGCTCACCGTCACGAGTCACCCCAAGCTGGTCGACGCGAAGGTGGTCTTCTACCAGTTGAGCAAGAGCGGCTCGCGGCACAAGATCGGCACTGTCGCGACGAACCGTCGGGGGAAGGCAATCGGCACCCTCAAGGCGTCGCATGGCCTTCACCTGCGCTTCCAGGCGAAGGTGAAGGGCCGGGCCGGGGTACACAGCGGCTACAGCAACGTGGTGAAGGTCCACGTCCACTAGCCAACCCGCGCATCGTTGGCCGGGCCCGCAGACCACCGCGGGCCCGGCCAGCACGCATTCGGGGCCTGGGCGAGGATTTTCCGGCTCCGGTGCTCTCGGCCCGAATCGTCCGCGATAATGGATGTCGGACGGCCCTGAGCTACTCGCAGGGGCCCGCTGACAACCGAAGGAGCACGCGCATGGCTGCCATGAAGCCGCGGACGGGCGATGGTCCGCTCGAGGTGACCAAGGAAGGACGCGACATCCTGATGCGCGTGCCTCTCGAGGGTGGTGGCCGTCTGGTCGTCGCGATGACCCCCGACGAGGCAACCGCGCTCGGAGACGCCCTCAAGACCGCAGTCAGCTAGCCAGCCCCGAGTTCGAAGGTGGCCGGCGCACCCGCTGTCACCGCGGTTCGCGGCCCGCTCCTCGGAGCCGGCGCCGTGCTCGCGATCCCGACCAGCCCGCGGCAACGGGGGCTGCCCGACGTCGGGGCCGGATTCGAGGCCCTGAAGGCGCTCAAGATCGACGCCACGGCCTTCCTGAAGGCTGAGAAGGCCACCGGCAGGGCCGGTGAGATCGTCGCTGTCCCGGTGCACCGCGACGGCGTCGACCTGGTGCTGCTCTCCGGCATCGGCGACGGGTCGCCGGGCGCCTTGCGCAAAACCGGAGCGGCGATCGCGCGCCGGGCGAAGTCGTTCAAGTCGCTCGCCACCACGCTCGCCGTGGGTCGTGATGACGCCGGAGTCCGCGCGGTCGCGGAGGGCATCGGCCTCGCGACGTACAGCTTCTCGGCGAAGCCGGATGCGAAACCGCCCGCGATGCGGCGCGTGAAGCTGGTTGTCGACGACCCGAACGCGGCCAAGACGGCGGTTCGGCAGGCGAACGCGGTCATCGCCGCCGTGCATCTCGCCCGCGACCTCGCGAACACCCCCTCGCTGGAGAAGTCACCCGCGTGGCTCGCGGCCCGAGCGCGCGAGGTGTGCGAGGCGGCCGGGGTCAGTGTCCGGATCAGGGACGAGGCCGAGCTCGAAGCCGCCGGGTTCGGCGGGATCGTGGGGGTTGGTCAGGGCTCCTCGCGTCCGCCGCGGTTGTTCGAGGCGACCTGGTCGCCGCCCGGTGCCGACCGTCACATCGTCCTGGTCGGCAAGGGCATCACCTTCGACAGCGGCGGCCTGTCGCTCAAGCCGCCGGACGGCATGATCACGATGAAGACCGACATGGCAGGCGGTGCCGCCGTTATCGCGACGATGACCGCTCTCGCCACCCTCGAGGTCGGGGTGAAGGTCACGGCGCTGGTGCCGATGGCGGAGAACATGCCGGGCGCGGCGTCGATCCGCCCCGGTGACGTCCTGCGGCACTACGGCGGTCGCACCAGCGAGGTGCTCAACACCGACGCCGAAGGACGGCTCGTGCTCGCGGATGCGCTTGCCTACGCCGTCGCGGAGCTCGCCCCCGACGCCATCGTCGACATCGCAACCCTGACCGGCGCGGCGTACCTGGGTCTCGGCAAGCGACACGCCGCCTTCTACGCGACCACTGACGGACTTCGTGACGAGCTGGTCGCGGCTGCGTCCGAGGCCGGGGAGCGGATCTGGACGATGCCGCTCGTCGAGGACTACCGCGACGCTCTCGAATCCCCCATCGCCGATCTGCGCAACATCGGTGACCCAGGCAAGCACTACAGCGGGGGGTCGATCTCCGCCGCGTTGTTCCTTCGGGAGTTCGTCGGTGGCGGCGCGAGGAACGCGGTGCCCTGGGCGCACCTCGACGTCGCGGGACCGGCTCGGGCCGACGCGGACGAGGACGAGGTCACGAAGGGCGCGACCGGGTTCGGCGTACGGACGTTCCTGCGCTGGCTCGAGTCGGCCGGCTAGCTCACTTCCGCTTGCCGCGCGGCGACGGAGAGGCTGTCTTGGCCGGCGGGTTCTTGCTGGCCTGGACGATGTTCTCGACGTTGTGCTGATCCAGCTTGGTCGCGGTCGACTTGAACGTCACGATCAGGTCACCGTCCTGGTAGGTGTTCGACGCGACGCCCCGCATCAGTGGCAACGTGCGTTGCGCCCGCCGGTTCTGGGCCGGTGTGACGTCGTGGAAGGTCTCCGAATGGACCGCTTGGGCGTCAGGGTTGGTGGCATCTCCGCCAGATGACGAGCTCGAGCATCCGGACAACGCCGCGATCGCCACGGTGCCCGCAATCAGGGCACGGCTGGACAACGACTGTCTCGAAGTTCGCATGACTCCCTCTCGCCTTGCCTGGATGACGGTCGAGTAAACCGCCAAAGTGTCAACCAGCGACCAAACGAACCACCTGAGAAGATGATCCCGTGGCGGCTCGCGGCGTGCTCGGAATGGTCCTCGCCGGCGGCGAGGGCAAACGCCTGTGGCCGCTGACCGCCGACCGCGCCAAGCCGGCCGTCCCGTTCGGCGGAATCTACCGGCTGATCGACATGGTGCTGTCGAACCTCGTCAACTCCGACCTGCTGCGGATCGTGGTGCTCACGCAGTACAAGTCGCACTCGCTGAATCGGCACATCTCGATGAACTGGCGGATGTCGTCGATGCTCGGCACCTATGTGACACCGGTTCCTGCTCAGCAGCGGCTCGGGCCGCGCTGGTTCGCCGGCTCGGCGGATGCGATCTACCAGTCGCTCAACCTCGTGTACGACGAGCGGCCTTCACACGTGGTCGTGTTCGGTGCCGATCACGTGTACCGGATGGACGCGCGTCAGATGCTCGAGGCACACATCGCTTCGGGCGCGGGCGTGACGGTCGCCGGGTTGCGCGTACCCCGGGAGCAGGCAAGCGCATTCGGGGTCATTCACACCACCGATGGTCGAAAGGTCGACAGCTTCCTCGAGAAGCCGGCCGATCCGCCAGGCCTGCCTGACGACCCGGACATGACGCTCGCGTCGATGGGCAACTACATCTTCGATGCGCGACTGCTGGTCGACGCAGTCAAGCGCGACGCGTTCGACGAGGGGTCGAGCCACGATCTCGGTGGCGACGTGATCCCGGCATTGGTGGACGCCGGTGACGTCGGCGTGTACGACTTCGCGTCCAACATCATTCCGGGGGCGACCGAGCGCGACGCGGGCTACTGGCGTGACGTCGGAAGCATCGACTCCTATCACGACGCGCACATGGACCTGGTGTCCGCGCGCCCCGCGTTCAACCTCTGGAACGACCAGTGGCCGATCCTGACGGCGACGCCGCCGCTGCCCCCGGCCAAGTTCGTGTACGACGAGCCCGGTCGGATCGGCAGCGCGATCGAGTCGCTCGTGTCACCTGGCTGCGTCGTGTCCGGCGCCCGGGTGCGCCGCTCCGTGCTCTCGCCGAAGGTGGACATCCACACCGGCTCGGAGGTGGACGAGAGCGTCCTGCTCGACGGCGTCGACGTCGGTCGCGGCTCGGTGCTGCGCAGGGCGATCATCGACAAGGGCGTAGCGGTGCCGCCGGGAGTGCAGATCGGCGTCGATCACGCGGCCGACCGCGCGAGAGGGTTCTACGTCAGCGACAGCGGAGTAGTAGTGGTCGGCAAAGGCCAGATCATCCCGCCCAGCTAGAGCGATGTGCCATTGCCTCGGCGGTCACCCCCCGCGGGGGGCAAAATCGCCCACCCGATGCCACATTGCTACGAGAGCTTCAGAGAGTCGGTGGCGGGGGTTGCCGTTGGAGCGCTCTTTTGGTCTGAGCCGGACGCAGCCTCAGCGTTGGTCGCTGGATCCTTGACGACTGCTGCCAGCAGGCCGTCGCCGTTTGGCGAGAGCAGCGGCACGAGCCGCTCGTCGTCGCGGACTCGCTTGAGCAGCTCGCGCACCGCGACCGTCGCGGCATCTCGGTTACCCAGGTCGGCGACCCGGCCGTGCCACAGCGCGTTGTCGAACGCCATGATGCCGCCCGGCCGCAGCAACCGGATCGCCTCGTCGAAGTAGCCGACGTACTCCTCTTTGCTGGCATCGCCGAACACCATGTCGTAGGCCCCGTCGGTCAGCCGTGGCAGCACATCGAGGGCGTTGCCTGCGATCAGGCGGAACCGTGACAGCGGGAAGCCGGCAGCGATGAAGGTCTGCTTCGCGACCCGCTGATGCTCCGCTTCGAGGTCGATCGAGGTCAGCAGCCCGTCGGGTGCCATCCCGCGCAGCAGCCACGTGCCGGAGACGCCGGCGCCAGTGCCGATCTCGACGATCGCGCGCGCGTTGATGCTCGCGGCGAGGAACCGGAGCATTGCACCGCCACCTGCGCCGACCGGTACCGCACCGAGACTCTGCCCTTTCGGGCGAGCTTGGGTGGCGGGAGCGTCCTCTTCGAGCCAGGCCTCGACGTACTGCCAGTTGGCAAGCGCGATGTCGGCGTCGCTGCGCTGTGCTCCCGAGCTGCGCTCTGTCACGGACGTCAGCGTAACGGCGCATTTGGCTTTGCCCGAGAATGTACGTATGAGCAACCAGGCGGGCTGGCCGCCGCCGCCCCCGCCAGGTCCGCCGCCGATGATGCAGCCCCCACCGCCGCAGTGGTGGTCTCCGGCGCCGCCGAAGCCCAAGCAGCCGGTTACGGGGGTGTCTTGGGCGACCGCCTCGATGATGGCGCTGATCTGCGCAGTTCTCGGCGGCGCGATCGGCGGGTTGATCGCCCGCGGCAGCTCCAACGCTGGTCACGTCAACTCGGTCACCATCGGCGCCACCGCTGCGCCGTCCGCCCGTTCGGATCGCGCGAGCAACTCTGTGGCCGGGGTGGCGAGCCGAATCCTTCCCAGCGTCGTGTCGATCGAGGTGAAGCAGGGATCGACCGGCGACGCGGGCTCTGGGATCGTGCTGAGCCGCTCTGGCTACATCCTCACGAACAACCACGTGATTGCGGCGGCCAGGCGGGGAGCCGACCTCTCCGTCATCCTTCCGGACAAGTCGAAGGTCCACGCGACCGTCGTCGGCGATCCGGACACCGTTGACGACATCGCGGTCATCAAGGTGTCAGGTGCGGGCGACCTGCAACCTGCCGCGCTCGGCAACTCCGCCGACCTCGCGGTCGGCGATCCCGTCGTAGCCGTGGGGTCCCCGCTCGGGCTGGCAGGCACGGTGACCAGCGGAATCGTGTCCGCGCTCAACCGTCCGGTCGAGGCGGGCGGTGAGCCCGGTGTGGCGGACGACGTGATCGACGCAATCCAGACCGATGCCGCGATCAACCCCGGTAACTCCGGTGGGCCGTTGGTCGATGGCCAGGGTCGAGTGGTCGGGGTGAACTCCGCGATCGCTTCGCTGTCGACCTCGTCCTTCACCGGCCAGCAGTCGGGAAGCATCGGACTGGGATTTGCGATCCCGATCAACGAGGCGAAGCGGATTGCGGAGCAGATCATCACGAAGGGCTTCGCGACCCACGCGATCATCGGAGTGCGGCTCGACGCCACCTACCAAGGCGACGGCGCGCGAATCGCGACCAGCAGCACTGGTGAGAACGTGACGTCAGGCGGCCCGGCTGACGATGCGGGCATCAAGCCTGGCGACGTGATTGTCGCGGTGAACGACGAGCGCATCACGACCGCGGACGAGCTGATCGTCGCGATCCGCCGCCAGATTCCCGGCTCCCAGGTCCAGATCACGTACGTGCGCAGCGGCCACCGGACCACCGTCACCGTCAAACTGGGCTCGCAACGCTCCAGCTAGCGCCGTAGCCTTGATGGCACGGGGCCGGCGCAGCCGGCGCCTTCGTTGGGGGTAGCGGGGCTGGAGGACGGATGCTGGCGAACCTCGGATGGGAAGAGGTTCTCCTGCTCGCCATCCTCGGCCTGATCATCTTTGGGCCGAACCGGCTGCCGAAGGCGGCCGCCGACGCGGCGAAGATGCTGCGTGAGCTGCGCGCGATGGCGCGGGGCGCGGCCAGCGACCTGAAGGCAGAGCTCGGCCCCGAGCTCGCGGACATCGACTTGCGCGGGCTGCACCCGCGACGGTTCGTCGAGGACGCGCTGTTCGGCGACGACGAGCCGGTCGGGACACAGCGTCGCGCCGCCACTGTCGCCCTCGGACCGGGCGAGCGTCCGCCGTACGACTCCGACGCGACCTAGCGGAGCGGCTCCGCTGGTCGGATCACCTACGCAGAGTCGCTCCACGGGGCGGAAATGCCCAGCAGAGCCGCTCCGCTAGACGGGGGTGAGTGTCAGCGGACGGCCGGCTAGGCCCCGCTTCTTCCCGGCCAGACCCGCGGCGATCTCGGAGAACACCTTGGCAGCCGTGGAGTCCGGCGCGCTGAGCACGACCGGCCTGCCTGCGTCGCCACCTTCGCGGACCGTCGGCTCGATGGGGACGGAGCCGAGCAGCGGAACGTTCGCGCCGATCAGCTTCGTGAGGGTGTCCGCGACGGCCTGACCACCGCCTGCGCCGAAGACGTCGATCAACTCGCCGCAGTGCGGGCACGCGAACCCGGCCATGTTCTCGATGACGCCAGCCAGGCGCTGTCGAGTCTGCGTCGCGATGGCGCCGGCTCGCTCTGCCACCTCGTGCGCTGCGAGCTGCGGTGTCGTCACGATCACGACCTCAGCACCGGGCAGCAGCTGGGCGGTCGAGATCGCGATGTCCCCGGTGCCCGGTGGCAGGTCGAGCAGCAGAATGTCGAGGTCGCCCCAGAAGACGTCGGCGAGCAGCTGCTCGAGCGCCCGGTGCAGCATCGGCCCGCGCCACGCGATCGGCCGATTGCCCTCGACGAACATGCCGGGGGAGACGACGCGTACGCCGTACGCCTCTGGCGGCACGATCATGCCGTCGACGATGGCAGGGGGAGTTTCGATCCCGAACATGCGTGGCATCGAGTGCCCGTAGACGTCGGCGTCGACGATGCCGACGGTGAAGCCCTGTTGCGCCATCGCCGCGGCGAGGTTCGCGGTGGTCGACGACTTGCCGACGCCGCCCTTGCCGCTCGCGATCGCGTAGACCTTGGTCAGCGACCCTGCCTGGGCGAAGCTGATCTCTCGCTGGGGGCGCCCGCCCTGCAGGTGGCTGCGCAGGGCCTGCTTCTGTTCGTCGCTCATCACGTCGAGGTCGACCTTGACGCTGGTGACGCCGGCCACGGTCTTCACGGCGTTCGTGACGTCGTTGGTGATGCGGTCCCGCAGCGGGCAGCCCGCGGTCGTCAGCAGGATCTTCACCTCGACCGTGCCGTCGATGGCGACTGCGACGTCGTCGACCATCCCGAGCTCGGTGATCGGGCGGTGGATCTCGGGGTCTTTGACGGTCGCCAGGGCTGCGTTGACGGCCTCGACACTCGGCAGGGTCTCGCTCATGACCCAATCAGGCTACGCGTCGGCGGCCGGGGCATCCGCTTCGTCCGGAGTCAGCTCGTCGAGCAGGCGCTGCAGCTCGCCGCGAATGTAGTCCCGGGTGGCGACCTCGCCGAGCGAGACCCGGATCGCGGCGATCTCGCGGGTCAGGTACTCGGTGTCCGCGACGGCTCGCTCCGACAGTGCGCGATCCTGCTCGTACTGGACCCGGTCGCGGTCGGCCTGACGGTTCTGCGCGAGCAGGATCAGCGGCGCGGCGTACGACGCCTGAAGCGAGAGCAGCAGCGTGAGGAGGGTGAACTTGTTGCTGTAACGGTCGAACTGCCAGTCGTGCGGGACCGCGATGTTGTAGACAATCCACGCGCCGATGAACAGCGACATGTAGCCGATGAAGCGCCAGGTCCCGAGGAAGCGTGCCACCCGCTCGGAGATGCGCCCCATCGACTCGGAGTTGTAGCGGGGCAGCGCGATCCCGCGGCGAGTGTCTTGCGGCTGGTCGAGGCGCGTAGTGGCGCGACGTTCACGCGCCATCCGTGCCACCGGCCTCACCGCTCGGCCGCTCACGCCAGTCCTCCGGCAGCAGGTGGTCGAGCACGTCATCGACGGTCACTGCACCGAGCAGATGGTCGGCATCGTCGACGATCGGCACGGCGACCAGGTTGTAAGTCGCGAGGTACGCCGTCACCTCTTGGAGTGGGCAGTCGGGGCCGAGTGGGTCGACCTGGCTGTCCACGACAGCGGAGACCAGCTCCGAGGGGCGTTCGCGGAGCAGGCGCTGGATGTGGGCGATCCCGACGTACTTGCCGGTCGGGGTGTCGGTCGGCGGCCGGCAGACGTAGACCTGGGCGGCGAGCGCCGGGCTGAGCTGCGGGTCGCGGACTCTTGCCAGCGCCTCCGCGACGGTGGCGTCGGGCGCGAGGATCACCGGCTCGCTGGTCATCATGCCGCCGGCGGAGTTGTCGGCGTAGGACAGCAACCGACGTACCGGGTCCGCTTCACCGGGTTCCATCAGCCCGAGCAGCCGCTCCGCCTCGTCGGAAGGCAGCTCGCCGAGCAGGTCGGCCGCGTCGTCGGGCCCCATCGCCTCAAGAACGTCGGCGGCGCGCTCGCCTTCCAGCTTGGCGAGAATCTTGACCTGGTCGTCCTCGGGCAGCTCTTCGAGGACGTCGGCGAGCCGCTCGTCGTCGAGCGCCGCAACGACCTCATGGCGGCGCTTGTCGGACAGCTCGTGGAGGACGTGGGCCAGGTCTGGGGCCGAAAGCTGGTCGAACGCGGCCAGCAGGTTCGCGGCGCCCTGGTCCTCCTCGGGCTGGGTGAAACCGGTGACCGCCTCCCAGTCGAGAGTGCGAAGCGGCGCGCGGCGACGGAAGCCCGACCCGTGCGCCCGCACGGCGACGCGCGTGATGAACCAGTCGCGGCTGCGGCTCTGCTCCATCGCGACGTCGACGACAGTCACCTGGCTGCCGTCCTCGACCAACGTGACCTTGCGGTCGAGCAGCTCGGTGAGGGCGAGGGTCTCGCCGGCTCTGCGTTCGAAGCGCCGCAGGTTGATCCGGCCACGGACGATCACCGCATCGGCGTCAATGCTCGTGACCTGTCCGATGGGGACGAACACCCGGCGGCGCGGCTGAACCTCGACCACGAGACCGAGCACCCGAGGCTGCACTCCCGCGCCGCGCAGCGCGATGACGGCATCACGCACGCGCCCGACCTGGTCAGCCTGCGGGTCGAGGACCGTCAGATCCGGCAGACGGGCAAGGAAAACCCGAGTCGTCGTCCCCGTCGCCATGCTCCGGAGGTTACCGCTGTATGCGGCTCACATCGGGGACGTCGAGGCCAACGAAAACGGCCGAACGCGACTGGATTTAGGCCCAAAACGTTGGCCTCGGCGACGACAAATAGGGTTCGCCGCATGACTGTGATGGATCGGTTCTCCCTCGACGGCAAGGTTGCGATCGTCACCGGTGCCTCGTCCGGTCTTGGCGTTGCGTTCGCGAAAGCGCTTGCGGAGGCGGGTGCCGACGTCGCGCTCGGCGCGCGACGGGTCGACAAGCTCGAGGAGACGCGCGCGATGGTCGCCTCGCTCGGTCGCCATGCGATC
The DNA here is from genome assembly GCA_035545635.1 of Mycobacteriales bacterium. Lineage (GTDB taxonomy): Bacteria > Actinomycetota > Actinomycetes > JAFAQI01 > JAFAQI01 > DASZTV01. The sequence continues at coordinate 48,800 of DASZXY010000012.1, read as the reverse complement.
GCGGTCGCGACCGATGTCGCGAAGCCCGAGGACTGCGAAGGCCTCGTCGCTGCCGCGGTCGAGCAGCTCGGCGGCGTCGACATCCTGGTCAACAACGCGGGAGTCGGTACGGCGGTCCCCGCGACGCGGGAGACGCCGGAAGAGTTCAGCAACGTGATCGACATCAACCTCAACGGTTGCTACTGGATGGCGCAGGCGTTCGGGCGCGCGGCGACCAGAGGTGGGTCGATCGTCAACATCAGCAGCGTGCTCGGCCTCACGACTGCTGGCCTGCCGCAGGCGGCGTACTCCGCGTCGAAGGCCGGACTCGTCGGACTGACCCGCGATCTTGCGCAGCAGTGGAGCGGACGCAAGGGCATCCGGGTCAACTGCATCGCACCCGGCTTCTTCAAGTCGGAGATGAGCGATCAGTACCTGCCCGGTTACATCGAATCGGTGATGGATCGGGTCGTGATGGGACGGATGGGGGACCCGGAGGAACTCGCCGCGACGCTGGTGTGGCTGGTGTCCGACGCTGCGGGCTACGTGACGGGTCAGACGCTCGCGGTCGACGGCGGCGTGACCATCACCTAGCCGCGACACCGCGGTGATCTTGACGAAGAAGGCGCTATGAGTGGTTCATAGGGCCTTCTTCGTCAAGATCGGCGGGTAATAGCCTGCCGCCCATGACTGATCCTGATCCGATGGAACGGCTCGAGAGCGTCGTACGCGGGGGAGTGCGCCGGCTCGACCTGTCCGGATTCCGCAGCTTCATCATTCGCGGCAACGTCGTCGATCTCGCGGTCGGGATCGTGATCGGTGCCGCGTTCACCGCGGTGGTGCAGTCACTGGTCAAGGACTTCATCACGCCGCTGGTCAGCATCCCGCTCGGCAACGCGAAGGACTTCTCCCACCGTCACTGGGCACTGGGCGGGGCGAAGTTCTTCTACGGCGACTTCCTCAACTCGGTGCTGTCGCTGATCCTCGTCGGCATCGTCGTCTACTACTTCGTGGTGCGACCGGTGAACCGGCTGATGGAGAGGTTCAAGCCGAGCCCCGAGGAGGCCACGCCGACGAAGACCTGTGCGGAGTGCAAGAGCTCGATCCCGCATGACGCGACGCGTTGCGCGTTCTGCACGGTGGAGCAGCCGGTCGCCGCGACCTAGTCACAGCGCGCCCATCGCGGTGAGGGCGTCGAGCAGTCCGGGTGACAGCTCGACCGTCGCCAGCTCCTCGACCTCGAACCAGCGGGCGTCGTCTGCGTCGTCGCCGGGACGTAGCGTGCCGCCGGTGACGGTTGCCGCGAAGTCATGCACCAGGTAGCCGAGGACCGGCACCGTCGCGAGCAGCCGGCCGACCTCGATGTCGAGCCCGGTCTCCTCCCGCACCTCGCGCACCGCCGCCTCGGCGGGAGTCTCACCAGGCTCCACCCGGCCGCCGGGAAGCGTCCAGGAGCCCTGGGCTGGAGGATGCCCGCGCTGGACCAGCAACAGCCTGCCGGCGGGGTCACGCACGACCGCACCGGCGCATATGACCGGTTCGCCGGGTTGATTCTCGGGCTCAGGGGAAGTCACGTATTGACTCTGTCCCTTCCGGGTGAGGACTGTTCAAGGGTGCACGCCCTTCCCACGTGCCCACGGTGCGCGAGCGCGTTGCGCGAGCCGGGGCTGTGGTCCAGCGCGTGGCGGTGTCCGAGACACGGTGCCGTCGCGCCGTACCACGTCCTCACCCACACCGGCCCGGAAGCCGTCGAACATGTCGTGAGCCGCCCCGGGGTGCCGCTGTGGCTCGCGAGCGGCCTGCCGCCCGGCTGGGTCTGCAGTGGGTTCGCGTACGCCGGCGACGATCGGACGGGAGCGAAGGCGACCGTGACCGCGATGTCCGGCCCGAGCCCGCTGGGTGGTCCGGCGGAGCTGTTCGTGATCGCTGAGGAGCCTGGCGTGGGCCTCGGGTCCCGCCATGCCGGTCTCGCCGAAGCCGACCCCGGCGACGGGTTCGACAGCGGTGCCGCCGACGCGAAGGTCATCGCCGCATCTCACCCCACCGCGTTGTGGTGCCTGCCGGCGGCGCGCGAGGGCGCGGTGTTCGTCGGTGAGGCGAAAGGGCTGTGGCTGTGGGCGCTCGTGTGGCCGGAGACGGCCGGAGTGCTGATGTACGACGGCGTCGTTCTCACCGACTTGCGCGACTCCGCCACCATGCTGGACCTCGACTTCGGGAGCGTCTCACCGCGATTGTCGGAGGTACCCGAGACACTGGCGTAGTGACGCAGGGTGAGCTGGCAGTCGAACTGCCGCCTCGTCTGTTCTCCGCCACGCCGTTGTTCTCCGCCACGCCGTCACGCCTTGACTCGTGGCTCGACTGCCCGCGTCGTTACCGCTTCTCCTACGTCGATCGCCCGACACCGCCGAAGGGGCCGCCGTGGGCGCACAACACTCTCGGCGCCGCGGTGCACACGACGCTGCATTCGTGGTGGCTGCTGCCGCTGCCGGACCGGACGGTCGCTGCAGCCCGACGGCTCATGCACGAGAAATGGGTGACCCTCGGCTTCCGTGACGACCAGCAGGCCGAGGAGTGGCGTGATCGTGCCGCCGACATGGTCGAGCGGTACGTCGAGACGCTGGATCCGGCTGACGAGCCACTCGGCGTCGAGCGAACCGTCGGCATGAAGACGGCGCGGCTTGCCCTGTCTGGCCGAATCGACCGGCTCGACCGGCGCGGCGACGAGCTGGTCGTCGTCGACTACAAGACCGGACGGCATCTGCTGAGCACCGACGATGCACGTGGCTCACTCGCGTTGGCGGTCTACGCGGCCGCGGCTTCGCGAATGTTTCGTCGGCGCTGTGTTCGTGTCGAGCTGCATCACCTTCCTACCGGTGACGTGATCGAGTGGGAGCACAGCGAGGCGTCGCTGCAGCGACAGCTCAACCGGATCGAGTCGATCGGCATCGAAGCGGCTGACACGCACGCCGCTCTCGCGGCGGCGGACAACAGCCCCGAAGCGCTCGAGTCGTTGTTCCCGCCGCGGTCAGGTCCGCACTGCGGCTGGTGCGACTTCTACGACCACTGCGCCGCGGGAAAGCAGGCAGCACCACAACGTGTGCGTTCGTGGGCGGGCCTCGCCTCCGAGATCACGTCGACTGTGGACGAGGTCGTCGACTGATCAGTCGAGCGGTGTCCGGACGTCCCCTCTACGCGGCGCGTCGTCCGGTACATGTCGGCGATCCACGCCGCCTGGGATTCCCCACAAGATTCAGTCGCCGAGGTTGCGGTGTCGACCCCTGTCGAACCATGCTCCATGGCTCAAGTGGGCCAATTTTCGTAGCAGGAATTGTTTTCTGCACAGAGTTCTGTACAGTAATACCCGACGGTCGTACCGGCGACCGCCAAACAAGGAGGAATCCATGACCACTGCGTCGTTGACTGATGCTCGCGGGATGTTCAGCGAGATCGTCGAGGACGTCGCGAGTACCGGAAATGAGTGGGTCATCACACGCCATGGGCAACCGCTCGCGGTCGTCATTAGCTACGACGAGTACGAGTCGCTCATCGAGAGTCTCAACATCCTCTCTGACGACGAGACGATGTCCGCGATCAACGAAGGCCTCGCCGACCTCGCCGAAGAGGCAGACGGTGAAGACACCGAAGGCACCCGGGGGTGATCGATGCCGCGAGTCAGCCGGCGGGCTCTGAAGGACCTCAACGACTTGCCCGAACCGATGCGCTCCAAGGCCGAATCGTTGATTGGACGTCTCGACGAAGAGCCGTCATTGGGCAAGAAGTTGCTGGGTGCGCTCGCTGGCCTTAGGGCAGCGCGACTGGGGCGGTCGTACCGAATCATCTACCGCGTGTCCGGCACCGGTGTCGAGGTCGTCGCGATCACTCCACGGAGGGATAGCTACCGGTGACGGACCCGTTGCCTGCGGAAGGTCCTGAGCGTGAGATCTTCTTGCGTGGGCTTCGTGACTACAGCGAGGCGTGCGAGCCACCTCTGCTCCAGCCGGGCTGCCCGTTTGCGCAGCGCGTGGGAGATCGTCGGATGTGTCTCGAGGAATGCGTCGACCTGCTCAACATTCATGCCGCTCCGCCCCCGCTTGACGAGGTTCAAGTCGAGGACGGTTACGCCTTGCGCCCACGTCGGCCTCGCGCTCGACGCGGGCCGAGCGTCGACGAGCGGCCCTTTGACGCTCACGTAATCGCCTGTGCCGACGCCGAAAAGGCGGTTGCCCGGCGTCGAACCGTGTCTCTCGTGTTCGAGATCCTTCGGATCGCCGCGACGAGTCCAGGTCCGGCGTCCGTTTGGCCGGCGCGCCTCGAGGAGTTCCGGGCTTACCGATACGAGCTCGAGGAGCGGGGGTTTGACGTAGAAGCGTTGTTGAGAGACGGCGCCCGCGCTCAGATTGCGACCGCGATCCTGTTCTCGACAGTGTTCCCGTCGGTATCCACACTCGCGGTTGGAGCAGACCTAAGCGACGAGCATCGTGAGTCGGTGGGGCCTCCGATCGGATGGACCGACGCGTTGGCGCTTGGTCAAGCGTTGGACCTAGATCAGCTTCGCGACATGCTCCAGTCGCAGGCTGGTAGTACTGCGCTTACGCAGATCGCCGCGTGGGTTGCCGGCGCGCCGATTGAGGACGTCGTCATTTGGCGGCCTCCGTCCCGAGCTGAGTTTCTTTCGTTTGGTGTCGCCGACCCGCTGCCCATGGGAGTGCACCGGTGGGTCCTCGATCGATTCACCATGACGTATCCCCAGGATTGGGCGCCGAGTTCGCTGCGGCTTGAGTGGCGTTACATCCATGGTGGTGTTACGGCTCCATGTCTTCCCCGCTATATGGGCGACCGTCGAGTACACGAGGATGACCTCGCCAAACTCATCGCTGATCAGGCGAGTGTTGCTGAGCCACCGGCAAAGATGAGGTTTTCGGGAGAGCTGTCTGCGTCGCGCTACGTTCCTGTGGCGGTCGCGATGCTGCGCGAAGGCCGACAGGCGGCGGCCGCGGCGATCTTTGAAGCGATGGTCGCCCTTGCACCGACTAATGCGGCTGCGATGAATAACTGGGCGTTCTGCATGATGCCCTCAGACCCTGACCGTGCCCTTGAGATCTTGGAGCGCGCGGCGCGCTCCGGATACGGCCAATTTCGTTTGTCAGTGGCGAACCGCCTCCGGTGTCTTGTTGGAACTGGCAGGATCACTGCAGCGCTCGACCTTGCCGAGACGACGATCCGGGATTGGCACTTGCTTGCCGGTGAAGAGGGTGTCTTGTGGACGAAGGATTGCGATCTGAAGGAGGCGCAGGTCTTCGATTGCGAGGACATCGGCGCTTATATTCTTGACCTGATCGAGGAGGCTGCCGCAGCACAGGACGACGAGGCCGTGCGCCTTCGATGGGACGCGACCCTTCGCGACCTTCGACGTTAGTGCGCACCGCAGACGGCGGTGCGAGTTGATCGTCTCGTTGTCGAGTTCGCCCGCCTTAGTCCAACCGGCTCCAGAAGTCCTCGAGGGTCGCGATGACGGCGTCGGGAACATCGACGTTCGGGGAGTGGCCCGCGGCGGCGAACGTCACGAACCGTGCGCCCAGTCGAAGCGCCATGTCTTCTTGTTCTGCTGGTGACCAGGCGTCGTCGTTCTCGCCGCACGCAACCAGGACAGGCACATCGCTCTTTGCCAGCTCATTGGTCCGGTCGACCGCGGTGGTCACGGCTTCACCCATGCCGAGGAGTGCTGCGGCGGGTGAGGCGAGGAACCGGCGCTTGATGAAGGCTTGAACCGCCGGCGGCTGCAGGGCCGTTGCCGCGGCGTTCAGGGCAGCGGTCGCCTCCCACACCTCCGGCACGCCGCCGCCGTTGGCCAGCATCGGGCGCATCGCGTCGACGAGCATCGCTCGGGTGCCGCCCAGCGCGCCCGGGCCCGAGCCCAGCAACGTCAGCGACCGCACCGGCGCACCGGACAGCACGGCCGCGCGGCAGATCAGCCCCCCGAACGAATGCCCGACCAGATGCAGTTCCTCCTCGGCGCTGTTGAGCAGGCTCGCGACATCGGCTGCCAGGGCGTCGATCGAGTAGGCGTTCACGTCCTCAGGGCCGCCGGAGTCGTACTGGCCCCGCAGGTCGATCGCCGTGGCGGGCCGCCCTGAGTGCGCGAGGAGGGGCAGGAGGTGCCAGAAGTCCTCTTTGCTGCCCGTGTACCCGGGCACGAGCAGAACGCCCCGGCGCCGTTCCACCCCGGAGCCGGGAGTGGCCAGCAGAGCGGCCAGCTCACCCGAGGGAGCGGCGACCCGCGTGGCCTCGACCTGGGGATCCGGATCGAGGTGCTTGGGCACGCTCATCTGTTCACCAGACCTTCAGGCACGGCGGCAGGCTACCGGTAGCCTGGGGGCGCTCCGCGCAGGTCCGCCGACCCCGAGCCAGGCAGGAAGTTGTTGTGACGAACTGCCGCACATACGCCGTCGCCAATCAGAAGGGCGGCGTCGCCAAGACCACGACGGTCGCATCTGTGGCCGCGGCGCTCGCTGAGCTCGGCAAGTCGGTGCTTGTCGTCGACCTCGACCCGCAGGCCTGCCTCACCTTCTCGCTCGGGCTGGACCCGGACAACCTCGAGCTGTCGATCCACGACGTACTTCTCGGCCGGGTGTCGGCGCGGATGGCGTTGCAGAAAACCGCTGAGGGTCCCGACCTGTTGCCCTCGACGATCGACCTCGCGGGCTGCGAGGCGCAGCTGCTGATGCGCACCGGCCGCGAGTACGTCCTGCGGCAGACGCTCGACGAGATCCGATCCGAGTACGACGTGATTCTGTTCGACTGCGCGCCGACGCTCGGTGTCCTGACGCTCAACGCGCTGACGGCCGCGGACGAGGTGATCGTGCCCTTGCAGTGCGAGACGTTGTCGCACCGCGGCGTCGGTCAGCTGCTCGACACCGTCTACGACGTGCAGCGGCTCACGAATCCGAACCTGAAGGTGCGTGGCGTGCTGCCGACGCTGTTCGACGCGCGAACGCTGCACGCGAAGGCGGTGCTCGGAGACATCGCGACGCGCTACGGCGTCGACGTGCTCGAACCGCCGATCCCGCGGTCGGTGCGATTCGCTGAGGCGCCGGCTGCCGGCAAGACGATCATGCGAGCCGGGCGGCGCAGCGGCGGCGCCGACGCTTACCGCGCCTTCGCGCGGTCGCTCGTCGGGCTGGCGCCGGAGCAGCCGGAGCCGAGCACCATCGAGCTGCCGGACGAGGACGTGTCCGCCTACGCAGAAGTCGGACCGGTTGGGGGAGAGACCGCGTGACCAGCTTCGACCGGGTGCGCCCGCGCACCGACCCACCGCCTGCGAGCACACCGGCTGCGGTAGACGCCGAGGGCAAGCGTGCGCTGTTCTCCTCCGCCGCCGACATGGCCGTCCCCGGAGTCGGGTCGGCCCTCGTCGAATGCTCGCGCTGCGGCGAGCGCAGCGTGCTCGGACCGTTGCGCGCGTTGCGGGCATCGATCCCATCGATCCACCTCGCCCTGCGGGTCGGACATGGCGATGACGTGCGCTCGTTCGGCGTGGGGGATCGGGACTACCCGACGTACATGCGCTGTCCGGCTTGCAGCCGACCCTCCTGGGTCCGCTTCACCTGGCAGGTCTGACCCCGCGGATGGGGCCGCCAGCCGACGCGTGCTCTCGCGGCGTCGGTCAGAGCTTCGAGAGGAGCTCGTCGATCGGTACGGCGTCGAGCGTCATGTCCGCGACCCCCGCGACCTCGCCACATTCCACGCAGCGGACCGCGATGACCATCCAGTGTCCGGCACCGCCGGACTCGTTGATGCCGTATACCGCCTCGGCGATCGACTGACCGCAGGCCGGGCAGGCCCACACGCCCGGGTAGGTCCAGTGCTCCGCCGAGTCGAGCAGATCGTTGACGTGGCCGCCGGCGAGGCAGCGAAACCGCGCGACGCCCTCATGGACGTCGGCCTCGACGTAGAACCAGTTGGCCGGGTCGGCGCCGTGGCTCGGGTTCTGGCAAAGCGCGACCTTGGTCCGCGTGATCGGCGGGCAGTTCTCGAGCTTGGAAACCCACTCGACGACGTCGTCGATGGTCTCGCTGATCAGGCGAGGACCGACTGACCGCAGGCTCACGATCGGTTCCCTTCGGTGCACGGGCTCGGCGTTGCGTGGTGCTAAGGCGTACGAGTCTGCCTCAGGAAGTGGCCGGACTCGACCCTCCTTCGGCCTGCGCAGCTCCGCCGCTGCCACCGGAGCGGCGGCGACGACGCCGGCGACGTGGTGCGCCGTCGCCTTCGCCGGACTCCGTCGACGTCGTACTTGGCCTCGGGGCTGCCGGCTCCGCGGCACCGGCGTTGGCTGCCACGCCGCCACGGGTGCGCTGCCGCTGTCGCGGCGCTCCGGCGCTGCGACCACCCTCGGTGCGCTTCTTCTCGGCGCCGGAGCCCGGACCCGAGCTGGAGCGGGAGCTGGAGTGGGAGCCGCTGCGGCCGCCCGGCTTCTTTGCCGCGGGGCGCTGCCGCCCGGTCTCGCCGAGGTCCTCGAGCTCCTCGGCCTCCAGCCCCTCGCGGGTGCGGTCGGCGGCGGCGAGCCGTCCGGTCGCCGTACGAGGAATGTCGAGCTCTTCGTAGAGCACGTCGGAGGTCGAGTAGGTCTCTTCGGGCTCGGGGAACGGCAGGTCGAGCGCCTTGTTGATCATTCCCCAGCGGTAGCCGTCCTCCCAGTCGACGAACGTGATCGCCGACCCGGTCTCGCCGGCACGGCCGGTGCGCCCGATGCGGTGCAGGTAGGTCTTCTCGTCGTCGGGGCACTCGTAGTTCACGACGTGCGTGACGCCTTGTACGTCGATGCCTCGTGCGGCGACGTCGGTCGCGACGAGGATGTCGACCTTGCCGTTGCGGAACGCCCGCAGCGCCCGCTCTCGCGCGCCCTGTCCCAGGTCACCGTGCACGGCGGCGGCGGCGAAACCGCGCTCGCTGAGGTCGGCGGCGATGCGGTCGGCCGAGCGCTTGGTCCGAGTGAAGACCATCGCGAGCCCGCGGCCTTCGGCCTGCATGACGCGGGCGAGCACTTCGGGCTTGTCGAGGTGGTGCGCCCGGAACACGAACTGGCTGGTGTTGGGAACCGTCAGGGTGTCGGTGTCGGACTCCGCGCGCACATGGGTCGGATGCTTCAGGTAGCGCCGGGCCAGCGTGACGACCGGCCCTGGCATGGTGGCGGAGAACAGCATCGTCTGCCGTGACTCCGGCATCAGCGAGACGATGCGCTCGACGTCCGGAAGGAACCCGAGGTCGAGCATCTCGTCGGCTTCGTCCAGGACGAGGGCCTTCACCTCGGAAAGGTCGAGAGCCTTCTGGTTGGCGAGGTCGAGCAGTCGGCCCGGGGTGCCGACGACGATGTCGACACCCTTGCGCAGCGCTTCGAGCTGCGGGTCGTAGGAGCGGCCGCCGTAGATCACGAGGACCCGGGTGCCGCGCGGACCACCTGCGAGCTCCACGTCTCGAGCGACCTGAGAGGCCAGCTCGCGGGTCGGGACGACGACCAGCGCCTGCGGCTTGCCGCTCGGGTCTCCGGGGGTTACCCGGTGCAGCAACGGGATGGTGAACGCCAGCGTCTTGCCGGTGCCGGTGCGTGCCTGCCCGATCAGGTCGTGACCCTTGATCGCCAGGGGTACGGCGAGGGTCTGGATCGGGAACGGCGCGGTGATGTCGTGACTCGCGAGCGTCGAGACAATGTCGTCGGCGACGCCGAGTTCGGCGAAGGTCTTCATGGGTGAGCGGACTCCTGGCTTCGTGCGGAGTCCGTCGACTTGCTTTGGTGGGCCCGCGCCCGCGAGTGCGGGGGGCCGACACACCACACGGCTCTCCGCGGTGATTCGGATCTTGCACCGACAAGTGTAGTGACGAACCACGGTTATGGTTCCTCGCATGGCCGAGTGGACCGATCCGATGAGCGAGGACGACCGCCGGCAGGCGAGCATCGACCTGCTCGGGGTCCTGGCCTACGCCGAGCTCACGGCATTCGAGCGGCTTGCGGTTGACGCGTCCTTGGCGCCGAGCCTGGCCGACAAGGCGGCGCTCGGCGCGATGGCGGTCGCGGAGTTCGGGCACTACCAGGTGCTTCACGAGCGGCTCGCGACGATCGGCGTCGACTCGAACGTTGCGATGGCGCCGTTTGTCGGGCCACTCGACGCGTTCCACGACTCGACAACCCCGGCGGACTGGCTGGAGAGCCTGGTCAAGGCCTACGTCGGCGACGGCTTCGCGGCTGACTTCTACCGCGAGGTCTCAGAGCTGATGGATGACGGCACCCAGTCGCTCGTGGGTGACGTCCTCGACGACACCGGGCACGCCGAGTTCGCGGTCGCGCATGTGCGGTCGGCGATCGAAGCCGACCCTGCCGTCGCCGGCCGGCTCGCGCTCTGGGCACGTCGGCTCGTCGGCGAGGCCCTCGTGCAGGCGCAGCGCGTGGCGGTCGATCGGGACGCGCTGGCCCGGCTGATCGTCGGCGGCGTGGGCGACTTCAGCGCGGTTGCGGAGATGCTCGCAAGACTCACCCAGCGCCACGGCGAACGCATGGAACAGCTAGGCCTGCAGCCTTAGCAATGCGCCATTGCCCGGCGATAGGCCGAGCGAAGCGCCGTTGCCCGGCATTAGGTCGAGCGAAGCGCCGTTGCCCCGGCGATAGGCCGAGCGAAGTGGCTTTGCCTAGAGGGCGCCGAAACCTACGCGGCGGGCGTCGCCCTCGGCGATCTCGACGTACGCGAGCTTGTCGGCGGCGATGATCACGCGCCGGCCCTTCTCGTCTACCAGCGTGACGATCGGAGCGCCCTTGACCAGCGCGGCCTCGACCGCTTGCACGATCTCGTCAGCGCTCTGGGCACTTTCGATGCTGAGTTCCCGGGGAGCGCCCTTGACGCCGATACGTACCTCCACGGCGATGAGGCTAGTGGACGGCTTCATCCGTGTCGGCGGAAACCTCTCTGCCGTGGGTGAACGCCCTTGGGTCACGGAGACCGGATGTCACATAGGTGTCGTGAAATACAGCCTCAATGTGACATCGGGGTCGTAAATCGCGACACGTATGTGACACGCGATCCCGAGGGCGAGCTAGGAACCCGACGGCGGCGAGGCGACCAGGGGGTAGCCGCTGATTCCTCTCCAGGCGAGGGCCTGGATCAGCTCGATCGCGCGCTGCTTGTCGACCCGGCCGCCGGCGTCCAACCACCAGCGCGCGCTGATCTCCGCTGCCCCGGCCAGGCCGCAGGACAGCAGCTCGGCCTGCACTCGGTCCAGCCCGGTGTCTCGCGCGATCGTGTCGGCAATCGCCTCCACAGAGCGCTGCAGGGCCCGATCCACCCGCTCGCGAACCATCGGCTCGTTGCGGAGGTCGGACTCGAAGACCAGCCGGAAGGCACCGCCGGGCTCATCGACGAAGTCGAAGTAGACCTGGACGCAGTTGAACACCCGGTCGTGGTTGTCGGTCGTGCTCTCCAGCGCGTCCCGCACCTGGCGCTCCAGCGCGTCGGCGTGGACCTCCAGCAGGGCCAGGTAGAGCTCCAGCTTGCTCGGGAAGTGCTGATAGAGCACCGGCTTGCTGACCCCGGCCCGCTCGGCGATGTCGTCCATCGCGGCCGCGTGGTAGCCCTGGGCGACGAACACCTCCTGCGCCGCACCGAGGAGCTGTTCCCGTCGGGCTGAGCGTGGCAGCCTACGGCTGCGCTCGCCGGGGCTGTGGGTTTGCGTCACGGTGGAGCGAACTGTAGCGAGTCGGGCGGCGAATCGAGGCAACACGGGCGTGTACGTGAATGGGGGATCGCACTACGATCCGCCATACCGGGGCCGGTAGCGCCAGTTGCGGGCGTTGCGGGGGAGAAAACCGTCCTCACGGGCGGGAACGGGGATACTCGTTGCCAAGCAGTCGCGATCGAGGAGATGTCGGTGACCACTGACCCCGGGGGTGCCCCTGCGCCTGCGCCGGACCCGATGGCGGCTTTGGTCGACATTCGCAACCAGGTCATCCGGCTAGGCCAGGAGGTCGCGGCCATGCGGGCCGAGCAGCCGGCCGCCAGCCCGGACGCGATGAACTCGGTCACTGCTGAGCTCCGCGAGGCGGTGCGCTTTCTGGCTGAGCGGCTCGATGGCGTCGCGCGGATGGTCGCGCAGCGCGGCGAGGAGCTCGCGGACACGCGCGGCGCGCTCGGTGCGATCGACGCCCACGTCCGCTCACAGGCGGAGACAATCGGCGTTCTCACCACCGGCATGCAGGCACTGCCGACGTACGGCGCGCAGGTCGCGGGGCTGCAGGACAACCTCAACACGCTGCTGCAGCGGCTCGGCAACCTCGAAGGCGCTCTCGGCCAGCGGCTCGGGGGCATCGAGCAGGCAGTAGCGCGGCCGACGGACGCCTCGGTGAGCGAGCGGCTTTCTGCGATCGAGGGGATGCTCGGCCCCCTGGCGCAGCGGCTGGCTCAGGCGCACTCCGACCATGCCGCGTCGTTGCAGTCACTTCACGGCAAGATCGAGGCGGTCGCGACGGGAACGCAGGCGGCGCTCGCCCAGCCGGTCGCCGGCGGTGACTCCGCCGTCGCTGCGCTCGAACCGAAGCTGGCCGGCCTGTCTACCGAGATCCAGACGCTTCGTTCCGACGTCGCAGCCGTGATTGCTGCCCGTAGCAGCTCTGAAGGCGGCGAGGGCGGCGCTCCGGTGGACCTGTCGCCCCTGGCAATGCAGATCACGCAGCTCTCGGGCGAGCTGCAGTCGCTTCGCTCGGACGTCGCGAGTGTCGTCGCTGCCCGCGCCGGCTCGGAAGGCGGCGCGGCCGACGGCGGCGGCGCTCCGGTCGACCTCTCGCCCATCTCCAGCCAGCTCTCCGACCTCTCCGACCAGCTCACCCAGCTTGCCGCCGCAGCACCCGCCCCCGGCGCGCCCGCGGTCACCGGCGACAGCAACGTCGACGCGGCGATCCTCGCCGCCGAGCAGCGCCTGATGGCACACGTCGACGACGCGATCTTCGCGCTGGCGCAGACGCTGCTCGGGCGCGGCCATGCGGCTGCCGCGTTGGTCGACGTCCCGGCGCCGCCGCAGGAGTCGCCCGAACCCGCACCGAGTCCTGCTGCTGTTCCGACACCGCTGGCCGCGGCTGCCGCGGACGCAGCCGACGAGTACGACGAGACCGACGTCGACGAGGCTTACGACGACGAGGGTTACGACGACGACGACGAAGCCGACGCCGCCGAGATCGACTTCAGCCGCGCCGAGATCGACGACGAGGACGAGGACACGGTCAGCTGGGAGCGGCCGGCGCACAACGAAGTGCCTGCACCCCAGCCCGGATGGGGGCGGCCACCTCAACCGAGCCACGCGGGAGGTTCGCAGCCCCCCGCGCCGGGCACGGACGCGCCGTTCGACCAGGACGCCGGCTGGGGCACCCCGCCGCTTTCGGGTCCGACGGAAGGTCAGTCGACCGTCGTACCGGAGCGCCGCCGCCGCTGGTTCTCCTGGTAGTCCGCTCCCACCAGGGAAGAATTGGCTGAAGGGCCGGGTTGTTCGCTGTGCAACCCTGGATAGTTCGTTGGTTCTCGATGTTGAGGTGACGTTGTGCCGCTTCCCCCGCTCGTTGCGCCCGCTGATGCGCTGACGCCGCAGGAGATCCGTCGCTACTCGCGGCATCTGATCATTCCCGACGTCGCGATGGACGGGCAGAAGCGGCTGAAGAACGCCAAGGTGCTCTGCGTCGGCGCCGGCGGCCTCGGGTCGCCTGCCCTCATGTATCTCGCGGCGGCAGGAGTCGGCACTCTCGGCATCATCGACTTCGACGTCGTCGACGAGTCGAACCTGCAGCGTCAGGTGATCCATGGCCAGAGCGACGTCGGCCGGTCGAAGGCGGAGAGCGCCAAGGCGTCGGTCCAGGAGATCAACCCGCTCGTGCGGGTGAACCTGCACCTCGAGCGGTTGGACTCCACCAATGTGCTGGAGATCTTCAGCCAGTACGACCTGATCGTCGACGGCACCGACAACTTCGCGACGCGTTACCTCGTCAACGACGCGTGCGTGCTGCTGAACAAGCCCTACGTCTGGGGTTCGATCTATCGCTTCGACGGCCAGGCGTCCGTCTTCTGGTCCGAGCACGGACCCTGCTACCGCTGCCTCTACCCGGAGCCGCCGCCTCCCGGCATGGTGCCGTCGTGCGCCGAGGGTGGCGTGCTCGGCGTGCTCTGCGCGTCGATCGGGTCGATCCAGGTCAACGAAGCGATCAAGGTGATCACCGGCATCGGCGAGCCGATCGTCGGCCGTCTGATGATCTACGACGCCCTCGAGATGACCTACCGTTCGGTCAAGGTCCGCAAGGACCCGGAGTGCGCGATCTGCGGGAAGAACCCGACGATCACCGAGCTCATCGACTACGAGGCGTTCTGCGGTGTCGTCTCCGACGAGGCGTCGGAGGCCGCGGCCGGATCGACGATCACGGCTGGCGAGCTCAACGCGATGCGCGAGCGGGGCGACGACATCTTCCTGGTCGACGTCCGCGAGCCGGCGGAGTACGAGATCGTCCGCATCGACGGCTCGGTGCTGATCCCGCCGCGTGAGCTGCCGGCCCGGCTGTCGGAGCTGCCGCAGGACAAGCAGGTCGTCCTGTACTGCAAGACCGGCGTGCGGTCGGCCGAAGGGCTCGCGTTGCTCAAGGGCGCAGGCTTTGCCGACGCGGTGCATGTGCAAGGCGGCGTCACCGCTTGGCAGACCCAAGTATTGGGCGACGCACCCCTTTACTAAGGCCGCTCTTAGTACTTGATGCCCGCGTAGTCCGCGATGTCGCGGACGGTCTGTGCCAGCGGCCGCCAGGTGAACCCGGCGTTCACTGCCTTCGACACGTCGGCGTGCATGAACGGCCACCAGTCCGGCGGCGCACTCAGCGGCAGGTCGTCCTTCGCCTTGCTCCACTTCACCTCGGGCAGGGTGACGGACAGTGCGGCAGCAATCGTGTCGAGCACCTGAGCGAACGTCGGCGGCTGCTGCGGTGCGGTGACGTTGAAGTCTCCGGCGCGACCGCGCTCTACCGCATCGATGGTGAAGGCGGCGAGGTCGCGGCCGTCGACGGTCTGTAGCGGCTGCTCCGGGTCGGGCCCGACGAACGGCCGTCCAGCCGCCACGGCCTTCACCCAGTGGTTGAAGCGCCCGGTCTCGTCGTACGGGCCGATGACATAGCCGGGGCGGATCGTCAGCAGGGCGCGGCGCGACTCTTTCATCGCGGTCTTCTCGCAGCCGACCTTCAGCTCGCCGTACTTCTCCATGCTCGGCGTCTCACCGAAGTCGGGCTTGAGCAACGGCGCGGTCTCGGTGAACCCGCGCTTCGGGATGTCCGGGCTGTAGACGCTGATCGTCGAGATGAACGTCACATGGCCGGAGCGATCGCCGAGTGCGGCAAGCAATGAGCTGACCTGCTTGGCGGTGTAGGCGCTCACGTCGATGGTGGCGTCCCACGTGCCCTCGGCGAGAGCGGACAGGTCGTTGTTGCGGTCACCGACCAGGTGGGTCGCGGTAGGGAACGCGCCGGGATCGGTCTTGCCTCGGTTGAAAAGCGTGACCTCGTGGCCGCGGTCGATCGCCGACTGGGCGATGTGACGTCCGACGAGCCGGGTTCCACCGATCACCAGGATCTTCATGAGTCGAACGTTAGTCGGCAGTTATTTCAGGTCTGCAATCGGCGTATTTTCCCTCAGGTGACGCCGTACGCCCGCGAGGTGCTCGACGCCGTCGACGCGATCCCGGTCGGCAAGGTGATGGCCTACAGCGACGTTGCCGAGTTCATGGGCAAGGGCACCGGACGCACGGTCGGGACGGTCATGGGCCGGTACGGCGGCGAGGTGCCCTGGTATCGCGTGGTCCGGGCCGACGGCACCTGCGCACCGGAGGTGCGGGATCGGCAGGTCGCCTTGCTACGTGCGGAGGGCGTGCCGATGGACGGCGAGCGCGTCGACCTCCGCCGCGCCCGTTGGGACGGCAGTACCTGATGCAGCGACGGATCGGGGCGGCGCTGATCACGGTGGCGCTCGTCGCCGGCTGTGCCCAGACCCGGACCGCGGGGCAGATCCCGGCAACCACGCCGCCATCTGTGCCGGCCCACGCGATCTCCGTGCCGGGTCGTGCGATCAGCGGAATCGTCACCGACACCGCCGGTCATCCGATCGGTGGCGCGACCGTCGTCGTCTCCGTCGCACTCAACGGCGGTGAGCAGGCGATCCGTGCGATCGGAGCGTTCTCCACGGTCGGCTTCTACTGCCTGCTCGGCTGCTCGGCGCCACACGCGAGCGGCTTCTCAGCGCGCGACGGCTCCTTCGCGCTCTCGCTACCTGGGCCGAATGCCGAACACGACGACTTCAACCTGACCGTCGCGATCGCGCGCGGCCCGGCGCGAGTCGCGACGAGTGTCGTCGTGCCGTGGACGCACGGCAGCTCACGCGCGACGGTGCGGCTCGCATCCGGGTCACCGCGATTGCGCGCCGTCGGCAACCGTCGCTTCGTCGTACCGCCTCGACTGCCGCTTCGGTACGGCGCATCGGACTTCGGTGCGTCGCTGGAGACCGAGACCGGTACGCCGCCGGTGGCGGACGGCCACGCGCTGACCGTCACCGATGGTTACGACGCGCGCGTCGCCGAGGACGAGCGACTGCTGCTCACCACGGCGCAGACGGGATACCAAGGTGGGCGCGACGCGTTGTTCAGCAGCAGCCTGGAGGTGCGGGGAGCGAGGTACCCGCCAGTCGCGGCGCCACCTGCGCGGTCACGGGAAGCCACGGGCAGTCGATCCGACAACGCACCTGCGGGCTGACCGATGGGGTGCTCGACTCCGACTGGCAGCCGGTCGACGATCCGCGCTGCTCGGACGGTCCCTGCAAGGGAAGCGCGCAGCATGATCATCGCGACGTCACTGTGACCCTGCGCCATCCGGTGCGTGCCGCCTTGCTTGTGGTGCGCGGCTGCATCAGCTGCACCGTTTCGATCAGTGCGGACGGCCGTCGCTTCACGCGGGTCGCAACCCAGCCGTTCGGCAGCGCGGACGATGTGCTGGTGCGTTCGCTGGCTGGCGTTCGCGTCGCCGCCCTGCGGGTTGAGACCGACACCGGCGGGTTCTTCACGTCGCTTCGCGAGATCAGTGTTTTCACCGTAGGCAGCTGACGGTTTCGTCGTAGCGGCGTGCTGGGATGCGCTAGTGAGCTCGCCTGCCGTGACCTACCGACTGGTTCGACCGCCGGTCGACCCGGTCACGGCGCCTGAGCTCGATCCGACCCAGCAAGCGGTCGTGGATCACGACCGGGGGCCGTTGCTCGTCCTCGCCGGACCAGGTACCGGCAAGACCACGACGCTGGTCGAGTCGGTCGTTGAGCGAGTACGACGGGGGGCGTCGCCCGATGAGGTCCTGGTCCTCACCTTCAGTCGCAAGGCGGCTGACGAGCTGCGGAGTCGAATCGCCGGCAGGCTCGGGCGAACCGTCGTCGAACCCGCAGCCTCGACGTTCCATGCCTTCTGTTATTCCTTGCTTCGCAACTACGGCGTTGCCCCGGACGACACGTTGCCCCGACTGCTGTCGGGTGCCGAGCGCGAGCTTCGGGTGCGTGAGCTGCTCGAGGGTGACGCGACCGGCATCGGCAAGACGCGGTGGCCGGCGGAGCTTGCGCCCGCGTTGCGGCTGCGTGGGTTCGCCAAAGAGGTGTGTGACGTCCTCGATCGCGCCGGTGAACACGGCCTCGACCCCGCCACGCTGCGGGCGCGAGGCCGCGCACACGGCCGCCCGGCGTGGGTTGCCGCAGGCGACTTCCTTGCGGAGTACCTCGAGGTGCTCTCGTTGCGCAATGAGGTCGACTACTCCGGGGTCATCGACCGCGCACTCGATCTGCTGACTGACGAGGCCAGCTCGGTCTGCCAGAAGTACAAGGCGGTCTACGTCGACGAGTACCAGGACACCGACCCGTCGCAGGAGCAGCTGCTGCGACTGCTCGCCGGAGACGGTCGGCTGCTCGTCGCCGTCGGCGACCCGGACCAGTCGATCTACGGGTTCCGCGGCGCGGATGTCACGGGGATCATCGAGTTCCCCGACCGATTCCCGACGGCGAGCGGTCAACCTGCCCCCGTCACCGAGCTGCAGGTCTGTCGGCGGTCCGGTCCCGAGCTCGTCAAGGTGTCGCGGTCCGTGGCGACGAAGCTGCCGCTCGGCCGGTTGAACTCGCGGCGACAGGCACACCGCAACCTGCAGGCCGCCGGTCCCGACGGCGCGTCGCCGGAGATCCGGCTGTTCTCCTCCGTTGCCGCGGAGGTCACCGGCATCGCCGACCTGCTGCGTCGCGCACATCTCGTCGACGGCGTGGCCTGGTCACGCATGGCAGTGCTCGTGCGGTCCGGCGTACGGAGCATCTCGACGGTTCGTCGCGCGCTGGTCGCTGCCGGGATTCCGGTGTCGGTCGCTGCCGACGAGCTGCCGCTGTCCCGGGACCCTGCTGTAGCGCCGTTGTTGCGAGCCCTCGAGATCGTCGACGAGCGCACTCGCGGCGACCGAGCCCCTGCCGGTCGTGAGGTGCGGCCGCCGCAGCCGATGACGCCGGACGTTGCTCGGATGCTGCTGACCTCGCCGCTTGCCGGTGCGACCCCGTCGCAGCTGCGGGCGCTGGGCCGCCGGCTGCGAGAGCTCGATCGCATCGCGAACGACGGGCTGGCGAGCCCGTCGCCGAAGCTGATCGCCGAAGCGGTCGACGATCCGTCGGCGATGTCGCTGATCGAGGACTGGATCGCCGCGCCGGTGCTTCGGCTGACGCGGCTGCTCGACGCCGCGATTGCGGTGCAGCTGCGCGGCGGCAGTCCGGCAGAGGTGCTGTGGGCGCTCTGGGACGGCTCGGACTGGGCGCGCCGGCTCAGCTCCACCGCGATGTCGGCAGATGCCGAAGGCCGTGCCGCCGACCGCGACCTCGATGCAGTGCTCGCGTTGTTCGAGCTGGCCGGCCGGCTGGAGGACAAGCAACCGCGCGCGACCGTGGGCGCGTTGCTCGACGAGGTTTCGTCGCAGGAGATCCCCGCCGCGCCTTATGAGGAGAAGGCGGGAGCGCTCGGCGCCGTGCGACTGCTCACCGCGCACCGTTCGAAGGGCCTTGAGTGGGACCTCGTCGTCGTCGCGGGCGTGCAGGAGGCGGTCTGGCCGGACCTGCGCCGGCGAGGCAGCCTGCTCGACGCCGACGGGTTGGCCTTGGACTCACCGGGCGCCGGACCCGACGCCGGCTCGCTGCTCACCGACGAGCGCCGACTTTTCTATGTCGCGGTCACCCGCGCCCGTAAGCGTTTGGTGCTCACCGCGACGTCGGGCACCGATGACCTGGCGGAGCGACCGTCGCGGTTGCTCACCGAGACCGGACTCGAGCTTCCCGAGGCGGTGACCACGACGACCGGGATCCTCTCGGTCGCGTCGTTGGTCGCGCGGCTGCGCCGCGCCCTCCGCGATCCGGACGTCACCGATGACCTGCGGCAAGTCGCAGCGGAATGTCTCGCCGACCTTGCTGACGCCGCCGACGATGACGGCACGCCGCTTGTCCCCGTCGCTTCGCCGGATCGATGGTGGGGGCTCCCGGCGGAGACACCGGGCGCTGTCGCCGTGCGCGATCCCGACCGGCCGATCGAGCTGTCGGCGTCAGCCGTGGCGGCATTCGACCGCTGTCCGCGCGCGTGGTTCCTCGACCGCGAGGCGAAGGCGAGCGAGTCGACATCGACCGCGCAGGGTTTTGGGTCGATCGTGCACGCACTCGCCGAGGCGGTCGTCGTCGGCGAGCTGCCGGCGGACATCGACGTTCTCGTCGAACGGCTCGACGAGGTGTGGCACCTGCTGCCGTACGACGCGCGGTGGCAGGCGGTGCGCGACCACGTCGAAGCCCGCGCCGCGCTCGAGCGGTTCCTGGCCTGGCACGCGCTGAACGACCGCGAGTGCGCGAGTGCCGAGGTCAACTTCGAGGTCGCCGTCGGCGACGACATCGTCGTGCGCGGTCGCGCCGACCGCATCGAGCTCGACGCCGAAGGCGGGCTCGTTGTCGTCGACCTGAAGACGAGCCGCAACCCGCCGAGCGACGACCGCGTGAAGACCGACGCGCAGCTCGGCGTCTACCAGCTGGTGACCCGGCACGGCGCGTTCAAGGACGTGTCGACGACACCCGGCGGCGCTGAGCTCATCCAGCTTCGGAAGTCCGTCCGCGGCAAGGTCAAGGTGCAGCGTCAGGACCCGCTGGCCGATGGCGACGAGTGGGTCGACGACCTGGTCGCAGGCATCGCCGACGGCATCCGCACCGAGACCTTCCCGGCACGAGCGAACGAAGGCTGCGGCTACTGCCGGTTCCGCACCTCATGCCCGGCGAGCGACGAGGGCTCGCAGGTGATGCCGTAATGGGGCGCATCCAACCGACCGCGGATGGCGGCTACCTGCGAACCTTGCTCGGCAAGGACTTCACCGACGAGCAGATGGCGGTCATCACCGCGCCGCTCGCCCCCCAGCTCGTGGTCGCCGGTGCGGGCTCCGGCAAGACGATGGTGATGGCGGCCCGAGTCGTCCATGCCGTGGCGCACTTCGGGATCTCCGCTGACCGCATTCTCGGGGTGACGTTCACGAACAAGGCCGCCGCAGAGCTCGCAGAGCGGGTGCGGCTGTGTCTCGCCGCGCTTCCGCCTCGTGGCGAGGACGAAGACCACGAAGACCTGCCGACGGTTGCGACGTACAACTCCTACGCCGCGCAGATCGTGCGCGACCACGCGCTGCGGATCGGTCGGGAGCCGGGAGCGACGCTGCTGACCGAGGCGGTGCAGTGGCAGCTGGCGATGCGGGTCGCGAGTCGCGCGCCCGGACCGTTTCCGCACCTGGACTGGACCACTCCGTACGTCGCGGAGCTGGTCGTCGCGCTGGCCGGTGAGGTCTCCGACCACCTCTGCACCCATGACGCTGTACGGGCCCATGACGCGCGGGTCCGGGCCGCGGTCGATGAGCTGGCGAAGCCGTTGAAGTGGGCGAAGGACATGGTCGCGAAGACCCTCGCGCGTGACGAGCTGCTGACCCTCGTCTCGCTCTACAACGAGGAAAAGGCGCGGCTGGACCTCATCGACTTCGGCGACCAGGTCGCACTCGCCTGCGCCATCGCGGAGACATCAGCAGAAGTCGCCGCGATCGAGCGCGACCGCTACCAGGTCGTTGTGCTCGACGAGTACCAGGACACCGGCGTCGCTCAGCGGGTGCTCTTCTCAACCCTGTTCGGCGACTCGCACGCGATCACCGCGGTTGGCGATCCGAACCAGGCGATCTACGGCTGGCGCGGCGCCTCGGCCTCGAACCTCTCGCGTTTTGCCGAGCATTTTGATCCTCGCGCGGATCCGGCTGTACCGATGCCGTTGATGACGAGCTTCCGCTGCGACGGCCGGATCCTCGAGGCGGCGAACGTGGTCGCGAAGCCGCTACACGACTCGTTGGTCCGCAAGGCGCGGTCGCGGCTCGTTCTGCCGGAGCTCCGAGCGGTCGGTGGCCGCGAGGACGCGGGTGAGGTCGCAATCGCCCGCCTCGCGACAGCACATGACGAGGCGGACTGGCTCGCGCAGCGGATCGTCAACGCGATGACGAGCGGTGTGCCGGCCGGTCAGATTGCGGTGCTCGGCCGCCGTCGGACCGACTTCCCCCGGCTGCACCAGGCGATGGTGCTACGCGACATCCCGGTCGAGGTCGTGGGCCTGGGCGGGCTGCTTGCGATGCCCGAGGTGAGCGACATCGTCGCGACGCTGACCTTGCTCGCAGACGGGACCGCCAACGCCTCCGCGGTGCGCCTGCTCACCGGGCCGCGCTGGCGCATCGGTGTGCGTGACATGGCAGCGATCGGCCGGCGGGCCGGTCATCTCGCGCGGCTGCGCGTCGTCGCCGAGCCCGGAAGCGATGACGAAGCGGCCGGAGCCGAGGTTGGCGAGGCGCCCGCGGACGAGCCGGAAGTCGGGCAGGGCCTCAACGAGGTGCTCGCGCAGGCGACGAGCTCGGCCGACCCGGTCGAGGCGCCGTCACTGCTCGAGGCGATCGAGTCGCCCGGTCCGCCCGCGGCGTACTCACCGGAGGCCTACGAGCGGATCGCCCGGTTCGTGGTCGAGATCCGTCGGCTTCGCCGACTCGTCGGGCAGCCGCTGGTCGACCTCGTCACCGAGGTCATCGCGGCATCCGGTCTGGACGTCGAGGTCGAAGCGGGCGACGCAGCGCTGGCCGCGGCTCGGATCGCCAACATCCATGCGTTCCTCGACGTCACCGCGCAGTTCAACGGCATCGACGGCGAGGCCGATCTCGTGGCGTTCCTCGCCTACCTCAAGGCTGCGGCGGAAAACGAGCGCGGGCTCGACCTCGGCGCCGTGTCCGACACGGACACCGTGAAGCTGATGACGATCCACGCGGCGAAAGGTCTCGAGTGGGACGTCGTCGCGGTGCCCTGTCTGGTGGACCAGGTCTTCCCGACCGGGAAGTCGCGATCCAGCTGGGTCACGGGCGCGGCGGTGCTCCCCTTCGCCTGCCGGGGTGACAGCGAGGACCTGCCGACCCTGCACGCCTACGAGAAGACTGCTGACTTCGACGCCTTCAAGGACGAGTGCCGATCCGACTCCAACGACGAGGAGCGGCGGCTCGCCTACGTCGCGTTCACGCGTGCTCGCCACCAGCTGTGGCTGTCGGCGTACACGTGGATCGGCACCCGCAAGGACCCGTGCGCGACGTCGCCGTTCCTCGCGGAGGTCGCCGAGATCGGCGAGCCGACCATCACGGTCGACGAGTGGTGCGAGATGCCTGAAGCCGACATCCCCAATCCAATCCTCGCCGCGGGCGTCGTCGACGTCGCGTGGCCGGTCGTGCCGGACCCCGCCGAGACCGCGCGGCGCAAGGCGGCGGCGGCGCTGGTCGAGGCCGCCCGCGGTGCGCTGCGGCCGATGGCCGAGGTGACCGGTGACGACGCGGCCATCGCCGCCGACTGGCGTCGCGACACCGCCCTGCTGATCGACGAGGCGCACCGACGGCGGTCGCGAACGATCGATGTCGCCGTGCCGCCTCGGCTCACGACGAGCCAAGTGGTGGCGCTCGCGCGCGACGAGGACGCCTTCGCTGCCGCGCTCGCCCGACCGGTGCCGGTCCGCCCGCAGCCGCAGGCGCGACGCGGCTCGCGGTTCCACCAGTGGGTCGAGGGCCTCTACAACCTCGCCGGAGCGGCGCTGCTCGATCCCGACGACCTGCCCGGCGCCGGTGACGAGGCGCTGAGTGACGCGGAGCTGGCCGACCTGCAGGAGAAGTTCCTGGCCAGCGGCTGGGCGCAGCGCGTGCCGGTCAAGGTCGAGGCGCCCTTCGAGATGGTGGTCGGCGGGCGCCTGCTGAGGGGCCGCATCGACGCGGTCTACGCCACCGGCGACGGCGGGTACGACGTCATCGACTTCAAGACCGGCGCGATGCCGAAGGGCGCCGACTTCGAGGCGGCGGCGTTGCAGCTGTCGATCTACCGGCTCGCCTGGGCGGACCTGGCCGGCGTCGATCCCAGCGGCGTCACCGCCGGCTTCCTCTACGTCCGCGACTCCCATGTCGAGCGGCCCGCGAAGCTGCTCGACCGTGACGAGCTGGCGGTGCTGCTCGGCGGAGTTCCGGAAGGCGCGCAACCTTCCGCGTGAGACGAGCGTCTGGACCCTCGTGATCGACCTGAGAGCGATGGGGGCACGCGAGGATGTGCCGGTGACGGGCACGGACGACCTCGCGGCGCTGTACGTCGTGCACTACCAGTCGTTGGTTCGGATGGCGGCCTTGCTGCTCGACGAGACAGCGGCGTGCGAGGACGTCGTACAGGAGGCCTACATCCGGCTCGCCGCCAGCCGTCGCCTGGAGCGGTTACGTGATCCGGACGCCGGACTGGCCTACTTGCGCACCACGGTTCTCAACCTGGCGCGCTCCGCATTGCGTCGCCGGATGGTCGCGGCGCGGTACGCGCCGGTCGTTCATCGACCCGACCGCGTCGACGACGACGCCATCGCGACAGTGGAACGTGCCGCTGTCGTCGCCGCGATGCGGAGCCTCCCGCGCCGGTGCCGGGAGGCGGTCGCACTTCGCTACTACGCGGATCTCACCGAAGCGCAGACTGCCGACGTCATGGGCGTCAGCGTCGGCGCGGTGAAGTCCTACACCTCGCGAGGCCTGGAGCGGCTCGCCGACCAGTTGAAGGTGACGCAGTGAACACGATCGATGAGCAGGCAGTCCGCGACCAGCTCGCGCGCGCCGTTGCCCCGCTCGACCCGGTCGCTCCGCCCCTGGACGTGTTGCGTGCCAGTGCCTCTCGTCGTCGTCGCATCCGCTACTCCGTGGGGGGCGGGCTGGCCGCCGCGGCAGCTGCAATCGCGGCGGTGATCCTGGTCGTTGTTCCGGGTGACGGGTCGAAGCAGGTGACGATCGGCAAAGCGCCGTCCGCCGAGTCACTGGCGGCGTTCGCGGCTACGCAGCACGGCAAGCACATCGCCGGACCGATCGAGAGCAGTTCCGGCTTCTACGGCGCGTTCGCGGTGAAGAAGGGCGTCGAGGTCGTGAGGTTCATCGACGGCTCGTGGCAGCAGGACGGCGCGGTCATCACCAAGTACGGCCCTGGCCGGTGGGTGAGCCAGCTGTCCGACGGCGGCGCCGTCGTGCCCGGCAGGCCGTCGTTTGCGATGCGCTACGTCGGCGGGGACGTCAGCTACTTCGGTGGTGTTATTTACCTCGCGAACGAAGGCCTCGGCAGCAGAGGGTGGGTTCCGGCCCACTTCGGCAAGTGCAGCAACCGCGAGCTCAGCTGCAGCTACTCGGGAGAGACACAGCCGTACGGCCATGTCGTCCGCGGCCGCTTCGTCTCCATCCACAACGACTGCACGCCGTACTGTGCCGCCGGCACCGACTACCGGGTGACCTGGCAGTGGGACGGCATGAAGCGCCAGTTCACCGTGGCATCGGAGCGCCCGATCAAGCAGTAGCGAGTCCGGGCTCTAGGTTGGCGGGATGAGCATCCCCGCGTTGTCGCGCATGGCGGCGGACCGGGCTGCCGCGCGCCGTGACGACGAGGCGTGGCTCGCGCAGGCATGGCAGACCGGCCGGCTGCTGGTCCTCGACTCCGAAGGCCGGGCGATGATCGCCGAGGACGCCGGGCCGGAGCTCCGCTTCGTCGAAGCGCCGACCTGGGACGGCGAGGGGGAGCGGATCCTGCTCGGCGTCGATGAGGCGGGTACGGCGTACTGGGGCTCGACCGGCACTCCGCGCAACGTGCTTGGAGCGCGCCTGCTCGGCCTGCGCGAAGTCGGCGCTGCGCTGTCCGACCTCGAGGCCGGACTGCTCGTCACGCTCGTCGCGCTCGGCAACTGGCACGAGACGCATCGACACTGCCCGCGCTGCGGCGCGCCGACGCGGGTCACGCAGGCGGGCTGGTCGCGGGTGTGCGACGTGGACGGCTCGCAGCACTTCCCGCGGACGGATCCCGCGATCATCGTGTTGCTGCACGACGGCGCCGACCGCGCACTGCTGGGCCGTCAGCCGTCGTGGCCGCGCGGGCGCTACTCGACGATCGCCGGGTTCGTCGAGGCCGGGGAGTCGGCGGAGCAGGCGGTCTACCGCGAGGTGCGCGAGGAGACGGGGGTGATCGTCGACGACGTCACCTACAAGGCCAGCCAGCCGTGGCCGTTCCCGCGGTCGCTGATGCTGGGGTACGAAGCCCGAGTCGTCTCGGGCGACATCGCGGACCGCGACCACGAGCTGGAAGACGTGCGCTGGTTCACCCGCGACGAGCTGGTTCAGGAGAACGCGATCCTCCCGCCGCCGACCTCGATCGCCCACTGGCTGATCACCGGATGGCTCGAGCGCTAGCGCTCCAGACCTGGCACTATCTATTGACACAGTGCTAGTTACGAGTCGAGGTGCTTGTGGCGGTCCACTATCCGGAGCTGGCGAAGCGGGTCCTGAGCCAGGCTGAGCTGCAGTCCGGCCTTTACGGCGGCATCGACTTCTCGCGTTCGCCGTACCGTCACACCGACGATCCCGAGGTGGCTTCGGCACTGCCGTCCTGGCTTGGCGACCGCGCCAAGGTGCTTCGCAACGAGCGCGTCGTCGAGCTGATCCGCACCGCGACGATGCTCGGTGACGTCGTCGCGGATCCCTACGCGTCGTTGGTCGACGAGTACGGCGTCCGGGGCCTTACCGCGATGCTCACCATGGCGTGCCGCGAGGGCGTCGAGGCGGTGCCTGATGCACCGGACGAGCTGCGCGCCTTCATCGCCTCGATGGAGGCGACGCCCGACTGGGTCGACATGCGGGTTGTCGAGGAGGGTGCGCGGCAGGCCCGAATCCCGGCGGCGTTCGTCGCGCCGTTCATCATCCGCGGCGTGTTCCTCGGCACGTTCATCAACAGCTACGCCGCACTGCCGATGGCACTCACCGGCGCGCTCTCCGGCGCACGGGCGGCGCATCGCGTCAACGAGACGTCGAGCTTCTTCACGGTGACGACGATGCCGGGCGCTCTCGAGCGGTATGGCCAAGGATTCGCCGCTGCGGCGATGGTTCGGCTGATGCACTCGATGGTGCGGTTCAACGCGCTGAAGCGCTCGGACAAGTGGGATCCCGAGATCTACGGCATGCCCGTGCCGCAGGTCGACCAGATGCCGGCCGGAATGATCAACGTCTACATGGCGGCTGCAGAGGTTCTGAAGCGCGGTGACACCGATTTCACTGCCGAGGAACGTGCCGTCGTCGACTTCAGCCGCTACCGCTGCTTCCTGCTCGGCTTGCCCGACGAGCTGCTCCCGAGCGATCCGCGCGAGATCGTCGATGTCTTCAACGCTCGTGGCGCGCTCCTGCGCGACGGGTGGGACGACGCAACCTGCGGCGAGCTGGTGCGGTCGACGATGGCGGCGTATGTCCGCCCGGGTCATTCACTGTTGGACCGCGCAGTGGAAGGCGTCGAGAAGTGCTGGAGCCGGGTCGGGTTCCTTAGCGCGTTCTGCAACGGCAACCGCGAGGACGCGTCGCGCATGGGCGTGCACGTCAAGGCGCGCGACGTCGCGGTCGTCACCGCGACGGCTCCATTCATCATCGGTCGCAACACGGTTGTCACTGCCGCGAGCAAGCTGCCGGTGCTGCGCGGCATCTGCGACCGCTATGCGATCCGGGTCATCAAGAAGCGACTCAAGTCGTACGGCACTCCGGAGTTCACGACAGACCACAAGACCTACGAACCGGTCAAGGCGCTCCAAGCTTCTTGATCAGGCTTCTGTAGACGGTGAACGACGGCTTGCGGGAGTCGTCGTCGCGGAGTAAGCCGTCCTGGTCGAACAGGCCGTTGCCGCGCGAGTTGTTGTCGCGCAGGTTGAACCAGCGGTAGTCGGTGACGTTGTAGGTGCCGCCGTACGTGTGGACGGCGCCGACCATCTCGCGCAACGCATCGACCTGTGACGTGTTCCCGCTGCCGTTGGATGGAAAGCCGTTCTCCGTGATCCACATCGGGACGGCCGGATCGATCTTCGCGAGCGGCAGGTAGCAGACGCGCATCGTCGCGATGGCCGAGGCCATCTCGTCCCCGGCAGTATCGGCCGGTGGGACGAGTGTCGGCGGGTACACCGTGCCCGGGTAGACGTCGAGCCCGACGAAGCCGAGCGCCGCACGGAACTTCGATCCGCCGTTGTGCTTCAGGTAGTCGAACAGTCGCGCATCCGCTGTCGGCTCGAGCCGGTAGGCGAACGTGAAGCCGACCAGCACACGCTGCGCCCAGCCGTGCTTGCGCAGCTCGTCGTACGCCGCTTCGACGCCGTGGACCAGCGCGCCTTTCGCGGCGTCGTACGAGCCGTCGGAGGTGTTGGGTGAGATCGCGAGGTTGACCTCGTTGGTGATCGTGAGAGCGGTCAGGGCCTGGTTCCTGCCCAGTACGTCGACGACGTGGCGGACCCAGCGCGACCAGCCCGCGAGGTTGCCGTTGTTGGCAGTGGTCGGGTGGTAGCGCACCTGGACCTCGACGTCGTACCCGTGCCGCCCATACCCCGCGGCGTTGTGCGCGAAGGTGTGCAGGAGCTTCTCACCGCCTGACCAGAACAACCGGTTGAGCCGGATGACGAGCGGGCGGTGCGCCGGCTTGAGGGCGTGCAACGCCTTGCGCTCGGCCTTGCGGTTGATCGCGACCGGGCCCTTCAGCGACGGCAGGGGGTTGCCGGCCAGGCCCGGGTCGACCCCGAACCGGATCGACGGAGCCGGGGCGGGATTCGCCGTCGGTGTCGCGGGTGGGCACAGCGAGGTGGTCGTCGCGGGCTTCTGTGCGGCCCGGGTTGCGGCGCCTGCGTGCGGGAGGGGCAGCACCAGGAGCGCGGGCAGCAGTGCTCCCGCGGCCAACCCCCTCCGCAGCATGATCAACAGGATTCGTGCGAGCGGGCGTCGGCACCTGCCGGGAATCCCGGTTGCCCGAAGGTTGTTTGCTTAATACATGCTCACCGACCGGATCCCGCAGAAGATCGCGGTGAGCGTTGTCTATGTCTCGGCGATGTTCATGGCGATCATGGACATCACCATCGTCAACGTCACGTTGCCGAAGCTGTCGCATCAGTTCCACGTGACGCCCGACCACATCGGCGGCGTCGTGGTCGGGTTTCTGGTCAGCCTGGCCATCTTCATCCCGGCATCCGGCTGGCTCGGCGACCGCTTCGGGATGAAGCGGATGCTCTTGCTCGCGATCGTGATCTTCACCGGAGCCTCCGCACTGTGCGGCGCGTCGCAGTCGCTCACGCAGCTCGTGATCTTCCGAATCCTGCAGGGCGTCGGCGGGGGCATGCTGACGCCGATCGGGATGGCGCTGCTGTACCGGACCTTTCCGCCGGCGGAACGGGTCAGAGCCGCACGGCTGCTGATCATCCCGACCGCCTTCGCCCCAGCGCTTGGTCCCGTGCTCGGCGGGCTGCTGGTGACGGACGTGTCGTGGCGGTGGGTGTTCTTCGTCAACCTGCCGATCGGCGTTGCCGCGCTCGTCTTCGGGGCGCTGTTCCTCAAAGAGCACAAGGAGCCCGACGCCGGCCGCTTCGACCTCGGCGGCTTCCTGCTCGCCGGCACCGGACTTCCGGCGCTGATGTACGCGCTCTCTGAAGGTCCGAGCAGGGGCTGGACGTCGCCGCTGATCCTCGGGATCGGGCTCGGTGGGTTGGCGCTACTGGCGGCTTTGGTGCGCTACGAGCTCCGAGTCGACTCCCCGATGATCGACCTGCGGCTGGTCGGGAACCGGCTGTTTCGGTCGACGACGATCGTCCTGTTCATCACGATGGCGGCCTTCCTCGGCACGTTGTACGTCGTTGCGTTGTTCTTCCAGGCCGGCCTGGGTCTGAGCGCCCTCAACGCCGGGCTGAGCACCTTTCCGGAGGCGCTCGGTGTCATGGTCGGCGTGCAGATCGCGACCCGGCTGTACCCGTACGTCGGTCCGCGTCGGCTGATGATGTCGGGGTTGACCGGCGTCGCTGGCCTGGCCCTTGCGATGGCGACGGTTGGCTTCTCGACCAGCCTGTGGATACCTCGCGTCATCATGTTCTTCATCGGCGTCTCGATCGCGCACGTCTTCTCGCCAACGCAGGCGGCGGCGTTCGCGACGATCAGCAACGCCGCGACCGGCCGAGGGTCGACGTTGTTCAACACCGCCCGGCAGGTGGGCAGTGCGCTGGGGGTGGCGATCCTCACCACCGTGATCAGTGCGGTCGGCGTCGTACATGGCGAGCGTGGGCACACGCAACCGAACCTCGCGGCCTTCCACTGGGCTTTCGTGGTCGCGGCCGGGATCGCCCTTGTCGCAGCGAGCTTTGCCTACACGGTCATCGACGCGGACGCGGCGCCGACGATGGTCAAGCGCGCGAAGAAGGGCCAGGAGCGCCCCGCCGAGACGGAGCTCGCGGCTTCGGTCGACTGAGTCAGTCGAAGTCCCAGCGCGTCGCGCCGGCGCCGTCACCGAGAGTCAGCGCGTGCGCGCTCGTCAGCGTCATCTTGTAGATCGCCCACGGGGGCGGTCCTGCGGACGGCGCGCTGAACGGGGCGGTGAGGGCTTCGCCGGACTCGTCGACCTTGCAGGGCCACTCGTCGGCGTACCGTTCGCACAGGCGGGCGACGGTGGCGTGATCGGTGATGCGTTCCGCGGTGCCTTCCACGACGAGCTCCATCTCACTCGTCGCGAGGCTCATCGCGCATCTTGGGTCACGGGCGAGGTTGCGGCCCTTGCGGCTGGTCTCGCCGGTGACGAACCAGAACGTGTCGTCGAGCCAGACCGCGCCGATCCCGTTGATGTGCGGGCTGCCGTCGTCATTGGTCGTGACGAGCCAGATGCTGTGGTGATCCGGGCCCCCGGTCCCCGGCGCGACGGTCAGCGGCTGCTCAAGTCGGTCCGTGATCGTCGACCACTCGACGAGCGGGAGGTTGTAGAGCTCACCCAGGTTCTTCGATCGCATGCTGGTACGACGTCCCTCCGCACCAGAACTCATCGGAGCAAAGTGGCCTTGGTCGGCAATAGCCCACCCAAAGTGGCGTCGCTCGGCCTTGGGTCGCGCAAAGCCACTTTGCTTCTAGAGGCCGCGGCGGGTTTCGTCGGTGAGAGTTGGGCCGCCGGCGAATGCCTGGGCGATCGACATCCACTCGCTTGCGGCGTCTCCGGTCACTTCGAGGTCGAGGTCCTCGAGCACGCGGCGCTGCGTCACGCGCAGGCAGAAGTCGAGAGCGGTACCGCGTACCGAGTCCGCAGCTGATTCCTCGCCCCAGGTCCACTCGGCCCCGCTCGGTGCGGTCAGCGCGACGTGGACCGGGACGTCAGGCATCTTCATCTCGCGCACCGCATAGGAGAACGGCCGGGCGTTGAACCCGATGAACGCGATGTGGCGGAGGCGGTCCGTGGGAGTCCGTTCGACGCCGAGGCCGTCGGCAATGTCCTGTCCGTGCGCCCATGTCTCCATGAGCCGCGCCGACCCGAAAGACATCAGCGACATCGCCGGGCCGTACCAGGGAACGCGCTGCGTGGGATCGGCCGCGGCCATCGCCTCGATGATGCCGCGCCGTGCCGCCTGCCACGCCGGCACGATGCTGTCGCCGAGAGCGCTGATCGTGTCGTCGTGCTTCTGGAAGTACGCCGTCGGATTGTCGAAGATCTCGTTCACCGTCGCGAGGAACTCGTCGGGCTGCTCGAGCGCGCGGCGGCCTTCGATGTCGTAGAACCAGAGGTGCCCGAGCGACAGGCCCACCGACCAGCCCTCGGCCGGCGTCGGCTTGCTCAACGCGTCGGGGCCGGCGCCGGCGAGGATCCCGTCGAGGTCGTCTGATTCAGCCTGGAGGTCGGCGAGCATTCCCGCGATGTCAGCCACGGCGGGAACGTAGCAAAGTGCGGCCAGCCCACGGTGATCTTGACGAAGAAGGCGCTATGAGGGGCTCATAGCGCCTTCTTCGTCAAGATCACGCGGCTTTGAGGGCTTCGAGGAGGGCGGGGAGGGGCGGGTTGGTCATGACCTCGCCATTGGGGAGCACGACGGTCGGGACGGTCGCGGTGCCCTGGTTCGTCTCGACGACGAACTTCTCGGCCGCGGGGTCTTCCTCGATGTTGATCTCGTCGTACTCGATGCCTTCACGCTCGAGTCCGCGCTTGAGGCGCACGCACACGCCGCACCAGCTGGTGCTGTACATCGTCAGCCGGCCGGACATCGTGCGCTCCTCGTGCGTCTGTGGTCGTTGCACTGCCAACAACGATCCCATCGGTCCGGATGTTCCCCGAACCGGCCTCATCCAACGTCAGGAGAGTCCGACGCTGCTGCGAGGATGCCCACGTGGCCCAGGATCTGCTCGACCGAGTGCTTGCGGGCCTCGACGACGAGCAGCGGGAGGCGGTCACTGCACCTCGCGGCCCGGTCTGCATCCTCGCCGGGGCAGGCACCGGCAAGACCCGGGCGGTCACGCATCGCATCGCCTACCAGGTGCTCGGCGGGCAGGTGAAGGCCACACACGTCCTCGCCGTCACGTTCACGACGCGGGCGGCCGGGGAGTTGCGGTCGCGGCTCCGCGCACTCGGGGCCGACGGCGTGCAGGCACGCACCTTCCACTCCGCGGCCCTGCGCCAGCTCACCTACTTCTGGCCCCGCATCTCCGCCGGGGCCCGGCCGACGCTGCTCGAGAGCAAGCTGCCTGCGATCCGTGCCGCAGCGGCAGCCTGCAAGCTCAACGTCGCCGGACCGCAGCAGCGTGACCTCGCCAGTGAGGTCGAGTGGGCAAAGGCAGCGCTCGTCGAGCCGGCGGAGTACGCCGCGCGCGCGAAGGCGGCCCGCCGTGAGCCGCCGTTCGAGCTCGACACCGTGCAGGCCGTCTTCACGGCCTACGAGCAGGTCAACGCCGACCGCGGTCAGCTCGACTTCGAGGACCTCCTGCTGCTGACAGCGGCCGCGATCGAGAACGACCGCAACATCGCCGGTGAGGTGCGCGAGCGCTACCGCCACTTCACGGTGGACGAGTACCAGGACGTCAACCCGCTCCAGCAGCGGCTGCTCGACGCGTGGCTCGGTGATCGTGACGACCTGTGTGTCGTCGGCGACCCGAACCAGACCATCTACTCCTTCACCGGGGCATCGGCCGACTACCTGCGGCAGTTCGCGACGCGGTATCCGGGTGCGAGCGTTGTCCGCCTGGTCCGCGACTACCGCTCCACCACGCAGGTCGTCGAGCTTGCCAATCGCATCGAGCCCGAGTCACGGCTGAAGGCGCAGGCGGGCGACGGTCCCGCCCCGACGTTCGCGTCGTACGACGACGAGCCGGCGGAGGCGCAGGGAGTCGCTCGCCGGATCAGCCGGCTCCGCGATGAGGGTGTGCCGCTTCGCGAGCAGGCCGTGCTGTTCCGCATCAACGCGCAGTCGGAGGTCTACGAGGCTGCGCTCGCCGAGGCCGGTCTGCCCTACATCGTGAAGGGCGGCGAGCGGTTCTTCGAGCGGCGCGAGGTCCGCGAGGCGATGACACGGCTTCGCGGTGCGGCCCGGCCGGAGGCGGAGACCGAAGGCGAGTCGTTGCCCGCGATCGTCGCCGACGTGCTGACCGCGATGGGCTACACCGACGATCCGCCGAGCGGAGCCGGCGCCGCGCGCGACGCCTGGGAGTCGCTGCGCGCGATCGTCGGTCTCGCCGAGGAAGTCGCTGCTGCGCATCCCGGCACCGATCTCCCGGGGTTCGTCGCCGAGCTGCTGGCGCGCGCCGACGCGCAGCACGCGCCCCCCGTCGAGGGCGTGACCCTCGCGTCGCTGCACGCAGCCAAGGGTCTCGAGTGGGACGCCGTGCACCTCGTCGGTCTGGTCGACGGCACGCTGCCGATCACGCACGCCTCGACGCCTGAGCAGATCGAGGAGGAGCGGCGTCTGCTCTATGTCGGGGTGACGAGGGCCCGCCGCCACCTCGGGTTGTCATGGGCGTTCGCGCGCGCCCCGGGCGGACGCCGGTCGCGCAAGCCATCGCGCTTCCTCGACGGAATCCGGCCGCACTCCGAGCCGGCCGTGCGGCCGAAGCCCGTGAAGTCGGACCTGCCGGACGATCCGGTGTTCACGCGCCTACGGGAGTGGCGGCTGCGCCGGGCACAGGACGACGGAGTTGCCGCGTTCATCGTGTTCGACAACAAGACGCTCGTGGCGATCGCGGAGCGTGCGCCGCACGACCGAGCGGGCTTGGCGGCGATACCTGGGGTGGGTCCGAAGAAGCTCGAGCAGTACGCCGACGAGGTTCTCGCAGTTCTACGGGGATAAGTTTCCGCTCGTGTCCGAGCCGTTGCCCACGCTGTTGACGATCCTCGAGCTCGAACAGATCGAGGTGAACATCTTCCGCGGCGTGAGCCCCGACGAGACCGTTCAGCGCGTCTTCGGCGGGCAGGTCGCCGGCCAGGCCCTCGTTGCGGCCGGCAAGACGGTGCCGGACCAGCGCCACGTGCACTCGCTGCACGCGTACTTCCTGCGCCCGGGAGACCCGGCGATCCCGATCGTCTACCAGGTCGACCGAATCCGGGATGGCCGCTCGTTCACCACCCGCCGCGTGGTTGCGATCCAGCACGGAGAGGCGATCTTCCATCTCTCCGCCTCGTTCCAGGTCGAGGAGCCCGGTGCCGACTACGCCTCGCCAATGCCGGAGGCGCCGGACCCGGAGACCGTTCCGACCCTCAGCGAGCGAGCCCGCTCGCTCGGCCTGCCCGAGTCACCGCACTGGTCGCGGCCGCGCCCCGTCGACCTTCGGTACGTCGACGACCCGCCGTGGCTGCCGAACGGCGACACCAAGGACCGTCAGCGCCAGCAGGTCTGGCTGAAAGCGGCGGGCGAGATGCCCGACGACCCGCTGATCCACGTCTGCGCTGTCACCTACGCCAGCGATCTCACCTTGCTCGACTCCGCGTTGCTCGCCGGTGGGCTCACGTGGGACGACGACCGCGAGGTCATGGTGGCGAGCCTGGACCACGCGATGTGGTTCCATCGCCCGTTCCGGGCCGACGACTGGCTGCTTTACGACCAGCAGTCACCGAGCGTCTCGGGTGGTCGTGGACTGGGCATCGGGCGCCTGTTCACCCGTGATGGCCAGCATGTGGTTTCTATGGTTCAAGAGGGCCTGCTGCGCGTAATTGGCTCGAAGCAAGTGTGATCAACGCATCGAAATCATCTTGTGACCAAGATCTTTCGATAAATGCTTTGCGCGGCTTCGGGCCGCCCTCTATCGTGCGAGGACAGGTCGGAATGACATCCGCGTCATACCGGCAGCGAGCAGGTGAGGAGGTGCCCACGATGAGCGACTACATGTTCTCGACGTCGGCGCACGCCCCTGCCTCGGTCTATGCCGCATGGGTATCGCCGACGTCGACGTGCGCGACTGGCGCCGTCTTCGGCATGTCCACGTGGACGGACCAGCTCGCAATCGCGCCCAACGCTGCTGCTGCAAAGCGCAACCGCAAGCACGGCGGGGGTGCCAGAGCCTTCAGGGATCCGGTCTGAAACCAGACCGGCGAACCACAGGCCGCGGCACCCGAAAAGGGAGCCGCGGCCTTTTTGTTTGGCCAAAAACGACCAGTCCCGACGAGAAAGAAGGAGGTGGGTACAGATGGCCCACGCGATCGAATGTGCACTGCCCTGTCACCTGGTTGACCCGGATCTTTTCTTCGCCGAGTCACCGAACGACGTAGAGCGCGCCAAGGCGCTGTGCCTGGACTGCCCCCTTCGGCTGTCCTGCCTCAGCGAGGCGCTCGAGCGACGCGAGCCCTGGGGTGTCTGGGGCGGCCAGCTTGTCGTTCAGGGTGTCGTCGTGCCGCGCAAGCGGCCCCGTGGTCGTCCGCGCAAGGACGAGCAGTGGATCGCAGCCTGATCAGCGACTAGCTCGCTTCCCCGATCCGCGAGGCCGCGTCACAACCCAACCGGTCCGCAATCGAAGAAACGAGTCAGACATGTTGCAAGAACTGATGGTCGAGGCGCAGACCCGCGAACGAGTACGGGTCAGCGACGAGAACCGGCGAAAGGAGCTCGTACGGCGGTTGGCGGTCATGCGTCGTCGGCAACGACGCGCAGAGGCAGCCCGCCGAGCGGTTCAAATGCTGTCGGTTTGGTAGGTAGTGGTGAGGACGGGACGGCCCCGCGAACGCTGTGTTGAAGCAACAGACGGAGTTCGCGGGGCCGTCGCTAAGTGGTTGGCGAGCTTGACAACGAGAGTGAGGAGCGACGGTGAGCCAGATCCGGGTGCACAAGCAGCCGCGGCCGCGCCGTCGCGTGCAAGAGGAGTCGGCTGACGCGGGCCGGCGTCAGGTTGACCGGCGTACCGGCATCGAGCGCGGCAAGGACCAGCGCGAGCCGAAGGCCAAGATCTACGACTGGCTGGCACTGCCGAGCTGGAGCGAATAGCCAGGATTCGAGGGGGATTGGTTTGTTAAGGGTTAGCGGTAGCGGGCTACTCCTCACCCTTCACAAACCGGGGAGGTGACTAGGTTGGGCGGGTGACGGCCCCGGCTGACCTGTTGGCGATGCGTGACGTCGCGGTCGACGTCCTCTGTGACAAGTCCTTGTCGAACGTTGTCGATCTCGTGGCCTACGTCGATGACGACGCGATCGTGGTCGCGAACTCTGACGGCATCGCCCGACTTTCCCGGTCTGATCCCGACGCCCCTGCAGAAGTCGTCCAGGGCCGTGACCCGGTCGCCTGGCAGGACCCGCTCGCCTTCTCGACACTCGTCGAAGAGCTGGCTGACCTGTCACCACCCAACGAGCGCAACTCCTATCCCTGGGCGGGGCGGCGTCTCGCATCGCTGTTCGCTGCCCCGGCGGCTCCGGACATCGCGGTCATCCACACCGGAAAGCACTATTGGCCGGAGCGGGGCGGTCACCTCGGCGAGCATGGCTCGTTGAACGTCGTACAGTCCCGCGCGCCGCTGCTGTTGTCGGGTCCTTCGGTGACGGCGCGTGGGCTGTTGCCGCTCGCGGCGCGGGTTCCCGACGTTGCGCCGACCCTCGCCTGGCTCGCGGGTGCGCCGCTGTCCGAGCTCGCCGACATGGACGGGCAGGCGTTGGTCGATGTTCTCGTT
Organism: Mycobacteriales bacterium; assembly: GCA_035545635.1. GTDB lineage: Bacteria > Actinomycetota > Actinomycetes > JAFAQI01 > JAFAQI01 > DASZTV01. The sequence goes on along the minus strand of DASZXY010000012.1, from coordinate 12,252 downwards.
CCGTCGCCGGGCCCGGTTGTCGGTCTGCTGTGGGACGGCTGCAACTCGAACAGCTTGTATGCGTTGGCCGCGGCTGGCGAGCTGCCATCGGTTGCGCGGCTGCTGTCGCAGGGTTGCGCGTTCGCCGGCGGAGCGATCGCGGAGTTTCCGAGCGTCACGCTTGTGAACCACACCTGCGCGCTCACCGGCGTCGGTCCAGGTGGGCACGGCATCGTCAACAACGCGTACTACGACCGCGCCGACGCGGTGCAGCGGCTGACGAACGATGCGCGCACCTGGCACCGCTGGTCGGAGTGGCTCGCGCCCGGAGTCCGTACGGCGTTCGAGTGCGTGGAGGGGCGGACCGCCTGCATCAACGAGCCGGCGGACTCGGGGGCGTCGTACTCGACGTTCCGGCTGATTCGCGAGTCCGGCTCGTCGGGCGGCGCGTCGGACATGAACTCGCTGCTGCCCGATCCGAAGACGGATCCCCACACGACGAAGGACTTCGTCGACGTCAAGGACTACGCGTGGTCGTCCTCGGTCGACGCTGCCGGGCTGATCCAGATGCTCGAGCAGTGGGAGACGCCATCGTCGGCGCCTGCTCTGACGTGGTGGAACGTGCTACTCACTGACACCGGGCACCACGAGGGTGGACCGCACTCCGCAGTTGCGCATGCGGCGATGCGCGACGCCGATGCCCGGCTCGGCGTCTTCCTCGACCACCTCGAGCGGATGGGGATGCTCGATCAGACGACGTTCCTGCTGACCTCTGACCATGGCTCAGAGGGAGCGGACGTCGACTGCCTCGGCGACTGGACAAAGCCACTGCAAGACGCAGGCGTGAAGTTCAGAGACGAAGCAGTCGGCTTCCTCTATCTCGACGCCTCACCGTCCTTGACCTGACATCCGTGTCAGGGAAGGCTCGCGGCTCAATGAGAACGCGCATCCTGGTAGCCGCAGGCCTCACCGTCGCCGCGACGGGCCTGGCAGTGGTCGCCCCGCCCGGTTCGGACACGGCAGCGGCCGCCACCCACGCGCATCAGTTCGTGCTGTCAGGTGAAGGCAACCGGCTGTGGGCGTACGACGCGCAGACCGGCACGAGCCGGCTCGTCGTGCAAGCGCAGAACCCGATCGGCGCTTCGACGGCAACGACGCCGCCTTCAAGCCCACACAAGTACGACATCAACGGTCAGATCTGCGTCAGCCCCGACGGTGGTCACATCGTGACCGGCGAGGACACCGTCCTGCCGTTCCATGGCAAGCAGGGAAGCAGTCACGATCCGAGGATCGCCGGCTGGGGTTACTACACGATCAGTGGCAGCACGCTGCAGACGTTGCACGTCAAGGAGATCGGCAAGCTCGCGCCCAATGCCGGACTAGGTCCCGGCTACACCGGCGACCCTGACAACTACGGCTGCGGCTTCCTCGACCGCCGACGACTGTTCACCACCGCGATCGGCAACACGCTGCCGGGTGAGAAGGCCAACGGTCAGCTGTTCCTCTTCTTCGGTCCGTTCACCCGGAAGTACGGTGTCGCCCACGACAAGTCGGCGAGCTTCTACGTCGGTCAGGTTCCGCACTGCGCGATCGATGACACGCTTGCGACCGCTGGTGGCGTCACGATCGACCGCAACGGCGATGTGTACGTCGCGACGAACCGGCCGGACGACGCGCTGCATCCGGGCACGGTGTGGCGATTTCGGGGCCGATGGCCCACGTCTGCGAAGCAATGCACGAAGCAGTACGTCGCTGCGCACATTCACAAGACGCGCATCATCCCGCGAACCACGGTCGGGCCGGCTCCCGACGCACACGCCGCAACGCCGAGCGCGGTCGTGATCAGCCCATGGGACACGCTGATCGTCTCAAGTGTGTTCTCCGGAACGATCGCGGAGTACACGAAGACCGGCTTCTGGGTGCGCGACCTTTATCCGCAGACGCCGGTCGCAGTGCCGACGGGACCAACGGGTCAGACGCCGTACGGTCTGCGTTTCACCTCCGACGGAAGCCTGTGGGTTGCCGACCTGGGGATCGTCGGCGACGACTCGGCCCCGGACCAGGGATCAGTGATCCGGATCCGGTTCGACGGGGTCGGCGATCGCGGCGCCGTCTCGACGATGCGTGACGGCCTTCAGTTCCCCGACGGCCTCGGCGTGTACACCACGCGGTAGCGAGTCCCCACCGCGACAATTCCAGCGTGGCGGGCAGCGGCTGGCGTCGAAGGCTCCGGCCCACCGAGGTCGTCGGCGCGACCGTCGAAGGCGTCGGCAAGGGCGCCAACCTCGTCTACGGCACGGTCGTGGGAGAGAGCCGGGTCCCGCTGACACTCGCAGTCGCCGCCGCGATCGCGCTGCAGCTCCTGTTGCCGCGCTCGATAAAGCTGATCCATGAGCCGTGGCTGCTGCCGTCGCTGCAAGGCGCGGTGCTGGTGGCGCTCATCGCGAGCAACCCGTTCAAGATCCAGCGGGAGTCGCCACGCGTGCGCGCGCTCGGCTTGGCGCTGCTCGGCGCGATCGCTTTCAACGACATCGTTGGCATCGTCCGCATGGTCGACCTACTGCTCAACGGGCACGACGCGTCGATCAAGGACCTGTCGGGCACCGACCTGATCCGGGTCGCGGTCGTGCTGTGGCTCACGAACATCCTGGTGTTCGCGCTGGCGTTCTTCGAGCTCGACCAGGGCGGACCGTTCAAGCGACGGGTCGGCGAGGGGCGGGCCGATTTCCAGTTCCCGCAGCAAACCGGCGATCTCGCCGAGAAATGGCCGAACTGGCGCCCGACGTTCGTCGACTATCTGTACTTGTCGTTCACGAACTCGACCTCGTTCAGCCCGACGGACACCATGCCGCTGTCGCACTGGGCAAAGATGGCGATGATGTCGGAAGGCGCCTCGGCGTTGGTCACGATCGGCGTCATCGCCGCCCGGGCGGTCAACATCCTTCACTGACGGCTGCGGAAAGGAGTCACCTTTTTACCCAGCCGCTCACGCAGTATTCATGGCACCGTATTCGGGTGCCCCAGCCACGACTGACCGCGCTCGCGGCTGCCCTGGCGGCGGTCGTCGGGACTGCGGCCTACGTCGCGGTCAGCGCGCCCGGGGGCGAGCCCCTCGCGGCAGCGGCGGGGACCTTCACGGTTGCGAACGTGTCGACCTCCGAGCCCACGCCCACCGCGACCGGCTCGTCGACCGCAGTGCCGTCGGCACCACTGCCAAAGGCACTCGTCGCGGTTTCGGTTGCTGAGGTCTGGGGCGGGCGTCACAAGGTGCGGCCCTACGACACCCCCGCGTTGCAGCGCCCAGCACACATCGGCGCTTGGCTGCGTGACATGACCTTCTTCCAGCGCAGCCATCTGTTCAAGCGGCTCGCGACCCAGGTCAAGTTCGGCGAGCAGGTCGAGGTGCTCGGCACCTGGGGTGACCTGACGCACATCCAGATCCCGGATCAGACCGGTGGCCGCTTCCCGGACGGGATCATCGGCTGGATCGCATCGCGCCAGCTGGTGGCGCAGCCGGCGGACTGGGACATCGACTCCCCAGTTGCGACCGTGACCGACGGGTTCGCCACAGTGAGCCGAACGGTTGCCGGGCGGGACCGGCCGCTGACGGTCAGCTATGCCACGTCGCTTCCGGTGCTCAACGTCGGTAAGCATCAGGTGGTCGTCGCGATACCCGGCCCTGTCGATCGTGGGACGCTGCCGCGCAACGCGGTGAGCGTTCACCAGCCCGGCACGCCCGCGATTGCTCCGAGCGCCCGTCAGGTCCTTGCGCAGGCGCAGCGCTTCCTGGGGCTTCCTTACCTGTGGGCCGGGATGTCAGCGTGGGGTTACGACTGCTCCGGCCTTACGTCGGCGGTCTACTCACAACTCGGCATCACGCTGCCGCGCGACGCCGCCGACCAGTCCCTCGTCGGCAAACAGATTCCTCGGTCGCAACTGCGCGTCGGTGACCTGGTGTTCTTCTCCCACACCCCCAAGCGGGGCGACATCCACCACGTCGGGATCTACGCGGGGCACGGCAAGCTGCTCGATGCGCCGTACACCGGCGCCCGGGTCGAGATCGTGAGCGTTCGCCACTCCTATCTCAACAACGAGTACTGGGGCGCGTCGCGGCCGTTGTCACTACTACCGCGCAGCTAGGAGGCGAGCTGCTGTAGGCAGCCCGGCAGCTCGTCGAGCAGCTCACGCGCCAGGAAGCCGACGGGCGCCATCCTGGCGGCGAGGCGGTCGCCCGCCGCGCCATGGAGAAGGAGGCCCCAGGCTGCGGCAGTCAGGGGGTCGCGAGTGCGGGCCGCGATCCCGGCAACCGCGCCCGCGAGAACGTCACCTGACCCGGAGGTACCCAACCCGGGGTTGCCCTTCGGGATCAGCCAGCCCCCGCCATCCGGTGCCGAAACGGCCGAGCCGAGCGCGGTCACAACCCGGTGCTGCTCGGTGATGCGGCTCGCGCGCTCTGCTTCCGAGCCATCGGTGTCGCCGAGCAGGTGACGTGCTTCCGTCTCATTGGGCGTGAGCACCGTCCGCCCGGCAGTCGCGCCCAGCCCCGCTTCGACGACGCCGCAGCTGGCGCCGAGCGCGTCGAGCACGAGGACAGCATCCTGGGCGAGCTGCGGAATCAGTGCGCTGATGAAGTCCTTGGCGGCGGGCGGGTCCGCCATGCCCGGACCGATGAGCACTGCGTCGGCACCCTCGAGGAACTCGGTTGCCTGCGAGGCGGCCGCGGGATCGATTGCGCCTTCGGGTGTGCAGGGCAGCCCGAAGACGGCGGCCTCGGGGACGGCGACACCCAGCGCCGCGGCCGTTGGTTCAGTGGTCACCAGGGTCAGCTTGCCCGCGCCGACGCGGAGGGCGGCGATGCCCGCCAGCAGCACGGCGCCCGGGGTTGACGCCGCGCCGCCGACGACCACGATCTGGCCCCGTTCGTTCTTGTCGCCGCTGTCTTCCGGGTCGGGCAGCGGCCACCGCTGCCGCACGGCGGCGCCGTCCAGCCTGCTCGGCTCAACCATTGGCCGTCACGGGTGCCGCACGGCGCTCGAGCGCCGTGACGTCGTTGAACCGTTCGAGCTCCAGGCGGTCGCCGGCCGTTGCGCGTCGGAAGGAGGTGAGGGAGCAGTTCCGCAGCTGCCCGGACCACTTCGTGGCCTCGGCAGGAGCGAGCTGCTCGAGGACATATCGGAAGATCAGGATCACTACGTCGTGCGTGACCACCAGGATTCGTTCGTCGGGCATGGTGAGGCGAAGCTCGAGGAGCACTGCGCGCACCCGCATCGCGACGTCTGCCCAGGACTCTCCCCCGCTCGGGCGGTACCAGAACTTGCCGACGTACTCGCGGCGCGCCGCCTCCTCCGGATACTGCTCCCGGAAACCGGCACCGGTCAGCCGGTCGAGGACACCTTGCTCGCGGTCGCGTAGGCGCTCGTCGACGGTGACCGGCAGTTTGTGCAGGTCGGCCGCCTCGATGATCAGGCGGGCGGTCTCGCGTGTGCGAATGTACGGCGACACCACGAGCCGGGTGGGGAGCTGTTCCGGCGGCAGCTCAGCCATCCAGCGGCCGAGCGCCCCGGCTTGCTCCGCGCCGAGGTCGGTGAGCCCGATCTCCGAGTCGCTTGCATCAACTTCCAACCGGAGCGCCTGTGCGCGTCGCGCCTCCGCGTTGGCGACGTTACCGATGCTCTCGCCGTGGCGCACCAGCCACAGGGCGGAAGGCCAACCAAGAACTGACATAGCGAAGAGTCCCTACCCGGCGACCACCGCAAGGGAAACGCCGACAGCAGCCGCCCTTACGCTGCAGCCATGAGCAAGGCGACGATCGCGGCGCGACGCGAGGCGCGCTGGCTGATCATGCACTGGGGTGCGCGGACGCTGAGCAAGCAGTACGCCCGAAAGGGCAATCCGCTGGAGCGGATGCTGTTCGAGCCGGGTGCTCGTCAGAACCCGTACCCGCTCTACGAAGAGCTTCGCTCCCGCGGTCGGATCGTGAAGAGCGGCGCGATCGCCCAGGCGACGGTCGACTACGCGATCGTCTCGGGCGCGCTCCGGGACGGCTCGTCGTTCAGCGTCAACTTCGGCGAGTCTCCCCAGACGCCGCGCGCAGTTCGGTGGTTGTTCCGGCCGCCGGACCCCAACGTCGCCAGCGTGGTCGAGGCGCCTGCACTGCTCGGCGTCGACCCGCCCACGCACACCCGCTACCGGCGTCTGGTGTCGAAGCCCTTCACGCCGCGCGCGCTGCAGCAAGTCACGGACCGGGTCGAGGAGCGCGCGGTCGAGCTGCTCGACGGCCTTGCCGGCCGCAACCGCGTCGACATCGTGCGCGAGTACGCGAACTTGCTGCCCGTCGCCGTCATCGCAGAAATCCTCGGCGTCCCCGTCGACATGCGCGACCAGTTCCTCGAGTGGGGTCACGCCGCTGCACCGGTGCTCGACGTCGGGCTTACTCACCGTGGGTACGGCGACGTCAGCCGGGCGCTCAAGGCGATGAACGAGTGGTTCACCGGGCATTTCGACAACCTGCGGCGCCGCCCCGGCGATGACATCCTCAGCCAGCTGGTAAACGCAGACCCCGCGGACCGGCTCAACGACCTCGAGCTGCGCGCGACCGCGATGCTGTTGCTCGGCGCCGGCTTCGAGACCACGGTCAACCTGCTGGGCAGCGGGGTCGCTGTGATCGCCGACGACGACAAGGCGCGGGCCAGGCTCGCCGCCGAGCCCGCGCTGTGGGAACAAGCCGTCGATGAGCTGCTCCGGCTCGAGAGCCCGGTCCAGATGACTGGGCGGCTCTGCATCGCGGACACCGAGATTGACGGCGTACCTATCGAGAAGGGGACGCCGTTGCTCTGCCTCCTCGGTGGCGCCAACCGCGACCCGAGGGTGTTCGCCGACCCCACACTCTTCGACCTCGACCGCCCGAACTCTCGCGACCACGTCGCGCTGAGTGCGGGCATCCACTACTGCCTCGGTGCGAACCTGGCTCGGATGGAGGGACAGCTCGGTCTCCGCCTGCTGTTCGAGCGTTACCCGGACCTCGCCGTCGTACCCGACTCAGGGCAGCGCCGCGACCTGCAGGCGCTGCGCGGCTACGAAAAGCTGGTCGTCGCCCTCAACGCGAACTAGTCCTCAACGCGGCGACCAGCTCGCCGTGCGCAGCAAGCGACTGCGCCACGTGTCGCGGTAGTTGAGCGCCTCGTGCATGAACATGCCTGGCTGCTTCAGCTCGGCCGGCGTGTCTTTCGTGATCAATGTCATGAGCAGGTTGTTGTCGAGGACCTTCTGCCACAGGACGGCTTCCTTGCGACGGCCCGCGCCGTACGCCGGCTGGAAGCACAGCTCGATGTCGAGCAGCCGGCCGTCCTTCGGGCGGGCCTCCATGGGAGTGAAGTAGCCGGTCTCCCAGAAGGTCGTGTAGTCGATCAGGGAGGCGTGCGGCCAGCCGGTGTCCTCCATGTAAACGACCGGCTCGTGCTCCTGTGGTGTGGTCGGCACCGAGGCGAAGTCGACCTCCTGCAACGGCGACCACGGCACCGGCAACATGATGTTCGACGTCACACCGTGACGCATCGCGTCGAGCCCGGTCTGCCAGTCGCGCAGATCGCCGCGCTGCAACCGCTCGGCCAGCCGCTGCCACGCTGCACCGTCTCGTACGGCGGTGACCGTCACGACGTTGTACGCAGGGCCGGTCCCGTGAATCCAGTGCAGGAACCACAGCAGGCGGGCGTCGTCCTCCTTGGCGAGCATCGGCATCCACTCGTCGCGGATCGCCGCCTCGAACTCGTCCTCGGCGCGACCACGCACCTCGTGCACCTCGTGGATGAACAGCAATGCCTCAGCCCCCAGTCACCAGTCGCACGACGGCTTTGCGGTCGATCTTGCTCATGTCTGTCAGCGGGACCTCGTCGGCGAACACGATGAGCTCCGGCGTCTTGTACTTAGCGATCCGTTCCGCACACCACTGCTGGAGCGTGGCGGCGTCGACCGGCTCACTGGTCACCACGATTGCGCCGACTCTTTCGTTCATTTCAGGATCGGGAACACCTGCGACCGCGCAGTCAGTCACGAGTGGGTGCTCACGCAGTGCGGTCTCGACCTCGATCGGGCCGAACTTCTCGCCGCCGCGGTTGATCGTGTCCGACAGTCGTCCGTTGGGATAGAGGTATCCCTCTTCGTCGACCCGGACCAGGTCGCCGGTCCGAAGCCAGCCGTCGACGACGTTCTGCGACGACTTCACGAGCAGCTCGCCGATCTCGCCAGCTGTCACCTCATCGTCGGTGCCGGGCTCCACGACCCGGATCTCGACGCCGGGCACCAGGCGGCCGACGGACTCGCGATGCACCGGGTGATGCGCGTCTTCGGGCATCGTGAACGTGATGCCGCCGAGCGTCTCGGTCTGGCCGAACGTGTTGACCAGCGCGACGTTCGGCATCACCTCGGTGAGACGGGTGACCAGCTCGCCGGACATCGGGCTGGCGCCGTACGTGATCATCTGGAGGCTCGAAAGATCGGTGGTCTCGAGGTCGGGGTGGTCGACGACGCGCGCAAGCATCGTGGGGACCATGAACGTCAGCTGCACCCGATGCTTCTCGATCAGCCGCAACCACTCACCGGCGTCGAAACGGCCCTGGATCGCGAGGCTGTGACCGCCGAGGAGGCACACCATCGACCCGATCAGTCCTCCGACGTGATGCAGCGGAACGCACAGCAGCCGCATCTGCGACTCGGCGACTTCGACGTACGGCGCGAGCCGAGCGGTCAGCGTGTCCCAAGGCACCGGCACCGGCTTCGGCAGCCCGGTGGTGCCGCTCGTGAAGAGGATCAGCCCGTCGGGCGCCGGGCCATCGCCGGGGGAGTCGTCATTGGTGGTCGGCTCGAGCGCTTCCATACCGAGGACCGGCAGCCCAAGACCATCGGCGCGTCCCTTGCACTGCGGCTCGACGATCACCGCGGCACCTTCACCGGCCAGGTCGATGAGCTTCGCGACCTCCTCCGCTGTGAGCCGCGGGTTGATCAGCGCCGGGGTCGCGCCGAGGCGTAACGCGCCGAACGCCGCAGTGAGCGCAAGCCGTCCGGGTCCGGCGATGACGTAGACCCGATCGCCGACCCCGACTCCCACCGCGCGCAGCCGTGCGGCCGTCGAGCGGATTGCCGCCGCGTAGTCGCCGTACGTCCAGTTTGCGTCGCTCTCGACGAGAGCGGTTCGATCCGGATCACGGATCAGCAGGTCATCGGCGACGGTGCGAAGGTCCAGCACCGATGGACCATAACGCGCTAGCTGGTCACCCGGGTGAGGGTCGCTCCGCCGGCCTTTTCGCCGCAGGCCGCACAGTGTGTCGCTGGAGCGAACACCGCGCCGCAGCTGTGTTCGTAGACCGGTTGCATGGTGCGGCCCATCACGTGGGTGTCCCCCCAGTGCTTGAGCGCCATCACCACGGGGCGCAGGTCGCGGCCGGCCTTGGTCAGGCCATAGGAGTACCGCGGCGGACGCGACGAGTACTCCTCGCGTTCGATCACGCCGAGCTCCTCGAGCCGCCGCAGCCGGTTGGTGAGGATGTCGCGGGGAGCGCCGGTGTTCGCCGCGATCTCGTTGAACTTCGTCGACCCAAGGATCAGCTCGCGGACGACGAGCAGCGACCACTTCTCGCCGATGACGTCGAGCGCGGCGGCGACCGAGCACTCGCGTGGAGCTGTAACCGGTGTCACACCACGAGTCTGGCATAGAGAGTTGGCAAATCCAACCTACTGCTTTACGGTGTCGAACAGACGAGTTGGAAATCCCAACTTACTCGGGTGGGTGGGAGCGCAAGATGTCGACAACCACGATCGCTGAACACGCGGCGGACCGGCTGGCCCGTCTCGGACGCGAGTACGACGGGATCGAGTTCCTTCGGGCGATCGCCACCGGCGAGCTCCCGTCGCCACCCGTCGCGGAGCTGATCGGCTTCGACATCCGTGACATCCAGCCCGGTCGCGTCACCTTCGAGATGACGCCGCGGCTCGAGCACTACAACCCGATCGGCATGGTCCACGGCGGGGTGACGGCCACTCTGCTCGACACCGTCGTCGGTTGCGCAGTGCACACGCGCCTCCCTCGCGGCACGGGCTACACGACGCTTGATCTGCAAGTGCGCTATCTCAAGCCGGTCAGCGTGCGCACGGGCACCGTGCTCGCAACCGGCACTGTTGTGCATCTCGGGCGCCGCACCGCGACGGCGGAGGCGCAACTCATCCAGGAGAGCACGAGCGCGCTGCTGGCCACCGCCACGTCGAGCTTGCTGGTGCTGTCGTGACCGCCCTCACCACTGCGACGCCGTACTCCGTCGCGAACCCTCGACAGGTCAGTCACGCCGCCGTACTGGCTGTGCTGTCGACGGCTGCCTTCATGGCGAGCCTCGACCTGTTCATCGTCAACGTGGCGTTCGCCAACATCGCGCATGAGTTCCACGGTGAGTCGCTCGGGAACCTGTCATGGATTCTCAACGGCTACGCCGTGCTGTACGCCGCGTTGCTCGTTCCGCTCGGGCGGCTTGCAGATCGCTACGGACGCAAGTCCGGATTCCTCGCGGGACTCGCGTTGTTCACTGTCGCGAGTGTCGCCTGTGCGGTGAGCCCGAACCTGTGGAGCCTCGTTGCGTTTCGCGGGCTGCAGGCGGTGGGTGCGGCTGCGCTGACGCCGACGAGCCTCGGGCTACTGCTGGCTGCGACGCCGGACACCGACAAGGTGAAGGCGGTCCGGATCTGGGCAGCGGTCGGCGCGCTGGCGGCCGCCTTCGGACCAGTCGTCGGTGGCCTGCTGGTGCAAGCAGATTGGCGTTGGGTGTTCCTGGTGAACCTGCCGGTCGGGATTGTGGCGTTGGTCGCCGCGCAGCGTTGGGTGCCGGACTCACGTGACATCGCGGTGGAGCGGGTGCCCGACCTGGTTGGTGCGGCCTACCTCACCGTCGGTGTCGGGGCACTCGCGTTGGCGTTGGTGAAAGGCCCCGACTGGGGTTGGGCGTCCGTGGGCGACATCGCGGCGTTCGTCGTCGCCGTGGTCGCGACGGTTGCGTTCTGGCTCCGCTCGGGAAGCCACGATCTTCCGGTGATCGAGCTGTCTTTGCTCAGGGTTCGAGCGTTCGCCTGGTCCAACTTGACGACCGTGCTCTTCAATGTCGGGTTTGGCGCGAGCCTCCTGGTGATGGTGCTGTGGTTGCAGGACGTCTGGCACTACTCGCCGATCCGCACCGGCCTTGCCATCGCACCTGGTCCGTTGATGGTGCCGGTGTTCGCGGCCGCTACCCAGCGCTTTGCCAAGCGGGTGGGTCCCGGCGCACTGGTCTCGATCGGGTGCCTGCTGTTCGCCACCGGGACGCTGATGGCTGCCGCGTGCGTTGGCGCACATCCGTCGTACGCCGGAGAGCTGCTTCCCGGATGGATCATCGGCGGCATGGGTGTCGGCTTCGCGCTGCCGACGATCATGAGTGCCGCAACCGCGGACCTGCCGGCCTCGCGTGCTTCGACGGGCTCTGCGGTCGTGTCGATGAGCCGGCAGATCGGTCTGGTTCTCGGTGTCAGCTTGTTCGTCGCGATACTCGGGGCACCGGTCGGCTACGCGCAGCTACATGACGCCTTCCGCCACGTCTGGTGGATGATCGCCGGCGCGATGCTCGCGGCCGCCGTCACCGCTCCGGGCATGACACCGCGAACCGCACCGACTCGGTAGGGGCGTTATGGGGTGTCGGAACGCGATGACTGGCTGTGCTGAATGATGTCGACGATCTCGTCGACGTCATCACAGAGATGGATCAGGTCGAGATCGACCTCGTTGATCTTGCCGTCTGGCAGCATCGAGCTGCGCAGCCACTCGATCAGGCCACCCCAGTACTCCGTGCCGTAGAGGATCACCGGGAACGACGTGACCTTGCGGGTCTGCACGAGCGTGAGCGCTTCGAACAGCTCATCCATCGTCCCGAACCCGCCGGGAAGCACGACGAAGGCTTGTGCGTACTTCACGAACATCGTCTTGCGCACGAAGAAGTAGCGGAAGTTCACGCCGAGGTCGACCCAGTCGTTCAGCCGCTGCTCGAAGGGAAGCTCGATGCCGAGGCCGATCGACACCCCGCCGGCCTCGCTCGCGCCGCGGTTGACCGCTTCCATCGCACCCGGTCCGCCGCCGGTGATCACCGCGACGCCGGCCCGGGCCAGCGCGGCGCCGAGCCGGCGGGCCGCGGCGTACTCCGGCGAGTCGACCGGCGTGCGGGCCGAGCCGAACACCGACACCGCCGCCGGCAGCTCGGCCAGCAGGCC
>DASZXY010000011.1:0-262904 GCA_035545635.1 Mycobacteriales bacterium | reverse complement strand
TGAGCAGTGCTCGATCCGACTCGAGGACGAAGCTCACCGAGTCGCTGGAGTGCCCGGGCGTCAGCACCGTCAGCCACTCGACACCGGCGAGCGCCGTTCGCCCCGGGCGGTCCGGGATCGGATCCGCGCCGATGCACAGCTTCGGATCGCGCGCGATGACCGGCGCACCGGTCCGCTCGTGCAGCTCGGGCGCGCACTCGCCGTGGTCGAAATGGCCGTGCGTCAACACGATCGCGGCGATCTTGCCGAGCGCCGCGACCTTGTCGATGTGGCCGTTCTCGAGCGGGCCGGGGTCGATGACGACCGCGCCCTCGTCCCCTCCCGGCGCGCGCAGCACCCAGGTGTTGGTGCCGTCGAGCGTCATCGGCCCCGGGTTGGGGGCGAGCAGCCGCGACGCGCTCGGCGTCACCGCCTCCAGCGCACTCACCCGGCGGCCTCCTGCGGATACCCCGGCTCGTGCGGCAGCAGGAACTTCAAGTTGTCGTTCTCGTCGAAGATCAGCTTCGGCAGGATGCGGGTCACCGTGCGCTCGGCGGCGGCCGCCTGCGTGGCTGCGACCGAGCTGAACTCCGACAGGTCGCGCAACGACGCCAGAGTCGGCGGCATCAGCATCATCTCGCCGCGCTCGTTGCCCTCGAGTGCCGCCTGCGGTCGCATCCACGCGACCCGGTCCGCCTCACCTCCGACGTCGCGGGTGCGCTGGCCTTCGGGAAGGATCGCGACAAAGAACCGGGTGTCGAACCGGCGCGACTCGACCTCAGGCGTCAGCCAGTGGGTCCACGGCCGAAGCAGGTCGGCGCGCACGACAAGCCCGCGCCGGCGCATCAGCTCCGCGAGTGACAGCGAGCGGTCGATCAGCGCGAGCCGGTCGGCCTCCCAGTCATCGCCGCTGGTGTCGGCGACGACGGTCGTACCGTCCGGCCCCGCCAGCAGCACGCCGGACTCCTCGAACGTCTCTCGCACGGCGGCGCACACGAGTGCACGGGCGAGCCGCTCGTCGCTCGAAAGATCCGTCGCCCACTCGGCGGGAGGGCGGCCCACCCACGCCTCGTCCGGCAGGTCCTCGTCGCGAAGGTCGACCGAGCCACCGGGGAACACGAACGCCCCCGCGGCGAACGCCATCGACGCGGCCCGCCGAAGCAGGTAGACCTCAGGTCCGTCGCTGCCGTCGCGGAGCATGATCACCGTCGCGGCATGCCGCGGCTCGACCGGCTCGACCTCGCCGGCGTTGAGCTTGCGCAACGTGTCGACCAGCCCGGCAAACATCTCGGACGCGTCCGCCATGCCTGTTACCCCCGGACCTTCGCGACGAGCTCGACTTCAACCGGTGCGTCCAGGGGGAGCACCGCAACCCCTACCGCGCTGCGCGCATGCCGCCCCGCATCACCGAACGCGGCGACGAACAGCTCGCTGGCGCCGTTGATGACGCCGGGCTGGCCGTGGAAGTCCGGCGCGCTCGCGACGAAGCCGACGACCTTGACGATCCGCTCGATCTGGTCGAGGTCGCCGACCTCGGCCTTCAGCGCACCGATCGCGTTCAGGGCACAGCGGCGGGCGAGGTGGCTCGCCTGCTCCGGGTCGATCGTCGCGCCGACCTTTCCCCGCGCAAGCAGCTCGCCGTCGACGACGGGAAGCTGGCCGGACACCCAGATCAGGTCGCCGGACCGCGACGTCGGTACGTACGCAGCGACCGGCGGAACGACGGGCGGCACGTCGAGACCCAGCCCGGCGAGGCGGTCTTCGACGGCGCCCATCTACTTTCCAGCCTCCAGCAGCGGCCGCTTGAGGTAGGCGACGAGCTGGTCACCACCGCCCGGGGCCGGCACCACCTGCACCAGCTCCCAGCCGTCAGTGCCCCACTGGTCGAGGATCTGCTTGGTCGCGTGGACCAGCAGAGGAACAGTCGCGTACTCCCACTTCGTCACAAGCCTGAGCCTAAGCGTGCAGAAAAGCCCCAACCCCGACAGCCCCATGCAAAGGCCGAGAAGAGCAAGAGCGCATCGAAAGCGGCCATCGGGGAGCCCACGCGCGTCACGGCGGCGAGCGGACGGATGCGCGGAGCGACGTAAAAGAGCGAGCCCAACGGGCGAGCGACAGTCGCGGAGCGGATTCGTCCGCTCGCCGCCGCTAACTCAGGCCGAGGCGGCTTTGCGACTGCGGAGCAGCCTTTTCCGCTCGAGCTCATTGAGGCCGCCCCAGATGCCGTGGTTCTCGGCGACGGTCAGCGAGTAGTTCAGGCACTGCTCCTTGACCTTGCACTTGCGGCACAGCGCGCGCGCGATGCCTTCGCGCAGGTCCTTCTCCGGCTTGCGCTCGAAGTGGCTCGGCGCATAGAAGTACGTCGCGTTCTCGGCCTGGCACTCGGCACCGGCCCGCCACGTCAGCTCGTCGTACATGTGGAGGTCCTCACCTTCAGCTGGCTGGGCTCGCTGATAGGTCTGGTTCGACAGGTTTAGGGGCATTCCTGCGGGCCATTCGGACCAATCCGGCGGACCTCTTACCCTTCAGAGGTGGCCGACTTCCCCGCCGTGAAGCTGCACGTGGTCAGCGGCAAGGGCGGCACGGGCAAGACCACGATCGCCGCTGGGCTCGCGCTGGCGCTCGCCGCCGGCGGCCGCCAGGTCCTTTTGACCGAGGTGGAGGCCCGCCAGGGCATCGCCCAGCTCTTCGACACCCCGCCCCTCCCTTACGAGGAGCGCCGGGTCGCGGTGGCCCGTGGCGGCGGTGAGGTCTACGCGCTTGCGATCGACCCGGAGCAAGCGCTGCTGGAGTACCTCGAGCAGTTCTACAACCTGCGCCGGGCCGGCTCGATGCTCAAGAAGCTGGGAGCGATCGACTTCGCGACCACGATCGCCCCCGGGCTGCGCGATGTCCTGCTGACCGGCAAGGTCATGGAAGCGGCGACCCGGGAGCGCCGCGGCGGCGGACGTATCTACGACGCGGTTGTCCTCGACGCTCCGCCGACCGGCCGGATCGCGAAGTTCCTCAACGTCAACACTGAGGTCGCCGCCCTCACCCGAATGGGCCCCGTCACCAAGCAGGCGAACAGCGTCATGAACCTGCTCCGCTCCGTGAAGACAGCGGTGCACCTCGTCACAGTCCTCGAGGAGATGCCGGTCCAGGAGACGGCCGACGGCATCGAGGAGCTCATCGCCACCGACCTCCGCCCCGGCGCGGTGATCGTGAACATGGTGCGTGACCCACTGATCCCGGAAGACCGAATCGGCGACACCGCGGCGGGCAGCGTCGACACCGATGACATCGCGCGCGGCCTCAAGGCTGCGGGCGTCGAGGGCGATGCCACCACCGTGGCCGCGCTCGCCGGCGAGATGACCGATCACGCCCGTCGCGTGCTGCTCGAACGGCAGGAGCTCGAGACGTTGACCGCACTCGACCGGCCGACCTACCAGATCCCCTATATCGGCGACGCCGCCGAGCTGTCCGGGCTGCAGGAGATCGCCGACCGCCTTCAGGCTGCGGGAATGATCTAGGCGATGACGACACCTTCCCCCGCGGCCCTGGATGTCGACACGCTGCTGCGCGACGCGAAGATCATCGTCTGCTGCGGCGCCGGTGGGGTCGGCAAGACGACAACCGCGGCGGCACTCGCGGTCCGAGCCGCGGAGCAGGGGCGCTCGGTCTGCGTGCTGACGATCGACCCAGCGCGACGGCTGGCGCAGTCGATGGGTCTCACCGAGCTCGACAACACGCCCCGCGCCGTCTCCGGAATCGACACGGCGGCAGGCGGCCGGCTCGACGCGATGATGCTCGACATGAAGCGGACGTTCGATGACATCGTTCTCGCGCACGCCGACGAGGCACGCGCGAAGGCGATCCTTGCGAACCCGTTCTACGTGTCCCTCTCCTCCAGCTTCGCCGGGACGCAGGAGTACATGGCGATGGAGAAGCTCGGTCAGCTCAAGGCGACTGGCACGTGGGATCTCATCGTCGTCGACACCCCGCCAAGCCGGTCCGCTCTCGACTTCCTCGATGCGCCGCAGCGACTCGGGCGCTTTCTCGACGGACGGATGATCCGGCTGCTCACGGCACCCGCTCGAGCCGGCGGTCGCGCGTATCTGAAGGTGTTCACGGTCGGGGTGAAGATGTTCACCGATGTGCTCAACCGCATGCTCGGCGCGCAGGCGCTCAAGGACTTGAGCTTGTTCGTCACGTCGCTCGAGACGATGTTCGGCGGGTTCCGGGAGCGCGCCGACCAGACCTACAAGCTGCTCAAGGAGCGCGGTACGTCGTTCGTCGTCGTCGCCGTACCGGAACGCGACGCGCTTCGCGAGGCCGCGTACTTCGTCGAGCGGCTCGAGACCGAGCAGATGCCCCTCGCCGGCATGGTGCTCAACCGGATGCACACGTCGGCCGCGGCGGCGTTGTCCGTGGAGCGAGCGGTCGCGGCAGCAGAAACCCTCGACGCGGCGGGCGAGGAGCCCTTCGCCGCAGCAGCGTTGCGCGTGCACGCCGACCGCCTCACCGCCGCGCTCCGCGACTCACGTCGCGCATCGCAGTTCCACGCCGCTCACCCCCGCGTGCGCATCGTCGAAGTCGCCGCGCAAGCCACCGACGTACACGACCTCGAAGGGCTTCGCGCGATCGGCGCCGACTTGGCGGCCAACCCCGCCGACGCCGCATAGGCTTTCCGCGTGAGGCGCCCAGGCTTTCGCCAACACATCACGCTGCTCGGCGCGGTGAGTGTGGTTGCGGGCGTGATCATGGCGATTGCTCTGCTGCCGATCGTCGGCGGGGCAGGTCTCGCCGCTCGCAGCGTCACCGACGCGTTCGACAACCTGCCTTCGTCGCTCACCGAGAAGCCGCTGCCGCAGGTTTCGAAGGTCGTCGCAGCGAACGGCCAGACGATCGCGACGTTCTACTCCCAGGACCGGTTCAACGTTCCACTGTCGAAGATCCCGGTGTCAATGCAGCGCGCGATCATCGACATCGAGGACGTCCGGTTCTACGAGCACGGTGGCCTCGACTTCAAGGGCACGATTCGCGCGCTGTTGCGCAACGGCGCGTCCGGCACCGTCACGCAAGGTGGCTCGACGCTGACACAGCAGTACGTGAAGAACGTGCTGGTCGAGAACGCGCACACAAAGACGCAGCGACTGGCCGCCGTCGAGGACACCTTGGCGCGCAAGGTCCGTGAAGCGCGCTACGCCATCGAGCTCGAGCACAAGCTCACCAAGAACGAGATTCTCGCCCGCTACTTGAACATCGTGTACTTCGGTGACGGCGCTTACGGAATCGGCGCCGCGGCGCGGCACTACTTCGACGAGCCCGTCACCGCCCTGACCCTCCCGCAGAGCGCGCTGCTGGCGGGCCTGGTGCAGTCGCCGGAGGCCTACAACCCGCGCATCTATCCGGAGCTCGCGACCGATCGCCGCAACACCGTCCTCGAGCAGATGCTGAAGTACCACTCGATCGACCAAGCCGACTACGACGCCGCACTGGCGACGCCCATCGAGCTGCACGTGCACCAGCAGCCGAACGACTGCGTGTCCTCGACCTATCCGTACTTCTGCGACTACGTGAAGCACGTCTTCGAGAACACGCCGAATCTCGGGCTCTCGCTGCTGCGCCGCGGCGGTCTGACCGTGACGACGACCCTGGTCCCGAAGGTGCAGCGAGCGGCGGACCGGGGCGTTCACCAGTACGTGCATCGGCACGAGCCGAACAAAGTCGCCTCAGCCGAGGCCGTCGTAGAGCCCGGCACCGGAAAGGTGAAGGCGATCGCGGTCAGCACCGAGTACGGGGACAACGCAAAGGCCGGCCAGAACAGCATCGACTACGCGGTCGACCAGGAGTGGGGCGGCAGCACCTACGGCTTCCACGCCGGGTCGACGTTCAAGCTCTTCGTGCTCGCCGCGGCACTGAAGGAAGGCATCCCGCTCGGGACGTCGATCCACGCCCCGGCTTCGATCACGGTCGACGGCTACACGACCTGCTCCGGTGAGGACGCCGGCGTCTACAACCTTCACAACGCCGGTGACAGCGAGTCCGGCACCTTCAACCTCGAGACCGGCACCTGGTTCTCGGTGAACACGTTCTTCGCGCAGCTCGAGCAACGCACCGGGTTGTGCACCCCGGTCCGCCTGGCCGAAGCGATGGGCATGCAACCGTCCAACGGCGGTCGCATCCCGCAGGTGCCGTCGTTCGTGCTCGGATCGGCAGCGGGCTTCACTCCGCTGGACCTCGCCGGCGCCTACGCAACGATGGCCGCCCACGGCAAGTACTGCACCCCGATCGCGATCACCTCGATCGTGGACCGCCAGGGCCACGAGTACCCCGTCCCGCAGACCGACTGCAGCCAGGTCGTCCCCTCAGGCCTGGCGAACACCGTGACCTCGATCTTGGAGGGTGTCCTCCGCGTTCCGGGCGCAACGGGCACCCAGGATGCGCTCTACGGGCGGCCGGCGGCAGCGAAGACGGGGACCGTCGACGACTACGACGGCTCCTGGTTCGCCGGCTACACCCCGCAGCTCGCGGCAGCCGTGTGGGCGGGCATCCCGTCGAGCCCGAACAAGTCACTCGGCGGCTTGACGATCGGTGGCCGTTACTACGGCGCCGTTTTCGGCGCGACTCTCGCCGGGCGGATCTGGCAGTCGACGATGAACGCCGCCCTGAAAGGTGTGCCGGCAGTGCCGTTCGGTGGACCGGACCGCTACTACTCGGTGGGCGTCCAGCACGGCGTGCCGAACGTGAGCGGACTGACCGTTGCACTCGCCGAGTCGGAGCTGCAGCAGGCGGGCTTCAACGCCCGCGTGTCCGGCACACCAGTGCAAAGCGGTGTGCGCGCCGGCCTGGTCGCGTGGACCTCGCCGGGCGCCGGTGCGCAGACGCCGGTTGGGGGGACCGTGGTCATCTACGTGAGTGGCGGCGGTGGCGCGCCACCAGGACCTCACCCCACGTCGGTGCCGAAGCCGACGAAGTCCGGCAAACCGCTCCCGCCCACCTCGAGCGAAACGCCGAGCGAGACGCCGAGCAGCGAGCCGACTCCGACCGAGTCACCGACAGACGGCGGCGTCTTCGAGCAGCAACGCCCGCACCACCACCGCCGCTAGGACGCTCCCAGCTGCTCGCGCACCACAGCCGCGATCCGGCCGCCCTCAGCGCGGCCCGCGACCTGTGGCTGCACGACCTTCATGACCTGACCCATCGCCTGCTGACCGGAGGCGCCGGTGCTCTCGATGGCCGACCGCACGATGTCGGCGAGCTCGCCGTCTGACAGTTGCGCGGGCAGATACGCGCCGAGCACCTCTCCTTCGGCACGCTCCCGCTCTGCCAGCTCCGGTCGGCCGCCGCCGTCAAAAGCCTCGGCGGCTTCGCGCCGCTTCTTCGCTTCGCGGGCGACCACCTTCAGCACCTCGTCATCGGACAGCTCACGCGCGGACTTGCCGGCGACCTCTTCGTTGCTGATCGCCGTGATCACCATGCGGAGCGTGGCGGTGCGCAGCTCGTCGCGCGCCTTCATCGCCGCCGTCATGTCGGTGCGCAGCTGTTCCTTGAGAGACATGGGTCAAGAGTAAGAAACGGCGAGCAGACAGGCACGGTCTTTACGCTGGAGCCATGCCTGCAGCGGTGTGGATCCCGCTCACGGTGATGCTCCTCGGCGTAATGGGTGTCGCCTATGCGTGGCAGATCGAGCGCAAGGCCTTCCGGCTGCGTCGCGTCACGGTTCCAGTCCTGCCGCCGGGAACCCCGGACTTGACCGTTCTGCATCTCTCCGACATGCACTTCACCGCAGGGCAGCCGTGGAAGGAGCGATGGGTCCGCAAGCTCGCCGCGCTTGAGCCCGATCTCGTCGTCGACACGGGCGACAACCTCGGCGGGCACGACGGCATACAGCCGACCTTCGCAGCGCTCGAGCCGCTGCTTGCGCGACCTGGCGTCTTCGTTCCCGGCTCCAACGACTGGTTCGAACCAACGCCGAAGAACCCCGCGCGATACCTGCGCCGCCCCGACGGTGACCGCCGCCACTACGGTCCACGCCTTCCCTGGGGCGAAGTGCGCGCGCATTTCACCGACGCCGGCTGGATCGACCTGACCCATCGACGTACGACGATCAAGCTGCGCGGCGTCACCGTCGAGCTTGCGGGCGTGAGCGATGCCCACCTTCTTGCGGACCACTACGAGCGGGTCGCTGGGCCGGTGCGCGCTGACGTCGCAATCGGCCTGTCACACAGCCCCGAGCCCCGCGTCATCGACGCGTTCGCAGCGGACGGCTTCTCCCTCGTGATGTCGGGCCACACGCACGGTGGCCAGCTGCGGGTCCCGGGGTACGGCGCGCTGGTCACCAACTGCGGCCTCGATCGCAAGCGCGCACGGGGCCTGTCCAAGTGGCCGAACGGCGGCTACCTGCACGTGTCGGCGGGACTCGGGACGTCCAGGTACGCCCCCGTCCGCTTCGCGTGCCCGCCCGAGGCAACCCTGCTGACCTTGACGTCCCGAACCGAACTGACCGGGCCCAGGTAGACTGACCGACGCTTTCGGGATGTAGCGCAGCTTGGTAGCGCACCTCGTTCGGGACGAGGGGGTCGTGGGTTCAAATCCCGCCATCCCGACCACGCAAAACCGCAGGTCAGCAGCCTGTTTCAGGCTGCCAACCCCCGTTGGCACCGGCAATCTTGGTGCGCAGGGCGGTGCGCACGCATTGCACCTTCGAACACAGACCGCGACGCCAACGGACGTTCGCAGCAGTCATGTTCGAGCGACACTGGGACGCGATGGCCGCACGCAAGTGGAACGCGCCCCCCGGATGGCCGGAGCCGCCGAGAGGGTGGACGCCGCCACCTGGATGGATGCCGGATGCGTCATTGCCCTCCGCGCCCGATGATTGGCAGTGGTGGACGAAGGCCCGTCGGCCACGATGGCAGCAGTTGCTCATTTGGTCCGGAACCGGAGTGGGTGTTGCGGTCATCGGTCTTCTGATTGCAGCCGAAGTGGACTATTCGGCGACCGGTTGCGGATCGGTTGATCCAACGGATCCAGCCAATTACACGAGCGGAAGCCTCGTAAATGACACGAGACAAGTTGTCCTCGTCAGCGACTGTCAGGGGGACTACTGCCAGCCGGACGCTGTCGGCACGAGGCTCCTACCCGGCCAACGTGTGGCAATCCGGGGCGCGTGCGGTGTGTCGGGCAAGGACATGACTGCGTGGAAACTCAATCGAACAGATGGATCGCTGCTCGGATACATCGCAATCGCCACCCCGAGGAGTCGGACCGGCGTCATGTACGACGTGTCCGCCGCGACACCTAGTCCTGGCGTCGCCTCCAGTCCCTCTGAGCTTGGAGACACGACGCGCTAGCGCCCGGGCCATCGAGCTCGGCGCGGGTCTAGCTCGCCTCAGGCAGAAGCGCGCCAGCTCGTCGCTGATACAGGCGCAAAAGGTCCTGCAGCAACCGCGCTGCAGCGAGGGTCGGGTATAGCGCCATCGATAAGTTGCTCGTAAGGGAAAGCTGCATGACACCTGCCGTTTCGGCCTCATGCTCTTCGCGGTCGAGTACGCCTAGATAAGCCCATGGACGCCCGTGCGCGAATCCCGAGCAAACCTGCCACGGCAGTAGAACGTGCATATCGGTCGTCGGCGCGTTCGCTTCGGCGTGCTTGACAACCTCAGTGCTCGAGTAACCCGTCCGAATCACCTTGTTGTCGATTCCGTGCTTCGCCCCGACCGCATAAAGCTTGTTGAGATTCGCATCACGCTCGCCCGGGGTTGATCGGCCAATCGGATGCGCCGCGTTGTGCTGGTCCTTGTAGTTCTTCGCGTACCAGCGCAAAGCCCGCTCGACCCGCTCGACTCGACGGCGCGGTCCGAGAACCCAAAACGCTGCCGCAAAGTTCTCGATGGCCCCCCGCGCGAGCGACGACGGAGCCGCAACGTGAAGCAGCCTCGCGTCCACCACAAGAACCTTGGCCGCGTGCAGGTGGTCGATCCCCGCGTTGAGGCACTGGCGAATCAGATGTGACACGTGGAACGGATCTGAGGCTCGGTCATCACCTCGGAGGGAGGAGCCATCGCCTACCGGAAACTCCTCCTGAGTGCCGACACGCTCCATCATCCTGTCGATCAACGGAGCAAGTTCTTGCCATTTGGCTACGACTTCAGATTCGTCGAGCTGCAGGCGCTGCACAGACATGGGATGAAAAATAGTGGGCGAAGCCGACAAGCAAAGACTTCGATCCTTCGCGCACCGTGTGCGACCCTTTCGCCACAGACGCCGGTGCGCACCGTGGCGCGCAAACGGGCGAAGATGAGCGTGAACGTCGGCGGACCATCACCCACGGACGACGCTCATTGGACACGAACTAGCCAGATTCGGGACGAGGGGGTCGTGGGTTCAAGTTCCGCCATCCCGACAAAAGGGACCGGCGACCGAGCCATCGCGGTGCTCGGCGCCGAGACGGCGATCGGCGCAGCGGTTGTCGCCGGCCTCACTGAGTCAGGTTTTGCGGTTGTCCCGGTCAATGACGGCGAGCCATCGCCGCCCGGAACAGGTGTTCTCATCGACGCCGGTCCGCTTCGCGAGCCCCACGCGACCGGCGACCTGGTCGCCCTGAGTGCGGGCGACTGGATGCAGGCGGCCGAGGACCCACTGCGTCGTTCGTTGCATGTGCTGAAGGCCGCGCATGACCTCTTCCGCGACGGTGGCGGGCGCATCGTCGTACTTCTTCCGTCGCTCGTGATGACCGGAGCGCCGGGGGTGGCCGCTTTTGCTGCCGCGGCTGAGGGCTACCGATCCTTGGCGAAGGCCGCGGCCCGCGCCTGGGGCGCCGAGGGCATCGCGATCCAGTGCGTCCTCGTGCCCACCGGCACCCAGCGGCCGGGCCTGCAGCCCCCCGCACTCAGCACGGTGCCGGACCTCACGCCGATTCTCGCCGCCTTGCTGGACGAGCGACTCGACGCGCTGACCGGACAGACCATCGCCGCCGACGGCGGGGTCTGGATGACGTCATGAACGACGACTCGCTCAACGGCAAGGTCATCCTCGTCACCGGCGGCGGGGCAGGCCTTGGCCGCGCAATCTGTCTCGACCTCGCGCAGCAGGGTGCCGCCGTGGTCGTCGCCGCGCCCGGCGGCAACGGCGCCGAGACTGCCGAGCTTCTCTCGGCAGTCGGAGTGGGCCGTCACGTCACTGCAGACGTGACTGTCGCGGCAGACATCCAGCGTGCGGTCGACATCGCTCTCGACGACTTCGGACGACTCGACGGTGTCGTGCACAACGCCACGAGCCGACACTCGAGCGGTGTCGACTCCATCGACGACCTCACCGACGAGATGTGGGACGACCACGTCGCGGTGTCGCTGCGCGGCGCGTACCACTGCGCCCGCGCCGGCTTCGGCGCGCTCCGGGAATCCAAGGGACGGTTCGTGCTGATGACGTCGCCGGCGGGCATCGAGGGCAGCGCCGCGCGGCCGGCCTACTCCGCCGTGAAGGGCGCGGTCCGCGGATTGGTGAAAAGCCTTGCCCTCGAATGGGGACCGCACGGCATCACCGTCGTCGGCGTATCGCCGCTTGCGATGACACCCGCCATGGCGGATGCCTACATCGCCGATCCTCAGCTCGAGCAACGACTCAGCGAGCTCGTGCCGCTCGGACGCGTCGGTGACTCCGCGACAGATGTCGCCCCCGTCGTACGGTTCCTGCTGGAAGACGGATCGCGCTATGTCACCGGGCAAACCATCGTCGTCGATGGCGGAAGGTTCACGACACTGTGAACGAGCCAGCTCGCGCGATGCGCCGCGGCAGCGTCTCGCTGCGCTTGTACCCGCATCTCGACCTGCCACCAACCGAGATCGTGCGGGAGCTGCTCGAGCAGGGCCGCCGCAGCGAGGACGCTGGTTTCGACGGCGTAATGGTGAGCGAGCACCACAATGCCTTCGCGGGCTACCTTCCGAACCCGATCCAGGCCGCCGGCTGGTTGCTCGACGTCACGCGCGAAGCGTGGGCGGCGCCGTGTCCGTTGCTGCTTCCGCTCCGACCGGCGGCACTCGTGGCCGAGGAGATCGCGTGGCTGGCCGCGCGGTTCCCGGGTCGGGTCGGGATGGGCCTCGCGTCCGGTTCCCTGGAAGCAGACTTCACGATCGCGGGTACGACGAAAGACGACCTGACGGCGAGATTCTCCGAAGCCATGACGACGGTCAGCGGGATGCTGCTCGGCAACGACCCGGGACAGCTTCCCGACGACCCGGCCGTGCGGTTGTGTGCGACTCAACCGATCCCCGTCGTCAGCGCCGCGATGAGCGCGGCCGCTTGTCGACGCGCCGCCGGGCTTGGTGTCGGACTCCTCTTCGACTCACTGACAACTGTCGCGAGGTGCCGAGAGCTCGTCGACGTCTACCGAGAGGCGGGCGGACCGGGACCGATCGTGCTGATCCGTCGGGTCTCTCCCGGCGCACCGCCACCAGAGCGGCAAGAAGAGCAGCTGCGGCTGTACAAGAGCTACGCCAGCGCGGCCGCGATCGAGCACTGGGGCGAAGACCAGCTCGCCAGCGGCGATGCCGACCAGATCGCCGAAACGGTGGCAGCGCAAGCGAATGCGGTGGGCGCCGACTGTCTCAACCTACGAATCCACTCGCCCGGGATGACACCGGCCGAGGTGAGGTCACACATCGACACGCTCGCCGAGCTTCACGCACCTCTCGCTCGCCGCTGGCAAGCGGTCAGTGGCGGTACAGCGCGAGGACAGTGACGTCGTCGTCGGACCCACCCTCCGGCGCGGCGTTGACCACGCGGGAGAGCAAAGCCCAGGCGTCCGAGGCCGCGTCATCAGTGCGGAGGCGTTCGAGGACGGCGCCCGTGCCCGTGTCGATGTCTTCACCGCGGCGCTCGACCAAGCCGTCGGTGAATCCGACGATTGCTGAGCCCCGCGACAGGCACAGCGACGTCGAATGCCGAGGACCGACGTCTATCCCGAACGGAGGGCCAATGTCCACCGAGGCGAAATCGGCACCACCGTCGGCACCGATGACGATCGGCGGCAGGTGTCCAGCGGTGGCCATCGACACTTCGCCACTTTCGACGTCGATGAGGAGATACAGCGCAGTGACCAGCTGAACGCCCTCCAGCACCTGGAAGTAGCGGTCAACCCGCGACAGCACAGAGACCGGATCGGGATCGTCGACGGCGTAGGCGCGAATCATCGTGCGGGTCTGCGCCATCGAGGCGGCCGCTTCGACACCTCGACCCATCACGTCGCCGACCACGGCAGCTATTCGCCCGTCGCCGAGCGCGACGACGTCATAGAAGTCACCGCCCGCCTCTTCCTGACCTGCGGGGCTGTAGTGCGCCGCGACACTCCAGCCTTCGACCGCCACGGTCCGCTCGGGGAGCAGAGCCCGCTGAAGATTGAGCGCCGCCTGCCGTTCCGCGGCGTACATCTCGGTACGGAGCAGTGTCTGCCCGGTTTGCGTTGCGAGCGCGAGTACGAACTCCCTCTCGTCGTCGTCGAACAGCCGACGAGTCGAGAAGCTGAACCGCAGCGCACCCAGCACCCGTCCACCTGCACGCAGCGGCACGGCGCACATCGAGACCGTCGACGACTCGAACCCGCGCAACAGCGGGTACCGCTGATCCCGCTCGGCGCGGGACTCGAGCCAGACCGGCTCTCCGGTGCGAAGTGCGGTCGCTGCCGGCAGCGGAGCATCGAGCCGCTCTTCACGCAACGCACCGACGAGCTCCTCCCCGTAACCGACTGCACCGGGAACCGCGATGTGTTCGCCGTCCTCGGCCGGAACGAGCAGGCCACCACCGGCTGCACCGAGTGCCATGACGCCCTCGGAGACAACGACATCCGCGACGTCCTCCGGCGTGCGGGTACGGGCCAGCGCGGCGGTGACTCGCTGCAACCGCGCCGCCCGGTCGGTAATGCGCTGCAACGTCGCGAGGCGCTGGATCTCGTCCAGCATTCGCACCTCGAAGGCGACGACCGGCTTGGGCTCTCGGCCCGCCGCCATGTCACGAACCTGTCGGACCACCGCGTCGACGTACCACCGGCGGAAAAGCCGATGCACGTGGGGCGTCTCGAGGGTCAGCAGC
The DNA here is from genome assembly GCA_035545635.1 of Mycobacteriales bacterium. GTDB lineage: Bacteria > Actinomycetota > Actinomycetes > JAFAQI01 > JAFAQI01 > DASZTV01. The sequence goes on along the minus strand of DASZXY010000011.1, from coordinate 248,855 downwards.
CTCGCCGCGCGGGCATACGCGTCCGCGTCATCCAGCGCAGCCAGGTACGCCTCACCGGCCTCCGCCGCGGCGGCTGGCAGGTCGAGAACCAGGCGAGTGCGGGCCTCACCGCGACGGGCGGCGGCAAGCGCTTGTCGCTTGATCGCGTCGCGCGCCTCAGAGAACCCGTGGACGACGGTCTGAATCAGGCGAGCGAGGTGCTCCGGCGCATCGATGCCGAGCTCCGCGCCCGTCGCCGCGAGAGAGAATTCGCGCACCAAGTTGTCGATGTGCGACTTCGCGTCGATCAGCAGATCGGTCGGTACGTCGCCGAGCACCACCGTGTAGCGGATCTGCTCATCGGCGAACGCGGTCTCGGGCCAGCTGGCAAGGAGCTGGTCGATGTCGGCGGCGCTGAGCTCGCCCTCCGCCGTCGCACGCGCGGCCGTCACCTCGGCCCAGACGACCTTGCCGCCCGCCGGCGCGCGCTCGACCCCCCAGTTCGTGGCAAGCGCGGCGATCAGCGCGAGCCCGCGGCCGGTCATGTTGGACAGGCTCACCGCGGGCCGGATCGGCGGGCGCGGGTTGGCGTCCGCCACCTCGATCCGGATCAGGTCCGCGTCGCCACTGATCGCGATCGAGATCGGCGGAGCGCCGTGCTGGACGGCATTTGCAATCAGTTCGGCAGTGATCAGCGCGAGGTCGTCGACGACGATCGCAGCACCGCGGGCGAGCGCCTCCCGCTCGATGAACGCCCTGGCCACTCGCACCGCGGCCGGATGGTCGTCCAGAAGAAGTTCTGCACGCTCGATCACGACGGATGCAACAGTGCTATCCCCCGAGTCATAAGTCACGATCTTGCCCTACCCATTCGCGAACGAAACCAATAGGCCGTTTGCCCGTTTCCTCGGTGCGGCAAGATGTCCGCCATGCGGAAGATCGGCTTGCTCGGAGCGACCGGCTACACCGGCAGGCTCACCGCCACGGAGTTCGCGCTTCGCGAGATCCCCGTCCGGCTTGGAGCCCGGTCGGAGGACCGGCTCTCTCGAGTCGACGCCGCCGAGGGTGCAGAGCGGGTGATCGTCGACACGACCGATCCGAAGGCGCTCGAGCACTTCATGGTCGGGCTCGACCTCGTCATCTCGACAGTCGGCCCGTTCGAACTGCTCGGCCGGCCGGTCGTCGACGCCGCCGTCGCCGCCGGCGTGCACTACATCGACTCGACCGGTGAGCCGGACTTCATGACCTGGGCGTACGAGACCCACAGCAGCGCAGTCACCGCCGTCGTGCCGGCCTGCGGCTACGACTACGTGCCCAGCGACTGCGCCGCATCCGTGGCGGCCTCGATGCTGGACGGAAAGCCCGAGCGCATCGACATCGGATACTCGCTGAAGGGCATGAAGCCGACTCGCGGTACGGCGCGCAGTGCGCTCGGCGCGATCCTCGCGCAGGGCGACCCTCAAATCCGAAGGTCGATGATCGCCGGTCGGCCCGCGCTCCAGGTCCCGCTCGGCGACGTGCTCAGCACCGGTCGTTGGGCGGGCGACGCGACCGTCACAGCGAACGTGGCCGTGTCCAAGGCGGCACGCGCGATCGCGCCGGTCATGGGGCCGGCGACCGGACCGATGCTGAAGCTCAGCGCGCCGCTGCTTCGTCGCATGGTCGAGCGGATGCCGGAAGGCCCGACCGAGGAGATGCGCGCCAGCGCAAAGGCAACTGTCTCTGCCACCGCTACTCGGGGCAGCCAGACCGCGACAGTCAGCGTTGACGTCAATGACGTCTACGCCTTCACAGCACTCGCCCTCGTCGAGTTCGCCCTCAAGACAGAAGGCAAAGGCCCGATGTCCCCTGCCGAGGCGGTAAGTGCAACCGAGATGCTGGAAGCATTGTCCGGCCCGTTGCTGAGCTGGCGGCGCAGCTAGCGGGCCGCGATCAGCTCCGCGATCTGGACAGCGTTGAGGGCGGCCCCCTTGCGGAGGTTGTCGCCGCTCACGAAGAGGGCGAGACCACGGTTGTCGGCGACACCGGAGTCCTGACGCAGCCGGCCCACGTAGCTCGGGTCCTTCCCCGCTGCCATCAGCGGGTGCGGCACGTCGGTGAGTACGACGCCCGGCGCCGACGCGAGCAGCTCTCTGGCCCGCTCGACCGGAAGGGCACGGGAGAACTCCGCGTTGATCGACAGCGAGTGACCGGTGAACACCGGCACCCGGACGCAAGTGCCCGAGACCGCGAGCTCGGGGATGCCGAGAATCTTGCGGCTCTCGTTGCGGAGCTTCTTCTCCTCGTCGGTCTCGAACTCGCCATCGTCGACCACCGAGCCGGCCATGGGCAGCACGTTGAAGGCGATCGGTGCGACGTACTTCTCCGGTGCCGGGAACGACACGGCTTCGCCGTCGTGAGTGAGCTCACTCGCTCGGTCGACAACCTGACGTACCTGCTTGTCGAGCTCGTCGACGCCCGCGCCGCCACTGCCAGAGACCGCCTGGTAGGTGCTCACCACGAGCCGGGTGAGTCCAGCCTCGTCGTGCAGCGGACGCAGCGGCGGCATCGCCACCATCGTCGTGCAGTTCGGGTTGGCGATGATGCCCTTGCGCGCCTCGCTGATCGCCTGCGGGTTCACCTCGCTGACTACGAGCGGAACGTCGGGGTCCATCCGCCAGGCCGACGAGTTGTCGATGACCGTCACACCCGCGCCGGCGAACCGCTCGGCCTGTGCGCGGGACGTCGACGCACCTGCGGAGAACAACGCGACGTCGAGACCAGTCGGGTCGGCGAGCGAGGCGTCTTCGACAACGACATCGGCGCCCTGCCACGGCAGCGTCGACCCGGCCGATCGGGCCGATGCGAAATAACGGATCTCTTCGACCGGGAACTTGCGCTCCGCGAGCAGCCTGCGCATGACGGCGCCGACCTGACCCGTTGCTCCAACTACTCCGACCCTCATCTGGGGCCCCCGCGGAGTTGTGAGCGCAGCGAGCAACTTCGTGGGGTGATCATCGGCCGGTGCCTGCATGTACGACGGCGGGCGCGCCCTCCGAGTCGTCGAGACCGAACGCCTGGTGCACCGCCTTCACCGCGGCAGGCACGTCAGTGTCCTGGCAGACGACCGAGATCCGAATCTCTGATGTCGAGATGTTCTGCACGTTGACCCCGGCAGCTGCGAGCGCCTCGAAGAACGTCGCCGAGACACCAGGGTGGGAACGCATGCCGGCACCGACCAGCGACACCTTGCCGATGTGGTCGTCGGAGTTCAGCGACTCGAACCCGATCGCGTCCTGAACCTTGCGAAGGGCCTCCATCGCGGTCTGCAGGTCCGACTTCGGGAGGGTGAACGACACGTCGGTGCGGCCGGTCGACCCGGACACGTTCTGCACGATCATGTCGATGTTGACGCTGGCGTCCGCGATGGCGCGGAAGATGCCTGCTGCCTCACCCGGCTTGTCCGGCACACCGACGACGGTGACGCGCGCCTCGGACAGGTCGTGGGCGACACCGGAGATGATCGCCTGCTCCACCAGTTCCTCCTCGGGAATGCCGACGACCCAAGTGCCCTCTTGGTCAGAGAAAGAGGAGCGCACGTGGATCGGTACGCCGTACCGGCGGGCGTACTCGACGCACCGCAACATCAGGACCTTCGCACCGCTCGCCGCCATCTCGAGCATCTCCTCGTAGGAGATCCGGTCGAGCTTGCGAGCGGTGCCGACGATTCGCGGATCGGCGGAGTAGACGCCGTCGACGTCGGTGTAGATCTCGCAGACATCGGCCTTCATCGCCGCCGCAAGCGCGACCGCTGTCGTGTCCGAGCCGCCACGGCCGAGCGTGGTGATGTCTTTCGTGTCCTGGGAGACGCCCTGGAAGCCCGCGACGATGCAGATGTTCCCGCCGGCCAGGGCGTCTGTGATGCGCCCCGGCGTGACGTCGATGATCCGCGCCTTGCCGTGGCTTGAGTCGGTGATGACGCCTGCCTGTGAACCCGTGAACGAGCGGGCCTCGAAGCCCTGGTTGGCGATGGCCATGGCAAGCAGTGCCATCGAGATCCGCTCACCCGAGGTGAGGAGCATGTCGAGCTCGCGTGGCGGAGGCAGCGGGGAGACCTGCTTCGCCAGGTCCAGCAGCTCGTCCGTGGTGTCGCCCATCGCGGAAACGACAACGACGACGTCATTGCCGGCACGGCGCGCGTCGACGATCCGCTGTGCCACCCGCTTGATGCGCTCGGCGTCACCGACCGACGACCCGCCGTACTTCTGGACGACGAGGGCCATGGATCAAGGATACGGACCACTCGGGGCAGCGAGTTGCCGATTTTCGACCGGTCGAGCCGCCACGCTCCAACCAACCGCCGTCGTACGGCGTCGATGTGAGCAACATCGCGTCGAAGGAGCGGACGGTTGGTCAGGGAAACGCCGGTACGAGCTATCCGCGCTCGCGCTTGTCGCCGCGCTTCTGCTGACCTGGCTCGGCGGCTGCGATCGGTCGCTCGCACGCTCTCCGGTCCCCGCCAAGCCGACGACCCGGATCCCCGTCATCGCCTGCCCGACAACCCATGGCACCCCGACGAAGTACCCGGCGAGGTTTCCCGCCCGGGTCCCAACCTCGCTTGATCCCACGCTTGCCGCACGGCTCGCGTACTTCACGGATGACCAGCGAGTGCTGGCGCCAATCCTTGCGCCGCGCAGATGGCACTGTCACGCGTTCGACTACGTCGATGGCGGCGCAAGGATCAGGGTGGCGCCGAGCGGTGCGCCGCCCGACAGCGTGGTCGCGGTGGTTGCCGAAGCCGACCATGCGTGCGTCGGCTGTGACTGGGAGCTGATCTGCACGTTGCTTCCAGCCGCCGCCGCCGAGCTGCACTACAACCCGTACAACTGCCCGGCCAAGCCGTCCGGCGAGCAGGTCAGCTGGATTCGGGGCTCGCCGGCAGACACGAGATACGTCAACGACGTCGTCGGCTTCCTCGATCCGCCAGGCATCAAGGGCACCGGGAGGCCATCCGGAGGAGTCATCACCGCTCGCGGTCGTTTGATGTACCGAGCACAGCCCGGCGCGGGCAAGTTCGCAGCAATAGAGACCTGCGCCCTAGCGGCGGTCGATCGGCAGCTGTGCGACGCGATTCTCGAGGACTTCGAGGTCCGGGCCTGGGGGCTGTCCTAGCGACCTCGCTCAGCCCAGCGAGACGATCCCCTGCGCATACAAGACGGCGAATCCGAGTGCTGGAAGGCCAAGAATCCGCGTCCACCAGTTCGGTGTCCAGCCCTCGCCGCGGCGAGCACTCGAGGTGACCAGCTGCACGATCAGGAAGCAGACCCCGATCAGCAGGAAGCTCAATGCAACGACCCGGGTCTGGTCGTCGATCTCGTGACCGAGGCCGTGGAAGACCCAGCTGCCGATCGCGATGGCGAAGACCAATCCGATGATGCCGCCCGGCACGGCCTTCCGGAGGAACGGCCAGTCAGGCAGCCTCGCCTCGTAGATGGCGAGGAGCATGGTCGTGAGCAGCACGGCGGCACTGGCGTAGAGCTCCCACACATTCCCTATGTAGGACTCCGCGAAGAAGATGATGATCCCGGTCTTGGCGATCGCGCCCAGCCACTGCACCGTCCTGGACGTGGCGGTGTCGTCCGGCGGCACTACGTGCGTGAGGCGCTTCGGGTACCAATGGGCGACGATCGTCTCGGTGACATACCTGGCGATGACGCAACCGAGTGCGATGAACCCGACCTTCTCGACGTGATCGGCGAGCGGTACCGCCACGCCTGCCAGGCCGGGCAGGGCACCGATCGCCTTGGTCAGCGCGAACATGCCGAGCAATCCGCCTACGACGATGTCCGCGGCGCGGTCGTACCACTCCGCCATGGTCACGGCCGGTTCTCGGCGCAAGATGCGCGTGGCTGACACGACCATCACGACGGAGAAGAACACGATGTCGGTGTCGATCAGTGAACGCACATCCGCGACACCGTGGATGCCGCCGCCGACGACCACGAAGATGCTGTACGCCGCTGCCGCGAGAAAGCCCGCGAACACATCGAGGATTCCCACGACGATGATCGCGATCGCGAGACCAGTGACCGGTGGGAGTGCCTGATAGTGCGCGTTTGCGGCGGCGATGCCGCCGAGCACCAACCCGCCCAGTGGAAGCAGCAAGGCGAGCGACCCGAACATCGCCCGCAGGTAGTTGCCGTCGTTCACGACACGCGCAAGCAACGGCGAGAACGTCGCAAGGCGGTTGGGAAGACTCGCACTGAGCCGGTCGACGAACCGCCCGCCGGGAGCCTTGTAGGTGCCCGAACGATCGCCGCGCTCGAGGTCCTCATCGAGGTTGTCGGCGGCGTTGACGTCGACCTCTGATTCGTCACCCGAGCGTTTCACCGCCGCAGCCGGCGCAGGCGCTGAAGCCGAAACCGACCCCGACGAACCAAATCGAGCCCCAACCGCTGACGCGCCACCCAAGGCAGTAGCACTGACCCCGAGCCCACCCGCGACGAGCGCGATCGCCATCACCCCGATGACGATTCGCTCTGTCTGTGCCGGGTGGTCAGCCGAGAGATAGACCGGCGGTCCGAAGCTCTTGCCGAACACGCTGAACTGAACGGCTCGTTCAACCGGCGCTCCTGACTTGGCGGTGCCATCGACAACGAGCGAGTGGCGACCCGAGGGGAGCCCGGCCGGAAGCGCCGCGGTCGAATGGAACGAGCCGTTTGCCGCCACCGTGAACTGTCCGATCACATGGGAAGCCGAGTGCACGGTCACGGTCACGAGCGATCCGGGCTCGAGGCCCTTGCCGGCGGTGTCGACCGGCGCACCGGCGACGGGAGAACCCATGGCGCTGTTGAGCGTGAGCGTCAACGTCTGCGAATCGTCGGGCGGCGATGACCCGCCAGGACCTCCCCCGGGACTCGATCCGCCCGGCCCGGAGCCGGGCCCACCGCCCGGCGCGCCCGAGCCGGAGCCTGCTTGGCCTCCCGGCGGCGTAGACGGGTGCGAGGAGGACGGAGCGGATGCGCCCGGCGACGAGGAGCCCGAGCCGGACGCGCCGTTGCTCTTCGGTGGCGTGGACGCCGCAGGCGGTGTGGGCGCGCTTGCTGACGGGTGCGGCGTCGACGACGGGGACCTCGAGGGGTGGGGCGTCGACGACGGGGACCTCGAGGGGTGGGGCGTCGACGTCGGCGACTTGGACGGCTTTGACGTGGTCGTCGGCGTGGCTGTCGCCGAGCTCGACGGCGAGGTGGTCGGTGAGGTCGACGCAGAAGCGGTTGGCGAGGTCGACGCTGAGGCGGTTGGCGACGTCGACGGGGAGGTGGACGGTGAGGTGCTCGGCGAAGTCGTGGGCGAAGGTGACGGGGACGGACCGGGACCGCCGCCACCACCGGTCGACGTGTAGGTGAACTGGTCAGCGCTGCTGGTCGCCGACGTCCCACCTGGGGTGACCACCCTGACGTGCACCGTCCCAACCGGGTGCGACGGCGCAAGGACTGTCAGCGTCGAGTCGGAGACGACCGTCAGGTTCGTCGCACGCGAGGAACCGAAGACAACCTTTGTGGCGCCGGTGAACCCGGTCCCGTTGACCTCGACGTCGGCACCCGCGGTCGAGGCGGACGTCGGCGACACCGCGGTCACTGTGGGCACGGCGGCGTATCTGAACTGATCCGCGGCGCTGGCGGTCGAGGTTCCCGTTGGTCCGGTCACCGTCACGTGCACTGTTCCCGCAGACTGCGCGGGCGCGTCAACGGTCAGCTGGGTGTCCGAGTTGACGGTCAGGTTCGTGCCGGCCACGGTGCCGAAGTCCACGTGGGTGGCGCCGGTGAATCCGGTCCCGCCGACTATGACCCCGGTCGCGCCGGACACCGGCCCGGCAGCCGGCGTCACGCTGGTGACATCTGGCGGGCTGAAGTGGGCGTACAACGTGGCGGCGCATGACGGAGCGCAGTTCGTGTCGTCGCCGCCGGGCGCCAGCGCCGCGGTCAGGTCGGCCGTCGCCGTCACCTGGCTGCCACCACTCGGCTGCGTGAACCAGCCCAGGAAGGTCGAGGTGCCAGGCGGAGTCGGCCCGGCTGGCAGCGCCACGGCGCCGTCGAGGTAGGTCGCGGCATAGACGTCGTCTGCAGCCGGCGCGGCGCCACCGCCGCCGTTCACGTCGTACGACACGACGAAGTTGTGGTGTGACACGGACAGCTGTCCGGGCGGGTGGTTCGTGTCGAGCAACGCCGCGCCGGACTCCACGACGACCGCACCGTCGTTGGTCACCGCGCCCGGACCACCGAATCCGAGTGGAGCGGTCGCGGAAGTCAGGTCGATCGTTCCGGCGTTGGCGACAGTCACCCCGGCCGGCACGAACTCGTACCGCTTCAAAACCAGCGTCCCGCCGGACGAGATCGACAGCGGTCCGCCGAACTGCGTGGCGGTGATGCCGGTGCCGCCACCGCCGGAACCCACGTCCTCCGCGATGCCGGCGCCACCGTCGGCGGCCGAGGAGGCAGCGAGGACACCCCCTGAGACCGACACGGACGATCCGTTGCCCCCGTCCTTCGGGGTGAAGCCTGTCGTGACGAGCGTTCCGCCGCCGCCACCCCCAACGCCCGCGCCGGCGCCGCCGGTGCCTCCGCTGCCGGTGGGCGCAGTTGACACGGCGTAGAGGGTGCCGCCGGACACGACCACCGGGAAGCCGTTGCCACCTGCACTCGCAGTGATCGCGTTGCACGCACCACCGCCGCCGCCGACGCCGGCCCCACTGCCACTGCGCCGATTGCTCGTGCTCGGACTGCCGGACCCGCCGATCGCAGTGACCGTTCCACCCGTGACGGTGAGGCTGGTGCCGGAGCCTCCGGCGGAAGGCAACCCGAACGGCGACAAGCCGCCTCCGCCACCGATCCCGGCACCAGCACCATTCGTGAGGGCTTGGCCCGAAGTCCCGTCGCCGCCGGTCGCGACGATGGTTCCGCCGGTCACTGTGATCGGCCCCGCGGACTGGTTGAGGTTGCCACCGATCCCGGCAGCGTTCAGGGCGCCGGTGGCGATCAGCTGGCCCGATCCGCTGCTGTCCTCGATCGTGAGGGACGTCCCCGCGGCGCTGACGACATTGATTGCGGCCTGCCCCGAGGTGACGCCGGAGATTGTGAGCGAGTTCCCTGCGAGGTCGAGCGTGACGGCGCTGCCCGACGCGACCGCGAGGTTCTGACTGGTTGTGTTGGTGATCGCGGAGCCGAGCGCGATGCAGTTTCCGGTCGGTGCCGCAAAGTACGTCTGAAGGTCGGCCCACGTCGCGGCGGTCTGAGTGCAGGGCGTGGCGCCAGTCGCCACCACCGAGCTACTCGCCGCCAGCTCGAACCCGAACGCGAAGGCGACGGCGGTCAGAACGACGATGATGCTCCGCAGGGCGGGCAGGCTCGCTCGCGCCCCCCGCGCTTCGCGATGGGCCGCATCACCCCGGGTGCGGCGATCCACCCCAAACTCCGTCCCCACAGTGTCGCGGACGCTGGGCCGCGACCTTGCGGCGATCGTAACTGCTAGGAATACGCGCGGCGGCCTTCGAAGGCCCGTCCGAGTGTCACTTCGTCGGCGTACTCGAGGTCACCGCCGACCGGCAGCCCGGACGCGAGGCGGGTCACCTTCAGGTCCATCTCTTTGACCAGCCGCGCGAGGTACGTCGCGGTCGCCTCGCCCTCGAGGTTGGGGTCGGTCGCGAGAATCAGCTCGGTGACCGTGCCGTCGGCGAGCCGCGTCATCAGCTCCCGGATTCGCAGGTCGTCGGGGCCGACTCCCTCGATCGGAGAGATCGCGCCGCCGAGCACGTGGTAGCGACCGCGGAACTCCCGGGTTCGTTCGATCGCCACAACGTCCTTGGGCTCCTCAACCACGCAGATGACCGACAGGTCACGACGCGGGTCGCGGCACACCCGGCACTGATCTTCCTCAGCGACGTTGTGACAGATCGTGCAGAAGCGGACCTTGTCCTTGACCTCGGTCAGCGCGGCGACGAGGCGTCGTACGTCGACCGGGTCAGCCGCGAGGAGGTAGAAGGCGATCCGCTGTGCGCTCTTCGGGCCGACGCCCGGCAGCCGGCCGAGCTCGTCGATCAGGTCTTGGACCGGGCCCTCGTACAACGACGCGTCCTACAGGCCGGGGATGCCGAGTGCGCCGCCCATGCCGCCGGTCAGCGGACCCATCCGTGCCGCGGCCAGGTCGTCGGCCTCGCGCTTCGCATCGCGGATCGCAGCGACGACCAGATCCTGCAGCGTCTCGATGTCCTCCGGGTCTACCGCCGATGGATCGATCGTCAGTGACGCGAGCTCGCCGGCTCCGGTCATCTGCGCGCGGACCAGACCGCCGCCCGCGCTGCCCTCGACGACCGTCGCCGCGAGCTCTTCCTGAGCCGCGAGCAGGTCGCGCTGCATCTTCTGCGCCTGCTTCATGAGCTGCTGCATGTTGGGCTGTGGCGGCATGCGCAGAAGCCTACGGCCGGGGGGTGACGCGGGGCTTCAGCTTTGATCGATTTCGCCGATGACCTGGGCACCCAGGCCGTCTTGCAGGAGCGCCAAGGCCGCGGCCTCGGGGTCGGCGTCAGTGCTTCCCTCGAGGTCCTGGGAGTCCTCGATGTCATCGGCCGTCATCTCCGGCGCCGGTGCGGCGGGCGGAGCCGCGTCCGGCGAGCTGTCGACGGGCTGCTTGGCTCCAGGCGCTCCCGCCGAGGTCGCGGAGACGCGTAGGTCGACACCCACGACTTCCTTCAGCGCCTGGGTAAGGATCGGAGCGACGTCTGCGGTGAACCGGCTCGCGAGTGTCTGGCTCGAGAAGCCCAGCACCAAGTTGGTGCCCTCGAGCGACTCGATCTGCGAAGACATCATCAACGCGTGCGCAGTCCGGCTCTGCGTCTTCACCGTGTCCAGGACGCTGTCCCACAACCGGCGGACCGCACCGAGATCGATGACGCCGGCAGTCGGAGCAGGCGGCGGTGGCGGTGGCGGCGCATGAACCGGCTCGGCGGCCGCGACGGTCAGATCCGGATCGGGTGTCGGTTCAGGCTCGACCGCCGGCTCGGGCTCCACGGCCGCTGGCTCGACCGCCACCGGCTTCGTGGATGCATCCGGTCGTTCCAGAGCCGGCCGCGTTTCAGGGGAAGCGGGTGTGGCGGCCGGTTGCACTGTCGCGGCGAGCCGCTTCTCCAGCCGATCGAGTCGTGACAAGAGGGCAGCCGTGTCGTCCGTAGCGGCGGGCAGCAGCACGCGCGCGCACGCGAGCTCGAGCACCAGCCGCGGCGACGTCGTACCGCGCATGTCGACAAGCGCCGTCGCCATGACGTCGGCGGCATGAGAGAGCGCGGCGCGGCCGAGCTGCGCCGCCTGGCTGCGCATCCGCTCGAGCGCGTCGGTCGGCGCATCGATCAGGCCCGCGTCGGCCGCTTCAGGGACCGCATCAAGAACGAGCAGGTCCCGGAACCGCTCCAGCAGATCCTGCGCGAACCGACGAGGGTCGAGGCCGGCTTCGATCACACGGTCGACGGAGGCGAATACAGCCGCGCCGTCGGAGGCAGCGAAAGCATCCACGGCGTCGTCCAGCAGCGCGGCATCGGTGTAGCCCAGGAGCGACAGTGCCCGCTCGTACGTGATGAGCTCACCGCCCGATCCTGCGGCCAGCTGGTCGAGGATCGACTGCGCGTCACGCGCGGATCCGGCGCCGGCACGGACGACGAGCGGAAGGACCAGCGGGTCGACGTCGATGCCTTCGCGGGCGGCGAGGTCCGCGAGGTGCTCGCGCATCACGTGCGGCGGGATCAGCCGGAACCGATAGTGGAAGGTCCGCGACTTGATCGTGGTGAGGACCTTTTCCGGCTCGGTCGTCGCGAACACGAACTTCACGTGCGGCGGCGGCTCTTCGACCACCTTCAGCAAGGCGTTGAACGCCGCAGAGGTGATCATGTGTGCCTCATCGATCACGTAGACCTTGAAGCGCGACGACACCGGCGCGAAGAATGCGCGCTCCCGAAGGTCGCGGGCATCGTCCACGAGGCCGTGCGACGCGGCATCGATCTCGATGACGTCGAGTGAGCCGGGACCGTTCGGCGCGAGTGAGACACACGAGTCGCACTCGCCGCACGGCTTGGAGGTGGGCCCCTTCTCGCAGTTGAGCGACCGGGCGAGGATGCGGGCGCTCGAGGTCTTGCCGCAGCCACGTGGGCCACTGAAGAGATAGGCGTGATGGATGCGACCGGAGTCCAGCGCTGCGCAGATCGGCTCGGTCACGTGCTCTTGCCCGACCACTTCGGCAAAGCTGCCCGGGCGGTACTTCCGGTACAGCGCGAGCGACATCCGCTGACCGCCTCCCAAAGTCATGGGACCCCTCGCACACCCGCCAGAGCCCGCTTGCCCTTGCTGCCTTCCGGCCCTGGGGGAGTTGGGCGGGGTAACGCCGCACGAGGGGTCGGCGCCAACTGTAGTCGCGGGCCGTGACGTGCCGCGACCGGCTGAACACAACCTAGAATCGACGACGGAGGATTCGCCTAGTTGGCCTATGGCGCACGCTTGGAAAGCGTGTTGGGGGCAACCCCTCGCGAGTTCGAATCTCGCATCCTCCGCCAGGAATATCAGCGAGATCTCGGGGAAGTTAGCGCCTCGGCGCACCCGGCTCGCGCTAGCAGGTTGCTAGCAAATGTCTAGGTTTGTCACCTGCGGTTTTGTTGATTTTCAACGACTGTTGCTAACCTGGTGCTTGCTCCTAGCAAACGCTTGGAGCCTCGTACGGCGCGCCGAATCCTGCCAGCCGTCCGGGCAACGATGACCTTGGCAGGACCGGGGGACCCACCCGCGGCGCTCGACGCAAGCCGAGCACGCCGCATGGGGTGAAGCCGACTTAGGTCGGCCGGGCACCTTCCAGCCCGAACCCGTCAGCTCACTTCGGAGGCGCCCGGAAGGGATTTCTGCATGTCCAAGCGCCGCTACCGCGGGCGTCATCGCAAGCCTTTGACAACCGCTCGATTGACCACGGTTGGGGTCGTAGGTTTCGGCACCGCCGCAGCCAGCGTCCTCATTCCCACCACCGCGAACGCCGCCACCGAGGCGCAGTGGGACCGCGTCGCGCAATGCGAGTCCGGTGGGAACTGGCACACCAACACCGGCAACGGCTACTACGGCGGGCTGCAGTTCGCGGCCCACACGTGGCAGTCGTTCGACACCCACCACTACGCGCCGCGCGCCGATCTCGCGACTCGCGAGGAGCAGATCGACGTCGCCAACCACGTGCTCGCCCGGCAGGGCTGGGGCGCCTGGCCGGTCTGCTCGCAGTACGCGGGCTCTCCGGGCCCGACCGCCCACGCCCGTCATGCGCGGCACCACCATCAGGCCGCGCACACGCGCAACCACAAGGCCAGCCGCAAGCACGTTGAGGGCACGAGCAGCGAGCCGACGCTCGAGAGCAACGCGGCGAAGCGGGCGGCTGCCAAGTACGTCGTCAAGCGCGGCGACACCCTCATCGGGATCGCTCGTGCGCACCACGTCGAGGGCGGCTGGCACGCGCTGTATCACCGTAACCGCGCCGAGATCGGCCCGGACCCGAGCCAGCTGAACGTCGGTACGCACCTCTCGCTTTGAAGAGCCGGCGGAGTGCTGGTCCTGCTCGCCCAGACGGGAGCCGCTGGGGCGACCGTTCTGGGCGGGCGGCGACGGCCTAGGGTGCCGGCGCTGCGCCTAGTGCCGGCTGCAACGTATTGAGCATCTCGTCGAAGTCCTGGGCCGCCTTGTCGCTGCCACCGTTGACGAATCTCAGCACGTACGCCTCACCGTTTGCGAAGAGGAAGACGTCCTCGCCGTTGTCCGGGCCGAGGGTGAAGTTCACCTCCGCCGCGTGGCCGACGGTAGGCAAGCTCACGACATGCGCGGAACTCGGGAGGTACGTGACCCCGGTGTACGGGAACGTCCCTGCCTCGAGCCGCTGAGCGACCGTGTCCGGGTCGAACGTGACGTCCCCCGGCACACCGGACGACGAAATCGCGATTACCGATGCATCGGGTCCCTGCAACGCGAGGTCTGGCGCATCGGAGCCGAACTGCGCCAGCGCCTCGTCGGACTGGTCTGTCCATCCGGACTGGATGGTCACCTTCAGGGCGTCGACGTCGTACGTGTGCGCCGGCCCCAGCACGATGTAGATCGCGGCGACAGTCAGCACGGCGTTGAAGGAGAAGTGCGCCGTCATCGAGGCGATCAGGCCGCGCTTGATGTACAGGCCACCGAAGATGCAGCCCATGCCGGTGTAGTAGATCAACGCCTGCCGGTTCAGGTGCCAGACCGCGAAGAACATCGACGACACGATCAGCGCCATTCCGACTTGGTAGTGGCGTAACGACTCGAGCAGGAGGCCGCGGAAGAGCACCTCTTCGACCAGCGGCGCGGCCAGACAGGCGATCGCGAACGCGGCGATGATCCGCGACATCTCCCCGCCGCTCATCATCAGCACGACCCGGGGGTCCGTCGTCAGCTTTCCCGTCGCGGCGTGCAGCGCCAGCAGGATCAACAACCCACCGGACAGGCCGACCGTCGCGCCGATCGCGGCACGCGCCAACGGCGAACCGGGCCCCCACCGCAGCTTGACCTTCGGGGTGATCTGGCTGAGAACGATCGCCGCAACGACTGCGTACTGGATGACCGTGAGGACGATGTCCCAGCGGATCTGGCTGTCGGTGTTGTGGTTCGCGTCGCGCGACAAGAAATAGGCGATTGCCTGCATCACGACGCCAAGGCCGATGCAGGTTGCGACCAAGGCGAGGGCGCGGCCGCCGAACAGGCGTCCCTCGGAGGCTGGGTCCGGTCCCGGCATCGCCGGCGCCCACGGCGCGGGACCCGCGGGAGCCTGCCAGCCCGCGGTTTGCCACGGTGCCCCGGGCCCTCGTGACGGTGGCGGTGGCGGTTGGGGCCACGGCGGGCCGGCCGCGGGCAGCGGCGGACCCCACTGCGGCGGTGGTGATGCCCACTGCGGTGACGGCGGGGGGAAGGGAGCCGGCGGCGCCCACTGCGGCACTGGCTGCGGCGGCGGGGCGGGTGGCGCGGTGGGCGCCGGCGCCGTCAGGACCGGAGCCGCGGCCTGAATCGCGGCGGGTGGCACCTGCGCGGACGGTGTCGGCGCGAACAGCAGGTAGCACTTCCCACACCACTGCGCATCGTCCGGCTCAGTGGTGCCGCACTGGCGGCAAGTGGGCACCCGGTGACATCGGCTGCCTGACCAATTTCCTTGACCGCCATCCGGCCCAGCCGGCACCCAACGCCTGTGTGGGATCGGCGCAACGCCCGAATCGGACAATGGGTCGATCGGGCGAACCGGCATGATGGCCTTGCTGGCTTCTACAAGTACAAGTTCGACCCGGGGTGTGGCTGCATGATCTACACGAGCGGCGTTCTTCCGCTTCCACATTGACCACCGCCCGCTTCGCTGTCAGCGACGGCCGCTACGTCGACGCTGATCCCGCCCAGGACCTTGTCGATGTCCTGGGCGAGGACACGGCCGCCGGGCTGCTTCCGATCTCGCTGCCGGCCGACGTACACCGTCAGCTGCTTGCGGATGGCCGGATTGCCGACCCGGACCGGGGGGACCACAACGAGGAGTGCTTCTGGGTTCAGGACCGGGCGTGGTGGTTTCGGTTCTCGCTGCCCGACGTCGAGGCTGACGAGAGTAACGAGGTGTCGCTGATCATCGATCGGCTCGACACCCAGGCCACGGTGTGGCTGAACGGCGCGCCACTCGGGACGCATGCCAACGCGTTCCGACCTGCGCGCTTCGACCTGCCGACGCAGCTGCGCAACGCCACTCTCACCGTGCGGATCGACCCTCCCGCGAAGGATGAGGAGGGATCGGAGAGCGAGTACGCGACCGCGGCGGCCCGGCTACGCAAGCCGTGCTACGCCTACGGCTGGGACTTCGCGCCGGTGCGGCCCTCGATCGGCATCGGATCGATCACCGTCGTACAGCGGGATCGCGGTTCGATCGAGTACGTCGACTTCCGCACCGTCTCGATCGCTGACTCCGCAAAGGTGACCGTGAACGTCGACGCCGTGGCAGTCGCGGGCAAGGCGGCCACCGTCCGCCTTGAGCTTCGCGACCCTGACGCCAACGTCGCGGTGGTCGGGTCCGGCTCGACCGGCTCGAGCATCACGCTGCAGGTCCCGCGGCCGAAGCTGTGGTGGACGCACGATCGCGGCGAGCCGGCCTTGTACACGCTGCGAACCGATCTCGTCGTTGATGGCGAGGTCGTCGACACAGACGTACGTCGGGTCGGCATCCGCACCATCGAGCTCGACCAGTCCGCCGACACGATCGGCGGCCAGCACTTCCGCTTCATCCTCAACGGCGAAGCGGTCGCCTCGCTCGGAGCGAACTGGGCACCCAGCGGGCTGTCGGCGGCGGCACCCGACGACACTCGTGCGCACCGCTATCTGACACTCGCGCGTGACGCCGGCATGAGCATGTTGCGCATCTGGGGTGGCGGCTACTACGAGACCGACCTGTTCTACGAGCTATGTGACGAGCTCGGCATCCTGATCTTTCACGACTTCATGTTTGCCAACCGGGAGTACCCGGTCGACGAGGATTACCTTGCCGAGGTCGAACGCGAGGCGACTCATCAGGTACGAAGGCTCGTCTCGCATCCGTGCATGGCGTTGTGGTGTGGCAGCAACGAAATCGAAGCGGTCGCGGCGATCTACGAATGGCCCGAGCTCAGGGTGTCCGCTGCCCTGTTCCACGCCTTGCTGCCTCGCGTCGTCGCCGCCAACAGCGACCTCGGCTACATCGGCTCGAGCCCCTGCGAGTTCAACGCCCACGACAAGGGCGACCGGCACAACTGGCAGGTGTGGCACGGCGTCGACGTCGATCCGTCGCCGGAGACGCGAGCGGCCATGGACTGGTACCCGACCACGGACAGGGCGTCACTCGACGATCCGATGACGAAGGCGTACGTCGCCATCGCGCACCCGCGGCGCTACCTCGACGACGTGACGCGGTTCGTCAGTGAGTACGGCCTCGGGTCGTACTGCTGGTATTCGACGCTGGAGAAGTGGCTCGATCCGGAAGCCCTGCAGATCGACCACCCGCAGCTGTTCAAGCGGTCCCGTCCGGGCCGGTTCGGGCCGTTCAACAAGGTCGAGATTTTTCTCGACGCCATGGTCGGCGTACCGGCCGATCTGCCGTCCTACGTTCGCGCGACCCAGCTGATGCAGGCAGAGGGCATCAAGCTCGGCACCGAGCACTTCCGGCGGTTGTGGCCGATCTGCTCCGGCGAGCTGCTGTGGCAGCTCAACGACTGCTGGCCCTCGATCAGCTGGGCACTCGTCGACACCGAGCTGCGCCCGAAGCCGGCCTGGTACTACACGCGCCGGTTCTTCGCGCCGTTCCTCGCCTCGGTGAAGCCCGTCGACGGCGGCGTCGAGCTGTGGCTGACGAACAACGGCCGCGTCGACATCGACGAGGACCTGACCATCCGTACGACGAGCTTCACCGGCGACGTCTTGTGGTCGGCGCAGATCAGCGCACGCAGTGAGGCGAATACGAGCCGAGCGGTCGGCACCTGGTCACTCGAGGAGATCGAAGCGGGGGCGTCGTCGTACCTGACGGTGGCCGGCCGGACCACGTCGAACCGGCACTTCTTCACCGATGTCGTCGAGATGGAGCGGACCACCCCGCCGATCGACGTCGACGTGACACGGTCAGGTGACCGTCTCGATGTGACGGTGGGGTCCGACGCACTTGCCTTGATGGTGACCGTGACTGCCGGCGACGCGCTGTTCGACGACAACTGCTTCGACCTGCATCCCGGACATCCGCGCACGGTCACGGCCTACGGCGTGCCCGAGGGCACGAACATCGAGATCCTCGCGAACTAGTCCTCCGGCGCTGCCGGCGCGGTGGTACGGCGCGGTCGTATCGGTTGGTACCGGAGAACGGCCCACTGTCCGGCTGGATGTGTGGGGGCGAGCCCACACTTCTGGCGCCGCTAGCCGGCGAACGGACCGTCGCGGAACGTGAGGTCGTAGAACCGCTCCGCGATCCGCCCGTTGCCCACCGGGCTCGGGTGCAGTCCGTCCTCCAGGTAGTCCACGTCATCGGGGCCGAACAGGCTCAGCCCGTCGACGAGGTGAAGGTTCGGATCCGTCTCCCGCCTTACGGAAACGATCTCCGCCAACAGCTCGCGCACCCGACGCAGACTGAGCGCGCCGGTCGCCAGATCACCGTCGCGCGGCACGACATACGCCGCGCCGTCGGAAGCCACGAGGGTCGGGCCGGGGTGGTCCTCCGCCACCAGGCAGATGATGGGCGACGCGACCACGAGTGGCGTCTCCGGATGCCCGTCGCGGATCGTGTCGAGGAAGCCGTGAACGACCGGCACGAACGTGCGCTCCCGAAGCGTGTCGCCGTTGATGATGTTGATGCCGAGCTTGAGGCTGACGAAGTCGACCGGCTCGTTGCGGATGGTGCGGGCGACGTGATGATCGATCATGCAGTTGCCGGCCAGGCCGAGGTGCAGCAGGTCGACGTCAGCGCGCAAAGCGACGGCAGAGGGCCACGTCGCCGTCGGACCGGGCGCATTGATGCAGTGGCTGATCGAGCTGCCGTAGTGCACCCAGCGCTTTCGGGCTCGCCGTAGCGGAGCGAGCTGCGCACCGTCGTCGATTCGTACGCCGCGGAGCTCCACCGTCGCGTTGTGTGGCAGCCAGAGCTCCACCGGTAGACCGGGGTCGCCCGGCAGCTCGTCGAATCGCACCGTCTGGGCGGCGCCGACGAACGCCGCAAGTCGCTCGCTCACCTCGATCCGCGCGAAGTCGGCCTGCTCGACCACACGTGACACCGTGAGGACGCCGTCGACCAGCAGGTCGAAGACCGGGATCGTCTCCGGCTTTGCGCCACCGAACGACGTCAGCTGTACGTCGAGCTCGAGGCTCCGGGACGCGGTCGCGAACTCGAGCCGGACGCCGGCCGGTACAGCGGCGACGACGCGATGCCCAGCATCGGCGACCTGCGGCCACGCCCATGCGGGCACGCGGCGAAAGGAGACACCGTCCGCCGAAGCCGCGACGTCGAGGGCACCAACGACCGGGAGTGTCGCGAGATCGATCGCCTGCACTCAGCCCACCAGTTCATCGACGAGGCTGCGAATCCTACGGTCGATCTCATCACCGACTTGTCGCACCTCCTCGACCTGCTTCGCGGCCGGACTGCTTGACGCCAGCCAGAATGGGCCCCATGAACCGGGGCCATCTGGATTTCCTCGCCAGCCCGATGTGGGCGGAGATGCTCAAGACCGACCTGCTGCCGTGGGTCGACAGCGTCGGCGACCTCGGCGACACCGTGATCGAGATCGGGCCAGGGCCAGGGCTGACGACCGACCTTGTCCGGCCGCGCGTCTCGTCACTGACCGCGATCGAGCTCGATGACGCCCTCGCAGCCGCGCTACAACAACGCCTGGCCGGAACCAACGTCCAGGTGCTCCACGCCGATGCGACCAAGACTGGTCTGCCAAGCGGCGAGTTCTCCACCGTGCTCTGCTTCTCGATGCTTCACCACATGACGTCCCCCGAGCTGCAGGACGAGCTCTTCGCGGAGGTCGGCCGGCTACTGCGCCCGGGCGGGATGTTCATTGGTGTCGACGCAGTCGATTCGGACTTCATGCGCGACGCGCACACCGACGACACGTTCGTACCGGTAGGACCCGAAACCATTCACGCGCGGTTCGCGGCGGCCGGCCTCGGTGAGACGGTTGTCGAGCCCGCGGACTACCAGTTCCGATTCCGCGCCACGAAACCAGGAGGCAACTGATGCGCCGACTTCTCGCAATCGCGGCGATCGCCACCGCGTCGGTAGCGCTCCTGCCGACGTCGTCGGCGACGGCGGCAACCAACGGCTACGTCACCCAGGTGAAGGTCGGTCAGCACGCGGACTTCGACCGCATCGTGATCACCTTCCACGGCTCGGTGCCCAACCACGACATCCGCTACGTCAACGCGGTGCACCGGGACCCGTCGGGCAAGGATGTCCACCTCGCCGGCCACGCCAAGCTCCTGATCACCGTGCACCCGACGCTCGGTGACCGGAGCCAGCCGCAAGGCACCGTCAAGCCGCACTACCCGGAGATCCGGGTCGTCAAGGGCGCTGGAAACTTCGAGGGCTACACGTCCTACGGCGTCGGGCTCGCGGCACACGAGCCGTTCCACGTCTCAACTCTGTCCTCGCCCAACCGGCTCGTGATCGACATCGACCACCCGTGACCTGCGTCGAGCCCAACGAAATGGGCGTCTCACGAGGTGTTGAGACGCCGATTTCGTTGGGCTCGGCGGACGTGGCGGTGGCGGTGGGATTTGAACCCACGGAGGAGTTGCCCCCTCACACGCTTTCGAGGCGTGCTCCTTCGACCGCTCGGACACGCCACCGGCGAAGAGCCTAGCCCGACAGGCCGCTCTCAGAACTCCGTGATCATGGCGTTTTAGTCAGACACGCCCGGCGTTTCTGACCACTTCGCCATGATCACGCAGCGCTAGCGGCGGGTGGCGAACCAGTCGGCCAACAGCGCGCTGCACTCGTCGGCCAGCACCCCGCTCACGACCTCGGGACGGTGGTTGAGCCGCCGGTCACGTACGACGTCCCAGAGCGACCCGGCAGCCCCGGCCTTGGGGTCGACCGCGCCGTAGACGACGCGCTCGAGGCGAGCGAGTACCGCGGCGCCGGCGCACATCGTGCACGGCTCCAGCGTCACCACGAGCGAAAGCCCATCCAGTCGCCAAGCCCCCCGCGCCGCTGCTGCATCCCGGATCGCCACGACCTCGGCGTGGGCAGTGGGATCGGCGTTCAGCTCCCGCTGGTTGTGGCCGCGGCCGACCACGACACCGTCGGCGTCGACGACGACCGCGCCGATCGGCACATCACCGGCGGCGTCGGCCAGCTTCGCCTCATCGAGGGCATGGCGCATCGCCGCGTCGTACATGGGATTGCGGGCGTCTACTCGCCGCGCAGCTTCTCCAGCACGTCGAGGCAGCCCGCGGCCTCGCACAGCGCCGCGATCACATCGGCCGGCAGTGCACCCTCCTCGGCACACAGCGCGAGCAGCTTCGACGACGACGTACCGAGATCACTCATCAGGCCGGTGTCGCCGGCCGGGTCGCCATCGGCAAGAGCGACGTCGTCGTCACCGTCGGAGTCGTCGTCGGCGTCGTCTTCCTCGTCCTCGATCTCGTCAGCCGCCGGAACCTCGATTGCGGCCTCCGCGAGCAGAGCTGCGATCTCACTCGAAGCGACGGCGCGGGCGTCGGAGATGAACACCCGAGGGTCGCCGTCGGCATCGATCCGGAGGATCGCCAGCCACTCGTCGTCTTCCTCGACGAAGAGGATGCCGGTGTCGGCGTCGTCGCCGATGACCTCGCGCACCATCTCCACGACGCTGTCGAGGTCTTCGAGGTCATCGAGGGAGACGTCATCGCCGAACCAGTTGGAGTCGACTCGCGCGAGCGCCGAGGCCACATACGTCAAGGCGTACACCCTTCAATCTGTACGTCGGTGTGGAAGATCAATGGATCGCCGCTTCCAGTGCGCGATCGTAGACGTCCGCGAAGCCGAGCCGATCGGCGACGCTGATCAGCATCTCGTCGGCGTAGGCGTCGATGTCGTCGAGCAACGCGCCGAGGCTCATCTCGTCCAACCCAAGGTCCGCGAAGATCGCCACGTCGCCAGCCGGCCAGATGTCATCGCCTTCCTCGTCGTCCGGCGTCTGGATGCCGAGCCGGTCCGTCACCTGTCGCGCGAGATCCCACGCGACGGCGGCCGACGCGTCCGACAACATCATCCGCACGTCATCACCGCGTACCCGCAGCGCGACGAAGAACTCGTCCGCGACGTTGACCAATCCAATCGCGCCGTTGTCGGCCGGCTGCTGCCGAAGAACCTTGATCAGCGCGTCCAGGTCGTCGGCTATCCGCTCGGGTAGCACGTCCCCCCGCCACGCACCGTCCTCGCGATACACGACGATCGCCACGCTGTCTCGCGCCTGACCGCCCATCGCTTCGCCTCCTCGGCATGTGCCCGCATCGTGGCAGATCAGGCAGGCCAGGCCAAGAGTTGCAATCTGAGCGGAGGGCTATTCCGCCTTGGAATCCGGCTCGGCCGAATCAGCTTCGGGTTCGCTGTCCGGCTGCCCGCCCAGCCGGCTGGGGGTCCCCATCCCGATGTAGGACAACGACCAGGCGCGGCGACACGACTGGCACCACCACGCGCCGTGCTTGTCGGCGTAGGGCTGCAGGTCCTCGTCCCCGCAGTACGGGCAGTAGAACGGAACCGCCCGCTCGGTCATGTCTTCAGTCCTCCTGCACGGACCGCTACTGGACCAGCGCTTCGTCGGCCCGACGGACCCAGGTGGCGAAGCGCTCGCCGTCCTCGCGGTCCTTCACGTAGTTGCGCAAGACCCGCTCCACGTAGTCGGGCAGCTCCTCCGCAGTGACCTTCAGGCCGCGCAGCTTTCGCCCAAAGCCGGCGTCGAGCCCGATAGCGCCGCCAAGGTGGACCTGGAAGCCCTCACCGTCGTCGACGATCATGCCCTTCAGGCCGATGTCCGCGACCTGGAAGCGCGCACAAGCATTCGGGCACCCGTTGACGTTGATCGTGATCGGGGTGTCGAAGTCCGGCAGCCGCTTCTCGAGCTCGTCGTACAGGTCGATCGCACGTGCCTTGGTCTCGACGATCGCGAGCTTGCAGAACTCCAGGCCGGTGCAGGCCATCATTCCGCGGCGGAACTTGGACGGCTTGACCGGAAGATCGCGCGACTCGAGCTCGGTGACGAGCGCGTCGACCTCGGCGTCAGGTACGTCGAGAATGACCATCTTCTGCTCGACAGTGCAGGTGACCCGCCCGCTGCCGTGCTTCTCGGCAAGGTCGGCGATCGCGGTCAGCTCGGTGCCACTGCTGCGGCCGGTCCGGAATGCGAAGCCGACGTAGTTGTTGCCGTCCTTCTGCTTGCGCACGCCGACGTGGTCGCGCTCTGTTCCGGTGTGCACGGGTGCCGGACCGTCCTCGAGCTTGCGACCCAAGAACTCTTCGCTTTCGAGCATCTCGCGGAACTTCTCCGCACCCCAGTCGTCGACGAGGAACTTCAGCCGCGCACGGTTGCGCGAACGGCGGTAGCCCCATTCGCGGAAAATCCGCGTGACGCCGGCCCAGACCTCGATGACGTCCTCCGGCGGGACGAAGACGCCAAGGCGTACGGCGAGCTTCGGGTTGGTCGACAGACCGCCACCGACCCAAAGGTCATAGCCGACACGGCCGTCGTCGTGCCGCACTCCGACAAAGGAGATGTCGTTGATCTCGTGCGCGATGCACTGCACCGGGCAGCCGCCGATCGCCGTCTTGTACTTGCGCGGCAGGTTCGAGAACTCCTTGTTGAGGTAGGCGTACTCGTTCAGTGCGTGCAGCGTCTCGGTCGAGTCGAGAATCTCGTCGACGTCGACGCCGGAGAGCGGGCAGCCGAGGATGTTGCGGGGGGTGTCACCACACGCTTCCCCGGTCGACAGGCCGACTTCCTCGAGGCGACGCCAGATCTCCGGCATGTCCTCGATGCGGATGTAGTGGTACTGCACGTTCTGCCGGTCGGTGACATCCGCGAAGTCGCGGCCGAACTCGGTCGCGATACCAGCGACGACGCGAAGCTGCTGGTTGCTCAGCTGTCCACCCGGGATCCGGACCCGAAGCATGAAGTAGGAGTCGTCGAGCTCCTCCGGCTCGAGGATCGCGGTCTTGCCGCCGTCGATCCCGGGCCGGCGCTGGGTGTAAAGGCCCCACCAGCGCATCCGGCCGCGGAGGTCGCTCGCGTCGATCGAGTCGAATCCGGCCTTGGAGTAGATGTTCTCGATCCGGGCACGAACGTTCAGGCCGTCGTCGTCCTTCTTGAACCGCTCCTGCGGGGTCAACGGCTCCAGGTGGCCCTTGGCCCACTGGCCCTGACCGGCGCTGCGGCGTGCGGGTGGCATAAAAGATCGACTTCCTGAGTTAAGAGACGTTGTGGGAAGCGTGAGACGTCGGTGTCTCAAGGAGCGGGGTCTCGAAGGCTGGGACAGACCTGGTGACGCACGCTCTGACCTGTGCCAGACTACCTATATGTCCTCACCGGTGCTTCTGGTGGCGCGGCTGCATGTAGACCTGCAGCGCGTCTCTAGCGCCGTGTGTCGCATGCGCTGATTTCCAAGCGCCCGCGACCCTTCTACCTTTCCGAGGACATTTCACAATGACTGCCCCCGTGAGCGAGAGCCTCTCGTTCCTGCATCACGACGACCACTCGCTGGAAGACCTGTACGACGCCTCCGACGGCCTCGTGCACCTCGCGCAGCACGCCGGTGCGGCGCTCGAGGGTGCGACCCCGCAGGAGATCATGCGCTGGGCGGTCGACCGCTTCGGTCAGCGCTTCGCCGTCGCCGCCTCGATGGCGGACGGCGTGATGGCGCACCTCGCGTCGCAGGTCTCACCCGGCATCCGGGTGATCTTCCTCGACACCGGTTACCACTTCGCGGAGACGCTCGGCACCGCTGACGCCGTCGAAGCCACGCTCCCGATCGACCTGCAGCGAGTGACACCGCACCTGTCGGTCTGCGAGCAGGACGCGGCATTCGGCAAGGACCTGTTCGCGCGCGACCCGGACCTGTGCTGCGCGATGCGCAAGGTCGCCCCGCTGACGAAGGCGCTCGCGCCTTACGTCGCCTGGGCGTCCGGTCTTCGTCGCGACGAGAGTGAGACCCGCTCGAACATCAAGGTTGTGGAGTGGGACGACCGTCACCAGATGGTCAAGGTCAACCCGCTTGCCGCGTGGACGCTCGAGGACGTCGACCAGTACATCGCCGACAACGGGATCTTGGTCAACCCGCTGCTGTCCGAGGGCTACGGCTCGATCGGCTGCGCGCCTTGCACTCGCAAGGGCCAGGGCCGGTCCGGCCGCTGGTTGGGCATGCCGAAGGTCGAATGCGGCCTTCACGAATAGCAGCTGCACGCTGGCTTCGTACTCCTTCGCTCGCGTGCCCCGGCACGCTTCGCTCAGTCGAGCCTTGCCAGCGCACACCTGCTATCCGTGACGAGTAGGGCGTTAGTTCTCGCTGCTCATGGCAGCAAAGACCCCGGCTACACCGCGGTCTTCCAGTGGATCGCTGATCGGATCGTCGGCACCTGGCCGGACCAGGACGTCCTCGTCGGATATCTCGACCACTGCGAGCCACGGCTCGCCGACCTGCCGACGGCCGGCGCAGTCGTCGTGCCGATGCTGCTCGGATCGAGCTTTCACCTGACGGTCGACATTCCCGCAGCTGCACCGGACGCGGTCATTGCCGAGCCGATCGGGCCCGACCCGCGGTTGATGGCGGCCGTCGCCGATCGGCTGGCCGAGGCCGGCTGGACGGCGGGCACGCCCGTGACGCTCGCCGCGGTCGGAGGCGCATCGCTCGCCGACGCAGCAGCGCAGCTCGCTGAGCTGCTCGATGTGGTCGTCACTCCCGTGTTGGCAGAGGCGGATCAGCCGCTACCCACTGACGGCGCCGTCGCGTCGTACCTCCTTGCGCCCGGCCACTTCGCTGATGTCCTGGCGAGCTGCGGGGCAGCCATCGTGAGTGCGCCGATCGGTGCCGACCCGCGCGTTGCCGAGGTGGCGATGAGCCGGTACGACGCCGCCGCGGCGATCTTCTAGCTGTCCGCGTCGGGCTTCATCGCGCGGTAGCCGGGATGCACCCCCGGCGTGATGCCCTGATCGGCGACGAGCCGTTCGAGCAGCTCGCGCAGCTGGCCGCGCTCGTCGCTGGTCAAAGACCCGACGAGCTCCTCCTCCCACTCACGACCGATGTCCGCGATCTTCGTCATCGCCTTCGCGCCCTTGTCCGTGAGGAACAAGCTGTGCGCGCGGCGGTCGCGCGGGTCGCGCCGACGCTCGACCATGCCCGCATGCTCGAGATCGTCGATGAGGGCGACCATCCGGCTCGGCGGCATTCCGAACTGGTCGGCGATCGCCTGCTGGCTTCGGCCCGGCGTGAGGCCGATCGCCCGCAGCAGGCCGACGTGCGGTGGCGTCAGGTCCAACGCTGCGAGTCTTCGCCCGAAGTTCATCGCGGAGTGCGCCCCGAGAGCGGAGAGCAGAAACCCGGTTCCGATGACTTCGGGCAGACCGGACCGTCTGTTGTCTCGGGCCCCGTCAGCGGGCTCTCCAGCCATGTGACAAATAATACACTTGAAGAATCATTCTGACTCTGAAACATTCTCGGTCTGATCGAAGTCTGCTCGCGCGACAACGATCGACGAGAGCTCCCAGGCACCGACGAACGGGTGGGTAGATGAGCGAGACGGCAACACCGGCGACCGTGGCGCCGACGAACTGGTTCGGCCGACTGGCGGCCTTCGTGCTGCATCACCGCAAGTCGGTGATGGCCGGATGGTTCGTCATCTTTCTCGCCGGTGGAGCGGCCGCGGGCAAGGTGCAGGACCGGCTATCGGTCGACTTCTCCCTTCCGGGCCAACCGGGCTGGGAGACCGCCAAGCAGCTGTCCCACCTCTACGGTCCGAACGGCACGACCGGCATCACCAGCATCGCGGTGATGCAGGCGCCGGAAGGTACGACGGCGGCCGGCCAGTCCGCCGACATCGGCAAGGTCGGGCCTGCGATCGACAAGCTCGTCCCCGGTACCCGCGTCATCGACTACGCGAACACCCATGACGCGCGCTTCATCGGCAAGGACGGTCGTACGACGATCGCGCTCGTCTTCACGCCACCGCCGCAGTCGTTCTCCGACAACCCGACCGACGACCTCAAGCAAGCCGTGTCCACCTCGCTGCCCGGCTGGAAGACCGGCATCACCGGCGAGCAACAGCTGTCCTCCGGCAACGACTCCAACGGTCCCGGGGTGTTCGCCGAAACGCTCCTGGGTGGCGGCGGCGCACTGATCGTCCTGGCTTTCGTATTTGCGTCGCTGCTCGCGCTGATCCCTCTGCTGGTCGCCGTCGTGTCCATCCTCACGACATTGCTCATCGTGCTCGGCCTGACGACCTTCACGGAGGTCTCGTTCATCGTCTTGTTCCTGGTCGCGCTGGTGGGCCTCGGTCTCGCCATCGACTACAGCCTGCTGCTCGTCACCCGATGGCGGGAGGAACGTGAGCATGGGCTGGACAACCACTCGGCTGTCATCCGCGCCTGCGAGACGGCGGGCCGCACGGTGGCGGTGTCCGGCCTGACGGTCGCGATCGGCCTGCTGGCGCTGATCGTCCTGCCCGTGCCGGGACTACGCAGCGTCGGAATCGGCGGCGTGCTGATCCCCGTCGTGTCGACGATCGTGGTCCTCACTCTTCTCCCGGCGGTGCTCGGCGGCATCGGCCCACGGGTGGACTGGCCGCGCCTTCGTCATGAGGTGTCCGCGAGCAAGCCCTGGACCCGCTGGGCGAACGGCGTCGTGAAGCAGCGTTGGGCAGGTGCCGCGGTCGCGCTGGTCATCCTCGGCGTGATGCTGTCTCCGGTCTTCGGCTTGAAGGTCGGCGAAACGAGCGTGCAAGCGCTCGCGAAGACGGGCGACGCCCACCAGTCCTTCGTCGACCTGACGTCCCAGGGCATCAGTCCTGGCGTCCTGACCCCATTGGAAGTGCTCACCAAGACCTCCGACGCGCCCAGGGTGATCGAGGCCCTGAAGGCAACGCCGGGCGTCAGCAGCGCCTCCCTCGCGCAAGGCTCGGTCGCGAACAACCGGGGCTTCTCCGACATCGTCGTGGTCCCCGACGTCGTCACCGCCAACAGCGAAACGCTCGCACCGGTCCGGGCGGTTCAAGCCACCGTGAAGCGGTTCCCTGGCGTGCTTGGGGTTGCCGGCGACGGACCGGTGCAGCAGGACTACATCCACGCGGTGTACGGCAGCTTCCCGCTGATGTTCTCGATCATCGCGGTCCTGAGCTTCCTGCTGTTGGCCCGCGCCTTCCGATCGCTCCTGCTCGCGCTGAAGGCGGTGCTGCTCAACGTCATCTCGATGGGAGCGACGTTCGGCTTCTTGACCTGGTTCTGGCAGAGCGGACACGGTTCGAATGCGGTCTTCGGCGTGCAGCCAACCGGCGCGATCACGTTCTGGATCCCGTTGATGGTGTTCGCGTTCCTGTTCGGGCTGTCGATGGACTACGAGGTGTTCATCCTCAGCCGCATCCGCGAGGAGTACGACGCAGGCGGCGATCAGGCCGGGACGGACGGCGCGGTGGTGCGGGGACTCGGTCGCACCGGCCGGCTCGTCACCAGCGCCGCGCTGATCCTGTTCCTCGCCTTCTCGGCGCTTGCGTCTGGCCCCGAGACCGACATCAAGGTCCTCGGGACCGGCCTCGGCGTCGGGATCCTGCTCGATGCGACGGTGGTGCGGGCTCTCCTCGTCCCAGCGCTGATGTCCCTGATGGGTCGCTGGAACTGGTGGTTGCCGGCACCGCTCGCCCGGGTCCTGCGCGTGGAGCCAAGCGCGATCTAGGCCTGGCGCCTACCCGACAGAGATGCCGACCCCGCCTCGGGTCGTTGCGCCGTACCGCTCCTTCGTGGCGGTGAGGTCCAGCGGCCCGATGCGGGTCCGGGCGTCCTTCGCATCCTGCGTCAGGAGGTCAGCCGGGACGATCCAGGCGACCTCGAACTCGAGGCCGTCCGGGTCACGCGCGTAGAGGCTCTTCGTCGTCCCGTGGTCGGAGGCGCCGACCAGAGCGCCCGCCTCGGCGAGTGCTCGCTCGAGCCGCTCCAGCTCCTCGAGCGTGTCGACCTCCCACGCGAGGTGGTACAGCCCGACCGTCGTCTGGCCGGCCGGGGACGGGCCCAGCCCGTCACCCAACGCGAACAGCCCGAGGTCGTGGTCGTTCGTCGAGCCAGGGGCACGCAGGAATGCAGCCCCGGAAAACCCCGCAGGCGTCATCTCCTCGATGCGGCTGAACCCCAGCACCCCCACGTAGAAGTCGAGGCTGCGTGGCAGGTCGCGGACGTAGAGGACGGCGTGGTTGAGCCTGACGATCGGCATGAGCTCGAAAGTACGCCTGCGACCAGCTTGGCGGCTAGGTGAGCTTGGTCTTGACGATTTCAGCAGTGCTGCTGTCAGCGACTTTGATCGCACCGAAGATCTCTGCCTTGACGGCGAGCGGCCGGCTGCCGTTCTTGTACTTGGCGTCGCTCCACGTCGTTGACGTCTCGACCTTCGACTTGCCGCCCTTTCGGCACTGCGCGCTGTACGGCTTGGCGTGCTTCTTGGCGCTCAACGTCGCGCTTCCCGTGCTGTTGTGGTCAGCCGTCACGGACAACGAAGCTGCGGTTCCGCTGGTCTTGAGCACGAGCTTCCTCGACGTGCCGAAGGCCTCGTCGATCCGCGTGGCATCGGCGGGCGCGGTCAGGTCCGTGGTCCGCGAAGCGAAGATCGACCCGTGGCGCCCGGACTTCACACCCGAAAGCGTTACGGCCTCCGTCCCCGACTGCCAGAACAGCGAAGCCGCACAGGGCTGGAAGCCGAGGTCGGGGAGGCAGCCCGCCGGGTTCGTGTCGACGTACGTCGTCGTCAGGGTGTTCGTCGCGGCAAACGTGAAGCTCTTCGACTTCTTGCCGACCGATCCCCACGCGTTCTTTCCCGTCGACCTGCTGTCGAAGAAGAAGGTGCCCTCGAGCGAGACGTCCTGGGTCTGCGACTGCGGCGTGCCTTCGCAGCTGTGAACGACGGGGTCGCCGATCGGCGCGATCGTCAGGTTGATCTTCCCGAACGGCGAGAGCTGGGCGTTCGACATGGTGAGGTTGCCGTTACCGGTTGAGTCAACCGTCAGAGCGCCATCCGCGTCCTGGAACTGCCACTGGTGGAACTCGCTCTTGTCCGAGGTACCGGTGCCGAGCGTCACCGTGACCTGTCCGGAGGACGGCACCCGAGAGCTGGAGGCCTGGGTCTGATTCGCAGTGACCTGCACTCGCAGGTGGTGCGACGTCGACGAGGTCACCGCAGTCTGGCTGCTCTGCAGCGCCACCGACTGCACGGCAGGTACGTCGTGGGGTGCGGCGAGAGCAGCCGGGACCAACCCGAAGCCGGTCGCAGCCAGCACACCGCTGGCGCCCATCAGTCCCAGCGCACGGGCCTGGAGGCCGATTGTCCGCCGTTCGCTCATTCCTGCTCCCCGTGTCGTAACGCTGCGCTGTCAGGCGACGGAGTAGTGGCGAACCCCGTCGAGTTCTTGCATCGTTGCGCGGCCCTGGCCAACGAGCAACTGCAGGTGCGCACCCGTCTCGCAAACCGCAAGGAACTGGTTGAAGACGTCGAGGTCGGCGAGCTTCCGCTCGCGTCGGGTCCAGGTGACGATGCCTGCGACAGCAGCTGCGGTGTCCGCGCCGCTCGCGAGGGCATCGCACATCTGGTTCAGCCGGACACGGTGGTGCTCGACCAGCTCGTCGACGCGCGCGTGGGCGCTCGCCACGACGGGGCCGTGCGCCGGCAGCAGCATCGCGTCCGGTCGGGCTCGGACGATGGCGAGGGAGTCGAGGAATGACCCGAGCGGGTCGTCGGTCATCGCGGGCTCGAAGCCGATCGAGGGGGTGATGGTCGGAAGGACGTGGTCGCCGGCGAACAGCAGGCTGTTGGCGGTGTCGTAGAAGACGACGTGACCGCGCGTGTGGCCCGGCGTCTCGACGACCTCGAGGTTGCGCCCGTTCGCATCGATCATCTGGTCGCTGCGGAGCCACTCGTCGGGCAGCTCCCACTCCGCAGGGTCGTGATGACCGCGGCTGCCCTTGTGCATCTTTTCCGCGATGTCCGATGCGCCGAGAGCCGTCAGCAGCGCGACCTGCTCCTCCGCCGCCTTGCGACCGGGGCGGCTCACGAGCTCGAGCGACCATCGCTCCTCGGCGCCCAAGGCGACCCGCGTGCCGAAGTCCTGCCGCAGGTGGATCGCCTGGCTGTAGTGGTCGCGATGCATGTGCGTGACCAGGAAGCGCTGCACGTCGCCGAGCTCGGCGCCGACCTCACGAAGGCCTGACTGCAGCAGCTCGCGAGCGTTCGCGACAGCCCAGCCGGAGTCGATCAGGACCGGACCGTCGGGTCCTGTGACGGCGTAGACGTTGACGGCGCGGAGCCCGTCGTTGGGAAGTGGCAGCGGGATGCGGTGCACTCCCGGCACGACCTCGTAGACGCCGGGGGCGGTCCAGTCCTCGCTCGTCACTCGTCCTGTTTACACGTCAGATGATCGCGAAGGTCGGGCTGGTCCCCGTGAACGCCGTCACGCGGCCGTCCGCGTCGGCGGCGTCACCGTGGTAGCGAATCCGGTAGTCGCCCGGCTCTGCCTCGGCCGGCACGTCCCAGGTGATCGTGATCCGCATCCCCCCGTCGGACTTGCGGCAGTGCAGCTTCGTCGCCCAGTCACCGTCATCTGCCACCCGCTGCCACGACCCGTCGACGTCACGCTCGACCTCGAGGTACGTGCCACCGCGGTGCAGGTCGTTGTTCGGATTCGCCCCCGCGAACGCGACCTCCACCTGGTCACCACGGGAGTAGCGACCGCGCGGCGCCGAGAGCACGTCACCGAATCCCCGACCGGATGCACGACCGTCCGGCTTCACCTTGCGGAGCGACTTCTGACCGTGCGAGAGGTCGGGCGGCGGCGTGCCGCGACCGACCTTGGTCTTGTCGCGCATCGCGGTCGCGAGCTGCACCGCGATCTGGGTGAATGCCGGCGCCTCCCACTTGCCGAACAGCGTGCTGCCACCCTCGTAGCGCTGCTCCTCGTACTCCTCCGGGGTCGTGACGTAGTGGATGTAGGCGTTGCTGTAGCCCGCGACAAGGACGTCGTCGAGGTCAGCACCGACGACCGACGCGACCTCGCGGCGCATCCGCAGGCCGGCGGTGATCGTCACCTCGCCCGGGATGCCGATCAGGTAGAGCCGCCCGATGCGCAGCAACTGGACGGGAACCCGCTCCTGCACGAACGGCGCGAGCCGGTTCATCACCCCGCCCGGCAGCATGATTCCCTTCGGCGACTGCGAGTCACGCAGCCGCTCGGAGAAGCGGTAGTACGTCGCGCGGCTCAGCGCATCGACGAACCGGTTGCGGCCTTGCTTGAAGGGCCAGAAGCCGGGGCCCTCGTCCGTCCCCGCGAGTGCGGCGGCGCCACCCATGTTGGGAGTCGTGCGGTGCTCGCGGCCGTCGCCGGTGAACTCCGGGCTGACGGTGACATTGCCGATGTCGACGTAGGTCATGCGGGCGTCGACGCCACCGCTGACGGTGACGCCTTCGGCAGCCGCCAGTGCAGCCGCCGCCTCAGCCTGCCGCTGGCCCACGATTCGGGTGTTCTCGAACTCGTCCTCGGTCGGGCCACTCCCCGGCCTGCGGTTGAGGTTGGGCGACATGTCGCCGGTATTGGTCTGCGCGAACGCGCTGATGAAGTCCGGCGTGGGTCCGGCGAGATAGTCGACGCCAGAGACCACACGCTCCCAGTGGTAGGCCGCGTACCCCTTGTTGTCACCGCTGACGAGGCAGTTCTTGTTGGTCATGCTCGTACCGTGAGTGGCGAACCAGTTGATCGCCCCGACCACCCGACCACCGCGCTCGACCCGAAGCAGCGTCGTCTGCGGGTCGATCGCATCCGGGAAGTGCGCCTTGTCGGCCTCGGGGTTTCGGGCAAACGACTGCGGCGAGCGGTTGACGCTCGCGTCCTCGAGCTTTCCGCGCGAGAGCGTCAGCGTCGCCGGCGCGATGTCCGCGTGCGCGCGGTCCACCGCCTCGACGATCCCATCGACGATCGCGCCGAACGTCAGCGCATGGAAGCCGTGGGTGGTCATGTTGTAAAGCCGGTGGTGGGAGTAGCCGCCGGGTCCGCAGTGGGTGTGGGTGACGGTCAGCATCGTGTTGACGTCGGTGTAGGTGCCGCCGTACATCGACGCGAGGCGGCGCAGGACCTCGCGGTGGACGCTGTCGAACATCAGCGGCAGATCACTGACGCAGATCAGGACCCGGTTGTCCGAGGACGGGTCGACGAAGATGAACGCACGCGTCCGCAGGCGGGTGTGCAGCCCCTTCGAGACTTGGTCAGCCTTGCCGTAGCCAAGCAGGCCGCAGCCCGAGACCTCACCGGTGACGTCCGAGATTCCGCGTCCGACCAGGTACGGCGCAACATCTGCCATGGCCAGGGACCTTACTAACCTCCGCTGGCAGGCACGTAGAACGCGAGCGAATGACCGGCATGCACCCGGGTGCGGTGGACGATCGCGCGGTAGTGCAGCGACTGGGTCTGCGACACCGGAAGCGTGAAGGTCGTTCGCAACGAGCTGTCGATCGTGGCCCGCCGTCCGTCACGGGCACCCGGCCCTCGCACCACCACGACATCGCCCGCCTGGCCGCCACTCACCATGATCGTGACGGTCACAGCGGTAGCGCCAGGAGGAGTCGACGGCACCTGGATGTTCAGGGTCGGGATGACGACGATGCGCTGAACCTCGCTGCGCACGTGATGCCCGGCCCGCAGCACGAGCCGGAGGTTGCGCTCGGCCGAGGGGCCGGTGATCGTCACCTCGCCGTTGGCTGCGGTCACGCCGGTCGCCAGCCGTTGCCGACCGGGCGCGCCGGCGACCCGCTCAACCAGCGCGACCCGGCGGCCCGCGACGGGCGTGCCGTCGGGCGCCGTGAGCTTTCCGGCCACGGTCAGCTGGGTCCCCGCCGAGACCCGGTTCCCTGGGGAGACCCTGATCTGCAGCTGCCCACCCGGCGCAGGCGCCGGAGCCTCGCTGGCGGTGGGCGACGTCGTCGGCGAGGTGGGCGCGGTCTCAGCCGGCGTCGGAACGGTCACCGGCAACGACGAGGTCGGCTGCGGCGACGTGGTCGCTGACGGCTCGGTCGTCGGCGTCTTCGTCGGCTTCGGCGTGCCGGCTCGGGTGCTCGACGGCGACGGCGTCGTCACGGTCGACGGTGCCGGGGCCGCGATCGTCGGCGGCGCAGAGGTGGTGGCGCTCGTCGTGTGGTGCTTCGGAGCCGGCACGCCGATCGAGTGGAACTGCTTGTAGACCTTCTGCTGCCAGGAGTCCGGCAGGTTCGCGGTGTAGGCCGCCGCGACGCCGCCAGAGACGGCGAGGGTCAGCACCGCCACCGTCGTACCGGTGGCGACGCGTGCCGCCGAACGGCGCCGCTGCGGCGGCACCGGCGACGCGCCACGGAAAGCAGCGAGCGCGTCCGGCTCGTGGGCGAGCTCCGCCTCGGTGGCCGGTGCGGTCAGCGCCTTGACGACCGGATCCTCACGGAACGGCGACAGGTCATCGTCGCGGTGACGCATCACACCACTTCCGATCGAATCTGGGGATCGCGTGAGAGCGCTCGAAGCCCCCGGTGCACGCTGACCCGGACGGCCCCAGGGGACTTGCCGACGATCTCGGCGACGGTCGGTACGTCGAGCCCCGCGACGACGCGCAGCATGACCATGTCCGCCTGGTCGGGCGGCAGCCGACGGACCAGTGCGATCGCCCGCTCGGTGGAGATCCGATCGAGCGCCTCGGCCTCTGCGGGAGCGGCCGTCGGCGGCCGGCCCACGGCAGTGAAGTCCGGGACGGACAACGCCGGCCGGGCCGCCGCGGCGCGTGCCGCATCGATCGCTCGGTGTCGGGCCATCGTGAACAGCCAGGCCCGGAATCCGTCAGCGTTGCCGCTGAAGCTCCCGAGATCGCGGACCACCTGGAGCCAGGTCTCAGCGGCGACGTCCTCGTGGTTTCCGCGCGCCCGCACCCGCAGGTACCGGAGCAGCCGAGGGTGGAGGTCTCGCCACAGCTCGACGAAACCGGTCTCGTCGCCGGCGCGAGCCCGGCGAAGTGCGTCGTCCAGCGGCTCGTCGGCAGCGCCCACTTCCGGGCCCCGCGTACGAGCGTGTCGAGACGGCTGCTTGCCGATGAGCGTTGTCCCCATCTCATCTGAACCACGCGCGGTGGGATCGCGCCATTCTCCTTGCTAGCCGATAGTAACGACGCCACTGGAAGAACCGCGGTAGTTCGGTCCGCCCGCGTAGACGAGTTGGAACTCCTCGGGAACCTGCGGAGTGGTGATCCGGAACATCACGACACCGTGGCGTCGAGTCCGGTGGGCGACAACCGGGTTCCAGCTGTCGTCGCCGACGGCGCGTTCCTGCAGCAGCACCTTCCGGCCCCGCAGCGCGTGTCCGCCGCCACGCAGCTCGCCCTGGACGATCTCGCCGCGACGCGCGTCGCGAGTCCGGACCGACAACGAGGTCTCACGAAGGACGTGAACCGTCGCGACCTTGCTGCGAGCGCCCAGGCGTCCAGTGGGGGTCGTCGGGGACGGCGAGGCGGTCGCAGTCGGGGAGGCGGCACGGAAGACCAGGCGGTAGTGCGTGCTTGCCTTCGGCGTGACCATGAAGCTGACGCTGCCGTCGGTTCCCGTCGTAGCGGACCCCACCCGGTGGAAGCGGTGGTGCCGGCGATGGTTGGACCACGCGCGCAGCCGGACCGTGTCCCCGGCCTGCGGAACTCCCGCTTTGGTCAGTACGCCCGACACCGTGTCCGAGGCGCCAGGATCGATGGACGTCGTGGCGACGGCGATCGACAGGCTGTAGCCGTCGGACGCCACCGGGGTGTCATCGTTGGGCGTCACGGCAGCCGCTGGGCCGACCGCCGTGACGAGTGCGGCTCCGGTCGATGCGGTCAGGAGAAGCAAACCTGGTCTGTTCATGGTTGTTTCCTGTTCCGAGGAGACATTCAGTGACGACAGCGGACGAGCCCGAGTCGGCGTTACAGGTCAGGCCGCTACCGTCGGCGAGATGAGCCGGCTGTCGTTTCGCGCCGCCACAAGCGACGACGTCGACGCGGTGGTAGCGCTCGTCGAATCCGCGTATCGCGGCGACATCAGCCGCACCGGCTGGACGACCGAGGCCGACCTGCTTGACGGCCAGCGAACCGATGCGGCGGCTGTCCTCAGCATCGTCGAGGCCGACGACCGGCTCGTGCTGCTCGGCTTCGACGGCAACGAGCTTCGCGGGTGCTGCGAACTACGCCGACGCGACGGGAATGCGGCGTACTTCGGGATGTTCGCGGTCAGCCCGGCCCTGCAGGGCGCGGGCATCGGCAAGGTCATCCTCGATGAGGCCGAGCGGCGGGCCCGGGAGCTCTGGGACGCGACCCGGATGGAGATGACGGTGCTCGTGCAGCGGGAGGAGCTGATCGCCTGGTACGAGCGACGCGGCTATCGACGTACCGGCGCGAACGAGCCGTTCCCGTACGGCGACGAGCGGTTCGGCCGCCCACGACGGCCGGACCTGATGTTCGAGGTGCTCGCCAAGGACCTCTAGGCGCGGCGCTTGGACGCCGACGCGAGCGACGCGAGACCCAGACCGAGCTCCATGGCGAGGGACAGCCAGAAGATGGCGTCGGGCTCCGGCTCGTCGAGCTTCATCCCGACCACCCGAGCAGTGCCCGCGCCGAGCCAGGTGACGCCCACGGCCGCCCGTGATGCGCG
Source organism: Mycobacteriales bacterium (assembly GCA_035545635.1). GTDB lineage: Bacteria > Actinomycetota > Actinomycetes > JAFAQI01 > JAFAQI01 > DASZTV01. The sequence continues at coordinate 212,427 of DASZXY010000011.1, read as the reverse complement.
GCTGTCGAAGACGAAGGCCCAGGCTCCCAATGCGGCGTACCCGCCGCCGAGCCCGGCGCGGGTCTCGGTGAGTCCGCGCGAATTCGCCGGAGTCAGCTTCAGCGCGTCGGCGAAGGTAGCCGGATTCACGACGCCGGCGAGGCCCGACAACATCAGACTCGCGCTGCTCAGCCGGCCTGCACCGAGCTTCATTGCGGAACCGGCACATGCTGGTTGACGACGCGCTGGGTCGATGGAGGTGACATCGCCAGCAGACCTTCCGGCCGAGTCGGACGCAGCACGAGGTTGCCACCGCAGTTGGGGCAGACGTCATTCAGCAACTCGACGCATCTCGCGCAGAACGTGCACTCAAAGGTGCAGATCCGCGCATCCGGATCGCCGTTCGGCAGGTCACGGTCGCAGTTCTCGCAGTTGGGCCGCAGCTCGAGCATGGCGCTTCCCCCTCGGTGTCAGGTCTCTATGAGAACAGTGCCCGCGATGTGGCGGCGAGCGAGTTTCCGGTACTCCTCCGGGTTCGTCTCTACCCAGTGCGCGGCACCGGCGGAGAGCGGGCCGGCGGACGCACCCGCGGCGCCCCTGAAAAGCGTGCCCGGCTCGACGACGGCGTTCGGTGGGACCAGCGCGCCCGCGGCAACGAGAGCGCGCTCGCCGATTCGTGCGCCGTCCTGGACGATCGCGCCGTTTCCGATCAACGCCTCCGTGCCGATGATCGCGCCGTGCACCACGCATTGGTGCGCGACGGTCACGCCTTGCCCGATCTCGACGAGACCCGCCCCGTGGACGACGGCGCCGTCCTGGATGTTCGCGCCGGCCTTCACGACGATCGGTCCGAAGTCCGCGCGCAGCACCGCGCCGTACCAGACCGACGCGCCTTCCTCGATCGTGACGTCACCGACGATCGACGCGGTCGGTGCGATGAAGGCGTCGGGATGGATTCTTGGCGAGAGACCTTCGAAGGAGAACAACGGCATCGCGGCAGCGTACGACGCCATCCGCGCGACTACTTGGCGGCGATCTCCGCGTAGCGCGCGTGCAGCCGGTCGCGGACCTGGTCCGGCGTGAACGCCCGGCGCTGGCGCTCGCGGCGCGCGACGACAACGCCCGTGGCCGCGACGCCGGCAAGGCCGGCGAGACCGACCACCTTCCACCACTTCACCCGTGCAACGTACACACTGTGCGCGTGACCACGCCGACGATGTCACTCGACGCGGCCGTCGAGCTGACTCGCACCGGTGACCTGTGGTTGTTCCGTGGCCACTCCGGCGCCGATCGGGCGATCCGGACGCTGACGAACGCGCCGGTCAACCACGTGGGGATGGCGGTGGTGCTCGACGACCTGCCGCCATTGATGTGGCACGCCGAGCTCGGAAAGTCGCTGATCGACATGTGGACCGGCAACTACCAGCGCGGCGTGCAGCTGCACGACCTGCGGGACTCGGCGTTGGTGTGGGCCAACCGCTACGGGCAGCAAGGCTGGCTTCGCCAGCTCGATGGCGAGGTGTCGCGCCAGGCGGAGGACGCGTTGTTGAAGACGATCGCCCGGCTCGACGGCACGCCGTTCCCGACGACCAGGGCGCTCGCGGCCGGTTGGTTCGGCGGCCGGCTCCCCCGCAAGGCGACTCCGGGAGACGACAAGCGCGAAACGGCGTACTGCGCGGAGGTCGTCGCGATCACCTACCAGGAGATGGGCCTGCTCCCGAAGGAACGGCACGCCAGCTGGTATGACCCGGGCAAGTTCTGGAGCGGCGACGAGCTCGAGCTCACTCCCGGCTTCCGGCTCGGCGAGGAGATCCCGATCGACATCCCCGACGCGCAGCCGAAGACCGCCGCACCGAAGGTCTCTCCGTGAGCACCGACGTCATCGAGCTGCAGCGGCTGCAGTCGGCGTACGCCGATGTCGTCAGCCGTCGCGCCTGGCCGGAGCTCGAGCGGCTGTTCCTTCCGGACGTCACGGTCGAGGTCGACACTGTTTCATCACCGGCGAAGACCTTCACCGGCACGGCCGAGTTCATCGCGTTCGTCAGCGCAGCGTGCGAGCGGTTCGACCACTTCCAGTTCGTCATCCTCAACTCCGTCCTCGAGGTGACCGGGGAGGCTGCGATCGGCCGCATCTTCATGTGCGAGATCCGTCACGAGACCGCAATCGAGGACTGGAACACGGCTTATGGGCTGTACTCCGACCGCTATCGCAAGGTCGACGGCACCTGGTGGTTCGCCGAGCGGCACTACCGGTCGATCGCCCGGACTGGTCCGCAGGCGGGCATCTTCGGGTTGCCCGCGGGCCTGACCCAGATCGGCCGTTAGGCCGGCGCGGCGGCCGCGTCGGCGACCTCGAGCTCAGGGTTGCGCGGCGTTGCGACGACGTGCTCGAAGAAGACGAGGACGAACAACGCCCCGGCCACGAACAGCCCGACCGAGACGTGGTAGGCGAGCACGAAGCCATGGGTGTAGGCAATCGGCGGGATCACGCCGCTCGCCATCTGCCCGGCGGCATGTCGCAGCCCGATGGTGACGAGGCACGACAGGCCGATCGCTCCGCCCACCTGCTGCATCGCGTTCTGCACGCCGGACGCGAGCGAGGAGTCCTGGCCGGTCACCTCGTGCAACGCCGCGTTGCCCATCGTCGGGAAACAAGTGCCGGAGCCGAGCCCGAGGATCACCATCCCGGGCACGATGCCCGACCAGTAGTGAGAGTGGATGTCGATGCCCGACGTGAGCCCGATGCCGACCGCGCACAGCACGAAGCCGATGGTCAGCAACGTCTTCACCCCGAGCTTCGGCATCAGCGCGGTACCCATGCCGATGCCGACGCCGATGAAGATGCCGAACGGGAGATAGGACAGACCACCCCGGACCGGTGACCAGTGCAAGACCTGCTGCTCGAACAGCGTCAGCATGAAGAAGTAGGAGAAGAACGCGGAGGTGAAGAAGAGCGTGACGACGTTGGTCGCGACGCGAGTGCGGTTGCGGAAGAACTCGAGCGGGATCAGCGGGTCACTGGAACGGGACTCGATGAGGACGGTCAACCCGAGCAGCGCCAGGCCGCCGAGGAGCGGCAGGAGCACCTGCCAGTCCCCCCACGCGTGCTTGGCGGCGTTGAGCAAGCCGTCGACCACCGCGATCAGGCCACCGGTCGCGGTCGCGGCACCGTAGTAGTCCGGGTGCCCGTGGGTCTCGCGCACCATCCGGCTCTCCGAGACCAGGCGCGGGGTCAGCCACAACGCGATGAGCGCGACCGGCACGTTGACGAAGAAGATCCAGCGCCAGTTCGCGTAGCTGACGAGGACGCCGGAGATGACCGTGCCCGACGTACCGCCGAGTCCCGCGATGCCACCCCACATCCCGAGCGCCTTGACTCGCTCCGCCGGATCGGGGAACAGGACCGCGATCAGGCCGAGCGACGCCGGCGCGGCGAGGGCCTCACCAGCACCTTGCACGAAGCGTGAGATCACCAGCATCGCGGGGTCCTGCGCGGCGCCGCACGTGGCGGAGGCCACCGCGAACAGCGTGACGCCGATGAGGAAGAGCTTGCGCCGACCGACGATGTCGGCGAGCCGCCCGCCGAGCAGCAGCAGGCCGCCTGCCATCAGCACGTAGCCGTTCACGACCCACGCGAGCCCGGGCTTGGAGAAGCCGAGGCTGTCCTGGATCTGCGGAAGTGCGACGTTGACCACGGTGACGTCGAGCACGAGCATGAACTGGATCGCGCCCAGCAGCGCAAGCGCCTTCCATCGGCGCGGGTCGAGAGCGGTCTCCGGCGCGGTCATGCAAAGCCCCCTGTTCTGCGGTCTCACCAGTCAGACGGAGTGTCGCAGGCGGATGTGACACTGACTTGATGGACATCGCGGCACACATCGACGCGCTCGAGCACGAGGGCCTCCAGCTCGCCGACGCCGCATCGACCGCAGCGCTGGGCGATCCCGTGCCAGGTTGTCCCGACTGGGCTGTCGGGGATCTCCTACGTCACATCGGCTACGTCCACCGCTGGGCAGCGGCGATCGTCGCCGGTCGGCTCGACGGCGTGAACGGCGACGGCGATGCGGCGGTCGGCCCGCTGCCCGATGACGCCGGTTTGCTCGCCTGGTACGGGGAGGGCCACCGCGCACTCGTCGAGACACTTCGCCACGCACCGGCCGACGTCGAGTGCTTCACGTTCTTGCCCGCGCCCTCTCCGCTCGCGTTCTGGGCGCGGCGCCAGGCGCTGGAGACGGCCGTGCACCGCGCCGACGCTGCCGCTGCCGCCGGTTCGGTCGCCGAGTTCAGCGACGAGCTGGCGCACGACGGGATCGATGAGACGCTGCGCGGCTTCGGCGCTCGGCCGCGCGCGTTCGAGCCCGGGTCGATCTGGCTCCAACCGGGCGACGGAACGGGTTGGCGGATCGATCTCCATGAACAAGGCGCTGCCTCGTCGACCGACGGCGCCGCCGATGGCTGCGACGTGACAATCTCCGGTACGCCGACCCAGGTGTACCTGTGGTTGTGGAATCGGCCCGCCACCGTCGAGATCAGTGGCGACGCCACGGTGGCCGACCGCTGGAAGCGAGTCCGCGTCCGCTGGTCCTGACCGCAGGTGACTGCCGGCAACCTCACGGCGTAACCGCCAGCAAACCGGGAACGCCTCTTTCGAAGCCTTTCCGGGCTCACGCCCGGCTTCGAAAGGAGCGGCGATCATGGCGCGAGGGACCCATGCCCTAGGACCGATGGACACCCCGAGCCGGCTTTGGATGCCCCGTCGCCGGGGCACGGTCGCCGGCCTGCTGCTCATGCTGCTCGGAGCCTGGGGCGCGCTGATTCCGTTTTTCGGACACGCGTTCGGCTTCGGTTACAGCCCCTCGAACACGTGGTCCTGGACGGCCGCCCGCGGCTGGCTCGAGGTGCTTCCCGGCGCAGCCGCATTCCTCGGCGGCGCGCTGTTGACCGCAACCGCCGATCGCGCGTCGGCGATGTCCGGCGCACTGATCGCGGCCGCCGGTGGTGCCTGGTTCGTCCTCGGCACCACCCTGTCGCCGTTGTGGAACGTTGGCTACATCGGCAACCCGGTCGGTGACTCGACCCAGGCGGTGTGGGAGCGCGTCGGCATGTTCACCGGTGTCGGCTTGTTGATCCTGTTCCTGGCCGCGATGGCGCTGGGCCGGATCAGCCTTTCGGGCCGCCGCGAGCTCGCGGCCTCCCCCGAACAGCTTGAAGCCATCCGGCGAATCGAAGGCGCCCGCACCATCCCCGGCGAGCGCCCCAAGACCGTCGATCTCACTGCAGCGGAGGCCGACTCTGACTCGCGAGCGAAGTCAATCCCGTAACGGGGACGACATGAGACTGGGCGCACTTTCCGGAGCCGCGAGCCTTGCCGAGCGTCTCGTCACCTGTCGCCCCCTGCAGCTCCCGCCCGAAGCAGCCTCCGCCGGCGAGGCGCGGCACTACGTGCGCGACTGCCTGTCGGCGCTTGGCCGCCCCGACCTGATCGAGTGCGCCGTACTCGGCGTCGACGAGCTCGTCGCCAACGCATGCACGCACGCGCAGACCCCGCTGTGCGTGACGCTGCAGGTCGGCGCCTCCGACCAGGTCCGGATCGAGGTCACCGACCTGTCGCCGACAGCCCCGGTACGGCGGGAGGCGGGTGAGGACGCCCTCGGCGGCCGGGGGCTCACACTGCTGGACGCCTGCGGCCGATGGGGGCTGTCCTTGGTCAACAGCTCCGGGAGCGGCAAGACCATCTGGTTCGAGCCGTTCAGCTCTCTCCGCGTCTGACGATTGCGCCGGGCCTACCGGCCAGCGGCTAACGCTCGCGGGTCAAGTCCCTCGTCATCGCACGGATCGTGAACGGCACGAGCACGATCGAAACGAGCGGCAGCAGCCAGACCTCCGGGTACTGATAGCCCACCGTCACGTAGTGCCCAACCGGCCGCGTCGGTGCCACCACCGGGTTCGGGTCCTTCGGCTGGGTCACGGTCACGGCAGGCGGCAGCTCAGGCTCCGGGCCCGCAGGCAGGGCCGCACCCGCTTGGGTTGACTCGTTGTGGTGGCGCACGGTCGGCTCGGGATTCTCCGGGTGGTGCGCGGCGGGTTTGCCAATCAGGAGCGTGAGCTTCGGCAGCGACGACTTCGGCGCATCGCCGGTCGGCAGCTGGAACACGACGTGCCACGCACTCGTCGGCTTCGCCGAGGCGGGAAGCAGCGCGAATCCTTTGACGCCGCCGAGCTTGCCGCCAAGGGGCTTGAGGTCCGCAACCAGATGTGGTGCCGGCTTCGCGACGTACTTCGCCGGAGCGGCCGGCAGACAGTTAGGCGAGGGCGCACCGTCGAAGCCGCCTTCTACCGCCGTCAGGCTCTGGTAGATCACGCAGACGTTGATGCTCGCCGTGTTCGGCGCGACGCTGCCGTCCCCCGGGCTGGTGTCGAGCGGGATGGACAGCGTGCCACCGCGCGCGGTCTGCGCCCGCTCGCTCAGCGTGACCCCGATGAAGGCGCGCGCGGTCTGGCGGCCGAGCGCAGCGCCGACGTGGTACGTGCCCTTCGGGTAGGGACTCAGCGCGGGTAACGGGATCGCGCCGCATCCGAGCGGTGTCGAGCACAGTGGGTCCGGCTGGAACCATGCGGCTGTTGTGATCTGCGGGCTCACGCTTGATGGCGCATCCGCGGAGTGCAACGCCGCGGGAGAGATCGGAAAGACAGCAGCGAACAGCGCAGCAGCCAACCGTGTGACAAGAATCATCGGGCTTCCCTCGCGGCGCGCATCGCCTGCACGATCTCCGACGTTCGGTCGAGAACCTCGTCCAGCTCAGCACGCTCGTCAGCGGCGCGGAGTCGGCCGAGCTGCGAGACGAACAGCGCGGTACCGACGACAATCAGAACCAGACCGCCGATGCCACCGCTGATCAGTGCCGGCACCTGGAGGCTGACATCAAGGGTGCGTGCCGCGAGCCGCCACGCGACACCCATCACCACGAAGCCGGCAACAACCAGCCCGCCGAACACCAGCAGGCTCGGCAGCGCGGGGTTGGAGCGCCTCACTGCGCAGCCTTCCGGGTCCGGCGCGGCTTCGGGGCCGGCGCTTCGCGCAACGACGCGACCTCGTCACGCAGCGACCCGAGCAGAGTCAGCAGCTCCGCGTGCTGGCGTCGTCGCGCCCGCACATCGGACTCACGGGCGCCGACCACGACGAGGCCGACCCCGACGATGACCAGGCCGACGCCGGGTAAGCCGGCGGACAGGAGGTATGGAAGCTGCAACGAGACGAGTGTCTGACCAGCGGCGAGGCCCCACGCGACACCGAGCAGCGCGCAGCCTGCAGCGATGAGCAGGATGCCCAGCACTGTGAACGCGCGGGGCTCGAGAGCTCGTTTCATGCGACTGCCTCCGCTGTTTCTCTCGGCGCCGTGACCTCGCCGCCGAGGTAGGCAGTGATCACTGCAGGATCGCGCTGAACGTCATCGGGAGTGCCAAGCGCGATCTGCTCGCCGTCCGCCATGCAGAGGATGCGGTCGGACAAGCCCATCACGAGCGGCATGTCGTGCTCGATGATCACCATGGTCAGAGAGAGCTCAGCACGCAGCCGCGCGAGGAGCTCACCAAGAGCTTCGGTCTCCCGTTGCGCGACGCCGGAGGACGGTTCGTCGAGCAGGAGCAGCTCCGGCTGCAGCGCGACCAGGCAGGCGATCTCCGTGATGCGACGGGTGCCGGTCGACAGCTCGCCGATCGTGCTGGCCCGGTAGCGCGACAGTCCCATCCAGTCGAGCAGCTCAGCGGCCTGGGTGAGCTTGCGGCGCTCGCCCGGCGTGATGCCAAGCGCGTTGAGAGCGACGGACGTCGGCGCAGAGCGCTCGAGGGAAAGCGCGACACACTCGGCGACAGTGAGCGTCGGGAACAGTGCCGCGTCCTGGAAGGACCGGATCAGCCCCATCCGGGCGCGCGCCTCCGGCGTACGGCGGGTGATGTCCTCACCTCGGAAGTGAACCGACCCGCTGTCGGGCCTGACGAAGCCGGCGACCAGCTCGAACGTCGTCGTCTTGCCGGCGCCATTCGGACCGATCAGGCCGAGCGTCTCGCCTTCGCGTACGTCGAAGGACAAGCCGCTGACCGCGTGGATGCCACCGAAGGACTTGTCGAGCCCGCGGATGTCGAGCAGTACGCCGCCACTCGTGACGCGGCGGTGCGCGGGACGCGCGAACAGCGGCAGGTCGCCACGTGAGCCAGTCGCTTCGGTGATGCCGCGCTCCTCGGCAACCGCGGCCGCGAAGTCGACGCCGGCGCGACTCGCGAGCCAGGCGGCAACGCGGTTGCGCGCCATCAGGGGCAGCTGCACCACTCCCGCCGGCATGTAGAGGACGACGAGCAGGTAGAACTGCGTCAGCAGCAGGTTCCCGAGGATCCCGATGGTGAAGTAGGTCGGTCCGTCGACGACCAGTGCGCCGAACAGCGGACCCGACAGCGCGCCGATGCCACCGACGATTGCGATCTCCACGATGCGGATGCTCTGAGTGACCGGAAAGCCGTCAGAACCAATCAGTGCCAACGAGTGGCCGTACATCGCGCCCGCGATGCCGGTCAGACCGCCGGCGAGCGCGTAGCACTGAACCTTGGTCCAGACGGCGCTGATCGAGAACGCCCGCGCTGCGTCTTCGTTGTCGCGCACCGCCGTCAGGCGGCGACCAAGGCCACCGCTTCGAACGCTGCGCGCGAACCACAACGCGACGAGCAGTGTCACGAGCGCGACGTAGTAGTAGGAGTGCCCGGACGTCAGCCGGTGACCGGCGATGATCGGCCGACCGGGATCGCGCCCCGGGCCGAGCAGCCACGACTGACCGAGCAGGTAATCCGGCACGACCAGCGAGAAGGCGAGTGTCGTGACCGCGAACATCAACCCGCGAGCCTTGAGCGCCGGAAGGCCGAGCAGCACGGACACCATTGCGCCGATGACCCCGGCGTAAGCGAAGGCCTCGACGTAGTTGCCGGTTCGCCGGGAGATCTCATACGAAGCAAACGCGCCGAATGCAGCGATCCCGAACTGGCCGAGCGACAGCTGTCCGCCGAGCCCGGTAACCACCCCCAGGGCGAGAGCGGTGATGGTCACCGCGAACGTGATCGACAGCTCGATGCTGTGCCCGTTGTCGATGACGGCCGGCACGACAGCGAGGGCCGCGAACAGGACGATCCAAGGCGCCTTCTCGAGCACGCGCACCGCCGGCAGCCGGCGTACGACTGCTGGCAGCGGCCGGACCGACTGCACGACGGCCCAGGAGCCCTTGTCTTCGTTACGTCCGACCGCCTGTCGCTGGATCAGCAGCGCCACGACGATGACCACCAGCCGCGCCATCTCGACCAGGCCCGGATTCGACGAGTTCCAGGTCAGCAGCTGTTCGAGCACGCCGAGGGCGAGGCCGCCGATCATCGCCTGCGGCAGGCTGCGCATGCGCGCCAGCACCGCGCCGGTCAGCGCGATCAACAGCAGACTCGGGCCGAAGCTGTCGCCACTCGACAGGCCGCCGGCAGGTGCGGTGAGGATGGCCGTGAGCGCGGCCAGACCCCCCGCGATCGCCCAGGCGATGGCGCTCATGGCATTCACCGGGATGCCGGCCATGCGCGCCGCGTCCGCGTTGTCGGCGGCGGACCGGATGCCTCGGCCGACTCGGGTGAACTTCAGGAACAGCCCGACGGCAGCAACCGCGATCGGCGCGATGATCAGAATGCCGGTATAGGACGGCGTCACCAGAAGCGCGCCGATGCTGAAGCTCGGCAGGCCCACCGGCTGCGGAATGACGCTGCCCACATTGGCAGCACGGCTGTTGATCACCTGAGCGAACCCGGCGATGCCCTGGCCCGCGATCAGCGTCGCGACCACGCTCATGACAAACGGCCGGTTCCGCAGCGGCTTGATGACGCTCGACTCGATGAGCACGCCCACGAGGCCCGCAGCAGCAAGAGCGGGAACGAACGCCGCCCAGTACGGGATGTGCCATCGCGACACTTCCATCGCGAAGACCGACGCGCCGAACGCACCAACCTCGCCGTGGGCGAAGTTGATGATCCGATTCGCGCGGTAGATCAACACGAGCCCGGCCGCGAGCATCCCGTACGACGCACCGGTGATCAGCCCGAGAACCACCACTGGGAGCGGCGTCTGCCAGTGACCGGTCGAGGTCTGGCTGGTCGTGATGGCGTCCGGCAGGACGAAGTCGAGCAACAGCCACAGCACGACGATCGACCCGGCGGCGACCGCGAGCCGACGTAGGAAGAGGTCCCGGTTCTCAGCGAGGTACGTCGTCACGTGACGACCCCCTTCGCTGCGCCTTCGAGGAAGACGGCGCGCAGCAGGTCGTGCCGGTCGATCAGGTCAGCGGCTGGACCGTCGAAGCGGACCTCGCCTTTCTCCATGAAGTACGCGCGGTGGACGAGCGACAGCGCGGTCGTGACGCTCTGCTCGACGATGACGACCGCGGTGCCGTCGGCGTTGATTCGGCGCACCATGTCGAGCAGCCGGTTCACGATCACCGGCGCGAGCCCGAGCGACAGTTCGTCGATCAGCAGCACCTTCGGACGCAGGATCAGCGCCTTCGACAGTGCGACCATCTGCTGTTCGCCGCCGGAAAGCATCGCTGCTGACGACGACTTCCGCTCCCGGAGCCTGGGGAACGCCTCGAGGCAGCGTTCGATCGCCTCGTCCACCGCGCGGCGATCGCGACCGAGGGTGTAGCCGAAGCTCTGCAGGTTCTCGATCACATTCATCGAGCGGAAGACCGCCTTGCCGCCGGGAACCTGGGTGATGCCAAGCCGGACGCGGGCTTCTGCATCGAGGTAGGTGATGTCGCGGCCAGCGAAGCTCACCGATCCACGCTCCGGAATCCCGAGACCTGAGATGACGCGAAGCAGCGTCGACTTGCCCGCGCCGTTGGTGCCGAGCAGCCCGACGATCTCGCCGTCGTCGACGTGCGCGTCGACCCCGAACAGCACCTGCAAGGAGCCGTAGGAGAAGTCGACGCCTTCGCACACCAGCAAGGAGCTCGGGGTGGGTGAACCATTCCCGGACGACGCGGCCCCCTCCGACCGCGCTTCCGCCTTTCGCTGGGAAAGATCGGCCCGCTGGAGGTCGACCTGAAGGCTTCGCGCGGCGTATTGCCACCAGGCCGCGGCGAGCACGCCGACCCCGGCGAGGGCGACCAGCGCGTAGCGAACGCCGTACCGGTCGGCGACGCACACCGCGACGATGACGCCGACCAGTGAGCCGAGGGCGAGGAGGGCCGCCGCCGCGGCCGACAGCGCGGTGCGCTGGGTCCGCGGAGTGAGCGCCATGCCGAGCCCGACGAGAGTGGGCACGAGGGCGTTGCCTACTCCCGCCCCGACCGCGACGAGCACCGTCGCCGCGGCGCGGCCGGGGGCCAGCGCTCCGATGAGAAGGAGTGTGGAGGCGACACCGAGCGCGATCGCAGATAGCTGAGCCAGCCGCGCCGGCCGGGTGGCAAGCAGCCGGTCACCGTAGGACGACGACAACGCGACGGCGACGATTCCCACCCACGCCATCGCGAGGAAGACGGCACTGACGCCGTTGATCTGGAGCTGAAAGTGCTGCCGCAGATAGATGGCGAGCACGGCGTCGTACGGCATGAGCAGCAAGCCGGTCGCCGCGAGGGCGATCCCGGCACCGAGCAGTGACGGCGTCGCGCGCCAGGCGCGGCCGAGCTCTCCCCAGTTCGGGACCTCATCGCGCGGCGGCGGCACGACCGCGTTCACTTCAGCCGGACGGTGGACGAACATGCCGACGGGGACCACTACGACGGCGATGACTCCGGCGGCGGTCAGCACGCCGCCCCAGCTCGCGGTCGTCGCGAGGACACCGAGCGTCAGCGCGGCCTGGCCGAGCAGCAGGCCGAGTGGCACGACCGACAGCGCACGCAGCCGGAAGGTCTCGTCGGCTTCGGCCACGGCGAGGGACCCATTCAGCGCCCGACCCGGTGAGGCGAACAGTGCGCCGAGCGACAGCACCCCGACGAGCGCCCAGCTGCCGCTGACCTGTCCGGTCAACGCGAGAACCAGCGCCGCGAGAAGCGCGCAGATCCGCGGCGTCCACACCCGTACTGTCAGCCGACGTCCGTCGGACAACAGGGGCATCGCAAGCGGCAGCAGCAGCTCAACCGCGATCGCTGGAACCCGCACGCTCAACAGCGAGACCGCGGTGACCTTCAGCGACGTCGCGATCTGCGGGGTGAAGATGGAAACCCCGAAGCTCTGCAGACCCGCGACACCGGCGAAGGCACCGAGAGCGAGCAGAGTCCCGCGACTCGACGTCCGGCTCATCGGTCGGTGAGCACCTTGCCCGGGTTGAACAGGTGCCGTGGGTCGAGGCTGCGCTTCACGTCGCGCATCAGCGTCTGGGTGGCGGGGTCGACCTCGCGCTGCATGCCGCCGGCCTTGAGGATGCCGACGCCGTGCTCGCCGGTAACGGTGCCGCGACGCGCGATCGCTGCGTCGAGGATCTCCTCGAACGCCGCGGCCGCCGCTGGCGGTGCGTTGAGGCCTCCGGCCTCACCATTGACGTTGAGGCCTCCGGCCTCACCATTGACCCTGCCGTCGCCGGCCTCGCCGACGATCAGCGGGTGCAGGTTGCCGTCGCCGGCGTGCGCAATGCTCGCGATCTTCACGCCGTAGCGCTGACCGACCTCCTCGATCGCGACGAGCATCCCCGGCACCTCCGACCGAGGCACACACACGTCCTCGGTCAGCACCGGACCCAGTCGTTCGAGAGCGGGATATGCGAGGCGGCGTGCTGCGAACAGTGCTTCGGCTTCGGTGTCATCGGTCGACTGCTCCGCCCACACCGCGCCGCACTCGGTGAACGCGTCGGCGATCGCCTGCGCCTCTGCGGCACCCGACTCGCCAGGAGTGTCGACGCGCGCAAGCAGCAGCGCTTCGGCGTCGACGCTGAGCCCGAGGTGCTTCCACTCCTCGACGACTTCGAGGCAATACCGATCGAGCAGCTCGAGGGCGACCGGCACGATGCCGCGCCGGGTGATCAGCGCGACTGCCTCTCCGGCCTGCACGAGCTGGTCGAAGCTTCCGACGATCGTGCGTGGCACACCCGTCACCTGTGGCCGGAGCCGGACGGTCGCCTGCGTGACGATGCCGAGGGTTCCTTCCGACCCGCACATCAGGCCGACCAGGTCGTAGCCCGCGACCCCCTTAGTCGTACGGCGACCGAGGCGCGCGACGGTGCCGTACCCGGCGGAACCACCGACGACGGCTTCGAGGCCGATCGCATAGTCGCGGGTGACGCCGTACTTCAGGCAGCACAGCCCGCCGGCGTTGGTCGCGATGTTGCCGCCGATCGTCGACCAAGGGGCACTTGCGGGGTCCGGCGGGTACCAGAGACCGACCTCTTTCACGGCCGCCTTGAGGTCGTCGTTGATGACGCCGGGCTCGACGACGGCGATCAGGTTGTCCCGGTCGATCTCGACGATCGCGTTCATCCGCGACAGGTCGATGACGACACAGCCGTCAACAGCGTTGGCGCCACCCGACAGTCCGGTGCCGGCGCCGCGCGCGACCACTGCAACGCCGAGCTCCGCACACGTCTTGACCACGGCGGCCACCTCGGCCGTGTTCCGTACCCGTACCGCCGCGACCGCTTTGCCGACTGGCGCCCACGCCGCCTGGTCGCGCGACAGGCTGTCGAGCACATCGGAGTCGACGACGATGCGGTCGTGGGGCACGGCCCGACCGAGACACTCGACGACCTGGGCCACTGCCGCTGTCGTGGTCGTCATTTCTCGCTCGCTCGTTGCAGCTCGGCGGCCACTTCGTTGGCGCCGGCCTGCGACATGACGATCGCGGCGTGGTCGACGCCCGGGACCAGCCGAGCCTTCATCAGCGGCAGCCGCGCACACCAGGAATCGACCACGTCCTTCGGGTAGGCCGGGGCGGAGTCGACTCCGATCGACCACTGCGCGTGCAGCAGGGTCACCGGGTGGTGCAGAGCAGCCATCCGGTGCGCGGCCGTCGTCGAGCCGAAGACGTCAGCGGCGTCTTGCTTCACGGCCTCGGGCTCCAGCCGGACCTCGAGCTCCGGTGCCTGGCCGGCGAGGTCGTAGCGGAGGTACTCGGTCAGCAGCGGGTCGTCCGGGTCGAGCATCGCTCCCACCCCGCCGATGAAACTCCGCTTGTAGTCCTCGACGCGGGCGAAGGTTCGGTTCGTCCGCTCGAGCCGGTCGGCCATCGGCTCGTCGCTCGCGCCGGCCTCGGACTTAGGTGCCGGCGGCAACGCCATCGGCGGGCCGCCATCGACGAGCACGATCTCGGTGAAGCGGTCAGGCGCGGAGTTGGCGAGTGCCGTCGCGACGAACCCGCCCATCGACATCCCGGCCAGCACGACCTTGTCGAGTCCCATCGAGTCCATGACCGACAGCACGTCGTCGCGATGAGTGGCGATGCCGTACGGGCCCGGTACGTCGACGCTGCTCCCCCGGCCGCGCAGGTCGGGCGCGATGATCCTGACGTCGGGTGCCGCCGCAGCGGCCCACCCCCACAACAGATGCGTGCTGCTGATGCCGTGAATCGCGACGACCGGGCGGCCGTTGCCCGACCACTCACCGACCATCAACATGCCCGCAGAGGTCTTCACGCCGCGACGGGTATACCTCGCCATCGCTACCCCCCGAACCGGTAGTTGGTCCTGGACGTGTAGGCAAAGCAGCCGCACCCGCTGAGGAACGCGAGATCGCGGCCGGCGCCAGGCAGTGCGAAGTCGTTCGTGTGAAGGTTGCTGCTGAAGGTGATCGCCGGGACGAAATGCGGACCCGCCAGCTGCAGGCCGTTGACCATCTGCGGTCCGGTCAGCCCGCTACCTGCGAGGGCGGCCGCCTTGATCAGCCGAAACGCGTCGCAGTACTCGAGGGCGATCGCCACGGCGAACCGCAGGCCCTTGTAGGACTGGTACCTCTCCTGTTGCTGCAGGCAGCTCTTCTCGGCCGGCGTCACGTAGCCCGGATCCTGCGCGAAGTCGACGTCGATGCTGGGGTCCGAGCCCAGCCCCATCGCGCCGATCAGCACCTTCTTCGACACGTTGGTGCGCAGCAGCGCGGGGGTGTCGAACGTCGTAATGGCAGAGCGCGGGTAGTACTTCTGGCTGTCCGCCTGCTGCAGGAACATCCCGTAGCCGTTGTCGGTCGAGAAGACGTGCGTGATCCCTCGGGAGCGGAACTGCAGCACCGCGCTGGACAGGTTGCTCGACGTACCGCTGGAGCTGACCGTGTAGTTGAACTGCGCGGCCGGCGGGAAGCCGGCGCGGGCGAGCTCACCAGCGAGGATCTGCGCCGCGCGGGTTCCGGTCGGGTCGTTCTTCGCGATGATGCCGACCTTCACCGGCGCATTGCCCGGTGCGCCGGTCGTGGTGTTCCAGCCGGTGAAGTAGTGGTTCGCCTTCAGCCGGCTGACGAGCACCGGCGCGAGGTCGGTGAAGCTCGGCGAGATGACCGACGTCGCGTAGCCGTGCAGCTTGTTGAGAGCGGCCGTGTCGGTCGGCGCGATCGAGCCGCTCAACAGCGGGATCTTCGCCTGCGCGAAGCAGGTACGGAACGTAGGAGTGTCGAGCGGGGTCAGCGTGTTCCACACCGCGACCACGGGCCGGTCCTGGGTGAAGTGGGTGCACGCCTGCGCGCCGTCCTGCTGCGCGTTGACCAGCATCGAGGCGGTCGAGACGTTGTTGGCAACCTCCACGACCTTGCGCCCGAACAGGCCGCCCTCGCGGTTGAGCTCGGCCACCATGGCCTTGCCGTCTTTCATCTGGTTGCCCGGGTTGGCGTTCTTCAGCCCGAGCGCCGTCGCCACAGTGCCGATGTCGTTGACGGTCGTGACGCCGATGTAGACGTTGTGCGCGTCCCACCCACGGCCGGTCTTCGGGATCGCGTCGTAGCCAGTCGCAGTCGGCTTCCCGGCGGCAGCGGAGTGACCGGGCGAGGGCACGCCGACGTTCACTCCACCGCCGCCACTGTTGCCAGCCGCGGGGATCCCCCCAGTTCCGGCCCCGGTCAATCCACCGGAACCGGACGTCGGTGAAGTCGTGATGCCACTGCCGTTGTCCGACAGCTGACCACCCGCGTCGCCAAGCCCGTCGTTGACACCGGACGCGCTGCCGCCGTTCATGACGTACCGGCGCGTCGACAGCGGGACGGTGGTGCCGCAAGCCGTGAGAGCGACCGCGGAAAGCGCGACTGCTGCTGGGACTGCTAGCCGGCGCATCGTCATGCGAGTCCTGCGGCGTACGCGTCGAGCAGAGCCGCGCGGCCAGTGGCGTAGCAGGTCTGAAGATGGCCGCCGGGAACCTCGACGGCCTTCACGTTCGGAGCGTGCGCGAGCCACGCGCGGATCATCGGCGAGATCGGGTCGACATCCCCGTAGATGACGGTGCACGGCGTCGACTGCTGCGACGGGTCGAATCCCCACTTGCTGACGAGCAGCGCGAACTCCTCGCCGCCCATGTTCCCTTGGCGACGGCCCTCATCCGACGTACTGCGGACCTGCAGGTAGGTCGCCTCATCCTCGAGCACCACGGCGTCGGCGGGCGAGATCTTTCGCATCGCCTTCACATAGCGCGCGTGGCCGTCGGGTCGCTCGAAGCCCTTCTGCTGCTTGCGCTGGATCGCGGCAAGCAGCCCGGGAGCGCGGCGAGCGAGCCGCGACATCAGCCTCATCCGCGGATCCATTGCGGCCTGGACATCGGGCCACGGTTGGACGTTGATGGCGGGGCAGACCGGAATGGCGGCCGTGATGCGGTCCGGATAGGCCTCTGCCGACGCCCAGACGTACATGCCGCCGGCGGACAGGCCCGCGACCGGTGCCCGGTCGACAGCTTCCTCGTCGAGGACCGGGCCGAGGTCGGCGACGCTCTGCAGCAGCGTGCGCTTGACGATCGGGTCGGTCTGCCCGCTGCCCGGGCGGTCGAGTGAGATGACTCGCAGCCCGGCGGCTTCGGCGTCGGCGTGGAAGAACCCCGCCTCTAGCCGCGAGCCGCCGGCACCGTGGAAGTAGACGACCGGCTTGCCGTTCGGGTCGCCGTACGTCGTCCAGGCGACAGTCCGGCTGCCGACCGTCTTGGTCCGGGCTTTGCCCGCTATGCCAACGCTCACCTTGGGGACGGTAGGTGCGGCTCAGGGCATACGGATAGGGAGAACCCCCACACGACTTTCGCCAACTGGTGGGGTCATCACCCATCACCCATCAACCTGTGGCGAGGGCGATCATGAGCTCGCCGATCGTCTGGGGGTCGTTCAGCGCCTCGCCGTAGAGCTGCCGCAGCTGCGTCATCCGGTATCGGACCGTCTGCGGGTGCACCACCAGGTCGGCGGCGACGTCGTCCCGGCGTCCCTGGTGCAACAGCCACGACCGCAACGTCTCGACGAGTCGCTCCGCTGTCGCCGGTCGCAGATCCGCCAGCGGCGCAAGCGCATGCACGCGGAGATCGGCGAGCGCGTCGGGATCGGCGGTGCAAACCAACCGGGCGAGATGGGCCTCGCTGTCGACGGCCGCACCGCCAGCCGCCACCAGGGCCCTGACCCGCTGCGCCCTTCGGTGCGACACCGAGACGCGCGTCCACGGCCGCTCCGGTCCAACGACGGCATCGCGGCCGGCAAGATGCCGGATCACGAACTGCCGCGATGCCTCACCCGCCGAGGGGACGAGCAGGACGGACCAGCCATCGGCCCCGTCCGCGGCGTTCGCCTCCTCGGCAACCTCGAGGGTGCGAGGGTCAAGGCCGGACAGCGCGGCGCGCACCTGGCTCGAGGGCAGCACGACTGCGACAAGCGTTTCCGGCGGAGCCCAGTCGGCCCGCTCGGCGTCGGCGACGAGTGTCTCCTCGGCGGCGCCGTCGAGCAGGTCGTGGGCGAGTCGCTCGAGATAGCGGAGGCGGACCCGCCCGGTCGTTGCCAGCTCGTCGGAGTGCCCGGAGACGCTCGCCGCTGACAGCTCGTCGATGTAGGCGAAGACCAGCTCGGCGAAGCGAGCCAGCTGGTCGGCGGGCAGGTTCGCCGTCACCGCGGTGGCGGACATCTCACGCCAAGCAACCCGCGCCCCGACCCGGTAAGCCGCGAGCAGCGCTTCCATCGTCCGGCCGGATCGGGCCTCGCCCCGCCCAAGGGCGTAGGCGCCGTCGACCGCCGGCTGCAGCGGAGTGCCCGCGTCTCTCTCGCCGCCGGCAATCAGATGCACGAAGCCGGCCAGCGCCAGCCGCACCGCTTCCTGGATCGTCGCGCCCATCGGGCCGTTCCAGGCGTCGGTGTAGCTCGGCACCTCGTCGATGACCGCGTTGACGACCAGCTCGGCGACGGCCGGCAGCTGCCCACGCAGCGCGACGGCCGTCGGGCCGTCCACAATGAACACTGGCTTGTTCTTCACGAACAAAACCATCGTCTGACTTCACCCACCACGGTCAGGACTTTATCCCCTTCGGCTAGCCATTCTGAGTGTGTGAGCGTCATCGAGCGTCCTGCCACAGCGCCGGGCAGCCTCCGCAGCCGGCTCGCCCGGCTCGGCGGGCTCGTCACCACGCCGCTCGTGGCGAGCGACTACCTCGACCTGTTCGACCCGCTGCGCTCCCCGACCGACCTGCGCGGCCGCATCCTCGAGATCCAGCCGGAGACCGCCGACGCCGCCACTCTTGTGATCAAGCCCGGCCGCTCCTGGCGAGGGCACGTCCCCGGGCAGTACGTGCGGATCGGCGTCGACATCGACGGCATCCGCCGGTGGCGCGCCTACTCGGTGACGTCACCGACCGACCGCGCAGACGGCTGCATCACGGTGACGGTCAAGGCGATTCCGGATGGCATCGTCAGCAACTTCCTGGTCCGTCGCGCGAAGCCGGGGTTGGTCGTACAGCTCGACCAGGCGACCGGCGACTTCACACTCCCCGCACAACCGCCGGCGCGACTCCTCTTTGTCACCGGCGGCAGCGGCATCACACCGGTGATGGGGATGTTGCGCAGCTTCCTGGCGCCGGCGGGCGATGCGATCGACGCGCTGGATGACGTCGTACTCCTTCATTCCGCGCTGACCCCCGAGGACGTGATCTTCGGCGAGGAGCTGCGTGGTTACGCCGCCGCCGGTCAACTCCGACTGATCGAACGGCACAGCGACCTGGACGGACTGCTGACGGCGGACGACATCGTCGCGCTCGTCGGCGACATCGCAGACCGCGAGACCTTCGTCTGCGGACCGGCCGGCTTGCTCGAGCTGCTCGAATCGCACTGGGAAGCGACGGGACGCACCGACCTGTTGCACACCGAGCGCTTCCGTCCTGCGATCGCCGCGATCGGCGACGGCGGCACTGTGACGTTCACGTCGAGCGACGTCACCGTCGCCGCCGACGGCTCGAGCCCCCTGCTCGATGTCGGCGAAGCAGCCGGCGTCCTCATGCCGTCGGGCTGCCGGATGGGCATCTGCTTCGGCTGTGTGCGGCCGTTGCGCGAAGGCGCCGTCCGCGACCTGCGCACCGGTGACCTGACCGAAGCCAGTGAAGGCGACGGCGTCCTGATCCAGACCTGCGTCTCGGCGGCTGCCGGGCCTTGCTCCATAGACATCTGAGAGGAGTCGACGTGACAGCGATTCAGCGCAAGGCAGTCGACCCGACCGCACACCTGAGTGCCGAGGACATCGAGGCACTCGGTCGCGAGCTCGATGCGATCCGCGACGAGGTGCTCGCGACTCGTGGTGAGTCAGACGCGGCGTACATCCGCAAGGTCATCGACGCGCAGCGCAAGATCGAGCTCGCGAGTCGGGCGGTGCTTCTCGTCTCGCTGTTCCCGCCGGCCTGGCTTGCGGGCACGATCGGGCTGTCGATCTCCAAGATCCTCGAGAACATGGAGATCGGGCACAACGTCATGCACGGCCAGTGGGACTGGATGCGTGACCCGAAGATTCACTCGACGACGTGGGAGTGGGACAACGCCACCCCGTCCTCGATGTGGAAGCACTCGCACAACCAGGTGCACCACAAGTACACGAACGTCCTCGGCCGCGACAACGATCTCGGCTACGGCATCATGCGCGTCGACGAGGACCAGCGCTGGTCGAAGTTCTACCTCGGTCAGCCGCTCTACAACTTCCTCAACGCGTGCCTGTTCGAGTACGGCATCGCGGCGTACGACCTCGAGATCGGCAAGGTCATCAAGGGGCGCAAGGAAAAGACCGTCTTCAAGGCGGAGCTGAAGACGGTCCTGGCAAAGATCAAGAAGCAGGCCGCACGCGACTACGTTCTGCACCCGCTGCTGTCGGGCCCGTCGTTCCTCAGCACCCTCGGTGCCAACGCGACCGCCAACCTGGTCCGCAACTGGTGGACGCACTCGGTGATCATGTGTGGCCACTTCCCAACCGGGATCGAGACGTTCACACGGGCATCGATCGAGGGCGAGACGCGCGGCCAGTGGTACCTGCGTCAGATGCTCGGCGCCGGAAACATCAGTGGCGGCAAGCTCATCAACCTGATGACCGGCAATCTGTCTTTCCAGATCGAGCACCACCTCTACCCCGACTTGCCGAGCAACCGGTACGCCGAGGTCGCACCGAAGGTGCGCGAGGTCTTCGAGCGCTACGGCCTCAAGTACGTGACGGGATCGTTGCCGCGCCAGGTCGGCTCGGCATGGTGGAAGGTCGTGCGCCTGTCACTTCCGAACCGCACGTCAGTCACCGGCGTCGGCCAGCAGCCGATGCAGCCGCAGCGCAAGCTGGACGTCGAGCGCGCGGTCGCCTGATCGCCAGCCCTCTTCCAACAGCCGGCTGATCCGCTGCAACCGTTGGTAGAGCGTGTTCGGGTGGATGCAGAGCTCGGTCGCCGCAGCCGCATGCTGGCGGCCGGTTGCGAGGAAGACGTCGGCAGTCTCGACCAGGTGGGTGCCGCGCGCCTCGTCGTGACGGATCAGCGCACCGATCGTGCGGTCGACGAAACGCCCGACGTCATGACGGCCTGACCGTGCCAGCAGGAATCGGTACGGGCCGAGATCGTCGGGTCCGGCGCACTCGCCGTCGCGGCCGAGCGCAATGAGGACAGAGACACATGCGGCGGCATCGTCGTAGGCCTGCTTCAGCGCCGCCGGTCCGGTCCCTGGTCCGGCGACCCCGACGGTTGCCTTCGCCGCGGCGGTTGTCAGCGCAGTGCGGGCTTCCTCGAGGTCAGCCGCCGGTACGACGGCGACGAGCTGACCGCCGAGCCGCGCGGCGAGGCCACCCTGGGTGTGCACGTGACGCTCGAGATCGGCGAGGAGCTGCGGGCCGCGCGTTCCGGGATCGACCACCGCAACGGCGTGACCTAAGGACAGGTCGAGACCGACACCTCGCGCCCGCCGGGTGAATGCCGGCAGGTCGTCGATGCGACGGGTCAGCAGCTGCTCGAGAACCTCAGAGCTCGTGCGCCGCTCCGCATCATTCACCGCGCGTTCGGACGCGACCACCAACGCGATGGTCAGTGCGGATCGCTCGAGCATCCGGCGGGTGACGTCATCGAGGCCGCCGGTCGCGGCAACCTGCAGCGCGCCGAAGTACGAGTCGGCCGAAGCAACCGGAACTGTCGTCGTCTCGTCGTCACTGACCGTGTGGCGATCCGCCAAGGAGCGGAAGGAGACCGACGGGTCTGCGCCTCGGACCGGTTGAATCGCAACGTCTTGGGCAGCCTCGCCGGCCTTCGCGGCCGCAACGACGCGGTCGGCCTCGTCCGCAAACGCGACGACACCGTCGACGACTTCCGACAACGCTTCGATGATCTTCTCGACGCCGCCACCCGAAACGGCGACATCCATCAACCGCTCGTGCAGAGTCGCGGCGCGCGATGTGACTTCAGCCTGCTCGCGAAGGGCGGCATGCGCCCTGCGCTGGTCGTCGAGCTGATGGGCCGACTCGATCGCGAGTGCGGCAAATGACGCCAGGGACCCCAACAGCGACAGCTCGTTGGCCGTTGGCGGTCGCACGTCGCGCTCGCCGATCATCAGTACTCCGATGATGTCGGCGCGCAGACGCATCGGGACACCCGCGATGGTTCGCAGCTCCTCCAGCCGCGCGATCTTGTCGACGTCCTCGACGTGCTGCAGGTCAGCGTCGGCGAGATAGTCGGTGCTGCTGACCGGTGACCCGGTGTCGACGACTCGCCCGGCGAGGCCGGCGTGGGGTGGGATCACCACACCGCGGAGATGCGGGCTCAGCGACCCGTCCGCGACGCGGATGTGCAGCGAGTCGTCGGGCTCGCGCATCGCGAGGTAGGCGACGTCGGCGTCGAGCAGTCGCCGAGCCTCGGTGACGATGTCCTCGAGCAGCGCGTCGACGTTGCGGACACCCGACAGCCGGACCGTCAGGTCGTGCAGAGCTCCGAGCTCGGCAGCCCGCTTGCGATGCTCCCGGAGCTGGGCGTGCAGCCGGATCGCCATCCCAGCGGCCTGCTCGATCTCAGCCCGTTCCTCGGCCGAGCCGGCCGCGCCCAGAAGCCCGGCGCGGGTGTCCTCGAGGGCGTTGATGTCGGCGCCGGACAGCAGCAGATCGAGCCAGGCGCCGGGCACGGCCACCGTCGCCGTACTGGCCTGCTTGGTCCGCGCCACGGGCTACCTGCCTCGACGACTGGGGTGTGGAGGTCCACGACGCTAGATCGGGAGTGGGATGTAGGCAATCCACGTATCTCTGCGCCGTTTCGTGGGCGAGGATGAGTGCACTATGCACGCGGCTGTGATCGAGGCGCCCGGCTCCGTGGTGGTCCGCGACATCCCCGACCCGTATCCCGCTCCCGGCGAGGTCGTCATCGCGGTCGGCGGCTGCGGCATCTGCGGCACCGACCTGCACCTGGTCGAGGGGTCGCTTCCCAACACCTCCTATCCGCTCACGCCCGGGCATGAGTTCTACGGCAAGGTCGTCGAGGTCAACCTGCCCGAGGACCGCCCGGAGGTGGGCGCTCTCTGCGTCGGAACCTGGGTGGCGGTCGACCCGAACCTCCCGTGCGGGACCTGTCTGCCATGTCTCGCCGGCCGCTCCAACCTCTGCGACAACTACGCGGCGATCGGCGTCACCCGGGCCGGCGCGTGCGCGGAGTACGTCGCGGCCCCGGCATCGGTCTGCGCGCCGCTGCCGCCCGACTTCCCGCTCGAGGTCGCGTCGCTCATCGAGCCGATGTCGTGCGTGATCCACGGACTCGACCGCGTCGGCGACCGCCCGCGCGACGGTCGCTGGCTCGTGTACGGCGCAGGCACCGTCGGGCTGCTGATGGCAAACGCCGCACAAGCACTCACCAACAACCGGGTGTGCGTCGTCGAGACGAACGCCGACCGCCGCGAGCGCGCCGCAAGCTTCGGGTTCCGCACCGCTGCGTCAGCGGAGGAGCTCGACGGCCCGGATTGGGACACCGTCGTCGACTGCACGGGCTCGACCGGCGCGATCAAGGACGGGCTGAACCGCGTCGCGACCGGCGGCACGGTCCTGCTGTTCGGTGTTGCGGCACCCGGTGCGACCGTCGACCTCGAGCCCTACGCCGTCTATCGGCGGGAGATCACTATCGTCGGCAGCATGGCCGTTATGAACTCCTTCGATCGCGCAGTGACCGCGCTCGCCGCGAAGCCGGAGTTCGCGGCCGGTCTGGTGACGCACCGCTTCGAGCTCACTGACTACGTCGCGGCACTCGACACGTTCCGATCCGGGGAGTCAGGGAAAGTCGAGATCGTCACCGCCTGATGACGATCGGGGTGATCGGCGAGTCCCTCGTCGACGTCGTCACCGACGCGACCGGCCTCACCGTCGAGCGACCCGGAGGCAGCCCGTTCAACGTCGCAATCGGCCTGGCACGGCTCGACATCGCGACGGAGCTGTTCACGGCGATCGGCGATGACGCGCGCGGCGAGGAGTTGCTCTCGGTGCTGACCGGCGAAGGAGTCGTGGTCACGCGCGGTGCATCAATCGGCCCGACCGCGGTCGCCGCTGCGACGGTCGACACAGCGGGGGGCGCGACGTACTCCTTCGAGCTCACCTGGGATCCGCAGTTCTCCGACGACTGGCCTGATCTCGATGCGTTGCACTTCGGCTCGATCGGCTCGGCGGCCGCCCCCGGCGCCGCGGAGGTGGCGGCGGTCGTCGACCGGTACCGCAGCAAAGCGCTGATCAGCTACGACCCCAACTGGCGCGACGGGATCACCGATATCGACCCGCACACGGTCGTCGAGGCGAACGCGGCACGCGCGGATGTCGTGAAGCTCAGTGCCGACGACGCGGCGGCGATCTATCCGGGAGAGGCACTCGAAGCAGTCGCGCGCAGGTTGCTCGATGTCGGGCCCGCGCTGGTCGTCATCACGAAGGGCGCACAAGGCGCCTCGGCCTGGACACACAAGGCGGAGAAGCACTGTGAAGCCGCGACGGTCGACGTGGTCGACACCGTCGGCGCGGGTGATGCGTTCATGGCAACGGTGCTGTCCGAGCTCGGCGGCATGACCCGCGACAAGGTGGCAGCGCTCAACAAGCGAGAGCTGGAACTCGTGCTGGAGTTCGCGTCCTTCGTCGCTGCCAAATGTTGCGGTCGAGTGGGCGCAGACCCGCCCCGCCTCTCCGAGCTCTTCTAGCTGATTTCGAGGACGACCTTTCCGGTCGCTTGGCGGTTGTCGAGCATTGCCAAGGCCTCGCTTGCGCGTTCCAGCGGGAAGCGGGCGCCGACCGGCGGGTTGATGTGACCGGCTGCGGCGAGCTTCGCGATCTCGACCGCGACCTCCGCGCCGTAGGTGAGGCCCGAGGAGATGACGTACTCGCCCCAGCCGGCGCCGACGACCTCGGTGTTGCGCAGCAGCAGCCGGTTGACCTTCACCTCGGGAATCGTTCCGCCGGTGAAGCCGACGACGACCAAACGGCCCGCGCGGTTCAACGAACGAAGACTGTCGGTGAAGCGGTCGCCGCCGACCGGGTCGATGACGATGTCGACGCCCTGCCCGCCGGTGAGCGCGAGCACCTCGTCCTTCCATGACCCGTCGGACCGAACAACCTCGTCGGCTCCGGCATCCTTCGCGACCGCAGCCTTGTCGTCGGTCGACACGACCGCGATCGTGCGCGCACCAAGGCCTTTCGCAACCTGAATGGTCGCCGTGCCGACACCGCCAGCCGCGCCGTGGATCAGCACGCTCTCACCGGCCTTCAGCCGACCGCGAGTGACCAGCGCGAAGTACGCCGTGTGGTAGTTCAGGATCAGCGCAGCACCCTGCGCGAAGTCGAGGCCGTCGGGCAACGGGAACGTCATCACGGCCGGCGCGGCGACAACCTCGGCGAACGCGCCGCTCATGCAGAACGCGACCACCTTGTCGCCGGGCATGAAGCCGGACCCTTCCGACGCGGATCGCACGACGCCGCACACCTCGCTACCTGGGACGAACGGCAGCTCCGGCTTGTACTGGTACTCACCTCTGGTCTGCAGCACCTCCGGAAAGGAGACCCCGGCGGCTTTGACGTCGACCAGGACGACGCCGTCGCTCTGGACGGGTTCCGGCAGGTCGGCGATCCGGGTCGCAGTCTCCGGTCCGGTCAGCTGAAAGATCTCGACGGCGCGCACGAGGGGGGACGCTACCGAATCTGATTCGGTTAGGCGGCCGGGTTCGTCGTGACAGTCGTCACATCCGCAGCAGCCAGCTGACGTTCTCGGCCATGACCTTCGAGCGAGCGGCGTCGCTGAGGCTGCTGACGGCGACGGCGTAGTCGTCGTACGGCTTGGCGATGCCTTCGGCGTGCGGCCAGTCGCTGCCGAACATGAAGGTGTCGTCGCCGACCATCCGGACCAGGTCCGCCGGCCCTTCGTAGGCGAGCGCCCCTACGCGTACCTGGCGCACGAAGTACTCCGACGGCCGCAGCTTCAACGGATAGAGCGTGCGGCCGTGGCGCAGCGCGTAGAACTCGGACGCGCCATCGAGCATGACGAGGAATGACGGCACCCACGCCGCGGTGAGCTCGACGACACCGATCCGCAGGTCCGGGTAGCGCTCGAGGGTTCCGTTGAGGATCAGGTCGGCAAGCGCGACCGCCGGCGCGACGTTGAGGAACACCGAGTCGAGCAAGCGGTCGGCGGGGTCGGGGTCACTCTCGTACCAAGCCGGGTCGAGCGCACCTTTGAAGTTGCCGACGTGGAACACCGGCGAGACGCCGGCGTCGCAGAACGCGGCCCAGATCGCATGGTGGTCAGGATGCGAGAGCCGCTTGCCGTTGACGGGCGCCGGCGCAACCATCGCAAGCCGCACGCCGTCGCGGCCGAGCCGCGTGATCTCGGCGACCGCCCAGTCCACATCGCACAACGTGAGGTGCGCGACGGGAAACAGCCGGCCGCCACCCGCAGCCGCGTTCTCGGCCTGCCAGCGGTTGCACGCGGTGAGGTTGCCGGTCAGCGCCTCGCGATCGGCAGTGAGCATCTCCTCCCAAATCAGCCCGAAGTTCGGAAACAGGACAGCGGCGTCCAGTCCGAAGTCGTCGAGTGCGACGAGACGTGCGGCTGCATCGGTATACGACGCGGGGACCTGCTCGTCGTACGACGTCTCCGCCGGCTCGCCCCGTTGTTGGCGGAGCCGGTGCCGGCCGATGTCGCGGGCGCACAGTGGCTGCTGCGGTTCGGCGAGGTAGAGCCGCTCACCCTTCCAGGTCAGCCAGGCATAGCCGAGGTCGTCGTCCTCGATCGCGAGGGCCTTGTCGCGCAGTGCCGGGTCGATGTGATCGCGCCACATCGTGCGCGTCTCGAAGAGGTGCTGATCGGCGTCGACGGTCTTCACCTCGCGAAACCTAGACCTCTCTGGGACGTTCGTCCTAGGACCTGTCCGAATGTTTCTGATTTGGGCCGAGATGGTGTCGCTCGTTTGCCACTCAAAACCGGGTTTGCGGAATTCCGATCTCTATATGGCAAGCGTTTTCAACGATTTTCGGCCCACAAAGTCACTCCCAGAAAAATCGGCGGACATCATGACCCAGCAGCTTTCATCACACGGGGGGTCCCACGTTCGTGCCCTGAAACTCACCGGCGTCTTGCTGATCCTCGCGGCGCTCGTGACAGTCCTGGGCACCCCTGAGTCGGCGAAAGCCGTTGCTCGCCCGCAGACCAAGGCGGTCGCGGTGAGTGCGGTCCACCACAGCGCCGCGAAGCTGCGCGACCCGCGACGCAACGTCGTCGCCTCGCCGAACTACATCGACTTCTGCGCGGTCCACGGCCCGAACAGCAAGCCGTGCATGTCCCGCGCCCTCGACGCGATCAACAACGCTCGCGCCGCAGAAGGTGTCCGGCCGATGGTGCTACCGGTCAACTTCACCCACATGTCGATCCCTCGGCAGACCTTCGTCATCACGAACCTCGAGCGCGTCGACCGCGGCCTTCGCCCGATCGCGGGTCTGACCAAGCGGCTCAACAGCAACGCGCGTCATGCCGCCATCAACAACACCGACCCGACTCTGATCAGCGCAGTCATGGGACTGCTCGGAGTCCGTGAGTACGGCTCGATCTGGGCCGGCGACTTCGGCCCGCTGGCGAGTGACTTCGACTGGATGTACAACGACGGCTACTCGCCGGACGGCAGCATCAACCTCGACTGCAAGACGCCGACCTCGCCCGGCTGCTGGGGCCACCGCCACGTGATCCTCGACACGTACTCCTCGATGCCGACGCTGATGGCGGGCGTGGGCACGACCGACGCCGTCGGGTCCTCACTGGCCCAGATCTTCGTCGGCAGCACCAAGTCGGCCTTCTCCTTCGTCTACACGTGGAAGCAGGCGCTGACGTACGGCGCCGGTGGTCACAAGGTGACGGCCGCGGCGGCGTAACCGATATCGGCCGCGCAACGTTATAGAGACGTGTGACGCGGGGGCGGACCGCTGCCGCCCCTGCGTCACGCTTTTGTCGCTCCGCTCGCGGCAGGATTTGCGCAGCCGAAGCTCTGTACTCACCAGTAGCAAGAGCGTGGGCCGTAGGCTCACCCGATGGAGATGCGGACGATCGCCGGCATCGATCTGCTGGAGGCCGATCGCAACGGGCGGCGCTACGCCTATCCGATGGACTACCCGGACCTGGCACGCATCGAGGCGTCGATCCAGCTCTCCGCCCAGCACGACGACGGCGACGTCGAGGGCCTGAAGGTCGATCCCGACCTCTACGCGGCACAGGACGCATATTTCTCCACCGGCGCCGCGAAAGGCGCCGACTTCGTGCAGGGAATGGCGTGCATCATCGACCCCCGGTTCGAGGCGATGGTCGAGACGGTGCTCAGCGATGAGCACACCGTCGCGTCGTTCCACCGGCTCGGTCGGCACCTGCAGTCCGGCGGCAACGTCATCAACGCGGTGCCCCACGGTCCACTTCTCGACATCGGCTTGCTCCACGCGATGGCCTACATCGTGCTGACGCGGCTCGGCTACGAGCCGAAGATGGGCATCGTCATCAGCCACGGCATCAGCGGGCGCGGCAAGCGCTTCGGCGAAGAGCTGGTCTGCCTCGCGGACGCGCTCGACTGGGCGTGCGACAAGGTCTGGTACGTCACGCCGCGCACCCGCAACGTCCGTGAGTCGACGTACGTCGAGCTCGTGCCTGGCGAGCGGATCACGCAGCACAACGCGGTCGTGCGCCTCGACATTGCGAACACGCTCGACCTCGGCGGCTACGTCATCACTGCGGCACCGAGCGCTACGAGCAACCGCGTCAAGGGCGGCGTGCAGCAGATCCAGCCGCCGACTCTCGGCACGCTGCGACTGATGTCGCACCCCAAGACGCTGATCGCGATCGCAGCCGGTCGGGTGCTGGGTGCACCGACGCCGAGCTACTCGCTCGTGCCGGAGTTCTCCACCCTCGCGGGCAACGGCGAGCAGCTGATCGAGCAGGGCAAGACGTTGATCAAGACGATGTGCGCGGAGATGAACCGGATCGATGCGCCAACGAAGTACAAGGTGCACGCACACCGCTAAGCCAGGTCGCGCACTGCTTTCGCGATCCGCTCGACCCCACGGTCGCCGAACATCACCGAGTAGTGGTTGGTGTCGTCGACCGTCTCGACTTCGAGCTGCGGCAGCTTCTCCCGCCACGGGTCGACGAGCGCATCGGGTAGCAACGGTTCTGGCTGGTTGAGAAGTCCCCGGGTTGCACGGATCAACCGCATCGGACACTTCAACGTTGCCAACGAATCCGCGATGACCGCGGGGTTGGTGAGCATGTCCGTGTGGTCGCCCTTGACTGCTTCGAGCGAGACGCGTGACCGCAGCTCCGGCTCCTCACCACCTAGGTCATAACGCAAGTAGTCCTCGACGTCCTCGCTCCAGCATTCGCCGACCGCGGGATGCACGCGCCAGTAGTCGAAGTACGCGTCGACCGAGGGAAACGTCAGGCCGAGCCGCTCCACCGCTGGACCCAGCGCGGCGTTGAGCAGCACGTCGGTGGGGATTCCTTCGGGCAGCGGCAGCGGGATGCCGCCATCCACCATGACGAACGACTTCACGAGCTCCGGATACTTCGCGGCGAATGTCACTCCGACGTACGCGCCCATCGACTCGCCGACGACGATCACCGGGTCAAGGCCGAGCGCGCGGACCACGGCCGCGCAGTCGTCAGCGTGCACTTCCATCCCGTACGGCGCAGGCAGCTGACCACTCGCGCCGCGGCCGCGGAGGTCGGGCGCAGCGATCAACGTCTCGGACACGAGCGCGCGCGCAACCGGTTGCAGCGACATCGCGGACGCCGTGACGCCGTGCAGCCCGAGCACCGGCGGAAGCGTCGGCTCGGCCTCCGGGCGGTGCACGAGCACACGCAGCATCCCCCCGGCGAGCGCCACGTCGACTGGCTCGGACTTCAGCACCTGCGTCTCCCTACTTGGCAACGAGCTTCAAGGCCAGGTCGGCGTACACGTCCGCCACTTGGTCCGCGCTGTGTTGATGAGCACCGTGGTCGCCGCCCGGCTCCCACCACTCGGCGACGCGAATTCCCATCGCACCGATCGCCGCCGCCACGAGGAACGGGTCGGCGATCTCGAATACGCCGAGCCGCTCACCGCGAGCGAGCACGCTCTGCAGCAGGCGCACCGAAGAGTCGCGAACGTTGCGCACTTCCGCCTCGTGTTCCGGCGACAGCGCCCCGAGCTCGCGGTTGCAGACGCGCGCGAGCATCCGGTACGTCGCGTGCATGTGCACGTGTGCTCGCACGTAGGCGCGCAGCTGGTCGGCCGGCTCGGGACCGGCTGCGAGCACCGCGGCGTCGGCGTTGTCGCGCTGCGTCTCATGACCGAGCATCGAGATGCCGAACAGCAGGGCTTCCTTGGACCGGACGTGCGCGTAGATCGAGCTCGGCTGGATGCCGGCGGCTTTGGCGAGGTCACGGATCGAGACCCCGTGGTAGCCGCGCTCGCCGAAGCAGGTGAGGGCGACCTCCTGAAGCCGGCGCAACGTGCCGTCGCTCGTCGCAGTCGGCGGCAACAGCTCGCTGCCCGCCTCCTGCGGTTCGACGTCCACGCTCACTCCCAGGCCGATCTTCCGAACGCTCGTTCGGAAAGTCTTGCCATCACGCAGGAGTTTCGTCAAGATGCACCGAACGATCGTTCGGCACCGTCAGTATCGGCACTGTTCAGTGGAGGGCGAGTGGCTGGTCGGGCATTGCGTGCCTTCGCAGTCGCGGGTGTCCTGAGCGCCGCCGCGTTCGCGACGCCGGCCGCGGCCGTCCAGGTGGGCGCCGCCGTTGCGCACCCTGCGGTGGCCGCGTCCCATCAGGTCGCAAAGCGGGCGGAGCTGCACGTCGACCGCGCCGGTTACGTCGCGGTCACGCCGATCGACCCCTACCAAGGGGACACCAAGGCGATCCACGTCGCCATGGCGGGTGGGCAGGAGCTTTCCCGCGGCTACCTCCGCGTCGACACGACGCACCTGCCCGCCCACTCGAAGCTCTCGACGCTTCGCCTCACCGCACCGGCCGTCATCGGATCGCCGATCGGCGGCGCGAACCTCACCGTCGCGATCCCGATCGTCGAAGCGTGCGTCACGACCGCGCCGGTGCCGGCGCCACTGACGGCTTCGAACGCACCGCCATACGACTGCGCGAAGGGCAGCTCCGTCGGAAAGAAGATCGACGCCGGCGCATCGTGGATGTTCCCGCTGCATCCGCTGTTGCAGTACCTGCAGCACCATGACTCGGGCGTCGCACTGGTTCCCATCGCTTCGACGCCTCTCGCCACGTGGAGCGCGGCGTTCGGCATCCACGACATGGCTGCGACGGTCGCGCGCTCGCTGCCCGTCCTCGGCGAGCCGGCAGTCACGCACAAGCCGGCGCGAGAAGCGCCGGCCTCGTCGAACGGTGCCGTGGTGCACTTCGACGGGACGACCACGATCAAGTCGCAGCCCCCTGCGGAGTCGGCCCCGTCGTACACCACATCGCCACCCGTCATCGCAGGTCCGCAAACGCGACTCGCCGCGGCATCCAACGAGGACCACAAGGTGCTCGATGCATGGCCATGGGTGTTAGCGCTCTGCTTCCTGATTGCCATCGGTGCGATCGGGCTCGCCTACCGCACCTTCATCGGGCAGGAGCTGCAGCGGCAGGTCCCGACGTTCGTCGCGACGATCCGCACCCACCCCCGTGCCTACGGCGTCGCGTCTGCAGCGATTGCGTGGGGTCTCGTCTTCACCGGCTACGCCGTCGCGAACAACGACAACGACAACGCGATGCCGCGGTCCTACACGGATGGCGCTGTGCCTGGCGTGGCGCCGAGTGACGGCGGTCAGGCCACCCAGCAACCGATTGCGGGCGGGCCGACGGATGCCGCCGGCGACGGCGTACACCCGGGCGGTAGTGCAACCGCGCCAGCCGGTCACGACGGTGGGGTGGCGCTGCCGACGACGAACCCGACCAAGTCGGAGTTCACCGGCAAGGGTCACTGGCGCACGATCTCCGGGACGCGGGTGTTCTTCCCCGCAGACGGCGGCGTGCCGACCGCCGATCTCTACAAGGGCGCGGCCGACCGGATCGGCATCACCGACAAGTCGATCACGTTGTGCGCGCACGCGGCGACGACGTACGGGCCGGCGTTCAACATCGGGGCGAAGGACCTCAACGTCTACTGGGAGTGGCTCAACGACCACGGCGGGATCTACGGCCGCAAGGTCGCGATGAGCTATCAGAACGACAACTACGACCCGGCGCAGGCGGTGCAGGCCGCGCAGAAGTGCAAGGACTCCAACCCGTTCCTGCTGATCGGCGGCATCGGTTTCGACCAGATCCCCGCAGTACGGCAATGGGCGGAGCAGAACAAGGAGCTGTACCTGTACCACGACGCGGTCCTCAAAGGATCGCAAGGACTGAAGTACAGCTTCACCGCGCTGCCTAGCGTCGAGCAGCTCGGTCGAATGTTCGGGGAGCTCGACCTCCGGCAGTTCAAGGGCAAGAAGGTCGGCATCCTCTACCGGCAGAGCCCGAACTGGGAACCGGGCAGCTCCGCGTTCGCGCAGGTTGTGAAGGCCGGCGGCGGGCAGATCGTCGCGGCGCTGCCAGTGCAGAACAACCAAGCCAACTACGTGCAGGACCTCGTGCAGCTGCGTTCGAAGGGCGCGCAGGTTGTGTTCGCCTGGGAGAACGCCCTCGCGACTGTCGAGATGCTCAAGCAGTCGCAGTCACTAGGCTGGCACCCGGACTGGCTCGTGTTCCCGTTCAACCTCGAGACGAACACCCTCGGCCAGTCCGCGTTCTCGCAACCGCTGTGGGGGGTTGCGACGTGGGACGCCTACGACCCGTTCGACCACGGCGGCACCTTCAAGCCGTACGCCGCGCAGATGACGGAGTTCGAGAAGCAGTACCAGCAGTACGACCCGAACGCGCACCTGTCCGGCGACGGCGGCGACCTGCTGTATCTCAACTGGGAGGGCCAGGCATTCCTGTCCTACCTGTTGCAGAAGTGCGGACCGGATTGCACCCGCAACCGGCTGGCCGGGATGCTGCTGGCCGGCTTCTCCTACACCACGCCGCCCGCCTGCCCGATCAACTTCGACACCGGTGACCACCACCACGGCGGTGCGACGGTGAACATCTTCAAGGTGATCCGCGACCCGCACAACCGGCCCAACTGGGCACCGGTCCGGCGCTGCGTCACGTCGTACTAGGAGACCACCGAACAGTGCATTGTCCTGCTGCGCGACGCCCGGAACGACGACTGGCTTCGTTGTCGTCGTCGCGCGTAGCGCCGCTACGCGACTCCTCCTCCGCCTCGCCATCCGCCGCCCGGGGCGCCGCTCGCGACGGACAGCACTGTTCGGTCGCCTCCTGATGCAGACGATCGTCGTCGGGCTGATCGCCGGCACCATCTACGCCCTCCTCGCCGCGGGCATCACCCTCGTCTACAAGGCAACGCGCGCGGTGAACTTCGCGCAGGCCGAGATCGGCACTCTCGCGATCTACATGACGTGGTGGATCAGCGGTAAGCACGGCCAGCCGTGGTGGCTGGGCGCACTCGCGGCACTCGCCGTCGGCGTCGCCATCGCGCTGGTCTTCGAGCGGTTCGTCATGCGGGCGCTGGTGACGGCGTCGCAGATCACGAAGACGGTTGCGACGATCGGCCTGCTCGGACTGCTCACCGGGCTCGAAGCGCGCTGGTTCGCGGGCTCCGCGAAGATCTTCCCGCCGCCGCTGACTCACGGCGGCATCACGATCGCCGGCGTGCTCATCAGCCCGACGCAGGTGCTCGCTGTCATCGTGGTCGCGGTCATCGCCGCCGTACTGGCGCTGTTCCTTCGCGGCACGCGGTTCGGGCTGGCGATCCTCGCCTCGGCCGACGACCCGGTCGCCGCGCAGCTGATGGGTGTGCCGCGTGCGCGGGTCAGCGCGGTGACGTGGGCAATCGCGGGTGGCCTGTCCGTGATCGCCTGCCTGCTGATCGAGCCGACCGTCGGCGTGCTCTCACCGGCGTCGTTCTCGACGCTGTTCATCTACGGCCTCACCGCCGCGCTGATCGGCGGGTTGACCAGCCTGCCGGGCGCGTTCGCAGGCGGGCTGCTGGTCGGGCTCCTGCAGGCCGAAGTGGTCGCGCACTTCGTGCAGTACAACCAGGTGCCCGGACCCGAGAACCTGGCGATGCTGGTCATCGTCCTCGGCGTCCTGCTCGTCCGGCCGCAGGGCTTGCTGGGATCGCGCGAATGAGCGGCGCTGTGAATGCCCGCAGCACCGTCCGCAAGCAGAACATCGGCGTACTTCTTCTGCTGTCGGCCGCGTTGCCGCTGGCGACCGCAGCGGCGATGCCGAAGCTCATCAGCAGCGCGAACTGGATGCTCGCCGCCGAGGCCGTTGCGACAGCGATCGCGGCCGTGAGCGTCAACCACCTGCTGGGGTACGCCGGGCAGCTGTCGCTCGGTCACGCGGGCCTGCTCGGCGCAGGGGCGTTCGCCAGCGGCGTGATCACCTCGCGCAACGAGCTGCC
The DNA here is from genome assembly GCA_035545635.1 of Mycobacteriales bacterium. Lineage (GTDB taxonomy): Bacteria > Actinomycetota > Actinomycetes > JAFAQI01 > JAFAQI01 > DASZTV01. Next base: position 178,048 of record DASZXY010000011.1, on the reverse strand, counting down.
GTTCTGGATCGGGATGCCGACCGCTCTCGTAGTCGGTGCTCTCGCCGCACTGGTGATCGGGCTTCCTGCATTGCGTCTGCGAGGTCTGTACCTCGGGATCGTGACGCTGGTGTTCGGCATCGCGATGGAGTACTCGGTGCTGCCCGGCACCTGGCTGTCGGGTGGCGGCGGATCAGCGGGCTTCCCGCTGCCGAAGCGGACCTGGGGATCGCACCTGCTCACCGACTCCCAAGTCGACTCCGGCCTGTATCTCGCGATCTGTCTCGTGTTGCTGGTCCTTGTGTGCGTCGTCGACGACAACGTCGTACGGACCCGGCTCGGTCGTGCGATGCGCGCGCTGAAGGAGAACGAGGCGGTCGCCGCGGCGCACGGGGTCGACGTCACGCGCTACAAGCTGCTCGCCTTCGTCGTGTCCGGCGCCATGGCGGGCCTCGCTGGCGCGATGGACGGCCACGCGAAGTACTCGGTGAGCAGCGAGTCCTACACGCTGCTGCTGTCCCTTCAGCTGCTCACGATCGCGGTCGTCGGCGGGTTGGGCCACCGACGCGCGGTCGTGACGACGGCGCTCGCGTTCACGCTGATGCCCGAGGCGATCGGCGCGGTCCAGGGCTACCAGTACGCGATCGGTGCTGCGCTGCTCCTCATCACCGTCACGCGCAACCCGGACGGGCTCGGCGAGCTGCCGACGCTAATCCGTGAGGACGTGGCACGGCGTCGCGCGGAGCGAGTTCGTGAAGGGTTAGCAGTAGCGGGCTACTCGCAACCCTTCACAAACGACGACGAGCCTGTGTTGCCGTCGTTCGCGTTGCCGGATGTTCCGCCTCGCGGAACGTCCGGCCATGCCGACCTCCTCAAGGTGTCCGACGTCACCGTGCGGTTCGGTGGACTGACGGCGGTCGACCACGCGACCCTCGTCGTACCGCGCGGGAAGATCGTCGGCCTGATCGGGCCGAACGGCGCGGGCAAGTCGACACTGTTCAACGCGGTGTCGGGCCTCGTGCGGTGCGAGTCGGGCGTCATCACCTACGACGGTGAAGAGATCCAGTCGCTGCGCGCGGACCAGCGCGCCCGGCTCGGGATCGCACGCGGGTTCCAGCACGTCGGGCTCGCATTGCAGATGTCCGTGTTCGACAACCTCTTGCTCGCACAGCATCAGCTCGGCACGTACGGCGACGCCGCGGCACTCGTGATGACACCGAAGGTCGGCCGCACGGAGAGCGAGCTGCGGGAGCGGGCGAGTGCGGCGGTCGAGTCCCTCGGTTTGGGCGATCACGCAGACAAGCCGCTGCGCAACCTGTCCGGCGGGCAACAGCGGCTGGTGGAGATGGCGTCGCTGTTATTGACCGGTCCGGAGCTCGTGATGCTCGACGAGCCGTCGGCGGGCATGTCGCCCGGTGCGGCGGAGCGGCTCGCCGACCGGCTGCGCGACCTGCGCGACTCGCTGGGCCGCACGGTGCTGATCATCGAGCACAACGTCCCGCTCGTCTTCGACTGCTGCGACCTGGTCTACGTCCTCGACGCAGGAGTGGTGGTGGCCTCCGGTGAGCCGGCCGAGATTGCGCGCGACCAGCGCGTGATCGACGCCTACTTCGGCGCCCAAGCGGACTTGTCCGTGCCCCAGCGCGCTATGGCGAGCTCAGGCACGGACAACTCGAAGGTGACCCCGTGAGTACGACGGTCGCAGCGCGTGGCGTGGTCGCGGGCTTCGGGTCACAGACCGTGCTGCACGGAGTCGATCTCTCGGTGCCCGCAGGATCGGTGACGGGGGTCTTCGGGCTCAACGGTGCCGGAAAGTCGGTTCTGCTCAAGACGATCGCCGGCGTCGTACCGCTCCGGGGTGGGTCGGTCGTGCTCGGCGACGTCGACGTGTCGAAGTGGTCTCCGGAGAAGCGGGTCGCGTCGGGGATGGCGCACGTGCCGCAGGGTCGGCAGGTGTTCCGGTCGCTGTCGGTGGAGGCGAACCTGAGGGTCGGCGGCTACACGCTGTCTCGTGCCGCGCGCCGGTCGATGAACCAGCGGCTCGAGCAGGCCTACACGACGTTCCCGCTGCTCGCCGACCGGCGTCGCCAGCTTGCGGGCACGTTGTCGGGCGGCCAGCAGGCCGCGCTGGCGGTCGCACGAGCGCTGATCAGCAGCCCGTCGCTCGTGCTGATCGACGAGCCGTCGGCTGGACTGGCGCCTGCCGTTGTCGACGAGCTGCTCGAGACGCTGGTCGAGGTACGACGTACCGGCGTGACGATGCTGCTCGTCGAGCAGAACATCCGCTTCGGGCTGCGCCTCGCGGATCATGCCGTCCTCCTGCAGCGTGGACGCGTCGTCTACGAAGGCAAGTCCGGCGAGCTCGACGAGGCGGAGCTCGCGTCACGTCTCGGGGTCGGCCGCCTGCTCGGCAAGGACCTCAAAGCCGGCCTCAAGAAAGCGGCGCCCCGCACTAAGCGGAAGTAGGCATCCGGCTCGTCAGCGTCGCGAGGCCGTCGCCTGTCAGGGAGGCCAGACCGGCGGAGCGACCGCCCAGCGCGAGCAGCATCGCGTCGTACGGACCGCTGACCTCCGGTCCGTCACCGTGTGACCAGCCGATGTCGGTCGCGGTGAGCCTCAGCCCTTTGGCGCGCTGCTTCGTGCCCCACGTGATCGGCCGCCACAGCTTCACCGCTGCCTCGAGGACGACCCGGGCGCGATCCTTGTCCGGCTCGGCACGCCGATCGAGGCCGACCCGCACGTCCTGCAGGTGCGTTGCGTGGTCGGTCAGCATGTTCTGCGGCGGCTCGATCTTTCCGATGAAGCCCTTGGTCGGGGCGGCTCGGCGCTGCTCGAGCTTCTCGATCAGCTCCGCCGGCGTGCTCTCGTCGGCGACCTCCCTCGAGTACTCCCCGGCCAGGCGCATGAAGCGCGAGAACGATCCGGCGAACCCGTTGAGGATCCGCCCGTTGAGCGGCACCGCGACGAGGGACAGATGCGCCGCGACGTCGCGGACCCGGAAGCCGTCGCACGCGCTGGGCTTGTCCCAGTCAACGTCCGGGATCTCGCGCAGCACGCCGATCAGCTCGTCGAGCTCGGCCTGCACCTGACCACGGGTCGTCGCGTTCACGCCGCGGAGCCTATTCCGCTCCCAAGACCCCGTGATCATGGCGTTTTGGTCAGACACGCCCGGCGTTTCTGACCACTTCGCCATGATCACGCCGGCTTTGTGGGGGGTCAGGCCTCCTTGGCAGCCCACACCTGGCGCGAGCCGGGGACACCTTTCAGCTCGTGCATCCCGCGGTCCTCGAACGCGAACGGCGATCCCGCCACCAGGTCGACGAGGGTGGTGGACACCAGCACCTCACCGGCATTCGCCAACGCCGACACCCGTGCGGCGATGTGCACGTTGATGCCGGCGACGTCCTCGCCCTGCAGCTCGATCTCGCCGCCGTGGACACCGGCGCGCATCGGTACGCCGAGCTGCCCCTCGGAACGCTCCACGAGGGACAACGCGCAGCGAAGCGCAACGCCTGGCACGGGGAACGTGCACAGCGTCCCGTCGCCGAGGTCTTTCACGAGCCGACCGCCGAACCGCTCGACCTCGTGTTTCACCATCGCGACGTGATCGGCGAGCAACGCGCGCCACGGACCGTCGCCGCGACGTACGACTTCCTCCGTGGAGCCCACAAGGTCGGTGAACATGACAGCGGCGAAGACGCGATCGGCGTTGTTCGCGTGACGCTCGCCGGTGAGGAGCGCGCGGATCTCGGCGAGGATCGGATCGAAGTCACCGATGAAGGGGACGAGGTCCTGGCCGGGGACCTCGACATAGCGAGCACCGGGTACGGCGTCCGCGACCGCCTTGCCGATCGCCGGCCCGCTCGCGATGTTGCTGCGCACCACGACGAGAGTCGGCACGGTGATCGTGGGCAGCAGGTAGCGCAGATCCAGCGCCCAGATCTCGGCGTTGATCGGCCCGGCGATCCGCGGCCGCGCGTTGCGTCGCGCGACCCGTCCCCACCAGGAACGGAAGTCCGGGTCCGTCGCTGCGGTCGGCGCCATCAGCATCAGGTCCAGGTCGTCGTTGGCGGCGGTCTCGGGTGAGGTCGCGTTGCTCACCAAGACGTCGCCGACGGACAGGTCCACGCCGTCCGGATAGTCCTCTCCCTTCGCGATCCGCGCAGCGCCGTTGACCAGCAGAAGTGCGGACACGCGGTCCGGGTGCCGCTCCCACATCCGGAACGCCGCGAAGGCCGTGCCGCCCGATCCGATCACCGCGGCCTTCTCGACACCGGCGGCATCGAGCACCTTCACCCCTGCGTCGGCCCAGTCGGCGAAGGTCGGGGGCACTGACCCGGCGTCCGACGTACCGACTCCCGGTGGGTCGTAACGCAGCAACCGCCCGATGCCGGCCAGGCCCGTCACCCAGCGCAGGAACCGCGGCTGGTCGGGGACGTCCTCGATCCCGGCCATGAAGCTCGGCACCGTGTCGAGGATGACCGGCTCGCCCTCACCCCACGACTGCCAACCGATGTGGCCGTCCGCGGTCGGCAGGTAGTTGACCGGCGGGATCTGCACGCTAGAGATCGCCCTCGCGACGGACGGGTTCGGCGAGTACCGGGAGCGTGATCGACGACAGGTGCTTCGGGTCGTGCAACACCTCCTGGTCGGCGACGACCAGCGTCGTACCCTTGCCGATCGGCTCGCCGCTGCCGAGGTTGCGCGCATACAGCGGGTGCGCGCCGCTGGAGACCTGCAGCCGGATCCGGTAGCCCTGACGGAAGGTGTTGGCGGTCGGCCACATCTCGATCCGCAGCTTCATCGAGCCGTCCTTGAGCCGCCGAACCTTCGGTCCGACGCGCAGGATGCCGTCGGCGAGGTTCCACGAGCGGCCCTTCGGGTCCACCTCGCAGAGCCGGACGAAGAAGTCGGTGTGGTCGAGGGAGGATCGGACGACGAGGTCGGCATGCAACGGTCCGGCGACCGTGATGTCGTCGCGGATCGCAGCGCTGGTGAAGGTGACTACGTCGGCGCGGGCTTCGAGCTTCGTGTTGTCCTTGCGCCCCGCGGTACCGGCCATGAGGGATGCCCCGCCGACACTCGGCGTCGGGTCCGCGGGGTCGTAGCGGTACTTGCTGGGCTCGGACTCAGCGGGCCTGTCCTTGCTAAGCCCGCCTCCTGGCTGGAGATACCAGGCCTGTTCCGTCGCGGGCGGCGGCCACTCCTCGAAGCCGACCCACTGCTCGGCGCCCATCACGTAGAGGCGCACGCGGTCCGGCACGTCCGCGGTTGGGTGCCCGGCAACCTTGCGGTTCATCCAGTCGAGGACGTCACGGATGCTGTGCCCGGTGGCCTTCGGGGTGGTGTGGTCCCAGGGTCCGATCGCGATCCGCGCGTCGCGACCGGCCTGGCGCAGTGCGACGTAATCGTTGACCTGGAACGGCGCGAAGATGTCGTACCAGCCCGCGGTAAGACTGGCCGGCGGCGCCTTCTTCACGTTGTTGCGGAAGTCGACCTCGCTCCACCACGGGTCCTCACCACCCGGGTGCTCGAGCCAGTCCTGGTAGGCGTTCATCCGGCTGCCGGTGACGGCGGTGTCGAGGTCAGCGAGGGGAAGGTTGAGAGCAACCTTCTCGATGACCTTGCGACCGCGGGCCGGCGCCATCAACCGCGTCGCTAGCCCCTTCTCCTGGTGCTCGAGACCGTAGATCCAGGTGAGCATGTTGAGCAGCGTCAGCGAGCCGCCGGGATAGAAGAGGTCAGCGAAGTACGCCGAGGTGACCATCGGGCAGATCGCCTTCACCGAGTCGGGGAGGCTGCCCGCCACCGACCACTGGGTGAGCCCGACATAGCTCGCGCCGTACAGGCCCATCACCCCGCCGAACCACGGCTGCTCCTCGGCCCATGCGAGAACGGCGTTGCCGTCGGCGCGCTCGTTGCGGAACGGAACCCATTCCCCACCCGAGCCGAAGGTTCCGCGGCAGGAGACGAGCAGCACCTGGTAGCCGCGCTCGGCGATCAGCCGGGCCATGATGCCTTCGAGCTGGCGCCCGTACGGCGTGCGGGTGACGAGCAGCGGGAGCCCGGTGGGCTTGTCCGCCGGGTACCAGCGGTCGGCGAGCAGCTTTGCGCCGTCGGGCATCGGGATCTCGACGGCTCGGTCGACCTTGACCTTGTGGGTATCCGGCTCGGGAAGGTGGAGCAGGCTGCCAAGGGCGCGGGAGGCGAGGGTCACCCGGGCATTCTTGCGCGGGGTGGCGATCTTTGGGGGCGGGTATGCCCGCCATATGAGCAGCGCTACTGCTCCCACCACTCGAACCACCCGCCCCGGTGCCGCTGTCCTGATCGCATGTGACATACGTGTCGTGCCACTGCACCCGCATGTCACATTGATGTCGCAATATGCAGCCCGCATGTGACATACGTGTCGCGATTCACGACCCCTATGTCACATGCGATCAGGAGGGCGCTTGCCCGCCGCGCGAAGCTAGCTCGCGGGCTTCATCCGATCCATCTGCCGCTTGATCTGGTCTTCGGAGAAGGTCTGCGGGCGGTAGGAGTTCACGCCGTTGACGACCAGGAAGATGCCCCAGAATGCCTCGATCCACAGCGGCCAGTAGAAGCCGTGGCGGTCGGCGAAGAACCAGATCAGCGAGATGAAGGCGTTCGTCAACAGGTAGACCAGCGCGTGGGTGCGGAAGCCCCGCTGCCGGCGCAGCTTGTAGACCGCCTGCTTGCGCAGCTCGTCGTTGTCGAACGTGACCGCGTCGTCCTTCATGGTCCCCTCCCGCACGGCTTTCCCGAACCGTACCGGCGAAGAGCGTCCGGGTACCAGCAATGTCCGATCGAGGACCTTAGTACGACGTCGAGCTAGCGAAGCGGCCGGCGCGGCAACTCCTTTCGGAGGCGGCGAAGCGCAGCTCGCACCGGCGATTCGTCCATGAGCTCCAGGTTGAGCGGCGGATCGAGTGATCGCAGGACGGCCGCCTCTGCCGCATTGACCACAGCCCGGTCCGCAATCGGGTAGACGGCAAGGCGCAGGTGCTCACGCATCCACTCATTGAGGGAGGTCTGCGCATCATTCGTCAGCCGATGCGCCTCAAAGTCCAACCCGAGCTCGTCGCGAAGGACGGCACACAGCGACTTCCGCCACGTCGAGGCGTGAATCCCCCCGCGCAGATGCTGGCCGGCGATCCGGGATCGCAGCGTGCTCTCCGCCTCCGTCCGGCCCGCACTTGTTGCGCCGGCTTGTCCCGCGTAGACGAGACCCGGGCTGACCTGATGCCCGAGCCCGCGACTCAACATGCGAGCCCCGATCTCGTCGACCCACCACGAATACAACCCAGACGTGTCGAGGTCGACGCGACCCCATGGGAATCCCGACGGGTCTTGTGCATGGGCTGGATCTGCCAGCCACGCCGTCGCATCGGCGAGCGTCGGCGCGGAGACCACACCCTCGCGAATCACCGCGGGAGCGTTCAGGTACCAGGACAGCTGCTGGCCCAACGTGAGCCCGCGAAGTGGCCACGACACAACGAGACCAGACGACCGCAACGGCGTCTCGATCGCCTCGACGTACGACGCGCCCGCGTGGACCTCGACGACCGAACCCGCCGCTAGATCTATTCGAGCGCGCAAGTCGACAACCACCTTCGACCCCCACTGCGATCGGTACGACGTCGATTGGTCCTTCAACGCCAGGTCGTAGGGCTCGAGCACGTCGTCGGGCGCGGTCAACCCGTGCAGCGCGCTGAGGATGAACCACGGCTTGCCGGCCGCCTCGGCGTAGGCGCGACGCTTTCGGAACAGGTCGCTCGTATACAAGTCGCGAGCCGGTGCCGCCGATGAGCGCTTGTCCTTCACACACCCGACCAGATAGACGTCGGCGGTCGCCGCGCTCAACCGCGGAGCCGGCTCGGCGCGACGTACCGACGCCGTAGCCGGGCGATCCGACCTAGCGCGCTTCGTCGAGCCGCGGGTGTCCTTCACGACGAATCCGAGTCGACGCAGCACCGTCGCCGCTCCGGGTGAGGCGACGCCACCGCTGAAGTCATCCGAGGTGGGCGTGCCGTGCTCCGGGAACTGGATGCCATAGGCGACTCCGGCGATCGCCTTCGAGTCATACGAACGCCCGTCGTGGACCAGGACGTAGGTTCGGGCTTCGCCGAAGTGGAACCGCGACAAGAACTCGTCCCTGCCCAGGTCGTCGTACAGCCGGATCGCCTTCATCACAGCGTCGACGCTCGTCAGGCGGCTCAGATTCATCGGGCACTCCGATCCCTCATCGGAAGGCTCTCCCCATGACGGCACGACTGCAACTCGGCGAGGCCACCACAGATGCTCGTCCGGCCGCGGATGTCCCAGGCCACGCGATTTCATTGCGGGGTAAGGCGTGCCTCGAGTTGTTGGCCCGATGCGAATCATGCCTGGTCGACTGGTGGCCGTGCCGGCCCTTCACGCCGCGCCGAGCCGATCCATGCGTTCGCCGTTGCCACCATCGCGAGCGGCGTGGCGGTCTCGAACTACCGCGTGACGACCAGCCTGGAGTCGGCGATCGCCGGCGCCAGCCTGGTGTGGCTGATGATCTTCACGATGGACAAGGCGCGCGGCACAAGAGGCGGGCCGCCGCGCTAGCGGTTGGTGGGGAAGCCCAGGTCCAACGCGGTTGGCTCGGGGTCTGGCCAGCGGGTGCTGACGACCTTCTGGCGCGTGTAGAAGCGAATGCCCTCCGGGCCATAGATCGCGGTGTCGCCGAAGATCGATGCCTTCCAGCCACCGAACGAGTGCCACGCGACCGGCACCGGGATCGGCACGTTGATACCGACCATCCCGACCTCGATCTCGCGCTCGAAGTAGCGCGCCGCACCACCGTCACGGGTGAACAGCGCGACACCGTTGCCGTACTGGTTGGCATTCACCAAAGCGATCGCCGCGTCGAGGGTCGGCACCCGCACAACGGACAAGACCGGTCCGAAGATCTCGTCGTCGTACACCTTCATGCCCGGCTCCACCCCGTCGAGCAGCGTGCAGCCGAGGAAGAAGCCGTCACCCTCGACCGGGGCGGCACTGCCGTCGACAACGACCCGCGCGCCTTCACCAGCCGCACCTTCTATATAGGAGCGGACGCGATCGCGATGGGCGGACGTGATGACCGGACCCATCATCGAGTCCGGGCGGTCACCCGGGCCGATGACGACGTCGGCGATCTTCTGCTCGATCGAGTCGAGGAGAGGGTCGGCGACGGGACCGACCGCGACCACGACGGAGATCGCCATACAGCGCTCGCCGGCGGAGCCGTACGCCGCCGACACTGCGGCGTTCGCGGCGTCATCGATGTCGGCGTCGGGCATCACGACCATGTGGTTCTTCGCGCCACCCAGCGCCTGCACGCGCTTGCCGCTCTTGGTGCCGGCCTCGTAGACGTGCTGTGCGATCGGCGTAGACCCGACGAACGACACCGCATCGACATCCGAATGAGTGATCAGCGCATTGACCGCCTCGGCGTCACCGTGCACGACGTTGAAGACCCCATCGGGAAACCCGGCTTCGGTGAAGAGCTCGGCCAGCAGCATCGACGGCGACGGATCACGCTCGGATGGCTTCAACACAAACGCGTTGCCGCACGCAACCGCGTTCGCCGCCATCCAAAGCGGCACCATCACCGGGAAGTTGAACGGCGTGATCCCGGCGACGACACCCACCGGCGCGAGGACGGTGTGGACGTCGATGCCGGTCGACACCTCTGCGCTGTGTGCGCCTTTCAGCAGGTGCGGGATGCCGCACGCGAACTCGACACAGTCCAGCCCGCGCGCGACCTCGCCCTGTGCATCAACAACAACCTTGCCGTGCTCGGCCGTCACCAGCCGCGCCAGGTCATCGCGCCGGGAGTCGATCAGCTCGCGCAACCGGAACAGCATCGACGTACGACGAGACAGCGGCGACGCCGACCACTCGCGCGCCGCGTCGCGCGCGACCTTCACGACCTCGTCGACCTCGCCGGCCGAAGCAAGCGCGACCTCGCTGGTCTGCACGCCGCGCGCCGGGTCGAAGACGGGCCCGACCCGACCCGACGTACCGGCGACCGATCGGCCGCCGTACCAATGGCTGATCGAGTCCATCTAGAGCCGGTAAAGCGCCTTGGCGTTCAACCCAAGGATCTTGTTGCGGGTCGACTCGGGCAGGGTGAGCATCTTCTTCTCAACTGTCTTGAGCGGCGACGGATACATGCACGTCGGGTGCGGGAAGTCGGTCTCGAACAGGATGTTGTCCTCGCCGACCGCCTCGATCAGGTCGGGGAGCTTGTTGCGGTTGTTCTCGAACCAGAACGTCGCGTAGATGTTGGACTTGAAGTACTCCGACGGCGGCTTGTTCATCTTCGCCAGCTCGCGCGGCGCGTTCTCGGCCATCTCGTAGTCGAGCGTCTCGAGGATGAACGGGATCCACCCGATGCCGCTCTCCACCGACACCAGCTTCAGGTCCGGGTGGCGATCGAACATGCCGGACAGGATCGTGTTGACGACAACGCGCGAGTTGCCGATGAACAGCAGCGAGCCGCCGATCGCGAGCTTCACGTTGTCCGGGTGCGATCCCCAGAAGTACTGCCCGTAGAAGTTCATGCCGGTCACGGATGCCCCGATGTGGAAGTGCACGGGGAGCTTCAGCCCGGCGCAGGCCTCCCAGAACGGGTCCCACTCCTGGCTCGCGAGGTCCGGCGCGCCGAGGTCCTGCGGGTCCGAGGTCATGTTCACGCCACGCATCCCGAGTGCCGCAACGCGCTCGGCTTCCTTCACACACGCCGCGACGTCCCACGCCGGCATCACCGGCATCGGCAGCAGTCGGTTGCCCGAGTTGGCCTGGATCTCCGCCATCCGATCGTTGTAGATCTCGATCGTCAGATGGCGCAGCACCTCGTCGGTGCCGAGCCCGATGTCCTGGCCGCCGAGCCCGATCGTGTTGGGGAAGATCACCTGGTGGTCGATGCCGCACTCGTCGAGTACGCCGAGACGCACCTGCGGGTCGTACGCGCCGACGTGGATCTTCTCGTGCTCCCACTCGAACAGCGCGGTCTGCGCTTCTTCCTTCGAGCCGTCGACACCGATCACGCCACCGGCGCTGTAGCGGCCCATCGTGTTGCCGTCGAAGACCCACATCCGCTGACCGTCGACCATCTCGACGTGCGGGACGCGGTCCTTGTACTTCGCAGGCGCGAGGGAGGTGAAGAAGTCCTCGGGCTCGGAGAAGTGGGAGTCGGCGTCGACGACGAACTGCTGCCTCAGATCTGACACGTTCCTGACGTTAGTGTCAGCCCATGGCGACCGCAACGGTGCTGGGGCTGCAGATCGCGTACGACGTGGTGGGCGACAGCGGTCGTAACTGGTCCATCACGCCTGGCGGAAGGTTCAGCAAGGACCACGAAGGCATCCGCGAGCTCGCCGAAGCGCTCGCCGAACGCGGCAACCGGGTGCTGATCTGGGACCGGCCGAACTGCGGCGCCTCCGACGTCTGCTTCACCGGTGACTCGGAGTCGGAGATGCAGGCCGACGTGCTCGTCGGTCTCCTCGAGCAGCTCGACATGACACCCGCGGTGATCATGGGTGGCTCCGGTGGCGCCCGGGTCTCGCTGCTGGCGGCCGCCCGGCACCCGGACAAGACAGCCGGCGTCGCGATGCTGAACATGAGCGGCGGCGTCTACGGGTTGATGACCCTGGGGGTGCACTACTGCGGCGGGTCACTGGCGGCGGCGTGGACCGGCGGGATGGAGAAGGTCGCGACCCTGCCCGAGTGGGCGGAGGTGATCGAGCGCAACCCGCGCAACCGGCAGCTGATCCTCGGCCAGGATCGCGCGCAGTTCGTCGCGACGATGGAGCGCTGGATGGCGGCGTACTGCTACAGCGCCGACGAGGCCGTGCCCGGGCTGTCCAACGACGACGCGCGCAAGATCGACGTACCCGCGCTGGTGTTCCGCAGCGGTGAGAGCGACGTCAACCACACCCGCGAGACGTCGGAGCGGATCGCGGAGCTGCTGCCGAACGCCCAGCTCGTCGAGCCGCCATGGGGCGACACCGAGTGGAACGAGCGGATGGCGGACGGGCCGGCGCGCCTCTTCCACCGCTGGCCGCTGATCGCCCCGCAGCTCGACGCGTGGGCGAAAGAGAGCATCGGCTAAGCAACCGGGTGGCAACGCGCGGGGGTCTCAGCGCTCATGTGGCCCAAGACCGCGGCGTTGTCGATGCATCTGGCGCTCGGCCTTGCCGGTGCCGAGAGCCCGACCCCAGCACCGCCTGACCGCGAGCTTTCGACCTTCGCCCTTTCTGGCCAACGTCGGGTGACGGGCAGGAAATTGGTGTGCCAACCTGTCCTGCGAAACCTGGGGGTTTCGTGGATCGGGGGACTCCGTGCCGACGTGTGCACTCGGACATCCGATGGCCGACGGCCAAGCCGTCTGTCCGTCGTGCGGCATGGCCGCGATTCCGGGAGCAGTCCCGGCACCGCAGACGCAGGTGCCGACGCCTGCCAGTCCACCGCAACTGAGCCCGGACGGCCAGTGGATGTGGAACGGCACCCAGTGGGTGCCAGCAGCAGCTCCGCCGCCGCCACCACCGCCGCCAGCGGCTGCCGGCTACCTGATGCCGGGCGGCGGTTACCCGATGGGTGGCGCGCCCTATCCGGGGCAAGTCGCCAACTCCGGGACGAACGGCTTGTCGATCGCGAGCCTGGTGCTCGGCATCTTGTGGCTGTGGGGTGTTGGCAGCATCCTGGCGATCGTCTTCGGGCACGTGGGCAAGAAGCAGATCCGCGAACAGGGTCAGGGCGGCAACGGCCTGGCGACCGCCGGCCTCGTTCTCGGCTACCTCGGGGTAGCCGGTGCGGTTTTTTTCATCCTCGTTGTCGCGGGAGCCGTCTCGACGTTCAACTCGGAAGTATCGAAGAACGAGGCCCCTCAGGTCCGGGCCGACATGCGCAACGCCGCGACCGCAGAAGAGTCGTTCCTGACCGACAACGACGTCTACACAGCCAACGTGAGCGACCTCACAGCCGAGGGTTACGTAAAAGGATTCGGCACCGAGATCGCGCTCTCGACCGACGGCAACGCCGGCTACTGCATCGTGGGTTCGTTCCAAGGCGAAGGCGACTGGTACCTGTACGACAGCCAGAACATCTCGCTGTTCTCCAACTCCTACGGCTCTCTCAGCGAGGCGGAAGGCTTGTGCTCGGTGGGTTCGTCGTTCTCCGCTCCGGAGTAGCGGACCGCCGCGAAGGACGCGTGAGTGATTGCAGCAACCGACCAGTAGGCACTGCCCGACCTCGGTGATCTTGACGAAAGAAGGCGCTATGGGGGCTTATAGCGCCTTCTTTCGTCAAGATCAGCGGAGTCGGGGGCTTCCTTATTACTTAGGCGGGCTGTACGTCGGCTGTCACCCGTTCGGGTGAATCGGAAGTATCCGGAGATTTTCGACAATTCATCTCATGGACGGAGTGAGCGACGCCCAGGGTTCCCCTGCGCTCACGATCCTGCCCGCAGACCTGAAAGACCGCGCCAGGCGCAACAAGTCCGGCAACCTCGGTGACCCCACGGTCGGGCCGGTGTATCCGGGATCGCCGGCCACCACCGAGCCCGCCAGGCCCGTGCCGGCCCCCGCCGCGCCGCCACCTCCCTCACCTGCGCTGCACGCGGTGCGCGAGGCGGACGAGGACCTCACGGTGCCGCGCACCGGGGAGCAGCCGACCGAGCACGTGCTCCGGCTGGCCAGCGACGTGCGGATGCTTCGCCACGCCCTCGACGAGGTGCGCAAGCAGCTCGCCGATGCCGTTGCGGCCTGCACGCTCGAGTCGATTGCGCGCAAGACCGCCGAAGCAGAGGCGGCGACAGCACGCGCCAGCGCTCAAGCCGACCTGGCAACCGCTCGCGCCGCGGCGCAAGGTGAGTACGCGAGTGCACGCGCTGCACTCGCCGCGGAGCTGGCCGACGTCCGCGCCGACCTGCAGCGTGCCAACGCCGTGGTGGCCCGGCTGACCGCCGAGGCGGAACAACTCAGGCAGGCGATCGACGGCGCACACCGGCAAGCCGACCAGTGGTCGGAGAAGGCCGGTCAGGCGGAGATGAGGCTGAAGGCCGCGCTGCTCGCCGCCGAAAGTGCCGCTGACGACCGCGCCAAGCTCGAGGCAGCACTCGCCGAGCGCGACGCCGCCAACCGTCGCGTCGCGCAGCTCGAGGAAGCGATGCAGCACGCCCGCACGCCCCACCCGCGGGCCAACATCCGTTCGCTGTCGGCACCGGGCCTGCCGACCGACGTACCCGCCGCACCAGATGGGATGCCGCTCATTGCTACACGCGGCGCCGGCGTCGCGACCGACGTCCACGAGGAGCACCCGGTCTCCCTCGCCACCGAGATCGCGCTGGACCCGTGGCAGGAGGACGCACTCGGCGCGTGGGGCGACGCGGGATATCGCGGCGTGGTCGAGTCGGTCACCACCGACGGCAACCTGCGCCTCGCGTTCTGGGCGATCGGCCGCGCGCTCGACAACGACATGAAGGTGCTGGTGCTCGCGCCGAGCCAGGAGCGAGTCGACCACTGGTACGACGAGCTGCGCGCGGTGCTGCCGATCAGCCGCGTCGCGAAGCATGCCGGCGGCAGGGGCAACGCGCGGCTGGCCGCGTACGACGTCGTTGTCGCGACAGCGCAGGCCGCGACGAAGGAGCACACCTTCGAGCCGGGTCTTGGCGTGCTCGCCGTCTTCGACGAGGTGCACGAGTTCGGCAGCGAGTCACTGTCGAAGGCACTCGACCCGGCGTATCCATGGCGACTCGGGCTGACCTCCTCCTACGAGCGCGACGACGATGGCGTCGCGATGTACCTCGACCGGTACTTCGGCGGCGCGGTGTTCCGGCTCGGCTACGACCGCGCGATCAACGAGCAGGTCATCGCGTCCTTCGACCTCGCGATGGTGTCGGTGCCACTGAGTGACCCCGAGCAGAATGAGCACGACGCGTGTGCCGCGGCAACACTCGCCGGAAGCGGCGGCGCAAAGGCCGCCGTACGTGCCTACCTGAAGGCGGTCGCGCGACGCGACGAGATCCTCGCCGGAACGACGGCGCGCGACTCGGTACTGCGGTCGTTGGCGGCGGTGGTGCGCAACGCCGGGAAGGCACTGGTGATCGCCCCGTCGGCGCAGGTCGCGGCTCACGTCGACCGGGTCTTCGTCGGCCAGGGCTGCGTGACGATCCCCGCGCGGATCGGCTTCGACGGCGAGGCGCGTAACCGGCGCGGCGGCAAGGCCGAGGACGAGCGGGACAGCTGGATGCTGGTCGGCCCGCGTGGCTGGGATCAGCCGCACGACGCGACGGACGTCGAGCTCGCCATCGTCATCAGCCCGGCGCGGACCCGCCGTCAGCTGATCGAGCGGATGGACAGGATCCTCGGCGGCAAGCCGCAGGGCTTCCACGTCCGGATGGTTGTCCTCTATATCGAAGCGAGTGTCGAGGACGACACCGTCAACGAAGAAGCTCGGGCGATCACGGCGGCCTGGCCAAAGGCGAAGCGAATGCAGCGGTTCACCGCGGGTGACACGGACGGGCTCTACGAGTTCCTCGTCTCCGCGCGTCGCATCGTGACATTGCCCCCCGACCCGACAGTTGATCCCGCATCACAGCGTGAGAACGTCTGACCTGTGCGTCGGGTGATGATTGCGGCCGTGCTCGTAGCCGCGACGGCAGGGTGTAGCAGCAGCTCGGGCGGGACGGCGAAGGTCTCCACCGGCTCGTCGCCCACCCAGACCGCCAAGCCAACGGGCCCGCCGTGCAAGCCGATCGCGACCAACCCGCCCGAGGCCGACGTGCCGTTCGTCCCGCCGGTCCCCTACGCGGTGACGTCGCTGGGCGTGAAGGACATCAAGATCGGTACTGGCCCTGCAGCGACGGCCGGCAGCACCGTCGAGGTCCGCTATGTCGGAGTGGGCTGCAGCACGGGCAAGGTCTTCGACACCAACTTCACCGCCGGTGGCCAGGACTTCCCCGTCACGCCGCTCGGTCAGGCCCCGGTCATCGACGGCTGGAACCAGGGACTGATCGGCATTCACCAGGGCGGGACGCGCGAGCTGGTGATCCCACCGTCGCTCGGCTACGGCGCGCAGGGAAGCCCCCCGGTGATCGGCCCGCACGAAACGCTCATCTTCGTCGTACAGGCGGACAAGGTCACGCCGTAAGCCACGCAGATGAGCGTGGCCGGGACCGGCGAATAGGCCGATCGGGGTAGACGGATCACCGTCCATACGCCGACACTTCCCTTATGGCTGATTCGAGCGGCGAGGACATTCAGGCACGCTCGGTCGACATCCTTCCCGCGGAAGCACCGCCCGCTCGACGCGGTCGCGTCCGCAAGTCCCCAGCACCGACGCCCGAAGAGACGGCACCGCCGGCGGCTGCGCCGGTCAGCAACCCGACGGACAGCACCGCCAAGGTCCCGACCGCTCCGCCGCCACTCACCGGCCCGCCGCCCGGGTCCGCGCCGTCGGCTCCGCTGAGCGAGGCGGCCAGCGCCGGTGCCGCGCGCCACAACCCGGACCCGTTCCGGACCTCGGCGGCGGCAACGAAGCCTGACGCTGCGCCCTCCCCGAACCAGGCCGAGGCGGCGAAGCCGGCCGACGTCTACCCGACCGAGACCGCGACGCCGGTTGAGCCGCCGGCTCCCCCGGTCCCGCCCGCCCCCGAGCAGCCCGCGGCTCCTGCTGCGGCGGCGCCACCGGCGCCTCCCCCGGCCCCGGCCGCCCCGGCTGGCCCGGCGGCCGCCGACGCGAGCAGCACGGAAGCCGCCGGCGTACGCGCCCTGCAGGAAGCGTTCGCGATCGACATCGCCGAGCGCGAGGAGCGCCACCGCGCCGAGGTGCGCGCGATGCAGCAGTCGTTCATGACCGACGTCGCGGCGCGTGAGGACCGGCACCGCGCCGAGGTGCAGGCGCTGCACCAGCGGTTCACCGCCGACGCGGCCGCCCGCGAGGACCGGCAGCGCGCCGAGACCAGTGAGCTGCAGCAGCTGCACGGCAACCTGCGCGCCCAGCTGAGCGAGGTCACCGCCACCCGCGATCGGGCGCAGGAGGCGCACGCCACCGCCGAGGCCGAGCTCGAGCGGCTGCGCGACGAGATCGAGGTACAGCGCAACGACATCAACCGGCTCAACAACGCGCGGGCCGACCTCGGGTCGCAGCTCGCGGCGTCTCGGCAGGAGACCGAGAAATGGAGTGAGCAGGCGCGCCGGGTCGAGGTCGACCTGCGCACCGCCCGCGCCGACGCGGAGAAGGCAGCGGCCGCCGCGCAGAAGCAGTACGACGAGAAGGTCGCCGAGCTCGCCGAGACGACGCGCAAGCTCGAGGAGACCACGCAGAGCCTTCGGTCGTCCGAGGACCGGGTCGCGCGGCTGACCGACCAGGTCGCGGCACTCGAGGCTGCGTCACAGCAGCTGCGGCAGACGATCGCGGAGCAGCGCGCGGAGCGCGAGCGCGTGACGACGGAGCGCGACTCCGTCCGTCAGCAAGCTGCGGAGCTCGAGGCACAGCTGCGCAAGACCGAGTTCGAGGCAGAGCAGGCCGACGAGGACGGTTCACGCCAGCTCGACGAGGCGGCGCGCAAGATCGAGCTCGCCGAGGAGAACGCTGCGCGTGCGATCGGTCAGGTCGCGGTGCACGAGGCGACGATCGAAGAGCTGCGCCGCGCAGCCGCCGACATGGCGATCGAGCTGAAGAAGGCCACCGTCGACCGCGACGCCGCGCGGCGTCGGATGCAGTCGCTCGAGGCCGAGGTCGCGCTGCTGCAGGGCGAGCCGGAGGCAGCCGCGGAGGAGACCAAGACGGAAGCCGCGCCGGTCGAGGTGTCGGCGCCGGAGCCGTCGTACGCGCCCGAGCCGGTAGGCGACACCGGCGGGTCGGACGACCGCCCGCTAGCGCTCGCCGAGGACATCGACCTCGTCGCCTGGCAGCGCGAAGCGCTCGCCGCGTGGCGGCGTGCCGGGCACCGCGGTGTCGTCGAAGCGGTGAGCGGGGCCGGCAAGACCGCGCTCGCGCACTGGGCGATCGCGCAGGCGGTCGACGAAGGCATGAAGGTGCTCGTCATCACGCCGACCGCCGACCAGGTCGACGGCTGGTACGACGGGCTTCGCGCCGCATTGCCGATCAACCGGGTCGCGAAGCAGAACGGCACCAGGGAGGACCACATCGGCTCGGCGGACGTGGTCGTGACGACAGCATCCGACGCGATCACCAACACGATCTTCGGGATCAGCGACAAGGTGATGGTCGTCGCCGACCAGGTGCATCACTACGGCACGCGCGAGCAGTCCCGCGCGTTGGACCCGGTGTACGCGTGGCGGCTCGGTCTGTCGGCCGTCTACGAACGCGACGACAGCGGCATCGCGACGTACCTCGATCCGTACTTCGGCCGGGTCAGCTACCGACTGGGCTTCGAGCGGGCGCTGAAGGACGAGGCGATCGCGCCGTTCGACGTCGCGGTCGTCGCGGTGTCGCTCAACACCGGCGAGCAGTCGGAGTACGACTCACTCGGTCAGCAGATGGAGACGCTCGCCGCCGAGCTGGTGACCGACTTCGGTGTGCCCGCGGAGCCCGCGCACGAGTTCGCGACCGCGGTGGTTGCACTCGCCGACGGCCGGATGGGTCCGTCGCGGACGGCGGCCCGCGCGTATCAGAAGGCGCTCGCGAAACGCGACGAGATCGTCTCGCGCGCAGCCGGCAAGGCCGCGGTCCTCAAGTCGCTCGCGGAGCACATCCGTTCCAACGATCCGGCGCTCGTGTTCCTGCAGAGCTCTGACGACGCGGCATACGTCACGAAGACCTTCAACACCGCCGGCTGCGCCACCCGACCACTCAGTGGCGGACCCGAGCGGAGGCTGCTCGGCCGTCGTAGCGACGCGAGCCAGGACGCGAGCGACGTCGTGCTGCTGGCGGGTGCCGGCGACAAGGCGCCGAGTCTCGGGATCATCGTGGGCGCGAGCCGCGACAAGCTGCAGCTGATCCAGCGGGTCGGCCAGGTGGTCCGTCGCAATGGCGAAGGGCACCGCGGCCGGATCGTCACGATCCACGTCGACGGGGTCGACGCGGAGGGCGCTGGCGCCCCGGCACTCGATGCGATCACGCCGCACGCCTCGCAGACCCGGCGGTTCAGCGCGTCGGAGCTGGTGGGACTGCTCGACTTCCTGACCGGGGCCGAGGAGTCGGCCGATTCGGACACTGAGGCCGAATAGCCCGCTCCCCCGCCGCGCCGCTCATCCATTCGGGCGATTCAGAAATGTGGCACTGAACGCGACAATTCAGCCATGGAGCAGGGCATGGGCGACCAGCCGCTGCTCCGGCCTGCGCCGACGGAGCCGGCCAGCGCGCTCGATGCGCTGAACCAGCGCTTCGCTGCCGAGATCGCGGCGCGTGACCAGCACTGGGTCGGGCAGCTCCAGCGAATGCAGCAGGCGCTCCACGACATGCATGCCCAGCTGACCGCGGTCGCCGAATCGCGCAACGACGAGGCGCAGGACCGAGCGGCCGCAGAAACCGAGCTGCACGCGCGCCGTGCCCAGCTCGCTGCCCAGCACCTCGAGCTCGAGACCCATCGCGCCGGGGTTGCCGACCTCGGCGCCCAGGTGGCGGAGCTGACCGAGGCGCTCGCGGCAGAGCGGCAGGCGTCGCAGCAGTTGAGTGACCGCGCCGAGCGGCTCGAGGCGATGGTGCGGCAGGTCGCATCGCAGTCCCACGACGCAGCGCTGCAGGCCGCGGGTGCCGTTGCCGATGCGCACGACGACGCGGTGAAGCGCGGCGACGAGCTCGAGGAACAGGTCGCGCTGCACGTTGCGGCAGTCGACCAGTTGCGGCGAACCATCGAGTGGCAGCGGGCCGACCGCGAGCAGCTGATGGAGGAGCGCCAAGCTGCGCGCACCCGATGCGTCGAGCTCGAGTCGCAGCTGCACGCGCTCACGACCGACGCCCGTCACCTCGCCGAGGGGCTGCAGCGGGCGCAAGCGGAGCGAGACGCCGAGCGCCGGCAACGTGCCGAGCGCGACGCCGTGCCGCCTCCCGTGCCGCGGCTTCGTCTGGCCGGCACCGCGGACAGCGCCTAGCGGCTCCGGCTGTCGCCGGAAGACGCGTACTCGTCGGCGCGGGCGGGCTCGGCGGTGATCTCGAAGCTGATCTTCGAGGTCACGGTGTCGTGGACGTGCGCGGTGGCGAAGGTGGCGACGTGAGCGGCGCTCGCGACGCCGTCAGCGCCGAGGACAAACACCGCCTCGCACTCCAGGCATTTCAGTCTGCTGATACCTGACATCGCGTTCCCATCGATGAATCCAAGGGGACCGGCGCCGTGGCTTCTCAGGCAGTCGGAGTTCCTCGAAAAACGGTACGGCTTGTGGCGGTTCGTTGTCATCAGGTCTTGGGGGCGACTTCGGCGATCACTACCCGCGCGACGTAGCGCAGCTTGCGATGAGTGGTCTGGGACAGGTGGACGAGCAGGTCGAACGCCTCGTCGGCGCTGCAGTGACGCTGGCCCATGAGGATGCCCTTGGCCTGCTCGATGTCGGCGCGTGAGGCCATCGCCTGCGCCATCTGCTGCGCAAGCTCGGCAGCGGTGCCCACGAGCTTGGTGTGGGCGATCGCCACGGCGGCATAGGTGCCGAACTGGACGCCGAGTCCGACCGACTCGTCGTCGAAGGCGTGGGGCTGCGCTGCGTAGAGGTTGAGTGCGCCGATCACCTGTCGCTGCACTGGCAGTGGCACCGACAGCATGCTGCTGACCCCGTGACGATGTGCGGCAGCGGTGAACTCCGGCCAGCGGGTCTCCGCGGCCATCTCGGGGATGTGCACCTGCTGCCCGGCCTGCGCGGACGCGACGCACGGCCCGTAGCCGAGGTCGTACTGGGTCTGGTCGAGCTCGCGGGCGACCTCGGAGGTGTACGACGGAGTCGTCGCGGTCTCGCCCTCGATCAGGGTGACCGATGCCTCGATGGACAGCCGCAGCACGTCCTTGGCGAGCTCCGCCGTACGGTCCAGGACCTCGTTGAGCGGAAGGCCGCCGACCGCGAGGTCACCGAGCTCGGTGAACGCGGCATCGGAGCGGCTGCTCGCCTGGCTGGGAATCTGCTCGCCCGTCACATGCTTGCCCTATCGCGGCGCGGCAAGGAGTGAGCGCTCGATGCCGGAGGGTGGGTTCGTGAGCGCCTGGTTGAGGCGGTCCTGAGAAGGGAGCTAGTGCCCTTTCCACCCGCGCATCTTCTTAACGCGAGCTTGCCGTCACGACAGGAACGGCTCAGCAAGATCAGCGTATACCCGGGCGCAACAGGTGTCCGGGACAGGCGCGAGCCCGACGTAAGTAGCCGAACTCGCGCCCAGTTACGCAACCTGCGTAGGGCTCGCCGGACTAGTGGCAGCCGACATGGGTGAGGTCGCCGTCGGCGACCTCGTGGCCCGCGAGGTCGCGGAAGGCGAAGCCTGAGCAGAAGTAGAAGGAGAGGTGGCTGTTGCGGTCGAAGGCGATCGGGCGTCGTACGTCGCCCCGGCCTGGCATCAGGTAGCGGATCGTCGTACTGCGCATCGCGCGTGCGGCCTGCGGCTTGTGCTGCAGGTAGAGCGCGAGCCACTGCTGCATGTAGTAGCTGATCATCGCCTGGCCGAGCGCGGACGACGGCAGGATCGGCGGAAGGTCGGTGAAGTCGAGGTGTGTGGAGGCGCGCGGGACGATCACCGCGGTGTCGACGTGGTGGGCGCGGAAGGTGTCGAAGCCGGTCGCCTCCTCGCGGTTCGGGTCCGGCGCCTTGTCGGGTGAGCCCTGGCACGGCTCGAACGAGGAGCAGTTGGCGAGGAAGTAGGGCTGCGGCTCGAAGCCGTACTCGGCTTGCAGGCCGAGCGTCGGGACTGCGGGTTTGACCGGGCCGGGCAGGTCGCCGATCTCCGCCTTGTCGTCGTCGATCGCGGATGGTGTCGCGGTCAGCTTGTCGAGGGCGACCGCGGTCTGAATGCGGCGGTCGACGCCTTGCAGGTAGGAGACCGTGACCGCGCCGGTGGAGTGCCCGATGACGGCGAGCTTCCTCGTCCTGCCTTCGGTGACGGAGTGGTGGTCTTTGCGGTGGTCGACTTGGCGCCATCGCGGGTTGAAGGTGCCTCCTCTATATCTGTGTTTTGGGGTGGAGAGCATCCAGGTGATCGCGTCCTCGGTGTCATGGTCGAAGCTGTCCTGCTGCTCCGACGGCACGCCGTCGAGTGACCCGTTGTGGGGCAGCGTCTCGCTCTGGCCTTGGCCTTGGACGTCGAAGGTGAGGGCGGCGTACCCGCGCTCGGCGAGGTCCTCGGCGAGCCACCGGTAGACGCCGGCGGAGGCCTGGATCGAGCCGGTGACGATGACGACGGATGGGTACGGCGCGTGGAGCTTTCGGTGGGTGTATGGGTCGCGCGCGTGTGGCAGCGGGGTAAAGAGGTGCCCTTGCAGCAGCGCGCCGTCGTACGCCGGGAAGCTCACCGGGGTGATCTGGCCGCGGGTGCCGGACCAGCCGTCGCGGTCGGGGTTACCGACACCTTCGGGGACCGCATTGCCGAGGGTCAGCGCAGGACGGTCGGGCCGGGTTGCCTGTGCTGCGAGGTCGGCGAGCTCCAGCTCGAGCGCGTCGCGGGCGACCGAGGTGAGGTAGCCGGGTTCCTGCAGCTGAGCGACGCCGCGGCCGAACGCGGCCTGAATGTTGCGCACGTCGCGCTCGACGTACGCCGCACTGCCGGGGGCCGGCGCTGCGCTCGGTGCGGCGAGCGCCGGGCCTGCCGCGCCGGTCAACGCCAGCAATAGCGCTGCGGTCAGTGCGCACCGGTTCCTCACCAAGACAGTTTCGACCTACCAGTCCGGCAACCTCCCGCACCGAGCCCGACGTAAGTAGCCGAACTCGTCGCGTTTAACGCAACCTGCGTAGGGCTCGGCGTCGAGCGGCGTACTGATTCGTCAGGCGAACGGCTCTCCGCCGGGTGCCGAGCATCGAGGAGAGCGTCGACTGCTTCAGCGTCGAGGACCAGCCTCACTCGGCCGGCCCACTTGCGTTTCGGCTGGACCGCCATACTCAAATCCTGCTTGTGTCCTCCCCGGCCACGACGATCGACTGAAACACATGGCCGTCCTCTACTCCGATCAGGCTGAGCTCGCCAGTATCCGCGCGGTACATGGCCACTGCGCCGGACAGCGAATGGTTGAAGGTGAATGCCTCGAACTCGCTTCGCCGCGACGCCTCGGCCAGTGCACCACGGCGCAAGAAGTGGTCGAGCAGGTACTGCAGCCACTCGACCGGGGCGCCGAAGTTCGCCTCGGCGTCGATCACGAAGCACCCTCCCGCGCACGTTGGAAACCAGGGACACCACACATTGGGTTGGCCAGTTGCCGGCATGTTGAGCTGATCCGTCCCGCAGGGCGGCCCGTCATCTCGAGGATGAGCGGGTACGTCGTACGGATGACCACGCCCGGCATGCCGGCGACTCTCGCTGAACGCCGCGAGGTAGGCGAACTCCGCGGCGTTCAATGGCGGTGTCACGCGGAAGTGCCCGGAAAAGGCTGCACTATCTCCCACCGGGAAAGAATGGTCCGCCGAACGCGTCGCCTGCAGCGCTCACGGTCGACATGTGGACAAGCCCTGCACAACAGGTGCGGCGGCGGTCACGATGCACGGATGCCGTGCTCTCACTGCGAGCCGTGGCGGCTCGACGACGTAGCAAGCACCTTGGCCGCAGTCGACAGACAGGTGCCGCTCGTGGCTGGGTCGACGTACATCGCGGTGTTCGACCTCATGGGCGCGCTGGTCGGCGCGCGCCGCCTTGCCGATGACGTCCCGGAGCGCACCGGCCATCCGCCGGGCACGAGCGCTATTCGGTCGGCAGTGACAGCATTGATCGGCGACGACATCGGACCGCTACCGCCCGACTACGTCACGCACCTAGTTCGCTGTCGCGACGGATACGTCGTGTGGGCACCGGACGACCCGGCATGGGGCTATGCGCTGATCTACGGCGTACAGATGATGAACACCTACGTGGGTGAGGTGATCGTCGTCACCCCGCACGGTTGGACGATGGGCCGTGGCCGAGCAGCAGGACGTCTTCCCACACTCAGCAATCTGTCGCCGGCCGGCAACGTGGTGCCCCTCCGCCCTCCATCCCCGGGTGGACCCTAAGTGGCGGGCCTCGCGACTCCTCGGGAGTGCTCGCCGGACGGACGAGCCGACCGGCACCCACGCCGAGCCCTACGTAAGTTGCCGAACTCGTCGCGTTTAACGCAACCTGCGTAGGGCTCGGCGTACGGCGGGAGGGTGCGGAACGCCTGCGCGGTCTGATGGACTGGGCCGGTGAGCCCGAAGAGCCGAGGTCGGCCACCAGGTCGGGGACGAGCGAAGAAGCCGAGCCGTACGCCGGTACGCCCGCCCCACCCAGCGGACGAGGCCATCGCTTCGAGCTAGGACGGTTGCGCTGCCTAATCAGTTCGCGAATGATGATCCCGTTGCGAGCTGTCGGGGAGGCTGATCATGCAGCAGGCGGGTGGGTCAGCCGGGCAGGAAGCTGCGCGCAGCGCGAAAGCTGCCCAGGAGGCGCGCAAGCGGGCAGAGAACCTTGAGCGTCGAGCCAGAATGTTTGCCCGCGGCGAGGCCGGCGAAGTCGCCGTAGCCAGAGCACTCGACGCGCTGGCGGCGGAGGGCTATCTCCGACTCGACGATCGCCCGTGGCCGGGCCGGAAGCAAGCCAACATCGACCACGTCCTCCTCGGGCCGCCGGGCCTGTTCATCATCGATGCGAAGAACTGGACTGGTCGGGTCGAGATTCGGAATGGCGTTCTTCGGCAGAACGGCTACAACCGGATGAAGAATCTGGAGTCAGTTCGACAGGCCGCCCTCACGATCATGGCGATGTTGCCGTTCGCGTCGCCGCGGGCGGAAGCTGTGGTGGTACTGGCAGGTGAGTCCGTCGGTCCGATGCAGTCCCTCGGCACCGTGACGATCGCCGGTATCGACGACATCGTCGAGTGGATCCGAGCCCAGCCGAGACTCCTCGCGCCCGATCTCGTCCAGCAGGGTTATCTCGCGCTGGATCGTGGGCTCGTGCGGTCGTACGTCCCCCGCAACGCCAGCCCTCCAGCAGAAAGAGCCTTCGACTGGCAGGCGATCTCCTCGCAACCGAGCGCCCCCTCGCTGCCAGGCGCCACCCTGCCAACGCCGCGGCAAGAAGCGGCCAAGGCGGGACTGCTTAGCCGCCTCTCGCGGCGTCCCCGCACCTGACCAGGCGCCCGCGACCGAGCCTTTGCGCCGATCAAGCGGTGAGCCGGTGGTAGTCGTCGTTTGCCTCATCGTCGGGGCCGCGATTGTCACCATCCTGTGGTGTCTCGTTGTCGTCGTGCGCCGCATGTTCGGCGGAGGCGGTGGCGGATCCGTCGATAGCGGCTCGTCCCCGCCGTACGGCGGCCTGCCCGAACTCGGTCCCGTCGGCCCGCTCGGAGGGCTGAGTCCCGACGCCGACATCGGCGGCGATGGCGGCTCCTCCGACGACCTCCTGGGCGGTTGAACCGCGAGGACAAGTTGTCGTATCCGGGTGCCACCCTCGAAGCAGACAGGAGGTGGCACTTGGGCAATAAGAAGATGGCCCGCTCGCACGTCGAGCGGATGCTGCAAGACGTCTGGGACGTGTGCCGCGTGACGGCTGACTCCGACGGCGACTACCCGTTCCGCAACGGAACGGCGATGGGATTCGTCCAACTCGAATCGACGAACCCGATGATGGTGCGGATCTGGGCGATCGCGGCCAGAGAGGTTCCTCGCACCGCGAAGCTAATGTACGAGCTCAACGACGTGAACGTCCGCAGCCGCAACGCGTGGGCCTGCTGGTCCAACGGCTCGGTCACCGTTGAGCAGGCGCTTGGGCTGAAGTCGCTCACGCGATCCTCGCTGCGCGAGGCGCTCGAGTCGGTCGGCAGGGTCGCCAACGACATCGGCGCTCTGGTCGCGGCGGTGTACGGCGGGACCACGCCGTTCCAGCCCGGCGACGCCGAAGTCGCCGAGGGTGCCGCCTGACCGGCGCACGACCGTGCGGACGGATCGACGTCCGACCGTGCGGTCGCGTAGAGGCGTTCTGCACCGGCATCCCTGGAATCGAGGATCACTCTGAGGGTGAGGGGGCACGATGAAGTTCGTGGCGAGTGACGACGATCTTGGAGCTCGCGCGGCGCGGATATCCGCCGAACTTGTCGCTGGCGCCGGAGGCTCAGTCGAGATCCCTGACGTCCCCGGCTTCTACGCCTGGTGGGTCGCGAATAGCGGGCTCAAAGGTTTCCGCCCTGCGGTTCCGATGTGCCACCCTCCGGGCGCTCCGACGGGATGGAGTCTGTTGTACGTCGGCATCTCACCCCGCAACAGTGAGAGCTCGGCAACTCTGGCCGGCCGGATCAGGACACATCAGCGGGGAAAGGTGGGCCGGTCGACATTCCGGTACTCGATCGCTTCGCTGCTGCCGACGCTGGGTCTGACCCTCGTCGGAACGACGCCCAACAACAACAACAAGCCGCGATACGAGGATGAATCGCGCCTGACCGACTGGCTTGCCGCGAACGCGGCGGTGTCGGTCGCCCCCGACGCGGCACCGTGGACGCCGGGCCTCGAGGCGGCGGTGGTTGGTCTCCTGGCGCCACCTCTCAATGGGACCCATTCGACACATTCGTTCAAGGACCAGGTTGCAGCAGCGCGGCGAGAGGTGCTCCGCTCGGCGCGGCACCTCTCTCGGCCTCAATCGCCTCGTGGTGGCCAGGCGGCTAGCAACCCGAGGCAAGGCTCACCGCGAGAGCGGACGGTGCGCGAGGCCGTACCGCCAAATCTTCAATCGCAGCGGATCACTCAAAAGGACATCGACGGCGGACGGGTCCGAATCCCTCAACGGTCGAAAGCCGCGTTCCCGCCTGCCCGTCAGCGCGTAATCGTCGCGCTTCGCGGCGAGACGATCGAATGCCTTTGGGATCCCCAGATAGACGGCGACAAGGAGAGGTCCGGCATCTTGCGCCTGGGGGTAGCCCGTCTCCGCTCGATCGCTCCTGACACTCGGCTCACGATCCGTCGCTCAGGCGAAACGCTCGAACTCGACTAGCGATGGATCAGTCCCGACATCGAAAAGGTGATTGGCTAGCGATCGTGCAATGAGCGCTCACGGCTCCCGTACGGCGGATTGACCACGATGAGATCGAGTGCTCGATCCGAAGCTGTCGAGGCCGGGCCGGCCACCTGCTCCGCGAACGCGCATAGCGTGGAGATCAGCTTCATCTCCTCGACGTCGCGAGCGCGGCTGTTGAGCAGCGCCTCGGTGCAGACGAGATACGCGAGGCAACGGGCGCGGCTGATGGCGACGTTAAGCCGGTTGCGGGAGAACAGGAACTCGACGCTGCGTGCAATGTCGGAACCGCTCGACGTCGCCATCGAGAACATCACGACGGCGGCCTGCCGGCCCTGGAACTTGTCGACCGTCCCGACCTGCACCTGGGCCGTCCGCGGATCGTCGCCGAGGCGAAGTCGCAGCAAGTCGACCTGGTCGTTGTACGGCGCGACCACCGTGAAGTCACCTGCCGTGAGTGGCTGAGTCACCCCCGCCGAATCGGTCCAATCGTTACCGAGCATCAACACGATCTGATCGAAGATCGCCTCGGCTTCCTCCGGCGAGAACGTGCTCCGCTCGACGTGCTCGACGGCCAGGCGACGCAGCCCGGTGCCGAACCTTGCGGTGCCCTGCTGTGCGCAGGCGAGGTGGGATGTGAGGCGACCTTCGTAGATCTCGTTGGAGATGAACGCGCAGACGTCGGGATGCATCCGACGGGTCTCGGTGACGAACACGCCGCGCTCCGGCGGGATCGTCGCATCGTCGCCGAGCACGTGCTGCAGCACGCTGTGGCCACCACCACCGGGATGTGACGCCTGACTGACTTGCGGCAGCTGCAGCGGATCGCCGAGCAGGACCAGGTTGCGGGCCGACCGCGCAGCGGCCAGCGCATCGGCGAGAGCTAGCTGCCCGGCTTCGTCGACGAGCAGTACGTCGACCGGCGCCTCGGCCATGTCCTTGCCGGCGAACCACCAAGTGGTCGCGGCGACGACGTTGAAGTCGGTCGACGCACACAGCGGGTTCTTGTTCGTGTAGGTGACGCGCGGCAGCGCGCCGTCGTCGTCGGTTCGGCGGACGGCGTTGAGCAGATCGAGCGCGCCTTCCTTGGTCATCACGTCGACGATCTCGGCGAGGACGTTGTCGATCGCGTGATGACTGAAGGCCGTGACACCGACTCGCTTTCCGGCGCGCAGGAGTGCCAAGACGAGATGCGCGGCCCGGTAGGTCTTCCCGGTGCCGGGCGGACCTTGGATAGCGACGTAGCTGCCGTCGAGCTCGCCGGCCCAGCCCCTCATCTCGGCGATGTCATCGGCGAAGACCCCGCCCGCCGGTCCGGCGCCTGTCCGAAACCGCGGGAGGTCGCGGCGCAACAGCGCGAGCGCGGCCGGGTTCGGTCGTGGGCCCGACGGGTCGAGAATCCGGTCGGCGAGGTCGGCGAGGGCGGCGGGCTTCGGGTTCGGCGACACCCAGTCGTTGCGCACGAGCACCGTCGGGAGCGGCCGCGGCGAGCCATCTGCGGTGGCCGGCCAGGTCACGTCGACGCTGCCGGCGTCGGTGTCGAGGTGGTGCAGGCTGACGTAGATCGGGCAGCCGTCGGGGCCGGCGTAGAGGACCTGGTCCTTTCCGCGGAACCTGCTGGTGTCCTGCCGCGGGAACTCGAAGCGCATCGCCTGGCCGAGGACCTTCCCGGTCTTGCCGATCCGGTCGACCGCACCGAGCGGCACGAGACCGGCGAGCACCTCGGAGTCGTCGTACAGAGAGACGGGATCGGCGGCACACTTCGCGAGCCGGGGCGCAAGGTGAGCGGACCACTCGCGCCGCCAGTAGCCGAGGACATCGCCGAGCAGGAACTCGGGCGTGCCCGCGCCGTACGCCTGCAGCGCCGCGATCCGCTCGTCGAGCTCGACAATGTCGTCGCTGACCTCGAGCACCGCGTCGCGCCACGGGAGGTCAGCCGGCCGGTTGGCGACCAGCCAGTCGCGCAGCGCGCGGGTCGCCTCGACGTCGTCGCGGTTGTAGGCGGCGATCGCGTCGAGATGCTTCTGCTCGCCGGTCTTGCAGTACTCCTCGAAGCTCACGACCGCGCCCGCACCGGCGTCGATCTCGTGGCCGCGCTCGTAGGCCGCAAGCCGCTCGACGGCTTTCAGGCCGTAGGACTCCGTGCCGACCTGGATCGCGTTACGCACCACGGCGAGCAGGTCGACGAACGCTCCGGTCTCGACCAGCCGCGCGACCTCGACCTCGCGCGAGGTGTGGTCGCGAGCGAGCCGTTCGAGGGAGGACCGCTCGGTGTGGTTGTAGTGGTAGACGTGCATGCCCGGGTACGCCGTGCGGCGCTCGCCGATGAAGTCGACCAGCGCGCAGAAGGACTCAGCCTCCTCAGCACGGTCGTTGGCCCACCACGTCTTGTAGTCCCAGGTGCCCGGCGTGGTCTGCATCGTCAGCCCGAACAGGAAGAACAGCCCTCCGCGCGGCGTCCAGAACGGGTGGCCTTCGAAGTCGAGGAAGACGTCGCCGTCGTCGGGCAGCGGCAGCTGTTCGAGCCCCCGACCCCAGGCGAGGTCGGCGCCGGCCGGGATCATCAGGTACGGCGGGGGCGCGCCGTCTTCGAGCGACCTAGCCGCGTGCTGGAGCGACGCTTGCTTCACCAGCCGGGCGAGGCGTTCGGTGTCGATGCCGGTGACGGGTTCGCCTCGGTTGGCGAGGGTTGCGAGCCGGTCGAGGCCGGCCGCTTCCAGCTTCTGCCGATCGGCGGTGCGCAGCCCGTGGACGTAGATCAGCGAGTCCTCGGAGCGCCACTGCTCCTCGCAGGTGCCCGCGAACTCGCAGAACGTGCAGTGGTCGCACGGCTCGGGTCGGGTTGCCGGCTTGGTCGTCGCGTCCTCGGCGAGCAGGACGGCGAGCTGATGCTGGATACGGCGCCAGTACGGCGCGAACTCATCGACGACGAACGTCTCGACCATGCCGCTGCCGAGCCAGATGTGCATGTTCCTCGGCCGGTTGCCGGTGAGCGCTTCGAGGGCATCGGCATAGAAACACAGCTGCAGCAGGTGCCCCGGCTTGGCCTCCTTGCGCGCAAGCTTCGCGTCGACCGGCTCGTAGACGACCGTGCCGTCGTCGTACGTCGTGCGAGCGACGAAGTCCGCGATGCCCCGGATGCCGTCGTGAATCAGCGGGAGCTGGTAGACGACGTCCGCGCCGCCGTCGAGCGGGTTGCCGACCCGCTCCGTCCAGTCGGCGAAGAGCTCGTGGTTCGCCCTGTCTTGGTCGGCGATTCGGGTGATCGCGCGGCCCTGCGTGGCGTACTCGGTGAGGCACTGGTCTTCGTGCAGCAGGCCCTTGTCGGCAATCAGCCGCGCGAAGCAGCCGAAGACCGCGAGGGGCGCTTTGCGGGTGCCGGCTTCGACCTCGTGCTTGAGGGTCAGGTAGTGCGCGCAGTCGAGCCAGGCCGTGATCTTCGACGGCGTGAGGAGGTGCTCAGTCACCCGATCACCACCCCTCGGCCTGGTCGCACGCAGTTCACGATTTGTCCAAGAGGATCGCACCAGGCGCCGACAGTTGCGCCAACTCGCGGTTGGGCTGGCTTGAGTGCGGCGCGCTCTCGCGCCGACCTGCGAGCGCTTGGACCCGGGTACCGGCTCGGCGAACGACGACGAGGTGGTGAACCGGTGCCGGCGTACACGTACTCGCGCAAGATCGACATCGTCGCGCACTCACTCGGCGTGACGCTGGCGCGCGACACGATGCGGCGCTACCCGGCGCTGGCGCGTGACGTCGTCGCGGTCGTCGGGATCGCCGGCGGCAACCACGGCATCTCAATCTGCCGCGGGATCGAGACCTCTTATTACGGGTTCAACGAGCTCGTGCCCGGCTCGCCGTGGCTGGCGCGGCTCAACGGTCCAGGTGGGTCGTTGGAGACACCGGGGCCGACGAAGTGGATGACGATCTACAACGGCTCGGCGGGTGACCCGTACTTCGACCCGCCGTACGACGAGGCCTCGCCGCGGCTTCGGGGTGCGGTGAACGTCGCGTTCCCTGGCGATTATCACAACGACCTACGCGTGGACCCGGCTGAGGTCGACACGTACCTGCCGTTCCTGCTGCGCGTCGGGCAAGCGGGGCCGTACGGGGCGCGCGGAAGGGCAATTCTGGCGCGCCGGATCGCGCGGACCCAGCGCGAGGGCTAGAAGGCCGCGGACTGTGCGGTACAGGGGGACTCACCAGGCCGGTAGACGGCTGCCCCTAGCTTCGGGCACCTGCAGGGGCTTCATCTGAACCTTTCTAGCTTTCCACGCATTCGAATGTGAAGCTCGTGCGCTGTGGCCACCGCATACAGGCGCTTCGTCCGCCATGCGATGACCAACGACGAGGCCGTCGAACAAGGCCACGTCGACCAACTCGCCCAATCGCTTTTGGCCCATCTCAATGCCCGAGAGCAGGCCATCACGTCAATACACGTACACGGCGCCACGAGCCTCGCCGTTCAGTCCATCGTCTCTGAACTACTACGTGAAGAACTCGGCTTTCGAGAGGAGGTGGTACTCACGCCGCAACTTGGCCTCGTCACCAGGGCGCGCCCTGACTTCGTCTATCGCTTGGCAGACGGACGTGGCATCTTGGCGGAGGTGGAGCGGGGCGGTACGACTACCAACAACCACGATCTGAAGGACTTCTGGAAGGCGCACGTCGCACCTGACGCGCATCACCTCTTCCTCGTGGTTCCTAACGCGAACTGGAGCGAGGCCGGCGCATCACGCGAGAAGCCATTTCCCCTCGTCGCCCGGCGATTGGGAGCGTTCTTCGGTGATCAAAGGCGGGAGGTCGACGTCCTCAGCGCTCACGTATTCGGGTATGGGCCGACCGGCTCGCCTGGGTTACCAGACACGGCAGATGAGGGAGCGATGTTGTGAGTCACACATGTCTTAGGTGGATGGGAACATAGCGCCGTGGGAACTCCGATGGTCAAGGTGCAACGCAGCGCCGCGCTGAGGCTCGAGGCGGACCCGCGCGCTCCCACCTGGAAGTCTTGGCCGGAGTGGGCGAAGCGTCAATCGAGACCACTCGCGGTCGACCTATTCTGCGGCGGCGGGGGCCTCAGCCTCGGATTGGAAGACGCAGGCTTTCGCGTTGCCCTTGCGGTGGACCACGATCCGTGGTCCATCGAAACGCACGCCGCCAACATGCAGGGCCTCGCCGTCGAGATGGACCTGAGTGACGAGACGAAGGAAAGGCGCCTCACCCGCCTCCTCAAACAAGCCGACATTGCGCTGATCGCAGGGGGACCGCCGTGTCAGCCGTTCAGTCGAGCGGGCCGGAGTGCGATCCGACACCTCGTTGACGCTGGTAAGCGGAACGCGATCGATGAGCGCCGCGACCTGTGGGAGGTTTGGCTCCGCATCGTGCTCGCAGTGTCACCAAATGCCGTCATGCTCGAGAACGTTCCCGACCTGGCTCTTGGAGACGATCTCCGGATCGTCAGGCAGATCCTGGGCAAGCTGGAGGACGCAGGCTACGAAACATACATCGACGTCGTTGAGGCGCCTGAGCTCGGCATCCCACAGCATCGTCAGCGGTTCATCCTGGTCGCCCTCAGGACAGATCGACCATTCACCTGGCCAACTCCCCGGCCGCAAGTGAACATCTGGGATGCCATCAGCGATCTACCCGCACTCGGCGAAGGCACGGGCGCCGACGAACTTCCCTACAGGCGACCGAAGACACCATTTCAAGAGCGCGCGAGGGCGGGCATGACCGGGCGCCAAGCAAAGCTGGTATTCGACCACGTCGCCAGAGCTGTCAGGGACGACGATCGCGAGGCGTTCAAGCTGATGACGCCCACTACGCGGTACAGCGATCTTCCCGAACGCCTCAGGCGATACCGGGCAGACACGTTTGACGACAAGTACAAGCGACACGGCAAGCATGAGCTAGCACGGAGCATCACTGCGCACATCGCAAAAGACGGTTACTGGTACATCCACCCGACCGAAGAACGAACATTCACTGTCCGCGAAGCTGCACGCCTTCAGACATTTCCCGACTGGTACCGGTTCGCGGGTAATCGGACTCACGCATACAGGCAAATCGGCAATGCCGTTCCTCCCCTCCTCGCAGAGCGCATTGGCCGTCAGATCCTGATAGCGCTCGGACATCGCGTCCCAGCCGAGACTGAGCCGACGATCGCCGGTCATCAACCACCAGCGCACATTCCGAGAGAGACGCTCCAAGCTGCGAGAACGAGGCTCGACGAATGGGCGGAGAAAGATGCAGCCGTCAGCCCCTGGCGCCATCCATGCGATCCGTGGAGCGCGCTGATCAGCAGCGTCCTTGGCAATAACAAAGTTGATGACGGGACAATCCACTACATCCTCTGGCAGCTTCCTACGCCGGATGAGCTGACCGCGCGACGACTCGCAGATATGGCGGTGCCCCGGGGCGCGCGCACCGCTTTGGAGCGGCTACTTCCCGCGGCGAAGGCTTGGCGTGCTGCGCAACGCCGCAGTCAGCCGGATGATGAGGCCCGCTGGTGGGAGTCGGTCGTTCTTCAACCAGCCGAGGCCGCGCGCTTCTCGGTCCTCGCATTCAATGATGACGCACTCCTCACCACCCAACCGCCGATGCGGGTGGTGGCTCGCATAACGGGCAGGCCAGTCGATCGCGTGGACCGACTGTCGGATGGACGACTGGCTCTCGCAGCTCTTGTCGGTGGGGGGCCGAAGGCTGGGGCTCGGATGGCGGCCGTTGTCGCACTGGGACGAGCCGTCTGTACGTTGCAAGAGCCGCTCTGCGATTCGTGCCCGTTCGTTGGGGTGTGTCGCCAAGCGAGCTGCGAACTGACAGTTCGCAGCGCATGAGAAGGAGCGCGGCCGGGCATTCTCAGGGTTCCCCGGACGTCCGTTCTCGCCACAACCTGTGGATGCGCCCTGCGGCATCGACTGCGTCTTCGCATTCCCACACCCACACGACCTGCCAACCGAGCGCCTCAAGTTCAGCCCGCTGGCGTTCGTCTCGAGCGCGGTTTGTGTCGAGCTTCTCCGCCCACCACGTGCCGTTCGACTTCGGTGCTGTGCCGTGGACCGGACAGCCATGCCAAAAGTCACCCATGACAAACACGGCGATCCTCGCGCGGGTCAACACCACGTCAGGTCTACAGCGACCGATGCGCATGTGCAGTCTGAACCGCAAGCCCCTCGCGAACATCGCTCTGCGAACCGCGAGTTCAGGCTTCGTGTTCTCCCGCGCTTGGGCACTCATCTGTCTGCGGACCAGTTCGCTGCTCGCCGCCGGCCTATCTGACACAGAGCCAGTCTGCACAAAGTAAGGATTGAGACATGGCAAATCGTGTCCAACGCGAGGAGCTGATCCCGAGCGCAGCTCGGCTGCTCTCGTCTCTTCGCGACCTCGGTTATGACTTCGTTAACGCGGTCGCCGACCTGATTGACAACTCGATCGCCGCCAACGCTGGCCGAGTGGATATCACCATCAAGTTCGACGGCGAAGATTCGTGGGTCCGAATCGCCGACGACGGCGAGGGCATGTCCACCGGCATGATCAGCGAGGCAATGCGCCTCGGAAGTGGCACGCGCCAATACGACGATTCCGATCTTGGAAAGTTCGGGCTGGGCCTGAAGACCGCGAGCCTCTCTCAGGCCCGCCACATCACCGTCGCTAGTCGCAGCGATTCCAACCGCCGCACTATCGACTGTCGCGTACTCGATCTCGACGACGTGGTTGCCCGTGATCGGTGGGAGGTCATCCATCCCGCCGCAGCAGATCGACCCGCCGAGGCCGTGGACCCTCTCCGGGACACCACCGGAACTGTCGTCGTATGGACCAATCTCGACCGAGTGCTCAGCCGCAAAGACCCATTCGGGGGCTGGGCACAGCGCTACCTCCTGAACCTCGCCGAACGTCTCGACTCTCACCTCGGGATGGTCTTCGAGCGGTTTCTAACAGGCCAGGCCCGGCGCCGCAGGAAGCTGGTCATCACGATCAACGGCACGAAGGTCGAGCCTTGGGATCCGTTCTGTACCAGTGAACGGACCGAGCACCTTCCGGAGCGCGAGCTCCCGGTCGGTGGCAGCATCGTTAAGTGGCGCCCCTACGTCTTGCCGCCCCAGAGGGAGTTCTCCGACGACGAATCCTGGCGCCGAGCGAGCGGCCCCCGACAATGGAACAATCAGCAAGGCCTGTACATCTACCGCGCTGACCGCATGATCCAGAGTGGCGGATGGTCATGGCTGCGGGGGGTAGACGAGCACGTCAAGCTCGCCCGAGCCGGACTCGAGTTCTGGCCCGTCCTTGACGACGCGTTCGAGATCAACATCTCGAAGATGCGCGTCAAGCTTCCCGACGATTTGCGAGAGCAACTCAAACCGCTCGTGTCATTCCTTACGAAACGCGCGGATGAGCGCTACCGCATAAGCGGGCGACGAGACCGACCGCCGACAGCACCACCCAGCCCAGGCAAGTCCGGTGGCGGGTCGACCGCCACGCCGCCCAGGCCCGCAACAGATCCGACACCAACCAATGGCCGGTCTGGCACATCAACGTCGCGCGGCTCAACCGCCCCCCGAAACCCAGAGACCGGCGACGCCATCGTCAAGGCGGCGAAGCGCGTTGGAGCGGAAAAGGCCCTCGAGCAGATTCGCGGGGAACTCGCCAAGTCCGAATCGCAGGTGGCATATGACCTCGGATGGTGAGCTCTCGCAGCTCGAGATCGAAACCTGGCTAAAGGTCATTCGGGCCGGAATGAGCGGCTCCATGACATTTGAGCAAGCCCTCTCGCTCGTACCTGATGACTACCGCGCTGCGGTCGAGGGGCGCTGGATATCGGACCACGTCAAGATCGAACCAGTCGGCGTGCTCTCAGACGGCGGACCGCGTCCATGGTTCGAAGATTGGGACCCGGCTGACGGCTACCACTGGGGACGTCTGCGCGACTTTCTGCTGATCGAAAAGGGCCGCTCAGAGAGCGTGATCGAATCGCTCGACCTAACCACTGACAAGATCCTCTCAATGCTCGAGGACCCTCGGCCCGAGGGACCGCCGAGCTCCAAGGTTCAGGGCTTGGTTGTCGGCTACGTCCAATCCGGCAAGACCGCGAACTTCAGTGCGCTCATCGCCAAGGCGTACGACGCCGGGTTTCGAATTGTCATCGTGCTCTCCGGCCTTCATAACTCCCTGCGAAGGCAGACTCAGCTGCGTCTAGAGGACGAGCTCGGCTTGGTCGCACCCACACCAGGACGCCCCGGTGTGGGCTTCCCAATCGAAGGACAAACCATCGTCCCGATGACAGGGGCTGAGACATGGCAGGACTTCCACCCCGGCACCGTCGACGCCGCGCTCCTTCAGGGAAACGTTCGTCTCATCCTTGTCGTGAAGAAGAACGCGAGTGTGCTCCGGCGACTTGTGCGATGGCTCGAAGAGCGCCAGCCCATCACACCTCCAGTCCTCGTCATCGACGATGAGGCTGACCAGGCGAGTATCAATACCGGTGGTAACAGACCCGAGCCGCTCGCCGAGCTGCTCGATCTGAGCGATGAAGACGTCGACGACGGAACAAGCAGCCAAAAGGCGCAGGAGGAGGAAACCGACCCGAGCGTTATCAACGGCCTCATCCGCAGGCTTCTCGACCGGATGCGCCGAGTCGCGTACGTCGGATACACCGCGACACCGTTTGCGAATGTGCTGATCGATAAGGACGCTCTCGATCGGGAAGTCGGAGCGGACCTCTACCCGGCTGACTTCATCGTCAGTCTTCCGAGACCGCCCGGTTACGTCGGGACAGAGCGCCTCTTCGGCCGCGCCGAGCTCGCAGGGGAGGACGCCGGCGTCGAGCCACTCGATGTCATCCGCGAGGTGAGCGACTCAGACGCCGACCTACTCAATCCGGGTCGGCAGGGGGCGCCCGTCAGTGTGCTGCCCGGATCGATGGAGACGGCACTCCTCGACTTCATCCTCGCAATGGCGGCCCGTGACACGCGAGTCGGTGGACAGCCGGCCTCCTCGATGCTTATCCACGGCAGTCCGTACACCTATCAGCAGTTGGCAATCGCTGACGAGGTACGCAAGGCGCTCGCGAGTCTCCGCCAACAGTGGCGATACGACAACGAGCAGGCGCGTCCGCGCTTCCAAGAGCGGTGGGAGAGTGAGTTCGTTCCGGTCAGCGAGCGTATCGGTCCCGAACGCCTACGCGCATTCGACGATATCGAGCCCGCGATCCAGCGGATCTTCCGTAGTGAGGTCCCAGTCCTCTGCCTGAACACACGGACCCGAGATGAACTCGACTACGAACAGCATCCGAACCTGAGGGCGGTCGTGGTCGGCGGGAACAAGCTCTCGCGTGGCCTGACAGTCGAAGGACTGTTAGTCAGCTACTACATACGTCCCGCCAACTACTTCGACACTCTTCTACAGATGGCCCGGTGGTTCGGTTATCGCGAGGATTACGTGGACCTCACGCGTCTCTACACAACCGGGGAGCTACGCGTTCGATTCCGCGACCTCGCTACAGCCGAGGAGGCACTCCGCCGCGAGATCTACCTGTACGAAGCACTCAACAAGACCCCCCGGGACTTCGCGCCCCGCATCATGGCTCACGCCACAATGCAGATCACCGCGAAGAACAGGATGGGCAGCGGTCGAGAGATCACGACCGACTACAACGGCTCGCTTATTCAGACCACGCTGTTCTATCTTCGGCGCAAGGACTGGCTCCAGGAGAATTTGGACCATACGCGCGAGTTTCTGTCCCGGATCGGCGCGCCGAATGTAGAGGGTCAGGACGGCCTCCCAACCTGGCGTGACGTGGACTGGCGACACGTAACCGAACTCCTCAGCCGCTACAAGACGCACAACGAGAGCACGCGATTCTCCAGCGGGCAGCTGCTGGAATACGTCCATGCACAGGCCAGCAAACATCGGGAGCTCACTCGGTGGCATGTCGGCGTCCGAGGGCGTCAGCAGAAGGCCGACTCATTGGGAACCGAGAATCTCAATATTCCGGGATGGGCCGAGGTCAATTGCATCAACCGCTCCCGAGAGCCGCAGTCCGAGATCAGCATCGGGACACTTGTAAATCCAGTCAGTCGCGGAAGCCGCGGCGGCGACGAGGAGATCGGCCTTACCGACGTCGACGTCGACTGGGCGCGTAAATGGTCTCTGGAACAGAAAGTAAGTTACGCCCTCGCGCTGCGCCATCGGCGCCACCCCGATGAAGGGGCCCTGCTCGTCTACCCGATTAGTAGATACAGCACCCCACTTCGAGGCGACGGCCAGAACCTATTTGATGACCCTGACCGTGACGGAGTGACGGTCGTGGGACTAGCGGCGGTTCTCCCGTATAGCACCAGCGAGGCGACAGTGCGGTTCTACGTGGGGAGTGCTGGAGCCGTGAACGTGTGAGCACGGACGCGAGCGACCTCGAGTCTCGCTGGACAAGCCTCCCGTCTCCCGCTGGGAGCGTGTTAGAGGCTGAGCGCCTCGCTGATTGGGCAGGCGGCGGCGTGCTCGTTGCGATCGGCACGGATCAGCGCCGACACCTCCTCGTAGAGATTGCGAGCGATCCCGCATTGATCCGAGTCCAATCGCTGCGAGGTCTCAGCGTCGCCGCTAGGAGAATGAGGATCGGTGACACCGAAGGTTCCTGGCTCGACGTAGAACTGAGTGATCCGCGCGGCGCGCGTGCATTTAGCTCACTATGCGTCGAGATCGTCGAGGCGCTGTCCGCCTCGAGATCGAGCGACCCGACGGTCGTGATGGGTGTCATCGACCGTTGGCGCCGGTTCTGGGGCGCCGCACACGACGCAATGCGATACGAGGATGTGCTGGGGCTCTTCGGAGAGTTATGGCTCCTCCTCGAATGGCTGCCGGAGCTCACCGGCTCCGCCGTGGCGGCATGGCGCGGACCGCTCGGCGGTAGGCACGACTTCGTTACGCCGATGGTTTCCGTCGAGGTGAAGACGACCGGCGTTGCAACAGGACCCGTCGTGCACCGCATCGGATCACTGGCCCAGCTCGACGAGCCTGGCGAGGGGCAGTTGTACCTGCTTTCGCTGCGGATTGTGGCCGATCCCCTTGGTCACTACAGCCTTGACGCGTTCATAGAGCGTGCACGTAATGCGGCAAGCGACTCGGGTGGCAACTTGCCCGACGAGATGGACTCCCGGCTGGCGGCCTACGGCTGGACGCCAAAGGACGCCGGCCTCTACAGCGATCGACTCAGGGTCGTGACCCAGCACCTGTACCGCGTGGATGAGGCCTTTCCAAGGCTGACTCCGCGATCCTTCGCCGGCGCGATACCCGACGGCGTACAAGACCTCAGCTACACACTCGACACGAGCGCATGCCGGGCCTGGCTGGTGGAGAGCGGCCCAGCCCGGCCTGGCACGCTAGATTCGTTGGCGCACCCGATATGAGTCTTGCCCGCCGCCAAGACCATGACAATCCCCTCGGCGATCCTTACGGGCCGTGCGGTGCCGCGGCACCTACTTCAGGCCACACACAAGCCGCTCGCCAATCGCTGGCGTCGGCGCCGAGAGGGGGGTGGTCTGAGGTCAACTGGGTCAACAGCCGATCACGGGGCGCTCGAGCCGCCGAATCGGTCAAGAACCTGTATCAGGAGCTGGAGTTCGCTTGGATTGCTGCCGAGCAATGCAAGTTCGAGACCTCGGTTCAGGGGTCGGCGCTGACACGGATCGTTGTCCCGAGAGCGCTCCGGCCCACATCCCACCGATGAACGACACCCGCGGGCCAGAGAACCGGTCAGTGGCTTGGTGAGAGCCGAATCGCCGGCGCAATCGGGGCCTGAGCCGCCTAACTCGCGGCGCACAACAAGACTCGTGGGGGGCAGGAACGCCCGCGCCAGCGCTACTAGCGAATGAAGCCGGAGACAGCGCAGCGCTCGCACGCTCACCCTCGCCGTCAGGAAATTGACGCCCCGCGGAGATACCGTTCTGCTGTGAGGACCATGACGCGCGTTACCCGTCGCGGTGCGGACTCGACCCGCGGCTACGAGCCAGTCGCCTCGGAGTACTACAACACTCGACGACATCCAACGAGCGCGGCTCTAGGCCGTGCTAGCGACTGGGCGCTCCAAACTCTTCTGGGTGATCCACGGCCAGAAGGCCGCGTGCTTGAGATCGGCGCAGGCCGAGGTTCCCTCCCCAAGCCATGGCGTGAGCAGGTGCGGTCCTACCTCGCAGCCGACGTAAGTGAAGCCATGGTGAGATGTATTCGCCCAGGTCCGCCCAGTCAGAGTCGCGCCGTCTTTAGCGGTGAGGCAATGCCCATTCGCGACGGCTCGGTCGATGTGATCTTGTCGGGCCTCGGCGACCCGTACAACACGTCCGACTTTTGGCGCGAGTGTGCTCGTTGCCTGGCGCCAGACGGAGAGGTCATCTGGACCACGCCCTCCTTCATTTGGGCTAGCCGCTGGCGAGCGCTGAGCCACGAACCCGCCCAAGCCGCCCGCTTCGAGCTCATCGATGGAAGCATCGAGTATCTGAAATCGATCGTCTTGCCCGCGGAAGCGCAGGCTCGCCTGGTGGCGGCCGCTGGACTGCGGATAACCGAGATCGTCGAAGTTCCCGCGCGGCGCGCCAGGCCAATACCACGCAAGGTGAGCCAGGTTCTCAGCGATAGCGAAGCACTCGTGGTTGGCTATCGAATCGGGATCCACCACACGTAACCGGCATCTCGCGCTACGCTTTCGGCCCACGATTAGGCGGTGCCGATGAGCGATTCACCGATCGTTGTGGTTACCGGTCGCCCAGGTGCTGGCAAGGGAACACAGTCCGAGCTTCTCGCAGCGCGCCTGGCAGTGCCAGTCGTCGATCTCGGCCAACGGCTTCGTGCCGAGAGCCTGAAGTCGACGCTCTTCGGTGAGATTCTCGCTCGGCTGCCGCCTGGTCAATACGCCCCAGATGAGGTCGCAGAAGCGATCCTGATTGAAGGCCTTCGTGAGGCACGACAACACTCGCGCGGTTTGATCCTGGATGGATACCCACGGTTTCGTTGGCAGGTTGAGCGCCTAGACGGTCTGCTCGGGAGCCGACGGGTTGA
Source organism: Mycobacteriales bacterium (assembly GCA_035545635.1). Classification (GTDB taxonomy): domain Bacteria; phylum Actinomycetota; class Actinomycetes; order JAFAQI01; family JAFAQI01; genus DASZTV01. The sequence goes on along the minus strand of DASZXY010000011.1, from coordinate 136,891 downwards.
TGCAGTCATCCACATCGATGCCGACATCGAAACTTGCGCGACTCGCCTACAGGAACGAGTCTCGTGTTTGGTCTGCGGCAAGACGGCGCCGAAGAATCGCTCCGCCCTGACAGACCTCTGCGCCGAGTGCGGCGGAGAACTAACCCGGCGGGCCGACGACAACATTGCGGCGCTGCGAGCACGCCTGGCCACTTACGAAGTCAACATGGGTGAAGTGCTGTCGACATACACGGAACGAGGCCTGTTGAGCCGGGTTGATGGAGTCGGAAGCGAGGCGGCTGTAGAGGCGCGCATCGCAGCGGCCGTAAGCGCCGGGCACGAACTCAACGAAAGCCTTCAGCGCGGCCACGTCGCTCAAATTAGCCTTTTCGGCGAGATCTAGACCTACTAGGTGATCACCAAGCTCAATAGAAAATTCGGATCGGCGGCGGCTAACTCAGCGATATCCGACTCTGCTTCGCGATCGAGGTGCCTGGCCCCTTCGATGAGCTCAAACCACAGGTCGCGGCGGGCGCGGTCGAAGTCTTGCGAGATCCCCCGCGTACGGAGCCCTTCTCCGAGTCGACACCACGCGTCATACACCAATGGCGCGTTCGACGGGACAGTCCTCAGAATCGCCCGCGGCATCATCGACTCGTCAGCTTCCTGGCTCGCCACAGCGGCGATAGCCTCGAGTAATACCACCCAAGCCCTCTGAACGGCAGCCGACGGCCGAGTTCCCTCAGGCATCGCACCGAGCTCTCCCCAAGCGTCAACGACGCGGTGAAAGACGCGGAGCAATTCATCACCAAGCGAGGTGGCCGCTAACTCGAGGGCACGCGCCAGGCTTGCCAATCTCCCCGGAAGCAACCATTCCGACTCCCAAACAGAGACGTACAACTCCACGACCTCGCGACGCAGGTGGCTGCCCCCGGCGCGGTGATCGTGAAGGAGTTGTAGATCACGGATCCGAGCCCGGACGGGGAGCGGCAGATCGGTGCGAACTAGCCGTGCCCAGGCCAAGGAGTCGAGGTCTGACAGCAGGGGCACTGGCGTCGGCCATGGCTTGCCGCCTGACACAGTGAGGGGCGCGAATGCCGATCCCCACCGGAGACGGCCTGCTGTGTCAGCAGCAGGAATTAGCCGGTACGACAGGGCCGACTCCAGAGGCTCGTCAACGCCACGCAGGCGGCCCCTGATCAGCGCGGCGAGAGCCTGCCACCCGTCAGTCGACTGCCAACCGTCCCACATGTCGTTCGAGGCCGCCTCGGACCTCGATATCGGCCTGCGAGCAGACAACGCGGCCTCCAAGCACTGGCACCAGCTAACGTTCCTACGCGCGTGTCAGCGGGCCGACAACCGGCCTAGGCATAACAGGGAAGTACCGCTCCGGCAAGGTAGCAGCTTGGTGCCGTCGCCGGTAGAGAGTCCCGCCTGTCCTAGACGAACGGGCGCCTACCCGCGAACCAGGCCCGTCACAAGAGGTAACTCACGCCTCGCACATGCCTTCGGGGTGAGACGCGCCCTGTGGTTGCCGTCTGCTCCACTTCTCCCTCGAGCCCCGCGCCAGCTCGACGGGATACTGAGTTCCAATGATCCGGAGCTTCTCGCGAAAGACATCCTCGAGATCCACCTGGAGAACGTCTGCGAGGCGCAACATGCAGTACAAAACGTCGCCCAACTCGTGCCGAACGCGCGTTCCGTTGTCCGTGCAGGCGAAGCCGCCAAGGATCTCTTCGTCCTTAAGCCACTGAAACTCCGCAGACAACTCCCCGACCTCGCCGACAAGCGCGAGGGCGAGACTCCGCGGCGAATGGTACTGCTGCCATTCGCGCTCATATGCGAACTCCCGAGCAAGCGCCTGAAGTTCGGACAAGGTTGACGGGCAGCCACCGCCGGCGGATCCTGCCTCATGGAATGGCATTGTGAACGCTCCCAGATTCCAGCGAGATCTTGAGTTCGGGCGTAACGACGCGTATGTCCTGCATCACGCGATCTAAGACTGCAACAAAGTTCAGCTCCCTAGTCTTTTCTTGAATAGCAGCAGCGCGCACCTTCCAAGCAGGATCATCGGCGGATTCGCCGAACGCCGACTCTTCCGTGCTGTCCATATACAAGAGCCCAACGATCGGACCGCCCGATTCCGTAGCTCCGACACCTCTCAGCAGTACACACCCGATCGCACGACGACCGCGGCCCGCGGTGTCAGCCTCCGTGTACGACATTCCCCATCTCTTTACGAGCTCGCTCGCTTCCGTCGCCACGCCGGGCCAAACGTCATCCTGTTCCAAACGCCAAGCCAGGCCGACTGCCCCGAAACGCCATGACAGACGCCGACCGCGGCCGCCGCCCGTGGGGTAGTAGTCGGCAAGCTGGTACAGGACGCGATCACCCAACAACGGATCCGGGACATACAGCGCACAGCGAAATCCCTCCGGCACGCCGCCTACAAAGGTCGGAAGCACCCCTTCGCGGATCACCCGCTCCCATAGCGCTGTGGCCCGCTCCCTACCCATCAGGCGCTCAAAGCGTTCGTCGATCAGGGTCCTGTATCGATCGAGCACCAACTCGAACGAGTGGGTGTCCTTCTCTGCCGTTTCCTCTGACAGGGTGACTTCGACGCCGAACGCCGCCACGCTTCGCACTCCTCCGGCCCGAAGCCACACAAGCAGGCGCTTCGGCGCCTCAAGCCAGAGGCCTGTGGCAATGAGGATCAGAACGACGACCGGCCAGGCAATGGCGTGAGCGAGCCCGACCGTGTTGGTGGAATCCCACGCGAAAAACAGCATGCCTACCCAACTCAGCCCAGTCGAACTGTGCGGGCCACCCTATCGCCGTGCCGGCGACCGAACCAGTCGGCTGGGACCGAGCACCCGAGCTCGCTATCGGAGTCGCCCTCGATGGCGGCGCGCCGGCGACCGTGCGAAGATCGCCCTCATCCGTCGCCAGGGGGCTCCCTCCATGTTCGATCTCGTAATCAAGGATGGCACGATCGTCGACGGCACGGGGTCCGCGCCGTACGCAGCCGACATCGCGATCCAGGACGGCCGGATCGTCGAGATCGGCACCGTCAGCGGCAAAGCCCACGAGACGATCGACGCCGACGGCGCGCTGGTCACTCCTGGCTGGGTTGACGTCCACACCCACTACGACGGCCAGGTGACGTGGGACGACGCGCTCGAGCCGTCCGCCTCCAACGGCGTCACCACCCTGGTCATGGGCAACTGCGGCGTCGGGTTCGCGCCGGTCCGCCCCACCGACCACGCCGCGCTGATCGACCTGATGGAAGGTGTCGAGGACATCCCCGGATCGGCGCTGTCGACCGGAATGCCGTGGGGGCAGTGGGAGACCTTCGAGGAGTACCTGGACCTGCTCGACCAGCGGACCTACGCCGTCGACATCGCGGCGCAGATCGCGCACGGCGCGGTCCGCTTCTACGTGATGGGCGAGCGCGGTGCAGCCAACGAGGACGCGACCGAGGCGGACCTTGCGGAGATGGCCGCGATCGTGCGCCGGGCGCTGGACGCCGGCGCGGTCGGGTTCACCACCTCCCGCACCGTCGGGCACCGCTCGAAGTCAGGGGTACCGGTCCCCGGCACGTTCGCGCTGGACTCCGAGCTGCTCGCGATGGCCGAGGCGATGCGCGGCGCCGGGCACGGGGTGTTCGAGGCGATCGTCGCGGGCACCATCGGCAACCTCGAAGCCCTCGGCGGCGACCACTCCACGATGCTCGACGAGCTGCCACACCTGCGCCGGGTCGCGGAGGTCAGCGGTCGGCCGGTGACGTTCACGGTGGCGCAGCTCTTCGACGACCCGGACGGCTGGCGCACCGTGCTGGAGCTCTCGCGGGAGTCGACCGCGGCCGGCGCCGTACTGCGCCCGCAGGTCATCCCCCGGTCGGTCACGCTGATGACGTCGCTCGACGCGTACCACCTGTTCATGTTCCGCCCGACGTACCTATCTATTAGGGACCTTCCGCTCGCCGAACGCGTCGCGGCGATGCGCCGCCCGGAGATCCGCGGCGCGATCCTCGCCGAGACCGACAAGCTCGAAGGCCAGCCCAACGGCGCGTCCGCGCTGATGCTGCTGTTCAACAGCGCGCTGCCGGTGACGTTCCCGCTGAAGGAGCCGGTCAACTACGAGCCGAGCTTCGAGGACTCGGTGTTCATGAAGGCGATGGCGGCGGGCATTGAGCCGCAGGTCTACATGTACGACCTGCTGTTGGAGGATTCCGGGCGGGCCTTCTATGCCGCGCTGGGGTCGAACTTCGCCGGCGGCAATCTAGAGGGGTGCCGGGAGATGCTGCTCGACCCGAACACCGTCACCGGGCTGTCCGACGCCGGCGCGCACGTCAACCTGATCTCGGACTGCTCGGCATCGACTTTCCACCTCACCCACTGGGGCCGGGACCGTACGGCGGGCGAGAAGCTGCCGCTCGAGCTACTTGTGCGCAAACTGTCCGGCGCCAACGCCGAGTTGTACGGGTTCTCGGACCGCGGGACCTTGGACGTCGGCAAGCGCGCCGACATCAACGTCATCGACTTCGAGCGCCTGAAGATCAAGACGCCTGAGGTTCGCTTCGACCTGCCTGCGGGTGCGAGCCGAATCCTGCAGGGCGCCGAAGGCTACGTCGCGACATTGGTGAACGGCGTCGTCAGCCGGCGAAACGATCAGGACACCGGCGCCCGTCCCGGCCAACTTGCACACGCCCAGTCGTAGGACGAGTCGGTAACTCAAGGTGGATGGGAAGCACGGTACTCGGAATCGGCAGATGCTTTAGCAGCCTCAGTTCAATAACCGCGGATGCACTTCCAGGATTCGGGCCGAGGATGGCGCCAGCATCCCCGTCAAGAGCGCGGCGTACCGAAAGTACTCGTCGGTGGAGGATACGGCGAGGCGCGCGATCGGAACAGCCAATAGCCGCGACGGTGGTTTGCTGAACCATCTCGCCACGCGGTCCCTTGATGTGACGTCGCCGTGCAACAAGTAGTTACGGAGTTCTTTCATGTACCGCAAATACGTGAGCGAGTTCTCAGACGGCGGTTGGACTTGAGATGGAACTCCGCCCGATTCCCGGGCCATCGTCTCTAGCTCGCGCTGCCAGTAGTCGTCCGGCGTCTTCCGTCGACACGAAGTGTTGGTCGAGACGCAGGCGGACTTGACCCAGCTCTCAATACTCGCCTGAGTCAGCACGATTACGGTCGCACAGGCGTCCGCCTCCTGAAGGCGGGTTTCCGCGATGCGGCTCCGGCTACATCGCTCGGCTGCCCTGCATTGAACAAGGGCAGCACGAAACAGCATGAAGGACGGCTCGAAAGCCTCCGGAATGGGACCGCGGTCACTCATCCACTCAGCATCCCAACCGTAGTTGGTCGAGTCACCAACCTCACCCACGACGAGCGATTCATCTCCGGATGTCAGGCGTCGGGGGGCACGGCAGTGGACAACAATGCGGTCATGGCGGCCTCTGCGGTTGGACGGGCTCGGGATGCCTACGGCGCACGGTCCTGGGACGATGCCGCTCAGGCGTACGCCGAGGCTGACACCGAATCGCCACTAGCCCCTGAAGACCTCGAGGCCTGGGGCCTCGCCGCGTTCCTCAGCGGTCACGACGACATGGCCGACAGCGCACGCGAACGCGCCCACCACGGGTACGTCGCCACCGGCCAGATCGAGGAAGCAGCCCGCGTCGCGCAGTACCTCGGCATCGCCCTCGCCGTCCGAGGCGAGGGCGCACGCGCGGGCGGCTGGTTCGGCCGCATCGAGGCACTGCTCAACGAGCACGGCCTGACCGACTCGGTGTGGTTCCTCTTCGTCCGCGTCTCCGCCGGCATGGTGATGTTCTTCGGAGGCAATGCAGACGGCGCGGTCGACCACTTCACCAAGCTGCTTGCCGACGCCGAGCCCTACGACAACCCGGACCTGCACGCCGCGATCCGCAACGGCCTCGGGCAGTCCCTCATCGCGTCCGGCCACTTCGAGGAAGGCCTCAGGCTGCTCGACGAGGTCATGGTCCGCGTCACGACCGACGAGCGGGTGTCACCGCAGATCGTCGGCCTCATGTACTGCGCCGCGATCGACAGCTGCCGGCGCTGCTTCGACGTCGACCGCGCACGGGAGTGGACGGCCGCCCTCGACCGCTGGTGCGAGCAGCAGCAAGGCCTGGTCCACTACCGCGGTCAGTGCCTCGTGCACCGCGCCGAAGTTCTCCAGATGCATGGCTCCTGGCCCGACGCCGGCGAGGAGATCGACCAGGTCTTCGACCGGCTCGGCACCGACAAAGCAGACCTCGCCGCCGCCATGGCGCACTACCAGCGCGGCGAGCTGCATCGCCTCCGCGGCGAGGCCGACAAGGCCGAGGCCTCCTACCGCGAGGCGTCGCGCTGCGGTCGCGACCCGCAGCCCGGGCTCGCGCTGCTGCGCCTCGCCGCCGGCCGCACGGACGACGCCTTCGCGGCACTCAGCCGCAGCGTCGCCGAGACCGCCGGACCGCACGAGCGGATGCGCCTGCTCCCCTCCCAGGTCACGATCTCGATCGCCGCCGGCGACCTCGACACCGCGCGCACCGCGGCCGGGGAGCTCGGACAGTACGCCGCCGAGCGCGACACCCCGATGCTCACCGCCGCTGCTGCGTACGCCGCGGCCCAAGTCGCGGCCGCCGACGGTCAGCCGGCCGAAGCGCTTCGCAACGCCCGCGAGGCGCTGTCGATCTGGCAGCGAATGGGTGCGCCGTACGAAGCCGCCACCGCCCGCGTCGACCTCGCACTCGCCTGCCGCGCACTCGGCGACAACGACACCGCGGACCTCGAACTCGACGCCGCGCGGTGGGTGTTCGAGCAGCTCGGCGCGCAGCCCGACGTCGACCGCGTCGAGCGGCTGAGCACCAACCCGAAGCCGCGCCCGATCCCTGGCGGGCTCACCCCGCGCGAGTCACAGGTGCTGCGCCTGGTCGCGACCGGCGCCACCAACCGCGGGATCGCCGAGCAGCTGTACCTGTCCGAGCAGACCGTCGCCCGCCACGTCGCGAACATCTTCCTCAAACTCGACGTCAGCACCCGCGCCGCCGCCACCGCCTACGCCTACGAGCACCACCTCGTCTAAGCGGCCTGCGCGCCGGTGGACTTGTCCGTGTCTGCGCTCGCTATAGCGAGCTAGGACACGGACAACTTGGTCGGGGCCCGCGATCTACACACCCGGGACGGCGGATCTACACAATTCAGTGGAAGCCGGCATGGGTGCTGCGTTCATACGTTGCGGTCAGTCGGGCTCGACCCCGGGCCCCGCAGCCGCAAGGAGCACCTCATGCGCATCGCCATCGTCGGTTCCGGACCGGTCGGCTCGATCACCGCGCTGATGCTGGCGCGCCGCGGGCACGAGGTCACCCTGGTCGACCGCGACCCCGGCCCCACCGACAGCGAAGCCTGGCAGCGCAAAGGCGTGATGCAGTTCAACTTGCCGCACTTCTTCCGCCCCCAGGTCCGCCAGGCGATCGAGGACGAGGTCCCCGAACTGTGGTCGGCGATCCTGCTGGCCGGCGGCCTGCCGGGACTGCCGCCCGGGTTCCCGGAGATGATGACCGGCCTACAGTGCCGCCGCTCGACGTTCGAGGAGACGGTGTGGCGGTTCACCACCGCCGAGCCCGGCATCACCCGCCGTACCGGCCACGCCGACCGCCTTCTCATCGAGGGCGGCAAGGTGACCGGGCTCGTCGTCGACGGCGAGGAGCTGTACGCCGACCTGGTCGTCGTCGTGGGCGGTCGCGCCAACAAACTGGGCGACGAGCTGCGCGCGCCGGGCGAGGGCGGGTCGTGCGGGTTCTCTTACGCCGCCCGGCAGTACCGCGCCAAGCCCGGCGTCGAGCTACCCGACTGGGGCATGCCGCGCTACCAGATCTACGACGGCTACATGACCATCGTCTTCCCGCAGGACGCGCAGACCCTGTCCGCACTGATCGTCCGGCCGACCGCCGACGAGCGGCTGACCGAGCTGCGCCACAACCACGTCTTCGAGACCGCAGTGGCGGCGATCCCGCACCTCGCGGAGTGGACCGACCCGGAGCGGTTCGAGCCGTTCACCGACGTCCTCGCCGGCAGCAACCTCACCAACGCCTACCGCGGCCAGCGAGACGAGGCCGGCCACGCGACGCCAGGCGTCGTCTTCCTCGGTGACGCGGTGCTCACCACTAACCCGGCCGCCGGCCGCGGCGTACCGCTGGGCCTGCAAGGCGCCCGCGAGCTGGTCCGCCTGCTCGACTCCGACGCCGGGGATCTGCAGGCCGTCGCGGAGAGCTTCGACGAGTGGTGCGAGGCCAACCTGCGCCCCTGGTACGACGACCACGTCGAGTGGGACTCGAGCCTGCTGAGCCGCTTCGCCGGCGAGGACATCGACCCCGACGCGCACGTCCCGTCCTACGTGGTGTGCGACTGCGCGCAGGTCGACCCGAGCATCATGATGGCCGCCGGTCCCTACCTCGGGATGCTCGCGATGCCGACGATCATGGACTCGGTGCAAGAGCAGGCGCGTGCAGTGCTGCGCACCGGCTGGCGGCCCGCCTTCGCCGAAGGCCCGTCACGCGACGAACTGGTCGAGCGGGTCCTCGCCCCGGTGTAGAAAGCTCGCCACCAACCCTCGCCGATCCTGACGAAGAAGGCGCTATGGAGGCTTCATAGCGCCTTCTTCGTCAAGATCACGGTGGTTGACCTGACCTGACCGGTACCGATTTGGGATTCACTCGGCGGCACACCTCACTTCGAACTGGTCATCGCCAGTGCTCGCGGCTACGGTCCGGACAAGCAATCCCGGCTCAACATCGAGTCAGCGAGGGGGCGGAGAGCCGGTGACGGACGACGGAGCACGGCGCGGCCCGTCATCGGGCGTCCCCGAGATCCCGGGCTACGACCAGCTGGAGCAGATCGGCCGTGGCGGCTTCTCCACCGTCTACCGAGCACACGAGATCGCCTTCAACCGCGCCGTTGCCCTGAAGGTCCTCGACGCATCCGACCTCACCTCCGACACCCAGGCCCGGTTCGAGCGCGAGTGCCAGGCGATTGGCGCCCTGTCGGGTCACCCCCACATCGTCACCGTCTTCGCGGCCGGTCTGACCGCTGATGGCCGCCCCTACATCGCGATGGACTTGATGGAGGAGGGCAGCCTCGCCGACCGGCTCAAGCACACCGGACCCGTCAGCCCCGCCGAAGCTGCGCGCATCGGGCTGGACCTGCTCGAAGCAATCGGGGCGGCGCACGCCTCCGGCGTACTGCACCGCGACATCAAGCCCGCGAACGTGCTCATCTCCCGCTTCGGCACCGCGCAGCTCGGCGACTTCGGGATTTCCACTGTGCCTGGCGGCTACCAGACGACCACCGGCAACATCAGCGCCACCCTCGGGTACGCCGCACCGGAAGTGATCGACGGTGAGCGCGCGACACCGGAAAGCGACCTCTACTCACTTGCCGCAACCCTCGCGTCACTCCTGACCGGTGACCTTCCGTTCGCACGGCAGAGCGGCGAGGCGATGGGCGCCTGGCTCAAGCGCCTGCTCGTGGACCCACCGCCCAACCTGACGAGGGTTGGAGCCTCGCCACAGTTCGCTGCCGTCATCCAGCAGGCGATGCAGAAGACGCCGGGCAACCGGTTCGGCTCGGCCGCGGCCTTTCGCAACGCGCTGAGCACGGTCCCGGAGCTGAGCGGGGCGACACCGCCGGTCGCGAGCGTCGACACCACGGTCGCGAGAGTCCCGAGCCAGCCGGCTGACGCGAGCACGCTGATCACACCGCGCATCCCGGAGCCAGCGCCGTCGTACGGGTGGTCCGGTGCGAACCCGTCTGCCCCGATGCGGGCACCAGCCCGCGGCCCCTCGTCACGGACTGGCATGGCTGTGATCGCAGGGGTCGTCGTCGTGGCTCTCATCGCGGTCGTCGCGGTGGTCCTCGCGACATCGCACAAGTCGACGCCGACCCGGAACGCATCCGCCTCCACGCCGATCACCTCAGCGCCACCACCGTCGAGCACGCCGATTGCTTCCGTACCTGCCGGCGCGGCTTCCACCACCCACCACTCCGCAGCAGATCCCACCCGCATCACCGCGAGCTGGATCGTCGTCCTTGCGTCCATCCCGGAGGGGGGCGACAACTCCTATGCGATGGCGAAGCGAACGCTGGCAAAGCTGACAGCGCGCGGCGGTTTCGGCTCGCCGTCCGACGCGCTGCACCTTGGCAGTAGCGACGGTGCGTCCGGGCTGCGGTCCGGCTACTGGGTCGTCTACTACGTCGAGCCGTCACGTGCGGCGGCCAATGCCGATGTCGTGAGCATTCGCGAGCGCAGCGGGGTCCTCGATGCGTACGTGCGATGCGCGAACTGCGCGACATCCACGGGCGCGACCACAGCGGTCTACTTCCACGCGCCGCAAGGAAACGTGAACTGCGAGATCGGCGCCCAAGTCACCGTCTGCTCAGTCGTGCAGGCCGACGAGACCTTCGTGCTGCCACACACCGGCGCCGCCTACCGCGAGCCAGGGCTTCGGATCCCCGACACTCGCGGGCGTCTCGCGGACTGGGGATCATCCGTGTCGAACGGCTCCGTCACGTGCTCGATCCCTGAGTCCTACGAGCCGAAGGGGATCGTCTGCCGCGATTCCGTCTCAGGCCACGGGTTCGAGGCAAGCAAGGTGGCGAGCCGACAGCACACGTACTGACTGCCTCCTCGCAGCGTCGCTTCCAAATTCACCTCAGGTGGTCTTGCGGGAATTAGAGGCGAAGTTGTCGTTGACCGGCCGCATGCTGGATGCATGAACACAATCCCAGCCCGTCGGCGTACCCCCGCCGCGTCGCGGTTGCCCTGGCCGAGCCACGAATGGTGCGACGTCTGGCTCCCAATGCATCTCGTCGCGGGTTCGCTAACCGCGCTCGATGGAGATCGCGACGCGGTCGAGGAGCTGCTCGATCGCATCGACCACATGAACGACGACCGGGAAGTGCTCACCCCGGCTCCCGTCGCGATCCGCCGCGGCGACGACGCCACGGAAACGGCCGCCGCCATCGACGCCGCCCTGGACCAAGGATCACCGGTCGTGTGCGACGGTCAGCCCGGCGCCGCGCTCGCCGCCGGCGAACCGATGCCGGACCTCACCCTGACGCTCGTCATGGTCCCGCTGGACGAAGTCGCCGAACCGACACTCACCGGCAGCATGCGCACCGGCTTCCGCGGCACGAGCAAGGGAGAGAGCAGCGGCGATCACCTGTTGCACCTGTTCGGAACCTGGATCGACGCATCGCTCGCGGGCCTCCCCGTCGCGAAGCCACGGCGATGACAGACAGCGCAGAGAGCGATGTCGACTCGCTCGTCAGCGAGCTCGCGCAACTGCCCGCGCTGCCCAACACGTTCAACCCGTATCGAGAAGTCTGCCCGACGTACGACGTCCCCGACGCATCGGCGATCCGCCGCGAGAACGTGCGCGCACTCCTTGCCCGCGCCGCATCGCTGGACGGGATCGACCTTTGGATCGGTCGCGAGCCCGGCTACCTCGGTGCACGCCGAACCGGGGTCGCGCTGACCGACGAGACGCACCTCGCTGGCTACGCGGATCTCATGGGTGTCTCGCTGCGTCGCGCGACACACACCGACGCGAAGCGTCGAGAGATCTCAGCAAGCGGGATCGGTCGAGCACTCGCCACCGTCGGCCAGCCGGTGTTCCTCTGGAACATCTGCCCGCTGCACACCCACCAGGCCCGACAACCCAATGAGCAACTACAAGCACAGCCCCGAGGCCGCAACACTCAGCCGCCCGATCCTGATCGCGGTGCTCGACGTCGTACGCCCGAAGCGGGTCATCGCACTCGGTGACACCGCACACGACGAGCTCACCCGGCTCGGCATGACAACGACGAAGATCAGGCACCCGGCAGCGCGACGGGAACAACGCCTGGAGTTCTTCAGCCAGGTCGAGGCGCTGTACCGGTCCTAGTCGGTGCTGCTCCAGAACACGTGGAACACCTTCCACTCCCCGTCGTGGCGCGTCATGTTCGCCTCGATCACCTCGTAGGTCCCGTAGAAGTCGAGGCAGTTCATCCCCTGTCCCTTCTCGACGGAGCAACGAGTGAACTGCTTCTTACGCGGCATCATCGAGGGGTCGACGTAGGACTTGTAGTGTGGTGCCTCGTATCGAGCAGCGCGCGCGGGGTGCGGTCCGCGTACGGCGTCGAGCCAGTGCTGCGCGACTGTGAGCGCTGCTGAGGCGCGCGACGAACTGAGAAGCGGCGTGGCGCTGGCGGTCGTGACACCAGACGATGTCAACGCCACCGCTCCCACAACAGCGGTCACACCCACTGCCCTGCGGGCCTTCCTACGACGCGAGCTGGGCATGCTCAATCCTCCCCGGGCGCTGTCTGCGGCGTGGTGTCGCTCCACGTCATCTTGAACCAGTGCGATCCGGAACGGCACTTGTCCGAGTGGCTATCCGCGTCGGCGCGGTACTCAGAGCAGTGAAACGCGCCGAGGGTGAACGTCGTACGACCTGGATCCGCGTTCTTCGGGCGATGGTGCAACGGGAGCGAGAATGCAACATCGCACGGCACGGAGTGCACGTGATCGATGGCGAAGTAGTTGAAGCCCGGACCCGACCCTTCCGCGTGCGGACAGGTGCCATATTCATAGGCCCAATAGAGACCCTCGGCGTACGGGTGGTGCGCGAGATACCTGGTCGTCTCTTCACCATGGCCCTTGACCACGGTGAAGCCGTGCTCGGCACCGTAGAACGTCCAGCCCTTGGGGGCGTCGTACGACGTCCCCGCCCGGATGATGAGCCGCTTCGCCTTAGCGCAGCTGATCCGGTGAGCGTGGACCGCCAGCTTGTGACCGCGGGGCGCCACGCTCCCGCACGAACGCGGAAATGACGCACCTCGAGACGGCGCGCCGTACGCCGACGGACTGGCCGCGAAGGCCGCAGCAGCGAATACGACCAGCGCCGCGATCCGACTCAGGGCGCTACGAGACCTGTACACGGGGCTACTGCTTTCTGCCCAGCGTGCCGATACTCCGCTGAGCGTTCGAGGATGCTAGCGGTCACTGGCCCGGCGGGTAACACTGTATGGGGCAAAAACACGAAGTAGAGCGGGGCGGGACAATCTGATGGCGTACCCAGAGCCGGGGGGCTCAGGCGCGGACCCGCGACACGGGGACCTCATCACCCTGGGTATCAGCGACCTCAAAGAGATCGGTCGAGGAGCCACCTCGACCGTCTACGCGGCGCGGCAGGAGCGCTACGCCCGCGACGTCGCCGTCAAGGTGTTCTTCACCCCGCTGCTCGACGACAAGGCCCGCCGCCGGTTCGAGCGCGAGTGCCGAACCCTCGGCCGGCTCTCGACCCATCCGAACGTGGTCAACTTCTTCGGCAGCGGCTTCGACACCGCAGGTCGCCCGTTCATCGTGATGGACCTGTGCAACGGCGGCAGCCTGCAGCAGGTCATCGCCGCGTCCGGGCCGATGGCGGTCGAGGACGTCATGCGAATCGGCGTCAAGGCATGCTCCGCCCTCGCCTACGCCCACGCGAACAACGTGCTCCACCGCGACATCAAGCCGGGCAACATCCTGCTCACCGAGTTCGGCGAGCCGGTGCTGAGCGACTTCGGCATCTCCGACGAAGCCCAGCAGGACATGTCGTGGACGATCGGCGCCTCTCTCACACCTCTATATGCAGCGCCTGAGGTCCTCGAGAGTGGCGGCGGCTCACTCGCCAGCGACATCTGGTCTCTCGCCGCCACCCTCTACGCGCTGTTGCTCGGGGATGCGCCCTTCGCCGACACCTCGGCGAGCCTCGTGACCCTCATCAACCGGATCGTCTCCGAGGAACCGCGCCCGCTGGACCGACCCGACGTACCGCCCGCTCTTGCTGCCGTCCTCAAGGCCGGCATGGAGAAGGAGGCCGCGAAACGGCCGGCGGATGCGGGCGCTTTCGCCAAGAACATCCAGGAGGTGCAGCGCATGCTGAACCTCCCGGTCACCGAGTACACCGAGGTGCGAGCGACAGCGCCGCTGACCGCAATCGAGGACCTCGAGCAGCAGCAGACGACGTCCAACGCGGGTGCGACCCGGATTTCACCGTTGGTCGTCCCCGAGACGCCACCGAACGAGTTCGACCTCACGGTCCAACAACCATTGCGTGCACCCGATGTCGCCGACGACACGACCCGCGTCCGCTCGGCCCTGCCGAACCCCGCCGCACCAGACGTCGCGGCGCCCCCACCCACGCCGCCCGTCCCCCCGCCCGTCCCTCCGCCCGTCTCGCCGTCCTCGATCCTCCCGGCCCCAAGCTCGGGGCCGCCAGGACGCCCGAAGTGGATGTACGCCGCAGCCGCCGGAGTGGTGGTGGTGGGCGCCACCGTCGGAATCGTGCTCGGCACGCATCACTCGTCGCATCCCTCCAGCCCGACCCAGCTCGTCGCACTGAGCGCTCCCGCCGTCAAGGTGCAGTGCCACGGCTTCACCTGCAACGTCACCGGCGCACCGCCGGCGTCGGGCGGACGCGTCGTCGTCGACTTCGGCGACGGCACGCCCGTCTCGCCCTTCACCGGCAGCCCGCTCAGCCACACCTACAAGAAAGCGGGGAAATACCAGCTGAGGGCGACGACCGTTAACGGCTTCAGATCGAGCAACGCGACCTCTGCCGCCGTTGTGCTGCAGAGCTGGAACCGCTCCGCCCACCTCACCGCCGTCGGCGGCACGAGCCATCGGCTGACGCTGAAAGTGCAGTCGCCGTCGAGCCGGTGTCTGCCGAGCACCTTTCAGCTGCAGGCCCACCGGACCCACGGGTGGTCGACGCTGAAAGCCCACGGCACCACCAGCGCAAAAGGCATCGCCCACCTTCACGTGCCTGGTCCCGGCCACTACCGCGTGCACGTCGCACCCGCTTCGGTGACGGGCGGGCGGTGCGCCGCTGCTGGCGACGCCGCGACCACCCACGCGCCCGCGCGGCATACTTCGACATCGACGACCACGACGTACGTGCCGCCGACGACGACGACACAGCAGCCGCCCACAACGACGACGCGTCACACCACCGCCCCGAAGGTTCCGGTCCAGCCGACCAAAGAACCGCCGCCGAAGAGCTGAACAGAAGGAACTTGATGAGGCGAGGACTCAGCCGGGTCGCCATCGGCGGTGTCGCGGCACTGCTGCTCGGCGCCGGACCGATCAGCATCGCGTCGGCCGCGTCGGCCTCCCATGGTGCGCACGTCGCGAAGCGGCATGGCACGACCCACCGCATCGGTCGAGTCGGGAAGTTCCATGTGCCGAGCAAGCTCGAGTGCAGCTACGACAGCAACAACGTCTTCGACAACCGGATCGACTGGTCGAAGCACAACGCGCCGTCAGTCGGGATGGTCGGGTTCTGGCACCAGCCCAGGCATGGCAGCTGGAAGGCGCAAGGCGTAGCGCTCTACGAACGCTTCCAGGTCAAGGTCGGGAAGAAGTGGCACAACTCGAGCTACAAGGAGCTCCTCAAGCAGGTGGCCTTCGGCCACGGCACCGCGAAGTTCTCCGCGAGCCAGCATGCCCGTACGGTCGTGCAGCACAGGTACCCGACGGACAAGATCACCGCGACACGGGCAACGCTTCAGCTGGTCTGGTACCGGCCCACCACCCACGCCTCACGGGCGAACGTCAAAGACGGCATCGTCACCGCCCACATCAAGAAGTACACCTCGTCGCTCAACGACGGCATCCACACGTCCTGCCGCGCCCGGTACGGCCCGCCGTGGCGTCAGCTGGCTCCGGCGCAGGCTCCGACCGCGAGGACCGGCGCTGCGTCCGCGTTCGACGCCTCGACCGGCCAGGTGGTCTTGTTCGGCGGCTACGACGGCAGCAGCGTCAGCGCGGAGACCTGGACGTGGAACGGAACCGCGTGGACCCTCGTCCAGCCCGCGACGACTCCCCCGGCGCGTACCGGGGCCGCGATGGCGTACGACGCGACGCACCACACCGTGGTGATGTTCGGCGGCTTGGACAGCACGAATGCCGCGCTCAACGACACCTGGCAGTGGAACGGCACCGACTGGTCGAAGGCGCAGGGCGGCCCGACCGGCAGCAAGACCCCGCCTGCCCGCGGCTACGCGGCGATGGCCTACGACTCGCTCACCCAGTCGACGGTGATGTTCGGCGGCAGCAGCGGCTCCCAGGTGCTGCGAGACACCTGGGTGTGGAACGGCACGACGTGGAGCGGCTCGATCCAGGTCAACGGACCCGACGCCCGGCAGTTCGCGTCGGAGTCCACCACCGCAACCGGCGGCGTTGTGCTCTTCGGCGGGGTCGACTCCTCGGGCGGCTTGCTCGACGACACGTGGGAGTACGGCAACAGCGGCGCCTGGGTGCAGTACAACGAGAGCTCCCGGCCGGCCGCCCGCGGGCTCGCAGCAATGGGCTACGACTCGACGACTGATCAGGCCGTCCTGTTCGGCGGCTGCGCCGGCACGACCACCTGCTTCAACGACACCTGGGCCTACACGGCCAAGCACCTCTGGGTGAACCTCTCCCCACCGGCCGCGCCGCCCGCCCGGCAGGACGCGACGATGAGCTACGACGCCGCGACATCCTCGTTCGTTCTGTTCGGCGGCACGCCGTACCGGGGAGCACCGTCTCGCCTGAACGACACCTGGTCGCTCGCTTCCGGCTAGGCCGCGAAAGCCATCGACTTCCGCGTCGGCCGGAACGCCGCCGCGAGGTCGTTCGCCTGCAACCCGAAGGCGAGCTCCTGGCGCGTGGCGTAGCGGTACAGCGCGACCGTGTAGATCGGCATCGTGACCGCCACGAGCACGTTGATGCCGATGATCCAGGAGAACAGCAGGAAGATCGCGACCACCCAGGCGTGCACGGCGACCAGCAGCACACACAACCCGATGACAGCGAGACTGATCAGGTTGAACAGGATCGCGAGAATCCCGACGCCCATCACTGCCTCGCCCCACGTCGAGCGGACGATCTCGCGTGAGCGTCGCAACGCCCCGGACACCGTCGCCTGCTCGAACAGGATCACCGGCAGCACGAAGAACGTCGCGGCCGACCACGCGACGTCGAGCGCGTAGCCGACGATCCGCACCAGGAACGACAACCGGCTGCGCTCCAGCGACCGGATCGCCACTCCCACACTGAGCGCGAGGATCGCCCACACCGCAAGCGTCGGGAAGCGGGGATTCACCTGCCGCAGCGCCTGCGCATTGCTGATCGCGCTCCCGTCCAGGGATGCCCACACCCGTTGCGAGATGACGGCCTGGCCGAGCATTCCGATGATGGCGCAGGCGAAGATCGCGACGATCATGAAGATGTCACCGAGCGCTCCCGGCGAAGCGTCGGCGATCAAAGCCGCACCGACGAGTACGGCGAGCATCCCCAAGGCCGCGATGCAGGGCACCGCGATCAGACCCGGCTGCTCACGCATCAACCGCATCGCCGTCTTGCAGAACGTCCACGCCCGCGACAGCCGCGCGGAGAACGAGCGGTCCACCCGACCCATGCCCACGGCGCCGGCGCCTGGCGCGGGCACGACGGTCGGAGACCACGGCGGAGTGGACTGCGACTGCTGCGGCACGGAGAAGGTCGGGAGAACCGACGCGGCGGCGACCGCAGCCGGAGCGGCGACCTCCGGAGCCGCGAAGACGGGAGCGGCTTGCGCCATCGGCGTCACTGTCGCCGCGACGCGCGTGCCGCAACCCCCGCAGAACGCGATCCCGGCCGGCGTCTCCTGACCACACGTGCCGCACGTTGGTGTCACCGCAATCGGCTCCACCACAGCAGGGGGGCGGTTGGCCGCAACCGAAGCCCCGCACCCGCCACAGAACGTTGCGCTCGCCGGAGTGGAGCTGCCGCACTTTCCGCAGAACCGCCCGACCGAAGCGGCCGGCTGCGGGCTTTCGACTGGCTGCGCCGGCACGGCCGGTTGCACCGGCGCAACCGGTTGGACCGGCGCGACAGGTTGCGCGGGCACGACGGGCTGCGCTGCGGCTGCCGACGATGAAGCCGCTGCAGCAGCTGCGCGCGCCGCGGCGAAGTCGTCACGCGTCCACTGGACGGTCGCGGCGGCTTTCGGTGGCTGCTGGATCGAGGCGCGAAGCTCGGTGGCACCGGCGGGGGCGTCGAAGCTCGCCCCGCAGCGCGGGCAGCTGGGAAGGGGCAGCGCAGTCTCGTGCCCACATGCCTGACAGTTCACAGCGCCTCCCGACGCAGCCCACCGGCCTCGTACCGAATCGTGCTCAACAAAGGGTTCCACAGCGAATGGCCTGCACCTTCGGCCAAAGGGACTAGCACCTAGCCACCCACCTCGAAGACGAAAGTCACGTCCTCGCCGAGGTTCACCGTCGTCCCCGGCTTCATGACCTGCGGCTGGTTCGGCTCGAGTCGCGTCCCCTCGCCGGTCCCGTCGACGAAGGTCCCGTTCGTGGAGCCAAGGTCGACGACGAGCGCATGCCAGCCTTCGACCCGGACCTCGCAATGGGTTCGTGACACGCGAGTCGCCGACTCGGGCAGCTCCAGCAGGCGGTAGTCGAACTCACTGGCCCCCGACGGCGCCTCGGGTGCTCGGCCGATCACGACGTTGCGGTCGACCGCAACGGTGCTGCCGTCGGACAACCGCAGCTGCCCCAGCAACGGCGCGATGACCTCCTGCGGCGAGCGGTCCGTCACCTCAGCGGCACAGACCCGGCACCGCGCACCGTGCGCGGGAGTGAGATGGCCGACCGGGCACCGTACGGCGAGCACCGGCAGCGCCGTTGTCGGCCGATCGGCCTCGACAGCTGGAGGCGATGGCGGCGGTGGTGGCAGCGGCGCCGGTGGTGGCGTTGCTGGTTGTGACGGTTCAGCAACGACCGACATGCGCACCTCACGCAACCTCACCTGCAGCGCGACCGCAGGCACGATGCCGTTGCTGAACGGCAGCGCCGAGCCATCGGCCGCGGCGCCGGAGCGCATCGCAACGATCGCGGCGCGGCCGTCGAGCACGTGTGCCGCGGGCGTGCCTCCCTCACCTGCGACGAGCTGCGACTGTTCGCCGTCGATGGTCGTGACCTGCACCGTGGCGAGCCCGCGCAGGACGATGCGCACGAAGTCACCGTCGTACGACGCGAAGACGAAGTCGCCGACCTCGTTGCCGGCCTGCAACAGCAAGTCGCGGATGCTGGCTGTCTCAGGTCGTTCCTGGCGAAGCAGGCTCCAGCACTGTCGGACGACGTCGCTCGTCGGCTCGACATCCACGAGCACCCACGTCGGAGACACGACGATGGCAAGCGCGTTGCCGGCCTGGTACGTGGTGACCGGCGGTGACGCTGCCGAGCTCACGGATGCCTCCCCTTGTAGCTGCGCACATCGTTGAATCCCTCGACAGGGTGCCATCGAAAGCATCGCGGTGACATGGGGAGAGGTCCCCATGCAAGACCGTTGCCTGCCCCCACCGGCGCTGGTTGACTGCGGGGCGCGGCCACGGGGGCGGATCGCTGCGACAGGCAATGACGGCGGGGGCACGGTGAATTTCTGCGAGAGTTGCGGGCAGCCTCGGACGCCGGGATCGGCGTTCTGCACGAGCTGCGGCGCGCCCTTCCGGGTCGCGGGTGACCCGGTCTCGCCGCCACCGACTCCGGCTCAGCCTGTTGCCGCGACTCCCGCCGCTTCCGGCGGGGAGTTCTGGCAGCAGCCGGTCTACACCGGCAACACCTTCGACATCGTGCCGAACCTCGGACCGGCTTCGGCGGTCCCGAGCGGAAGGGCGCCGCTGCAGATCTGGCTCGTGGCGGCGCTGCTCGTCGTTTCTGCCGGCTTCGTCCTCAAGCCGTCGATCTCGTTGATCGTCGACATCGCGTCAAGCCTCGGCGACCGTGGGATCGAAGGCGCCTTCGCGGTGCTCGGAGTGGTCCTCGCCCTGATCGTCGTCTCGTTCGGCGTCGGGCTGCTCGCCGTCGCGTGGTTGCTGATCCGCGGCGACAAGGCCGGACGAGTCCTCGCCTTCCTGCTCAACGGCGCGGTGGTGCTGGCTGAAGCGCTGACGAAGGACCGGGGTACCTCCGGAACCGTCGCGCTTTGCGTCTGCATCGCGGTCATCGTCGTACTCGCCCTCCCCAACGCGAACGAGTTCTTCCGGCTTCGCGACGACCGTCCCGCGGGCGTGGTCGCGGCCGTCGTGCTCATCGGCTACTTCGCGTGGGACTTCGCGTTGTTCGGTACGGCGATCCTGCCCCTGCACGCGTATGAGTCGAAGGACCTGCCGATAGGGATCGCTCTCATCGCGGTCGCGGTCGGGCTGCTCGCGCTCAACCGCTCGTTGTCCAAGGGACAACCATGGGCGCGCGTCGTGGTCACGCTGCTGCTGATCGCGATGGCCGTCCTCGTGTGTGTCGCCGAGGGCCGCGACCTGTCCTCCGTCATCCTTGCCGCGCTCGCAGGTGGCTGCATCGGGTCGGTGTGGATCTCCCCGACCGCCAATGCCTATTTCAACGGCGCAGGAGCATTCGCTGCCCAGCAACGCCCGGCCTGGGGTCCGCTGCAAGTGGTGACGTCGATCGTTGCGGTGACATGCCTCGTGGCCGTAGCGGCGCTTGGCTTCCACGCCACCAGCAGCGACTCCAGCGAGGACTTCTTCCTCAACTCCGAACCCGACACCCAGAGCTACGAACCGACACAGACCTACGACTCCCCGACGACGCAGTACAACTCGACCGATGTGACCGGCGACTACACCTACACGTGGACGTTCAACGAGACGAGCGAAGGCCAGGAGGGCGAAGCGACGCTGTCGGTCGGTGATCCGATCCCGTACAGCGACGGCGCGACCAACGGAAGCTCGACGCTCGGCACGTGTGAGTACGACCTCGGCGACAGCACCGAGGCGGCTGCCATCCCGTTCGAGATCGAGCTGACGAACGACTCGTCGTCCTACGACGCCGCCACGTTCGGGCTCGACATGGACAACTTCGGGGACGACTCGATCCCCGGAATCTCGGGTGCCTACTTGTATCTCGAAGCCGACTTCAGCGACGGCCCGGCGTGCGACGGCACGAACGGCGGCGACGTCGGCATCTACAACGACTCGCTCGCGCCCGGGTCCAGCTCCACCACGCACGGCTTCTTCGTGATCGACGGCTACTACGACTCGGAGGCCAGCTCGGATGCGGTGCTCGAGGACGCAGTGCTAGGCATCGACGAGGACGAGTCGTTCGGCGACGACTACAGCGAGGCGGACTTGACCGTCGACAGCGCCTACGGGCCAGGGCTGGTCAACACGGGTACTGGGTGGCGCATCACGCTCGCCGGCACCGAGGCCTACGACGACGAATGACGCAGGAGCCACCGATGACATGCCGAAACTGCGGGACAGCGATCCAGCCCGGGGACGCGTTCTGCACCAGCTGCGGAACGCCAGCCGTGCCAGCATCGCCAGCCGCGCCGGTGACGCCAGCCGCGCCGGTGACGCCGGTGACGCCAGCCGCGCCGGTGACGCCGGTCACGACATTCGCCGGGTACCCGACCCAGCCGGCCAGCTACGGCATCGGCGGCGGCAACAGCGATGGTGACAAGCCCGTCGCCGCCGCCACCTTGGTGATGCTGCTGTCGGCGGTCGGAATACTCGCGCTGTCGATCAGCACGCTGGTGTTCGCCGCCAAGCCGCAGTCACCATCTCGGCTCACAAAGTGGCTGCTGCTGCTTCCGCCGCCCGATCACCTGAGCGCCTACAAGACCGAGGCGATCGTGCTGGTCTCGATCTCGGCGATCGCCGCACTGACGATCGTCGCGCGAGTCGCGGCGGCACGACTGTTCGGCGCGCTGATGGGTCTCGCGGTGATCGGGATCGCTGTCGGCAACATGATCGACCTCAGCGTGAACGCCCGCTTCGTCGCGCTGCTGTTCAACCAGGCCGAGTCGAGTGCCACCTGGGTTGCCGTGACCCTGAGCTTGTTCTGCGTGTTCGTAGGAGCGGTCGGGGTGAACACCGACGCCCGGGTCGGAGTCTCACTCCTTCTCGCGGCGGGCATCTGTGGGATCGCCGCCGGTGTTGCCGCAGCCGAGGCACCGGACTTCAACTACGACCCGACTTTCTCGAGCCTCGGCTCGCAATACGAGGGGAGCACGTACACCCCGACGTACAGCTCCTCCAACTCGCCCGGCGATTGCGGTTACGGCTGGAGCACCGCCCTGGATGTCGCGACCTCCGACATCGTCGCGACCGTTTGCACGAGGGCTGACGGTACGGCCAACCTCGTCGCATCCGGCCCGGGCAATGAGAGCATCGATGCCGACGCGGAACGCACCCAAGCCGGATGGCAGGCGGTCGACAACGGCTTGAAGTACGACGTCGATCCCGACGTCGTGGCCGTCTACCAAAACGGCGAGCTGCAGATCGACGAGGCGACCACGAACACGCCGACCAGCTCCGGATCGAGCAGCGCGTCCGACTTCGACCAGCTGGCCGATCTGGTCCGGATCGCCCACGACGGCCGGGTCCACGTCGAGCGCCTGCAGCGACTGACCCTCGACGGGCACTGCTCACCGATCAGCGTCGTCACCGCGCAGCTTCGGATCGTCGAGCACAACCGCCACGAGCTAGTCGTCGCTGCCCAGCGCCTCGAGTCGAGCACCAACGAGGACCTGCCGGTCAGCCAGTTCATCGAGTCGATGTCCGCGTCCTACGCCGCCGACCGGGCCTGGGGACGATGGATCTCCGGATCCTGGACGAGCTGGGTGCAGCACGGATGCCGCGGAAGCACACCGCACGGGCAGAACTTCGCAGTCTTCAACCAGCACAACCGACGCGCCACCAGCGCAAAGCGGATCTTCGTCGCGGAGTACGACCCGATCGCAGCGGCGCATGGACGTCGCAGCAACTGGACCGATGTCGATATCTGACGGCTCCCGCGTAGCGGTCCCACGCCGCGCCCGTGCGTGACAGGATGAATCACGCCTTCATGGCGCCTTCGACACAATGCGGGGTTCGGTGCAGCTGAGCTGGGGGTTCGCGAGCCATCGCGGTCACGTTCGCGCCGCGAACGAGGACGCGGTGGTATGTGCCCCACCTGTGTTCGCCGTCGCCGACGGGATGGGCGGGCATGCCGGCGGCTCGATCGCCAGCAACGTCGTCGCGACTTCCCTCGAGCGCTTGGCGGAGCGGGCAGACCTCACAGCGCAGGACGTCCTCGACGCGCTGGCAGAAGCCGACGAGCACCTGCGAGCTTGCGGCGACGCGGAGCCCGACCTCAACGGCATGGGTACGACGGTGACCGGGGTCGCGATCGTGGGTGAAGGCGCCGTCGAGCACTGGCTGGTGTTCAACGTCGGCGACTCACGCGTGTACCGCTTCGCGGACCACCGGCTCGAGCAGCTCACGGTTGACCACTCCGAGGTCGAAGAGCTGATCCGGGCCGGCGCGATCGACGCTGCGGGCGCGGCGAAGTACCCGCGACGTCACGTGATCACGAGGTCCATGGGCGCGTACCTGCCGGCCGAGGTCGACCACTGGCTGACCCCGCCGATCGTGGGCGAGCGCCTGGTCGCATCCTCCGACGGCCTGTTCAGCGAGCTGCCCGACGAGCGGATCGAAGCGCTGCTCGAGACAGCCGTGAACGCCCAAGCCGCAGCCGACGTGCTGGTGGCCGCCGCGCTCGACTCAGGCGGCCGCGACAACGTGTCGGTCGTCGTCATCGACGTACTCAGCGTCGACGACGACTTCCCCGATGATCCGAACGGTGTCGACGAGGACACCTCGCCACGAAGCAGCCTTCCCTGATGGCGCGGCCCTCTGTCGCCTATCGCCCCGGAGGTGCCGCCGCTGCTCTCGGTCCAGCGATCTGGTTGCTCGTCGACGCCGCGCCGGACTCCGAGATCGTCTCGGAGCTGTGGGGCGCGATGCTCCAGCCCGACGGAACCGGGGCGGCACTCGACGCGCTGTCGCGTCCTGGTGTCATGCAGATGCCGAGCTTCGCGCTGGTGGCCGCCGGCGAGAACGCACTGCGAGTGCTCGTCCGCGGCGAGGCGGAAGTCACCGTCGTCAACACCGTTGCCGAGTTCCGGCTGCAGGCAGCCGGCTTCACGACCTGGGCCGAGCACCTCATCCCCGGCGGCGACCTGTCGATGCTGCGGCTGAGCATCGGCGCCGTCACCACGGCGGACGTGCTTCCCGCCGAGACCGGTGTCGTCTTCGCCGACCGCATAGAGCTGCGCTGGCAGCGCGCAGTGCAGGTCCCGACCGAGCCGATCCCGCCACCCGCACCTCAATCGCCGCCTCGCCTTCCCGCGCCGGCACCGCCACCTCCTGCGGTTGCGCCGGAACCCATCCCGGCGCCTGAAGACCCGATTTCGCCCGGCCTGCAAACCGCGGAGTGGCGGAGCTCGACGCGCGCCGATCTGCTGGCGGCGCTGAATCAGGCGCAGGACGACCCGGAGCCTGGACTGACCACGTTGCCACCGGTTGACGCCGGCACCGAGGAGGACCCGACCGACGACGGTTATGACTTCCTGTTCGGCGCCACCAGCAGCCGCACCATCGAAGACGCCGCGATCCGCCCGGAGCCGGAAGCAGCTGACGACGACGGCGACTGGGTGGTTCCCGGCATCGAGCCGAGCCCCGCTCCGAGTCCGGCGGCGCCGCCTCGTCGCACCTCGCTTCCAGCCATGCCGCCGCCGTCCGTCGTACCGCGGGTGGCGACACCCTCGAGCCCCCCGCCGCCGGCATCCGGCTTTCTCATCGGCTCGGTTCCGATCGCCGATGACGCCAAGCCGGTGCCACCGCCTGCCGCGCCGCCGCCGCCACCTGCTCCCGCGTCTGCTCCCCCGGAACCAGCGGCGCCATCGCCGCCGGATGACGACGTGGATGACGGCTCGCACACGATGAAGCGGACTGATATCGGCTACAGCACGACGAGCCCGTCCGTGATGGCCGTCCGGTGTGGCACCGGGCATCTCAACCCGCCGCACGCCGCAACCTGCCGCGTGTGCGCCGGACCGATTCCGGCCCAGGACGCGACGGCGGTGCCGCGGCCCCCGCTCGGCGTGCTCGCAATCTCCACTGGCGCCAAGGTCGTGCTCGACCGCAACGTCGTGCTCGGTCGCAGCCCGACGCACCAGGCGGCCACCGACCGACCGCACCTCATCAAGCTGCCGAATCCGAGTGGCGATCTGTCGCGCAACCACGTCGAGGTCGAGATTGACGGCTGGCACGTCCTCGTCCGGGACCTGAACTCGACCAACGGCACGCTCGTCACGCTCCCCGGCCGAGAACCGCAGCTGCTTCGCCCCGAAGAACACCTTCCGATCCCACCGGGAACCCGCGTCGCGCTCGCCGACGACATCTACTTCGTCTTCGAGGTCGGCTGATGGGCCGGACCGGCGCGCCTCAAGGCGCACCACCTGACCTCAATGGCTACGTCCTGATCCGTCACCTCGGCTCCGGCGGGTTCGCTGACGTCTTCCTCTACGAGCAGCAACCGCTCGGCCTCAAGGTCGCCGTCAAGGTCCTTCGGTCCAGCGACCTCACCACCGAGATGACGGAACGCTTCAGCGAAGAAGCCACGTTGATGGCGCAGCTGCAGCACCGCCACATCGCGCCGGTCATGGGTTCGGGCACCTCGACCGACGGTCGCCCGTTCATCGTCATGAAGTACTACTCGCAACCGAACCTCGCGGTCCGCGCTCGGCGCGAGCACTTCACCGTGACCCAGGTTCTGCGGATGGGCGTGCAGCTGGCGTCAGCCGTCGAGACGGCGCACCGAGCGAAGATCCTGCACCGCGACATCAAACCCGCCAACATCCTGACCGACCAGTACGGCGACATCGGTCTCACCGACTTCGGGCTCGCCTCGCGGGGCGTCCAGCCCAGTTCGGAGTCCGACGGCGTCTCCGTCCCGTGGTCGCCGGCCGAGGTCCTCTACGCGTCGGACGACGCCGACGAGCGGTCCGACATCTTCGCGCTCAGCGCGACCCTCTGGCATCTGCTCGCCGGTCGCTCGCCATTCGAGATCGACGGCGGCGACAACTCGACTGCCGCTCTGATGCAGCGCATCCGGGCCGGCGACATCTCACCGATTGACCGCGACGACGTTCCCGAGTCCTTGGTACGCGTCCTGCGATGGGGCATGGCGACGAAGCAAGCAGCACGACCGGAGTCTGCGTTGACGTTCGCGCGGTCGCTGCAGGCGATCGAGCAAGAGCTGAAGCTGGCTCCGACTCCGCTGCTGCTCGTCGACGAGAGCCCGGATCCCGCGGCCATCGTCGGCGAGCAGACCACCACCCTCACCACTCGCCGGCCTCCCACGATCGGTGACACGTCTGCGCCGCGGGTCACGCCGCGGGCGACGGCACCGGCTGTGACGCCAGTCCGGCCCGCCTCCCCGGCGCCACGTCCGCGCGCGCCCATCCCCGCCGCACCCCGAACCATCGAGACCGAGCGCCGCGCTCCGCAGGTCCAGCCGGAGGTAGTGACACCGGCCGCACCTCCGGCGCCGGATCGGCGACGGCCGCTCATCGGAGCGCTAGTCGCCGTCGTGACGGTCATCGTCGTCGTCGGCATCGTCCTTGCGACCCGGGGAAACGGTAGTAATGACAACTCGAACGAGCCCGCGCCTACGGACAACCAAACCGCGCTGGTCGGTCAGAACATCCAGCCCGACCCGACGCAGCCAAGCATCATCGTCAGCCAGCTCAATCACAGCACCGTGCGGTTCAGCTGGACCTACAACCGGCTCGACGGCGACGTCGCGCACTACTCGGTGACCAGACAGGGCGGCAAGACGATCGAGGGTCACACCGCCGATTCTTCGCTCACCATCCCGCTGGCCAGCGGGTCGGCGTGCCTTCGCCTCACCATCGTCCGATCGACCGGCAAATCCTCCCCCGAGAGCAAGAAGTGCACATGAACGCCGAAGAGTCCAAGCTCATCGTCGACTTCTGCGGCGAGGTCCGCGAGCTCGCGCCGGGCGAGGAGCTCACGATCGGACGTCAGGCGGACCTCCAGATCGATGACAACCCGTTCCTGCATCGACGGTTTCTGCACTTCTCGCAGCGCGACGGTCTGTGGTGGATCAGCAACGTCGGCTCGCAGCTGACCGCGACGGTCGCGGACCGCGATGGGCTGTTCCAAGCCTGGCTGGCACCGGATGCGCGACTTCCCCTCGTCTTCAACTCCACCGTCGTGTGGTTCACGGCGGGACCGACGGCGTACGAAGTTTTGCTCGACATCGACCCACCGACCTACCAGACGCCCGCGGGGGCGGAGCCGACCGACGGCGCGAGCACTGTCGGGCGGGTGTCGCTGACGCCGGACCAGAAGCTGTTGATCCTCGCTCTTGCCGAGCCGGCCCTACGTCACGGTCGGCGCGGAGAGGTTCCGTCCACCGCGGCAGCGGCGCAGCGTCTCGGCTGGACCCAGACGAAGTTCAACCGGAAGCTCGACAACGTGTGCGAGAAGCTGTCCCGGCAGGGCGCGAAGGGCCTGCACGGCAGCTCCGACCGGCTCGCGTCGTCGCGTCGGACCCGTCTCGTGGAGTACGCCTTGGCCGCTCGAATCGTCATTCAGGATGAGCTGCCGCTGCTTGATCAGCGCGAGGACTAGCCGGGGAGTTCTCCCCATTCGCACCTGCCCAATCGGGGCACTCGATTGCCTACGATCACTCCCAGCAGGCGCGGGGGGCGCCGACCTCGCCGCCGTCACGGCGACGAACTGCTGATGGGGGTCAGAGCGTGCGCCGCGCCAACGCTGCATCGAGCGGATTTCTTGCCGTCTCGACCGCGGCGGTTGTCGTCCTCGCCGCCACGGCGCACGGCTTCAGCGTCCAGAAGCTGACCCTCAACGACGGCACCGTCTGGGTCACCAACAACGACCACGGGCTGTTCGGTCGCTTCAACCGCCCGATCGCAGAGTTGGATGGCGGGGTCAGCAGCGGGGCTGATGGCGCCGAGGTTGTCGACGTACGGCAAAGCGGTCAGGAGGTCTTCGCCTGGGACCGTGGCGCGGGAAAGCTCACCCAGGTCGACGTCACCGACTCCCAGTACGTCGGGGACCCCGCTGCAGTCCCGGACGGCTCGCAGCTCCAGCTCGGCGGAAGCACGCTCGCCGTCCTTTCGGGTGACGGCAAGCTCAGGGCGATCACGACGACGCCGGGCGCCGGCGTCCGCGGCCTCGACGAGACACAGAAGGCCATCGCCTCACAGATCCCGGATGGCGCTGCCCTTGCGGTGACCCCCGACGGCACGATCATCGT
Source organism: Mycobacteriales bacterium (assembly GCA_035545635.1). Taxonomy (GTDB): domain Bacteria; phylum Actinomycetota; class Actinomycetes; order JAFAQI01; family JAFAQI01; genus DASZTV01. The sequence continues at coordinate 108,695 of DASZXY010000011.1, read as the reverse complement.
CGCCTCGCAGACATCGCTGCTGACGGTCCCTGCATCCAGCGGTGTCCTCGGCAAGCCCCACAAGACGGAGCTCGGGACCACGCTGTCTGGACCAATCCAGGTGACAGCAGTCGGCGACATTCCGGTCGTCGCGTCACCGTCATCGGGCGCGCTGTACTTCCCTGACCAGCACCGGTCGGTGACGATCCCTGGCGCCGCCGGCTCCGATCTGACGCTTCAGGCACCTGGCATCGCCAGTGATGTGGTCGGCGTGGCGACCGACGACCAGCTGGTCACGGTGGGACTCGGCGACGGGCGGGTGAGCGTCGTGAGCACCGCCGGGACGGGGCCCCCGGCTGTCCCGGTGCGCACCGGCTCTTGTCTGCAGGCCGCCTGGGGTGGAAGCCCGGGAAGCTATGTGCGCGCCTGCGACGGAACAGCAGCAACGACACCGCAGTCGCTCACCACGACGAACGGCGCCGCGCCCGTGTTTCGGGTCAACAACGGCGAGGTCGTGCTCAACGACACCGCTGACGGCCGCGTGTGGCTGGTCGACAGCGACTCGCTGCAGAAGGTCGACCCGAACTGGAACCAGATCCAGCAACAGGTTCAGCCGAAGCCTGGGGCGAAAGCCCGGCATCAGAACTCACTCGCCGGTCGTTCGCGGCCGCCGCACGCCGTCGACGATCGGCTCGGGGCGCGCCCCGGCGTACCGGTCGTCCTCCACGTGCTCGACAACGACTCCGATCCAAACGGCCTGCCGCTCGCGATCACCTCCCTCGGTGCGCCCAGCACTGCGGGGATCCCGTTGGCGGTCTCGCCGGACGCGCAGACGGTCGTCGCCACGCTGCCGCAGGGCACCAGCGGCGACGTCAACTTCACGTACTCGATCACGGACGGCAAGAGCAAGGCCGTCTCCTCGGCTCGCGTCGTGCTCACCCCCCGGGCGAGCAACACCAACCGCGAGCCGAACCTGCGGCCACGTTTTAAGGCGCCTCACCTGGTCGCCGCGTCCGACGGCTCGGTGGCCTACCCCGTGCTCGCCGACTGGCGTGACCTCGATGGCGACCCGTTGAGCCTGTCGCTCCCGGGCCAGCCGCACGGCGGTTCCGCCTCGGTGAGCCCGCAAGGAATCGTGACGGTCAACACGGGCGATCGCGCCGGCACTTTGAACGTGCCATTCGAAGTGAGTGACGGCGTCGGCGGACCGGTACGTCACAGCCTGCAGGTGACCGTCCTCTCCCGGCACAGCCACACCACCGTGCGACCCCGGACCCGCGCGGATGTGGCGACCGGACAGCCGCACGTGCCGATCACGCTGTCACCGCTCGCCAACGACGTGCCCGGTGCCGACGCGCGCAACGCGATCGCAGAGCTACGACTGGCGGGACCGGTCGCGAACATCCCTGGTGTATCGGTCAGCACCGATACGACCGACGGCACCGTGACCGCCACGGCCGGCCGGCCCGGGACCTACTTCCTCCGATACGTCGCCGCGTTCGGCGCCGCCGAGCCGGCGCGCGGCCTGATGCGGCTCGACGTCACCACCACCACTCGCGGCAACCGCCCGGTCGCTGTCCCCGACGTCGTCGTCCTGCACGGCAGCACACCGACCCAGGTCGCCGTCCTCGACAACGACTATGACCCGAAGGGCAACATCCTCATCGTCAATGGCGCCCTGCCCGCCGACGTGAACAGCGGCTTGCAGGTGTCGACCGACCACTCGGAGTGGGTAGACGTGGCGTCGAGCGGTGCCGCGAGTCCGCCACGAACCGTCCACTACGAGCTGACCGACGGCACGACCTCACCCGTCACCGGCACCGTCATCGTCGTACAAGAACCATCGCTTCGGCTTCGGTCCGCTCCGGCGACGAAGAACGACAGCGTCGTCGTCCGCTCCGGCACCGCGGCCACCGTCGACGTACTCGCGAACGACACCGATCCTGATGGCGGACAGCTTCACCTCGCCTCGGTCAGGCCGAAGCTCGAACACGCGGTCCCCGGCCTTGTCGTCGCTCCGACCGGCGACCAGGTGACGGTTGCTGCCAGTTCCGGTGCGCGGGCGTCGTCGGGGGTCGTCGATTACGTCGCGCAGAACACCGGCGGCAACACCACGGTCGGGCATCTGCAGGTGCGCATCCAGCCACCCACGGGGCCGAACCGGGCGCCTTCACCGTTGGGTATGCAGTTGCGCGCGACCGCGGGCAGCCCGCTGGTCATCCACCCGCAGCTGACGGGCATCGACCCCGACGGCGACGCGACGGCGATCTCGGACATTGTCCAGTCGCCGTCGATGGGGCGGCTGGTGACGGTCGCACCAGACACGATCACCTACCAACCCTTCCCGACTGCGGGCGGTACCGACACCTTCAGCTATCGGGTCGTGGACCCTCGCGGGCAGACCGGAGTGGCAACGATCAGCGTCGGTGTCGCGACAGCGGCGGTGCCGGCTCCACCGCTTGCGATCGAGCACGACGTCACCGCGTCCCCCGGCCGAGTCGTCCATGTCAACCTGCTGTCAGGTGACGCCATCGCGCCCGGCGACCACGTGACGGTGCTGCCACTTGCCAAGACGAACCCCACCGGCACGCCGCGAGGAACCCGCCTGAGCGGCGCGGTGATGAGTGTCGTGGTCCCGGCTCAGGACGCACCACCCGCGGTGGTCGGTTACGGCATCACCGACGGATCCGGCGCGATCTCCGTGGCCCACGTCGTCGTTACGGGAGTGCAGGGCGCGTTGCTGCCGCCGGTTGCGGTGGCGGATCTGTACACCGATCAGCTCAAGCCGGGACAGCGGACCGTGCAGGTGGCGGTCCTGGCGAACGACGGCGACCCGGATGGCTCCGTCGGCGAGCTGAAGGTGACCGCGCTCGGAGCCGGCAGCCGCGTCGTCGGTCAGCGACTCGAGGTCACACTGGCGGCTCAGCCGCAACAGGTGCCGTACGAGATCACCGATGCCGACGGGTTGCACTCGATTGCGGCCGTGTTCGTGCCTGCCTTCGCACCCGACGGGCCTTACCTCGTCCCGGGTGCACAGGTGCACCTGGCGAGCGGTGGCAGCACGACGGTGAAGCTGGCGCAGGTAGTTGTCGACCCCGACCATCGGGTGGTCAGGCTCGCGCCCCTCGATGAGATCAGCGTTGCGCCGACCACCCCTGCCGCGCTCAGCACGAACACGCGCTCGGCCCGGTCGCTCACGATCCAGTCCATCGGTCACTACGTCGGGCCCGCCGCCGTCACGTTCGTCGTGTACGACGGTCGGTCGCTCGAGGACCGCAACGGCAAAACCGCGACGTTGACCCTGCCGGTGCAGATCGGGCCGTTCGTACCGGTGCTCAGCTGCCCGCGCTCACCCCTAGTCATCACCGCGGGCAATCCGGCGCTGTCCTACGACATCGCATCCCTGTGTCACGTCTGGACCGCCGACGGCCACGCCGAGAACGTCAGCTACAGCGCACATGCCACGCCCGGGATCAACGGCGTCGACGTCAGCACGATCGACGGCTCAGCGCTGCATGTGTCCAGCAAGAGCTCCTCACCGGGCGGCACGACGTCCATCGTGATCACCGGGGGCGGGGCCCGGCCTGGCCGCATCTTGCTGCGAGTCGTTCCCCTGCCGCACATCGCGGCGCCGACGAAGGACGGCAAGAAGCCGGACAAGAACAAGACCCCGCCAGCGCAACCGAAGCCGGTGTTCGGCTCGGTGCCGACGATCACGCTGAAGGGCGACGGACAACCCGTCACCGTCGACCTGGCCCCGGACCTGCAGAGCCCGCTGCCGAGCCCGGTTCCGGCGATCGTCAGCGCAACGCCGCCGCAGGGTTCGAACATCACGGCAAGACCGAGCGGCTCGCGGCTCACGTTGTCGGCGCCGACCGGCACAACCGCGGAGCAGGTGTCGATTCCTGTGGTGATGACCGACCAGCCCGGACACAACGACCGCAACGTCTCGGGCAGCATCGACGTTCAGGTGGTCGGGGTGCCCGGTCAACCGACGGTCGTGTCGGCGGACTCGGTCGGCGACAAGACGATCCAGCTCGCCTGGACCACCCCGAACGCCAACGGTAGCAAGATCATCAGCTACACCGTGCGCTCCGGTGCAACGCATTACCCGCCGTGCCCAGGATCGCCGTGCACGATCACCGTGGCCGAGAACTTCAAGACCTACCAGTTCCAGGTTGCCGCGGTGAACGCGGTAGGCACCGGGCCGTTCAGCGACTTGTCCGACCAGGTGGAGGCCCACCCGCTGCCAGGGCCGTTCGCCGTGACATCGGTGACACCCGGCGATCACACCGTGTCGCTGAGCTGGGATGCCTCCGACTCGCACGGTGGCCAGGTGCAGTACACGGTCCAGGGCGACAACGGCGCCGGCAGCAAGGGCCCACAGACAGCGCTGACGGCGACCTTCACCGGACTCACCAACGGGAACCAGTACACCTTCACCGTCGATGCATGCGTCCAGGACATCTACTGCACGACCGCCGACTCGGGCTCGCCCGTCACGCCGTACGGCAAGCCACCGGCGATGCCGGCCCCGTCAGCGCACGGCGCGCCCACTGCGGAGCCGGCGTCGGATCAGGCAATCACGGTGTCGTGGGCGGCCTTGACCGACGCCAACGACAACGGCAGCCCGATCACGTCGTACACCGTGACCGAGGCTTCCGCGCCGTCCGCCGGTGGTCAATGGACGGTGGGGCCGAGCAAGGACACATCCGGAACAAGTCAGTCGTTCAACGTGAAGAACGACGGCACGTACTACCGCTACACGGTGACGGCCACCAACGCGGCCGGTACGTCCCCCGACAGCCCGCCGTCCAGCGCCGTCGAAGGAGCGGCCGAGCCGAACCAGATGAACGCGCCCACCGCAGTCGACCACGCAGCCAACGGTTCGGGATTCGATCGAGCGATCCGCATCACTTTCACCGACCCGGAACCGAACGCGAAGGCACTCGCGAGCATCAAGTACGCGCTCAACGGGAGCACGACAGCAAGCGGGTCGTTCACTCCAGTCGGCGTCGGCCAGTCGCAGACCGAAGAGATCTCCGGACTCACGAACGGCCAGAGCTACACGGTCTCGGTGCAGGCGTGCAACGACGCCGGCATGTGCGGACCGTGGTCGAGCGCGTCGAACTCGGTATCCCCGTACACCGCACCTGGCGCGGCGAACGCGAGCGCGACTGTGAACGGGCAGACGATCACGTTCAGCTGGAGCGGCGGCGGAGGGGGCGGTCGCAACATCGACCACTACCACGTGTGCATCGACGGTGGCGTGGGGTGCAGCGACCAAAAGAGCGCAGGATCGATAACGCACACGTTCTCGCAGTACTCAACGACCTATTCCGAGACCGTCACGGTGATCGACACCGCGGGGCAGACGAGTGCCCCGGCAACGGCACAGCAGACGACGCAGAGCGCGCCGACCTTGGCTGTGAGCCAAGGAACACACGTGCAGAACCCATACGGGGCCGGTAGCTGCACGGACCGATCGTGCGCGTGGGTGCACCTGACGCTCAACGGGTTCAACCCGAACACCACCTACACGATCGCTCTCGACAGCAACGCACCCGGAAACCCGTTCCCGGACGTGACAGTGACCACAAATGGCAGCGGCTTCTGGGACGGCGACACCAAGGATTACCTGGGCTATCCGGGTCGCTGGGTGAAGGCGACCGCGAACAACGGGATCGTCTCGCCGCTTTACTACTGGCCGAGCAGCTAGCCATGAATAGCCGCGAAGTTTCGAGGAGCAGCGCATGTCGATGACGACTGACCAGGCAAGCTGGTTTGCCGATGCCTTCGGCAAGCTGGTGACCAACGTCGAGCAGGCGATCGTCGGCAAGACGCACCCGGTCCGGCTCGCCCTGACGTGTCTGCTCTCTGACGGCCATCTGCTGCTGGAGGACTACCCCGGCACGGGCAAGACATCGCTCGCCAAGGCGATCGCCAACACCGTGCACGGGACCCACAGCCGCATCCAGTTCACGCCCGACCTGTTGCCGAGCGACGTCACCGGCGTGACGGTCTACGACCAGAGCACCGGAAGCTTCGCGTTCCACGCCGGACCGATCTTCGCCTCGATCGTGCTGGCCGACGAGATCAACCGCGCCTCCCCCAAGACGCAGTCCGCGCTGCTCGAGGTCATGGAGGAGAACCGGGTGACGGTCGATGGCATCGCCCACGAGGTCGACCGGCCGTTCATGGTGATCGCCACTCAGAACCCGATCGAGCAGGCAGGTACCTACCGACTGCCCGAAGCGCAGCTCGACCGCTTCCTGATGAAGACGTCGATCGGGTACCCGGACCATCAGTCGACGGTTGCTCTCCTGGCCGACGCGGCCGTCCGCGACCGCGCGGCGACCGTCTCCGCGGTGGTGCAGGCGAAGTCAGTCGCCGACATGGCCCGCCTTGCCGACACGGTGCATGTAGAGCCCGCGATCCTGAGCTACATCAGTGAGATCGCCACCGCGACCCGTGCGGCACGACAGGTGCGCCTCGGTCTGAGCGTTCGCGGCTGTCTCGCCTACATCCGCTGTGCGAAGACCTGGGCTGCCGCCGACGGACGCAACCACGTCATCCCCGATGACATCAAGGAGCTGGCGCTGCCGGTGCTGTGCCACCGGCTGCTGCTCGACGCGGAGGCCGACTTCTCCGGCGTCACGGTCGAGGACGTCATCGGTCAGGTGCTCGCGGACATCCGACCGCCGGCCGGGCGGGTGGCCTAACCATGTCCTCCCGCGTCCCGCTCGCGCGAGGCGAATGGCGTCGATTTCGCGAGCGGACCGCCCCGGCGGTGCAACGGCTCGGCCCTAGGGTCGAAGCGGGCGCCGGTTTGGCGACCCGTGCCCGGGCCGGGGTAGGACCCGCGCTTGCGACGATCACCGCGTTGGGCTGGGGAGTGCTTCTCGCCGGCGCGGTCGCCTACATCCTCGGCGAGCAGCTCGGCTGGCACGAGCTGCTGTTGGCAGCGAGTGCCTGCGTGCTGGTCGTCGTCCTCGCTGCCGGGTTCGCAATCGGGCGTTCCGGAATCCGGCTCGAGATCCGGCTGACCCCGCGCCGAGTCACGGTCGGCGACCCTTCGCTCGCCGAGCTGGTGGTCGACAACGTCTCCGAACGACGGCTCCTGCCGCTTCGAATCGAGGTGCCGGTGGGCGCCACCAGTGGCTGGTTCGACGTGCCATCGCTCGCACCCGGCGAAAGCCACCGGGAGGCGTTCGTCGTCCCGACCACCCGACGTTCGGTCATCGCGATCGGCCCCGCCCAAGCCGTGCGAGGTGATCCGCTCGGCCTGATCCGCCGGCAAACCGCGCGGACCGATCTGGTCGAGCTCTTCGTTCATCCGCGCATCACGGTGCTCGACCCGCTGAGCGCAGGGCTGCTGCGTGACCTCGAAGGCCAGACGACCAACGACCTGTCCGCGAACGACATGGCGTTTCACACGCTCCGCGACTACGTCGCGGGCGACGACTGGCGTCACGTGCACTGGCGGAGCTCCGCGAAGGCTGACCGGCTGCTCGTCCGCCAGTTCCTGGACACCCGCCGCTCGCGCTTGGCCGTTCTGCTCGACGCCGACCGCGCCAGCTATGCGGACGACGACGAGTTCGAGCTCGCTGTGTCGGTCGCCGGATCGGTCGCCGTCGCCGCGGCCAGGAGCGACCGCGAGATCGCAGTCATCGCCGGCCGCCAGACCATCGCGCAAGCCCACCCGCACCTGGTTCTGGACGCGCTCGCGCGCGTCGAGCTCGGCGACTCCACGACATCGCTTCGGGCCGCCGGACGGCGCTCGATCCGCGTCGCCCCCGACATCACCGTCGCGGTGATGGTGACCGGAAGCGGCGCGCCCTTCAACGAGCTGCGCGCGACGAAGAGCTGGTTCGGTCCTGACGTCGCCTGTGTGGCTGTTCGCGTCGAGCCGGACGCGCCCGCAAGCCTGTCCGCGTCTGGCGGAATCACCGTCATGGGAGTGCGGGCGCTGGAAGACCTGCGACGACTGCTCGCATCGGCGGTTCGCCCGTGACCCCTTCCACCATCGCCGTCACGGGCGACAACCGCGGCGCCGAGGGTGTCGACATCGCCTTTCTCAGCGCGCTCACCCTGCTTGCGCTGGTGGGCTTCAAGGCGTCGTACGCGGGCTGGGCGTTCTTCGCACTCGGCGCCTTCGGGCTCGCGCTTGGCATTGCCCTCGCTTCGTTGAGCCGACGGCTCGAGCAGCCCCTGGTCGTCGTCGCGGCGCTGACGGTCCTGCTGTTCTTCGTCGTCGGAAGCGTGAGCGCGCCACACGACGCCTACGCGGGCTTCCTTCCCTCCGCGAACTCCATCCAGGAAATGGCGAAGGCGGTCATCGAAGGCTGGAAGGAGCTGCTGACGACCTATCGACCGGTCGGGACGACCGGCGCATTGCTCTGCATCCCTTACCTGCTCGGGCTGCTCGCCGGCGTCATCGGTCACACCGCCGCACGACGTACGTCGATCACCACTCTTGCCCTGCTGCCGCCGGTGGGGGTGTTGGCGCTCGGCATCCTGTTCGGCACCCGGCACCCGCAGTCGCTGGTGCTGCAAGGAAGCTGCTTCGCCGCGGTGGCCATCGGATGGGCTGCGGCGCGAGCACGCCGCGGCAAGATCGCCGGAGAGACTCAGCATCGCGGTCTGGGTTCGCGCGTGGCGGCCGCTGCCGGACTGCTCGCCGCGGCCGGTGGCCTGTCCCTCGTCGTCGGACCCGCCCTTCCGTTCGCCAACGCCAACTCGCGCGAAGTCCTGCGCACCCAGCCGCCGGTCGACCCAGGCGCCTACCCGAGCCCGCTGTCCGGGTTCCGGCTCTACCGAAGCCCGACGACTCCAACCTCCCGCTACGACAAGCCACTGTTCAGAGTCGCCACGCCGGTGCCCGCTGGCGCGCGGCTACGGATCGCGACGATGGACTCCTACAACGACGTCGCGTGGGGCGTGGCCGACGAGACGAGCGCCGGGAGCGACCTGCCCGGCTTTGCGAGAGTCGGCTCGAACATCCCGCAGGACGAGCCGGGGCCCAAGGCGCAGCTGTCAATCGCCATCGAGCCCGGTTACAGCGGCGTGTGGGTGCCCACCGGTGGATCGCTGAGCACGATCCATTTCGGCGGGGCGCGCACGGACGAGCTGGCGGCGAGCCTTCGCTACGACGCGGTCAACGACACCGCGGTCGCGCCGGTCGGACTCCACGAGGGCGACTCGATCACTGAGACCGTGACGTCGCTCCCCACCCTCGACCTTGACCAGCTGAGCAAGGCCACCCCCGCACGGTCGCCCGACCTGGCGACGTCTGTGTATGGGCCACTTGCGACGATCGCCCAGCGATGGGCAAGGCAGGCCTCCGATCCCGCAGTCGCCACCGCGAACATCGCGTCGTACCTGTACAAGAACGGCCGGTACTCCGACGGAAACGACCACACCAACACCCTCGCCGGAAACAGCCTCGGACGGCTCGTCACCTTCACCCAAGGCCAGCAGATCGCCGGCAACGACGAGCAGTACGCCGCGACTATGGCGCTGATGGCCAATGCCATGGGCATGCCTGCACGGGTCGTCCTCGGCGCGGAGATTCCCCCGACCGGTCTCGTCGAAGGCAAGGACATCGAGGCATGGGTCGAGCTGGACATTGCGGGAGCGGGCTGGAGCATCCTGCCGCCGTACACGACGTACGAGAATCGAAACCACAAGGCTCTCCCGCAGCCGAAGGCCCCCGTCCGAGAAGAGGCGACGAGACCCGTTCCGCCGCCCGTCAACGCGCCACCGGCAAGCCGGAGTCAGGATCCGAACAACGCCTCAGCACCTGCGCCGAAGTCGCCTCCGCGCCACCACCGCGGCCTGCACGTTCCGGGCTTCATCGTTGCTCTGCTTCGTGACGTCGGGATCCCGCTGCTCGTGATCGCGGGCCTCGCCTCTCTCATCATTGGCGCGAAGCTGCAACGACGGCGCCGTCGTCGGCACCGCGGCACGCCGAGCGCCCGAATCGCTGCGGGCTGGCTCGAGGTCCTCGACACTGCCGGCGACCTCGGTATCCGGGTGGGTGTTAGAGACACCCGCCGAGAACAAGCGAGCGCGATCAACCCGCCCGCTCTGCTGCCACTCGCACGAAGTGCCGACGTCGCGACGTTCGCACCGCTCGCGCCGAGTGAGGTAGAGGCGGCACAGTTCTGGAAAGCACTCATGCTCGCCGTCGAGCGGCTGCGGACCCAGGCTTCCTGGCAACGGCGGATCTACGCCATGGTGAACACAAGATCGCTCTACTCCGGAGCTCTGCGCGCGCTGCGGGCGCGCAGGCGACCGGCCTGAGATGGCAAGGGGCAACGCACTGCGATGAAGCTGAAACTGGCCTTCGAACGCGACACGAAGGAGCGGGTCGACCTTGTCATCGAGGCGGATGCCACCGCGACTATCGGCGACCTGGTCGACGAGATCGTGGCAGCCGACCCCCGCGGAGGACGCGCGGACGGTGACGCTTCGGCGCTCACCCTCGCCATCTCTGCGCCCGAGACCGAGATGTACCGACCGCTCGAGCCGTCGCAGCAGCTCGACCACTCGCCGATCTGCTCCGGGTTCGACGCCCGGCTCGTCCCGCTCGGTACGGCGCAGTCGCGGCTTCACGCCAACGCGGCGACGCTCCGGGTGATCAGCGGTCCTGACGTCGGCCGGCAGTTCAACCTGCGACAGGGGCCCAACCTGCTGGGGCGTGAGTCCGACGTCGAGATCGCGCTGACCGATCGCCACATCTCCCGGCAGCACGCCAGGATCGACGTCGGGCGGACCATCGAGATCGTCGATCTCAACTCGGCGAACGGTCTCGAGATCGATGGCGGAGTCGTGACGCGCGCCACCCTCTTGCCCGGCCAGGTCGTGACGATCGGAGAGTCACGTCTCGTCGTCGAACTGCCCCACGACGTCGCACCCACGTCGACGGATCTCGACGCGCAGGGCGGCTCGGTGGCGTTCAACCGCTCGCCGCGCGTCGAGCCCCGCTATCCGTTGACGGAGCACCGCAGACCGAAGGTGCCCGCGGAGATCGACGACCCGCCGTTCCCGTGGTTGCTCATGGTCGCTCCGATCCTCATCGGCGCTGCCGTCTTCGCGTTCGGCGGCCGGCATTGGACGGCGCTGATCTTCATCGCGACCTCGCCGATGATGCTGACCGCCAACTACCTCATGACCCGGGTCCGCAGCCGCCACCGGATGCGCGCCCAGATCGCCCGCTTCGAGAAGCAGCTGGAAATCCTCGACGGGCGTCTCGCCGCCGAAGAGCCGGTCGAGCGCCGCGTGCGCAACGAAGAGTTCCCCACGACCTCAGCGGTCGTCAGTGAGGCGACCCAGCTCGGGTCGATCCTGTGGACGCGACGGCCTGAGCACTGGCCGTTCATGTACCTGCGGCTTGGCACAGGGCGAACCGTCTCGCGCAACGTCGTTGCAGCCGCGACCGAGCAGGACGACGGGATCCCGGAGTACGAGGAGAAGCTCGACGAGGTGATCCGTCGACACCGCTTCATCGACGGCGTTCCCATCGTCGAGTCACTGACCCGGGCGGGTGCGATCGGTGTGGCCGGCCCCACGCAGGCGGTCAACGCCGCTGCCCAGGCGCTGCTCGCCCAGATCACCTGCCTGCACTCCCCTGCCGAGGTCATCGTCACGTGCATCGGCGGGCAGCAGACGGCTGCCGACTTCGAGTGGCTGAAGTGGGCTCCCCACACCTCGGCGCCGCTGTCACCGCTGACGTGTGACCACCTTGCTCTCGGCCAGGCCGCCGCGAATACGCTCCTCGCCCAACTCGAGGGCGTCGTTGCCGCCCGCCTCGGAGCGGAAGCCACTACTCCGCGCGGACCGATGGCTACCGACCTGACATCGACATCGCAAGGCGGGACCGTCGGCACCGAGGAGCAGCCGGTCGGACTGATTCCACTGCCGGCGATCGTTCTAGTTATCGGAGCCGACTCGCCTGCTGCTCATTCCCGAGTCGTCCAGCTCGCCGAGCGGTGTCCCGAGGCCGGCATCTTCACGATCTGGCTCGCCGATCGACGTACCGAGCTTCCTGCGGTGTGCCGGACATTCATTGACATGTCCGAGCCGCAGGGCGACATCGGTTTCGTCCGTCACGGCATCACGCTGCGTGGCTCCACCGTCGAGAACATGTCGACCGACGCGGCAACCCACATGGGCCGTCGGCTCGCCGCCATCTCGGATGCGAGCGCTGCGCTGGTCGACCAGTCCGACCTGCCGAAGTCGATCACGATGCTTTCGCTGCTCGGCTCTGAGTACGCGAAGGACGCCGAAGCCGTCGCAGACCGATGGAGAGAGAACAACAGCGTCCATGACCGGACCGGGCCGCCTCGGCCGCTGCGTCGCGCGAGCAACCTGCGCGCACTTGTCGGTCAGGGCTCGACCAACGCGATGCACCTGGACCTCCGGCTCCACGGCCCGCACGCTCTCGTCGGCGGTACGACGGGTGCGGGCAAGAGCGAGTTCCTCCAGACCTGGGTGCTCGGCATGGCGACGGAGTACAGCCCCGATCGCGTGACCTTCCTTTTCGTCGACTACAAAGGCGGCGCCGCCTTCGCGGAGTGCGTGAACCTGCCGCACTGCGTCGGTCTGGTCACGGACCTGTCGCCGTACCTGGTGCGTCGGGCCCTGACGAGCCTGAAGGCCGAGCTGCGACGACGGGAGGACATCCTCAATCGCAAGCGCGCCAAGGACATCCTCGAGCTGGAGAAGCGAGGAGACCCGGGCTGCCCGCCGTCGCTCGTGCTTGTCATCGACGAGTTCGCCGCCCTTATCGGGGAGGTTCCTGAGTTCGTCGACGGTGTGGTGGACATCGCGCAGCGCGGTCGGTCGCTCGGCATCCATCTGATCATGGCCACGCAGCGACCGGCCGGCGTCATCCGCGACAACCTGCGCGCGAACACCAACTTGCGCATCGCCTTGCGGATGGCCGACGAGGCGGACAGCGAGGACGTGATCGGCACGCGGGAGGCGGCGAGCTTCGACCCCTCGATCCCGGGACGCGCCGTTGCCAAGGTCGGTCCCGGCCGCCTCGTGCCATTCCAAGCGGCGTACTCGGGTGGCTGGACGACCGACGTCCCACTCGTCCCGCCGATCTCCATCCGCGAGCTGAAGTTCGGCGCGGCAAGCGAGTGGGAGAAGCCGACGTCCGCCGAGCCGGCAACCGACCAGGGACCAACCGATCTCGCCCGCATGGTTCGCGTGATCTCCGGGGCCTCGACAGCTGCCGGCTGTGAGCCGCCGCGACGGCCGTGGCTCACCGAGCTGGCCAGTGCCTACGACCTGGCGCGTCTCGGCCCGCGCACCGATGCCGCGCTGATCCTCGGCATCGTCGACCAGCCGGAGAAGCAAGACCAGACGCCGGCGTACTTCGCGCCTGACGTGGACGGCAACCTGGCGATCTACGGCACGAGTGGCAGTGGGAAGTCGGTTTTGCTGCGAACGCTCGCAGCCGGCGCTGGCGTCACGCCGCGCGGCGGACCGGTCCATGTCTACGGTCTGGACTTCGCGGCCGGTGGCCTGCGGATGCTGGAGGTGCTCCCCCACGTCGGATCGGTGATCAGCGGTGATGACAGCGAGCGGGTTCTTCGGTTGCTTCGTCACATCAAGTCGATCTCTGAGGTGCGGGCTCGCACCTTCCCGACCGTCAACGCCGCGAACATCACGGACTACCGGAGCCTCGCCAACAAGCCTGACGAGCCGCGCATCCTGCTGTTGATCGATGGCTTCCCGGCGTTTCGCGCGGAGTACGAGACGACCGGCCCGAAGGCCCTCGCCTATACGACGTTGCAGCAGCTGATCAGCGAAGGCCGCCAGCTCGGGATCCACGTCGCGTTCACGGCTGACCGGCCAGCCGGTGTCCCAGGATCGATCGCTGCGAGCGTTCCGAAGCGAGTGGTCCTTCGGCTCGCCGAGGAGTCGATGTACTACACGCTGGGAGTGGAGGCGGACGTGCTGACGCCGCTCTCACCACCCGGTCGAGCGATTCTCGACGGTCTCGAGGCGCAAATCGCGGTGTTAGGCGGATCGGCAAACGCCGCCGACCAGTACGAGGCGCTCACGCGACTGGCGAAGTCCATCGAGGCACGCGCCGCCATCGTGGCCCCGCCGATCGAGCCGATGCCGACCGAAGTCGCCCAACGCGCTCTACCTGCGTCCGTCGACGGTCGACCAGTACTCGGCATCGGTGAGACAGATCTGCTTCCGGTCGGCTTCGCAGCCGAGGGTGTGTTCCTGCTGGGCGGCGGTCCGTCGTCTGGCCGCTCCAACGCCCTCGCCGCGATGGTCAACGCGGTGCGGCGCGCGGACCCGAGCACCCAGTGCTACTACCTGGGTCATCCACGGTCGAGCCTCGCGAGCCGAGGGGACTGGGAAGGCGCAGCGACGACGCCGCAGGAGGTTGCGGAGCTCGCCATACAGCTGACAGAGGCAGCGGATTCGGCCGGGGCAGCCGCGCCGGTCCTCGTCGTTGTCGAGGGGCTCTCAGACTTCCAGGGGACTCCAGCCGAGCAGCCGATCGTCGCTCTCACCAAGGCGTTGCGCCGCACTCGGAGCCTGCTCATCGCGGAGTCCGAGACCACGACCTGGAACTCCTCCTTCCCGCTGTTCGCTGAGATCAAGGCGGCTCGTCGAGGACTGCTGCTGCAGCCCGACAGCATCGAGGGCGAGACGATCCTGCGCACAGGCTTCCCCCGGGTCTCTCGCAGCGACTTCCCGCCAGGGCGCGGATTCTTCGTTGAAAGCGGCCGCGTTGTGCGCGTGCAGGTACCGATTTCGGACGACGCAGATGGCGGAATTTCAACTGCTCCGCATGGGTAGTCCTCCCCATTCCCAGGTCCGAATTGTTCCCCTAGCCTTCATCCCGTCGAGCCCGATAAGGCGGGCTTCCAGGAGGGGAAGTAGAGAGCAATGGCAGATCTGAACGTCACTTACGCAGACCTGAACGACACCGCCGGCAAGCTTCGCGCCGGCCAGCAGGACATGGACCAGCAGCTGTCCAACCTCGGCAGCCAGGTCCAGAACCTGGTGAGCAGCGGCTTCCAGACCGACCACGCGTCGGGTGCGTTCCACGACACCTTCACCCAGTTCCAGACGAACCTGAAGCAGGCGATCGACGCGCTGGACAGCCTCGCGTCGTACCTCGAGCAGGCAGCCAAGGCGATGGAAGACACCGACACGCAACTCGCGTCGGCGATCCAGGGCCAGAACTAGTACCAGGCCGACTGCGCTTCCAGGGGGAGACCGATGTCTGACTTGCTTCTCGACCTTCCGAAGCTCCAGACCGTGTACTCGGAGCTGACACAAATCAAGGGAGCCTTCGACGGAGCGAAGTCGGTGAGCCACGAGCTGAGTGGGGCCGTAGGTAACTGCGACCCCACTCAGTGGCTGGCGAGCCAAATCAGCGCCTTCGCGGAGGACTGGGACATCCGGCGGCACAAGATCAGCGACGCGATGGACGCCATCGCTGCATCCGTCAAAGCGATCCACGACACATTCCAGGAGCTCGACGGCGATCTCGCCAGCGCGCTCACTCAAGGGGGCTAGCAGAAGTGGAACGCATTCAGGGGCGTCCTGACTTCGTCGAGGAAGAGGCGGGCAACGCCTCGGCTACGGCACAGGTGATGGACGATGCGACCAACAAGCTCTACAGCCTCGGATACGGCGAAATGCACAGCGAGGCCACGGACGCCATGCAGACCAACGTGCAGCAGCTCCGCGAAGCACTGCTGAGGGCCCACGACCGCTACAGCGAGTTCAGCGCCGCGCTCACCGAGTACGCCCCGGTGCTACGCGACGTCATGCAGCGCGTGGATGCCGCGATCGCGAAGTACCAGGCCTCTGATGTCAGCAACGCGCAGCACCAAGCGACCATCGCTCGCCTGAACACGATCAAGGAGGAAGCAAACCCGTTCTCCAGTCCAGCATCGCGCGAGCAAGCGCGGCAGGCGGAACATGACGCGGCGAATCACGCCGCGCTGCGAGAGCAAGCTGCAAGAGAGGCGCAACACGAGTACGACCTCGCCATGCAGCGCTTGAAGGGTGCGGCGGACCAGGCCGGCGGCCGGATCAAGCGCGGGGACGTCGACAGCGGACTCAATGACGGCTTCTGGGACAAGGCCGCCTCGGTCGTCGACAAGATTCACGACGCGCTGTCCAAGGCGCTCGAGATCATCGACGAGATCCTCGATGCTCTCAGCACAATCCTGGCGGGAATCGCAGTGGCGCTACTTGCGCTGTCCGTCGTTTTTCCAGCCATCGCGGCCATTGCCGTTCCACTTGCAGAGATAATCAGTGCAGTATCAGACGGGGTGCAGGCGCTCGACTTGGCCGTGAAGGTCGTCCGTTTTCAACTCGGCGACATCACTTTCGGTGAGCTGATGGCAAGCGCACTTCTTACCGTCGCCGCGGTGCTCTTGACTCCGATCGGCGGAAAGTTCACCGCAAAGCTGGCGGTGAAGGCCATTGGTCACGGCGACGAAATTTTTGAAGAGGCAATCGAGAAGGGGACCGAGTTTGTGGTCGGCCGCGTTGGCGATCACTACAAGCCCGGGCTCGGCAAGTTCATCGACAACATCGTCTCGGTGCCGCCGGAGATCCAAATCTTCCACGAACTCGCACATCACGATGTCGACCAGCTGCACCCCGATTTCTCGCATATCAATCTGGACGACATCATGCAGAACTCTGGGTTCTCCTCACCCGCTGACTCGAACCCTGTCATCGTCGACCGCATGTATGCCGATGTCGGTAGCGGATCGGGCGGAGGCGGCTGGTGATCCAGTTCACGGCGACGCTTCCCGCGCCGTTCCGTGCGGTCCCACCACTGGGAGGCAGCGACTTCGACACTTGGCGAACAGCGGTTTGCGAACAGCGGGAGCCAGCCGTTGGCGTCGAGCCACCAACCATAGAGCGGGACCTGGACGGCCTCGTCGCGGCAATGAAGTCCGAATCGGAGCTGCGCAGATGGTTCGTCATGATTCCCCCTGCGCCGTACCGGCATTGCGTCTCGGCTCTCGGGTGGGTCGAGGCCGAACCGGCAGGAGACACGACGTCCGAGACGGTCCGCGCCTGCGCCAATGAGATCGACCAAGCAGATATCGAGTCAGCGGTCACCAGCTCAGCTTCTATCCATGAGCTGGCTGGACGCACCGCCGTGATCGCGCACCAGTTTCGGCCGGTCTCGCCACTGGGCCCAAACCTGTTGGAAAGTCAGCTGATCGAGCGCTGCGCTGGCGTCATGCTCGACCCGGCAAGTCAGGTTCTCGTGCGTGTCGACCTTACCGCCGTCGACCTGCGCGCCTTCGATGACGCCGTCACGTCGGCGCTGGACATTCTCAACTCCGTGCAGATCGAGGCAGCCCTATCGTGACGGCCGTCGAAGGCGTCGAGTTCTCCCTTCCGGGAGTTTGGTGGTCCCTCGACCTTCGGGACAGCGATGCCGCAATCAAGGGGCGTATCAACGCCATCCTGGAAGAGGCTGTCGGTCGCGCCGACAACCGGGCATCGGCACGACATGCGATCCGCGACGGCCTGCTCCAAGTCGCAGCGCAAGGAAAGGCCATCAAGGCTCACCAGGTCCACATTGCGAGATCTCTGGTAGGCGACATTCCGCTGGCCGCCACGCTTCTGATCAGCCGGCCAGGGGTTGCAGTACCCGACCTTCACAGTCCACAGGACACTGCCGCTGGAATGCTGACGCTCATCCCGGGAGACGACCCGACAATCATCGAGAACTCGGCGCTCGCGGTCGTGCGCTCGGTCGAGCGGGCCCCATCTCCCTCCGATCCGTCCGTGACGACGCACGTGACCATCAACTATTGGATCGCGCTGCCTCAGGGCGCTCGGTTGGTGGTTTTCACGTTCAGCAGCCCGCTTGCGATGTACGAGAAGGAACTACTCACGCTTTTCGATGCGATCGCGATGACGACCACCGCATCGATGAACAAGGGGAGGGCTCAATGACCCGGACACGACGTACCCGTCTGTTGTGGGGCGCGGCACTGACGGCATCCTTCGGCGCTGCTCTGGTGGTTCCAGCAGGAGTGGCGGCAGCGAGGACGGCCGCAAGCGTCACGTTGAGTGCCGCCCATCATCGGATCGAGGTCAGCCAGCAGCCGACGTTCCAATACGGGACTTCTGGGGTTCCGACCTCAGGCAAGCTACTTCTGCAACGGCAGTTCGGAACGGCGGGCGTGTGGAAGCGAGTCGCGACCACGACGCCGACGTCAGGCACCGTCACCGCACCAAAGCTCCCCACGCTCGGCAAGTACCGCTATCGACTCGTGGCTGAGACCGCGACGGGACACGTCGTCGCGACCAGCAAGCGCAACACGATTCGCGTGTACGGCAATGTGTTGCTCCCCGGACGAAACAGTCCCTGCGACTTCGCGCCGGGCTGCGATGGCACGCTGCAGGTAGGCAACACGATCTTCACTTACACCGACGGCATCGGTGATCCTGAGGACATGGGCGACCAAGGCGTCTACCCCGACTATGCACAGTCGCTGTACTTCAAGCAACCGGGAAGCTCTTGCCGATCGCTCACCGTGAACTTCGCGAACGACGAGCAGCAGCCCGGAACAACCGTCTACCTCGAGTTCGTCCAGCAGTCGCTTGACCCGGTCTACGCCTCCACCCAGACGGGACAGATCGGAGAAGTCACAGTTGCGCTGGACGGCGGGCCGTTGAACATCGACGCCTCATACAAGGTCGCGAACGACAAGCACTACGAGGCAGTCGTGTACACCGTCCATGGGTCTTGCTTCACGCGCGACGGGCTGCGCTAGGAGTCGGTCAAGGAGCTGACGGTCCTGGCCGATCTAACTCCGGGGAGGTTCCAGCAATGACCGAAGCTCAGGCGGTTGCCGACAGCCGGCGACCGAAGACGCGCCGCCGCCGTACCTTCACGCAGACGATGCGCAAGGTGCGGCGCGAGGCGGCACCGATCGAAGCCGGGCTGCGTGACCTGGTGGCCGACGCGAAGGCACGGGACGTTGCCCACGACTCCTCGCCCGCGCTGGTCGCCGGGCTCAAGCCGTTCGACCTCGCCGACCTGGTGCGGCTGCGGCTGCTGGAGAACAAGGACTACGCGCGCAACCAGCGCTGGATGTGGCGCAACCTCGCATCGGTCTCCATGGTCGCCACGCTCGTGCTTTCCGCCACGACGACGGTGGTGCTCGGCCTGTCCGACCTCGGTCCGCTCGGCACGCTGGGCTTTGTCTGCTCCGCGGCGGTCACAGTGATGATCGGGATCGAGCCGCTGTTCGACTGGCGGGCGCAGCGCAGCGCTGCCGACGACGCGCTCACCGCCTGGGATCACCTTGAGGAGAATCTCGCGATCTACGTCGCGTCGACTCCCGCGAAGGAGCTCGACCCCGACGTCATCCTCGACTTCGACAAGGACCGCCGAGCCGTGTGGAGCCGCTTGGCAGGAAGGTGACTCCGGGCCCGATCAGCTCGGGGTGCTGAGCGGGTACGACTGGTAGAGGTGGCCGTTCCGGAAGACCTTCACCCGGGTGAAGATCAACATGCCGTGCCGGTTCCTCGGGTCGTAAAGCGTGAAGTGGTCATGGTGGAAGACCGGGTGGCCAGCGGCGCAGCTGGGCTTGCAGTCGTCCTGGTAGGTGCGGTCCGTGCCCTTCGCGACGCTCGTCCCCCACTTCGTGTAGGTGATCTTCGTCAGCGCGAGGGTCTGGTCGCAGTAGATGACGATCGAGTCCGGCTTGTAGTGCGCGTGGACGCAGTCGCTCACCACCTTGGTGTGCTGGTGGTGGCCCGAGGCCATCGCCGTACCGGAGAACAGAGCCGTCATCGCCAGCGCCAGCAGCGCAATCCGCTTCACGCGCGCAGTCTGACCCGATTGATCAACAAAGCACAAGCCTTTCGGCAATATCCCGTCAGCTGGCGATCGCGGTGCTCGTCCCAGATCCCATGCTGGCTTGGCAGGGCGTCGGGTTCTGCGTGTAGGTCAGCTGCGAGTACTGCGTGACCGCACTCTTGCCCTGCGCATTCGTCACCGTGACCGGCACCGTGCCGGCACCCTGCTGCGCCGGAGCGGTCGCAAAGATGTAGTTGTCGGTCAGCACCTGCACCTTGGTCGCCTTGCGGCTGCCGATCCGTACCACCGAGCGCGGCGTGAAGCCGGTCCCGCTGATCAGCACCTTGCCACCGGCGGGAACGATCTGCTCCGGTCCGACGAGGTTCACCTCCGGCCGGTACTGCCGCACAAGCTGGCGGAACTCTCCGGTCAGTCCTGCGCCCTGCATGATCGGGACCGGCGCCTCGCTCGGCATCGGAACCTGGCACACCGAGGTGTTCTTCTCCTTGACGTTGTCCGTGTAGAGGAAGCACGGGTACGCCGGGCCACCTTGCGCGAAGTAGTTGTTGTAGATGCGGATGTGGCCCACCGTGTGACAGCCGCCGGTGTTGAACGAGTCCCACGGCTGGAAGTAGACGAAGTTGCCGCCGATCTTCACGTATCGGCTCGCCGCATCCGTATACAGGGAGAAGTCGGTGTTGGTTCCCCGATACGCGACGTTGCGCCGCATCTGCAGTGCGGTCTTCCAGGAGTCGGCCTGCGGGCCGTTGGAGTAGATCGCGCCGCCGTCGCCGAGCGTGTGCATGTAGTCGTACATCATGTTGTTCGCGACCAGGTTGTAGGCATTGCCGTTCGGGTTGCGGTCCGGGTCGATCACCGTCGCGTGCCAGCCGCCCCAGCCGATCGAGATCGCGGTGTACGGCACGTGGTCGATCTCGTTGTGCGTGATCCGGCTGTGCGTCGTGTAGCCGAGCCAGATTCCGCAGCCGCCGAGGTACTGGATCGCGACGTGGTGCACGAAGTTGTTCCTCACCGTGTTGAACCGCTCGCGCATCCCGCCGTACAGCTTCTCCGGCAGGTTGTCGTCCGTCGCGCCGAGCTGGAGGCCCTCCGCGGAGATGTCGGTGAACTCGTTGCCCTCGACCAGGTCGTGCTTCGCACCTTCGTAGAGGTCCAGTCCTGCGCCGCCGAGGTGCACGAACCGGTTGCCGAGCATCGAGACGCGCGAGGTCGAAGTCAGTACGACGTTGGCCGGTGTCCGGGTCCACGACGCGAACGGGCAGGTGCCGTGCGGGTTCGTGTAGCCGCAGGTGCCCTGGTGCTTGCTCGCGCCCGGTCCGGACAGGTACCAGTCGGCCTGCATCTGCGGGAACCCGTTGTTGCTGTCGATCGCCGTCCAGGTGCCGTAGGCGAACGTCAGCCCCTGCACCGTCACGTCGTGCACTGGGTGCTTCGGCGTGCCGTCGATCACGAACAGCGCCTGCAGCGTCGGTACGACGACGTCCTCTTTATTGGGATCCTCGCCCTTGCGCGGCTGGTAGTAGAGCTTGTGTGCGACGCGGTCGATCGTCCACGTGCCCGGGCCCATCGCGGAGTAGAGGTTCTCGAAGTACGTCGGGGTCTTCCAGATCCCCAAGCCCCCGAAGCCCCCCATCGGGGAGGTGAACCACGAGATCTCCTGTACACCCGCGGCCTTGAGGTCCAGGTTGTGCCAGCAGGGCTCCGCCATCGTGATTACCGAGCCGGCGATCGACGCGATCGGACATTGCGTCTGCGTCCACGGACCGTTGCCGCCACGGAAGACGGCCTGGACGTTCGTCGGGTTCTTCCACGAGTCCACGACGCTGCTGTTGGGCGCGATCATCCCGATGTCGGTCTGCACCATGCGGCCGCCGCCGAGTCCGCGCGCAAGCTGCATCCGCTTCCCGCCGACGTAGAGCTGGCGGGTGTCGAACCCCTTCGGGATGTCGACGTACCAGTTCCTCGAGCCTGCGACCTTCTGCCAGCCGGTGATCCGCCTCCCACCTGACAGCACAGGGTGGCCGCCGTCGGCGGCGCGGTAGACGACCTCCGCGCCGGGACGGCCGGAGTCGGCCTGGGTGAGCCGGAAGGTGCGCGACAGGTGGTAGGTACCGCCCTCCAGCTCGACGTCGACCTCACCCTTCGCGTGGCGAATCGCGTGGCGGGCAGCGTTCTGGGCCGTGGTCAGGCTGCACGGCTCCGCCGGCACGCAAGATTCGCCGCTGCCGTGCGGCGAGGCGAAGAACGCGTTGTAGGGCAGCTGCTCACGCTGGGCGGCGTGCTGGTGACCGGTGACGGCGATCCCGAGGAAGGGCAGCACGATGACGCCGACCGCGAAGAACTCCGTGCGCCGTGACCCTCGAGCCCTACCCCACATCGCCGTACCCTCCCGCCACCGCTACCTCTCGGTGATCTTGGGGACCTATTCGACGGCGTGAGCGGGATGCCTGTCATGGCTTCCCCTCCATGCCGCCGGGTTGACCGCCGGCTCGGTCGAGCGCTCCGATCATGATGTGCGGAGTCGACCGATGAGGAGCAGCGATGTGGATCCAGATCATCAGGCCCGACTCAAGCCCGGCAAGGAGGCCGAGTTCGCTGCCATCGGCGAGCAGCTCAGGGCGATCGAGCAGCCGGGCTCCGGGCTGCTGCGATCCACGTCGGCGCGCGACCAGGACGACCCGCGGGCCGTCTACCTGATCGTGACCTTCGAAAGCGAGGCAGCAGCCCGCGCCCGCGAGGCAGACCCGCGGCGCCAGGAAGGGCTCGGGCCGATCCACGCAAAGATGGCCGACATCTTCGAGGGTGCGCCGGAGTTCACCAACCTTGAGGTGGTCTCCGACCACACCCCCGAGACCTGACAGGTGCGCCTGGGTGGCCTACTGAACGACCATCAGCGAGTTGCCGGCGTGGTCGCGGAACCAGAACATCGGCGGCACCGGGTCGCCCATCCGCTGCACGGCCTCGTCGACGTCAACCCCGGCGTCCTTGAGCTGAGCGTGGTAGGCGTCGATGTCGTCGACCTGGATGCTGATGCCGGTCTCGCGCACGGTGACCGCGTAGTCCGGCGGCGGCGGAGCGAGCGCGATCGTCGTCGCCGTCTCGTTCACGCCGACCTCGATCCAGTGCATCGCGTCTTCCTCGGGCCCGAATGGGGTGTCCGTCGTCACGACGAACCCCAGCTTGTTCGTGTAGAAGTCGACCGCGGCCTTCTGGTCGACGACCGGGATGATCACGGTGGCAACCTTGTTCGGCCGGGTCTGCGTCGTACTGCTCATATCGGTGATCCTCTCGGAACCTCTGTGTTGACCCTCGCCCGGTAGACGCACGGCGTCAACCAAACTCATCGCCCCACCCACCCCCGCCGTGATCATGGCGTTTTGGTCAGACACGCCCGGCGTGTCGGCCCACTTCGCCATGATCACGCAGGGTTTCGGTGGGTGGGGGTGCGAGTGGCGATGAGGTCGACCTCGACCAGGGCGCCCAGTGCGAGGCCCGTCACGCCGATGCAGGTCCGCGCCGGCATCGGCGGGGTGAACCAGCGCGCATAGGCCGCGTTGAACCCGGCGTAGTCGTCGAACGACGTCAGATACGCCCGCACTGACACCACCGCGTCCAGCGACGACCCGCACCCCACCAGCACTCGCTCGAGATGAGCCATCACCGCGTCGGTCTGCTCCGCGATCCCCTCGCCGACCAGCTCACCCGACGAAGGGTCGATCGGGAGCTGCCCGGTGACATGGAGCAGATCGCCGTACGCCGCGGCGTGCGAGTACGGCGCGACCGGCTCGGGCACTCCCTCGGCCGGGCCGAACGTCCAGCACTCGATCCCGCTCACCGCGTCGCGCTCACGACAACCCCCGGCTCACGAACCGTGCTCACTCCCCGGCGAAGATCCGCTTGTCGACCGTCGCGTGCACACCCTGCCGCTGGTCGACGACCTGCGTGACCGTGAAGTCGCAGCCGACGCTGAGCAGCGAGTAGGCGTCGTCGCGGCTGAGCCCGAACCGCCGGCCGAGCAGGTCGATCATCCGAAGCGACGCCGAGCGCATCGCCTCGTCCAGGTCGTCGCCGAAGCCGTGCACCGACCAGCAGGTATCGGTCTCCAGCACCGGATAGGTGAACCCGAGGTCGGTGCGCACGGTCAGCTCCAGCAGCCCGTCGAGCGAGCACTCCAGCGCCGTACCGCTCACCTCGCCGTCGCCCTGCGAGACATGGGGGTCGCCGACCGACAGCAGCGCCCCGACCACCTGCACCGGGTAGTGCATCGTCGCCCCGGTACCGATCCGCCAGTTGTCGATGTTGCCGCCGTGGTCACCCGGCGGCACGCTGCTGTGCCGACCCGGCATGGCAGGAGCGACCCCCATCGTCCCGAAGTGCGGGCGCAGCGGCACCGCGACGCCGGCCAAAGCCTTCTCGCGCACCGTCGCCAGCGGGTCGACGATCGTGCCGGGCGAGTCGACGAGGGGCGAGACGGTCCAGTCGTAGGCGAACATCGCCCGCGCCAGACCACGAGCAGTGTCGAGCCGGTAGATCGTCACCCGCTCCTTGTTGAAGGAGGAGTACAGCTGCCCCCAGTGCGCGGCGAGGTTCGACCCGTACGGCAGCCGCGGATCGGCCGCGAGGATCCGTACGGCGAGCGTGTCACCGGGCAGCGCGCCCTCCACGGCGATCGGACCGGTGAGGATGTGCGGCCCCGGACCGCGGTCGGTGACCGCGGCGTAGACCTCGCGGATCTCCTCATCCATCAGCAGGTCCGGCGCATCGCCGGCGTGGTGGGTCAGCGTGCGGATCCGTACCAGGTCCCCCGACGCGACCGTGAGCACCGGCGGCACCGAGTTGTCGAAGTGTCCCCACCGCACGGTCTCCGGCGTCGCCGGCAGGTCGTGCAGCACTGGCCCCACCTGGACGTCTGTCCCTACCGCGGTCATCCGTACACCGCGTTCATCCGTAGACCCTGTTGCCGAAGACCTGGTCGCGCATGTCGTGGGTGAACGCCGGCCACACCACCGGGTCGTGACCGGGGACGAGGCGATACCCCTTCTCCTTCGCGATCGCCTTCAGTCGCAGGATCGGCTCGAGCGTCACCTGCGCCGACATCCCGACCGCGAAGCCGACCGGCTTCTCCTCGTCGATGTTCTCCTGCAGGTCCGCCGCGTCGAACGCGAGCACCAGGCCGCCGCCACCCTCGAAGTCGACGACGAAGCTCTGGTGGCCGGGCGTGTGCCCAGCCGTGAGCACCGCCGTCACCCCCGGCGCGATCTCAACCTCGCCGTCACCGATCTGCCAGTTGATCCGCGGGTCGTCGAAGTCGAACCGGAAGATCGCGTGCTTCTCGGGCTCCGGATGCGGTGCGTACAGCCCGTAGTCGAGCTCGCGCTTCTGCACATGGACCGGTACGTCGCGCGCGGCGAAGTGCCGCACTCCCCCGGCATGGTCGTTGTGCAGGTGCGACAGCGCTACGACAGTGACGTCCTCGAGCGCGAGTCCCACCTCCTCGACGGCGCAGACCAGCGGGTCGCCGGGATGGTCGGGCAGCACCGCCTTCACCGGGCCGCCGTGGAACCGGTCGCGCAGCACCGGGTCGCGGACCAGCGATGGGTTGAGCCCGGTGTCGAGCAGCACCCAGCCGCCGTCGACCTCGAGCAGCACGGCAGGCACCGGTTCGAGCAGGCGCTCGTTCGGATCCGCGCCGAGCACCGACACCGTCTTGGGTAGCTCCTCCCAGCCGAGCGTCAGCGGGATGACCCGACGTACTCCACTCACAGCTCCTCCAACAGCCCGTGACGTCACACCCGCAGTCGGGGGTCCGCCCATGCCTGCGCCAGATCGACCAGCGCGTTGATCACGACGTACGACGCGCCCAGCACGAGACTCACGCCCGCGACCGCCGGCAGGTCGAAGGTCTGGATCGACCGCACCGTGTAGAGGCCCAGCCCCGGGAAGCCGAAGATGTCCTCCACCACGACCACGCCGGCGAGCAGCAGGCCGACCTGCAGCCCGGCCATCGTCAGCGGCGCCTGCGCGGAGTTGCGCAGCGCGTGCCGCAGCAGCACCTTCCGCTCGGACAGCGCCTTGGCCCGCGCGGTGCGGATGTAGTCGGCGCGCATCGTCGTCTGCAGCGACGACCGCAACGTCCGCGCGATGGCCGCCGAAGGCACGATCGCGAGCGTCAGCGCCGGCAGCAACAGATGCTTGACCGCGTCCCACCAGGTGCCGAGCTGGCCGTGAAGCAGCGCGTCGACCGTGTAGAGGTGGGTCAGCGCCGGAGGTGCGGCCACCCCCGACGACAGCCGGCCCTGACCGGGCAACCAGTGCAGCCCGCTGTAGAAGACCAGCAGCAGCACCAGCCCGAGGAGGAACTGCGGCACCGACGCAGCGGCGAGCAACCCGAGCCGCGTCGTACGACCTTTGCCGCGCGCCGTCACCAGCCCGACGCCGACGCCGAGCACCGCCGCGAGCACGGCGGCAGTGAGCGCCAGCTCGACCGTCGCCGGCAGGAACGAGCCGATGTCGGTCCGCACCGCTCGGCGGGTGTGCAGCGACAGCCCCAGATCGCCATGCACGGCGCGAGCAAGGAAGTGCCAGAACTGCGTCGTCACCGACCGGTCGAGATAGAGCTGGTGGCGCTTCGCCGCGATCGAGGCGTTGCTCGCCGACGTTCCGAGCAAGGCGCGCACCGGGTTCGCCGGCACCTGCCGCTCCAACACGAACACCACCGCGGTCAGCGCGAACAGCACTGCGAACAATGCGCTGACCCGCTCTGCGGCGAACCGCCGCATCCCTGTCATGAGCCGTTGCCCGTCACGCGCCTCACCCTGTGCCCGCCAGGGTGGCCAGCGGCACCGTCCACGGCTCCTCCGGCCGGAACGTCACACCGGTCACCGTCGAACGCCACACCATGACGTTCTGCGACGAGGCGAGGAACAGGATCGGGTAGTCCGCCGCCATCAGCTCGCCGGCCTTGGCGTAGTCCTGATCCGACGCGGCCTTGTCGGTGTTCGCGCGTCCCTTGTCCATCAGGGCGTCGACCTTCGGGTTGGAGTAGTTGAAGAAGTTCAGTCCGCCGCCGGTGCCCCAGACGATGCGGCCCCACGTGTCGGGGTGCGCGGCGTCGGGAGTGTTCGTCTCGAGCAGCAGGTCCGGGGCGTGCTTGACGTCCGTCGGGTAGCCATATGTCTGCGCGTTCTGCACCTCGCGCACCGACACCTTGAACCCCGCCGCCTCGAGCTTCTGCTGGATCAGCTCGGCGAGCCGCTGCTGCAGCCCCGAGTCATCCGCGGTGTAGCCGAAGCTGAGCTTCACGCCGTTGACCTTGACCGCCTTCGGCGGATAGCTGACCGGCGCGAGCGACGGGTCGAGGATCCCCTTCGGGTACATCGACTGCGCGACCGAGCCGTACGCGCCGTACACCTGCTTCACCAGGTCCGGCACGTCGATCGCCTCGGCGATCTCCTTGCGCAGCGCGAGGTCGGACAGCGGTGCCTTGGAGACGTTCATGTAGAGGAGCGCTGTGAGGTAGGAGTCGAAGTTGTCGACCTTCAAGTCGCTGTCGCCCTGCACGCTTGCCAGCTCCGGCGTCGGGAAGCTGTGCAGGATCGCGTCCTGGTCACCGGACTTCAGCGCCAGGATCTGGCTGTTCATGTCGGGCGTGATCTTGATGTCGATGGTCTGGTACGCCGGCGGCGTGCCCCAGTAGCCCGCGAACCGCGTCAAGGTGTAGTGGTCGCCGCGCACGAACGCGGTCAGCGTGTACGGGCCGGTGCCGATGTCGTGGGTGTTGAGGTAGGTCTGCCCGAAGTCCTTGCCGCCGTGCTTCTTCAGCGCGGTGGGGCTGAGCATCTTCGGCCCCCAGCTCGACGCCAGGTAGTCCAGGAACGGAGTGACGACCTGCTTGAGCTTCACCACGAACGTGTACGGGTCCGGGGTCAGCATCGTCTTGACCGGCGCGAGCATGTACGAAGGCGCGTTGTTGACGTCGAGCCGGCGCTGGAAGCTCGCCTTCACAGCAGCGGAGTTGAACGGCGTGCCGTCGTGGAACTTCACCCCGTGCCGCAGCTTGAACGTGTAGGTCAAGCCGTCCTTGCTCTCCGTGTACGACGTCGCGAGGTCCGGCTCGATCGTCGTCGACCCGGGCTTGTAGGCCACCAGTCCCTCGTAGGCCGACAGGATCACCGTGTTGCCCTCGATGTCGTAGAAGACGTCGGGGTCCGGCGTGCTCATGTCGGAGAGGAACGCCAGGTGAAGCGTGCCGGAGCTGCCGGCCGCGACCGGTGCGGCCGACGAGGTCGGTGCCCCCGAGGTCGTGGCGGCTGGCGACGAGCCGGAGCTGCTGCACGCGACGGCGGTGAACCCGAGCGCGGCGGCGCAAGCAGCGCTCGCCAGGCGGCGGGTGGTCACTCGGCCGGGCTTTGACATGACGGGTCCTCTCACTACGGGGTCACACGGAATCGAGCAGGTCACGCACGCCGTCACCGGCGAGGTTCGCGGCGAAGGCAAGGACGAACACGGCACACGCGGGCACGAGCGCGACCCACGGCTGACCGAACAGGTAGGTGAGCCCGTTGGCGGTCATCGCGCCGAGCTCCGGCGTCGGCGGTGGAGCGCCGAGGCCGAGGAACGACAGCCCCGACAGCGTCAGCACGAGGTTGCCCACGTCGAGGCTGCCGGTGACGAGGACCGACGGCACGGCGCCGGGCAGCAGGTGCCGCCGGGCCAGCGCGAACCTGCGTGTCCCGGCCAGCCTCGCGGCGTCGACGTGCGGTCTGGCCAGCACAGCGCGCACCTCGGCGCGCACGATCCGCGCGTACCACGGCCACCACACCGCAGCGACCGCAAGCAGCGTGTGCGGCAGGCTCGGGCCGAGCGCGACCACCGCGACGATCGCGAGCACCGGACCGGGCAGCGCGAGAAACAGGTCGGTGATCCGCATCAGCAGCATGTCGACGACCCCGCCGACGGTCGCCGCGACCGTGCCGACCAGCGTGCCGATCACGATCCCGCTGCCGACGACCGCGAGTGCGGACAGCCACGTCGAGCGGATGCCGTAGAGGGTGCGCGAGAGCAGGTCGCGGCCCAGGTCGTCGGTGCCGAGCAGGGCGCCGTGGCCGGGACTCGCAAACGCACCGGCGGCAACCGGCTGCGTCGTGGAGTGCGGCGCGAGCAGCGGCGCGAAGATCGCGATGACGCTGACCAGCCCGAGCATCACCAGACCCGCGAGCTCCCACATACCCATCCGGGCACGGGTGCGGACGCGCGACGGTCGCACTGCCGTCGCGCCGAGGAGGACGGGGTCAGCGACGGCCATCAGCCGGCCCGCTTCGAGAAGTCAGGTACAGCGGCCAGCAGCACTTGGGTGACCTCGTGCGCCGGCGCGGCCAGCACCTCGTCGGTGACACCGCGCTCGACGACCACGCCATCGGACATGACAGCGATCTCGTCGCTGATGAAGCGGGCAGCGGCGAGGTCGTGGGTGACGAACAACATCGCCATGCCGAGCTCGCGGCGCAGCCGCCCCAGCAGGTTGAGAACCACCGCGGCGAGGGAGACGTCGAGCGCGGAGATCGGCTCGTCGCAGGCGAGCAGCGCGGGCGGGACCACCACCGCGCGGGCAAGCGCGACCCGCTGCCGCTGACCGCCCGACAGCTCGGCACCGCGCGCGTCGGCAATCGCGTCGGGCAGGCCGACCAGCGCGAGAGTCTCGTGGACCCGGGCGGCACGCTCCTTGGCGGGCAAGCCGTAGTTGCGCAACGGCTCCTCCATCAGGTCGCCGATCCGCATCCACGGGGTGAGCGACGCACCGGCGTCCTGGAACACCAGCTGGGGCGGGTTGCCTTGGCCGTGCTTGACGGTCCCGGAGTCCGGCGTCTCCAGGCCCACGGCCATCCGCAACGTCGTGGTCTTGCCACAGCCGGACTCGCCGACGAGGGCAAGACAAGAGCCCTTGCGGACGTCGAGGTCGATCGCATCCACCGCCACCCGACGTGACCGGATGCCGCCGAACGCCTTGGTCACGCCGCGCATCTGCAGCGCGAGCTCGGAGGTCCGCGGCGGCTCGGCCGGCCAGTTCTCGGCGCTGCGCAGCTCGGTGACGTGCGCACCGATCTCGGTACGCCGCACACAGGCCACCGAACGGGCGATCGAGATGTGCTCGAGCTGTGGCAGCTCGCCGACGCACGTCGTGGCGTTGGCGTGCGTGCACCGTGGCGCGAACGCACATCCGGCGAGCGGGTTTCTGGGGTCGGGCGGCTCACCCGGCAGCGTCGGCAGCGGGACGTCGCTGCGCGAGTGCGCACCGAGACGGGCGACGAGCAGCGCCGCCGTGTAGGGATGTGCCGGCGCGCTCAGCACCTGCTCGGTCGGACCGGTCTCGGCGACCCGACCGCCGTACAGCACGACGACCCGGTCAGCGACCTCCCGGGCGACCGCGAGGTCGTGCGTGACGAACACGAACGACGTCGTCGCGTCGCGCAACTCGCGGAACAGCGCGAGGATCTGTGCCTGCACCGTGACGTCGAGCGCAGTGGTCGGCTCGTCTGCGACGACGAGGTCGGGGCTGCCGGCGATCGCCATCGCGATCATCACGCGCTGCCGCAATCCGCCGGACAGCTCATGGGGGTACTGCCGGATCCGCCGCTTCGGGTCCGGAATTCCCGCCCGGTCGAGCAGGTCGATCGCGACATCGAGCGACCCGGCTGCCTCGGCGACCTGACGGCCGACGCGCATCGTCGGGTTGAGCGATGTCATCGGGTCCTGGAAGACCGCACCCGCGTGGCGGCGCCTCGCCTGGCGACGGACCGCGTCGTCCGCACCGACCATGTCGATGCCCGCGAGCCTCGCGGTGCCCGTGACGATCGCCTTTGGTGGCAGCAGGCCGAGTGCGGCAAGGCCGAGCACGGTCTTGCCCGAGCCTGACTCGCCGACCAGGCCGACGACCTCGCCGCGGCCGACCGTGAGATCGACACCACGCAACGCGTCGACTCCGCCAGGAAAGCTGACGTGCAGGTCGCGCACCTCGAGTGCGTTGGCAGACGGCGCCCTCAGCACGGATGCGTCGGACGCCACCGTGCGCGCGGCGGTGCGCCGCGCAATCGACAACGGCTGCGGCGGGTCGAGCGCGAGCCGGTTCGCGAGCACCAGGGCCTGGGGTCTCAGCACGGGACGGCCACCATCAGCTCTCTCCGGAGCTCACCCGCCGTACACCAGGCGTCGCGCTGCAAGTAGCGCATCGCTTCGAGTGCCGCGTCGCTCGCCGCGGTCGACGACCCGCCGACGCAGTCGGTCACCACCCGCGCGTAGAGGTCGCGCTGGTGCGCGTCGGCAAACGTGTAGTGCACACAGACGTCGGTGAGCGCGCCGGCGAGGACGACCGTCTGCACGCCGAGTCCACGCAGCAGGATGTCGAGGTCGGTCCCGATGAAACAGGAGTAGCGCCGCTTCTGGATCAGGTGGTCGCCGGGCTGCATCGACATCGCGACTGCGGTGCCCGGGTCGTCGTCGAGACAGTGCACGTCCTCGGCGCCGTCGAGCTCGCGGCCGAAGTCGATGCCGCTGCTGCGGTGGACCTCCTGGGTGAAGATGACCGGCATGCCGCTGCCGCGCCACGCGGCAGTCAGCTCCTCCAGTCGCTCGATGCGCCCCTGCCACTCCGGCCCCGCCGCGAACGCATGCTGCACGTCGATGACGAGCAACGCCGCGGGCCGGGTCGGAAGCAACACCGCACCCTCCAATCGGTAGAAAACGCAAAGCCCGGAAGACCGTTGAGGTCTCCCGGGCTTTTGTCCCGCCGTGTAGCACTCCGACTTCGAAGAACCACGCTCCTCGAAGCAACAGTGCCGGCACCTCTCGGACCAGACCGCCCGATGTCGCTGGACGCGGAACCCTAGGTGCCTTGCTCTGCTGACGAAGTTAGGAACCGGTTGTGTCAGGAGGATTTCGTCGACGGCGCAATGACGTAACAACCGACCGTCACACGCAATTAACGTTGCCGAATCCGAGGTGCAACTCCGCGCGCGGATCCTCAACGTGACTCACCTGATGGTGAGGCGCGCCTAGGGTTCCGCCGCAGTGTCGTTGGTCAAGCAGTGCGGGTCTGGTCCGAGAGGTGCAGGCGACCGTCGCCGCGACGGTCGCTCCACGGCGGGACAAAAGCCCGGGAGGTGGCACCCACCTGCCGGAGGCTCGCCTGTGGTCACCGAAGTCACGACTCCTACTCCTCTTAATTGGAGGCTGCCCGGCGGCAGCGCCTGGTCGCTCGTCGTTCCGCGTCAACGAGCGATCCGGCTGACCGCACTCGGCGTCGGACCCTGCGTGTCGATGCTGATGTACGTCGACGGCGAGCGCAGCGAGCGGCTCAACATTCCCGACACCCTCAAGGCGCAGATGTCGGCGTGCATCAAGCCGGGCATGGTGCTGATGTCGGACATGGGACGCGCGCTCGCATCGGTCACCGGCTCGTCGCTCGACTGGCACGACGCGATCACCGGGCACAGCACCGACGCGCACCTCGCAAAGTACGGCCCGTCGTCGTACGCGGCTGACCGCAACGAGTGGCGGCGCTCGTCACGCGACGGCCTGCTGCAGGAGCTCGCGAAGCACAACATGTCGGCGCGCGACCTGCATGCGTCGGTCAACTGGTTCACGAAGGTCGCACCGGCGGAGGACGAGAAGGGAACGCTCGGCTTCTGCGGCGACCACGCCGCCGACGCCGACTGGGTGGAGCTGCGCACCGAGCTCGACGTGCTGGTCGTCATCGCGACCTCACCGCACCCGATGGACCCGTCGCCGACATGGCAACCGGCCGCGGTCGAGATCTCGATCGGGCCCGCACCGCGGCCGAGCGCCGTCGACCCGTGCCGGCTGTCGCGCGACGAAGCCGGGCGGGCACTCGCACTCTCGGAGCGGGGTCGGGCATGACCGCACTGTTCGATGTCGTCATCGAGGCCGGCGACGGCTGGATCGGCGAGGTGCCCGCAGGTGGG
This sequence comes from Mycobacteriales bacterium, assembly GCA_035545635.1. Classification (GTDB taxonomy): domain Bacteria; phylum Actinomycetota; class Actinomycetes; order JAFAQI01; family JAFAQI01; genus DASZTV01. Next base: position 75,884 of record DASZXY010000011.1, on the reverse strand, counting down.
CTGCTGCGCATCGTCGACCTGCACGGCAACCAGGCCGTCGACACCTTGTTCTACGACGCGCACGACTACGCCAACCGCTACAGCGCCGTCGACACGATCCGCGAGCAAGGCGCGGCGTACCTCACGACCGGCTCGGTCCTCATCTCGACCGCACTCGACCCGCTCGCCACGATCGTCGACGACACATGCGGTCGCCACGACACCCTTGGCGGCGCGTGCGCGCGGGAGAGCAACATCGTCCGGTACGGCGAGCACACCCGCGATATGCACGCCTGCCGCGAGACGTTCCTGCGCCAGATCAGGTCGTGGGGGCTGCGTCCATCGGGACAGCGTCTGGACAAGCGCGACGTCACCCACAACATCAACTTCTTCATGAACGTTCCGCTCACCGCCGACGGTGGCCTGACGTTCGAAGACGGCGTCTCAGCGCCGGGCAAGCATCTGGAGCTGCGCGCGGAGCGAGACCTGCTGATCCTGATCAGCTGCTGCCCACAGCTGAACAACCCGTGCAACGGCTACGACCCGACGCCGATCCAGCTCATTGGACGAATGCCGTGACCGCCGCGCTCACAGTGGTGAAGGCCGGGCTGCAGACGACGGTGCAGGACCTGCCGGGCCGCACCGGGCTGTGGGGAGTCGGCGTACCGCCGTCAGGGGCCTGGGACGACCTGTCCTTCGCCCTCGCCAACGCGGCCGTGGGCAACGACCTCGGTGCGCCTGGCCTGGAAGGCGTGCTGCAAGGACCGGAGCTGCGCGCACTGCGCGACGTCGTGGTGTGCGTGACCGGGGGTAGCGGCGCCGCGGCCATCGACGGCGAGCCGTTGCCGCGCGGTGAAGCACGGACCCTGCTCGCCGGGTCGGTGCTGTCCGTGGGTGCGACCTCGGACGGCCTGCGCTGCTACGTCGCGGTCCGCGGCGGCATCGACGTGCCGGCGGTGCTCGGCAGCACGTCGACCTTTCGGCTCGGGAAGTTCGGCGGACACGAGGGACGACCGTTGCAGCCCGGGGACACCCTCGCGGTCGGGAGGGGACCGGCCGGCGCGACCCGATCAGTCGCGGCGCTGCTGCCGGTGATGCGCCGCGAGTGGAAGGTGCGTGTGCTCACCGGTCCGCACGGGGCACCCGAGCACCTCACGACCGACGGCGTAGAAGAGCTCTTCGCGGCGACGTGGACGATCGACCATCGCAGCGACCGCACCGGAGTGCGCCTGATCGGCCCGAGCCCGCAGTGGGCACGTGACGACGGCGGCGAGGCGGGGCTGCACCCGAGCAACATCCACGACAGCGCCTACCCGGTCGGCGGCGTCATGCTCGCCGGCAACACCCCGGTGATCGTCGGGCCAGATGGTCCGAGCCTCGGCGGTTTCGTCGTACCGGCAGTGGTCGTGCGCTGCGATCGATGGAAGCTCGCACAGGCACGACCGGGCGACTCCGTGCGGCTGGTCCCGGTCACCGCCGAACACGCCGCGGCGCTCAACGCCACTCGAGCGGCTCGGCTCGCCGGAGCGCTCGACGGCAGTGCGATCACGCCGCCGGCCGAGCCGGCCCACGAACCGGGGGGCACTACGCCGGCCGCGACGAGCACCCCGCGACCGCTGGCCGTCGTACCTGCGAGTGGGTCGCTGCCGGAGCTCACCGTCCGCCGTGCCGGCGACCACCACGTGCTTGCCGAGCTCGGCCCGCCGGTGCTCGACCTGCGGGTGCGCGTCGTCACGCACCTGCTTGCCCAGGTGCTCGGCAAGGACCACGACGGCGTCATCGAGATGGTGGAGGGCGTCCGGTCGCTGCTGTGCGCGGTTGACGAGCGCCGGCTCCCACTCGCCGACCTCGGGCAGCGACTGGCTGCGGCGTACCGGACGCTGCCGGATCCCGAGACGGTGTCACTGCCCTCGCGCGAGGTCGTGCTGCCCCTGTCCCTTGACGACCCGGCGGCGCTTGAGGCGGTGGGCCGCTACGCGGTGTCGGTGCGCGCGGATGCGCCGTGGTGTCCGGACAACGTCGAGTTCATCCGGCGGGTCAACGGGCTGGCGCGACGCGAGGACGTGTTCGACATCGTGCAGTCCGCGACGTACCTCGTCGTGGGTCTTGGCGACGTCTACCTCGGCGCGCCGGTGGCGGTGCCGCTCGACCCGCGGCATCGGCTGGTCACGACGAAGTACGACCCGGCGCGGACCTGGACGCCGGAGAACGCCGTCGGCATCGGTGGCGTGTATCTGTGCATCTACGGCATGGAAGGCCCGGGCGGCTACCAGCTGGTCGGGCGGACGGTGCCGGTATGGCGACTCACCGGCGATGACGAGTCACCGTGGCTGCTGCGAGTGTTCGACCGGCTGCGGTTCGAGCCGGTGAGTGCGGCGGAGCTGATGTCGTGGCGTGCGGACATCGCAACCGGACGTCGCGGCCTCGACGCGAAGCCGACGACGTTCTCACTCGCCGAGGTCGACGACATCGCTCGGCTGCACTCCGAAGAGATCGAACAGTTCCTCGCGACCCGGGACGCGTCGTTCGCCGCGGAGCGCAGGCGTTGGGGTTCGACGGCATCGGCGGCGAGATCGTGAGCGGCGTCGACCCGGCGCGCGCGCTCGAGGCAGTCGCGGCGGCGCGGGCCGCGGGAGAGCGGCCGACCTGGACGCGACTGTTCAGTGACGACGAGGTCCGTGCTCAGGCCGGCTGTGCCGGTGACGGAGCACTCGCCGGCCTGCCCTTCGCGGTGAAGGACAACATCGACATCGTCGGAATCCCGACCACCGGTGGGTGGCCGGGTCGCTCGACACCGGCAGCGACGACAGCCACCGCAGTGAGCCGGTTGATGACCGCGGGTGCGGTGCCCATCGGCAAGACCAACCTGGACCAGTTCGCGACCGGGCTGGTCGGCACTCGGTCGCCGTACGGCGCCGTGCCGGCCGTCGGATGGCCCGAGCGGATCTCCGGAGGCAGCAGCTCGGGCAGCGCGGCCGCCGTCGCCGGCGGGTTGGTGCCGCTCGCGCTCGGCACCGACACCGCCGGGTCGGGACGGGTGCCGGCCGGGTTCAACGCACTGGTCGGGATGAAGCCGACGCGAGGCCTAGTGTCGTCGACCGGCGTGCTGCCCGCGTGCCGCTCGCTCGACTGCGTCACGACACTGACCCGCACCGTCGGCGAGGCGCGAGCCGCCCTCGACGTGCTCGCCGCCGCGGACCCGGCGAATCCGTGGTCTCGCGCTCGCCCGCCGGTGCTGCCGTCGCGGATCGCCCGGCAGATGCGGGTCGTGGGCGTCCCGTCCGCGACGCTGGACCTCGACCCCGGCTACGCGGATGCGTGGGCTCGCACCGCCGCGCGGGCGTCCGAGTCGCTGCACGTCGTACCGGTCGACATCGAGCCGTTCCTCGCCGCGGCGCGGCTGCTGTATGACGGGCCGTGGGTGGCCGAGCGCTATGCCGCAGTCGGCGGTTGGCTCGAGACCGACGACGCGGCGCTCGACCCGACGGTGCGTTCGATCGTGCTGCGCGGCCGTGAGCTGACCGCCGTCGACGCGTTCGCCGGCTTCGAGCGGCTGCGCGCGCTGACCGCAGCAGTCGAGCCGCTGTGGGACACGATCGACGCGCTGCTGCTGCCGACGACGCCGTGCCATCCGACGCTCGCCGAAGTGGCGACGGATCCGGTCGGGGTCAACGCGCGGCTCGGCACCTACACCAACTTCGTCAACCTGATGGACCTGTGCGCGATCGCGGTGCCGGGCGAGGATTGCGAGGACGGCCGGCCGTTCGGCGTGCAGCTGATCGCGCCGGCGTTCGCGGACGGCCCACTGCTCGACCTGGCAGCGCTTTGGCTTGGCGAGCCGGTCCCTGCGCCCGCCGCCTTGCCTGCGCCCGGCGCCGGGCAGGTCGTCGTGTGCGGCGCCCATCTGAGTGGGATGGCAATGAACCGGCAGCTGCTCGACCTCGGAGCGCAGCTGGTCCGTCGTACCCGGACCGGACCGGGCTACCGGATGTACGCGCTGCCCGACAGGCGCCGGCCGGGACTCGTCGCGACGGGTGACGGGCCGCCGCGCGGGATCGACGTCGAGGTGTGGGAGCTGAGCGACGCGGCGCTCGGGGCGTTGCTGCGGTCGATCGCGCCGCCGCTGGGGCTCGGCACCGTCGTACTGGCCGACGGCAGCGGCGTGACCGGCTTCCTCGCCGAGTCCCATCGGCTGGGCGATGCGGCCGACATCACCGCGCACGGCGGCTGGCGGCAGTACCTGGCCGCCGCGAACCGATGATTCTCCGGCCGCTGGACCGTCATGGCTGTCGATGGCACTCGACTTGCTCTGTCACCCCGCGCGGGTAGGGTCCGACGCTGTGAGCGTGGACGCCTCTGGGGTTGCAGGCGACGCAGCGGTCGTTGCTGACCTCGAGCAGTACCGCCGCGAGCTGACCGGCTACTGCTACCGCATGCTCGGTTCCGGCTCGGAGGCCGAGGACGCCGTGCAGGAGACGATGCTGCGAGCGTGGAAGAACGCTGACGGCTTCGAGGGCCGGGCGAGCGTGCGGTCCTGGCTCTACCGGATAGCGACCAACGTCTGCATCGACATGCAACGCTCCTCGCAGCGCCGCGCCCGGCCGATCGAGCTCGGGCCTTCCTCGCCGCCCGACGAGTCGCTGCTCATGGACACCCTTCACCCCGAGCTGCCCTGGATCTCTCCTGTCAATGAGGAGTCCGTCCTCCCGGAGAATGGCGACCCGGCCGACATCGCCGTCGCCCGCGACTCGATCCGACTCGCGTTCGTCACTGCGCTGCAGCACCTGCCCGCCAAGCAGCGCGCCTCGCTGATCCTCTGCGAGGTGCTGCGCTGGCCGGCTGCTGAGGCCGCGGAGCTGCTCGAGTCCTCGGTCGCCTCGATCAACAGCGCGCTGCAGCGGGCGCGGGCTACTTTGGCCGATCTCCCGGCCGATCCCGGCCCCGCGCAGCTCGATGCCGACCATGCCGACCTGCTCGCGAAGTACGTCGACGCCTTCGAGCGCTACGACATCGAGCGGTTCGTCACGCTGCTGCACGACGACGCGGTCATGTCGATGCCGCCGTTCTCGCTGTGGGTCGAGGGCGCCTCGCAGATCGGGGCGTTCATGGCGCTTCCCGGCCCGAGCGCCTGCGCCAACTCGAAACTCATCCCGGTGCGGGCGAACGGATGCCCGGCATTCGCGCAGTACAAGCCCGACCCCGAGAAGGGCGGCCACTCGCCGTGGGGGCTTCAGGTCCTCGAGATCGTCGACGGCCGCATCGCGCACTGGAACTGCTTCCTCGACACCGCGAGCATCTTCCCGACCTTCGGCCTCCCGGACCACCTCCCCGCCTAGCCCCCAAGCGGAGCGGCTCCGCTACGGCTATTCGCCAAGTGGAGCGCTCTACTACGGGAAATCGCCTAGCGGAGCCGCTCCGCTACGCCTCGGCGAGGGCGGTCAGGCCGCTGAGCTCGAGTAGTCCCGCGAGGTCCCCGCACACGTCCGTCAGCACGAGACGCCCGCCGCGGCGCTGCAAGTCGACCTGGAGCTGTGCGAGGCAGTCCACGATCTCGATCGACGGCATGCCGGTCCCGCGCAACGACCATTCGGCCAGCGCCACCTCGTCCGGCCCGATCTCGGTCACCGTGCACCACACGCCCATCACCAGGTAGACGACGTACGCCTCCCACACTCATCGAACCCTCGGTGAACTTGACGAAGGAAGTTTGGCGAGGAGTGTCGAGAACGCCGGAGCGGCTCCGTCAGTAGGTTGACGGCGGCTCCGCATATGAAAGGGCAGAGGAGCCGCCCCAGACACAGGGAGCCAGCGATGCCGAAGTACCTGATCCTCAAGCACTACAACGGCGGCCCGGAGCTGCCCGGGTTCGCGCCGATGGACCAGTGGACGCCTGAGGAGATGGAAGCCCACTTCCAGTACCAGCGCGACACCTGCCAGATGCTCATCGACGCCGGCGAGTTCGTCAGCGCCGAGGGTCTCGCCCCAACCGGCAACTGGGTCCAGTACGGCGGCCCCGGCAAGCCGGCGCACGTCCTCGACGGGCCCTTTCCGGAGACCAAGGAGCTCATCGCCGGCTGGTTCATGATCGACGTCGAGTCCGAGGAGCGGGCCCTGGAGGTGTGTAACCACGTGTCCGCCGCACCCGGCAAGGGCGGGGAGCCGATCTACGAATGGCTCGAGCTCCGTCAGGTGATGTCAGGACCACCGGCCGCCGAACACTGACCATCTTCGGATCGCATGTCACATAGGGGTTGCAATTGACGACACCAATGTCACATGCGGGCCGTAAATGACGACCCCTATGTCACATGCGATCGCTGAGGACCTGCTGCGCGACCCGGTTCATCTCAGGGATCTGGCGCGGCAGGTCCTTGGCACGTTGGTACGACGCGGGGCCGACTTCGCCGCCGCCGAGGACGCCGTGCAGGAGGCGCTGCTCGAAGCGACGCTGAAGTGGCCGTCGAGCGGAGCACCGGCCGAGCCAGCCGCATGGCTGACCACCGTCGCGAAGCGCAAGCTGGTCGACACGCAGCGCTCCGAAGCCGCCCGCCGCCAGCGCGAGGAGACAGTTGCGGCCGAACCGGAGCCCGGACCCACGCAGCAGGCCGACGACACCTTGCTCCTTCTCTTCTTGTGCTGCCACCCTGCGATCTCACCGACCCTGGCGGTGCCGCTGACGCTGCGCGCAGTCGGTGGCCTCACGACGCGCGAGATCGCGACCGCCTACCTGCTCCCCGAGGCGACGATCGCGCAACGGATCAGCCGCGCAAAGAAGACGATCGCCAAACAGCCGCTCGACCAGCCCGGTGACATCGCCGTCGTACTCCGAGTGCTCTATCTGATCTTCAACGAGGGCTACACCGCGGGCGAGGACCGGGTCGACCTCGCCACTGAGGCGATCCGCCTCGCGCGTCTGCTCTACACAGCACGCCCGGAGCCGGAGGTCGGCGGGCTGCTCGCGCTGATGTTGCTGCACCACGCGCGCCGGTTCGCGCGTTTCGACGGCGGGCGCATGGTGCCGCTCGATGAGCAGGACCGCTCGCGGTGGGACACCGAGATGATCGCCGACGGCATCGGCATTCTCACCGGGCAGCTCGCGCATGCGAACCACGGCGAGTACCAGGTGCAGGCAGCAATCGCCGCGCTCCACGACGACGCGCAGTCGGCGGACGAGACGGACTGGACACAGATCCTTGCCTGGTACGACGAGCTCGTCGCGATCACCCACAATCCGCTCGCCGAGCTGAGCCGCGCCGTCGCCGTCGGCGAGGTCGACGGCCCGCTCGCCGGGCTGCGGGCGCTCGACGGCATCGAGGAGCGACTGACCGACTACCACCGCCTCCACGCCGTACGCGCCCATCTTCAAGAACGAGCCGGCAACGGGCCGCAGGCTGCAGAGCTGTTCACCAAGGCGGCGAACAGCGCGACGAGCACCCCCGAGCGCAACCATCTGCTGCAGCGCGCCGCGAGAGCGCGCGTCAAGTAGCGCCGGACCCAACCTTCTTGGTCAGATAGACGAGTGCGACTGACCAAATGCGTCGGGGGTGCCGCCGTGTGCCTAGCCGCCGTCGCGGGGTGCGGCTCGGGAGGCTCGGCGCCGAGCACACCGGCAACTCCGTCGACGGCTGCGTACTCCCAAGCGCTGCAGCGCATCGCCTCCCAGGAGACGGCGGCTCAGCAGCGCGTCGCGGATGCGTTCCGCAAGCAATCGCTCCCCGTGCTGCGCAAGGCCCTGAAGGCATTCCAAGCGGACCAGACGGATCTCGCCGGGCAGCTCACTGCGCTCGTACCGCCCCAAGGAGCGTCGGGACCGAACGCGCGGCTCGCCGGCGCGTTGACCGACAGCGCCACCGCCATCGCGTCGTTACGGGTGCGCATCGCTCACGCCAGAAACGTCACCCAGGCCTTCTACGTCCTTCAGAGCGACCTGGACTCGCAACGGGTCGGCCGCAAGATCGGCGATGCGATCACCCTGCTGACAGACCTCGGCTACCTTCCCGACCAGCCGAGCCCCTGACGCCCGCCGCCGGCGTCCGACAGCCGCGGCTGCCAGCAAACTCCCAGTCGACCTTCATGCCCGTGCCAGGCCGTGTCTCGATCGTGTACTCCTCAGCCCCAGACGACGAGGAGTCACGATGTCCGCCCAGTCCACAAGCAGCATGTCCCGCCGCGCCCTCCTGCGCGCCTCGGGCGTGGTCGGTACGACGGCCGCAGTCCTCGGTGTCGAGCCGCTGAGCCGTCTGCTGTCGGGCACGGCCGCGGCGGCAGCAACGCCAAGCGCGGTGGCGGACTGCACGCTGGTCACCGCCGGCGAGGAGGGGCCGTTCTTCGTCGACGGCCTACTCGAGCGCTCCGACCTGCGCATCGACTCGGCAACCGGGTCGACGATCGACGGCGTGCCACTGCAGCTGACACTCACCTTCAACGACAGCGGCTGCAACAACCCGCTGGTGGGCGCGCGCGTCGACATCTGGAGCGCCAGCCCCGAAGGCGTCTACTCCGACGAGCAGTCAGAGAGCAGCCTCGGGCACGACTACCTGCGGGGCTACCAGATCACCGACAGCGCAGGAACCGTGAAGTTCACGACGCTCTATCCCGGTTGGTACGCCGGGCGCACGACCCATATCCACGCACGGATCCGCACGTACTCCGGATCGACGATGACCAGCGACTTCCTCACGCAGTACTTCTTCGATCCGACCAGCCAGTCGGCGATCCTCACCGAGTACGCCGACCGCGACAAGACCGCCTTCCAGGCCCGTGACACCGACCGGGTCTACCAGAGCGAGGTCGCGGAGGGCGGCGCCAACGTTCTCACCATCACGGGCAACGTCACCGACGGCTACGTCGCGTCTTTCGCCGGAGAGATCGACGCGACCTCCACCACTGGCGGCGCGAGCGACACCGCGGTCTCGGCGCGCATGCTGTCCGCGACGGCAAGCCGCGTCTCGCGCACCCGCCGGCACGTCGTGGTGAAGTTCAAGGCTGGCGAGCGGCTGACAAGCAAGGCGGTTCTCGTCTTGGACAAGAAGGTGGTCGCACAGACCGCCACGAAGAGCGACGCAAAGGGCAACCACACCGTCGTGATCGCGATCAACAACTCCGTCGGCCACGGAAGTGGCCATGTCTACGTCGCCTGCAAGGACACCGTGGGCAACTACCGGAACCTCCACCACAAGGTCCACATCCCCCGCTGACTTCGCGGACCTCAGAAGGTCACGTGGATGGCGGCGGGTGACCTGAAGGCGACTCCCGTGATCTTCGGGGCGTCGTACGACGGGTCCAGGTGCAGGTCGGGGATGCGGTCGAAGAGCATCCCCAGTGCGACTGCTGACTCCATGCGGGCAAGGTGCATGCCGAGGCACATGTGCGGGCCGTAGCCGAAGGTCATGTGCGACAGGCCCTCACGCTGCGGGTTGAACTCCGCCGGGTTCGCGAACTTTGCCTCGTCGCGGTTCGCTGACGCGATCGCGACGTTGACACCGTCGCCCGCCTTGATCGCCACACCACTGACCTCGGTGTCGGCGATACAGGTCCGCACCAGCGCGGTGATCGGCGGCTCCCAGCGCAGCCCTTCCTCGATCGCCGTACGAAGTGCCGTCTCGTTGCCGCGCACTCCCGCGAGGTGCTCCGGATGCGTCAGCAGTGCGACGAGCAGGTTGCCCGAGGACCGGTACGTCGTCTCCACACCGGCAGGAAGGATCAGCAGCAAGAACGAGTAGATCTCCTCGTCGGTCAGCTGCTGCCCGTCCATCTCCGCGCCGGCAAGCGCCGAGATGAGGTCGTCCTGCGGGTTGCGCCGACGGTCGTCGAGGATCGGCTTGAAGTACTCGCGCAGCGCCGCTGCCGCGACCATCCCGGTGTCCCAGTCGTAGACGACGTTGAGCAGCTCGATCGAGAGCTTCTGGAACTGCCGGTAGTCCGATCGCGGCAGCCCGATCATCCGCGCGATCACCTGCACCGGGAAGGCGAACGTGTACTCCTTCACCAGCTCCGCGTGACCGCGTCCCTCGAAGGTCGAGATCAGCTCGTCACACACCACTTCGACGAGATCGGTGCGCCAGTGGTCGAGCATCTTCTGCCGGAAGGCCGGCGTCGCGAGCAGCCGATGCGCGCGATGATCCGCGCCGTCCATCTGCAACATGGTGCGACCCATGACGACGCCCATGATGTCGGCGTAGAGCGAAGTACTGAAGTGCCCCGAGTCGCTGAGGATCTCCGACACTGCAGCGTGTGACAGCGCAGTGAAGCCGGTCGCCGCAGTGTTGACCGTCCTCGTCTCGTCGGTGAAGGGGTTGCCCGGCAGCAGCCCGCCTCGTGCCCGCCACTCGGCGTACCGCTCGTGGACGTTGTCGATGTGCTTGAGCAGGCCGTCCTGAAGGTCGTTCGGGTTGAAGTCGTCGATCTCGGCGACGACATCGCTCATGCGGCCGTCGCCTTCGCACTCACCGACTGCGTGTCGCGCCCGGACTTCAGCAACGTGCCCGGCAGCGCACCGGTCGCTTCGCCGTCCTTGCACACCTCGACCCCGCCGACGATCACCGAGGTGATGCCCTCGGCCTCGGCGTAGAGGCGCCACGCTCCGCCGGGCAGGTCGTAGCGCGTGCGCTCGACGCCGTGGTTCACGGTCTCCGGGTCGAACATCACGATGTCGGCGTGCGCGCCCTCGACGAGCCGGCCGCGGTCGACCAGCCCATACAGCCGAGCCGGTACGTCGGAGAGCAGCCGTACCGCTTCCTCGATCGACACGACTCCGAACTCGCGTACGCCGTGGGCAAGCAAGGAGGTCGAGTAGATCGCCCCGCACATCATGTCGAGGTGCGCGCCGGCGTCGGAGGCGCCGACGACCGCGTTTCGGTTCTGCCACACCTCGGCGCGCGTCTGCCAGTCCTCGAGGGTGTCGCCGGGCATGTCCGGCGACAGACCGGTCCGCAGCTCGTCAGCGATCACGAGGTCGAGCAGCGCGTCAAAGGAGTCGATGCCACCCCGCGCCTTGCAGATGTCACCGATCGTCTTGCCTTCGAACTCGCGGTACTCCGGCGCATGCGTCTCGGTGATCTTCAACCGGTGCCACTTCGACAAGGCACCGATCAGGCCGGCTTCCGGCGAGCGCGCTCCGTCGTTGAGCCGCTTGCGCTCCGCCGGGTCGGACAGCACCTTCATCCGCTCCTGCACCGGCAGATGCATCGTCTCCCGCCAGCCCGGGAAGCCGTCGAGCACGAACCCCGACAGGAACGACAGCCGGATCTTCATGGAGTGGGGCAGGGTCAGCGCTACGAGGCGACCGCCGCCGGCCGCTACCCGCTCCTGCGCGGCGAGCTGGTTGTTCACCTGCTCGCGCATCAGCGCGGCAACGGCGAGCACGTTCCAGTTGATCGGCCGGTCGGCCGCGGTCGACATCGCGGTGAGCAGCTCGACCTCCTCGTCGGAGAAGCCGGCCAGGCAGCCCGGCACGATCGCCTCGAGCGTCGTGCCCTCGTGCTCACCGGTCGCACGCGCCAACGCGATGAGCTCCTCGTTCGCCGCGTGACGCGATGGAACCGGGTCGCCTCCGCCGTCGTTGTGGGTCGGCGACTGCGACGTCGAGAAGCCAAGTGCACCGGCGTCGATCGCGTCGTGCAGCAGCTGCTGCATCCGCTCGACCTGCGCCTCGGTCGCAACCTCGCCGACCGACGCGTCGCCCATCGCGACTCGACGAAGCGCCGAGTGCCCGACGAGGAACCCGGCGTTGACGGCAATCTTGCCTTCGAGCGTGGCCAGCCACTCGCCGTATGACGACCAGTCCCACGACAGCCCCTGCTGCAGCGCCTCGAGCGGCATGCCCTCGACGCGAGCGAGCAGGCGCGTGAGGTAGTCGGCGTGCTCCGGGCCGGCAGGCGCAACGGTGAAGCCGCAGTTGCCGCCGACGACGGTGGTCACGCCGTGCTGCACCGACGGGCTCGCGGTCGGGTCCCAGGCGAGCTGCGCGTCGTAGTGAGTGTGGATGTCGACGAAGCCCGGCGCTACGACGAGGCCCGTCGCGTCGACGGTCTTCGTCGCGGAGTCATCCGTGTCGCCGATCGACACGATCCGGCCGTCGCGGATGCCGACGTCGGCGACCTTCCCCGGCGCTCCGGTGCCGTCGACGACGGTCCCGCCTTTGATCAGCAGGTCAAGCACGTGACTCCCTCCATCTGGCGTGATCATGGCGTTTTGGTCACGACACGCTGGCGTGTCTGACCACTTCGCCATGATCACCGCGGGTTTTCAGGCTGAGAGCCAGGCTGGGTCTGGGAGCGGGTGGCGGAACAGGCCTGCGGCGTTGAGGTGCGTGATCTTCGCGACGTCTTCGGCGGCAAGATGCTGGAGGCTCTTCGCCGCGATCGCCTGGGTGTCCGGCCACGTCGAGTCGGCGTGCGGGTAGTCGCTCTCCAACAGGATGTGGTCGACGCCGATCGCCGACGCGGTGCCGAATGCCGTCGGGTCGTCGATCGAGCAGAACCAGAAGTTGCGGCGCAGCACCTCACTCGGCAACAGGTCGCTCTTCCACGACCCGCCCTCAGCACCGGAAGCGGAGTGCGCGAGCACGAAGTCGGCGCGGTCGGCGAGCATTCCCACCCAACCGAGGCCGCCCTCGGCCAGCATGATGTTCAGCTTCGGGAACCGCGTGGGCACCTGCGACCACAGCCAGTCCGCCGCGGCGATCAACGCGTGTGCGGGAAACAGCGTCGTGATCGCCTCGAACGGCATGTCGGGTGATGGGAACGGCGCCCACTGCGCCGACCCGGTGTGCAGGCACAACACCGTGTCCGTCTCCTCGCAGGCGGCGAAGAACGGGTCCCACTTGCCGGTGTGCAGCGAGCCGATGCCGGAGTGCGCGGGCAGCTCGGGAAACGACACCGCCTTGAAGCCGCGCGCCGCGTTGCGGCGTACCTCGTCGGCCGCAAGCTCGACGTCGGCCAACCACGGGATCTGCAACGGAATGATCCGCTCTGGGTAGGAGCCGGCCCACACCTCGAGGTGGTAGTCGTTCCACGCCCGGAGTACGGCGAGGCCGAGCTCCGGGTCCTGCGACTTCCAGAACACCGTCCCCGCAAAGCCCGCGATCAGCGACGGGAAGTTCAACGAGGCCCAGATGCCCGCGAGGTCCATGTCGTGGATCCGGGCGTCGATGTCCCAGCAGCCCTTGCGCATCTCGTCGAAGCGCGCCGGCTCCATCGACCACTCGGCTTTGGGGCGGCCGATGACGGCGTTGAGGCCGACGTTCGGGTAGAGGTTGTCCTCGTAGACCCAGGTCTGCTTGCCGTCCATCTCGACGATCCTCGGCGCGCGGTCCTGCAGAGACGCCGGCAGTCGGCCGTCGAACATGTCCGGCGGCTCGATGATGTGGTCGTCCACGGAGATGACGACGTGCTCGCGCGTGCGCGGTGCCGGATCCGGCAGCAACCCCACGAACCTGACGCTAACGTCAGGGTTTGTAGCCGGTCAACGTCGGGGACAACGGCAGCACTTCAACACGCCCGGGACTCGTGCCGAGGGGCCTGGCCCGCGCCGCTCGGCACTGCCATACTCGGAGGCCTGATGTCCAGCTGCCCACGCTGCGGCGCCAGCGTGCCGTTTCCAGTCGCTATCTGTACGGCGTGCTGCCAGCCGCTCACCGATGCCGCGGGAGAACTGCCTCCCGTACGGATCGACCTGGTGGCGATCGAGGCCGCCGACGCCCCGCAGCCGGTGCCAGTAGAACAGCGACCCTCAGTGGACCACCATCCGCGGCTCGCCTCCGCCGGCGTGGGGAACGGTCTCGGTCTCATCACAAACCGCGGCGCCGGGTTCAACCCGTTGCGCATCTCTACCGCGCCACCGCCACCCAACCGGTTCCGCGCCGCCGACGAGCGGCTCCGAGCCCGTGTACAGGCCTCGACGACTTCAAGAGAGATCCCGCGCATTCAGCCCACCTCGAAGTGGGTCGAGCCAGAACCGGAGTAGGCCGAACCGGATCGGCATAGTCATATCGGGTGGAATCGTCGTAGTCGCCGGATTCACCCGCCACCTTTGCGATTCTTCGGTCGTTGATGTCCCTGGTGTCAGCGGTCCACCTAGGAGTCGAGATGAAGTCAGCACGGTCAAACGTGGGCAAGGTCGCGGGCGTTGTGCTCGCCGCGGCGGTGGCGAGCAGCGTTGCTCTGCCGGCCTCGGCAAGCACGCCGCTCACGAAGGCGCACGCACGGAACATCGCCAAGCACATCAACGTCAAGTCGTCGGACTACCCCGGCTTCAAGGTGCACCCGTACCAGTCGTCAAAGGGCGCGAAGGCCACCGAGAAGAAGTACGACGGCTGCGTCGGTTTCGCTCCGGCCTTCGTTCGCGCTCACTCCGACTCCTACGACAACGGCAAGGGCGCTCTGTTCTCTTCGGTCACGGAGTTCGTCTCGTCCCGCGCGGTGGCGCAGCACGACGACGAGCTCGCGGCGAGCCAGAAGGCGCGTGACTGCTTCAAGCAGGAGCTCATGGACATCGCGAAGGCGGTCAACGCCAGCGACACCCAGGTCACCGTGAGCCCCGAGTCCGAGGCCCCGGTCGCCGGCATGGACGCCATCTACGCGATGAAGTACACCGCCACGTTCACCGTGATCGGCTACCACGGCACGCTGCACGGCTGGTCCGTCGGCTTCTCGCGAGGCAACGTCGAGGTGTCTCTCAACGAGATCGGCACGATGGATGTCCCGCGAGCCAACCTCAACAACGCGCTCGCCACGCTCCAAGCCCGACTCACCGCGAAGATCCCGGCGGATGGACGACCCGTCAAGCAGTAGCGACAGGTAAGAATCACCCCGTGGTGCGACCACCGGTGATTCGTCTGCTCGACCTCGGGCTGAGCGACGACTTCCTGAAGAGCATGACGTTCGCGCAGTCCCTGCTCTCCAGCCTCACCGTCGGCAGCGCGCCCGAAGACGTCGAGTACATGCACGTCCGCAACCTGTTCCTCGCGGCGCGCGCGATGACGTTGCCGGCGCGGCTGATTCACGTGATGGCGCACGGTACGACGAGCAAGTCCGGTCAGGCCGGATTCGAGAGCGACGACCACCACTACTTCTTCGGGCTGGAAGATCTCGCGACGTACCTGCGCGAACAAGGTGAGGGCATCGAGGCCGATGGCATCTTCGCCGACGCGTGCGGCACCGCCGACGAGGCGTTCATCGAGGGAATCCGCGACGCCCTCGAAGGCGAGTGCACCTACATCGGCGCAACCCGCACGATCGACTGGCGGGAGTCGACGACCTTCGCGTCGATCCTCTACGGCAGCCTGCTGAGCTGGACCGGGCCCGGCACGAGCGGGCCGGACTGGGTCGAGACCTGCGCAGGGCGGGCGATCCGCGCCTACGCCGAAGCCGTCGGCGGGCCATGCCCGTTCACGACGACCGTGCTTCGCCCCAGCCACCAGGCATCGGGCGCATTCCGCAAGAGCACCCGCGGAGCGGGCCTCGGCTGAGGCGAAGATCGGTCAGCGACCATACGAAGTGGTCCATTTTCGTCATTGACGCTAGGGACCAACGGCTCCTGACAACGATCAGCAGCACGTCGAATCTGGGCTCATGACACTCAAGGTGCATGAATCCAGCCGGGTCACCGTGGACCTGACGCGCGTGCCGTACTTCGCGGCCCAGTCCGCGCCACTGGTTCTGCAGGAGGCATCCGGCCTCGAGCGAGTCAGGGGCACAGTCGAGGCGATCCCGACTCAGCCGACCTACGCAATGGACCGCACCCCCGGCCCGGTCGACAGCTCGCAGTTCTTCGGCGGGCTCGGCCTGGCATCGGTGATGGACGTCGGCGCCCACCCGTTGCGAGCACGTGCGAGACGGATCAACGTCCTGATGATCTTCGCCGTTGCGGCGCTGGTCACCGTCGCCCTGGTCATGGCGGAAGTCGTCGTGACCTTCAAGCACTGAGCGGCGCCACCACGCTCAAGCTCATCCGACTCAGGGCGATTTGACTCTCACGTGCCATGCCGTTTGGGACCTTCGTCCCTCGCCCGACCACCGGTTCCACGACAGCATCGACATCACCGGGGAATCACCCCTCACCGTCAGCCGGAGGACCAAATGTTCAAGCGCCGCTCATCGAACTGCCAGCGTTGCGGCGCGGTCCTCCTGCGGAACGCCAACGTGTGCGCGGCCTGCTGCAGCCCGCAGACCTCCGCCGCCCCACAGGTCTCCTACGTCACCGAGCGCCAGCCCGTCGCCGTGAGCGTCCCGAGCGGCCCTCCGCAGCCGCAGACCGGCCTCAGCGCCTGGCCGTTCGGCCAGGCTGACGCCGAAGCCACCGCTCAAGCCGCCGCCCTGGCCGGCATCGCCGACGTCCGCAACCAGCTGAGCCACTACTCGGCGCAGAGCACCACCCACGTGCTCGGCGGGATTCCCGCGCAGCGCCCGGCCCAGCGGGTTGAGGAAGTCCAGTCCGTCCCCTCTTACGGCCCGAACCCCTTCCTCGCCGCCGCCCGGCGGGAGCAGGCACGCGACGAAGCCACGGCGGGCGCGGGTTATCCGGCCTGATCTGGGAATCCTCTCCTCATGGAGAGGCAGCGACGCGTCAAACGATCCGCGCAGGTTGAGTACAGCCAGCACTGCGACCGTTGCGCCACCGAGCTCCCGGCAGGAGCCGCCGTCTGCAGGAGCTGCGGAATGTCGCTGACCATCCCGCTCCAGCTCCCGGCGCCACGCGAGGTCGCCGCTTAGCCCTCCAGCGGCGCAGGTTCTCGACGCGCGGGAACCGAAACCTTCCACCTTCCCAGCCTCCAAGTCGACAGAATGGGGCAAGGCGCGACGCCGCGCGTTTACCCAGGAGGCTTGGTGGAGTTCTGTCCACGGTGTACGTCGACCGTGGCTGACGACGCCCAGACCTGCCCCAGCTGCGGCGCCGCGATTTGGCAGCCCGAGTCGCCCTCACCGCACGTCGCGGTGACCCCTGCGCCCGTGGCTCTCGTCCTGCCTGCGCCGGCCGCGGCCCCGCCGCCACTTCCGGCCACCGCCGCACCGCCGCTCCCGTCATCCGAGCAGCTGTCCCTGCCCATGCCGGTCGAGGAGCAAGCGAAAGACCCTGAGCCGTCACCTAATGCACCCGGCGCACCTCCGACGACGCCTTCCGCGAACGGCAACGGCAATCGCGCGCCGCAGTGGGTGCCGACAGGTCATGACCCCCAGGTGCATTCGGTCGTCGTCAACCTGCCGCCGCAACGCATCGCGCCGGTCGAGGCCGCAACCGAGCCGCTTGCGGTCCCCGAGTCGCCGATCTCCGAGCCGGTGGCAGCACCCGAGTCGCCTGCCATCGACGCGGCACCGCCGGCTCCGCCCGTGCAGCCGGCGACCGTTGTCCCTGCGACTCCGCCGACGCATCGCAAGCCCGGTCGCGTGGCGATCGCGGTCGGCACGATCGCCCCGCTGCTCGCCGTCGTCGTACTGATCGTCGCGCTGCCCGCTCACGGCGCGAAGCCGAAGCACGCCGCGATCTTCGCCACCGACGAGGACGCGCAGTTCGATCTTCGTGCGCTCGCCGCGGCGGAGGAGACGAACCTCACCGCGACCGAGTCCTACGCGACGGACAGCGCGGCACTCGACGCCGCCGGTTACCAACCCGTCCCCGGCAAGCCGGTGACGATCTCGGCCGGCATCAGCAAGTCCGGCTACTGCCTCGTCGCGTCGAACGGTGCCGCCACCGCACGCTGGTATCTCTACGACAGCAAGCAGGGCGGGCTGCTCAGCACCGGCTTCGCGGCCGAGGCACTCGCCCAGCGGTCCTGCGCAGATTCCGCCATCACTTCCTACCTGCCGATCACCTGATGGGTCCGTGTCCTCGCTGCGGCACGCGCCTCCTCCCCGGCGCGCTCGCCTGCATCAACTGCGAGCTACCGATCAGCTCGGGCGCGGCAGCACCGCCGCAGGATCCGGCCGAAGCGTCGCCTCCGCCGTACGCGCTGCCGGCGCAACCGCAGTACTCGCCCTACACACCGAGTCCCGGTAGCTGGCCGCCGTACGGCGCACCGCAGCCGGCCGGAGCGCCCGTCTACTACGGCGGCCCGGCCGGCCCGGCGCCCTGGACGAACAACGGATTGGCGATCGCCGGGCTCGTCGTGAGCATCCTTTGGCTCGGCGGGCTCGGCAGCCTGCTCGGCGTCGTCTTCGGTCACATCTCGCGAAGTCAGATCAAGCGACGGCCGCAGCGTGGTGCGGGAATCGCGCTGGCCTCGCTGATCATCGGCTACATCGGGCTGGTCGGCTCGGTGGTCTTCTGGGCCAACATCGACAACATCATCAACAGCGGGGTCGTGCAGAACGCGATCGTGCAGGAGGACATCAAGGACGCCGCTGCGGCGGAGCACGACTACGTCGATCACAACGGCCGGTTCACCAACAACGGCGTCGACCTGTCCAACGAAGGATTCGAGCCGGTCGGCAACAACACGATCTATGCCGCGTACTCGACGAACGAGGGCTACTGCCTCGTCGGCGGTCACAACGGCGGGACGACCTGGTACATCTACGACAGCGAGGACGGCGGCCTGTCGGACAACGCGTACCTGTCACCCGAGTCGGCCGAGGCGGAGTGCTCGGTGGGCAACATCGGCGAATGGGTGGCAGTCGCCTAGCACCATCGGCTAACCGAGGGCAGCGATGACCTCCGCCGCGGCGCGCTGACCAGAGCGGATCGCGCCGTCGATTCCGCCGTGTGACTCGGCTGCGGTTTCGGTTCCGGCCCAGTGCACTGCGCCGTCCGGCTGTCGGAGCAACCGGCCGTACGACGTCAGGGCGCCTGGGGGAAGGTGCGCAAACGAACACCCTCGAGTCCACGGCTGTTCGAACCATGGAGTCTCGACAATCGCTGCCGGCTCGGCGGCCTTCGGGCCGAAGCGCGCCGCCAACGTCTTGAGGAGCGCCTCGCGCCGGCCCGCCTCCGGCAGCTTCGCGAGTGCACCCGCAACCGGGCCGAACGTGAACCCGGCGAGCACTCCCGCGCTGCCGTCCGGCGGCGAGGCATCGATGGTGACCTCCGCCGGCGAGCCCGGCTCCGCCGACTGGCCGGAGAAGCCGTCCTCCCGCCAGAACGGGCGGTCGTAGACCAGAAGCGTTTTCGTCTCCTCGCCACCGATCGCGACCTTGTAGATCGACTGCCGGTCATCGGGCAACCCTGGTTCGAAGTCGATTTCCAGCGAGAGGGCGGGTGGGGTCGCGACGATCACGCGACGCGCCTTCACCTCGACGCCGTCGGCGGTCACGGTGACCCGCTCCGCCGAGTGCGCAATCCGTCGCACCGGCGAGCCGAGCCGCACCTTGTCACCGAGTCCTGCGGCGACCTTCTCCGCAACCGCGCCCATCCCGCCGGCGACCAGGTTCTCCTGCGCGCCCCCCTTGATCGAGAAGAGCTTGTCGACGCCGCCATGCGCGTGCGCGAGGAAGAACAGATGGAGCAACGACACGTCGGCCAGGTCGGTGGCGAACAAGCCGCGGACCGCCATCTCGAACAGCGCGGCCCCGATCGGACTGGTGATCTTGGTGTCGTCGAGGAATGACTTCACTGTGGCGGCGTCCCACTCCGCTGCGCGCTTCGCCGACCACGGCGCATCGACGGGGACCTTTCGCGCCTTCCAGTTCACCCTCTCCTGTGCAAGCGCGATGGCGATCACGGCCGCGGGGCTGATCTTCGGGATGAGGCCCTTGTAGCGGATCAGCCTTCCGTCGTCGATGAGCAGATGCGAGCCCGCGATCCAGGTCTTGTACGTCGCCGATCCCACCTCACCTGCCAGCGCCAGGCCCGCAGCATGACGCGGTGCGAACCACGCGCCGCCGCGGTCGATCGGTACGCCGTCGACAACCTGCGTCCAGGTCCGGCCGCCGACGCGGTCGTTGGCCTCGAGCACCACGACCGACCTGCCCGCCGCATCGAGATCACGGGCCGCGGTCAGCCCCGCGAAGCCGGCGCCGACGACACAGACGTCTGCTTCGACCTTCGCGTCAGCCATCTCCCTCCCCCGAGCAGCCGGTCAGCCGGTTGCGAACAGGGCGCGGACTGCCTTCCGGTCGGTCTTGCCGACGCTGGTAAGCGGCACCGCATCGAGGATGCGTACCTCGCGCGGGTACTTGTACTTCGCGAGCTTCCCCTTCGAGAACTCGATCAGCTCTTCCGGCGTGACGTCGGCCCCGGGTCGCAGCGCAACAGCAGCCGCGACCTCCTCGCCGGACTCGACGTCGGGCTTGCCGACGCACGCGGCCTGGATCACATCCGGGTGCTCGAGCAGCACCTCTTCGACATCGCGCGGGTAGACGTTGAAGCCGCCGCGGATGATGAGGTCTTTCAGCCGATCGACGATCGTGAGGAAGCCGTCCTCGTCGAACCGCCCGACGTCACCGGTGTGCAGGACGCCGCCGCGCAGTGCGAACTCGGTCGCATCCTGGTCGTTCCAGTAGCCCTTCATGACGCCCGGGCTGTCGACGCAGACCTCGCCCTCCTCACCGACGGGGAGGACGTTGCCTTCCTCGTCCTGAATCGTGACGGTCACGCCGGGCAGCGGACGCCCGACCGTGCCGGGCTTGTTGAAGCCGCGCTTGTTCGCCGTCACACCCGCGGACGCTTCGGTCAGTCCATAGCCCTCGAAGATCTCGACGCCGAGCCGCTTCTGCGCCTCTTCGCGCAACGCCATCGGAAGCGGCGCGGCTCCGGAGCCGAACATCTGCATCGACGACAGGTCGTGCTCCTCGAGCGGCAGCGCGAGCACCATCGTCATCATCGAGGGCACCATCGCGCTCGCCTCGAGCTTGTGCTCCTCGACGAGCGTCACCCACGATGCCGCGTCGAACCATCGCTGCATCACGCTGAAGCCGCGCTCCTCGCTGTGCATCGACGCGCAGACGAGCATCAGGCCGTAGGCGTGCGACAACGGCAGCGGCAGCAACGACCGGTTGAAGCGGATGTCGGAGTCGCTCGCGTGCTTGTGCAGCGACTCACCTGCCGAGAACAGCCCCTTGTGCGTGAGCATCACGCCCTTCGAACGACCCGTCGTACCGCCCGTGTACAGCAGCGCAGCGAGGTCGTCGTCGCCGCGCGGCACGATCGGCGAGGCTTCAAAGCCGGCTTCGAGCGACTCGAACGGGATCGTTCCTTCGGGCGCATCGCCGACGACGATCATCGTGATGTCCAGGCCCTCGAGCGCGGACTGCAGCAGCGGCACCAGCTCGGGGGTGAGGATCGCCGCCTTCGCTCCGGAGTGCTCGAGGATGTGGTGCAGCTCCGGCGGGCTGATCAGGAACAGCACCGGGGTGACGACTGCGCCCGCTCGCCAGATCGCGTTGTAGGAGACGAACACCTCCGGCGTGTTCATCATCAACACGATGACGCGGTCGCCGGCCTCGATGCCGATCGACTGCAGCCCGGTCGAGAACCGCTGCGCCCGGTCGTGGATCTCCCCGGTCGAGTAGTACTTCCCCTCGAAGAACAGGTTCTCGTAGTCGCCGACCTTCGCGAAGTGCTCATCGGAGAGCTTCGCGAGGTTGTACTGACCGACTTCGGTCGTCGTCGTCACTTGGCCGCCCCTGCAATCGCGAGTCGGGCGACCGTGTCGAACGCTTCGACATCGTCGCCGAGAAGGAAGCGGTCGACCTTCGCTCGCCGCCAGTAGAGATGTGCGTCGTGCTCCCAGGTGAAGCCGATGCCGCCGTGCACCTGCACCAGCGTCTCCGCGGTGTTCTCCAGTACGACGGCGGCCATCCCCTTCGCCGCGGCCGCGCCCATCGGCAGCTCCTCCGGCGCCTCGTCCGCGGTCCACGCCGCCCACCACACCAGCGACCGCAGCTGCTCGACGCCGACGAACGCGTCGACGAGCGAGTGCTTGATCGCCTGGTACGACCCGATCTGCCGGCCGAAGGCGACCCGCTGCTTCGCGTAGTCGACGGCAACCTCGAGCGCCTTGCTCGCCGTACCGAGTCCTTCAGCCGCGAGCACCACCTGCGCGACCTGCCGGGCTCGCTCCCACTGCGAAGCCTCCGGTACGACGACCTGCGCGTCGTCGATCACGACGTCGGCGAGGCCGCGGGTCGCATCGATCGGTGCCCGCTCGGTCACCGTGCCGCTCCCCATGACGAGCGCGCCGTCGCGCAGCGCGATGAACGTGTCGGCCGTTGTCGCGTCGAGCGTCGCAGTGCCGTCGCCGTCGACGACGGCGAACGCCTTGCTGCCGTCGGCCAGCGCCGCGAGCAGCTCGTCATGGCCGTCAAGGAGGACCGCCGCACGCGCCGCCGTGATCAGGCTCGGCCCGGCAATGACCCGGCCCGCCTGCTCGGCGACGACCGCGAGGTCGAGCACCGAACCGCCGCCGCCACCCGCCGACTCCGCCACGGTGATTGCGGCGAAGCCGGTGTCGGCGATCGCCTTGCGACCCGGCTCGATCGGGGCGCCTCCGTCGAGACTCGCCCGCGCCGCGCTCGGCGATGCCGCCGAGCCGAAGAAGTCAGCGGCGGCATCCGCGAGCTGGCGCTGCTCGTCGCTCAGGTCGAAGTTCACTGGCCACCGCCGAGCTTGAGGCTGTCGGTGAACGTCACGCCCTTGTCGGCTCGCGGCTCGGGTGGCAGGCCGAGCACGCGTTCGCCAAGGACGTTGCGGAGGATCTCGTCGGTGCCGCCGGCGATCGCCATGCCGGGCAGGCCGGCCTGCGAGCTCTGCCAGCGTCCGTCGCCATCTGACGTCACCGCGTAGACGCCTTCCTCACCGAGCAGCCGCACACCGAGGTCCGCGAGCGCGCGGCCGGTCTTGGTGCCGGCCAGCTTTCCCGCGCTCGCCTCCGGGCCGGGCATCGCCCCCTTCGAGATCGCGGACAGCTGCCGGTAGCCGGTGTAGCGGGTGGCGAGCGAGGCGGCGTACTGCCGGCCGAACTCCTGCCGCACCAGCGCCTGCCGGTCCTCGGGCAGCTCGCCGATCCGCTTCGCCACGTGCGCGGCCGCCGAGTCGAGCCCGGTGCCGACGTCCGTGCCGCCGCCGCCGAGCGAGAGGCGCTCGCTCATCAGGGTGGTGAGCGCCACCCGCCAGCCGTCGCCGACCTCGCCGAGCCGCTCCTCGTCAGGGATCTCGACGTCGTCGAAGAAGACTTCGTTGAACTCCGAGACGCCGCTCATCTGGCGCAGCGGGCGGACGGTCACGCCGGGTGCATGCATGTCGACGACGAACATCGTCAGGCCGCGGTGCTTTGCGACGTCGGGGTCGGTGCGGGTGAGCAGGATGCCGTAGTCGGCGACGTGCGCGAGCGTGGTCCAGACCTTCTGGCCGTTGACCCGCCAGCTGCCGCTGTCGGTCTTGACCGCCTTGGTGCGCAGCGCCGCGAGATCACTGCCCGACGCGGGCTCGCTGAACAGCTGGCACCACACGTCGTCACCGCGCAGCAGCCGCCCGAGGTAGCGGCTCTTCTGATCGTCGCTGCCGTGCGCGATGACCGTCGGCCCGCACATGCCGAGCCCGATCACGCCGACGAAGCCGGCCAGTCCTGCCTTCGCGACCTCCTGGTTGACGATCGCCTGCTGCATCTGGGTGCCCCCCTGGCCGCCGTACTCCTTCGGCCAGGTCACGCCGACGAGCCCGCCGTCGTACATCAGCGCCTGGTGCTTCTTGGCGTTCTCGAGGTCGACGTTGCGCCGACCGCCTTCGCTGATCGACATCAGCTCGCTGCGGTGCGCCGCGATGTAGTCGCGGACCTTGGCCCGGTACGCCGCCTCTTCTGGGGTGTCGTCGAAGTCCACCAGATCTCCCGATCTTCAACTCGAACGCGATTCGGTCCCGACAATCTTTCGCAGCCGCCAGATGCGGTCAAGGCCAGTGCAACGGCGGGCGGAGCCCGCCAGTTACATGCACTGAGGTAGGTATGTACGCCCCCGCGATCGGCGGTTACGGTGACCCGATGGCGGCGAACACCGACCTCGCCACTGCGCCGGAACATCCGCCCGCGCAACCTGGCATGGCGGGCAAAGCCCGACCGCGGCGCACGCAGGCCGAGCGACGCGCGACCACCCGTCGAGCGCTGCTCGACGCGACGCTGCAGGAGCTCGACGAGGTCGGCTACGCCAACCTCACCACTGCATCCGTCGTCGCCCGGGCCGGGGTCACGCGCGGCGCGCAGGCGCACTACTTCGCCACGAAGGCCGACCTCGTGGTGCAGGCGCTTCGGCACATCACCGACCAGCTGATCGCTGAGCTCATCGCGCAGCCGCCGAAACGCTCCGAGACGGTGCGCGAACAGTACGAGCTGCTGCTTCAGCGGCTCTGGGAGCTCAACGCCGGAATCGCATCGACCGCCTTGATCGAGCTGTGGGTCGCCTCCCGCACCGACCCTGAGCTGGCTGAGCACCTGGACCGGTTCCAGAAGGAGATCAGCCGCCACCTGCAGGAGACCGCGCAGACCGTCGCTCCGGAGTTCACCGCGCTTCCCGCGGCGCCGGAGCTCCTGATCAACGGGCTGGCGACGATCCGCGGGCTGTGGCTGCTGCGCGCGGTCACGAGCGAGCGCCGAATCCGCCGCCTCTGGTCGACGGCCCGCGACCAGCTAGTCGCAGGAGCTGGGCTCTGATGTCGCACTTACATGCCGAAGCGCATGCAAGTTGTGTCATGGTGATGCCGTGACGACGTTCGTCGCCCTCACGCTCGCGGGGCTTGTGACCGGCTGCGTCTACGCGCTGACCGCCGCGGGCCTTGTCGTCACCTACACGACGGCCGGCGTCTTCAACTTCGCGCAGGGCGCGATGGGGATGATGGGCGCCTTCTCGTTCTGGCAGCTCTACCAAGGCTGGGGCGTCCCGCTCGGCTTCTCCCTTCTGATCGTGCTCGGCGTCCTCGCGCCATTGTTCGGCGCGATCGTCGCGCGGGTCCTGCTCGGCGGCCGCAGCGCTGCCGGCGACCAGTCGCTCGCCATGACGCTGGCACTTCTGCTCGTCCTGCTCGGAGCAGCCAACGCGATCTGGAAGCCGACCACCGCGCGCTCGGTACCGCTGTGGGCCGGGCACGGCTCGATCACCATCGGCATCTTCACGATCAACGCGATGCAGCTGCTGATCATCGCGGTGGCGATCGCGATCGCCGTCGGGTTGCGGCTGCTGTTCACCCACACCCGGCTCGGCATGGCGATGCGCGCCGCCGTCGACAACCCCGACCTGCTCGCCTTGTACGGCGAGGAGCCGGCCAAGGTGCAGCAGGTCGCGTGGGCGCTCAGCTCGATGCTCGCCGCGCTGGCCGGCGTACTGCTTGTGCCGCTGATCCAGATGAACATCCTCAACATGACGCTGCTCGTCGTGAACGGCTACGCCGCCGCGATGGTCGGCCGGCTGCGCAGCCTCCCGGTCGCGACGATCGGCGCGCTAGCACTCGGCCTCGGGATGTCGTACTCCGTCGGCTACTCGACGCAGCTCGGGCTCGACAACCACCAGTCGATCCAGGTGACGCTGCAGCAGGGCATGCCGATGCTGCTGCTGTTCGCCGTCCTCGTGTTTCTGCGCCCCGACCCGCTCCGCACGAGTGCAGCACTCGCCCGGCGGCTGCCGTCGATTCCGTCGACGCGACAGTCGCTGGTCGTCGCGGCGGGTGGTCTCGTCGTCGCGATCGTCCTCTCCCGCGCGCTCAGCGAGACCAACCTCGAGACCGCATCGTTGGCAGTGGTGATGGCGCTCATCGCCTCGTCACTCGTGCTGCTGTCCGGGTACGGCGGGCAGACGTCGCTGTGCGTGCTGACCTTCGCCGGCGTCGGCGCCTATGCGATGGCCAAGGCCGGCTCGCACACTCTGCTCGGCGTCCTGCTCGCTGTTGTGATCCCTGCCGCGGTCGGGGCGCTCGTCGCCCTTCCTACTCTGCGACTGCGCGGCCTCTATCTCGCCCTCGCGACCTTCGCGTTCGGTGGGATCATGGACGTCGCGTTCTTCGGCCAGCGGTTCGGCTCCTCCGGCAGCCTCGATGTGCACCGGCTGTCCCTCCCCGGTCTCGGGCTCGACTCCAACCGCAGCTACTTCGTGTTCTGCAGCGTCGTGTTCCTGTCGGTCGGTGTCGGACTGCTCGCCGTACGGCGCGGTCGCTACGGCCGCCAGCTCGCCGCACTCAACGACTCTCCGGCAGCCTGCGCCACGATCGGGCTGCGAATCCCGCGACTGAAGCTCGTCGTGTTCGCGGCCTCCTCGGGTCTGGCCGGTCTTGCCGGTGCACTGTTCGGCGGGCTCGGTGCACAAATCGTCAGCACCAACGACTTCATGGCATTGCAGAGCGCCGTCCTCTATCTGCTGCTGCGGGTCGGCGGGGTGAAGTCCGTGGTCGGCGCGCTCATCGCGGGGACCGTGACCGCCGTCCTTCCCGTCATCCAGCAGCACGTCCCCTCACTCGGCGGGCTCGTGTTCCTCGTCACCGGTGGCGCGGCGCTGTTCATCGGCCGCTTCCCGGACGGCGTCGCAGGTGAGGTCGGACGCGTGCTGTCACGGCCGCGCCGGCGCATCGAACTCGCCGGCCTGGTCGCCGAGCGGAAGGACCTCGCCAATGCCTGAGGCTGCGATGACGCCTCCAGCGCTCGAGCTTCGCGGCGTCAGCGCGGGCTACGGCCGGATCACCGTGCTGCACGACATCGACCTCGTCGTCCCCGCCGGCAGCATCGTCGCGCTCCTCGGAGCGAACGGCGCCGGGAAGTCCACGACGCTCGGCGTCGCCAGCGGCCGGATCCGCCCGAGCAAGGGCCACGTGCACGTCGCCGGCGTACATCTCAACGGCGCGAGCACCGCCGCGCTCGCCAGGGCCGGCGTCTGCCTGATCCCCGAAGGCCGCGGCATCTTCCCGCGACTGACCGTCGCCGAGAACCTGCGACTCGTGACCTACACCGCGGGCAAGTCCGCGCACGACGTCGCCGAGATGGTCTACGCGGAGTTCCCGCGGTTGGCAGAACGACGGCGTCAGGTCGCCGGGACGATGTCAGGCGGCGAGCAGCAGATGCTCGCGATGGCTCGCGCCCTCGCGGCGTCGCCGAAGCTGCTCCTGCTCGACGAGATCTCGATGGGGCTCGCGCCGAAGATCGTCGCCAGCCTGTACGAGCTCGTCGCGACGCTGCGCGACAAGGGCATCACGGTGCTGCTCGTGGAGCAGTTCGCCCACACCGCG
Organism: Mycobacteriales bacterium; assembly: GCA_035545635.1. Lineage (GTDB taxonomy): Bacteria > Actinomycetota > Actinomycetes > JAFAQI01 > JAFAQI01 > DASZTV01. The sequence continues at coordinate 48,776 of DASZXY010000011.1, read as the reverse complement.
CTCGCCATCGCCGACTACGCCGTGCTCATGGCCGCGGGACGGATCTTGCGAGTCGGCCAACCCGCTGACGTCGCAAGCCACCTCGACGAGACCTACCTCGGAGAAACGGCATGAACGTACGACGCGTCCTGGTCTTCACCGGTGCGGCGACGACCGCGCTGGTGTTGGTCTCTGCCCCAGCCGCGATGGGAGTCGCGGCCGGTCGCAGCCATGCGGCGGTCGGCTCGCAGCTGGTCAGCTATACCGGGATCGCGAACGCGCCCGGTATCGGGATCGATGGCATCTACATGGGCGTCTCGCTTGACATCCCGCAGGTGCGCTCCGCGCTGACGACCGGCGGCGTCGGTGCGGGTCTTGCGTCCATCGCGTGGCCGGGCGACATCGGCGGCAACGGCGGGGACGCGCTGCTGATCCTCGAGCCGAGTGTGCCGACGCCGATCGCGAAGCTGCTCGACGACCCGATCAAGGCGGAGGCCCACAGCACCGGCACCCGGCACGCGATCAACAAGACGCTGCCCGGCACGGTGATGGAGGCCACCGCGTCGCACACGCTCGTCACCGCCTCCTCCCAGACGCAGGCCGCTCTCCCCGCCCTCGGATCACTTGGTGCGTTCTCCGGTTCGAGCAGCTCACGCCTGGTCGGCCCGCACACGGTGCGTGCCGTCGCGCAGAGCGCGGTGACGAACCTGAACCTCGCCGGCGGCGTGATCAAGATCGGATCGCTGGTGTCGAACGCAGTCGTCGTGAGCAACGGCAAGACCGCGACGGGTCACGCGGCCACCACGGTCGCGAACGTCACGATCGCCGGCATTCCCGTCACCATCGACCACGACGGCATCCACTTGGCGACGTCAGTGGTGCCGACCGGCGCGGTGACGAAGCTGCTGAGTACGACGCTGAAGGCGCTGCATCTCCACACGACGTTCACCAAGACGCTCGTCACCCGCGACGGCGGCTTCGCTTCCTACGACTCGGGCGCACTGGTGCTGACCTACCGTCCGAACAGCTCGACGTACTCGATCACCCTTGGCCGCGCCTCAGCGCAGGTCAACGCGTCGCCGTCGCTCGTCGGTGACGGGCTAGGCACTACGCCTCCGGCCTCGACAGCTCCGTCGACGACGACCGCCGGCGGGACAGCCTCTGGCAGCAACCTCGGCCCGAGCGACCTGCCGTCGAGCGCAGTCGGCACGGACGCCAACCACGATGGCGAAGGGATCGCGCCGCAGATCGCCAAGGCCGCGAGCGACATCCTGCTGGCCGGTGGACCGACCGGGGCGATGGTGCTCGGGCTGATCGTGACCGTCATCGCTTGTGGGTTGCTGCTGCCGCGCGTCGCCGGGCGATTTCTCGACGTACCGGTGGGTGCGGAATGTGAGGAGGACGAGTGAGCGCCGAAGAAGACGCCTCCAACGTCTCGGAGCTGCGCAGCGCAGTGTCGAAGATCCGCGTCAGCAGTCTGCGCTGGTCCGACTCATGGCTCCTCATCGCGGGCAGCGTGTTGCTGCCGCTGGGCATTGGGCTGATCCTGCTGGGCTGGTACGGCAGCGCGCAGACGACGCTCGACTGGGAGCAGACGCCGTACCTGATCTCCGGCGGCATCCTCGGGCTCGGTCTTCTGGGCGTGGGCACGGCGATGTACTTCTCGTACTGGATGACGCGGCTGGTTCGTAACACCGAAGCCGCCGCCGCACGAGACCGCGACCATCAGCAGAAGATCGAGGCGCTGCTCACCGAGATCGCGGCCGGACAGCGCGCGGCGGGTCGCAACGGTGCCCGATCCGAGGAGCTCGTCACGACACCGGGCGGCACGATGCTGCACCGCATCGACTGTGTCGCGATGCGCGGCCAGGAGGTCGTGCGGCCGCGGTCGAAGGCCGGCCTCGAGCTCTGTGGCCTCTGCCGTCCGACGCCCCCGACCCCGCGGAAGCGGGCGGACGCGAAATCATGACCGTGCTGCTCGAGGTCGACTCCGTCTCCGTCCGCTTCGGCGGGCTGGTGGCGGTGAACGAGGTCGCCCTCGACGTCCCGGCAGGTCACGTCACCGGCCTGATCGGCCCGAACGGCGCCGGCAAGACGACGCTGTTCAACGTCATCACCGGGCTGCAGCCGCCGACGCACGGCACCGTCCGTCTCGACGGCACCGACATCACGAAGTGGTCCGCTGCGCGACGGGCACGTTCGGGAATCGCGCGAACCTTCCAGCGGCTCGAGGTGTTCGGGTCGCTGTCGGTGCGGCACAACGTGCTCACCGCCGCCGAGCTGCACCGCGGTTTCAGCAAGGACGCACGTCCAGCGGCGTCGGTCGTGGACGAGCTGCTCGAGCGGGTCGGCGTCACGGCGTACGCCGACGCGGCGGCCGACGCCGTACCTACCGGCGTCGCGCGACTGGTCGAGGTCGCCCGGGCCCTCGCGATCCGGCCGAAGGTGCTGCTGCTCGACGAGCCGTCTTCCGGTCTGTCGCCGACCGAGACCGAGACCTTCGGTCGGCTGCTTCGCGACCTGGCCGCGTCCGGCACCGCGGTGCTTCTCGTCGAGCACGACGTCGATCTCGTCATGCACGTGTGCGACCGCATCCACGTTCTCGACTTCGGCCGGCTGATCGGTGCCGGCAAGCCAGCGGAGATCCGCGCCGACCCTGCCGTCCAAGCCGCCTACCTCGGCGTCATCCCAGAGCTCGCAAGCTGACTGTGCTGATTCAGGACCAAGAAGGAGAGTCATGACCACCATCGCCGGAACCGACCTCGGCATCAACCTCTCCGACGAGGAGTTCTGGGCCAAGGGACCCGAGGAGCGCAACGCCGCCTTCGCGAAGCTGCGTGCGGAGGCGCCGATCGCGTACTTCGAAGAGCCGGAGCTGCCGTTCTTCCCCAAGGGACCGGGCTACTACGCGGTGACGCGGCATGCCGACGTCGAGCACATCAGCGCAACACCAGACCTGTTCTGCAGCGGACAGGGCGCGACGTCGATCCTCGACCTGCCGATGGAGATGCAGGAGTTCTACGGCTCGATGATCTCGATGGACAACCCGCGCCACGCGAAGATCCGGCGGATCGTCTCCTCGGCCTTCACGCCCAAGATGCTCGAAGAGGTCATCGAGGACGTCGAAACAGTCAGCCGCGGCATCCTCGCCGACGCCCGCAAGGTCGCGGAGGAGAACAACGGCGAGTTCGACCTCGTGCACGAGGTCGCGGCGCTACTTCCGCTGCGGATCATCTGCCGGATGATGGGCATCCCCGAGAGCGAGGAGGCGATGGTCCTCCAGCAGACCAACGTCATCCTCTCGGGTGGCGACCCGGACTTCATCGCAACGCCCGAAGAAGGCATGGGCATGGTGCTCACGGCCGGCCAGCTGCTGTCGGACCTGATGCTCAAGCTCGCCGAGGAGCGCAAGGACACCCCGACCGACGACCTCACCTCCGCGCTGGTCAACGCAGTCGTCGACGGTGAGTCACTGACCAACCAGGAGATCGCGTCATTCTTCATCCTGCTGTGCGTCGCGGGCAGTGAGACGACGCGTACGGCGACCAGCCACGGTGTCTACGACCTGTGGCGCAATCCGGAGCAGAAGAAGGCGTGGATGGCCGACGACTCGATGACCAAGCCGGCCGTCGAGGAGATCGTTCGCTACTCGAGCCCGGTGGTCTGGATGCGTCGTACCGCGACTCGCGACGTGACGGTCGGCGGACAGGAGTTCGCCGAAGGGTCGAAGTTCATCCTGTTCTACAACTCGGCGAACCGTGACGAGTCGGTGTTCAAGAACCCGGACGTCTTCGACATCACCCGTACGCCGAACCCGCACGTCGGCTTCGGCGCGCGCGGCCCGCACTTCTGCCTCGGCGCGAACCTCGCGCGGCGCGAGCTCGCGGTCGCGTTCCGCAACATGTTCGAGCTGATGCCCGAGATGGAGGTCGTCGGCGAGCCCGACCGGCTGCGGTCGTCCTTCATCAACGGCATCAAGCGAATGACCGTCAAGATCCCCGTCTGACCACGGTGATCATGGCGTTTTAGTCAGACACGCCCGGCGTGTCTGACTACTTCGCCATGATCACGCCTTCTAGCCCTGGGCTCCTTGGCAGCGGAACTTCGTCGGTGAGGTGTCGGTCCGCAGGTACTCGCCGTTCTTGATGATCCACGGCACGAAGCAGGTGCCGGCCTTCTTGTCGGCCGGATCGGCCGGCGCGAAGAACCCGTTCGCGTCGAAGGAGTGCACCTTGCGCAGCTCGGCAAGCACCTTCAGCCTGGTCAGGTCGGGACCGGCCGCGGCGATCGCGTTGACGAGCAGCTCCGTCTCCGACCACGCATCCGCTGCGAAGGTGTCGGCCGGGCCGTTGTGGGTGACAGCGGCGTACCACTTCTGGAACAACGCCACGGACGGGATGTTCTGCGCGTCGGCCTTGCTGAAGAACAGCGTCGCACCGTTGAAACCAATGATGCCGTTGGCGAGCGCTGCGCCGCCGAGCTGCTGGAAGAACGTCTGGTCGTAGACCAACGGGGCGACGATCAGCGGATGGAAGTTCTGCTGGTTCGCGTTGCGCACGAACTCGGCGAGCTCCTGCGCGTCGAAGAGCGTGTAGAAGACCTGGACGCCGCGCTGCCGCATCTGGATGATCTGCGGCGTGAAGTCCGTCGAGGTCGGAGAGACCGACTGATGGACGATGAAGTTCCAGCCCACCTTCTCGCCGGCCTTGATCGACAGCGCGGCGACGTTGTTGACCGCGGGCAGGTTCGCCCAAAGGAACCCGACGTGCTGGACCTTGGCGTGGCCGTACTTCTGGGCGATCAGGGCGAACGGACCGGTGTTCACCGTGCTGCCGACCGGGTCGACGCTGAAGTTGTTCGGCAGCGCGTTTGCTGACGGCGTCACCGCAATGTGCGCGTCGGGCACGTTCTTGTGCTGGGCGAGCACGGTGGCGCCGCACTGGTCATTGAGCGCGAACGAGCCGGAGAACGCGAAGACCTTGGTGATCAGCTGCTGGTGACCGTTGCGGTCGCCCTCGCAGGTCGTCTGCGAGTCGGCGACGTCGACCTTCAGCTGCCGCCCGTAGATGCCACCAAGACTGTTGATGTAGGCGAGGTAGGCGTTGGTGCCGTTGACCGCGCTCTGGAACAGACCGGGCTGCGGACCGGAGAGATCGGCGACGTTGCCGAGCAGGATCTGGGTTGCGGTGACACCCACATCGGTCGCACCGCCGTTGCCTCCCGCCGGCGCGGGCGCCCCGATCCCGGAGACCTCGCCCGAAGTCGTCTTCCCGCCGCTCTTCCCGGGCTTGGTCTTGCCTCCACCCGTGGTCGTGGTGGTGGTCCCGGACCCGCCGCCGGTCGCGGTCTGCCCGCCGCCCGTCACCGTGGTCGGGTCCGGGAGGACGCCGGTGTCGCCCGGAAGGGCGGTCGACGTACCCGGCTGCACCCCGGTGACGGGCCCGGAGCCGGCGGCAGTGCCTTGCCGGAGCTGGGCGGCCGCGAGCGCGCGACGCTTGGAATCGGCGACTTGTGTGCCACAAGCCCCCAGAAGTCCGATTACGGCGACGGCGGCGAGCAGTGATCGAGTACGGCGCATCGGGGTGAACGTATGGCCCCACCGGCCGTTTGTCATCAACTTCCATGCACTAACGCACGCAAGTTCAGCGGCGGCCATCCAGGTGACACACGAATGGCTGTCCGCCAAATGCCGTACACGGGTGCGGCTACCCGGGGGATGGCGGGGAGGGCCGCCGAGGGCGACGATGAGGGGGAAATCCGACTAATCGGGAGGGATCCCTATGGCGGCGTGTGCGCGATGCGCCACCCAGATGCAGCCAAGCGCGACGGTCTGCATGGGGTGTGGACTCGCAGTCGGCACCGTTCCATCGCTGGCCCCGCCGGCAGCGCCGGCCATGCCGGTGATGCCCGCGCCGGCGATGCCTCCCGTCGAGAACCCATGGCGCTCCGGTGCGCAGGCCGAGCAGCGTGCCGTCGCGACGTCGATGCCCGCTCCGGCGCCGCGGTACGGCGTGCCGCAGCCGGTCGAGCGCCCCGCTGAGCCGATCATGCCGCCCAACCCGTTCGCAAAGGGCGCGCAGACCGACCGCGGGCTTCCGCCCCAGATGCCGGTGCGGCACGAGTCCGCCTCGATCCCGGTTGCCTTCGCTCAGTTCTCCCAGCCGGAGGTGGCCCAGGGCGAGACGACCTCGACGCAGGACCACGCCGAGGTCGTCGTACTGCACCGCGGCTCACTGGCCGAAGCTCTCGAAGCCGCGCTTGCGGACCTGCCCGAAGATGCGCCCGACCACCTCGAGGAAGCGCCCGAGCCCTTCCCGGAGGTCCTCTCGATCGCGCCGCCCAAGGCGGCAATGCCCGGCTGGTCGTAAGACACCCTCGCGGTTCAGGCGGGGGGTGGCCGGCGGATCAAAGCTCGCGGCTGGGTGAAGGCGAGCAGGCCGTCCGGCCCTAGTTCTCTGCCGATTCCGCTTGCCCCGACCCCGCCGAACGGCAGCCGCGGGTCCTGCGCCGCCATGCCATGGGTGTTGATCGCGACGGTTCCCGCAACCAGCTGAGACGCGATCCGCTCACCGACCTCGTCATCCGCCGTCCACACCGACGCGGTGAGTCCGAACTCGGTGGCATTAGCAACCGCCACCGCGTCGTCGATGTCGTCGTAGCCGATGATCGGCACGACCGCACCGAACTGCTCGTCGACCACGAGCGAGGCGTCGTCCGGTACGTCGGTGACAACAGTCGGCAGCACGAAGTAGCCATCGCTGTCGGCGTCCTCGTCGCGGAGCCGCCCGCCGGTGCGGACAGTCGCGCCCTTGGACTCCGCGTCGGCAATCATCTGCACGACCCGGTCGCGCCCAGCGGCGGTATGCATCGGCCCGAGCGTCGTCTCGGGCGCGAGGCCGTCACCGATGACCTCGCGATCACATCGGGCCAGCAGAGCATCCGCGAGCTCCGCGACCTTGCTGCGCGGGCAGTAAAGCCGCTTCACCGCCATGCAGACCTGGCCGGACGTCGTGTACGTCGCGCCGTAGAGCTGGTCCGCCAGCGCGTCGGAGATCGGCAGGTCAGGCGCGATGATCGCGGCGTCGTTACCACCGAGCTCGAGCAGCACCGGTCGAAGCCGTTGCGCCGCGGCAGCCATCACGGCCTTGCCGGTCGCCACTCCGCCGGTCAGCGAGATGACGTCGATGTCCGGATGCGAGACCAGCGCACTGCCGATCTCGATGCCGGGACCGGACAGGAAGTTGATGACGCCCGGCGGGAGCTCGGCAGCGAGCAACCCGGCGAAGTGCAGCGTTGCGAGAGGCACCGTCGGCGGCACCTTTGCGACCACGGTGTTGCCGGTTACGAGCGCCGACGACAGCTTCATCATCGTGACCGCGATCGGCCAGTTGAACGGAAGGATCAGCGCGGCGACGCCGTACGGCTCGCGCTGCAGTCGCGGGTACGCCGCCGGCGGCTCGATCAGTGACGGCGCGAGCGCCGCCTCCGCCATCCCGCCGAGCATCAACGGCAGAACCGGTGCCGTCACGATCTCGAACTCCGCCTCGCTGCGGACCTTGCCGTGCTCTCGGGTGTACCTGGTCGCGAGGTCGGCGGCCATGGCCTGCTCAGTCGCCGCGTTGGCAGCCGCGACCAAGATGTCAACCCGCTCCTGAACCGGCAGTGCCGACCACTCCGCAGAAGCGCGTCGCGCCGCGGCGACTGCGGAGTCGAGCTGGTCGCGGTCGGCGGCCGGGGCGTGACCGACGAGCTCCGCGGGGCGAGCCGGGTTGCGGACGTCGTAGGTCCCGGCGCCACCGTCCTGCGGCTTGCCGTCGATGACGAGCGATGCGGTGACGACCTCGGCCATGCCTGCTCTCCCCACCTGCATTGACGCCGCTCACCGTACCGGCGAAGGTGCCGGACATGACACAGACGTCAGCGGGGGAAACGCGGTGAAGGCGACGGTGCTGCACACGGTCGGCGAGCCGGCGGTGATCGACGAGCTGACGTTGCGTGACCTTGGTCCCGACGACGTACGGGTACGTCTTGCGGCGAGCGGTGTATGTCACTCCGACCTGTCGATCATCGACGGCGGAATGCCTGCGGTGCTGCCGTGCTCGCTCGGCCATGAGGGCGCCGGCATCGTGACCGAGGTCGGGTCCGCGGTGACGACAGTGAAGGAAGGTGCGCGCGTCGTCCTCACCTGGAACGACGCGTGCCGGACCTGTTTCCACTGTCTGCGGGGCGAGCCGTATCTCTGCACCAGCGGCATGAACTACATCTACGACGCGCCGTACGCCGAGGGATCGGATGGACCGGTGTGGCAGTCGCTGGGTGCCGGAACGCTCGCAGAGGAGACCGTCGTCCCCGCCTCGGCGGTGATCGAGATCCACCCCGACCTACCGCTCGATCTCGCCTCGCTGTTGGGATGTGGCGTCGCGACCGGTGTTGGCGCCGCGGTTCGCACCGCCGGGATTCAGGTCGGGGAGACAGTGGTCGTCATCGGCTGTGGCGGCGTGGGATTGTCGGCGATCCAAGGTGCGCGCCTGGCAGGTGCTTCGCGCATCATCGCCGCCGACCGCGTCGCGTCGCAGCTGAGTGCCGCGAAGCGCAACGGCGCGACGGACGTCATCGACACCTCAGACATGGACCTGCCCACCGCCGTCCGCGAGCTGACCGGTGGCGTCGGCGTCGACCACGCGCTCGAAGTCGTCGGGCTCCCCGAGACGATCCTGTCGGCGTACTCCTCCGCCCGTCGCGGCGGCGTCGTCACGTTGGTCGGCGCCGGCCGGTACGACGAGTCCGTGACTTTCCCCGCACTGTCGCTGATGGCCGATGCGAAGCAGATCCGCGGCAGCGTGTACGGACAGACCGACGGCACCCGCGACATCCCGATCATGGCGACACTCGCCGTGACGGGCCGCCTCGATCTGCAGGCGCTGGTCACTGAGCGAATCCGCCTCGACGAGGTCAACGCCGCCTTCGCCTCGATGGCAGCCGGGAACGGCGCCCGCCGCATCGTCATCTTCGACTAGCGGAGTGGCTCTGCTAGTCGATCCACCCGGTAGAGCCACTCCGCATAGCGAATCCGCCTAGCGGAGCCGCTCCGCTATGAGTGCTTCTCGACTGTTCGCGCGAGGATGCCGAGCGTTGCGCGGATGGCCGACTCCGGGATGACGGGAAAGATGCCGACCCGGTAGGCGTCGTCGATCTCGCTCCAGTCGTAGTACGACGTGACCAGTGTCGCCCCGCCGTCGGTCGGCGCCAGCGTGTAGCCGTCCAGGTGACGCAACGGTGGCTGGATCTTCCCCGAGATCGTCCATTCGATCAGCGCGTCCGGCTCGTACTTCGTGATGATGACGGTCACGTCGTACTTGCCCATCGGGTAGTCGTTGAACGACTCCCGGTCCATGTGGACGACGAACTCGTCACCCACTGCCCGCACCCGCTCACCCTCGGCCCACTGCAACATTCCGGTCGAGTCGATCGCGACGTGCCCGTCCGGCGAGGACAGCACCGCGAAGACCTCCGCCGGTGTCGCCTGGATGGTGCGCTCAACCTCGAACCGCTCAACGTCCGCCACGGGCGACACCCTCGCATAGGTTCTTGCCGTGGCGACACTCGCGGCCGGCCTACTCCTCTACCGGCTGACGCGCGGCGAGCCCGAGGTCCTCATCGTTCACATGGGCGGCCCGTTCTGGGCGCGGATGGACGAGCGCGCCTGGTCGATTCCGAAGGGCGAGTACGACGAGACGGAGGTTCCGCTGGCGGCGGCGCTCCGTGAGTTCCGCGAGGAGCTCGGTAGCCCCGCGCCAGACGGCGAGCGAATCCTGCTGGGCGAGATCCGCCAGCCGAAGGGCAAGCGCATCACCGTCTACGCCGTCGAGGGCGACTTCGACGCGACGACCGCTCACAGCAACACCTTCACACTCGAGTACCCCAAAGGGTCCGGGCGGGTCCGGGAATACCCGGAAGTCGACCGTGCCGAGTGGTACGACATCGAGACGGCGCGCGAAAAGCTGGTGAAGGGTCAAGTCCCGTTCCTCGACCGCCTGCTCGACCACCTGGAAGACGCGAGCCGTTGAGCTGAACCTAAGCCGCCTCGAGCTGCGCTTTCAGCTCGGCGAGGTCCCCGGACGTCGCGCGTCGTACCGACGACGCCATCACCGGAGCGAACAGCCGCCAGAGCCCGCCGGGGTTGCCGCGGTTGCGCAGACTCATCCGCGTGCCGTCGCCGGCGTCCGCCCAGGTGTACGTCGTCTCCATCGGGAACGGGCCCTGCGCGGTCGACATCACCAGCCGCTCACCGGCGATGAGCTCGCGCACGACGTAGGTGTAGGCAAGGCGTCGTCCCATGAAGCGGGCGACGAAGTCCATCTCGGATCCGACCCCGACCGGCGGCGACGTGCGCCATTCGACGGAGGCGATCCGCCGGTACCAGACAGGTGCATTCGTCGGGTCGGCCGCGAAGGTCGCAACCACGTCGCGCGGGCGGGCGATGACGGTCGAGACCGTGACGTCGACTCCCACGCCCACCCCTCACGCCTGTGCCATCTCGCCACCGGCCATGGTGCCAGTCGCGGGTCAGGGTCGACCAGCATCGCGGCCAAGCTCGCGGCCCAGCTCGCTCCCGCGAAGCGCACAACAACTCGGCCCCCGCAGCCGCCCCGCCCGCTGGTGTGAGCGGGGAGCGACCGCGAGGGCCGAGAGTTGAGAGCTCCGCTGGTTCGAGCTCAGTGACCGGCGGTCAGCCGACCCCCACCAGTGCGGCGGGTTCGAGCTCGATCACGTGGTCGTTCTCCGTGGCGGCCGGTGCCGGCGCGTCCGGGCGACGGATCAGCACGGCGACCACCATGAAGGCGAAGGCCAGGATGCCGACCGACACCGAGAAGGCTCGCGAGAACCCATGCACCTGAGCGGCGGCCGTCGTCGGTAGCACATGGTGCGCCGCGGCGAACGACGCGGTCGCGCTGGTCGCGATCGTGTTGAGCAACGCGATCCCGAGCGAGCCGCCGATCTGCTGCATCGTGTTGACAAGGGCGCTTGCAGCACCCGCGTCGTGGTTCGGCACTCCGGTCAGCGCGGTCGACGACAGCGGCACGAACACCTGGCCCATGCCCAGGCTGATCAGCAGCATCGCCGGGACGACGTGCAGCCAGTACGCCGAGTGCGCCGGCAGCTGAGTCAGCCAGAGCATGCCGAGCGTTGCTGAGGTGAAACCGACCATCGGCAGCGCCCGCGGACCGAACCTCGGCAACGTCTTCGACGCGATGGTCGACGACGTGATGACACCGAGCGGGAACGGCAGGAAGGCGATCCCTGCCTTCAGCGGACTGAACCCGAGCACACCCTGGAAGTAGTAGCTCAGGAACAGGAACGAGCTGAACATTCCCAGCGTGGTCAGCAGGAACGCGCCGTACGCGCCGCCGCGGTTGCGGTCGAGCACGATGCGCAGCGGCAGGATCGGGTTCTTCGCGCGAGTCTCGTACATGACGAACTGCGCGAGGATCACGCCCGCGACGATCAGCTCAGCCAGCGTGCGAGGCGCCGACCAGCCGTGGACCGAAGCCTGGCTGAAGCCGTAGACCAGCAGCGCGAGGCCGGCAGTCACCGCGACGGTGCCGGGGATGTCGAACTTGCGGTCGCCCTCAGCGCGGCTCTCCTTGAGCAGCGGTACGGCGGCGAACGCCACCGCGATCGCGATCGGAGTGTTCACGAGCAGCGTCCAGCGCCAGGAGAAGTACTGCGTCAGCGCGCCACCGGCGATCAACCCGAGCGCACCGCCGGTGCCGGAGATGGCGCCGTACACAGCGAACGCCTTCGCCCGCTCCTTCGCCTCGGTGAAAGTGGTGGTGATCAGGGAGAGCACGGCCGGCGCGAGCAGCGCGGCGAACACGCCCTGGACGGCGCGGGCACCGAACAGCATCCCGCCGTTCTGCGCGACACCGCCGAGTGCGGAAGCGCCTGCGAAGCCGAACAGCGACATCAGGAAGATGCGCTTGCGGCCAAGGTAGTCGCCGACCCTTCCACCGAGAGGCAGGAGGCCGCCAAAGGTCAAGGTGTACGCCGTGACGGCCCACTGGCGGTCGGCGTTGGAGATGTGGAGCGCGGTCTGCGCGTCGGGCAGTGCGATGTTCACGATCGAGGCGTCGAGGATGATCATCAGCTGCGCGATGCCGATTACGGCGAGCGCCAGCCAGCGCCGGTCATGGTCTGCGGTCATGGTGGTGCCTTCTCATTAGTTACGTGTCTGCGTGGTACGCGTTGCGGAATAAGGGCCCCCGCCTTACGCTTATGACATAAGCGGAGGCTGCTTCCGTTACGCTACCGGAGGCAACCTCCGGATAGCAAGGAGTTATTCCCGTGACCTGGGACACTTTTTTGATCCAACCGGTCACAGGCGACAGAAAGGAGCCGGTCGGTGACCACGCGAGTGCCGGTTGCTGATGCGCCTCGCGCTCTGCGCGCCGATGCACAACGCAATCGTGACCGCCTGGTCGAGGTGGCTGCCGCAGCGTTCGCCCGCGACGGGATCGACACCTCGCTGGAGGAGATCGCCCGTACCGCCGGCGTCGGAATCGGCACCCTCTACCGCCACTTTCCCAACCGCGACGCTCTGCTGGAAGCGGTTTTTCGCCACAACGTCGATGACATCGCCTCGCAGGCCGACGAGCTGCTCGCGACGCTGCCCGGCGACCAGGCGCTCGCCGAGTGGATGAACCGGTTCGTGCGCTACGTCTCCACGAAGAAGGGGCTCGCGACCCACCTCAAGTCGGTCGTCTCCCACGACGCGGAGATCTTCACCTACAGCCATTCGAAGATGGACTCGGTCATGAAGCGGCTGGTCGAAGCCGCCGTCGCCCAGGGTGCCATCCGATCCGATGTCGACTACCGCGACGTACTCAAGGGACTGTCGGGGGTCTGCATGATGTCCGACGTCCCCGGATGGCAGGACCAGGCGTGTCGCGTCTCCAGCCTGCTGATGGACGGGCTTCGGTACGGCGCCAACAAAGCAGAAACGAAGAAGCGCCGCTCCGCCTGACCTCCGGAAACTAGAGCCATGGCATACACCGTTGATTTCACGAACGTCTCTACCGTTGGTCTCGAGTCCTCCCCGGTAGCCGACGCGCTCGCCGGTCTGCGGGCGAACGAGGCTCGCTACTTCAAGAACAAGTACGACCACACGTTCGTCACCGAGCCGGCGAGCAGCGCCAAAGCGAAGAAGACGATCGCCTGGGTGAGCAAGATCCTCAAGGAAGAGCGCGGCATCGTCATCTCCTCCCCTCCGCTCGAGGCGACGGACATCGAGGTCGAGGGCATCCGGTGGCCGGAGGTCATCTACGAAAACGGCCTGGTGGTCAACGTGCTCTACACGCTGGCTGATGGTGGCAAGCGCGCCGTCGGCTTCAAGCTGTCCGAGGGCATGGAGGTCCCCGACGAGCTGTCGTCCTTCAAGTTCGCCCGACAGAAGTCGAAGCTGGCCGGCACGATTCGGGGTTCGTTCTTCGTGATCAAAGGCGAGTACTGATCCGGGAAGGATTCCCACCGCACCGAGCGTTGCTTGTGTGAGCAACTAACGAGGAGCGGTCGTGACCGAAGTAGTCGACTGGAACACGAAGATCATCGAGGAGTTCCGCGCCAACGAAGGCCGGGTGGGTGGGAACTTCGAAGGCGCCCCGATGGTGCTGGTGCACCACCGAGGCCGTAAGACCGGCCGCGAGTTCGTCAACCCGATGATGTACCTGGCCAGTGAGACCGACGACAAGGTCGTCTACGTCTTCGCTTCCAAGGGTGGGCAGCCGACGAACCCCGACTGGTACTACAACCTGGTCGCCGCGGGCGAGGGCTCGGTCGAGATCGGCACAGAGCACTATCCGGTGACGGTGCGCGACCTTGCGGGCGAGGAACGCGATGCGGTGTACGCCGAGCAGGCGCGCCGCTATTCCGGGTTCGCAGAGTACGCCCAGAAGACGGCCGGCATCCGGACGATCCCGGTCCTGGAGCTCACCCGGGCATAGGCCGCACCGAGCGGACCTGGCTCGTTCGGACTAGGCGAGTAGTCCGTCGGGTCAGGAAGATTCGGGTCGAGTGGACGATGTGCACGGTTTGCTCCGCGGCTGAGACTTAGTAGGTGCAAGGGTTCCTTCCAGGGCCGCTGGCGGCGCCGCGGCTTCGCCTCTTCCTGCTCACCGCGGCAGCCCTTGCATCGCTGCTCCTCGTTGCTGCCGGCGCGGTGGCAATGGAGCTCGTCACCGTCGCAACTCTTGTCACCGTCGCCGCTCTGCTTCTGAAGGGCTCGCGCCGCGACGACGCCTTGCGACGCAGCCGCTTGCTCCTCCTGGCCGCGCTGATCTGCTCGTTCACGTCGGCGTTGATGGTCGCGCTGTATGAAGTGGTGGCGCACCGGGAGCCACCACTGCCTTGGATCGGCGACGCGGTGTCGCTGTCCTACGTGCCACTCACCGCCGCGGGTCTGATGCTGATCCCCGTCGGGTCACGCCGGACCGGGCACCGAGCGCGCGCCGTTGCGGACGGAGCGCTCGTCGCGAGCTCGCTGTGGTTCCTGCTGATCGGGTTCAGCACGACCCAGCACCGATTCGTGGAGACCCACACCCCACTTGCGACGACAGTCGCGTACGCCTTCCCGATCGGCGACCTGTTCGTGGTTTCGGTCGGGTTGACGGTATTGGCGCGCTGCGCCGTCGCTACCACCCGGACCGTGGCGCTGATGGTCGCCGGACTGAGCGTGGTCGCGAGCTGCGACATGTGGATGTTCGTCTCCGGCCACGAGCACGGCGTCGGGTTCATCGCGGTCGTCTACCAGGCTGGCCTGCTGCTGCTTGTGGGCGCCGCTGCCGCACCTGCAATCCCCCGGACCACGCCGATGGCGCCGCGCCGCTTGCACGGCTCCGTGCTCGAGATGTTCCCCTTCCTTCCGGTTCTCGGCAGCATCGCGATGACGGCAGAGCTGCTGTCGGACGGGAAGGGCTTGCCGAACCGGATGCTCTTGCCGGCGATGTTCATCGCCGTCGCGCTCGTCTTCCGTCAGTTCGCCGCCACCCGGGACAAGCAACGGCTCGTCGACGAGCTGGACGGGCGCCGGGTGGAGTTGGAGTCGGCGCTTCGCGTCGACGAGCTGAC
This sequence comes from Mycobacteriales bacterium, assembly GCA_035545635.1. Taxonomy (GTDB): domain Bacteria; phylum Actinomycetota; class Actinomycetes; order JAFAQI01; family JAFAQI01; genus DASZTV01. The sequence continues at coordinate 33,674 of DASZXY010000011.1, read as the reverse complement.
CGGGCTCGCCAACCGGCTCGGCCTCAACGAAGCCCTGGAGACCGCCCTCAGCGACCAGGCGCAGTGGCCCGTGACGCTGATCCTCGTCGACCTCAACGGGTTCAAGCTCATCAACGACAACCACGGCCATGCAACCGGCGACGAGGTGCTCCGGATGCTCGGCCAGCGGATGGCGTCCCGGCTTCGCGGCGCAGACACCATCGCGCGGCTCGGCGGTGACGAGTTCGCCGTGCTCACCTGCCGAGTCGACGACGTCCGTCGTACGGCCGTCATCGACCGGCTCGCGGCCTGCTTCGACGACCCGATCAACATCCGCGACCACTCGTTCACCGTGCACGCGAGCATCGGGGTGGTCACGGGACAGCCGCCTGAGACCGGGGGGCAGCTGCTCGCCCATGCCGACGCAGCGATGTACCGGACGAAGTCGCACCGGCGAAGCCACACTGCGGTCACGGTCCTCGACGCGACCAGCCGTGCCGAGATCGCGCGCCAGCTGCGCATCAGCGAAGACGTCGCGAACCCGGACCTCAAACAATTCCATGTCCTGTATCAGCCGGTCGTCGACCTCGCCACCGGCGCGATCCGCGGTGTCGAGGCGTTGCTGCGATGGCAGCATCCCGAGCTCGGGATGGTGAGTCCCGGCGTCTTCATTCCGCTGGCCGAGCAAGCCGGATCGATCAACGTCCTCGGTGCCTTCGCCCTCTCGACCGCCACCTCGGACTTCGCCCACCTGTATGAGTCGCACAACCGGCCCGGACTGAGGATGGCGGTGAACGTCTCACCGCGGCAGCTCGCCGATCCCGGCTTCGTCGACTTCGCGCTGACGACGATCCGCAACGCTGGACTCCGCGCTGACCAGATCACGTTCGAGGTGACCGAGCAGGCCTTCGAGGCGAACCTGCACAACGCGAGCCGCACAGTGGCCGACCTTCGCGCCGCCGGCGCCGCGATCGCCGTCGACGACTTCGGCACCGGCTACTCGTCACTGCGCTACCTCCAGCAGCTGGACCTGACGGTGATGAAGATCGACAAGCTCTTCGTGAGCGACCTCCGCAAACCGCGAACCCGCCAGCTCGTGCAATCCGTCATCGAGATGGCAGCGAGCCTCAATCTCCAAGTTGTCGCCGAGGGGATCGCGTCGATCGACCAGCTCCGGACCCTCCAGCAGCTCAACTGCGAGCTCGGTCAGGGCTACCTGTTCAGCCCGCCCGTGACCGTCGACGAGATCGAAGGCCTGCTGGCCTCCGCCCACACCTACCCGGTCGGACTCGGCGACGCGGCGCCCATCCTGCCGAGGCCCCGATCGCCCGAGCAGGCTGCCGTTCACGCAGGAAGCGGGCCGCAACGCGCCTCCCTCGAGTAACGGTGAGCTGAATCAGGGAAACTGCCGGAGTGGACTCCGCCGCCCTCGCCGACATCGTCGGCAACGCGCTCGGCGGCCCGGTCGAGATCCGCGGCCTGGTCCGGCTCTCTGGGGGCGCCAGCCGGCAGACCTTCTCCTTCGACGCGGCTCATGACGACGGGGTCGAGGAGCTGATCCTTCGCCGTGCGCCGGACGGCCTGGGTGATGCTGTCGGCGCGACGATGCTGCTCGAAGCCGACCTGATGCGGGAGGCGGCGCGCGTCGGGGTGCCTGTCCCCGAGGTTCTCGCTGCGTCCGCGGAGTCCGAGCAGCTCGGTGCGCCGTACGTCGTGATGCGCCGGGTCGCCGGCGAGACGATCGCCCGCAAGATCCTGCGCGACGAGCAGTACGCCGACGTGCGACCGAAGCTTGCCGCGCAGTGCGGCGAGATCCTCGGGAACCTGCACCAGATGGACCTGAGCGTCCTCCCGGCCGCGCCGGACAGCTATCAGCTGGACGGGCTGCGGGCGATCCTCGATGGCAGCGGCGTCGTCTCCCCGATGCTCGAGCTCGCCCTACGTTGGCTGGAGCAGCATCGGCCACCGTCGACGCGAACGTCTGTTGTGCACGGCGACTTCCGGCACGGCAACTTCATCATCGGCACCGACGAGCTGCGCGCGGTGCTCGACTGGGAGCTCGCCCATCGAGGCGACCCGATGGAGGACCTCGGTTGGCTCTGCACCAGAGCCTGGCGCTTCGGCGGCAAGGGCCCGGTCGGAGGGTTCGGCGAGTACGACGACCTGTTCGCCGGCTATGAGAAGACCTCCGGCATCGCCGTCGACCACGACGTCGTGAAGTGGTGGGAGCTGCTCGGCACTGTGAAGTGGGGCGTCATCTGCGTCGTTCAGGCAAACCGCCACTTGTCGGGCAGCCAGAAGTCAGTCGAGCTCGCCGCCATCGGCCGCCGGCTCGCAGAGCAGGAGTACGACGTGCTCAACCTGCTCGAGGAGCTCACCTCGTGACGGACTCGCGGTACCCGAGCGCCGCCGACCTCGCCAAGGCGGTAGAGGGCTTCATGCGCGAGGAGCTGATGCCGGCGCTCGAGGGCCGGTTGCAGTTCCAGACCCTCGTTGCCGCGAACGTCATGGCGATCCTCGGGCGGGAGCTCACCGACGGTCCGGCCGCCGCGGTCGATCATGCGGATCGCCTGGCCTCCCTCGGTATCGCGGACGATGAGGCACTTGTCGCAGCGATCCGCGACGGGGACATGGACGGACGGATGGGCGAGCTGCTCACGGCCCTGCGCCCGTCGGTCGAAGCCAACCTCAAGATCGCCAACCCGAAGCACCTCGCACCGAGAGAGGGCTAGGTTCCGATCATGGATTTCGCGCTGCCCGCCGAGCTCGCGGCGTACCTCGACGAGCTGGATGACTTCATCGAGCGTGAGATCAAGCCGCTCGAGGCGGAGAACGACAACATTCGCTTCTTCGACCACCGGCGCGAGGACGCCCGCACCGACTGGGAGCGCGGTGGGCTGCCGAACCACGAGTGGGAGCTGCTGCTCCGCGAGGCGCGCCAGCGCGCCGACAAGGCCGGCCATTACCGCTTCCCTTACCCGAAGGAGTACGGCGGCAAGGACGGCTCCAACCTCGCCATGGCGGTGATCCGCGAGCACCTCGCCACGAAGGGCCTCGGACTTCACAACGATCTGCAAAACGAGCACTCGATCGTCGGCAACAACGTCGGCCTGCTGCTGATGCTCCACTACGGCAGCGAGGAGCAGAAGGCGACCTGGATCGACGACCTGCTCAACGGCCGTAAGTTCTTCGCGTTCGGGATCACCGAGCCGGACCACGGCTCCGACGCGACACACATGGAGACCAACGCCGTTCGTGACGGCGACGAGTGGGTCATCAACGGCGAGAAGACGTGGAACACGGGTATCCACGTCGCGCAGTACGACATGATCATGGCCCGCACCTCGGGCGGGCCCGGTGACGGTCTCGGCATCACCGCGTTCCTCGTGCCGACGGACTCCCCCGGCTTCAAGGTCGAGGAGTACCTCTGGACCTTCAACATGCCGACAGACCACGCGCACATCTCGCTGACCGACGTGCGAGTTCCCAACTCCGCGATCTTCGGAGAGGAGGGCCGGGGGCTTCAGATCGTGCAGCACTTCTTCAATGAGAACCGGATTCGCCAGGCCGCGTCGAGCCTCGGCGCGGCGCAGTTCTGCATCAACGAGTCGGTGAAGTACGCGCAGGAGCGCAAGCCGTTCGGCAAGCCGCTCGCCGCCAACCAGGCGATCCAGTTCCCGCTCGTCGAGCTGCAGACACGGGCCGAGATGCTGCGCGCCCTGATTCACAAGACCGCGTGGCGGATGGACACCGAAGGCGTTTTCGCCGCATCGCGTGAGGTCTCGATGTGCAACTACCAGGCCAACCGGCTTTGCTGCGACGCCGCCGACCAGGCGATGCAAGTGCACGGTGGTCTCGGATACTCGCGGCACAAGCCGTTCGAGCACATCTATCGCCACCACCGCCGCTACCGGATCACCGAAGGCTCGGACGAGATCCAGATGCGAAGGATCGCGGGCTACATGTTCGGTTTCATGAAGCAGCGCGCGCCCAAAGGTGTGGCGGAGTAGAGCACGGCATGAGCACATCGACCGCGGTGCGGGTCCGCGGCCTGACCAAACGGTACGGCGACGTCCAGGCGGTCAACGGGGTCGACCTCGACATCAAGACGGGTGAGGTGTTCGCCTTGCTCGGCCCTAACGGTGCCGGCAAGACGACGACGGTCGAGATCCTCGAGGGCTACCGCAAGCGCGACGGCGGTGAGGTCGAGGTCCTCGGCGTCGATCCGGGCAAGAAGCTGCACGCGCTCAAGGACCGGATCGGGATCGTCATCCAGGAGAGCGGGATCGAGCCGCACCTGACGGTGGCCGAGACCATCGCGCTGTACGCCTACTACTACCCACGGCCACGACCGGTCGACGAGGTCGTCGACCTGGTCGGCTTGACCGCCAAGCGCGACACCCGGGTGATCAAGCTCTCCGGTGGTCAGCGCCGCCGACTCGATGTCGCCATCGCACTGGCCGGCGACCCCGATCTGCTGTTCCTCGACGAACCAACGACTGGATTCGATCCGGCAGCGCGGCAAGAGGCTTGGCAGATCGTGCGGGACCTCGCCGAGCTCGGCAAGACGATCCTGCTGACCACGCACTACATGGAGGAAGCCGAGCAGCTCGCCGACCGCGTCGCGATCATCGCGGACGGCAGGATCATCGTCGAGGACACGCCCGCACGCCTCGGCGGCCGGGACCGGCAACGCCCGCGCCTCACCTTTCAGATCCCGGATGGCGTTGCTCCGCCACGCGGTCTCACCTCAAGAGTCGACACCAGCGGACGGTGCGTCATCGAGCCGGATGACCTGACCGACGCGCTGCACCGGCTGACGGGGTGGGCGCGGCGCAACGGCCTCAACCTCGACGACCTGCAGGTGCAACGACCCACCCTCGAGCACACCTACCTGCAGATCCTCGCGGACCATGGAACCTCGTCGTGAGGTTCCTGAAGATGACCGGCTTCCAGCTGCGGTATGTGAACCGGGCGTACTGGCGCAACCCTGCCGCGGCCTTCTTCACCTTCGCGTTCCCGCTGATGTTCCTCGTGATCTTCACGTCGCTGCTCGGCGACGGGGAGGTCCTGCTGTTCGGCCAGGAGCTCCGCCAGTCGACGTACTACGTCGCTCAGATGGCCTCCTTCGGAGTGATCACCGCCTGCTACGTCTACGTGGGCGTGCTGCTCGCGGTGCAGCGCGACATCGGTCTGCTCAAGCGGGCGCGCGGGACGCCCATGCCGTCGATCGTGTTCTTCGCCGCACGTGTCCTGCACGCGCTGTTGATCGCGTTGCTGCTGGTCGCGATCACAGCCGGCTTCGGTCACGTCGCGTACGACGCCGAGATTCCGTTGGGCATGCCGCTGATCAGGTTCCTCGTAATGCTCGCGGTCGGCGCGATGTCGTTCTGCGCGCTGGGCTTCGCGGTCACCACGATCATCCCGAACGCCGAGTCGGCTACCCCGGTCGTCAACGCGACGGTTCTGCCGCTGCTGTTCTTGTCGGGGGTGTTCATCCCGATGGGCGACGACGCGGACGGCTGGGTCAAGTGGGTTGGTCGCATCTTCCCGGTGCGGCACTTTGCGAACGGCATCATGTCGGGCTTCATCGGTACGCCGTTCCGCTGGACCGACGTGCTCGTGGTCGCCGTGTGGGGCATCGGTGGCCTGCTCGTCGCGATTCGGTTCTTCACCTGGGAGCCCCGTATATGACGGGCGATGCACCCCTCGATGTCACCGACGACCACAAGACCGCCTGGCAACGGATGGCGTTGCGGCGGCTCCGTCGCAAGGCAGGACGAGCTCAGAGCGAACCGCTGCGGTCTGAAGACTGGGAAGCGCTCTGGCAGGTCACCCATGACTCCGGCCGCTTCATCAAGCGGATGTGGCTGTCGATGCCGGCCAGCCCCCGCTGTGGGTTGTGCAGCGCCCCGTTCGCCGGATTCGGCCGCTACGTCGCTCGCCCGCTCGGCTACCGGCCGTCGCGCAAGAACCCCAACTTCTGCGCGAGCTGTGTGGAGATGTCGCCGCCCGGCGGCACCACGATGCCGGTCGGCGTGCTGTTCGCCGACATCCGCGGTTTTACGTCCGCAGCGGAAGCCGCCAGCCCGGAGGAGCTTTCCAAGCTGCTACGCCGGTTCTACGGCGCCGCGGAGGCCGCGCTGTTCCCCGAGGCGATCATCGACAAGCTGATCGGGGACGAGGTGATGGCGCTCTACCTGCCGGCGCTGCTGCCGGGCCGAGACGTCCCACAGCTGATGCTGGAGCACGCGAGACGGCTGCTCACGTCGATCGGCTACGGCAGCGCGGAGGGCAACTTCGTGAACGTCGGTGTCGGCCTCGACTTCGGCGAGGCATTCGTCGGCAACATCGGCGACAGCGCGGTCTACGATTTCACCGCCGTCGGCGACGTGGTCAACACCGCGGCGAGACTCCAAGGCCAGGCCAAGTCCGGGCAGATCATGGCGTCCACCCGAGTGGTGACTGACGAGGCGACCGGCAAGAGGGTCTCACTGAAGCTGAAGGGCAAAAGGGAGCCGGAAGTCGCGTATCGCATTTCGGTCTAATCGGGCGAACTCCACGTATCGACCGAGATTCACAGACATTTCGCAGGTAACGCTCACGTTGCACTGACCTTCGGCCGACAGTCTCCTGTCATGACCGTCGCCATAGAGCATCTTCCGACCCACCGATCCCGGATCAGGACCGCGCCGGCCGTCGACATCGTCGTGCCCGTCTTCAACGAGGCAGCCGATCTCGAAGCGTCCGTTCGACGGCTGCACGACTTTCTGTCGGTGTCGTTCCCGCTGACTGCGCAGATCACGATCGCCGACAACGCAAGCACTGACGCGACCCCGATCATCGCCCGCCGTCTTGCCGACGAGCTGCCCGACGTACGGGTCATCCAGCTCACCGAGAAGGGACGCGGCCGGGCGTTGCGACAGGCGTGGCTGGCGAGTGACGCGGGCGTCCTCGCCTACATGGACGTCGACCTGTCCACAGACCTCAACGCCCTGCATCCGCTGGTCGCGCCCCTGCTGTCGGGACACAGCGACGTGGCGATCGGCACGCGCCTCGCCGGGGGTGCGCGAGTGCTGCGCGGGCCGAAGCGCGAGCTGATCTCCCGCGGCTACAACGCCCTCCTTCACACCGTGCTGGCCACCCGCTTCTCCGACGCGCAGTGCGGCTTCAAGGCGATCCGCGCTGATGTCGCGCGCCGGTTGCTCCCGCAGGTGGAAGACAACGCCTGGTTCTTCGACACCGAGCTGCTGGTGCTCGCGCAGCGCGCAGGGATGCGCATCCACGAGGTGCCGGTCGACTGGGTCGACGACCTCGACAGCCGGGTCGAGATAGTCCCAACCGCGCTCGCCGACCTGAAGGGTGTTGCGCGACTCGTTCGCGGGCGGCTTCGGCAGGTTGCGCGCTTCGCTGCAATCGGCGTCGCCAGCACGCTTGCCTACGTGGCTATCTACGCCGGCCTCCGCCAGGCGATGGCAGCGCAGCTCGCGAATGCCATCGCGCTGCTCGTCACCGCGGTTGCCAACACCACCGCGAACCGCCGGGTCACCTTCGACGTTCGCGGGCGCACGAACGCCGTGCGTCACCAGCTACAGGGCCTCGGCGTCTTCGCCGTCGCGCTCACCGTCACCTCCGGATCGCTCGCGGCGCTGAACGCCGCAAGCGCCCACCCCTCTCGCCCGATCGAACTCGCGGTGCTCGTCACCGCCAACCTCGTCGCGACCGCGCTGCGCTTCGTGCTGCTCCGGCGCGTGTTCATCGGGAGCCAGGCATGACCACCTTCCTCGACCCGCTGTCGCCGGTCGCGATCGAAGCCCCGGAACCGCAGTCGCATGAGGCGGTTTCGGAAACCAGCAGCGACGGCCGGATCCGCCGGCTGTTCCGTGGTCGACCGGACGACCCAACCTGGGTCCGGCCGTCGCTGCTCGGGCTGCTGACCGGAACCGCCCTCCTCTACATCTGGGGGCTCGGCGCGTCCGGCTGGGCGAACAGCTTCTACAGCGCCGCGGTCCAGGCGAGCACGCACTCCTGGAAGGCCTTCTTCTTCGGCTCGCTCGATTCCGGCAACTCGATCACGGTCGACAAACCGCCGGCGGCACTGTGGGTGATGGACCTGTCCGCGCGGGTCTTCGGTGTCAACAGCTGGAGCATTCTGGTGCCCGAGGCGTTGATGGGCGTCGCGGCGGTCGGTCTGCTCTACCTGACGGTACGACGGGTGTTCACGCCACAGGCCGGGCTGCTTGCCGGCGCGGTGCTCGCGCTGACTCCGGTCGCCACGCTGATGTTCCGCTTCAACAACCCCGACGCGTTCCTCGTCTTGCTGCTCGTCGCCGCGGCCTACGCCGTGACTCGTGCAATCGAGTCGGCGTCCACGAAGTGGCTGCTGCTCGCGGGCGCGTTGGTGGGCACCGGCTTCATCGCAAAGATGCTGCAGGCGTTCCTCGTCGTACCGGCGTTCGGACTTGCCTACCTGATCGCCGCTGAAACGTCCCTGCGGCGGCGGGTCATTCAGCTGCTCGCCGCGCTTGCCGCGATGATCGTCGCGGCCGGCTGGTGGGTCGCAGTCGTCACCGCGTGGCCCGCGTCGAGCCGGCCGTACATCGGCGGCTCGCAGGACAACAGCATCCTCAACCTGATCTTCGGCTACAACGGCTTCGGGCGGCTCACCGGCAACGAGACCGGCAGCGTGGGGGGCGGACCGGCAGGAAACGTGGTCGGCAGCAGCATCTGGGGCAAGACCGGGCTGCTGCGGATGTTCGGTGACACCTTCGGCGGACAGGTCTCGTGGCTGATCCCTGCGGCCTTGATGTTCCTCGTCGTCATGCTGTGGGTCACCCGCCGTGCCCCGCTAGTCGACGCCGGACGCGCACAACTCGTGATCTGGGGCGGCTGGCTGGTCGGCACCGGGCTGACCTTCAGCTACATGGCCGGCATCATCCACGCCTACTATGCCGTCGCCCTCGCTCCCGCGATCGGAGCGCTCGTCGGGATCGGCGCGACTGAGCTTTGGTCGCGACGCGACACTGCGTTCGCGCGGCTCACGCTGGCTGCGACCGTCGCCTTCACCGCAACGTGGTCCTTCGCGCTGCTCCGCCGCACCCCGAGCTGGCACCCGGAGGTCAGCGCCCTCGTCGCGGTAGGCGGCATCCTGGCCGCTATCGGGATCGGGGCAGCGCCGTACCTGCACCGCAGGCTGGTCCCCGCGATCGCCTCAGCCGCACTGGTCGCGAGCCTGGCCGGCCCCGCGGCGTACTCACTGCAGGCCGCGGCCACTCCGCACACGGGGTCGCTGCCATCGGCCGGCCCGACCAGTGGGGGCTTTCGCCCCGGCGGGATGGGCCGCCCTGCCGGATTCGCCCGGATCGGCGGAACCGGAGGGTTTGCTCCCCCAATGGGCGGGCAGATGCCCTTCGGCGCAGGGCCGAGCGGCAACCCGACCACGGGCGGGCTTCCCGGAATCGGTGGTCAACCTGGCATCGGTGGCTCGCTCGGCCAGCGCCCTCAGGGTGGCGGGCTGCTCACCGCCCCCACGCCGTCGTCGGCCCTCGTTGCCGCGCTGAAGGACGGCGCCGGTCGCTACCGCTGGGTCGCCGCGACCGTCGGCTCGCAGAACGCCGCCGGCTACCAACTCGGCAGCGACGAGCCCGTCATGTCGATCGGCGGCTTCAACGGCACCGACCCCTCGCCCACGCTGGCGCAGTTCGAGCAGTGGGTGAGCGAAGGCAAGATTCACTACTTCATCCCGGGCGGCACCGGAGCCGGACCGGCCGGCGGAATGGGTGGGTCGGGCACCTCGTCGACGATCACGCAGTGGGTCGAGGCGAACTTCAGCTCGACGACGATCGGGGGTACGACGGTCTACGACCTGACCGCCGCAGCCTCCTCGACCGCCTGAGGACCCGGAGCACCACCGAGGTAGGACAGCGGGCTAGAGCGGGTTGCGGGTGAGGACGACGATCTGGTCGTCCTCACCGAGCTCGACCGCCTCAGACCCGGCCGGGTTCACGACGACCGGCTGGTCTACCTGGCGGTAGCCGAGCGCGATCTCGCCCCGGGCGGCGACAGCGAGGACGACCGAGCCCCACGAGTGCGAGCCGTACCCGACGTACGCGCCGGCCGGCTCCATCGTGATCGTCGGGCCGTTCGCGCCGAACAGCTCGCCGAACACGTCGGCCAGTCGCGGGTTCTCCGACAGCTGCGCCATCAGCAGGCTGCCGAGGTCGTCACTCACGACGAAGTCGTCGATGCCCGCCGTCGCGGCGATCGGCACCGTACGGGACTCGAGCACCTCCGCGACCAGCCGCGGCCGGTCAGCGGCGGAGGACAGTGCGCGGTTCAGCGTGATGATCGTCAACAGCGTGCGGGCGTCCGCCTCGGACTGCGACAGGTGGCCGCGGTAGCCGAGCACGAAGATCTGGTCGTAGTTCTCGACACCGAGGTCCGCCACACCGGTGTCCGCAGCGACGGTGACCTGGTGAGACGTCGGCGGCACCACCACGGCAGACGGGTCGACGACCTCCGCGTCGACGACGATGCGCAAATCGGCACCCGGCGGCAGCATCCCGTCGAGAGCGGCGATGATGCGACCACCGAGGTCCGACCAGCCGATCACCAGCAGCCGGTCGGCGTCGGGCGGTGCCGCCGTCTCGCCGTTGCGCGCCGGCGCGGGCGCGACGTCAGGAATCCCGCTGAAGCTGACCGCACTGTCGTCCTCTGCGACGAGGAACAGCCTGTCGCCTTCGGCGACTTGAAGGTCCATCGAGGGGCACAGGCTGATCGAGCCGTCGCGGTGTTGCAGCCCGAGGACGGTGCAGCCGTCGTACGCGAGCAGGATCTCGCCGAACCGGCGGCCGACGACGTCGGTCGCAGCGGCGGTGTAGATCTCGTCGCCGTCGAAGTCGAGCAGCTCGCGATAAACAGCACCGAGCCCGGCTTGGCGGCAGGCCTGCGCCACAACCTTGGCGATGATGTCGGCGGCCTGCACCGGAAGCACCCGGTCTCCGCAGGCGGCCTTCAACGCGGCGGCGGTGCTCTCAGACGAGAGCTCGACGACGATCGGAGCGTCGCCGTCGGGGAGCATCGCGTTGGCGGCGAGCGCAGCCTTCACCGCGCCGGCGTCGCCGTCCCCTTCTTCATCGGCGAGTACGACGACGGACCGAGCGGTCGCGATCGCAACCTTCTCCAGCGTGGCGGGATTGGCCGGGTCACCGGTCCGAAAGATCAGCCGGGTGTTCTTGAGGTCGTCGACCCGGGCGTCGACCTCGTCCTCGATCTCGGACTTCTCGCTCGTCGAGAGCACCACGATCGCCGGCTTGCGCTCGCTCTCGTTGGCGATCACGAGCTCGCTGATGACCGCGTAGAGCCGAGGCGAGCGACCGAGCACCAAGGTGTGACCGCTCTCGATGACCGCGCCACGGCCGCGCTGGAGCGCTTCGATGCGCTGCTCGAAGCCGGTGGCGATGATGCCGATCAACGCACTCGCGATGAAGATTCCCGACAGCGTGACGACGAGGGCGATGGCGCGGACTGCCCAGTTCGTGTCAGAGGCGAACGTCCCCGAGTCGAGAACCCGCAGCATGCTCTGCCAGAAGTCCTCGCCGAAGCCCTTGTGGGTGCCGCCGAACTCCTGGTGCGCGAGCGACATGACAGCCGCTGATGCCGCGACGAAGGCGAGGGTGATGACGAGCAGCAGCAGGATGACGCCCATCGGGCCGCGCGAAAGAAGTGCGTCGAACCGGTACTTCAGCTTGTCCGTGGTCGACGGGTCGGGCGGTCGCACCCGTACCGCGCCTTCGACGGTCGACCCCGTGGGCACGTTCGATCCGGTTCCTCTGCGACGCCGCCTGGTCGCTTCCCCCACCATGGCGCCGACCCTACCGACGCGCGCTTGACCTCGGACAGAGCCGTACGCTGCCGCGATGACAGAGGCAAACAGACCGGCCAGCTGGTACGACGGCTACCTCGACGGCCCCGACGCGCCGCTCGCCGGGAAGACCGGCGAGCCGAGCGAGCCCCCGTCGTACCGGACCATGACCTACGAGGTCACGGGAAGGATCGCGCGGATCACGTTCAACCGCCCGGATCAGGGCAACTCGATCACGTACGACACCCCGATCGAGCTCGCCGATGCCGTCGAGCGCGCCGACCTCGACCCGCGGGTCCACGTCATCGTCGTATCGGGTCGGGGCAAGGGGTTCTGCGGGGGCTACGACCTGGCGGCGTTCGCCGAGCGGATGGACGAGACCGGGCGCGCGCCGTCGACCCGGCGGTCGGGAACGGTCCTGTCCTCCGGCGTGCAGATGGGCAACCACGATCCGAACGGCACCTGGGACCCGATGCTCGACTACGCGATGATGAGCCGCTTCAACCGCGGCTTCTCGTCCCTGCTGCACGCGAACAAGCCGACGGTCGCCAAGCTCCACGGCTTCTGCGTCGCCGGCGGCACCGACATCGCGCTGTACGCCGACCAGATCATCGCCGCGGACAACACGAAGATCGGCTACCCACCCACCCGGGTGTGGGGCATCCCGGCCGCCGGCATGTGGGCGCACCGGATCGGGGACCAGCGCGCGAAGCGGCTGCTCTTCACCGGCGACACGATCTCCGGTGCCGAGGCACTCGAGTGGGGTCTCGCGATCGAGGCCCCGGCACCTGAGCAGCTCGACGAGCGGACCGAAATCCTGCTCGAGCGAATCGCCCGGATGCCGATCAACCAGCTGATCATGGCGAAGCTCGCCCTCAACAGCTCGCTGCTTGCCCAGGGCGTGGCGACCTCGACGATGGTGTCGACGGTGTTCGACGGCATCGCGCGCCACACCCGCGAGGGCTACGCGTTCCAGCAGCGAGCCGCCGAGGTCGGCTTCCGGCAAGCAGTCGCCGAGCGCGACGATCCCTACGGCGACCGAGGGCCCTCGACGTTCAAGGGCTGAGCGGGCTTACGGGGCGGGGCAGGTCTGCTTGTAGGCGCAGACGTTGAACGACTGGCCGTCGGCGTTCAGCGGCGATGTGGTGGCCTCGTTGACCAGCCCGGGCGACAGGTTGATCAGCGTCGGGTCGCCCTGCGCGATGGTGTGGGTTCCGGCTGCATCGGTGTACGTCGACGTCGGACCGAAGTGCGTCGTCCCCGTGTTGGCGAGCAGCGTCTGCGCGACGAGCGTCGGCGCCTCGTGAATCCACTCCGCCGAGGAGTGCGAGGACGCGTAAGCGATCGTCTGCGACCACGTCCAGCCCCGCGTGGGGTCAGCGATCGAGATCGCCCACTGGCCCGGCGAGCTCTCGGAGATCGCGACGGAGACCTTGTCGCCCGGCTTCACGGTGCAGGCTGCGTCGCCGGCGCAGTTGGTGATGGGAGTCTCGGAGGCGGGAAGGATCTCGTACCAGGCGCCGTACTGCGGACCGCTGAGCGGATTGTCGGGCAGCGAGTTCTCGGAGACACCGGCCTGGATCAGGTCTGAGGTGTTGTAGCCGCCGATGCCGGTCCAGGTCGCGGCAAAGCCCGGCGGGACCAAGGCAGCCGACGGGACCGTGAAGGTCGAGTTGACGGCAGTGATGCCGCCGCTGGCGGGTGTCACCGCGTAGCCGGCCCAGTTCAGGCTGGTGCTGCTCCCGCCGTGCAGCGGAAGCACCTGGTGCGGGTGCGCCTTGAGGAGCCGGCCGGACGTCGCCGTCGCGGCCGCGGTCGGCAGGACCGCTGTCACGGCTGCGCACAGTGCGACGGGGGCGATGGTGCCGAGGAGGAGTCGACGCATGGGGATGCCAATCGGATGCGGTGCGGCGGATCAGGACCTGTTCGTCCAACGTACAACGAATGTCCGATTCGGGCGTTACGGCTTCGCGAGCACCAGCGCCCGGGTGGGGCAAGCCCGGGCCGCCCGGCGAGCGTGCGCGACCAGGTGCTCGGGGACCTCTCCGGGCTCGACGATCGGGTAGCCCCACTCGTCCAGCTCGATTCGCTCCGGCAACAGGTCGGCGCACAGGCCGTGGGCGGCACACCGAATCGGGTTGAGCTGCAACGTCACGGGGATCACCCCAGCCAGCGCGACGAAGTGGGGATCGGCAGGAACGGCGCCGCCGTGATGCCGTCACACGGGCGACCGGCCCGGTGCATCGCCACGTCGTCCGCAAACGTCTCGAGCGCACTCGCGACCAGCCGGACGGCGCCGTCGGGGTGGCGGCAGGCCCCGCGACCAGGTACGACATCGAGCCAGCGGTTCAGCGCCGGCCAGGCCCGCTCGTCCCACGCTCCTGCGGCCAGTGCTGACATGGCGCCGGCGATCGCGGGCAGGCCGTTGCGGCACGGTCCGCACTGCTTCGCGCTGTGCGCCGCGAGGTACGACGCGACCCGTGCCGTCTCGGCCAGACCGCAGCTGCCACTAGGCAGCACCGCGATCACGCCGGCACCGAGAGCAGCGCCGACCTCACGTAACGAGGAATGCGTCAGCGGAAGCCGCTCCGCGACCTTCGAGGGGATCCAGCAGCCGAAGTAGCCGCCGACGAGGACCGCGTCCGACTTCTTGAGCGAAAGACCGGCGGCGCTCGCCACCCTGCCGATCGACGTGCCCGTCGCGACCTCGGCAATCCGCCGGTCAGCGCCCTCGCCACTGACGGTCACGAGCATCGTGCCCGGCTGGGCGGGATCACCCATCTCGGCGAACCACTCCGGACCGAAGCGAGCGATGGTCGCAAGATGCGCGAGCGACTCGACGTTGCTGATCAGCGTCGGACGCTGGGCGACGCCTCGCTCGAACGGTCGTGGCGGCGTGAACGAGGGCAGCGAATCACCGCCGTTGAGAGCGCGGACGATCGCCGACTCTTCACTGGCGACATAGCGCGCCGGAACCGTCTCCAGCTGCACCACGATCGGATCGTGACGGCGTTGCGCCATCGCAGCGCGCACCCACGGGATGACAGCCGACCCCTGGTGCACCACGAGGTGGGCGCGGTCCGCGCCGGTCGCACGGGCCGCGAGCTGTATGCCGTCAAGCACGAGATGCGGGGCGCGCGCGAGCAGCACAGAGTCCTTCGCGCTCGCGGGTTCGCCTTCGCATCCGTTCGCGACGACGACCGCGCGGCCCGTGCCCCCAGCCACCGCCCGCAGCTTGCGTGCCGTAGGAAAGCCGGCGCCACCGCGACCCAGCAGCCCGCTGCGCTCGACCGCGTCGATGATCACGGCTGCGGGCAACGACGGCAGTGGACCCCAGATCTCGACATGACGGTCCAGGTCGATGGACCCGTCCACGCTGATGCCGGACAGCAGGCGCCCGGTGCGACCCGGCTCAGCACGCTGTTTCACAGCCACAGCTGGCGCGGTCACCGGAACGCCACCGCTCGAGGCAGCGCCGTCATCGCGGTCGCACGGTCACGCGTGAGCCAACGCGCGAGCGTCGCGACTGCCAGCACGCCGAGCGCGCCGAGGTCGAGGTAGAGGCCCCACCGGCCGTGGCTCGCGTCGGTGCCCGTCATCAGAAAGTGCCCGAAGGTGAGCGGCCACAACGCGTACGCCGCCCAGTGCGTCGAGCGCCAGACCCGGTACGGCAGCCGGTCGCGGACCAGGCTCGTCACGATCACGAGCACGACCGCGTCGAATGCAAGCGTGCCCAGCGCGACCCACAGCGGCTTGTAGCCGGAGGTGAACGGTACGACGAACGACCACCAACCGACGTGGACATAGGTGTCGGCCAGCGTCGACACGATGTGAAGCAGGACGAAGCCCAGGGACAGCACGGCGAGGTTGCGGTGCAGCTGCTGTGTCGCGAACCGCGGCCAGTACTTGCTCTCCCGCACCCGCTGCGTCGATGCGAGGCCCAGGGCGAACGAGATGCTCATGAGCACGAAGCCGACGATCGCCGTCGCACGGGTGAAGTACCAAAGCGACGTCGACGACAACGCGGAGCTGGCGGTGATCATTCGGCGACGTCCGGCGTTCTGGGCCAGCCGCCCACATGCGTGACGGTGCCGTCGTTTGCGACAAGGCGCGCCGCGAAGCCGCGAGCGTCGAGCCATTCGACCGCGGACGTCCCAGCGATGATCGCCGACGTCGAGGCGGTGTTGGCGAGAGTGCAGGTCTGCGCTGCGACGCTAACAGTGCGCCACGGTCCGGAGGCCGGCCTGCCGCTCGTCGGGTCGATCAGGTGATGCAGCTCGCTGCCGCCGCGCCGCCAACGCCGGGCACGGGTGCTGGAGGTGGCGAGGCCACCGGTCCTGATCGCGACCAGCTCACAGACACCGTCATCGGTCGGTAGCGACAGGTCGCTGCGGTCGGTCACCGTGATCGGCCAACCGCCCTGCGGCGAGTCGCCCGAGACGCTGATGTCTCCGCCGAGGCTGACGAGGACACCACAGTCGGCGACCTCCCAGGCCGCAGTTGCCGCGAGGTCGGCGGCAAGCGCCTTCGCGGTTGCGCCGAGGTCGACCTGCGCGCCCGAGAGTGCCCGCGCACGGAGGTTGGCCTCGTCGAGCTCCACCGCGCTCGGTCCAGGTACGTCGCGAATCAGGACGTTGACCGCCCCGTCCGCTGCGATGGCCGTGAAGGTCCGGTCGTAGCCGTGGTCGACCAGCACACCGCCGACGGTCGGATCGACGCGACCATCGGTCCAAGCCGCGGCGTCGATCGCAACGCGCAGCGCCCGGGCGAACAGCGGGCTGATCGACACCCAGTTGCCGCTCGCGGCATTCAGTCGTGACAGCTCCGAGTCGTCGCGGAACCGGCTCGCCGCGAGGTCGATCTCGAGGAGCACTCGCTCCACCGCGTCGCAGGCGTCGTGCAGAGCGGCCGAGTCCGTGACGACGATCTGCGCCGTCGTGCCGAGGGCGGGCCAGTCCGCGATCCCGTAGGACCGTTCCGCCGCGTAGCGGTGATGGGCCTCGCGTCTGGTCGGCGTCGGGTTGTTCGGCCCGGGGCTGGTCGGGATGGTGCCAGTCGTCATGAGCCACCGCCGGTACCGGCGGAGCCGCCGCCCGAGCCGTATCCGCCGCTGTAGCCGCCGTACCCGTTGCCCGACGTGCTCGTGCTGCCGGAGGTGCCGGTGCTGCCCGACGTGCTCGTGCTGCCGGAGGTGCCCGTCGTGCCCGAGGAACCACTGCTCGTATCGGTGCTGCTCGTATCGGTCGAGGTCGAGGTGTCTGCGTCGCTCGACGAAGAGCTCGACGACTTGCCCGAGCTGCCGGCCGCCTTGTGCGTCGGCTTCGTGGTGGTCGTCGCACGGTGCGTCGACACGGTCGGCGTCGTGCCCGAGGACGTTGTGGTCGTGTTCGAGGTGACGCTCGAGGCGCCGGTTGCGGTCTGCTTGTGCTTCTTGTGGTGGCGCCGCGTCGTGGTCTTGGTGTCGGTCAGCGAGCTTGGCGCCTTGGCGGCCGTCGTGGCCGTGAC
Organism: Mycobacteriales bacterium; assembly: GCA_035545635.1. Classification (GTDB taxonomy): domain Bacteria; phylum Actinomycetota; class Actinomycetes; order JAFAQI01; family JAFAQI01; genus DASZTV01. Next base: position 16,327 of record DASZXY010000011.1, on the reverse strand, counting down.
CTCGACCGGCGCCTGTGCGGCCGAGTCCGGGGGCGAGGCCGCCGATGATGCTGCCGGCACGTCCAGAGCGACCGCGATCGCCCCCGTCCCGAGGGCGGCACCGACGCCGGTGACAGCGGTCACCCGTCGAACCCGGCGCCGGACCCGGTCGCGCTGCGCGGCAGCCATCGCCTTGGCAGTTGCGCTACGCGCGCCCGTGTCACCTGCGTTCATGTGTCCACCTTGACCAACGTCGCTGAGCCGGGTCTGAACCTTTGCTGTGGGCCCGCTGTGAAGGTTCGACGCGCCCCACCCAGTCAACGTTCCAAACCCTGATTGCGGTATCGGCCTTAGACCCCATTTCTCCTGATCAATTCGGGCCATTCGGACTTCCCGCTCACAGATCGCGGGAACCGAGATGGGATCGTTACCGGCGTGAGCCCGACACCCGTCGACGCAGGGCGGGTTCGCGCGCGTAGCGCGACCACGCCGGCGATCGTTGGAGCGGCGCAGGTGATCCAGCGCCCGGACCCGTCCATCGACTTCGTCGACCTCCGCGGCCCCTACGAGCTGATGCTCGACGCGGCCAGGAAGGCGGGCGAGGACGCGGGTGCCGTGCACCTGCTCGAGAGGCTCGACTGGATCGGCGTGGTCGGGGGCTTCTGGAGCTTCCAGAATCCGGCGCAGGTCATCGGCGAGAAGCTCGGGTCACCGGACGCCGGCACCTGCCTGACGATGATGAGTGGAAGCGCTCCGCAGGACCTGGTCGCTCTCGCCTCCCAGCGGATCGCGAACGGCGAGCTCGACGTCGCCCTGGTCGTCGGCGGCGAGGCCCGCGCGACCACCGAGCGGTTGAAGCGCGCCGGCGAGGAGCCGCCGTGGCTGCGGGAGCTCGGAACCGGTACGCCGGAACGCGTCGCCTACTTCCCCGACGAGATGATCGTCGAGACCCTCGAGCTCGGCGGGCCGGCCGTGTTCTATGCGCTGTTCGACGACAGCCTGCGCCGCTCCCTCGGCCGTTCCGTCGATGAGCACCGCGACGAGATCGCGAAGCTCTGGGCGCGGTTCAACGACGTCGCAGTTGCAAATCCTTACGCCTGGGACCGCACGCCGATGGACGCAGCCACGATTCGGGAGCCGACGCCGAGCAACCGGATGGTGGCCTTCCCCTACACGAAGTCGATGGTCGCCTTCAACGTCGTCGACATGGCGACGGCCGTGCTGCTGTGCAGCGTCGATGCGGCGCGGTCGGCCGGAGTGTCGCTCGACCGGATGGTGTTTCCGCGCGCCTGTACGTCGAGCCACGAGACGTGGAGCGTCACGCAGCGGCGCCGGCTGCACGAGACGCCTGCCCTGGTCACCGCCGGTCGTACCGTCCTCGACGCGGCCGGTCTGACGATCGACGAGATCGAGCATGTGGACCTCTACGCCTGCTTCCCGTCGATCGTGCAGATGTCGGCGAGCGCACTCGGCCTCAGCCTGGAGCGGCCGTTGACGGTCACCGGTGGTCTCGGCTTCGCGGCTGCGCCGATCGCCAACTCCTCGGGGCATGCCATTGCGGCGATGGTGCCGCTCGTCCGCGAAGGCGGTCCGGGGCTGGTCCACGCAAACGGTGGTTGCGCGACCAAACACGCGTTCGGGGTCTACTCGGCCGACCCGCCCGAGCAGTTCCGCTACATCGACTGCAACGACGACGTGAACCACCAGGCCCGGCCGACCGGGGGAACCGGAGACACCTCCGGTGGGATCGAGGAAGCCTCGACCGTGTCCTACGACCGCAACGGCCCGATGTTCACTGCGACCGCCGTACTGCTTCCGGACGATCGTCGAGTGTTCGTAAAGACGCCGGTCGAGGATCCGGTCGCCGTCTCCTAGTACCAGCCCGTCCAGGTGATCGTGTACTGCGGCGGCGCCTGGTAGCGGTCAGGCTGTGGCGGCGCGGGCGCCGCTGTCTGCCCCGAGCTCGCCGGCGCTGCACTGCTCGGATCCGACGCGGCCGGCTCCGGACTGGTGGGCGCCGCGATCGGGCTCGCCCCGGTCGCCGTCGACCTGGGGTGACGATGGTGTGCCTTGAGACGATGCCCGGCGAGCAGCCGCCTCGCGAAGTGACGCCACTTCTTGTTGTGGCAGGACGTGTAGTCAGTCCACGTCGCGCCGAGCTCGATCGCCATGCAGTCGGCGGAGTACTCGACGCCTCGCTGGCCGCTGCTGCCGGCACCACCGAAGTGCCGGTTCATCGACTTCACGAGGCCCCAGAACTCGCGGTGGTAGTCGAAGGCCTGGATCTCGTGACTCCACTCGTGCGCGACGACGGAATAGAGCAGGTTCAGCGGAGTGAACGCCGAGATCGTGATGGTGTTCGTGTCCCAGTCGGTCGTGCCGTAGTGCCGCCAGGCAGTCGACACCTTCCAGTGCACGACGCCCGGGAAGTAGCCCGGGAGCCGATCGAGGACGGAGTTCAACGCGGAGTGCTTGATCTGCGGACGTGCCGCCGCCGACGCTCCACCACCCGGCACCAGGACGCCGAGCGTCGCGACAGTAGCGACAACCCCGGCAAAGATGCCGGCGCGGACGTGGCGGGACAAGCGGGACATGAAACGACAACGAGCCCGTGGCCGCTCAGGACACGGGCTCGTTGTCGACGTCATCGGATCAGGCGCCGTCGGTGCCTGACCCTGAGCCGCCCGGAGCACCCGGCCCACCCTCACCGGGCGCACCCGGGGCGCCAGGTCCCCCCGGGCCACCGGGGCCGCCCGGCGGACGGTGACCGCCACCAGGACCGTCCTGACGCGGCGGCTTGCCGTCACCGATCACCTGCGCGGTGGAGGTCCCGTCCTCGTCCTCGGCGCGCACGAAGACCTGGTCGCCGACGGCGACGTCATCAGTCGTCGCCTTCTTGCCGTCCTTCAGTACGACGGTGTCCTCGTCGATCGCGTAGGTCGCGGAGTACTCGTCGTCACTGACGACCTTGATCGACGTCGCGCTGATCGCCGACACCTTGCCGAACTGTGACGCGTACTCCTCGAACGTGCCGTCGCTGTTCTCGACCGTCGCGATGTCGTGCAGCATCTGCGGGTGCGCCGCGGGCGCACCGCTCGTGTCGGTGGAGTCAGCGCTCGCCTTGGACTTCTTGTGGTGGGTTGCCGCATCCGCGGTGCCCGCGACGGCACCCAGCATCAGCAGCCCGCTGGCCGACCATGCCGCAGTACGCAGCACGGTCTTCATTGCTGGCTTCATTCGTTGGTCCTTCCGAGTCGGGGTGGTCCGGCATTCGAAGCGGTAATCGCGGCCGACCCCCGACGTCGTAACAGCCCACAGCAGCTCACAGGAAAGTCACAGGGACTCCCCAGGGACCGTTCGGTTCCGCTCGTTACGGTCCGCGCGACTGCCAGCGATGTTCAGGGGTGAGGCGAGTGGCGCGACGTCAGTCCGGCTCGCCCAGCACGGCTCCGTCGGGGGAGTCGCCGGACGAGCTGAACCGGCTTGTCGACCGGGCGAAGCTCGGCGACATCGGCGCGCTGGACACGATGCTTCGAGAGGTACGACGCGCGGTGCTCCGGTATGCGACCGCGCAGCGGGTGTCGCGCGACGACGCCGAGGACCTCGCCCAGGAGGTCTGCCTCGCGGTCGTCAAAGTGATCCCGGAGTGGCGCGAGACCGGCCGCTCGATGTGGGGCTTCGTGTTCACCGTCGCGCGCAACAAGCTGACGGACGGCGTACGTCGCCAGGTCCGGCAGAGCGGGTTGGGGCGCCTGGTCGCGATCGATGAGGGCAGTGACAGTGGCGCGATCGCCGTCCCGGACGGCGACCTCAGTCCCGAGGACCGCGCTGTCGTCAGCGACAGCACCCGGCAAATGGACCGGCTGCTGCGGATGCTGCCCACCACGCAACGTGAGGTGCTGCTGCTTCGCACCGTCGTCGGGCTGACCGCGAAGGAGACCGCCGCCGCGCTAGGACTGACCCCCGGAAGCGTTCATGTGCTGCAGCACCGGGCCGTGACCCGGCTTCGTGGCCTCTACCTGGAAGCGAGCCAGCTCGGTGTCGGGGAGGTGGGGAGATGAGCCCGCGCGACGGCCTCCGCCGACAGTGGACCCACCGTCGGCTCGGTCTAGGAAACGTCCAGCCGACGGATAGTGAGCTGGCGAGCACGGAGTCCCTGCTCGCCTCGGTCGGTGCCCGGCGCCCGCCAATCGCCGGCTCCGCCGACGGCTTCGATGCCACGCTGTTCGACTTCGTCTGCGACATCGACCTGGCTGCCGGCGTGCCTGCGATCGACGCCGTACCGATCCCTCTTTCGGCGCTTCGCGCCACGCTTCCCACGCCACGATCCACGCGGTTGACCTGGCGGGTGCTGATCCCCGCGGCAATGAGCGGTGTGGCAGCGGTCGCGATCGCCATCAGCGCGATCCTCGCCGGCTCGCCGACGCCCGACTCACCGGCACTCACAGCAACCGCCGAGTCACGCCAGCTGCTCACTCATGCCGACACGCTGCTCACCGCCGCGAGTCACGCCGCATCGTCCGACCGAGCGACGCTCGTGTCCGAGGCGAAGGCCGACCTGTCTCACGTTTCGCGACTGCTACCACTAGCGGCGCCCAGCGCGAGGTCGGCGATCCGCGACCGGATGACCGCACTCGATCGGCGCGCGAAGCCACTCTCCGCGGGGTCGCCGCGGCCAAGTGCGTCGGCTGACACCGTCAGCTCAGGCGACGGCGAGACGACCCCGGTGCGCGAGCGGGCCGGACAGCGCCCTCCCGCCACTCACGCCGACGGCAGCGATCGGACCGGAACAGCTGCGCCGACCAACGAGGGCGGCGCGGCATCGGGCGAGTCGCCGACGACACAGCCGGCGCCAAGGCCGCAGCAGACGGCGGGAACGCTCCCGCCACCATCAGGCGGAGGTATGCGCGGCACGCCACCTCAGGGCACCACGCAAGAGCAGCCGCCTCCTCCGGACGGAGCACCGAGGCCCCGTCCTTAGTCCCTGGACGCCTCGACCTTGAACTGCGAGATCGCGGCACGGAGCTCAGCCGCGAGTTGGTTGAGCTGCGTCGCCGCCGCCGCGGACTGCCGCGAGCCCTGCGCGTACTGCCGAGACACGTCCGAGACCTGAGTCATCGCGGCCACCACCTGATCGGACGCCGACCGCTGCTGCTGTGTCGCGATCGAGATCTCCTTGGCCGCCGTCGTCGACTCCTCGACCATCCCGGAGATCCGCTCCAGCGCGTCGACGACCCCGCGGGCGAGCTCGGAGCCGGTCTTCACTTCCTTGGCGCCTTCCTCGCTCGCCATGATCGTCGCGGAGGTCTCGGTCTGAATCTCCGAGACGATCGCCTGGATCTGACCGGTCGACTCCTGGGCCCGCTCCGCCAGCTTGCGTACCTCAGCGGCGACCACCGCGAAGCCGCGACCGTTCTCTCCCGCACGCGCGGCCTCGATCGCCGCGTTCAACGCGAGCAGGTTCGTCTGGTCGGCGAGGTCGTTGATGACGTCGAGGATCCTGCCGATCTCCTGGCTCTTCTCGCCCAAGGACACCGCCCGATTGCCGATCTGCTCGACTCGCGCCGCGATGGCGTCCATCGCCTGAACCGATGCGGTGACCGCCTCTTGTCCTTCCTCCGCGTGACGCAGCGTCTCCGCGGCGTACCTTGCGACGGACTCGGACGTCTCAGCGATCTGCGCCGCGGTCGCGGCGAGCTCCTCGACCGTCGACGTCGTCTCCGTCACCGCGGACGACTGCTGGGTCGCGCTGGCCGCGTGCTGCTCGGCCGAGGCGACGAGCTCGTGAGCAGCCGCGACCAGCTGCTCGCCTCCGCCGCGAATCGAGCCGACCAGCGTTCGCAGCGAGCCCAGCGTGTAGGCCAAGGAGCCGCCGAGCGCCTGCAGCGACTCGTCGTCGAACGACTCGGGGGCAACCGCCGCGTTGAGGTCGCCCTCCGCGGCGCGCGCCATCACCGTCGACAGCTCCTCGACGCCCGATCCGAGTTTTGCCTTGTCGGCGACGGCGCGTTCCTGCGCCCGCCGGATCGCGTCCGTGATCACGCCGACGTACCAGGCCGAGACCGGCAGCAGCGTGCACACGAAGAGCAACGACCCGCGGTTGTTGTCGGTGGCCGTGCCGGCGATGTACGACGCGAGAACGACGCCACCCGAGGACAAGAAGCCGAAGATCACGGTCGCGAAGACGGGGACGCTGATCGCCGCCGGGATTTGAGCGACGATGAAGAACAGCCAGAACGGACGCTCGATCCCGTCCGTGATTGCGCACAACCAGGTCAGGCCGGCCGTGCTGAGGAAGAGCTGGACGACGGAGCCGGATGGGCTGAGCGCGAGGCGACCCGTCTTGCCACTGCGCTGAGCGAGGATCAGAGGGATCGTGTAGGCGATCGCGATCAGCCCGCAGATCCCCATCAGCAGCGCGTACACCCAACGCCGAAGCGGGTGGTCGGACCCGTACTGGTCGAAGGTCAGCGTGGCGGCGAGCGCAACGGTCGTGATCCAGGAGACGTAGGTCCCGACCTGGTCGAACCGCCGCTGGAAATCCAAGTCCTGCATCGTTACGCCACTTTGAACTGTGCGATCGACGCCCGCAGCTCGGCGGCAAGGTTGTTGAGCTCCGCAGCGGCGGCCGCCGACTGCTTAGACCCGACGGCGTATTGCTTGGAGACATCACTGACCTGGGTCATAGCTGCGACGACCTGGTCCGAGGCGCTGCGCTGCTGTTGGGTCGCCACGCTGATCTCCTTGGCGGCGGTGGTGGTCTCGTCCACCATCGCACTAATCCGCTCCAGTGCTTCGACGACTCCGCGGGCGAGCTCGGAACCGACCCGAACCTCCTTCGCCCCCTCCTCGCTCGCAATGATCGTGGCTGAGGTCTCACTTTGTATCTCGCTCACGATCGCCTGGATCTGACCGGTCGACTGCTGCGCACGCTCGGCGAGCTTTCTGACCTCTGCGGCAACCACCGCGAAACCGCGGCCGTTCTCGCCTGCGCGCGCAGCTTCGATCGCGGCGTTCAGAGCCAGCAGGTTGGTCTGGTCGGCCAGGTCGTTGATCACGTCGAGAATCCGCCCGATCTCCTGGCCCTTCTCCCCCAGTGACAACGCGCGGTCGCCGATCTGCTCGACCCGGGCAGCGATCGCGTCCATCGCGTCGACGCTCTTTCCGACCGCGTCCTGGCCTTCCTCCGCGTGCCGAAGCGTCTCAGCGGCGTAACGCGCGACGGACTCCGACGTCTCCGCGATCTGCGCAGCGGTCGCGGCGAGCTCCTCGATCGTGGAGGTCGTCTCCGTGACAGCCGACGACTGTTGGGTCGCGCTGGCCGCGTGCTGCTCGGCGTTCGCCAGCAGCTGGTGGGCAGCAGTGATGAGCTGGTCGCCTCCGGTGCGGATCTGCTCGACGAGGTTGCGAAGGTTGCCGAGCGTGTAGTCGAACGACGACGACAGTCGCGACAGCAGCTCCTGCGCGGCGGCCGCTGACTCGACCCGGACCGAGAGGTCGCCTCGTGCGGCGAGGGCGAGCGCGTCGGAGAGCTCCTCGACAGTGCGGTGGAGCTGGTCGCGCTCCAGGTCCGAACGAGTCCGCTGCTGCTCGAGGCTGAGCGCCACGGAGTTGCCCAGCACCGCGACGAGCGGAAGGCAGCCACCCACCAGCACCAGCGCGCCCAGGTTCCCGCGGTTCAAAGTGTGCGCGAGGGCGGTCGCCCCGACGAGGGTCCCGATGTAGAAGAACGCCGCGCCGAGCGCCAATGGCAGGTTCGGTGCGATGACCGCCGCAGCCGTGGTGTTGACGAGGATGAGCACCCAGAACGGGCCATCGATACCGCCGGTGAGGGAGACGACTGCGAACAACGCGCCGAAGTCCACGCCCGCGATGAGCACCAGCATCGGAATGTCCATTGCCGGCGCGGAGGCGACGATCCGGGGATAGAGCGGCACCAGGGCGGCAGACGCGATGCCGACGGCGAGCCAGATGAGGATCAGGTTGCGGTGATGCTGCGTCGGGCCGGTGTCGTAGTGCGCGATGAGCAGCGCCGCCACCGCCGCGGCGAGGTACTTCCCCCCGGACGACAGGGCGCTCTCGCCGCGCATCCGCTCGATCATGAACAGCCCCCTCATACGTCACACGCGCTCTCGTGTGCCCCCGTCAGTCCACCGGAAATCGCCCCCGCGCGCTACGCCCCTTGCTTCGCACCGTCATTGACGCTCAAGACGAAAACAGTCACACTTGACTGTTAGCGGAGCCGAGCGTGCTGCCGGCGACCGCCGTACCTCTTGTCCTTGGAGTGAGGAGAGCAATGCCTGCCAAGACCTACGTAGTGGGCGTCGGCATGACGAAGTTCGAGAAGCCCGGGAGCCGGGAGTGGGACTACCCCGACATGGCGCGGGAGTCCGGCACCAAGGCCCTCGAGGACGCCGGCATCAGCTACGACAAGGTCGAGCAGGCCTACGTCGGCTACGTGTACGGCGAGTCGACCTGCGGACAGCGCGCGGTCTACGAGCTCGGGCTGACCGGCATCCCGGTCATCAACGTCAACAACAACTGCTCCACCGGCTCGACGGCGCTCTACCTCGCCGCGCAGGCGGTCCGCAGCGGCGTCGCCGAGTGCGCCCTCGCGCTCGGCTTCGAGAAGATGCAGCGCGGCTCGCTGCAGTCGACGTTCGAGGACCGCGAGAACCCGATGCAAAAGCACGTCCTCGCCCTCAACGAGAAGTACGACATGGCGCTGCCGCTCGCGCCGTGGATGTTCGGCGCGGCAGGCGTCGAGCACATGGAGAAGTACGGCACGACGCCGGACCACTTCGCAAAGATCGGCGAGAAGAACCACCGCCACTCCGCGAACAACCCCTACGCGCAGTTCCAGGACATCTACACCCTGGAGGAGATCAAGGAGTCGAAGGTCATCTACGACAAGCTGCCGCTGACCAAGCTGCAGTGCTCGCCGACCTCCGACGGCTCCGGCGCTGCGATCGTCGCGAGCGAGCGCTTCGTCGAGGACAACGGCCTCGGCGACCGCGCGGTCGAGATCGTCGGGCAGGCGATGGCCACCGACATGCGCAGCACGTTCGAGAACAACTCGGCCGCGACGCTGGTCGGCTACGACATGAGCAAGGAGGCCGCGCGCAAGGTCTACGAGCAAGCCGGCATCGGCCCGGACGACGTCCAGGTCATCGAGCTGCACGACTGCTTCTCCGCCAACGAGCTCCTTACTTATGAGGCGCTCGGTCTGTGCGCCGAGGGTGAGGGCGGCAAGCTCGTCGACAACGGCGACACGACGTACGGCGGTCGCTGGGTCGTGAATCCGTCCGGCGGTCTGATCTCCAAGGGTCACCCGCTCGGTGCCACGGGCCTCGCGCAGTGCGCCGAGCTCACCTGGCAGCTCCGCGGTGACGCGGATGCCCGCCAGGTCGCAGGCGCCAAGGTCGCCCTGCAGCACAACATCGGGCTCGGCGGCGCGGCCGTCGTCACGGCGTACCGGCCGGCCAACCGGTGAGCGAGGTCACGAAGTTCAACCCCGAGGGTGTCGGCGTCTGGAGCGACCCGCGCCAGTTCGAGGTCACCGCAGAGCGGATCGCGGCGTACGCCGCGGCGACGAACGACCCGATCGCAGCCCACCTGTCCGGTGAGATCGCGCCGCCGGTGTTCGCCGTCGTACCGGTGTTCGACATCCTGCTCAGCCAGCTGTTCGCGGTGGCGCCCGACACGATCGCGCCGTTCGTGCTGCACGGTGAGCAAGACTTCCAGTTCCATCGTCCGATCAAGGCCGGGGACGCGCTCACCTCACGGGGCAAGGTCATCGGCTACTCGGCGAAGCCGAGCGGCACCGTCGGCTGCGTCTACATCGAGACGCACGACGCCGCGGGTGAGCTGGTCAACGAGCAGTACGTCTCGACGTTCATCCGTGGGATCGACGCCGGCGAGACAGTCGGCGACCTCGCGCCGTCGCACTCCTTCGACGAGGCGGCACGGGCACATGCGCCTGCCGCGAAGGTCGTGCAGCACGTCGACGACGACCAGACGTTCCGTTACTCGCCCGCTTCGGGCGACCCGATGCCGATCCACCTCGACGAGGAGTTCGCGAAGTCGGTGGGCCTGCCGGGCATCATCGCGCACGGGCTGTGCACGATGGCCTTCACGTCTTGGGCCGCACTGACCGAGCTGGGCAACGGCCACACAGCGCGGCTTCGCCGGCTCGCGGTCCGCTTCTCGAAGCCCGTCCTCCCCGGCCAGGACATCGAGTCGACGTTCTTCGCCGTCGGCTCCAACGCGGGCGAGACCAGCTACGCGTACGAGACGCGGGTCGGTGAGGACGTGGTGATCAAGGACGGCCTCGCGGTCTTCTCCGACTGACCCTGCTTTGCGTGGGCAAGGACGCTTAGCTCACCGGATCCTGGCCTGATCACATCAGCTTTCGTGGATAACGACGCTTTGCCCCACCTAATGGAGGACGACGAACGTGGGAGTTCTTGACGGCCGTGTTGCGGTCATCACCGGCGCAGGTCGCGGCATCGGCCGCGAGCACGCCTTGTTGTTTGCTCGCGAAGGTGCCGCGGTCGTGGTCAACGACCTCGGCGGTGCCAACGACGGCAGCGGCTCCGACGCCGGGCCGGCGCAGCAAGTCGTCGAGGAGATCAGGGCGTTCGGCGGCCATGCGGTCGCCAACACTGACAACGTCGCGACCTGGGACGGGGCGAAGAGCCTCGTCACCCAGGCCATCGAGGAGTTCGGCACGCTCAACGTCGTCGTCAACAACGCCGGCATCCTGCGCGACGCCTTCCTCGCCGGCATGACCGAGCAGCAGTGGGACGACGTCATCTCGGTGCACCTCAAAGGTCACTTCTGCGTCCTGCGCCACGCTGCGGGGTACTGGAAAGAGCAGAGCAAGGCCGGCGAGAACGTCAACGCCGCCGTGCTCAACACCTCCTCGGGATCCGGTACGACGCTGCCGAACCCGGGCCAGGTCAACTACGGCGCAGCCAAGGCAGGCATCGCCGCGATGACGCTGGTCGCCGCAGCAGAGCTCGGTCGGTACGGCGTGCGCGCGAACGCGATCACGCCACTTGCCCGGACCCGCCTCACCCTGGCAACCCCCGGGATCGACCAGCTGATGGCGAAGCCCGAGGACGACTCGGCCAACGACAACTTCGACCCGGCCGCGATCTCGCCGCTCGTCGCGTACCTCTGCGCGCCCAGCTGCACGATCACCGGCAAGGTCTACGAGGTGTCCGGCGCGTCGATCTCCGAGCTGAACGGCTGGACCTACGGTCGCAAGGCCGAAACCGACAAGCCGTGGACGATCGCCGAGGTCGAGCAGCGCCTCACTGACTGGAGCTAGCGATGTACGAGTGGTCTGACACCGAGCTCGCGATTCGCGACGCGATTCGCGACTTCACCAACGCGGAGATCCGCCCGCACGTCGACGCCCTCGAATCGGGTGAGCTGCCGCCGTACGAGCTGATTCGCAAGCTCTTCTCGACGTTCGGCATCGACGCGATGATGGCGGACAGCTTCGACAAGCGGATCGCTAAGGAGAAGAGCGGCGCTTCGGCATCGCCCGGCGACTCCGAAGGCGGAGACGACGCGATGCAGCTGATCCTGTCGATCGAGCTGACCAAGGTCGCGATGGGCATCACAGCCGCGATGGGCGTCAGCATGGGACTTGCCGGTGGCACGATCATGTCGCGTGGCTCGATCGAGCAGAAGGAGCGCTGGGCGAAGGACCTGATGACCTTCAAGAAGGTCGGCGCCTGGGCGATCACCGAGCCCAACTCGGGGTCCGACGCGTTCGGCGGCATGATGACGACGGTCCGGCCGGAGGGTGACGGCTACGTCCTCAACGGGGAGAAGACCTTCATCACGAACGGGCCGTACGCCGACACTGCGGTGGTCTACGCGAAGCTCGACGACGGCACCAGCGACGACAAGCGACGCCGACCGGTGCTGACCTTCGTGCTCGACTCAGGAATGGAGGGCTTCACCCAGTCGAAGCCGTTCAAGAAGATGGGCATCCACTCCTCGCCCACCGGCCAGCTGTTCTTCTCCGACGTCTACCTCGAGCCGGACCGGCTGCTCTCCGGCGGCGGCGAGGGCGCTGCAGACGGTCGCGAGAGCGCACGGTCCAACTTCACGACCGAGCGGGTCGGCATTGCCGCCATGTCGCTGGGCGTGATCGAGGAGTGCCTGTCGCTCTGCATCGACTACGCGAAGAACCGCGAGCTGTGGGGCCAGAAGATCGCCGACTTCCAGCTGATCCAGCTGAAGCTCGCGAACATGGAGGTGGCGCGGCAGAACGTCCAGAACATGGTGTTCCGGACCATCGAGTTGCGACGTGCCGGCAAGACGCCGACCCTCGCGGAAGCCTCTGCGATGAAGTACTACGCGTCGCAGGCCGCGACCGAGGTCGCCATGGAGGCGGTGCAGCTCTTCGGCGGCAACGGTTACATGGCCGAGTACCGGGTCGAGCAGCTCGCCCGCGACGCGAAGTCACTGATGATCTACGCGGGCAGCAACGAGATCCAGATCACCCACGTCGCCCGCGGTCTGCTCAGCTGAGCACTGCCGATGACGACCATCGTCGCGAGGCGCACTCAAGCCGAACGCAGCGCAGCCACCCGCTCGCGGATTCTCGCCGCCACCATCGGCTGCCTCACCGAGGTCGGTCACGCCGGTACAACGACCCTCGAGGTGCAGCGCCGCGCCGAAGTCTCGCGTGGCGCGCTGCTGCACCACTTCCCGTCACGCGCCGAGCTCCTGGTCGCTGCGGTCTTCCAGCTGTTCGAGGCGCAGCGGGAGGTGATCACACCGGAGGTGCTTCGGGCCCGCGAGGTCGGCGGGATCGACGGCGGCATCGACGTCCTCTGGATGTCGTTCAACAGTCCGTTGGCGGTCGCGATCGACGAGCTGTGGTCGGCGGCGCGCAACGACGCCGAGCTGCGCGACGAGCTCGCGAAGCAGGACCGCACCGCACGGGCCGAGATCCGCAAGCTGTGCGACGCCCTGTGGCCGGAGTACGTCGGTCACCCCAACTACGAGCTCGCCCTGCCGATCGTCATCGACGCCATGCACGGCGCAGCCCGCGCCCGCGTCGTACGAAGCGACCGTGCCACCGCCAAGCGACTGGCCGGTTGGAAGCAGCTTCTCCACGAGCTGTGGGACTGACCGACTACAGGTAGCGGCTGATCTCCACGCAGATCTCGGACATCATCTGTCTTGCGGCCGGCATCAGGCGGGGCATCGACAGCACACCGTGGTTGCAGCGGATGTAGTTGGTGTGACGTACGTCGTTGCCGGCCTTGCGCAGCAGGTCGGCGTACAGGAAGCCGTCGTCGCGCAGCACGTCGTAGTCGGAGTTCACGATGAACGCGGGCGGGAGACCGGACAAGTCGGTCGCGAGCACCGGGCTGACCAGGGGGTTGTCGTGATCGTCACCGGCGTAGTTCTCGACCATCCACTTGCCGGCTTCGAGGTCGACCCCACCGACCGCGTACTGGTGCCAGGACCGTCCGCGCAGTTTTGTGTCGAGGAACGGGTAGATCAGCGTCTGGTGCGCGATCGCTGGTCCGCCTGAGTCGCGCACCTCGAGGCAGAGAGCAGCGCTGAGGTTGCCCCCCGCGCTGTCGCCGGCGACGGCGATCCGGTTCGGGTCCGTGCCGTCGAGCGAGCCCTTCGCGAGCCAATCAAGTGCGTCGCGGCAGTCGTCGAGACCGGCGGGGAACGGGTGCTCCGGCATCAGCCGGTACTCCACTGCTGCGACGACCGCGCCGACCTGGGCCGCTATCTCACCGCAGATCCACGCGCAGGCGTCTAGGCCGCCGAGATAGAAGCCGCCGCCGTGGACGTAGAGAACGACCGGCGCATCTGGCCCGGCAGTACTCGGGCGGTAGATCCGCATCCGCAGCGGCCCACCGCGGCTGTCGATCGACAGCTCGTGCGTCGCCACTGCGGGGTTGACCCGATAGGTCATCCACCAGCCGGGATGACCGTTCTGCCGCTCGTCGTACGGCGGCAACGTCGCCTCGAGCGGCTTCGGCGCGACGCCGATGCGCTGCAGGAGCTCGCCGACCCCGAACAGCGCCCGGAGCTGGATCGGAAGGCCGTGCTTGCTCGGGTCGCCGTAGCTACGCATCGCTGGCTCCTTCTCGCAGTGTCGTCACGGCATGTTGAAGGTCTGGTGGCCGTACCGGAAGCAGTTGCAGTTGCCGTCCCAGTTGATCGGCTTGTAGACCGCAGGCGTGTTGTTGCGGCGGGCAGTCGAGTACGTCGATCGGCCGTAGAGGTTCAGCATGCTCTGGAACTTGCCGCCGAGACTCGCGATCGCGTTGCTGACCGCCGTGCCGTCGGCGTTGCCGCCGTCGATCTGAAGCGCCTTCTCGTAGAGGAAGACCGCTTCGCACGCGTTGTAGGCATAGCCGAAGTCGGCAGCCGAGCGCGGTTGGATGCCCTCCGAATGCAGCAGCGAGGTGCAACGGCGCTGGCTCGCGTTCGGCTTCGGGTTGTAGTTCGGCGGGACGTCCTGGCTCGGCAACCAGCCATAGCCGTGGGTGTTGCGCATCTCCGACTTCGGCGCTTCGCCGCCGATGATCGCGAGCTGGCCGAGCGAAGACACGATCCAGCCGGGGTAGTAGCCCTGGCTCTGCGCCACCGTGGACACGACGTACAGCGCCGGCGCCTCGGAGACGGAGACGAAGGAGATGCGGTCGACGCCGGCGTTGCGGAACTTCAGCATTCCGGAGGTGATGCCCGACACCGTGTTCGCCGTTCCCGCGTTGTCGCCCGTCCCGCACGAGCTCGTCGAGGTCATGGCGATGTTGATGTGGTGCGCCAGCAGATACGGGCGCACCTCACTGCTCCATGCCGGCAGGGTCCCAGGGCAGTTGTCGAGGACGATGCCGAGCTTGTTCTTCGGAGTGAGGAAGCCGGTCTTGATGGCGCCCTCGAACTTCGCGACAGAGCGCACGCCGATCGTCGGTACGTCGAGTGACCAGAACAACGGGTACTGCGCGAGCACCGAGTTGCTCGGCACGTTGAACCCGTTGGACAGGTGCGGGATCCCCTCCTTCGTCAGACAGTTCTCGAGGTTGGGCTCGTAGGTGAACTGGTAGCCGAGCACCGCGTCGACGTGGTTGTCCTGGGTGAAGGTCGCGCACGCCGCCTGGAAGTCACTCGACCAGTTGCTGCTGCCCGTGTCGGTGTGAGCGAGGACGACCTTGACCTGCCGACCGTCGATGCCGCCCTTCTTGTTGATCGCGTCAATGAGCCCCTTGTCGACGCCCGACTCGGACACCGTGTTGCCGAGCGATGCGCCGGAACTCGAAGCATTGCTCGTGTCGGTCGTGAGGAAGCCGACGGTCAAGGGACCGGTTTGCTTCGGTCCGGACGACGTGCCCCCGCCGGTCGAGTGGCTGCTCGCGACCGTCGGCGCAGGACCGGTTGGACCGGTGGTCTGGCTGCTGCCGCGGGACTTCTGGCCCCCACCAGCCAAGGGCTGGGTCGACGTCGCTCCGCCGACTGAGCCGCCATCGGAGGTGACGGCGCCAGGCTGGCTGATGGCCGGTCCGCCGAGATCCTGACTCGACGCCCCGGTGGCCTGGTCCGCGCCGGGTTCGATGGTGCTGCCGCAACCCGCGAGGAGGGCGAGTACCAGTACTCCGCACGCGAACGCGGGCCCCCGGGATCTGCTTCTCACGTGTTGGCTCCGGCGAGCTCGTCGCGCAGGACGCGCTTGAGAACCTTGCCGGCGCCCGAAACCGGCAGCACATCGCTGAACGACACGACCCGCGGCACCTTGTAACCGGCGATCCGCTCACGCGCGAACGCGACCAGCCCATCGGCGTCGGGGTCAGCGCCCGGCTGAAGTACGACGACGGCGTGAACGATCTCGCCCCACTTCTCGTCGGGAACTCCGATCACGGCGCACGCGGCAACCGAGGGATGTGCACACAGAGTGTTCTCGACCTCGGCGGAGTAGATGTTCTCGCCGCCGCTGATGATCATGTCCTTGATCCGGTCGACGACGTACAGGTAGCCATCGCCGTCGAGATAGCCGGCGTCGCCGGTGTGCATGCCGTCTGGCCGCAACGCGGCTGCGGTCTCCTCGGGACGACGCCAGTAACCGAGCATCACGTGCGGGCCGGCAACGACGATCTCACCGACCTCGCCGACGTCGGCGGCGGTGCCGTCCTCGCGCACGATGCGGACCATCGCGTGCGGTGCCGCGCGCCCGGCGGATCGACGGCGTGACGGCCGGTCCGGTGAGTCCACATGGTCCTCGGCCGACAACAGCGTCGCGACCGGTGAAAGCTCCGTCATGCCGTAGGCCTGACTGAAGCCGACGTTGGGGAACGCCTTC
>DASZXY010000010.1:0-55051 GCA_035545635.1 Mycobacteriales bacterium | reverse complement strand
GCGGACCACCGCGGTGCTCCCGCCCGCTATCTTTTGGGTACCGGACTTGCCCAAGTCCGAGCGCCGCAGTTGGGGCACCTGACGAATTTTTGCCCGCCAAAGCGATGAGGCATCAGTGTGGCCGTGAGCGGCGAGAGGCTGAAGCTATGGCCGCAGTTCGCGCATCGCCAGTCACATCGGCGCGCGAACACGAGTTGTGTCGCAAACACCACGGCGACGATGACTATCGGAATCAGCGCTTTGTCCATCGTGAGCGTTTCTGGAGAGCTTGTATCGATGTCGAAGCTATCTCTGGACGACGAGCCACCAGTGGATGATGCGCTCCCACTTGCCTCCGAACCGCTGTAGGGCCTCGACGGCGAACCGTTGCATCGCGATACTCAGCCTCATCTATCGACACTTCCAGTGACAGGACGGTCAGCGCATGCATGACATCGTCATCACCGGCGGGACCGTCATCGACGGGACTGGTTCGGCACCATTCACCGCCGACGTTGCGATCGCCGACGGTCGAATTGCCGAGGTCGGAAAGGTCAGCGGTGACGCGCGGCAGCGAATCGATGCGAACGGCGCACTGGTCACGCCGGGGTGGATCGACGTCCACACCCACTACGACGGGCAGGTCACGTGGGACGACGCGCTGGAGCCATCGGCGGCGAACGGTGTGACCACGCTGGTGATGGGCAACTGCGGCGTCGGGTTCGCGCCGGTGCAGGAGGGCAAGCACGACTGGCTGATCGGCCTGATGGAAGGTGTCGAGGACATCCCCGGCACGGCGCTGGCCGAGGGGATCGACTGGTCGTGGGAGACCTTCCCCGAGTATCTGGACGCACTGTCCGCTCGGCGATGGCCGATGGACGTCGGTACCCAGATCGCGCACGGTCCGGTTCGTGCCTACGTGATGGGCGAGCGTGGGGCCCGCAACGAGCCGGCGTCCCCGGAAGAGATCGAGCGAATGAAGGGCATCGTCAAGGAGGCGGTCGCCGCGGGTGCGTTTGGCTTCTCGATGTCTCGTACTGTTGCGCACCTCGCGATCGACGGGGAGCCGGTGCCGGGGACCTTCGCCGCCGAGGACGAGATCTTCGGGATCTGCGAAGCCCTCGGCGAGCTGGGAAAGGGGATCGTCGAGCTCGCTCCGTCGGGCGTGGCCGGCGAAGACCTGATCAGCCCGGCGAAGGAAGTCGACTGGATGCACCGGCTGTCGTCGGCCATCGGCCGGCCGGTCACGTTCGCGCTGCTCCAGGTCGATGCTGCCCCTGACCTTTGGCGGGAGCTGATGGACACCTCGCGCCGCGCGGTCGAGGACGGGGCGGACTTGTGGCCACAGATCGCGGGGCGTCCGACGGGACTGTTGTCCGGCTTCCGTACGTCGATCTGCTTGTTCGACGTCATTCCGGAGTTCGGCGCCCTGAAGGCCCAGCGGCTGCCTTGGCCCGAGCTCAAGGCGATCGTCAGCGACCCGGAGTTCCGGGGCCGAATCACCGGCTACGAACCCGATGAGGGCACGGCGAAGCGGCTCGCTGATGCGTTCACCAAGACGTTCGTGCTCGGCGATCCGCCGGACTACGAGCCCGGCTACGACAAGTCCATCGCCGGAATCGCGGAGGCGACCGGCAAGGCGCCGCTCGACGTCGCGTACGACGCGATGGTTGCGAACGACTGCGAAGGTCTGCTGTACGTCCCGATCCTGAGCTACAGCAACGGCAACCTCGACCACGTGGCCGAGATGCTGAACCATCCGCGTTCCGCTATTGGATTGGGCGACGGCGGAGCACACTGCGGTGCGATCTGCGATGCCTCGATGCCGACGTTCATGCTGACGCACTGGACCCGCGACCGGTCCCGAGGTGAGCGTCTGCCGATCGAGTTCGTCGTGAAGAAGCAGACGCACGACACCGCGCGGCTGTACGGAATGGTCGACCGCGGCACCCTTGAACCAGGAATGCTCGCCGACGTCAACGTGATCGACTACGACGGCCTCCGACTGGCACCGCCGGAGGTCGTCGCGGACTTGCCGGCAGGGGGGACTCGCGTCATTCAGCGCGCGCACGGTTACGTCGCAACGGTGAAGCGGGGCGTGGTCACCTATCGCGATGGACAGTCGACCGGCGAGCGCCCCGGCGCCTTGGTCCGCAGCTGAGTGGTCCCGAAGCACATGAGTGAAGCGCACAACGTCGAGCTGGTTCGCGGGTTCTGGGCGGCCCTGTACGCGCGCGACTGGGATGCGATAGCGGGTCACTTCGGTCCCGACTCCGTGTACTGGGACGTGCCCGTCGGTCCGACCGCAGCCGGTAAGGGCCCGGCCGACATCGTGTCGCGACTGAAGCTCGGGCTCGAGGGCCTGGCCGGCTATGAGCAGTACGAGGGCCCGATCGTCGCGCAAGGAGATCTCGTCGTCACCGAGCATCGCGAGGTCTGGCACTGGCCGACCGGCGAGACCGCCTCGTTGCCGTTCGTCAGTGTGATGACCGTCGTCGACGGCGTCATCACTGTCTGGAAGGACTACTGGGACTACAACACGTTGTGGCAGGCGGCACCCGAGTCGTGGCACGAACGACTTCTCACCGCCGACCTGTCGTGGGCCTACGACGCTTCCGGGGACGGGCTCGCCCCGTGACTGCCGGCCGCCCGCCGTACCTCGCCGATCTCGACCACGACGCGTTGGCTGTGCTCGGACGCGAATGGCTGTTGCACGGTCATCTGCAGGACCGGGTCGGAATGGCGCTGGTCATGGAGACCGCCGATCGCGAAGAGATGCAACAGGTCGCGATCGAGGAGTGGATGGCGGCAAGCCCGATCTACTCGCGGCGGATGCAGCGCGCGATGCGCTTCGGCGGCAGTGTCTCCAACCCCGGTGGCGTCGACACGATCTGCAAGAATCTCCAGCTCGACATCGGAGCGCCGCACGAGTTCATGGACTTTCGGTTCCGGGTGAAGGACGACCGCCACGCGGAGTTCTGGCTCGCCCACTGCGGGGCACTGATGGACGTCGAACCGATGGGCGTGGAGTTCGTGCACGGGATGTGCCACACCATCGAGGACCCGACGTTCGACGCGACCGCGGCGGCGACCAACCCGCAGGCGGCGATTCGGCCGATTCACCGGCCGCCGCGAATGCCTGCAGACCGGATGCCGCACTGTCAGTGGCGGATCGACATCGATGCCGACGCGCCTGCCGTCGAGGCCCATCCGCTGTCCGCGCGGGTCGCGGAGTCACTGGCCGCGACGGTGGATGTCGAGCCGCTCGGTGGGAGCGAAGCGGACGGCCTGCCCGACTACAGCGGCGCCTTCAACCCGGACCTGCGGCTCGAGGACCTCAGCACAAGTGCGTTGCGTGTGGTGCTCCAGGAGTTCGCACTGCAGAGTCATCTGTTGCTGCGTGGCCTGCTGACCAGCGTCGAGGGACGACTCGGCGCCGAGCGCGTCGGTGAGATCGTGCCGCGTCTGGTCGCCGGGTGGTGCAGCCTTACCGCGCAGCGACTGCGGGACGCGCTCGGTCTCGAGTCGACCGCCGAGGGTCTCGCCGCGATGCTGTCGCTTCATCCGATGTTCGCGCCACGCAGCTACGTCGGCGTGACCATCACTACTGACGACGACGGCGTGCGGGTCGCCTTCGCTGACTGCCCGGTGCTGCGCGAGGGCGACGCGTTCACCTGGGCGACCGCGCTGGGCGGCTCGATCGACGCTGCGCTCGACGCCATCGTCTCGGCGTTTGACCCGCAGGCACGCTGCGAGGCCGTGCCCACCGCCGACGGTGAGGCGCACGCGTACCGCGCATCGATCGACGGGGCGCGGCCGGAGCAGCGAGAGGCGCAGGAGCTCGCCATCGCGAAGATCAGCAGTGGCGCAGCGTTCCGGTTCCGGACTCCCAGAGCAAGGCTGATGACACCCAACATCTGATGGTCTACTGTCTGGACACATGTCCAGTCCGTCGGCGATCGCACCCCGTCGGGCACTGTCCGGCCGGCCGGCCGACACGGTGGCCTCACTCGTCGATGCCGCGGTCGGTGAGGTGGCCGAGACGGGGTACGACGGGCTGACGATCCGAGGGGTTGCCCGCCGCGCGGGCGTCTCGCCGGCAACCGCCTACACCTACTTCGCGAGCAAGGAGCACCTGCTCACCGAGGTGTTCTGGCGTCGGCTGGCCGCACTTGATGAGCCACAGTCGACCGGGCGCCAGTCGCCCGCCGAACGGGTATCCGCAGCAGTGCGCGACGTAGCGCTGCTGGTCGCCGACGAGCCAGAGCTCGCTGCGGCGATCACCACCGCGTTGCTGGCGCATGACAGCGACGTACAGGTGGTGCGCGACAAGATCGGTGCCGCGATCGCTGCCCGGCTCGGGAGCGCGATCGGAGCCGGTGCCGGGCCGGGCGTCGTGCAGATCATGACCTTCACGTTCATCGGCGCGCTGCTGTCGGCGGGGATGGGTTACGCGACCTACGCAGCGCTGCCGGACGTCATGGGCGAGGCGGCCGGCCTGATGCTCGGCAAGCGACGATGACCGCGGATGCACCGGCGGTACCGGTCCTCGACCCGTACTCCTACGCCTTTCACGAAGACCCGTATCCGACGTACGCCGCCCTTCGGGAAACCGCGCCGGTCTACCGCAACCCCGACCTCGGGTTCTACGCACTCGCCCGGCACGCGGACGTCGTCGCTGCCTTCCGCGACGACGTGCGGTTCTCCAACGCCGACGGGGTGTCGCTCGACCCGGCGGCGACCGGCCCGCAGGCGGCGAAGGTTATGTCGTTCCTCGCGATGGACGAGCCGCGTCACGGCCGGATGCGTCGGCTGGTGTCGCGGGGGTTCACCCCGCGCCGAGTCGCTGACCTCGAGCCGCGGGTGCGTGCGATCACGGACGCGCATCTTGCACCGGCGCTGGAAAAGGGCTCGTTCGACTTCATCGACGACGTCGCCGGCAAGGTCCCGATGGACGTCGTGTCCGAGCTGCTCGGCGTGCCGGGGTCCGATCGTGAGGAGCTTCGACGGCTTGCCGACGTCGTCGTCCACCGTGACGACGGCGTCTTCGACGTGCCGCAGGCTGCGGCGAGCGCGTCGCTGGACCTGGCGGTGTACTACCTCGAAATGATTGCTTCTCGGCGTCGCGAGCCCCGTGACGACCTGACCTCTGCGCTGCTCGAGGTCGAGATCGACGGGGAGCGCCTCACCGACGACGAGCTCGCGGCATTTCTCTTCCTGATGGTCGTCGCGGGCAACGAGACCACGACGAAGCTGCTCGGTCATTGCTGGTACTGGGGCTGGCGCCACCCCGAGGAACTGGCGAAGCCGCTCGCCGACCGCCGTGCGGTGATGCCGTGGGTGGAGGAGACGCTGCGGTACGACGCGTCGAGCCAGATCCTCGCTCGCACCACCACGACCGAGGTGAGGCTCGCTGACGGCGTCATCCCTGCCGCGGCCCGTGTCCTGCTGCTCGTCGGGTCGGCGAACCGCGACCCGCGGGCGTTCACCGATCCGGACCGCTACGACCTGGATCGTGACACTGCCGACTCGCTGAGCTTCGGCTCCGGCCGCCACTTCTGCCTTGGTGCGTCGCTGGCCCGACTCGAAGCGCGGGTCGTCCTCGAGCAGCTTCTGACGCGGGTCGCGTCGTACGACGTCGACGAGTCGGGCGCGAAGCGCGTCCACTCCGTCAATGTGCGGGGCTTCGCCCACCTGCCGACCACGGTCGAGCTCCGATGAAGGAGAAGCGATGACAATGGTGATCCTGCCGGAGCCGCGGATGGTCTCAGGGGCGGAAGGCGAGCATGGGCACCTCGAGGAGCTGCGTCGCGACCCGATCGGCTTGATGTGGCGCGTCCGCCAGGAGTGCGGCGAGGTCGGCGCGTTCGAGCTCGCGGGACGCCGCGTCGTACTACTCAGTGGCGCCGAGGTGAACGAGTGGTACTTCCGCAGCCCCGACGAGGTGCTCGACCAGGGTGCTGCCTATCCGTTCATGACGCCGATCTTCGGCAAGGGCGTCGTCTTCGACGCACCGCCCGAGCGCCGGGCCGAGATGCTGAAGAACCAGTCGCTGCGGGGTCCGCAGATGAAGGGCCACGCGGAGGTCATTGCGGCGGAGGTAGAGCGCGCGGTCGACGGCTGGGATGGCGAGCAGACGATCGACCTGCTCGACTTCTTCGCCGAGCTGACCATCTACACGTCGTCGTCGTGCCTGATCGGCAAGAAATTCCGCGAACAGCTCGACGGCCGCTTCGCTGAGCTGTACCACGACCTCGAACGAGGAACTGACGCACTCGCTTACGTCGACCCGTACCTGCCGATCGAGAGCTTCCGTCGCCGAGACGCGGCGCGCGTCGAGCTGGTCAAGCTGGTCGAAGGAATCATGGCGACGCGGGAGGCCGACGATCCGCCCGCCGGTGAGCCCGATCTGCTTGACCTCTTGATGTCGGTGAAGGACGACGGGGTGCTGAGGTTCACGGCCGATGAGATCACCGGCATGTTCATCGGCACGATGTTTGCCGGGCACCACACCACCTCGGGTACGGCGGCGTGGACCCTCATCGAGCTGCTGCGCCATCCCGACGAGCTCACCGCGATCGTGGCTGAGCTCGACGAGCTTTTCGCTGACGGGTCCTCGGTCAGCTTCCAGGCGCTTCGCGAGATCCCGCGGCTGGAGTCGGCGATCAAGGAAGCGTTGCGGCTCCACCCGCCACTGATCCTTCTGCTGCGTTTGGCGACGGAAGATCTCGAGGTCGGCGGATACCGGATCCGCAAGGGTGACCTGGTTGCGGCCACTCCGGCGATCTCCAATCGATTGACGCCAGACTTCCCCGACGCCGATGCGTTCGAGCCGGCTCGCTACCTGGACCCTCGGCGAGAGGACGACGCCAACCCGTGGACCTGGATCCCGTTCGGCGGTGGCAAGCACCGCTGTGTCGGTGCGGCGTTCGCGCTGATGCAGCTCAAGGCGATCTTCTGCGTCCTGCTCAGGGACTTCGCGTGGGAGCTCGCCCAGCCATCGGACTCATATCGCAACGACCACTCGAAGATGGTCGTCCAGCTCGAGCAGCCGTGCGCGGTTCGCGTCCGGCCGAGGAACGCCTGATGAAGATCACGATCGACCGCGATCTGTGTCAGGGTCACGCCATGTGCGAGATCGAGGCGCCGGAGGTGTTCAAGGTCGGCAGGGCCGACCAGGTCGAGCTGCTCGTCGAACGACCCGACACAGCGCACGAAGACGCCGTACGCCTCGCTGTGAAGTACTGCCCCACTCACGCACTGTCGATCCATGAGGAGAGCTAGGTCATGCCCGATCGCGCGGAGATGGAAGCGTTCTGGCAGCGCTGGCTGGACGCGAACAAGGAGTGCGAGGCGAAGCGCGACTGGTCGGCGCTGGCCGAGTTCTTCGCGCCGGATGCGACGTACGGCTGGAACTGCGGCGCCCACGACGACTTCATGGCGGTCGGGCGCGACCAGATCCGCGAGCTCGCCCTTGGTTACGAGATGCAGGGGCTCGAGGGCTGGACGTACCCGTACCAAGCGACCCTCATGGACGACCGCGCCGGAATGATCGTCGGCTTCTGGAAGCAGGTGGCCGACGCGACGCGTCCGGACGGTACGCCGTACGAGGTCGCAGGGTTCGGCGCGAGCTGGTTCGGCTACGGCGACGAGGGCTGGATGTGGCAGCGCGACTTCTTCGACCACATGAACGCCGGCACGCTGTTCTTCGAGATGATGTCTGCTGGCGTGCTGTCGGAAGGAATGACCAGCCGGATGGAGCGGGCCGCCAAAGGCGAGCTGCTGCCCGGGCACTTCCGCCCGGTTGACCGCCCGGCGCCGTTGTGGCCACCGATCGGTGGGCCCGCTTGATGCAGGTCGGATTCGTCGGGCTCGGCAACATCGGCGGGGCGATGGCCTCGCGGCTGCCGCACGAGTCCTTGCTGGTGCACGACATCCGCGAGGAGGCCGCGGCTCCGTACGTCGAGAAGGGCGCCCGCTTCGGGTCACTGAAAGATCTCGCTCGTGAGTGCGACGTCATCTCGATCGTGGTGCTCACCGACGAGCAGGTGCGCGAGGTCGTCGGCGAGCTGCTCGAGCACGCCCGCTCCGGAACTGTGATCGCGATCCATTCGACAATCGACATCCGCACGGCTCCGGAGCTCGCGGCAGCCGCGTCGGCAAAGGGCGTCGACGTCGTGGACGCGGCTATCTCGGGCGGACCCGTCGGGGCGGCTGAGGGTCGGCTGGCCGTGATGGTCGGTGGCGAGCGCGCTGCGTACGAGAAGGCCAAGCCGGTTTTCGCGCACTGGGCGGACCTGGTGCTGCACGTCGGCCCGGCCGGCGCAGGCACGCAGTGCAAGCTCGCGCGCAACCTGATCTCGTTCGTCAGCTATGCCGCCGGGGGAGAAGCGCAGCGCTTAGCCGATGCCGCAGGGATCGACGTCGCGAAGCTCGCTGCGGTGGTGCGCCACACCGAGGCCTTGGGCGTGGGCTCTCCCGCGTCGTTGATGCGAGGGACCGTCGCGCCGCTCGCCGCCGACGACCCAGCCCGGCCGATCTTCGAGCACGGATGCTCACTCGGCGCGAAGGACCTCCAGCTCGCCGTCGCGATGGGTGAGGAACTAGGCCTGGACGCCCCTCTGGCACGGCACGCGTTGCAGGCGCTCGCTTATGCGTTCGGAGTTGAGGAGGCGACGTCCTGAGTACTGACGACCGCCACGAGCGGGGCCTGAAGAAGATGGCGGAGGTCTACGCCTGGAAAGAAGTCCCGGACCTCCCGATGGAGTTCTTCAAGCTCACCGCCGACCACCTGTTCGGCGACATCTGGAGCCGCCACGGTCTGTCGTTGCGGGACCGGCGAATGTTGCTCCTCGGCGTGGTCTCCGCCCTCGGCGAGTGGAAGGTGCTGCCTATCCAGCTCGACGCTGTGCTGGCAAACGAAGAGCTCACCGAGGAGGAGCTTCGCGAGATCACGATCTTCCTCACCCACTACGTGGGTTGGCCGAAGGGCTCGACGCTCAACGGCATCGTCGAGGAGCGGATCGCCGCCCACCGTAGGAGCGGCGAGACGAAGTCCGACTTCCCCGGACCAAAGGCAACCGGCCAGTGAGGCTTCGGCTGGGTGTGGTTGCTGCGGCGGTGGCGCTGGCAGGTGCGGCCTGCGGTGCGCGACTCCCGGACACCGTGCAGAGCAAGGCAACTCAAGCGGCCCTGGCGGGTCACCATGGGGTGGCGCCACTGCCTTCCGAAAGCGCGGGTCAGAACCCGCTGCCGGCCCCTACCGGGTCGGTCGGTGCCAACCAGCAACTCCCGAACGGTCAGTCGACAGGCAATGCCCCCGGCCCAGGCAGGTCCCATCAGGCGTCCTCGAGC
The DNA here is from genome assembly GCA_035545635.1 of Mycobacteriales bacterium. Lineage (GTDB taxonomy): Bacteria > Actinomycetota > Actinomycetes > JAFAQI01 > JAFAQI01 > DASZTV01. Next base: position 45,718 of record DASZXY010000010.1, on the reverse strand, counting down.
GGCGCTCCGACGTCGGCCGCCTCGACCTGCTCCGGCGGGACCGACGTCGGCCTTGACGCCACGACGCTGACGATCGGGATGGTCGCCTCGCTCAGCGGTCCGGTGTCGGGGCTGTTCGACGGCGCCGTGCACGGCGGGCAGGCATTTGCCAACTACGTGAACCACGCCGAGGGAGGAATTTGCGGTCGCCAGGTCAACGTCGCGGTGCGCGACGACGGCACCAACTGCACGCAAGACGAGAACGCGACCCAGAGTCTGATCGGCAAGTCCTTCGCGCTGGCCGGGAGCTTCGCGCTGTACGACGGGTGCGGCGCCCTCATCCTCAAGCAGCATCCGGATGTCGCCGACGTACATGTCGCCCTGGACCCGTCGGCCGACACCCTTGCCAACCACTTCGACGTCTCGACGAAGATCAACGGCTACGCGACGGGAATGTTCCGCTACTACCGGCAGAAGTACGGTGCGAAGCTCGACAAGGTCGGCACGATCGTCGAGAACATCCCGTCGGCCGTCGCCAAGCAGAAGGACCAGGTTCGCAGCGCCGAAAGTCAGGGCTGGACCTTCATCGACAGCATTCTGGAGCAGCCGACCAACAGCAACTTCCAACGCGACTTCGTCGAGCTGTGCTCGCAGAAGCACATCACCGCGTTCTTCGAGCTCACCGAGACCGCGGCCAACGCGGCAACGATGATGCAGAACGAGCGCCAGGCTGGTTGCCCGAAAGACCTGCTCAACATCATCCCGATCTCCTACGACCAGGCCTTCATCGGCGACTATGCCGGTCCGGTTTCGGACCTCAACGGGATCCAGGGCTACAACGAGTACTCGCTGTTCTTCAACAAGGACGAGGGAGAGCGCATCCCGGAGGTGAAGCTCTTCCAGGAGTGGCACGAGCGCACCTACCCAGGTGTGCCGATCAACCTCTATGGCATGTTCGCCTGGGCGAGCGACCGGCTGTTCGAGCAGGCGGCCGAGGCAGTCAACGGCCCGTTGACCCGGAGGTCACTGATGGCGTCGCTTCGGCGGATTCACAACTTCGACGACAGTGGTCTGATCGCGCCGACCGACCCGGTGGCCGGTGCACCACACTGTTACATCCTCTACGAGATCGAGAACGGCGCGTTTCACCGCGTCGACACACCGAAGACGGGCTTTCGATGCGACGGCAAGTTCCTCCGCGCGCCGGGTGGTTGAGATGAGCAGTCCGGTCACGACCAAGGGCGACCACCCGGTAAACCCCGCAGTCGACCTGGTCAGTGGTGAGTTCTGGGGACGCAACCCGCACGACGAGCTGACCTGGCTGCGCGAGAACGCCCCGGTGTACTGGGACGGCCGGGTGTGGGGCATCGCGTCGCACGCAGACCTCAAGTCGGTGTCGCTACAACCGAAGCTGTTCTGCAACGGCGGAGGGATCCGTCCTGACAACGGTCCGGTCGCGCAGTTCATCGACCTCGATGGAGCCGAGCACAAGCGCCGCCGAAACCTGATCAACCGCGGCTTCACCCCTCGTCGCCTCACCGACTCGGTCGGTCGGATCAACGAGATCTGCAACCGGATCGTCGACAACGTGATCGAACGTGGTGAGTGTGACGCCGTCAAGGACATGGCGGCGTGGCTGCCGATGCATGCCATCGGCGACATGCTCGGATTCCCCGAGGCCGACCGTGCCGACCTGCTCAAGTGGTCCGACGACATGATGTGCGCGCTGGACGGCAAGACTGAAAGCATCGTCTCCGCGGCGGCGGCGTACGGCGGATTCCGCGAGTTCTGCCTCAAGGCGATCGAAGACCGTCGCCGCAACCCCGGCAACGACCTGCTGAGCCTGCTCATCGCCGGCGGCGGTGCCGACGGCGGCGAGGTCGACATCGACGACCTCATCCATGACTCGCTGCTGATCCTGATCGGTGGCGACGAGACCACCCGACACGTGATCAGCGGCGGTCTCTACCAGCTGCTGCGCAACGCCGACGCGAAGCAGGCCCTGATCGACGACCCGAGCAAGATCCCGACCGCGGTCGAGGAGATGCTGCGCTGGGTCAGCCCGATCAAGAACATGGCGCGCACCGTGGTTGAAGACACCGAGCTGAACGGTCAGCGACTCGAGGCCGGTGACAAGCTCTTGCTGCTCTATGGCTCGGCCAACCGCGATGCGACGGTCTTCGTCGATCCATTCCGGTTCGACATTGCTCGGACGCCGAACGACCACGTGGCGTTCGGAATCGGCACCCACTTCTGCCTCGGCAACAACCTCGCCCGGCTCGAGCTGCGCTGCTTCTTCGAGACCATTCTCCGGCGGATGCCAGACCTGGAGCTGGTCGATGAGACCGAACCGGCGTATCGGCCGGCAAACTTCGTCTCGGGCTACGAGTCGATGCCGGTTCGTTTCACGCCGTCATTCGCTGAGTAGCCGCGCCGCGCGGTTGCGCGCTGCGGCGTCCTCCCAGCGGGCTTCCACATTGCCGAAGCGCCATACGGCGAGGGCAAGCATCCAGGTGACTGCGAAGAGCCCGACGATGATGAAGCCTGCGCTGTTGATGTCGAACGACGACATCGCATGCCAGAAGCTGCCTGAGAGGCTGAGCTGGTTGCCGATCAGCCCGAGGATTTCGATCGTGCCGATCAGGAACGCGACGACAACCGACAGGCCCGTGATGGTGATGTTGTAGTAGACCTTGCGGATCGGCTTCGAGAACGCCCAGCCGTAGGCAAAGTTCATGAAGCAACCGTCGAGCAGGTCGAAGGTAGTCATGCCCGCCGCAAACAACAACGGCAGGGACAAGATCGCCCAGAACGGCAGGCCGCTCGCGACCGCCGTACCGGACAGCACGAGCAGCGCGACCTCGGTCGCCGTGTCGAAGCCGAGCCCGAACAGCAGCCCGACGAAGTACATCTTGGCTGGTGAGTCGACGCGTCCTACGAGACCGCCGAAGAACCGATTCATCAGCCCGCGCTGGTTGAGCTGACGCTCCAGTTCCGCCTCGTCGTAGTGTCCGCGCCGGAGCTCGAGGAAGACGCGGACGATCGACACCAAGATGACGAGGTTCACCGCGGCGATGAGGTAGAGGAACGTCCCGGACACCGACGTGCCGACGATGCCCGTCACCGTGTGCAGGCTTGAGCCGCCATGGCTGACCTGGCTGTCGAACGCCCGGATGCCGAGGTTCAGCAAGACGGTCATCGCGAAGACGACGGACGAGTGCCCGAGTGAGAAGAAGAAGCCGACGCTCATCGGCCGCTGACCGTCAGCCATGAACTTCCGGGTGGTGTTGTCGATCGCCGAGATGTGATCGGCGTCGAAGGCGTGTCGCATGCCGAGGGTCAGCGCGAGGATTCCGGTGCCCAGCCCGAAGAGCTGGACATGACCGCCGTGGTGCGACACCACGTAGTGACCCGGGATCGCTGCTGCAAGCAACGAGAACCCGGCGGCGTACAGGCCGACGATGAACGCGACCATGCCGCACAGCCGAGCCCACTCCTTGGGAGAGAGGCCCTCGCGGATCGCCTGCAACCGCGCCGACGCGGCCGAGACCGTGGCGATCGACATCGGAAGGCTCCTGCGGGTTGGCGACTCCTGGCTCGTCCCTACCCTACTTGCGACCATGTCGCAACAAGCCGGCGCACGGCTGCCGATACCGTTCCGGCGTGCGGATCGTCTCTCTGCTGCCGTCAGCGACCGAGATTTTGTTCGCGGTCGGTGCCGGGGACGACGTCGCCGGGGTCACCTTCGAGTGTGACTTCCCGGCGGAAGCCAGGACTCGGCGCATCGTCTCGACCTCTGCATTGCGGCCCGGAATGACGCCGGCTGAGATCGATGCCGAGGTGCGGCAGCGGATCGGGGAGGGCGAGGACCTCTACCACCTCGACGAGGGCGCGTTGAGCGAGATCGCGCCCGATCTGGTCGTCACGCAGGACCTCTGCGCGGTGTGCGCGGTCGACGTCAGCTCCGTTGACGCCGCGATGGCGCATCTCGGCTGCAACGGCAAGGTGCTGACGATCGACCCGCAGACCCTCGACGAGGTCATCGCCTCGATCGTCACGATTGGTGCCTCGACCGGGCACGAGGCCCGGGCACGCGAGCTCGCGGCTGATTCGACCGAACGGCTTGCGGCTGTCAGTGCTGCTGTCGCCGGCCTGGCGCGGCCGAAGGTCGCCGTCGTCGAGTGGACCGATCCACCGTTCTGCGCCGGGCACTGGGTGCCGGACATGGTCGCGACGGCCGGCGGCGCAGCGGTGCTCGGTCGGCCCGGCGAGAACTCGCAGCGGATCAGCTGGGACGAGATAGCGGAGGCGACCCCCGATCTCGTGGTGGTCGCGCCGTGCGGCTATCGGCTCGAGGGTGCGGTCGGCCTGGCGGAGCAGGCGATCGAGGAGGGGTTCACTCCGCCGGGTGTGCCCGTGTGGGCCGTCGATGCAGACGCCGCATACGTCCGGCCGGGCCCACGACTGGTCGACGGCGTCGAGGCCCTCGCCGGAGTGCTTCACCCGGACGCGGTGACCCCGCGGCCAGAGCTAGCCACCTACGTCGGCACGGCAACTGCGTCGTGATCATGGCGTTTTAGTCAGACACGCCGGGTGTGTCTGACCAATTCGCCATGATCACCGGGATTAGGCGACGAGGGTTTTGGCTGCTGCTACTAAAGAGGCGAGGCCCTTCTTCGCGTCGGCGAAGAACATCGACGTCTTGGGGTCGGTGTAGAGCTCGTTGTCGATGCCGGCGTAGCCCGATGCCATTGAGCGCTTGATGACGATGATCGACTTGGCGTGGTCGACGTCGAGGATGGGCATGCCCGATACGGCGTTTCCGGGTCGCCGGGCTGCTGGGTTCGTCACGTCATTGGCGCCTACGACCAGCGCGACATCGGTGCGATCGAACTCGGAGTTGATCTCTTCCATCTCCTTGAGCTGGTCGTAGGGCACGTTGGCCTCGGCGAGCAGCACGTTCATGTGGCCGGGCATCCGTCCGGCGACGGGGTGTATCGCGTAGCTCACGTCGACGCCGTGCGACTCAAGCACCTCGGCCAGCTCGCGGCACTCGTGCTGCGCCTGCGCGGCGGCAAGTCCGTAGCCGGGGACGATGATCACCTTGCTCGCGTAGGCGAGCTGAAGCGCGGCGTCGTCGACCGCGATCGCCTTGACCGGGCCGCCAGACCCGCCCCCCGCCACGGTCGCGCCGTCGCCGGTGCCGAAACCGCCCGCGACGATGTTGAGCACCGATCGGTTCATGGCGTCGGCCATCAGCTTGGTGAGGATCGAACCGGAGGCGCCGACGAGGGCGCCGGCGATCGTCAACGTGGCGTTGGAAAGCACGAAGCCGGCCATCGCGACGGCGGTCCCGGTGAACGCGTTGAGCAGGGAGATGACGACGGGCATGTCCGCGCCACCGATCGGCAGGACGGTGATGACGCCCAGGACGAGCGCGATGACGACGACTCCGAGAAGCACGAGCTTGCGTTCCGCTCCAGCGATCACCCAACCGCTGCCGGCGGCAGCGGCGGCCGCGAGCAGGCCGGACACCAGTCGTGATCCGGGGAACGTCACGGGCTGCGAGAGGTGCCCTTGGAGCTTCAGTGCGGCAAGCAGCGACCCGGTGAACGTGATCCCACCGATGACGACGTCGAGCACGGTCGCGGTGGCTGTGCCGCCGGACGGATGCGAATAGATGTCGTACTCCGCGATCGCGATCAATGCGGCTGCTCCGCCGCCGACGGCGTTGAAAAGCGAGACGAGCTGCGGCATCGAGGTCATCTGCACGGTGCGGGCGGCGTACAGCCCGTAGGCGCTGCCGACTCCGACGCCGGCGAGGAGCACGATCCAGCGCTTGGCGTTCATGTCGGCGCCGTGGTCGCCGTGCCCGACGTCGAGGAGCACCGCCGACACCGCCACGACCATCCCGAAGGCGGACACCTGATTCCCGCGACGTGCGCTAGCGGGTGAGTTCATCAGGTGCAAGCCAATGACGAAGCACACCGCCCCGAACAGCGAGGCGAACCGAATGCCGGTCTCCCAGTGGCTCATGTCGACCCCACCCACCGCTCGCAAGTGGAGCCGGCGTTGCCGGCCGTCACTTCGGGTCGGCTTTCTCCACGACCGGCCGTCGCTTGAACATCTGCAACATCCGGTCGGTGACGACGTAACCGCCGACCACGTTCGCCGCGGCAAACGCGCCGGCGATGAAGAGCAGGGTGTAGCCGAGCAGGCCGTGCGTCTCACTGGACAGGATCACTACGCCGACGAGCACGACGCCGTGGATCGAGTTCGCCCCGGACATCAGTGGCGTATGCAGGGTGGCCGGTACCTTGCTGATCACCTCGAAGCCCACCAGCAACGCCAGCACGAAGATCGTCATGTCGCCGACGAACGATCCGGTCATCGCGCTAGCCCTTCTTGTCGATCAGTGCGGCGATCGCAGGATGTACCACCTTGCCGCCGTGGGTGACGACGACACCGGCGGAGATCTCATCCTCGAGATCAATCGTCAGCGCGCCGTCACTGACGAGGTGTTGCAGCAACGCGCTGATGTTCCGGGCGTACGCCGTAGATGCTGCGGTCGCCATCCGGGAGGCCAGATCCCCTGCACCCACGATCGTCACGCCGTTGGCCGATACGACGACCTCGCCGGCCTTCGATCCCTCGACGTTGCCACCGAGGGCGGACGCACCCATGTCGACGATGACCGAGCCGCGCTTCATCGACGCGATAGCCGCAGAGGTGACCATCAACGGCGGGCGTTGACCGGGCACGTGTGCCGTCGTGATCACCACGTCGTGCTTCGCGATGTGGCCGGTGAGCTCGTGCTGCTGCGCGAGCTGCTCTTCTTCGGTGAGCTTGCGCGCGTATCCGCCCTCTCCTGCGCCAGATGCGACGGACGTCAGCTCGATCGGCTGTGCTCCGAGCGAGCGGATTTCCTCGCTGCTTGCCGGTCGCACGTCGTAGCCGCGCACGATCGCGCCGAGCCTTCGCGCCGTGCCGATCGCGGCCAACCCCGCGACGCCGGCGCCGAGGACGAGTACCTCAGCCGGCTTGGAGGTGCCGGCGGCGGTGATGAGGAGGGGAAAGAAGCGGTCGAAGTGCTCGGCTGCCACCAGCACCGACTTGTAGCCCGCGACGTTGGCCTGGGAGCTCAGCGCGTCCATGCCCTGCGCACGCGTGAGGGTGCGCGGGAGCCCGTCGAGGCTGACCGCCGTCACTCCGCGGCTCGCGAGCTCGGCCATCGCCGGCGCCGAAAGCAGCGGCTGCAACAGCCCGATGACGGTTTGGCCCGATGTGAGGCCGGTGTAGGTGGGCGGCCCCACGCAGAGCACCACCTCGGCCTCGCCGCGGACCCCGGCGGCATCGGCGATGCGGGCGCCGGCATCGACGTACTCGTCGTCGGCGAACCAGGCGCCTTTACCCGCCTCCGATTCGACGATTACCTCGAAGCCGGCGTTGACCAGTCGGCGCGCGGCATCAGGAGTCAGCGCGACCCGGCGCTCACCGGGCGCGCTCTCCGCGACGACACCCGCTCGCATGCGCCGACCATACGGCGGCAAGCCACCGCCAGCCTGACGACACGGCAATGCGTCGCGGGTGATCGTTTTGCCTCATAGGCTCCCAGGCAGTGACCGATAGCGAGACAGTGACGGCACCAGTGACGCGACGCGCGGCACTTGTCGTGATTTGCGGGATTCTCGCCCTCACCTTCCTCGACACGACCGTCGTCAGCGTCGCGCTCGGCAGCATCCAGACACACCTGCATCTCGGGGTCACCGGATTGCAGTGGGTGGTGGATGCCTACGCCGTCGCCTTCGCCAGCCTGATGCTCACCGGCGGGACGCTGGGCGACCGGTTCGGTCGCCGCCGGCTCATGCTGGCGGGGGTCGTGATCTTCGCGGCTGCCTCTCTGCTGGGAGCGCTCGCGCAGTCCGGCAACGTGCTGATCGTCTCCCGCGCCTTGATGGGAGTCGGTGCCGCGGCGTCTGAGCCCGGAACGCTCTCCGTGCTTCGTCACGTCTATCCCGACCGGCACGGTCGCGCTCGCGCCCTGGGGCTGTGGGCGGCCGTGTCTTGCCTCGGCCTGGCGCTCGGGCCAGTCATCGGCGGCGTCAGTGTCAGCCTCTGGGACTGGCGCGGGGTGTTCTGGCTCAACGTCGTCGTCGCGGTGGTGCTGCTGGTCACGGCATATCGCTACGTGCCCGAGAGCTCCGACCCCGACGCGGCACCGGTCGACCTGCCGGGTCAGCTGCTCGCCATCGGCGGGATCGCGATGATCGTCATCGCCCTGATCCAGGGCGAGCGAGCCGGCTACGCCGCCGCTCACATCATCACGCTGTTCGTCCTCGGCACGATTTGCATGCTGGCGTTCGTCAGGCATGAGCTCGCGTCGCCCGCGCCGATGCTCGACCTTCGCTACTTCCGGCGGCTGCGATTCAACGCGGCACTCGCGGTGGCGTTCGCTGCGTACTTCGGCACGTTCTCGATCTTCTTCTTCTCCGCCCTCTACCTCGAAGCCGTCGATGGATTCAGCGGCTACCGCCTGGCGCTGCTGTTCCTGCCGATGACCGTGCTGATGGTCGGCGGTGCCGTCGCGGGCGGACGACTGGTTGTGCGCCGCAACGGCAGGTGGACGATGGCGATAGGGGCGATGCTTGCTGCTGCAGGCATTGCTGCGAGCGAGCCACTGCTTCACCCCCATCCGAACTTCGGTGCGCTCATGGCGACGCTGGCGCTCACCGGGCTAGGGATGGGTACGGCGATGGTGCCCGTCACGTCGGTGGTGCTCGAAGTCGTACCACCCGAGCACTCCGGGATGGCGGCTTCCGCCACCAACACGGCGCGACAGCTCGGCGTTGTCTTCGGAGTCGCCATTCTCGGCTCGCTGGTCAACGCCGGGTTGAAGGCTGATCTCGTCCACGAGCTGACCAAGCTCCACGTGCCGTCGATCTTCCACGATCCGATCATTCACGCCTACGAGAACGGCAAGCTGACCAGCAGCGGGGGCTCCGGGAGCGGTGGTTTGTTCGACTGGTTCGTCGATCAGATTCGCGCCTCGGCGTTTGTCGCCTTCCATGACGGTCTCACCACCGCTCTTGTCATCTCCGCGATCCTGATCGCGGCCGCTGCTTTGTTCGCCGGCTATGCCGCGGCGCGTGGCGACGACGTGTCGAGCTAGTCCGCTTCGGCGAGCAGCGACTTGCGTGCTGCCTTGAGCTCGGCGCCGGAGATCGCCGGCTTCGGGGCTTCGAGGCCCAGGTCGTCCACCGCATGTACGACGACGCCGGCAACCAGTGCGCGCATCGAGGGCTTGTGGTCAGCCGGAATCACGTACCAGGGCGAGTGCGTGGTCGACGTCGCCGTGAGCGCATCCTCGTACGCCGCCATGTACTCGTCGAAGTGCTCGCGTTCCGCAACGTCTGCCGAGCTGAACTTCCACTGCTTGGCCGGGTCATCGAGCCGGTCCAGGAAACGCTTGCGCTGCTCGGCCTTCGAGACGTGCAGGAAGAACTTCACCACTCTCGTCCCGCATCGCTCGAGGTGGAGCTCGAAGGCGTTGATGTCGTCGTACCGCTCCTTCCACAGCCGCTTGCCCGGCTTGGCGGAACCCGGCAGGTGCTGCGCGGCGAGCAGCTCCGGATGTACTCGCACGACGAGGACTTCCTCGTAGTACGAGCGGTTGAAGATGCCGATGTGGCCACGCTCCGGTAGGGCCTTTGCGCAACGCCAGAGAAAGTCGTGACGAAGGTCCTCGTCGGAGGGGCGCTTGAACGACGTCACCGAGCAGCCTTGCGGGTTCACCCCCGACATGACGTGGGCGATGGTGCCGTCCTTGCCGGCGGCGTCCAGCGCTTGGAACACCAGCAGCAGAGATCGGGTGCCCGTCGCGTAGAGCAACTCCTGGACCCGCTGAAGCTCCGCCTTGAACTTGTCCAGGTCGGCTTCGGCGACGTCTGTGTCGTCGTTCTTGCCGGGCTTGCCGAGCCACGCGGTCTTGGTGTTGCGGGTGTCTCGGTCGCCGAGCCCGGCGGACTTGCCCGGAGTGACGGTCAGCTCTTGAAGCAGCGTCTTCGGAAGCTCCACGGTGCCATTTCTACCGAGTGATGATGACCGGTGCTCCGTCGGGCACGTGCCGGACCACCTGCGCCAGATCATCGAGGTGCATCCGGATGCAGCCGTTCGAGATTGCTGCGCCGTGGTTGCCGATTGCCGCGTCGGAGCCGATCGGCCCATGGATGGCGATGATCGCATCGTCACCGCCGTCGAAGGACCGGAACACCGTCGAGTGGGCCGACGTCGCGATGTTCACCGGCCCGTAGCCGGGACCGTTCGACGTCGCGTGGAACGCGACGAAGAACTGGCCGGTCGGGGTGGGCGTGCGAGACGTCCCGTTGCCCACGGGGAAGGCGTACTCCTGAACCCCGTTGTAGAAGGCGTAGAGGAAGTGTCGGCTCACGTCGATGACCACGGCCCAGTGGGTCACCCGCAGGACGGCCTCGTCACGGTCGATCCATGTGGTTGCCCCGTTCGGGCGCTGCGCCAGGCGCACGAGCAGCCGGTCCGGTGTTGCGGCAACGACCGGCAGAGCGGAGCGATGGCCGTACCAGCTGGCCGGTACCTTCCGGTTCGACATCAGGGAGTTTCGCCCCGGATAGCCCTTCGTCGCATGGGGCAGGTTCGCGATGACCTGCGTGTGTGGCGCGAGCGCGACGTCTCTGGCTGGCGCGAACCGGTCCTTGCCGCGCGGACGCCAGCTGGCATAGCCACTGCTTGTGGTCTGTGTGTTAGCTCCGTGAGTGCTGGACCGAACCGGTCCGACGTCGCGGTGAGCACCCGGCCGGTGGGAGCCTCGGGAACGGGAGTGCAGTGAGTGCTCGCCTCGCGTCAGCAACGATGCCAAGGAGCGAGTGTGCCTGTCCGCGCCCTTGGCCGGAGTGCCGCCGCGACCGACAGCGAGCACGCTGATCACCAGTACGACGACAGCGATGACCGGCAGGATGGCCGACGTACTCCGCAGCCAGCGCCTGCTCCGCCATTTCGCGCTCGTCATCAGCATCCAGATTGCCCGACTTCGTAAACGAGTGGCTCGGTATCGAGGTGACGGCTTGCATCTGTCTGGACCCGAACGCCGCCACAGGCTCCGAACGACGCGAACAACGAGTACGCCGAATCCAACTATTACTACGCAGTCGAACCAGAAGAAGGCACCCACACAGAGGAGCACCGCAAGGACGAGGACATAGCCGACGACGGACGCGGCTTGTCCACCCGCACGTTCGTATGTCACCCGGGTGGGGTCATGGCAGGCCATGCCTCTCCAGGGCGGTACTGGAACCCGCCATCGAAGCCGGGAAGGTAAGGAGCGCTCGCTCTTCTCCCAGCTATCTTCACGCGTCGCGCGGATACGGCGACCTCCTCACGCTCACATGGTTGTCGCCTCAGCGGCAACCGTTGGCGGCGCTCTCGGCAGCGGCCTTGAATCGGACGAGGCGATCCGCGCGGCCGCCTACTCGAAGCGCGAGGAGGAGCGCCGCAACCGCCTCACCGGCAGCCGGCCTCGCGGGGATGCGCGCCGCGCTAAGTAGAGGCCGAACGCGGCGACGGGTGAGCGGAACAGGACGTGGTTGATGCGCTCGACGATGTGGGTCTGCTCTTGATGCAGTCCCGGCCGCTGGAGCCCACGGCGATTAGATTCACCACCACTGAGCCGTAGGTGACCGTCGTGAGGATGAGTAGCAGTGCTTCGAGCCGGACCGCGGAGCCGAGATGCGGGAGCCGTCATGGACGGGCAAGTTCGCGAACCAGAGCCTTCACTCGGCGCTCGATCTCGTCGCGGATGGTTCGGACCTCTTCGACGGGTAAGCCGGCGGGGTCGGTTAGCTTCCAGTCGAGGTATCGCTTGCCGGGGAAGTACGGACATGTGTCGCCGCAGCCCATCGTGACAACCACGTCCGAGGACTCGACCGCCTCCGGGGTGAGCAGCTTCGGGTGCTCCGAGGCAAGATCGATGCCGATCTCGCTCATCGCGGCCACCACCGCGGGGTTCAGCTGGTCGGCAGGTGTTGAGCCGGCGCTCAGTACGGTGATGCGCCCGGCCGCGTGGTGCTCCAGCAATGCCGCCGCCATCTGGGAACGGCCCGCGTTGTGGACGCAGACGAATAAGACCTGTGGGGTGTCAGGCACGAACACTCCGCTCGCGGTGCGGAACGACCACGTCGTCAGCCGCTGTCTCACCTGACGGGTAGAGCGCGGCGAGCAGGCCAAGCGCGGTCACGCCGCCGAGGAGCTGGGCGAGGACAAAGCCCGGTACGGAGACGGGGGCGATACCGGCGAAGGTGTTGGTAAAGGCGCGGCCAACTGTCACCGCCGGGTTGGCGAACGAGGTCGAGGAGGTAAAGAAGTACGCCCCGCCGATATAGGCGCCAACTGCCCACGGCGTCTGGCCGGTTCGCTCCGACTTGGCGAGGGCGAAGATCACCAGCAGTAAGCCGACTGTCGCAACGAGCTCGCCGAGGAGGAGATGAGGACTGCTGCGGTGATGGTGTGAGCGCGCGACGGCAGACTTCGCGAACATGACGTTCGCCAGGATTGCGCCACCGATCGCGCCGGTCGTTTGCGCCGTTGCGTAAGGCAGCAGTTCCCGACCGGTCAGGCCACGATTCGAGCTCCGACCAAGCCACCAATCGGCCAACGACACCACCGGGTTGAAGTGCGCGCCGCTGATCGGCCCGAAGATCAAGATCAATACCGCCAAGCCACCCGCTGTCGCCAAGGCGTTCTCGAGCAGCTCAAGGCCAACGTCAGTGCTCAGCGTTTGGGCCGCAATACCCGAGCCGACGACCACCATGACCAGCAGGCCGGTGCCCAGAAACTCCGCAAGGTAGCGCCGCGCGCGGTGGCTCACCCCGTTACCAAGCGATCGCCGAAGAGGTTGCCAACGGCGTCGAGCGCTTCACGACGGGCGCGATACCAGACCCAGGTGCCACGCCGTTCGGACTCCACCAGTCCGGCTTCGCGCAGGACCCGCAGGTGGTGGGAAATCGTCGGCTGCGACAGGTCGAACGGTGTCGTCAGATCACAGACGCAGGCCTCGTCGGTAGCCGCGATGAGCGACATCAGCCGCAAGCGGACGGGCTCGGCCAGCGCTTTCAGCAGCCCGACGACAGCATCGGCTTGCTCGGCGCTCATCGGGTCAACGCCGATCGGTGCGCAGCAGGCGATCGCCTCGTCGGCCAGGTCTAACTTTGACATACGTCTATATTGACAGAAGTCAAATCAGTGGCGCAAGGTGGGACGTCGGCGTTCCACGCAAAGGAGATCCCGATGTCGCGAGTCCAGCTAGCCCTCAACGTCGATGACGTCGACCAGGCGGTCGCTTTCTACAGCAACTTGTTCGGGACCAAGCCGGCCAAGCGTCGTCCTGGCTACGCCAACTTCGCGATCGCCGAACCGCCGCTCAAGCTCGTCCTGCTCGAGAACCCCGGCTCAGGCGGCAGTCTCAACCACCTCGGCGTCGAGGTCGAGAGCACAAACGAGGTCGAAGCCCACCAAGCACGGCTTGTGGCCGCGGGCATGGTTGCAGGCGAGGAGAAGCACACCACCTGCTGCTACGCCGTCCAAGACAAGTTCTGGGTGACCGCACCCGACGGCGAGCAATGGGAGCACTACGTCGTGCTGGCGGACGCCAATCCCGAACTCGAAGGTCAGACCAGTCCAGAGGCGTCGTCGGTGGCAGGCGATGGGACGTGCTGCGCGAGCGACAACGAAGGAGTCGTTAGCTGCTGCTGATAACCGCGCCGGACGTCCCAGGTTTGAAAAAACGAACCAAGGGTGTCGCGTTGTGCCCCCAGCAGGATTTGAACCTGCGACCGACCGCTTAGGAGGCGGTTGCTCTATCCCCTGAGCTATGAGGGCCTTCGGACAGGGTAGGTGCGATGGAGATCACAGCGCCGACCGTTTGCGGCCGTGGGATAAATGGCCGCATGCCGCTTTCGCGAGACCAGGTGTCCCAGGGCTTCCTCGAGGAGCTCGACCGCTTCGCCGCGTTCATCGGTGGGCTGGCCGACGAGCAGTTCGAGCAGCCCACTCGTTGTGAGGGCTGGACCGTCCGCGACGTTGCGGCGCACGTGGTTGGCACGAACGCCGACATCGCGGCCGGCCGACTCGAGGGACTCGGGACCCCTGAGGTCACGCAGCGCGAGGTCGACGAGCGCAAGGACATGACTCCCAAGCAGATGGCCGACGAGTGCGCACAGGTCCGTGCAGCCGCGGCCGGGCTGCTTCCCGCGTTCGACGAGGCGGCCTGGGATGGTCCGGCACCGGGTGGGTACGACGGCTCGTTGGGTGAAGCTGTTGAAGCGCTTTGGTCAGACGTGTACGTGCACGCCGATGACATCCGCGCGGCGCTCGGGATGCCTACCGAGACCGGGCCGGGTCTCGTCGGCGCGGTTGCGCACGTCGAGCTGTTCCTGGGCCGTCTCGGGTGGGCCGGTGACGTGCCGAGCGACGAGGCCGGAGCTCACGAGTTCGTCCTGGCGGCGACCGGCAGGGCCGACGATTCCGGCTCGATCCCGAACATCTACGCGTGAGGAGCGCCGTCTAGCGGCGTGCCGGATGCATGCCGTTCGGGCGGTTCGGACATTCTGTAAGGGATGAGCAGTTCCACGCCGCCGTTCGACGGCGACCTTCTCGACGGCAGGTATCGGCTCGGCCCCCTGCTGGGCTCGGGTGGTGTCGCCGAGGTCTACCGCGCGTTCGACGAGCGGCTGCACCGCGACGTCGCGCTCAAGCTGTTCCGCAGTGACGTCGCCGACCAGCTGCATCGCCACGAGGACGAGATGCGCACCCTCGCGCGGCTGGACCATCCGGCACTCGTCACTGTCCTCGATGCGGGGGAGGACGACGCCACTCGCCGTCCCTACCTGGTGATGTCGCTGGTCGAGGGACCCACGCTCGCCGAAGAGCTCCGGTACGGCGCGCTGCCGAGTGACCGCGTCGCGGAGATCGGTATCGCTCTCGCCGACGGACTCGCCTACGTGCACAGCCAGGGCCTGATCCATCGTGATGTGAAGCCCGCGAACGTCCTCGTCTCCGCCGACGGTCGGGTGCATCTGGCCGACTTCGGCATCGCACGGCTGGTCGACGCGAGTCATGTCACGAACGCCGGCGAGGTGGTCGGGACGCCGGCGTACTTTGCGCCCGAGCAGGTCACCGGCGAGCCGGTCGGTCCGCCAGCCGATGTCTACTCCCTCGGGCTCGTGCTGCTCGAATGCCTGACCGGCCGTCGCGAGTACGAGGGCGCGCCGATGGAAGTGGCGATGGCTCGTATCAGCCGCCCGCCGGCGATCCCCGCAACCCTTCCGGCTCCGTGGCGAGACTTGCTTGGCGGGATGACGGCGCGACTGCCCAACGGGAGGTTGTCCGCCAGCCATGTCGCGGATCGGCTTCGCCGGATGTCGGGCCTCGCCACCGAGTCGACCGTGGCAATGGCGATCCCGCCGACCGCGTCGCCCACGGTCGCGATGGGCATGGAGACGGCTGTCATGCCGGCTGTCGCAGCCGAACCACCACCGCCAGCGTCTGTGGCTCAGCGCCGACCGGTATGGCCGTGGGTGATCGGCATCCTCGTGCTCGCCGCCATCATCGCCGCCGTGGCGCTGCTGCTCGCACACAACAACTCGACGTCCGACAAGAACGGTGCACCGCACGGCTGCTCGAACCTGCCCACGCTGAACGGAAAGGTGGGCGACGACTACAACCAGCTCACCGATCTGGTGTGCACCGGCTCGATCTCGCACTCGTCGTCACGCGCCCTCGCCCCTTACCTGCCGCAGCTTGCCTCTGCCGTGAAGGACAAGGACGTCTCCCAGCTCGATGCCGTGGACTCCAACATGAGTCAGCGCATCACGGTGCTGGAAGATGCGGGCCGGCTCAGCCCGCAGCTCGCGCAGGAGATCGCCAACGCGCTGACCGCGTTCTTCACCGATGCCAAAGCCCGCTTGCTCAAGCCGACGGAGTCACCGAGCCCGACCGAGTCCGCAACCGAGTCCGCGAGCGAGACCCCTAGCGAGACACCCACCGAAACGCCGATCGAGTCCTCCACGCCGACCGCACCGGCGACGTTGCCGCCCAGCAAGACACCGAAGCCCGCACCGACGGAGACGCCGACCTCGGCATTCACGGTCGGCTTCTAGCCGTCTGCTGGCAGCAGCTTTCCGGGGTTCAGGATCCCGGCCGGGTCGAGCGCGTCCTTGACCGCGCGCAACGCAGTGATCCCGACGAGATCGTCCCCGCCAAGGTCGGCGGTCACCGCGTCGCGGTGAGCGGTTCCGACCGCGTGGTGATGACTGACCGTGCCATGTGCGGCCACGATCGCCCGGTTGGCGGCTTGCTTGGCCGCTGCCCACTGCTCAACCTCGCCGCCGGACTGTGCTGCCGCGAGCACTGTGAAGTACAGCGACGCGCCTGCCGGGTAGACGTGCGAGATGTGACAGCCGATCAGCGGCGGCCTACCGTCGCGCATGAGTGACGACGACAGCGCGTCGCGCACGCCGTCGTAGAGCCCCTGCAGCTGCGACCAGGTGGTCGCGGTCTCGAGCGTCTCGGCGAGCACTCCTTCGTCCAGGAGGGTGTCGCGGAGGTACGGACCGGAGAACCGGTTGTGCTCCCACGACCGTCCGGCACCGGAGCCAAGGGGCGCTGCCTTCTCCGATCGAAGGGCTCGTCGTACGCCGCGACGGCGATGCCGGATCTCAGCCGCACTGCCTTCGAAGCCAATGACGACGAGGCACCCGCCCATGATTCCGCGGAGCCGTAGCCAGGCGTCCATCGCGCGCTTCTTCGCACCGGCCGTGCCGGACATCGCCAGCGAGAACCGGGTCTCGTCCTCGTCGGACAGCCGCAGCACGTCGGGCTTTGGCCCGTCCTGGGCGAGCCGTCGCATGACGCGTGAGCCGATCTGCCAG
The DNA here is from genome assembly GCA_035545635.1 of Mycobacteriales bacterium. Taxonomy (GTDB): domain Bacteria; phylum Actinomycetota; class Actinomycetes; order JAFAQI01; family JAFAQI01; genus DASZTV01. The sequence continues at coordinate 28,784 of DASZXY010000010.1, read as the reverse complement.
CTCGGCGCGACCCACGCCTCGTAGTGCGTCGTCTCCGGGACCGGCCGCACCCGCAGAGTCAGCTCGGTGACGATGCCGAGCGTTCCCTCCGAGCCGAGAACCAGACGGCGCAGGTCGGGACCAGCGGCGCTGCCCGGCATCGCGCCGAGCACCAGCTCGCCGCGCGGTGTCGCCATGCGCAGGCCGAGGACCATGTCGTCGATCCGGCCGCGACCGCTCGACGCCTGCCCAGAAGAGCGCGTGACGACGTAGCCGCCGAGCGAGGCGCGCTCGTAGCTCTGCGGGATGTGGCCGAGCGATAGACCGTGTGCGGCGAGCGCGGCCTCGGCCGCGGGTGTCCGGATGCCTGGCTCGAAGGTTGCGGTGCGCGAGACGTGGTCCACGCTGAGCAGCCGGTCGAGCCGGCTCAGATCGACCGCGACGACGGCGGCGCAGCCGCCGGTGTCGGGAGTGAGCCCGCCGACGACGCTGGTCCCGCCACCCCAGGGCACCACGGCGACCCGGTGCTCGCTGCAGATCCGCAGAACGTCGGCGACCTCGGCGGCAGAGCCCGGTGAGACGACCGCGTCCGGCGCCTCGGACGTGTCGCCGTGGCGGCGACGAACGATGTCGGCGTACGACTGCCCTCCGGCGTGCTCGGCGCGGGCGATCGCGTCGTCACGCACCGAGGGCTCGCCTACTGCCGCGACCAGTGCTTCTCGAGCCTCAGCCGGCAGCCGCGACGGGGAGAGCTTTGCCTGCTCGATCGCTGTCGCCTGTTGCGGCGTGAGGGCACCGAGTGACTCGGCGAGCAGCGCCCGTGCCGTGCGGTTCAGCTCCGGTCGAGTGGCACCCCAGGATGTCCACGACGCGTCGTTGTCCATGTCTCCCTCTCAACCCCCGGCTTCTTCCCCCGCCGGGAGTGTTACAGTGTGACATATGGTGACTCAACGTCACAACAGTCCGGTCTCGCTGCCGGACGGTGTCGCCGAGGCGGTCCGGGAGTCCGTCCTCGCGGTCGGGGTGCGTCGTACGACGCTCACCGACGTCGCGCGTCGTGCCGGGGTGAGCCGGATGACGCTGTACCGGATGGCGCCCGACGTCGAGGCGCTGATCCTCTCGGTGATGACTGCCGACTTCGTGGCGGTGCTGATGGAGGCCGAGGCAGGCGCGGCGCGGCGGCGGACCGCTCGGGCACGGCTCGTGGCGATGACCGCCGAGGTGGCGCGACGGCTGCCTGACGAGCCGTTGTTCCGCCGGGTGATCGATGTCGACCCGGACCTGCTGCTGCCCTACTTGACCGAGCGCGTCGGCTCGACGCAGCGGCTGGCGATCGAACACCTGGAGCGTGCGATCGGCGACGGTCACAGTGACGGCTCCATCCGCTCCGGCGACCCGGCGGTCATGGCCACCGCACTGCTCGTCGCCGTTGCGCCATTCGTCGTCTCGGCAAGGCTGCTCGACGATCTCGGCCGCGATGCCGTCATCGATGAGATGACGGCTGGGCTCGACGGATGGCTGAAGCCATGACCGGCGCACCTGACACCTGGTTGACCGCCGCGCGCCGGGAGCGGGACCTCGAAGCGATCGACCGGGAGCCGGTCGACGTACTCGTCATCGGAGGTGGTGTGACCGGCGCCGGTGTCGCTCTCGACGCCGCGAGCCGCGGGCTGTCGGTCGCGCTCGTCGAGCGCAACGACCTCGCCGCAGGAACCAGTCGCTGGTCGAGCAAGCTCGCCCACGGCGGGTTGCGCTACATCGCGGCCGGGCAGATCGGCGTCGCCTGGGAGTCCGCGGTCGAACGCAACCGCCTCGCGACCGTCATCGCGCCGCACCTGATCCGTCCGGTGTCGTTCCTGATGCCGTTCTACCCGTCGTACCCGCGTGGCGGCCGCGCCGTCTCACGGTTGCTGTTCGGGATCGCCGACGGCCTGCGCGCCGCATCGCGCACGCCGGCCTGGATGCCGCGGACCAGCTGGATCGACGAGGCCGAGACCAAGCGGCTGGTCCCCACGATCGGCAAGGTGCGCGGCTCCTACGTGCACGTCGACGGCGCATTGGAGGACGACGCGCGACTCGTGGTCGCCATTGCGCGGACGGCTGCCGGACTCGGGGCGCGGATCGTCACGCACTGCTCTGCGATCGATGTCGCGCGCGACGGGGCGACAGTGCGTGACGAGCTCACCGGTACGACGCATGCGCTGCGTGCCCGGTCGGTGATCGTCGCGGCTGGTGTCTGGAGCGGCGGGCTCGTGAACGACGTGCCGCTGCGTCCCAGCAAGGGTGCGCACCTGGTGCTTCCAGCCGAGGCGCTCGGCAACCCGACCGCGGCGTTCAACGTGCTGCTGCCCGGCAGCATCAACCGGTTCGTCTTCGGCGTGCCGAGACCGGACGGCACCGTCTTGGTCGGGCTCACCGACGATGCGGTCGACACGATCGACGACGAGCCGCCGGTCACCGTCGAGGATGAGCGATTCCTGCTCGACACGCTCTCGACCGGGCTGGCCACACCACTGAGCAGCGACGACGTGATCGGTCGCTACGCCGGCCTGCGCCCGCTGCTCGGCGGTGGGGAGGATGATTCGTCCGCCGACATATCCCGGCGCCACGCGCTGCTCGAGCGAGACGGTGTGCTGGTCATCGTCGGCGGCAAGCTCACGACGTATCGGCGCATGGCGCAGGACGCGGTTGACCGTGCGGTCGTACTGCTCGGTCGCGACCTCCAGTGCCGGACCGAATCGCTGCCGCTGGTGGGTTTTGCGCCGAGACCGGATGCGCATGCCCCGCGACTGCGGCGGCGGTTCGGCAGCGAAGCCGACGAGGTCGCCACGGCTGGGCCCAGCGAGCCGATCGCGGTGGGGCTGCCGGTGCTTCGCAGCGAGGTCGCGTGGGCAGTGCGAGCCGAGGGGGCGGTGACCGTCGACGACGTCCTCGATCGACGGCTTCGGCTCGACCTGGTGCCCAAGTGGCGTGACGCTGCGCTTCCGTATGTTCAGGAAGTCCTGAATCGGGAATAAGAAACTTGCAAGCCAACTGGCAACTATCCCTTGACTGTATAAACAAGTTCGGGGACACTAAAGCCATGGCCGCAGGCAACCGGAAGTCCCCGAAGCGAGCGAAGTCCTCCGAGTCGACGTACTCGCTGATGGAGTTCATGTCCGACTTCCCCGACGACGACGCCTGCCTTGAGTGGCTGTGGAGCACCCGCTACGCCAACGAGGACGGCACGGCGTACTGCCCGAAGTGCAGCGCCAACCGGACGTTCACGAAGTACGCCACGAAGCAGCAGCGCCAGTCGTGGACGTGCAGCGGCTGTGGCCACCATGTCCACCCGACAGCGGGGACAATCTTCCACAAGTCCTCCACGTCGCTGCACCTGTGGTTCTACGCGATGTACCTCATGACCAGCACTCGTTGTGGCATCTCCGCGAAGCAGCTGGAACGCGAGCTCGGCGTCACCTACAAGACGGCCTGGAGGATGTTCCACCTGATCCGCAACGAACTCATGTACCAGGACGACGAGCCGCTGTCCGGTGCCGTCGAGATGGACGAGATGTACTTCGCGGGCAAGACCAAGCGGGCGGGCGAGGTCACCAAGCGCCGCCCCGGCAAGCCTGTTCCGAAGCGGAGTTCCGCGCCAGTGTTCGGCATGGTTGAGCGCGGTGGCGGACGGGTCCGCGCCGTGCACGTCGAGGACACCAAGACGGTGACGTTGCTGCCGCACGTCATGAAGTACGTCGTCCCCGAGTCCGTCGTGTACACCGACGAGTACTCGTCCTACAAGTCGCTACCGAAACACGGCTACGACCACCGCACGATCAGCCACAAAGACAGCGTCTACGTCAGCGGCGACGTGCACACGCAAACCATCGAAGGCTTCTGGTCACTGGTACGGCGCGGCATCGCTGGCACGCACCACATGGTCTCTGCCAAGCATTTGCAGGGATATCTGAACGAGTACGTCTTCCGCTACAACCGCGACGACAACGGCCCGGACCTATTCGCCGTCCTGCTCCTTCGCGCCGCTCTCACTCGCGTCTGAGTCGTCAGCCCGCTTCGCTACACGGCGAAGATCGCGAAACACGTCGTCGCGTTTCGGCACCGGTATCTCCGCGCCGTGCGGCGTGCGCTGCGTCGCGGCGTCGTCGTCAGGCGAAGACATCGCGCACCGCGGACAGGCGCAACGAGTCCTGGCGCACCGTCACGTCCGCGGCGATCGCCGCCTCGTCGGCTGAGCGGCGAGGCATGTAACGGCCGCGGCCGACCTTGACCCACTCGTCCATCTTGGCGAGCCGGAACATCGCAGAGTTGACCGCGTTCACCGGGTCAGCCAAGCCCTCGGGCCGCCAGCCCTCATCTCTCACGAGAATGTCCAACGCCTCACGGGCATCCACCGCCATACCGGGAGGCATCTTCTCGCCAAGCGCCCGAACGCGAGCGAACGCGGAGTCGTCATTGCCAGCACGAGCACGGCGGGTGCGCGGACCCGGCTCGACGTGGCCGCGCGCCTCGCTCTGTCCGAAGGCCGCGAGCGCGTTCTCCGTCTTCCTCAACTCGGACTCGATCCTGCGCTGGTCCGCGAGTAGTTGAGCGCGGTATTCACGCAGGCCACGGATTACGTCAGATCGCTCCATGACAGGCAACGGTACGCCTGCTTGCGCCGGTGTTGCGGAAACGCCACACCGTTCATCCACACCCGCGACCGGGCGTGTCGTAACAGAACGGCTGTGGGTAACGGCGAGAGAATGGCGGGCGTAGCCGGACTACGCGCCGATCTTGGGAGGTGAAAGGGGGCCGGGGAGTGGCCTAGCAAACCATCGTCTCCCCGGCCCCAACAGCAAAGCCCGGTTACGCCCGTGTAGCTCAGAGGAAGAGCGGTCCCCTGCTAAGAGATAGGTCGTGGGTTCGAATCCCACCACGGGCTCGAACCCAGCTCATCGCCTTCGCCACCTCGTGTCGCCCCCAAGGACTGTGCCTCCTACAAGGTATCGCTGTACCTAATTTGTGTACAGCACCGACGCACCGACAATTCGTTGCGGTTCCTACGAATTCAGCCGTTTAGAACCCCGCAGGGTGCCCCTGCGGCTGTACGGTTTAACCGTACAAGGTCACTCCGGTTTGCGGCGGCGGCACGCTACCGGCGAGTAGCGGGCCGCAATCACCTTGCGGCGATGAATAGGGCGGACTGTCACGCCTCGCCGGACGCCAGCTCCGCCGCTCGCGCGATGCTGAAGGCCTGGGAGGCTTGGAAGAAGTCTAGGAAGGCCTGCTCCTGCTCAGGATTGTGTCCGCGATCCTCGCCGGGGCGGAGCGCGGTTGCCCACTCGGGGCAAAGCTCTCGGTAGCGCTTGCCCGCCTCGTCCATGTCCTTGAGGAGTTCCTGAGTCTTCGCATTCATGGCCCGGACGGCACGCCCCGCTGATCCCAGTCTCTACAGTGGTGGGATAGTTGCCAGCCAACTTGCAACTTATGTACATTCTGGGTGTCGAGTACGCACGGCGCGCCCGTGCCAGGCGCGCCCAAGTCCTTGGAGGTGTGCAGATGTTGCTGGAACGTTTCGACCCCTTCCTCGCTGAGTTCGACCGGCTCGCGCAGCGGACTCTCGGCACCGCCGACGGCGTCGGCTTGCCGATGGACATCGTGCGCAGCGGCGACGACCTGGTGGTCCACATGGATCTGCCGGGTGTGAAGGCAGACGAGGTGAAGATCACCCTCGAGAACCGCACCCTGACGATCAGCGCTCAGCGGCGATCGGCGTATGCCGAGGGCGACCAGGTCCTGATCCAAGAGCGCTTCGACGGCGAGATCAGCCGTCGCGTGCGGGTCCCCGAGTGGGTAGACGCCGAGGCGGTTGCGGCCGACTATGTCGATGGCGTGCTCACGGTGCGGCTGCCGCTCGCGGAGCGGGCGAAGCCGCGAGTGATCGCGGTCAACGGCACGAGTGCTACGGCACAGATCGAGAGCTGATGAGTTCCCGAGGTGAGCAGCGGCCGTACGACGACCCCGAGCGGCCGCTGTTCACCGTAGGGCAGGTCGCCGAGATGCTTGACGTGCAACAGGCCTTTCTCCGGCGCCTCGACCAGCAGGACCTTGTCTCGCCGGCACGATCGGACGGCTACCAACGGCGCTACTCGCGCGCCGACATGGATCGGGTCAGCGAGATCTGCGGCCTGGTGGGTGAAGGTCTCACGCTTGCGGGAGTCCGACGAGTACTCGAGCTGCAGGCAGAGGTCGCCGCCCTGAAGACTCAGGTGTCCGCGCTGCGCGCCGCGGCACGGCGCCGCGGGTAGACCTGGGTACCTTGGCCGCGTGAAGCGGGCTTGGTGTCTGATCCTCGTTGCGGTGTTCGGCGTGCTTGGTATGCCGGCCCTCGCTCCCGCCAACCCGTCGATGACCACCGTGGTGACGACTGCGCCGGTGGACGGCGACGGTCATCTGCTGCCGGGTTACCGCGTTGTGAAGCACGACTCCGGCGCGAAGTGCTCCTCGCACTCGGCCGTGACGGGCAACGCCTACAAGTGCGTCACGCACTTTCCCTACGACCCGTGCTGGTTGTCGGGCAACCACTCCTACGTCGACTGTCTCGCATCGCCGTATTCGCGGCGGGTCACTCGCCTGCACGTCACGCGGGGCTACCACAACAAGGGCGGCCTTGGTGCCGCGAAGAAGCTGCCGTGGGGATTGCTGCTGACAAACGGCGTCAAGACGACGCTGATCGCCGGGATCGGCAAGGTGGATGGCAAGAAGATTCACTACAGCTACAACAAGTTCCGGACCGTGCTGGTCGGCAACCCCGACAAGAGCGGACCGCTGTGGCGAATCCAGAAGGCGCGCGACGTCGGCGGCTTCCACTTCAAGATCGTCGGCTGGGTGACGATCAGCAAAGCCTGGTTCGGAGCGCCGACCGAGCTCGGCTGACAGGCGTTCTACTTGATGTGGACGCCGCTGATCGCACGGGCGATCACGAGGCGCTGGATCTCCGAGGTGCCCTCGAAGATCGTGTAGATCTTCGCGTCGCGATGCATCCGCTCGACGGGGTACTCGCGGGTGTAGCCGTTGCCGCCGAGGATCTGGATCGCCTGCTCGGTGACCCACACCGCGGTCTCGCCGGCGAACAGCTTGCACTGCGAGCCCTCGGCCGCGCTGAACGTCTTCCCCTGCCGCGCCATCCACGCCGCACGCCACACCAGCAGCCGTGAGGCGTCGATGCGCGTCTTCATGTCGGCGAGCTTGAACGCGATGCCCTGGTTCTCGATGATCGGGCGCCCGAACTGCTCACGGATCTTCGCGTAGTCCAGTGCGACCTCGTACGCCGCGCGCGCGATTCCGACTGCCTGTGCGCCGACGGTTGGGCGGGTCCGCTCGAACGTGGCCATCGAAGGTTGCACGCCGGCCTTCAGACCCTCGCGCACCCGTGCAAGCCGCGCGTCGAGCTTCTCCTTGCCGCCGAGCAGGTACTTGTCGGGCAGCCGCACGTTGTCGAGGATCACCTCGGCGGTGTGCGAGGCGCGGATGCCGTGCTTCTTGAACTTCTGCCCTTGGCTGAGGCCGTGCGTGCCGGGCGGGACGACGAACGACGCCTGACCACGGGAGCCGAGCTCCGGGTCGACCGATGCGACGATGACGTGCCAGTCGGCGATGCCACCGTTGGTGGCCCACGTCTTGGTGCCGTTGAGCACCCACTCGCTCGCGGCCTCGTCCCAGACCGCCCGGGTCTTCATCGCGCCGACGTCACTGCCGGCGTCAGGCTCTGAGGAGCAGAACGCGCCGAGCTTCACGTCCTCGGGCGTGCCGTACATCGCCGGCACGAACTCGCCGATCTGCTCCTGGGTCCCGTTGGCGCTGATCGCCGCGGCGGCGAGGCCGGTGCCCATGATCGCCAGCGCGATGCCCGCGTCGCCCCAGAACAGCTCCTCCTGGGCGATGACCATGCCGAGGCCGGAGTCGTCGAACCACTGCTGAGCCATGAAGTCGATCGAGTAGATGCCGGCCTTCGCGGCTTCCTGGATGATCGGCCAGGGGGTCTCTTCCCGCTCGTCCCACTCATGCGCCGCTGGGCGGATCACGTCGGCGGCAAAGTCGTGCAGCCACTTCTGCAGGGTGAGCTGGTCTTCATTGAGCTCGAGCGAGAACTCCGCCACGGTGACTCCTCATTGCGAGTGATTGCGAGCTGGTGCGGTCCGCTGATTCCCGGTCCCGTCCGGTAGATGCCTTATGGTGTTACCGCCGGTAACCTACTGTCAAGTAAGTCTGGGATCGGGGCGGGGTGATCAGGCGTGGCTCCATCGGTGATGGAACGTCGCGCCGCCCTGATCGAGGCCGCCGACCGCGTCGTGCAACGCGAAGGACCGGCCGCCTCGATGAACTTGATCGCGGCTGAGGCGGGAATCACCAAGCCGATCCTCTACCGCCACTTCGGCGACAAGAGCGGCCTCTACCGCGCGCTCGCTGCGCGCCACATCGACGTACTCCTCGGGCGGCTCCGCTCGGCGCTGCTCACCCGCGGTGGGCTGGCCGCCCGCACCAGGGCCACCGTCGACGCCTACCTGAGCGCGATCGAGGAGAACCCGCAGATCTACCGCTTCCTCATCCAGCGAGCCGCGGTGGAGGAGCCCGACGTCCGTGGCGAGGTCGAGGGTTTCGTACGCCGGTTCGGCGACGAGCTGGCAGCGGGCATCCGTGCCGAACCGACGCTTTCGGGCATCCCGGAAATCCGGGCGACGGTCTGGGCGCAGGGGATCGCCGGCATGGTGCAGGCCGCGGGAGACTGGTGGCTGGATCATCCCGAAGTGCCGCGTGGGGCGGTAGTCGATGAGGTCTCGACGCTGCTTATTGCCGGCTTCGGGCTGCGCTGAGCTCCCAACCCGGACCTCCCTCATCGATTTGGTCGTCGTTGCTCCTAGGGTGTGTCCGTGCGCCTGCGACTGACGCCCCAGGAAAACAGCTTCTACGACCTGTTCACGGCTGCAGCAGACAACCTGCTCGACGGTGCGCGGGTGCTCGAGGCGCTGATCACCGGTCCACAAGCGGAACGGCCCGACCTGGCCCGCCAGCTGCGTGATCTCGAGCACAAGGGCGATGACCGGACCCACGACATCATGCGGAAGGTCAACGCGACTTTCGTGACCCCGCTCGATCGGGAAGACATCTACCGGCTCGCCAGTCGGCTCGACGACGTCATGGACTACTTCGAGGCAGCGGGTGACCTCGTCATCCTCTACGACCTGGATGTCCTACCGCTCGAGACGCACCATCTCGCCGGTCTGCTGGTCAGGGGCGCCGAGATGACAGCAAGCGCGATGCCGCGCCTGAAGTCGCTGGCCCACCTGAGTGACTACTGGATCGAGATCAACCGGCTCGAGAATGACGCCGACAAGCTGTTCCGCCGGTTCGTCGCGCGCCTGTTCGGCGGCGATTTCGACGCGCTCACGGTGATGAAGCTGAAGGAGATCGCTGAGCAGCTCGAGGGAGCGGCAGACGCGTTCGAGAACGTCGCCGACACCATCGAGTCGATCGCCGTCAAGGAGTCCTGAGCTTCCATATGGAGACTCTGGGACTCGTCGTCCTGATCATCGTCGCGCTCGGCTTCGACTTCACGAACGGTTTCAACGACGCGGCGAATGCCATCGCCTTGCCCGTCTCGACTCGGGCTCTTCGCCCCAGGGTCGCGCTGGGCCTTGCTGCGGTCTTCAACCTTCTCGGCGCGCTCGTCTCCACCAAAGTCGCGGACACGGTGGGCGGCATCATCAACACGCCGCACACCTCCGAGGGGCTCGTGGTCGTGTTTGCCGCGGTCGTCGGCGCGATCACCTGGAATCTCATCGTCTGGCGCTTCGGACTGCCTTCTTCCTCCACCCATGCACTGATCGGCGGACTGTGCGGTGCGGCGCTTGCCTCGAGCGGCAGCGTGAACTGGCATGCCGTCGAGCGCAAGGTCCTCATCCCGATGGTGGCCTCACCGATCGTGGGATTCACCCTCGGGTTCCTGCTGATGCTGGCACTGCTGTGGGTGTTCCGAAGGGCAAATCCGCGCGATGCCAATGTCGGCTTCCGGCTGGGCCAGCGGCTGGGATCATGCGCGATGGCCTTCGGGCACGGTCTGCAGGACGCGCAGAAGACGATGGGTGTGATCACGCTCGCGCTGCTCGTCACCCATCACATCTCGGTCTTCAAGGTCCCGATCTGGGTGAAGCTGTCCTGCGCATTCGCCATCAGCGCGGGCACCGCCTTCGGCGGAACCCGGATCATGCGAACGCTCGGCCGGCGGGTGTTCAAGCTCGACAACACGGCTGGCTTCGCAGCGCAGAGCGTCGCCTCGTCGGTTCTGCTCACGACGGCGTACGTATACGCAGCACCGGTATCCACAACCCACATCACGACGTCATCAGTGATGGGAGTCGGGGCGACCCGCAAGTTGTCTGCCGTACGTTGGGGAGTGGCAGGCAACATCGTTACCGCTTGGATCCTGACCCTGCCGGCTGCTGGACTCACGGCCGCCGCAGTGTTCAAGATCGCGCACCTGTTCGTCGGGTAGGCGACTACTTCCGGTCACTTACGTGTGACTCAAGTCACCTTCGCGATCAACATCACTGTTTTCCGTTGCAAACAAACAAGAATTCTTGTGCATCATGGAGTCATGCAACACATCGACGACATTGCCTCCGGCAAGACGTTCCCCGGTGTCGACCTGACCCTCTGGGTGCAGATCGTCCTCGGCGCGATCCTCGCGATCGCCGTCGTAGCCCTCGCCGTCGCGGCGCTCTAATCCGTGTCGGACGGCCCCTCGAGTTCCCGCCGGCTCTCGCCGCGGTAGAGCGAAGGCCGCGTCTGACTGCGCGTTCGTCGCGGCGCGTTCGCTGAGACTACGGCGACCCACGGCAGCACCAGCGACAGAGCGATCGCGATCGCAGCCAGCCACCACGACCAGCGCGACAGAAAGATCGCCGAGATGAAGGCGATGACGCGGATGCCCATTGTGATCAGGTAGCGGCGCTCGCGGGCGTTGCGCTCCTCGACCGGGCTCTGCGCAGCCGTGGTGACGAGAACGGGCTCGTCGGTCTCGTGGCGCACGTGTCCAGTCTGCGCCTAGTGAATCTGGCTAGCCGAAGCGGCCGGTGATGTAGTCCTCGGTGCGCTGCTGGCTCGGATTCGTGAAGATCTTCTGGGTGGCGTCCATCTCGACCAGGTGTCCCGGCTCACCGGGCCCCTTCAGCGTGAAGAACGCGGTGACATCGGAGACGCGCGCGGCCTGCTGCATGTTGTGCGTGACGATGACGATCGTGTAGCGGTCCTTGAGCTCCGCGATCAGGTCCTCGATGGCGAGCGTCGAGATCGGGTCAAGCGCGCTGCAGGGCTCGTCCATCAGCAGGACCTGCGGTTCGACGGCGATCGCCCGCGCGATGCAGAGCCGCTGCTGCTGGCCACCCGACAGCCCAGCGCCGGCCTTGCCGAGCCGCGCCTTGACCTCGTCCCAGAGGTTGGCGCCGCGCAGCGATCGTTCGACGGCGTCGTCGAGGTCGGCCTTCTTGCGGATCCCATTGAGCCGCAGCCCGGCGGCGACGTTGTCGTAGATCGACATCGTCGGGAACGGATTCGGCTTCTGGAAGACCATGCCAATCGTGCGGCGTACGGCGGCGGGGTCGATGCCCGTCGCGTAGATGTCCTCGTCATCGAGCAGTACCTTGCCGTCGATGCCGGCGCCGGGAATCACCTCGTGCATCCGGTTCAGCGACCGCAGCAGAGTTGACTTGCCACAACCACTCGGCCCGATGAAGGCGGTGACGCTCTTCGGCTCGATCGTGATGTTGACGTCGTCGACGGCCTTCGTCGACCCGTAGAAGCACGACAGTCCGACGGTCTCGATGCGCTTTGCCACCGTTACCTCCCGCCCAGCTTGCTACGCCGGGTTAGCAGTCGAGCCGCGATGTAGAGAACGAGGACAATGAGGATCAAGGTCAGTGCGGCGGCCCAGGCTCGGTCGACGTCGAAGTTGCTCGACGACAGCGCGCCCTGGTAGATGAAGACGCCGATCGACGCCTGCGCGCCGTGGAAGGCGTTGCTGTTCACGAAGTTGTTGTTTCCGATCACGAGCAGGACCGGCGCGGTCTCGCCGATGACCCGCGCGATGGCCAGCATGATGCCGGTCACGATGCCGGTCGACGCGGTTGGTAGCACCACCCGCATGATCGTCCGCCATTTCGGGATACCGAGGGCGTACGACGCTTCTCGCAGCGCGTTGGGGACGAGCTGGATCATCTGCTCCGACGTCCGGACCACGATCGGCAGCTCGAGGATGGACAACGCGAGCGCGCCGGCGAGACCGCTGAAGCCGTGGCCGAGCTCGATCAGCCAGAACGCCAGGACGAACAGGCCGGCAACGATCGACGGGATACCGGTCATGACGTCGATCAGGAACCGCACCGCGTTCGAAAAGCGGCTGCCGCCGTACTCCGTGATGTAGATCGCGACCATCAATCCGAGTGGCACGGCGATCACGCTCGCGATCAACACCTGTTCGAGGGTGCCGATGATCGCCTGCGAGATTCCGCCGCCCGCGTCTAGCGGACCGACGCCGGACATCGAGCTCGTGAGGAAGTGGCCGCTGAATCGCTTCGCACCGCGATCAGTGACGTAGCCGATGACGAAGCCCAGTGGCAGCAGCGTGAGCAACAAGGCGAGCAGCGTGCCGCTGGTCGCGATCCGGTCGACGGCCTTGCGGCGTCCTTCGACGGCCCACGACAGGCCGGTGATCGCTACGAGCGTGACCAGCACCGCGACTGCGATGTAGTCGGCAGTGCCCCGGAGAGGCGTGATCGCGAACAGCAGCAGGCAGAAGGCCGCCGAGCCGACGATCGTGGCTGCCGGTGCCCAGCGCGGCAGTGTTGCGCCCCGCAGGCTGGCGCCGCGCAGTGCGCTCGTAGCCGTGACACTGCTCATACGGCAGAGCGCTCCTCTTTGCCGGAGCGGAGGATCACCCAGCGCGCGATCAGGTTCACGGCGAGGGTCAGGACGAACAGAACCAGGCCGCTGGCGATGAGAGCTGAGCGGCCGAAGTCGTCTGACTCGCCGAACTGGTTCGCAATGTTGGCGGCGATGGTGTTGCCGCCGGGCAGCAGGATGTGACCGCTGATCGTGCTGACGTTGCCGATGATCAGCGCGACGGCAATCGTCTCGCCGAGGGCTCGGCCGAGTCCGAGCATGACCGCGCTGATGATTCCGGGCTTGCTGGTCGGCAGCACGGAGGTGCGGATCATCTCCCACTTGGTGGCGCCGAGCGCGAGGGCGGCTTCCTTCTCCGCCGGGTCCACTTGGCGGAAAACCTCGCGGCAGACGGCGGCGACGATCGGCAGCACCATGATCGCGAGCACGATCGAGGCGTTGAAGATCGACTTGCTGATGACGTCAACCTCGGCGTTGGGATGCCTGAAGATCGGAATCCAGCCGAAGTACTTCGCGAGGAAGCTCTGCACGCCGATGGTGTGGTGAATGAAGAAGACGAAACCCCATAGGCCGTAGACGACGCTGGGGACCGACGCCAGCAAGTCGGTGGCATAGCCGAGGATCGTTGAGATTCGGCGAGGCGCGTACTCAGTGATGTAGATCGCGACGCCGATCGCCACCGGTACCGCCATGACAAGAGCGAGGGCGCTGGTGACGATCGTCCCGAAAGCGAGGGCGGCGATCCCGAACTCGTGGGTGCCGCTGACGTTCCCCCAGGCTTGCGAGGTGAAGAAGCTGGCCTTGTCGCCGCGCAACGAGGGAATCGCCTTGATGACCAAGAAGAGCGCGATCGCGCCGAGGATCGCGAAGACCAGAGCTCCCGCCGCCCTCGCGAGTCCCTGGAACACCGCGTCGCCGCGGCGGGCCCGGGAGCCCGACCGCAGCGACGCGGCATCTAGTGCTGTCACGACCGTCATCTATGGATGGGCGCCTAGCTGATCGTCGCTACTGACGTCAGCACTTGCTGGTCCAGCTTTGACGGGAGTGGCGCGAAGCCGAGAGCGTCCGCCTCGGCTTGGCCGTCACCCGCCGCGTAGGTCAGGTAGTCCCTGACCAGGGCGCCTTCAGCGGAGTCCTTGTACTTCGAGCAGACGAGGACGTAGGACACCGTCGAGATCGGGTAACCGGTCATCTTGGTGAAGTCGAGGGCGCCGGCCAGGTCCGGCGCGGTGCCGGTGACCGAGAAGCCGCTGTTGATCGACTTCGCCACGCTGGCCGAGGAGATCGAGACGTAGCCCTTCTTGGCTCCCTCGATTGCCGCGGTCGGCAGCTGAGCCTGCTTCGCGTAGGTGATCTCGGCGTATGTGATGCCGCCATCGGTGTTCTTGACGCCCTGCACGACGCCCGAGGAGCCAACCGCGCCCTGGCCGGAGGGCCACGTGAACTCCTTGTTCACGCCTAGCGTCCACACGTCCTTGGCGGTCGCATCCAGGAAGCCCGAGAGGACGTTGGTGGTGCCGGAGCCGTCGGAGCGATGGAACGTCGCGATGCTCGTGTCGGGAAGCTTCGCACTGGGGTTCTCGCCAGCGATGGCCGGATCGTTCCATTTCGTGATCTTGCCCATGAAGATCCCGGCAAGCGTCGCGGCGCTGAGGTTGAGGTTCGACACGCCTTTGACGTTGTAGATGATCGCCACGCCGCCCGAGGTGATCGGGAGGGTCAAGGCAGTGCTGCCGCAGGCGGTGTTCGCGGCGCTCTGCTCGTCCGCGGCCATCGTGACGTCCGAGCCGGCGAAAGCCACCTTGCCGGCGGTGAACTGCTCGATGCCGGCTGATGAGCCGGTGCCGCTGTAGGTGATCTGCGCACCGGAGTGGGCCTGGTGGTACTTCGAAGCCCACTGCTGCTCGAGAGTCTGCTGAAACGTCGAGCCCTGAGGAGTCAGCGCGGTGCTGCCCCCGCTCGTGTTGCCTGTGTCGCCGGCGCCGCTGCTGCTACTTCCGCACGCGGCCAAACCGATAGCAGCGACGGCGGCGAGGCCGGCGGTGCGGGTGACGAGCGAAACCTTCACAGCGAGTGAACCTCCGGATAGCTCGGACCTGGCGTCTCCAGGTCGGCGATCGCGACGGTAGGAGGGTGAGTCGACGCCGAGGTCCTGATCAGATGAACGAAAGATGAACGGCGGATGGCAGGCGTCGAAACGCTCGTGTGACCTATCACGGCGACGCGTCTGCGACGTTGGGCTTGACGCCAGTGACCAGGAACACGACGCGTCTCGCGACCGACACAGCGTGATCGCAGAATCGCTCGTAGTAGCGGCCGCACAGCGTCACATCGATGGCCGCCTCGACACCGCCATGCCATGACTCGTCAAGCAGCATCGAGAACAGTCGTCGATGCAGCGCGTCCATCACATCGTCGTCGCGCTCCAGCTCGGCAGCCATGACGAGATCGCGTCCGGCGATGACGCTTGAGCACTTGGCGCAGATGCGCTGCGCGACCTGGCCCATCTCGAGAACCGTCGCGTGCAGCTCCGCCGGCACCGCCGGGGTTGGGTACCGGCGGCGCGCGAGCTTGGCGATGTGGACGGCGAGATCGCCCATGCGCTCGATCTCGGCGACCATCCGCAGGCTGGTGATGATCACTCGCAGATCGCTGGCGACCGGCTGCTGTCGCGCTAGCAGGTCGAAGGCCGCGGCCTCGATCTGGTTGTAGAGCTCGTCGATCGTCTCTTCCCCTGAGATTACCGACTCGGCGGCTCGCAAATCGGCATCGAGCAGGGCTTGGGTCGCGTGGTTGATTGCACTTCCCGCGAGCCGCGTGATGTCGACGAGAGAGTTCGTGATGGCGTCCAGATCGTCGTGATACTGGTCGCGCACTGGTGGCCTCCCCAGGCATTTGCTTGGACTCGTCCGGTGTGTGGCTCCACAGTCGCTCGCTCGTCATGAACGCCAGGTGAACAGCACGCGAACGTGGGTGGACGATGCTGTGAAGGTCTGATCAGGCCCCCTCAAGGTGGGTGGCTGCCAGGCGATGCTCAAGGGGTCGCGTCCCTATGATCGAGTTGTGGCGGTGGCTCTTGCCGCGCTGGCGGGTGTGTTGATCGGTGCCGTGTCGACGTTGCTGATCCGTTCGCTGCCGCAGCGTGGCCGACAGGCGGAGCCGCCTTCGCAGCAGGCTGATACCGGCAGGGACGAGAGGGCGCCGGCAGACACAGTCCTGCAGCTCTTGCCCACCGCGGCTGTTCTGCTCGACGCGGACGATCGGGTCCGACTTGCCAATCGGGCAGCGATGAGCATCGGGCTGGTGCACGACGGGTCGCTCGCGGTTCCAGTGCTCGCGACCTTGGCGCGGTCGGTGCGCCGTAGCGGCATGTCACAGAACGCGGAGCTGCTACTTGACGCGGGTGACTTTCCGGGCCGAATCGCGTCGGTGGTTGCGCGCGCAGAGCCGGTAGGCAATGGCGCGGTCGCCCTTGTTGTAGACGACCTGACCGAGGCCAAGCGCGTCGAGTCGGTTCGCCGGGACTTCGTTGCGAATGTCGGTCACGAGATCAAGACGCCTGTGGGCGCGCTTCAGCTACTCGCGGAGGCGGCGCTCGACGCTCACGATGACCCGGTCGCGGTCAGTCGTTTCATCGGGCGGATGCAGAAGGAAGCGCAGCGACTGAGTCGGCTCGTGCAGGAGCTGCTCGACCTGTCACGGCTGCAGGGGGGTGAGCCGTTGCCGGGGCCGAACGCCGTGCGGGTCGACGCAGTTGTCGACGAGGCGGTGGACCGCGCGCGGTCGGCAGCGGAGGCGAAGGACATCGTGATCGTTCGCGGTGGCGATTCCGGCCTTGAGGTGTACGGCGATGAGACGCAGCTAGTGACTGCGGTAGGGAACTTGCTCGACAACGCCGTCGCATACAGCGGGAGCGGAACCCGCGTGGCAATTGGAGTCCATCTACGCGAGGCGACGGTTGAGATCGCCGTCGCTGACGAGGGGATCGGCATTGCAGAAGCCGATCAGACCAGGATTTTTGAACGATTCTTTCGAGTTGATCCGGCGCGCTCACGGGAAACCGGGGGGACTGGACTCGGGCTGGCCATCGTGAAGCACACGATCGGGAATCACGGCGGCGAGATGCACGTCTGGAGTCGGCCCGGATCCGGCAGCACGTTCACGATCAAGTTGCCTGCCCGGCCGCAGGACTCCATGCCAGAGGCGCACGACGCCCTCGAGCAAGCAGGCGCTCAGTGACTCGGATACTTGTTGTCGAGGACGAGGAGTCGTTTTCCGACGCACTCGGCTACATGCTTCGGCGCGAGGGCTTTGAAGTTGCCATCGCTGCCACCGGCCCCGGTGGCCTGGAAGAGTTCGATCGCGCCGGCGCTGATCTGGTGTTGCTCGACCTCATGCTTCCTGGGCTTTCGGGACTCGAGGTCTGTCGCGCCTTGCGCCAGCGGTCAGAGGTCCCGGTCATCATGCTGACCGCGAAGGACTCCGAGGTCGACAAGGTCGTGGGCCTCGAAATCGGTGCGGACGACTATGTGACCAAGCCGTTCTCCGCGCGCGAGCTGGTCGCTCGGATCCGCGCAGTGTTGCGGCGCCGGGGGAGCGAGCCTGAGGATCTAGCAGGCTCGATCCTCGAGTGCGGTCCGGTTCGGATGGACGTCGACCGCCACGTCGTCAGTGTCAACGGCGAGAACGCCTCGATGCCGTTGAAGGAGTTCGAGCTGCTCGAGTTCCTGCTCCGCAACGCCGGGCGCGTCCTCACCCGCGGGCAGCTGATCGATCGCATCTGGGGCAGCGACTACGTCGGTGACACCAAGACACTCGACGTCCACGTGAAGCGGCTGCGCGCGAAGATCGAGCCCTCGCCCTCCGAGCCGCGCTACCTGTTGACCGTGCGCGGCCTCGGGTACAAGTTCGAACCGTGACCGAACCATTGCTTCCCGATACGACGTCGGACGAGCGAGAGATCGGCTGGGGTGACGATCAGTCGGAAGACGCCGATCGTGACGAGCAGCTCGAGGCGGATCGCCCGCCGCACTACGAGGACCGCGACTAGGGACCGAGCAGTACGCCGGGGTTGAGAATCCCGGCGGGGTCGAGGGCTGACTTCGCCGCCTGCAGAGCAGCTGCGAACAGGTCGGGTCGCTGCTTGTCATACCAAGGGCGGTGGTCGCGTCCGACAGCGTGGTGATGGGTGATGGTGCCGCCTGCAGCGAGCAGCGCCTCACTCGCGGCGGCCTTCACCTCCTGCCACTGTTCTAACTCTGCGCCTGGCCTTCCGGGTGCGATCACGGTGAAGTACGGCGCGGCGCCGTCCGGATAGACGTGAGTGAGACGACAGGTCACCGTGCCGCCGCCGCACACCTCCCGGAGCGCCTCCGTCGTGCGCTGCGTGACATCGGCGATCAGCGCCGGGATGCGGTCCCACGTCGTCGCAGTCTCGAACGTCTCGACGACCAGACCCAACATGACGAGCTGTTCGCGCAGGTACGGCGCGCGAAGAAACGACGAGCGCCACGAGGCCCCGGCACCGTCGTCGGCCCGTTTCGCGCCGCCTTCGACGAACCGCAGCCGGTAGTCGTTGCAGAGCGTCGTGAGCACTTCGGCGTCGCCGTCGACCGGACCCGACCAGGCCTCGAGCCCGAGCACCAGCGCTGCCTCACCCGTCGCGAGCGTGCCGGTCACCATCGCCTCCCCGCTGTCGATCAGCCGAAGCGTCGCCGGTTGGATGCCGGTCTGCGCAATCGCGCGTACGGCGTCCAGCCCGGTCGCCAGGTCCGGTGCGCCGTACGTCGCGGACCAGCGGTGCGCTGGGCGCGGCTGCACCCGCAACCACGCCTCGGTGACGACGCCGAGGGTGCCTTCGCTTCCCAGGAGTGCGCGGTCGGGACTCGGGCCGGCACCCGATCCGGGCAGTCGCCGTGACTCCCAGACGCCGCTCGGAGTGACCGCTCGTACGTTCTCGATCAGGTCGTCGATGTGGGTCGGGCCCATCGAGAAGTGCCCCGCCGCGCGGGTGACGATCCAGCCGCCGACCGTCGAGCGCTCGAACGACTGCGGATAGAAGCGGGCCGTCAGTCCGTGCGGCCGCAGCGCGTCCTCGAAGTCGGGCCCGGCGGTGCCGGCGCGGACGCGGACGGCCCGCGACGCCTGGTCGACTTCGACCAGTCCGCTAAGTGCCGACAGGTCGAGGCTGACACAGCCCGACCAGTCGTCACCGACATCGGGCTCGACGCCGCCCACGACGCTCGTCCCGCCGCCGAACGGGACCACGGCGACCGTGTTGTCCGCGCACCACTCGAGGGCGGCAGTGATCTGCGTTTCGGATCTCGGCCGCAGCACGCAGTCGACGACGTGGTCGTAGCGCCCGGCGATTGCACGGACCACGTCGCGATACGAACGGCCCAGGGAATGGCGCGCTCGGTCGTGCGGGTCAGACGAGGCGATTTGCGCGAGGTTGTCGGTCAGCCGGCCGGTGACGCGGTCGCCGGGCAGCGGGGGAAGCGGCGCGGCCGTCAGGGGCGTCTCGATCTTGTGGCCGAGCATGCCCTCCGCGAGCGGCGCGAGCGCGGCGAGATCGGTCGCCGACGGCTCGTCGCTTCGCTGTCGGCCCCAACCCCAGACGGGGTACGTCGATTCCGCCATGGCGGCGGACTCTATGCCTTAGCGGCGTACGGCGACGGTGACACGGTCGTTCGCTGCGATCTCGGCGAGCTTCGTCGCCTGGCGGGGTGTCGCGGCGACGATGATCAGTCCGAGTCCGGCGTCGTCACCGTCGCTCGGCACTGCCAGGACGCGCACGCCCGACACGATGGTGCGGACGTCTTCGGCCGGTCCGACGCCGGTGTCGCTCGCGGCGAGCACCGCAACCCGTTCGCCAGCGCTGACGAGGGCCAGGGCGGCAGGTCCGTCCGTGACGCGGACCGGCACCGCGAAGTCACCCGGTGACGCGGCGGCGAGCAGGAACGGTGACAGCAGCCGTACGTCGGTCAGCGGCTCGCCGCGTCGTACCGGCGCTCCGAGCATCACCCCGACGGGAGGTGCGTGCGTCGTGACGGCGCCGGACGGGACGGCCGAGCGAGGCAGCGCCTCAAGGGCGAGATCCGACCGCTTGAGCGGTTCGCCACCGGAGAGGTCATGGGCGGCAACCCACACTCCGACGGTTGGCGCTGCCCCGCCGCGAAGTGCGCTGATCGCGAAGATCACCGCTGCCGCGGCGAGCAGCGCGGTCGCCATCCGGCGGTTGCGGTGGAAGGCGTCCATGACAGTCGCGCGGAGCGCGCTCAGCTCACGGTGAAGGTCAGACCCACTTGTCACGCACGGACGGTCGGCTCACCATGCCGCCAAGAGCACCGGCGGAGGTGAGGGTGTGGATCGGCGACACGACCGACAACGTTGTGGTTAAGCGACCTTGCTGCCGTCGCCGCTCGTGGACGTCGACTTGCTGCTCGAGGTCGACGAGGAGTCGCTCTTCGACGAGCTGCTGGAGCTCGAGTCGCTGCTCGAGGTCGTGGTTTCCTTCGTCGACGGCGAGTCGCTCGACGACGGCTTGGAGGCGGATGACTTCGATCCCGACCGGCTGTCGGTCTTGTAGAAGCCCGAGCCTTTGAACACGATGCCGGCGGCCGAGAAGACCTTGCGCAGCTTGCCCTTGCACGCCGGGCACTTGGTCAGGGGCGGGTCGTTGAAGCTCTGGACGGCCTCGAGTCCCTCGCCGCACTTGGTGCAGACGTACTCGTAGGTCGGCATCGCGATCCTCCAGCCGGTCATCAATGGAGTACCTGGCACTCTCAGGCCTCGACTGCTAACGATACCTTCGATTCCGTGCTCTCGCCCAGTCTCACCGCCGTGCTGTTCACGCACGGTGACGAGGTCGCGCCGTTCAACAGCCACACTGCTTTCACCGAGTGGGAGTTCGCCCCGGTGGTCAGCACCGGGCTCGCCGTGGCGGTGCTCCTTTATCTCTACGGGATGTGGCGAGTACGCCGTGACCACCCGGCCCGGCCCTGGCCCTGGCTGCGAGCGGGTTCGTTCCTCGCGGGGCTCGTGGTCGTCGCCATCGCGACCCAGAGCAGCGTCGGGGCGTACGACGACGCGCTGTTCAGCGTGCACATGGTCCAGCACCTGTTGCTGATCATGGTTGCGCCGCCGTTCCTGATCGCGGGCCGGCCAATCATGCTGCTGCTGCACGCCTCCGGGAACCCGCTCCACACCTGGACGAAGACCTTCATCCGGTCTCGGTTCGTCAGCGCGCTCACCTGTCCGCCGGTGACCGCGGTGATCTACGCGGCCGTGATCGTCGGCACCCACCTCACCGGCTTCATGAACGTGACGCTGCGCCACGAGAACATCCACCAGCTCGAGCACGCGATCTACCTGGTTGCGGGATACCTCTACTTCTTGCCGCTGCTCGGTTCCGAGCCGATTCGCTGGAAGATGTCGTTTCCGACCCGCTTCCTCATGCTCGCGATGTCGATGCCCGTCGACACCTTCGTCGGCGTCGTTCTGATGCAGGCCAACCACGAGCTGTTCTCGGCGTACCGCGACGAGCCTCGCAACTGGGGCCCGAGTCTCGTGAGCGACCTCCACGCCGGCGGCGCGATCATGTGGGTCGGCGGCGACGCGATCATGTTCGTCCTCGTGCTGTGCGTTTTCGTCGTCTTCCTACGTGACAAACGCGCGCACGGCTCGATGGGCACCTGGTTGGAGGGCGCCCGGTCTCAGGCGTTCTACTCGCAGGTCGGTGAGGACGCCGACGTGGTTGCCGGAGAGAACGCGAGCCGGCGCGGAGCCACGGTCGACGACGACGAGCACCTCGCGGCGTACAACGCGCACCTCGCTCGACTGGCTGGACGCAGTGCGGCGAACGACAAGCGGAAGGCCTGAGATGCGGGTTCGAGTGCTGGCGGCTGCCGCTGCAGTGGTGGGGCTCGCTGCGGCGTGTGGTGGGGGATCACACGTCCAGCCACCG
The DNA here is from genome assembly GCA_035545635.1 of Mycobacteriales bacterium. Classification (GTDB taxonomy): domain Bacteria; phylum Actinomycetota; class Actinomycetes; order JAFAQI01; family JAFAQI01; genus DASZTV01. Next base: position 6,901 of record DASZXY010000010.1, on the reverse strand, counting down.
TCGCCCGCCCTAGGAACCGTCGTCGACTTCACAGTGCCGCCGGCGATCGCGAACTTGCCGCTGACCACGTCGGACGGGAAGCGGACCACCCTCGCCGCGTTTCGCGGGCGGACCGTGATGCTCACCGACTTCATGACGGAATGCACCGACATCTGCCCGATGATCTCCGCGAACACCGCGGCACTCGCGCGCGCGGTCACTGCGAACGGCTACGGCAGCAAGGTCGCCCTGCTCGAGCTCACGATGGACCCGGAACGCGACAGCGTCGCGCGGTTGCGGGCGTACCGGAAGCTGTACGGCGAGCCGCTCGGAAGCTGGATGTTGCTGCGGGCGTCGAAGCCGGACACAAAGCGAATTTGGAAGTACTTCGGCCTCGAGCTGAAGCGCGTGAAGGAGGAGAGCCCTCCGGACCGCGACTGGCTCACCGGCAAGCCGTTGACCTACGACATCGAGCATTCCGACGACTTGATCTTCATCGATCCGGCAGGCCGTGAACGATTCGTGGTGAGCGCCAGCCCGGACGTCCAAGGGCGTGCTCTGCCGGCGAAGCTGGCCCGCATTCTGGGTCCGCAGGGCAAGCAGCTTCTGCACCACCCGGACCCGGTTTCGTCATGGACCGTGGGGCAGGGACTGTCGGTCTTCAGCTGGTTGCTTGATCACAAACTCGCCTTGCCGGGCTAGCGCTGCACAATCGGCCACCGGTGATTGCGAACCATTTGCGCGACCAATGCGTCTTTAGAGCGTCAAAGGTGTCGTAACCGCTGGCAGAATGGGTAGCCCCCAGCCGAGAAAGAACGTGTGCACAGATGCAGCTTCCCCAAGCGCGGTTCAAGACCGCGATCGTCGCGACAGCGACGATCGCTGTCCTCGCGGCGGTCGGTGCCGTCGTGGGAATCACCGTGGGCGGGTCCGGAGGCAGCGGCACCTCGGCAGGGTCGGCACCCGCGCCCGCGGCGGCGCTGCGCGTACTGCATCTCAAGCACCACGAGCGGCTCCCCTACTCGAAGCCCTTCGTCGTCCGGGTCACCAACGGCGCTCTGACGTCGGTGTCGGTGACTGAACCGAGCGGGCAGCAGATCCCTGGGACCTACAACGAGACCCATGACCGCTGGCAGAGCACCGGGAGCTTCGCGCCGCTGACGCGTCTCCACGCCCACATCGTGTACGCCGACCTTCTGCATCGCGAGCTGTCGAAGGATCTCGACATCACCGCGACCGACTCGAAGCACCGGATGGTCGGGTTGCTCTCACCTGGTGGCGGGGACACCGTCGGCGTCGGCCAGCCGGTGCAGGTCACCTTCAACTACAACGTCCCGGAGAGCATGCGCTCGGCCGTCGAAGGACGGCTTCACGTCACCACCACCCCGCACGTCGTCGGCGCGTGGCACTGGATGAGCGCGCGCGAAGTGCACTGGCGCCCGCCGTCGTACTGGCAGACGGGCACCAAGGTCTCGATCTCCTCGAACCTGCAAGGCCTGGACTTCGGTCACGGCATCTGGGGTGCGCCGGGCGCGCACGACACGTCGTTCAAGATCGGTGACGCGCACATCAGTGAGGTCGACATCGCGACCCACACGATGCACGTCTACGACAACGGCGTCCTGATCAAGACCTTCCCGGTGAGCACTGGCCGCGATCAGTACCCCACGATGGACGGCGTCCACGTCGCCATCGAGAAGGCCAAGGTCGTGACCATGGACTCCGCGACCGTCGGCATTCCGAAGGGCGACCCGGACTACTACTACGAGAAGGTCTACTGGGACGTCCGCATCTCCTACGGCGGCGAGTTCGTTCACGCCGCTCCGTGGTCGGTCGGTGACCAGGGCAACACCAACGTGTCGCACGGTTGCGTGAACCTGAGCACTGCGAACGCCGAGTGGTTCTACAACTGGGCGCGCCGCGGCGACGTCGTCTACGTCTTCAACGGCGTTCGGCCGCCGAGCAGCACCGACGGAGGCACGTGGGACTGGAACATGCCGTGGAAGCAGTGGGTTGCAGGTGGCGCTTCGCCGTCCCACGCGGCCAAGACGCTGCGCGCGAAGCAGCCCTACGAGTACAACCCGGCATTCACCACCGCGGCCAAGAGCGACGCCGCGGCGAAGTCGGATCAGACGTCGAGTAAGCCCGCGGGGCGCAACACCGCCGACACTCGGCGGTCGTGAGGCTCGGTCGGCAGCTCGTCGACCAGTTCGTCGTCGTACACGATCGCGACCGTTCGCGCCGTTACGGCCGCGAGCGCGCGGTCGTAGTAGCCGCGTCCGCGTCCCAGCCGGTTTCCGTTGCGGTCCACGAGCAGCGCGGGCACGAGGACGAGGTCGGCTTCGGTCAGCGCGGTCTTGCCCAGGCGCTCGCCCTTGGGCTCGTCGACGCCGAGCTTGGACGTCCGCACGTCGACGCCCACCGTGTATCGCGTCCAGTCCATCTGGGTGCCGACGACGACGGGCACGATGACCTCGCATCCGGCCGCGAGCAGCGCCGCGAGCAGCTGCCGCGTGGGGGGTTCGGTCGGCGTCGACAGGAACGCCGCGACCCGGTTGGCGCGGACGGCGAACGCGCTCGCCCGCCCTGCGATCGCGCTGCCCGCGGAACGGATCTCCGCGGTCGAGCGCTCTGAACGTCGCCTCAGCGCCTGCTGGCGCAGCTCCTCCTTCGATGGCACGTCCCAAGTCTTACGCGTGTCGGCCACTACTGTGACCAGATGGCTGTGACCAAGGCTGTCGTACCGGTCGCGGGCCTGGGCACGCGCTTTTTGCCGGCGACGAAGGCGATCCCGAAGGAGATGCTGCCGGTCGTCGACAAGCCGGCGATCCAGTACGTCGTCGAGGAAGCCGTCCGCGCGGGCTTGGATGACGTCCTGTTCATCACCGGAAGCGGCAAGTCGGCGCTCGAGGACCACTTCGACCGCAACCTTGAGCTCGAGAACAAGCTGTCCGGGAACGAGTCGAAAAAGGACCTGCTCGACCGGGTCCGCGCTGCCGACCAGCTGGCAACGATCCACTCGGTGCGACAAGGCGAGGCGCTCGGGCTGGGTCACGCGGTCCTGTGCGCCGCAGAGCACGTGGGCAACGAGCCGTTCGCCGTACTGCTCGGCGACGACCTGATCGACGAGCGAGACGACGTACTTGGGCAGATGGTCGCAGTGCAGCAGCGCTTCGGTGGCTGCGTCGTCGCCCTGCTCGAGGTGCCGGCCGACCAGATTCATCTCTACGGCTGCGCCGCGGTCGAGCCGACCGACGAGACCGACGTCGTACGAATCACCGGGCTGGTCGAGAAGCCCCCTGTCGACGAGGCGCCGAGCAACCTTGCCGTCATCGGGCGCTACGTGCTCACCCCCCAGATTTTCGAGGTGCTGCGGCACACCGCGCCGGGCCGGGGTGGCGAGATCCAGCTGACCGACGGGATAGAGGCGCTCGCCGGTCGCGACGGCGACGGCGGGCCGGTCCACGGCGTGGTTTTTCGCGGTCGCCGCTATGACACCGGCGACAAGGCGGACTACCTCAAGGCAGTCGTTCAGCTCGGGTGCGACCGCGCCGACCTCGGCCCGGAGTTCCGGGCCTGGCTCATCGACTTCGTGACAAACCGGCTCGACGGCGCTGCCTCAGCCGGCCACGTACCGTCCGACCCGATCCGGCCGTGAGACCGCAATGGCGTCGCTGAAGCCGGTCGACACGCATCTGCAAGACGTCCTTGCCGCCGTCGCGCCGCTGAGCAGCCTCAACCTGAACCTTGCTGATGCGCATGGCTGCGTGCTCGCCGAGGACGTCTTCACCACCTTCGCGCTGCCGCCCTATGCGAGTGCGGCGGCTGACGGGTACGCCGTACGGGCCGAGGATGTCCGGACGGCGAGCCCGTCCAGCCCGGTCGGCCTTCCGGTCGTGGGCGACATCTCGCCCGGGAGCACTGCGCCGTACACGGTGCAGCAGGGACTGTGCGTGCGGATCACGGCCGGAGCGGCGATGCCGCCCGGCGCGGACGCCGTGGTGCCCCGCGAGGGCACCGATGGCGGTGTCGCCAACGTCGTGATCCATCAGCCGGTCCCGGCCGGCCGGTTCGTTCGGGCCGAGGGCTCGGAGGCGCCGGAGGGAACCCGCCTGATGGCGGCCGGCATGCACCTGGGTCCGACCCAGATCGGGATGCTGGCTGCAGTGGGCCGTAGTCGGGTGGTGGTCATGCCCCGGCCGCGGGTCGTGGTGATGAGCACCGGGCGTGAGCTGGTAGAGCCGGGGCAGCCGCTGGCGCGCGGCCAGACGCCGGACGCGAACAGCGCGTTGATCTCCGCCGCCGCGCAGGAAGCGGGCGCGATCGCCTTCCGCGTCGGCATCGTGCCGGAGGACCCGAACGTTCTGGCGGACACGCTCGAGGACCAGCTGATCCGGGCGGACATCGTGATCGCCTCCGGTGGGACCGGCGCGGGCGTGCCGCCGGTCCTGCGCGAGGTGCTTTCCCGGATCGGGTCCGTCCAGTTCGACAACGTGGCGATGCAGCCCGGGCACGCGCAGGGGTTCGGCACGATCGGGCCGGATCGGACTCCGTTCTTCGCCCTTTCGGGCGACCCGGTGAGCGCGTTCGTGTCCTTCGAGGTCTTCGTGCGCCCGACGTTGCGCCGAATGATCGGTGTCGAGCCGATCAACCGGCCGCTGGTGCGGGCGCGGCTGCATGAGGGTGTGAGGTCGAACCCAGGGGTGCGGTCCTACACCGCCGGCTGGCTCGCGGTCGAAGGTGGCGCCTACACGGTGCGTCCGATCGGCGGCGGCGCGCCGACGGTCGCTGCGCTCGCGTCGGGCAACGCGCTGATCGTCGTACCGGAGGACGTGACGACGCTCGAGGCGGGGGACGCCGCGACCGTCATGGCGCTGGACCAGCGTCAGTCATGAGGGGCGGTGTCACCCTCGCCCCCGGCTGGCCCGCGGTGCTGCGCGACGGCGGGGTCGAGCTTCGGCCGTTGCGGATGCGCGATGCGACCGCCTGGGTGGAGAGCCGCAAGCGCAACGTCGAGTGGCTGCGCCGATGGGAGGCGACGCCGCCGCACGCGCCGGGTGTCTTCGGGACGTCGACGGCGGTGTTCACCGGCATGACGCGACGGCTGCGAGCGGAGGCGCGCGCCGGGCGGGGGCTGCCGTTCACGGTGGTCGTCGATGGCTCCTTCGCCGGGCAGCTCAACGTCGCGGGCATCGTTCGCGGCTCGCTGGAGTCGGCGAGCATCGGCTACTGGGTGGATCAACGCGTCGCCGGCAGAGGCGTGATGCCGACCTGCGTGGCGCTGGCGACCGATCACTGCTTCGACGTCGTCGGGCTGCATCGCATCGAGGTCAACATCCGGCCGGAGAACGAGGCGAGCCGACGAGTGGTCGAGAAGCTCGGCTTTCGGCTCGAAGGAACCCGAGAGCGCTTCCTTCACATTTCCGGTGACTGGCGCGATCACCTTTCGTATGCGTTGGTGCGCGAAGAAGTGCCCGGTGGACTGCTTGCGCGTTGGCACAGCGTAAGGGGACCTGTTTTCTAAGGTCGGCGACACACCGGCGCGGGTCCGTGCCCAGCGGGGAATCGGTCGTTAGCGTTCGAATCACGATGGACGCGAACTGTCGGACGGCCTGATCGTGAGTCCCGTCATCATTTTGGGACTCGTGCTCATGTGGGCTGTCGTCCTCGTCCCGATGTGGCTCAAGCGGCACGACGAAGTCGAGGAAACTCGCTCGGTCGACCGTTTCACCGCCGCGATGCACACCCTTTCCCGGTACGACGACAACCAGCGTGAGGCGACGATGTCCCATCGCGGTCGCGATCTCGACGTCCATGTGTCTGGTGCCTCCGCTCCGGATGCCAAAGCCGCGCGGCGCCGCCGCGGCATGGCACGTCGCCGTGCGCGGTCGCTCGCCGTCCTCGCGCTGACCGGGCTCGTCGTGCTGGTGCTTGCGATCGTCACCGGCTCAGTTCTGGCGTGGGCGGTCCAGCTCGTCCTCGACGTGTCGATCGTGTCGTTCGTCGTGCATCTGCGCCGCATGGCCACCCAGGCGGCAGCGGCCAGGCGGCGTGCGGCTCGCCGGCGCCAGGACCGCCGCCAGCTCGACGAGGCGCTGGCCGAGCCGAGCTACGCCGAGCCCCAGTGGGAAGAGGGCGTCACGATCCGCCGCCCCGCGCCGTCCGTCGAGCCCGTCTACGTGGGCTCGGCCGCACGGGCCGCGTTCGCGGACGACGTGTTCGACCAGACGGCGGAGGCAGACGACGTGCTCGTGACCGCCCGTGCCGGCGCGAGCGATGGCTTCTTCGACCAGGAGACCGACCTGGCCACGACGGCAAGTGCCGCACCGAGCTTCATCGAGGCTGGAGCCCAGCGCCCGACCCGCGTCGTCGAGCGCGAAGAGGTGCCCGCTGCGCCCGTCGCGGAGCCGATCGGGGGGTCGGAGTGGGAGCCGAAGCCGGTCCCGCGCCCGACTTACGCGATGAAGCCGCCGGCTCCGCAGCGTCCAGTACGCCGGCGTCCCGCCGAGCCGATCCTGCCGCCGGTCGAGCCGGTTGCCGAGGTCGAGGCCGACGACGATCTCGAGGCGATTCTCGATCGCCGCTGGGCAGTGAACGACTAGCTGCGCCCCATTGTCGTCTGAGAGCGAGCGCCTCTAGGCGGCACTCGCGTCGGGCTAGACTCGTCTGCGCTTCAGGGGCTGTAGCGCAGTTGGTAGCGCACCTCGTTCGCAACGAGGGGGTCAGGGGTTCGAATCCCCTCAGCTCCACGTATGTGATGAGTCGCGACATGTGTCTCTTCTGAGTCGCGACATGTGTCGCTAGCGGGCGTCGGGCCATCGGCCTGGCGCCCGTTGTGTGTTGCGCCAGTAGCCCTTGTCGGGCTCGATGCGGTGGGTGGAGATCACTTCGCCGGTGTCGAGGTGGATGACGGTGACGTTGG
>DASZXY010000009.1:0-238500 GCA_035545635.1 Mycobacteriales bacterium | reverse complement strand
CGGCCGCACGGTGACGTTCATGCCGAAGCCGATCTTCCAGGACAACGGCTCGGGCATGCACTGCCACCAGTCGCTGTGGAAGGACGGCGCGCCGCTGTTCTACGACGAGCTCGGCTACGCCGGCCTGTCGGACATGGCGCGTCACTACATCGGCGGCCTGCTCAAGCACGCGCCGTCGCTGCTGGCGTTCACCAACCCGACGACGAACTCCTACCGTCGGCTGGTGCCCGGCTACGAGGCGCCGGTCAACCTGGTCTACAGCCAGCGCAACCGTTCCGCCTGCTGCCGCATCCCGATCACTGGCTCGAACCCGAAGGCCAAGCGCCTCGAGTTCCGGGTCCCGGACCCGTCGTGCAACCCCTACCTCGCGTTCTCCGCGATGCTCATGGCCGGTCTCGACGGTGTCGTGAACAAGATCGAGCCCCCGCAGCCGGTCGACAAGGACCTCTACGAGCTACCGCCCGACGAGCTCGCCGCGGTGCCGCAGGTGCCGGGCTCGCTCGAGGCGGTGCTCGACCACCTGGAGGCCGACCACGAGTACCTGCTCGCCGGCGGCGTGTTCACCCCGGACGTCATCTCGACCTGGGTCGACTACAAGCGCGAGCACGAGGTCGACGCCATCCGGCTTCGCCCGCACCCCTACGAGTTCGCGCTCTACTACGACATCTAGTCCGGCAGGTCGCTGATCTGCGTGTTCAGCGCGACACCCTCACGCGGTCTAGCCGAGCGGCACTTTCGTCATCGCGAACGCCGGGTGCAGTACTTCAACCGGCGCGATCTCGTGAACCTCACCCGAGGATTTGATGACGAAGATCCAGCTCTCCCCGACGGGGGTTGGACCCTCGCAATGAGGATCGGCCAGGTAATCCGCGCTGTCCTCATACAGCCCGATCACCATGGCCCCCGGCCGCCTGTCGGCCACGTACATGGTCGCAATGGCGAGCGCCGCCTGTGGGGAAATCACGGTCCAGGATCTGCAGCGACTCGAGGCATCGCCGAACTCAAGTCACCCGCTAGGACATTGCGCCGTACTTCAAGCCGGCACCCCAAAGCCGTCGCGGGCCCTAGGAATGTTCGGGCAAGGGAGTCGCCGCCATCGCCAGCACTAGATTGCCGAGCCCGTTGAGGGTGTCAACGACTTGTTCCAATGTGCTGCTCGCCGAGAGGCGCAACTTGGCGCCAAACATGCACGAGCGACTTGACCGCGTCTGCTTCTCCCCGAACCCAAAACCAAGGTAGGGCGGAGCTCCCGCAGCGAGGATCGCCGCGCGTCCAGCACGATCGTGTGCCTCCGGCGGATTCGGCACGCTCTTTCTCCACCAGTCGCCGCGTGCCTCGGCCATGAGTGGCCACATGGCGTGCAGATATTGCCACGAATAGCCAGCACTCGTATCGACGCCGAGTTGCTCAAGGAACACCCGAAACTCCGGGCCGGCTGGCGGCGGCGTGGACTCGCTCATCACTTTGGGAAAGAGCACCTTGCTGCGTACTGGCGTTGCGTCCTCAACTTCGGCAACCACTTGGTATCCGGGAACGACGCAGTCGGCGAGTACACGTGTCACCCATTTGTTGCTTCCGGTCGCCTGGACCAGTTGGGTCCTAAGTCCGTCTGGAGCCGAGAGATGTTGGTACACCCAAGCGGTGCGGGCCCGCAGCATGAGCGGAAAGGGATCCCCAACGTGCAAATCATCCCAGCGCGTGTGCGGTGTCAGCTGCGGCAGCGCAGAACGCATGTGATCAAGCCATGCCTGAGCGGTCTTCGCAACCCACGCGTGCGCACTCGTTGCGAGCGCGCCGATGATCGACTCCCAGCTCTGCTGTTCCCAGTCTGGATTGTCTTGTGCGGGAAGCGGAAACTGCTCAGGGGCGACAAGCACGTACCGATCCGCGCCGGGGTATGACTTTCGGTACCGCTCAAGCTGCGCTCGACCCAGGCCCGAGAGAACCTTGACCTCAAGCGCTGCCTTTAGTTGTCCATGCACATCAACGAGCAAGTCGATACGGTCGCGTCGCCGTCCACTTGGGTCAGACTCGCTCGCAGTCTCGCGCCGAACCTGGACGTCACCAGACTTCACCTGACCAAGCGAGAGCGCTTCGGCAACCGGCGACGGATCGGTCTCGATCAGTACGGCGAGTAGATCGCTCCACCCATTCTCGTGGTCTATGGACACGAGATGCCGCATCGGATGGGTCACGCGCTGCACCCTACGACCTGCCCCCGGCCGACCTCGAATGTCTTGAACGGGACCGATACGGCACCTGCGGCAAGCCAAGAAGCGCGCCCGCTCATTCCTTCATGTCCTGCGAAGGTCTACCCGCCAATAGCCAATCGGCGAACTCGTCGTTGCACAACGCGTAACGGGAGCGCCGGGCCCGAATCCGCTGGATCGCCCTGCTGGGCTCGAAGCCGGCGCGGATCAGTACGAGGGCCATCACGAGACCGGACCGATTAAGACCCGCCTGACAGCGGATCAGGACCCGGTCTCCCCGCTGCCAGCGGTCGAAGGCCCAGTTCGCCGCAGCCCTCACCCGGTCGAGGTCAACTACGTCGATGCCTGCGTCGTAAAACCCGTAGCGAAGCTCCTGCACAAGCCAGTCAGCTGGTGGCGCAAAGGCGTACAGCGTCACCACGGCGTCGAAGGGCAGGCCGGGGTCGGGCTCCCCCGGGTCCGGCGTGCCGCCCATGAACAGCCTCGGGGCTATCTCGTCCCACAGCTTCGTGGGAGCTGCCGAGGCCGAAGCGAGAAGACTTGTCATGAAGCACTCCCGCCCTGACCACGTTTGATGGTCTTGTTGTGGATGTCGGTGGTGGTGAGCTTCGAGAGACGGTTCGGGTCCTCGTCGAGTGCCTGCTGGGAGAGGTCGTCGAGCAGATCGGCCTCCGCCGCAAGTTCTGGACTTGAGACAGAAGCCGCTCGAATCGCCTGCGACGCCGCGAAGAACTGCCGCGATGCAGCCACCGCATCGCCCTGTCGCAGGCTCTTGGTCGCAGCCGTCTTCGCGTTCTGCGCCTCCTGGAACAGTGACTCGACCGCGACTCGCGGGTCCGCGACCCGACCGGCAGCAAGATCCGCAGGTACGACGTTGACTGTGATCGGCAGCGTGACGATTTCCTCACGCAACTCCGGAAGGACGACGTACCGGAGCTCGATGGTCGCGACCTGCGCGAGCCCGAGCGCCGCAATAGCCGGGATGCCGAAGCGCAGCAGCACTTTGCGCTCCTCGCCGGCCCAGAGGTCGCCGAGCTCGACGAAGGCTTCGCGTTCCCTGATGACGAGCGGTAGGTCCGCCTTGATGAACGCCGCGGTGACCGACTCGGCAAGGGTCATCCGCAACGACGCGGCTTGCACCGTCGTGGTCAGCAAGCCGTCGACCTCGCGCAGCAGCGCGGGTCCGGCGTCGTCCGCGCCTTCTGCGAAGGCGTGGTTGCCGGCGCCGCCGGCGCTCATCGCGGCGAGCAGCTGCTCGTCGTAGCCGAGGCCGATTCCGATTGTCGTGGTGGTGATGGCCTGCTGCTGCGCGCGAGCAGCGATCCCAGTGAGCTGGCTGGCGTCGAGGATTCCCTGGTTGGCTTCGCCATCCGAGAGGACGACGATCGTGGCGCCAGCGCGGTCGCAGACTCGTCGAGCTTCCTGTAATCCGCGGAGGTAGCCCGCGCTGAGGTTGGTCGAGCAACCCGCTTCGATCTGCGCGACGGCATCACGAGCGGCTGCCTTGTCGGTGAGCGGGCCCGCAGGCACGATCACGGTCGCGTCGTCGTCGAAGGCGACGACGCCGAAGTTGTCGGTGGGATCGAGCCGGTCGATCAGCCGGGTGAGGGCTAGCTTCGCGGCGAAGAGCGGATCGCCGGACATCGACCCGCTGCGGTCGAGTACGACTTGCACGGTCGCGGCCGGCCGCGGTTGGTCGTCAGTCGCAGCAGGCGCGGTCAGCTCGAGCATCACGGTAACCGCGTCGTCCTGCTCGACGGCTACGAGATCGACGTCGAGGTGAGCAGAAACGTGCATGGACATACCTCCGGAAGGGATGGATGAGGTCGCGCGACGGCGCCGCGCAGACGAACTAGGTCGGAGCGACCGGTTAGGTGATTGGCGCGGAAGTGGTGACGCGGGGAGGGACGCTGCAGCAATCGACAGCGACGAAGAAGACCGCGCGCCCCTCCCCGCGGAGAGAGCGGCACCGCGGCCCAACGACGAAAACCGCAGCGCGCTCTCCCGACCGGTCGCGATGGAAAGCGCCGTACGTCGTCGTGCTAGCGGTCGACATGTCCGGCGCTCCTCTCGTCCTTTCCGGTCTTGTTAGAAGGACGCGAGAGCGGCGCGAATATCAACTACGCCATTAGGGTGACGTTCCGTGACCGATGGTGGGGCCGGCGTGGAGCTCGAGATGGAGCCGGAACCGTCAGTCGAGCGGGTGCATGAGATCGCGATCCGATCAGCTCGCCGCTACAGTCCGAGGTGTCCGGCGGAGGACATCGCCCAGGACGTCGTCGAGAAGTGGTTGCGCCAGGACCCGAAGCCAGCGAAGTGGAAAGGCTGGGTCGTCGCGGTCACACGCAACCAGGTTCACGACGTGATGGGCCGGCAGCCGGCAGCGAAGGAGCTGGCCGTCGACTTCGACGCAGTCGACGATCATCGCATTCTCGGCGTCGCGCTCTTCGGGCCAAGTGCCGCCGTGATCGCGCGTGAACAACTGCGTCGGCTACTAGGCAATCTGCCCCCGGCCGAGTGCCGTGTCCTGGTTGCGAGCCTCGACGGTCTGACAAACGCCGAGATCGCGGAAGCGTTCGGCTACGCCAACAGCGCAGCCGTTGCAACGGTCCTGTCCAACGCGAAGGGACGGATCCGGGCGGCTCATCCAGACGTGGACTGGGAGATTCTTCCGCAACGCTTGTACGACGTGTAGCCCTCGACCGAAAACTGTCGGTGCGGACCGATAGACCTCCCTCAGCAAGAGGGAGGGAACGTGATGGACATCCGATTGCCGAGCGAGCTCGCGCCGCAGCTGCGGGCCCGAGTCCTCGCTCTGCTCGACGAGGTGAAAACCGTCGAGCGGCCTCCGCTAGCTCTCACAAACCGCAGTACGCGGTTCGAGGAGAACCGCTGCGAGGTCTGTCACCAAGGCGGGGTGCTTAGCGGCCACCATGGCCCAAACGGCGAGATCCAGTGGATTCACAGATCCTGTCATCGTCGACTTCACCGGCGAGGACTTCCAGCGGCCGCCCTGATCGGCTCGACACGCGCGCCCTAGGCCATCGAGAATCTCGCCGATGACATCGAGGGGGTCGGCCTCGCCTCGTGTGCCCCCCTTTGGGGGGTACGAGGCGAAGACCTGTGCCCGGGCAATACACAACAAGCACGACCAGACAGTTCCCGAGCCCGCCTATCAGGTTCCCGACGATCTGCAGCTCCTGTTCGACGAGGGCAACAGACACGAGGGTCGAGTGTTCGAAGCCTGGGGTGCACTACCGGTCAGTCCGGTGAACCTTCTGAGGTTCAACGACGACAAGGCGGCTCACATCGAGGCAACCCTTGCAGCGATGCGTGCCGCGACGCCGGTCATTCTCGGCGGACGACTGCCTGACGACGAGGTGGGTGGGCGGACCGGGAAGCCGGATGTCTTGGTGGCTGCGCCGACCGGCGGATATCACCCAGGCGACGTCAAGAATCACAAGGTGTTGAAGGCGGGGGCTGGGGCGCGGGTCAGCACGCTCGCAAACCCGTCGCGCGATTCCGCGACCTTGATCGAGCGAGCGGTTCGACACCACGAGGGCGACGCCCTTCAGCTAGCCCACTACTGGCGGATGCTCCAGGCATGTGGCTTTGAGGCATCGACCGCTGAAGGCGCGATCATCGGCAGCGATCCGGAGGGACAGTTCTTCCTCACTTGGTACGAGCTGAACGCCCCGACCTATGCGACGTTCTCAAGGAGCAATGGGAAGACTCTTCGAAGCCCGCTGGACCGCTACGACCACGAGCATGCCTTCCGGCGCAAGGTCGCGGCTGTGGCTGTACGCCGTACCGGCTCCCCCGACGATCCCGAGCCGCTCGTGCAGCCCCTGGGACAGAAGGACTGCGAACAGTGCGCGTGGGCTCCTGTCTGCGTTGAGGAGCTGCCGGCAGGCGACCTGAGTCGCGAGCTCCGCGGGACATTGTCGGTACGGGAGTACCTGGCGCTTCGTGCGCAGGGCGTGTCCACGGTCGAGGACCTGGTCGGCGCCGATCTTGAAGCCCTCCTCGCTTCGGAGTACGCCGACGACACCACTAACGTGCACGGGCGCGCCGCGCGACTGCTCAAGGCGCACGTGTCAGCGCAGCTCGCCCGCGACGGCGATGTACTGCGCGTCAGGCCGGACGCGGGCACGGACCTCCCGCTCCATGACGTCGAGATCGACCTGGACATGGAGTGCGATCTCGACGGCAAGGTCTACCTCTGGGGCGCCCTCGTCACGACCGGAGGAGTGAGCGAGTTCCGGGCGTTCGCCGACAAGAACCCAGGAGCCGAGTTCGACATCGCACGGGAATGCTCCGACTGGATCACCACGACCTATCCGCACGCGGTCGTGTACCACTACTCGCACGTCGAGAAGACGCAGATGCGGCGGATCTTGGGCCGCGACGTTACGCACTACGCCGGGACAGCGGCGGATCCTGACCGGTGGGTGGACCTCTTGCCGATCGCCCGGTCCTGCCTTGAAAGCCGCAGCGGGCTAGGGCTGAAGGTCGTGGCGACCGAAGCCGCCGGCTTCAAGTGGCGCGATGAGGATCCCGGCGGACGCAACTCACAGCTGTGGCTCGAACAGGCGAGGGCCGGCGACGATGCAGCCTGGAATCGGATCGTTGCCTACAACGAGGACGACGTGCGCGCAACCCTCGCCATCCGGCGGTTCCTGCGGGAGAACTGCGCGCCGTGAGCACCGTCTCGGAGACCGCCGACATCGGTACGGCGAACGGCGCCGAAACTGTCACCGGCAGCCGCGACGATGGTCCTTCCACCGGGGAGGACGGCCAGGGGTGAGCACACCGCAAGGCACGATCGTGAACTGCCTGAACGACCTGATAGCCGCGCTCGGGCTACAGGACCTGGACGCCCTTCGCAAGGCGATTGAGCTCTACCCCGAAGAAGGCGAAGGTTTCCTGGATCTCAGGGATGAGCCCCGCGTTCTCATCGTGGGTGTCGGCGCTCACGGAACCGGGCTCGAGTATCCGTTCGCCGTCGAGGAGGTCTGGACCACCCTCGATGACCTCGACGCGGAGTACTACGAAGAGCTAGCGAATGACCCTCACCAGGAACTTCGGGATGAGATCGAGCCTCGCATCCGAGACGCATGGGACAGTGGCGGCGTCGGCACGTTCACCACCGAGTCCGGCTATGTGCAATGGGCCAAGTACACCGCTGGCCTGCAAATCGAATGTGTGAGCAACGCCTTCCTCGGAGACGACGATCGACTCGGCTTTGTACAGCGTCGCCTCCTCGCGAACCTTGGCTTCACGAGCCCGCAGCCTCCGTCGTGGCCGAACTACTTCCGCCGGTTCACCGATGAGAGCGAGATCGGCGACGCGGCGACGATTCTGGTGCGCGTCATCACCGACGTCCTCAACCAGCCGGACTGAGAAGGGAGGGTCATGTCTCGCAAAGACAAGCGCGGTCCGGATCCGATCCTTGACTGGCAGGGTGCCGAGCTCGCCGCGCTTCGTTGGATGCAGAAGCACGGCTACGCCGACGCGGCGCTGACCAGGCGCGGCGCCGACGCGGGCGTGGATGTCGTAGCGCGCAAAGCCTTAGCCCAGGTCAAGTGGCAACAGCCCGCGATCAGCCGGCCCGATCTCCAGAGGCTGGTGGGAGCGCGCGGCGAGGGTAGGCAGCGTCTCCTCTTCTTCTCCGGGAGCCCATACAGCACCCCCGCCTCCCAATACGCGCACCAGATGAAGATGTGCTTGTTCGCGCTCCACCCGGACGGCGAGATTTCGGCGGTGAACGAGGCAGCGCGCAAGCTCGTGGCGCCGCGATCAGCGTGGAGCCTTGGACCACTGCCTACGACAACGCCCGGACAACGAGGCGACGATGACGGGCTCATCGTTCGCCGGCCCACTGGCACCGTCCCGTGGCCCGGCGACCCCGGGCTGAAGGGCTAGCGCGACCCGGCTGATCGGACCAACCGGCCGCGCCCTCCACGCGGCTTTGCCCGACCAATGGCAGCTGTTCGTCCAGGTCAGGGGTTTGCGGCACGCTCTTCGCGGAGATCTGGGCGACCTGTCGCACTGGCGTCCGAGGTACTGGCCGCGGTGGAAAGTAGGCGTCGCCAGTGATCGGACAGCATCAACCGCCCAGGGACGTGCGTCCTACCGGCCCGACCAGGCGCCTGACCACCTACCCGCGTAGTCGACCGCGATTGGTGGCGCTGCTGACCCGTCCGGGGTGGGCTCCCTGATCATCACCGTTGCACGCGTGCGTGTTGCCTGCTCGATGATCCGAAACCCGTGTCGGGCATACAACTGAACGGCCTCGGACGACGACGTCCGAAGAGCAAGGCCGAAACCCCTAGCGTCCGCGGTCGTACATACGCCAGCTAGCAGGGCGCTGCCCCACCCGCTGCGACGAGGCTCAGCAGCCACGTTCGAGAGGACCCACCTCGTGCGACCCTCGTAGGTCAGCCGCGTCGGGTAGGTCAGCGGAAGGGCCAATCCGATCGCGGCGAAGAAAGCTCCGCGACTGTGGCGAGCCGCTAGCCCGAAGACACACAGAGGAAGTGTGGGCCACGGTCCGAAGCGCCTTGGCGGCGTCAGCGTCATGACGGCGACGCCGGGAATGTGGGCGACCGTTCCTACACGGAGTGCCCGTCGCAATGCCAGCGAGAACGCAAAGGAGCGCACCCGTACAGACCGCGGCCACCGAACGTCGTCTGAGAAGGCACTCACCAGGATCCGGCGCCACGACGCGATCGGGTCGTCGGCGCGATCAGTTACTATGCCGCCAGTTGGCATACTGGTACTTTTCGGTCCTTCATGACTGCTGGAGGGATACATGGCGACGACCATTATCGAAGCCGACTCGGTTCCTGAGGCCGAAGCGCTCGTGGACGCACTGGCCGTCGAGCCAGAGAGAGTCCGGGAATTCTTTCCGCTCGTGTCCAACGCTTCCGATCAAATCCTTCCCGGTCCCGAGAAGCGCCCGCTTGTCCTCATTCCCCGCGCAGAAGCCTGGGCTGACTCGTAGGGGTGCGGGGGTGGGCAACAGCCAGATTGCGTTCGCCCGGCTCAGCCGCCGGATCTTAACTTCCACCCGGGTTCGGATCGCTGACACAGTTGAGGCGATGCCGGAGCCAGCCCGCTCGGAGGTCTCGCGCGTTGTAGCGGCCTACTTGGCCAAGCAAGTGGATCGAGATCCTCCCCGAAATATCGCCGTCGCAATCGCACTCGACCTTGGGGTCACGGACGAAGACAAGCTAGTCGCGATTAGCGCCGCAACCGCTTTCGGCGGTCTCCATTCGTTGCTACTCGACGACCTCGTAGACAACAAGGGTCAAGGACGACCGTGGACAGACGTCTACGTCGCCCACCTGCTGTATGTACTGCACTCCGACATGCTGCAGGTGATTAGCCCCGTGGATTGGGCCTCGCGAGGGCGGAACGTCGCCCACCAATGCCAGATCGAGACGTACCGCGCCCTTCTCGACGAGGAACTAAACCACGTCGGTCGCACCTCCACGTACGGTTCGGCCTCGATCGTGTGGGAAAAGTGCGCACCGATCAAATCCGTCGTAGAACGAATCCTCTCGGTTACAGACCGCTACGAACACAAGGACGCCTTTGACCAGGCAGCCGATGCCGCGTGCTTCGCGTTGTGCACCCTCGACGACATGCTCGACTGGCCCGACGATTACGACCGACAGCGATTCACTTATCCGATCCAACGCGCAATCGAGGCCGCGAATCTCCAGTGGTCCCCCGCCGTGGACGGCGACGTCCGGGCCCGAGTAGCCCATGAGCTCCTCTACGGCGTAACGCATCATTCGCTGATGGGCGAGATCGTTCGGGCGCTTGACCGAGCGATCGGCCTTACTAAGGCAATCTCACCGAGTTTGTCCACCCTTCTAGAGGCGAGCCGGACCAGCGCACGAGCGTCGTGGATTCGACACATCTCCTACCTGCAGGCCGTCGAGGACCACCTCCGTGTCAATGGGACCGCCCGCGGCCTTGTAACGACCTGACTTGGCCTGGTGACCTCCGGTCGAGTTCTTCTCGCGGTCGTTGAGGGCGAGAAGGTTCAGTGGCGATCCCTTGGCCTCTCGTCGCGCGGGTTGGCCACCCTCGACGTGCCGTCGCTCGACCAAACTGTCCCCATGCCAGTCGGGTCTATCAGCAAGGTGATCACCGCAATCGCGCTAGCCCGTTTGGCTCGTACCGGCCAGCTGGATCTCGAAGAACCTGCATCAGTGAGCTCCCCGAAGGCACCACACAGCAAGCCCTCGATTCGCGATCTGTTAGCCCATAGCGGAGGCATCTCACCAGTACCGAGCATGCGAAGCGAAAAACGTGTGCTGGCACTGCCAGGAACCCAGTGGTGCTACAGCGAGCCCGGCTATCGCATGGCTATTCGACATGCCGAGCGTGTCACGGGTTACAACATTCGCGATCTGATCCTTGAGCAGCTACCCATGCTCTCCAGTTACGACGTCGATGCTCAACGCTTCCGCGGGCACGAGGTTATCGCCGGGACACGGCTAACCGTCCCCCCGATACGCCCGGCCACGGAAGGAGCCGGCTGGGCCTGCCACGGAATCATTGCAAGCCCTGCTCAACTGGTGGCGATCGCACGCAGTCTCCTCGCAGATCGCCCGATTCTGAACGCACTCGCTCAACCCTACGGAAGCGAAGTCGGGGTTAATCCCTTCCAAGGACTTGGGTTTCGGATCACCTATGCACCGGGAGGTTCATGGGCCATACACGGAGGACAGTGGCTCGGGTATCACACGATCTTCGCGGTGGGCGCCACGAAGAGCCTCCTGCTGTTCTCCGACACGCGGTTCCGACGACCAGTTCTGCGCTGCCTGCTCAAGAGGGAACTTACAGATCACACAGCAGGGTCTTTGCCCATTACGAATCAGGATTGGTCGCCGCCGCCCTTTCGCATCTCGTCGAACTACCGTTTCGCCGCTGCCGGGCCCCTTGCATTAACGGCTGCGATGCACGTAGCCCACGGGCGCCAACTACAAGTCCGTCGATCTTCGGACGGGACGTTGCAGATCGCCGCGCGAAACCAGGCCCACCGCCTGTCACAAGTCGACTCGCGAGGGCTGTGGTCCTACACGATCAAAGGGGAGCCCCGGCTGATCAGCCTGTCGGGCGTGCCCGGCGGTTTTCGGCTCGTTACAGAGCAGCCATGCTGTGTGTTCAGTGAAGTCGACTGAGCGCGCGAATCGTGTCGATCTGAGTAATCGATCGGTCGCTACTCGGTCACTGTCTCGGCACGCACCGGTTGACCCAAAGGGCGACGTAGACACACCAGCGGACGCGGAGCGGTCACATCTGTTCCCGCTCCGGCCCAACATCGCAGCCATCCGTCCCGAGAGCCGACTCCTTGGCACGATCGAAACCGCGAGCGGCCGGTCGTAGCCATCGCAAACCATTGTGGATGAGCCAGGCAGTGAGAGCCAGTATGAGGAGGCCCAGTAAGACGCGAACACCTACGCGACCGGCCGCTCGCGATGCGCGAACAGCTGAGGACTGGTAGGCGTATCCGAGGGCGACCGCGATGGCACATCGCGTGACCATGCCTGCGACATAAGCGAATACGAAACGTGCGAGTGAGATGCGTCGCCATCCAGCGGCGGCGTATATGACGGCGGTCGGAACGGGCACGTAGGGAGCAAGCGCCACCGCCCACAGCCCGCGCCGGTCGAGAACTCCCTCCGCACGGATCTCGAACTGTCGAATACGCGGTCGATGCACAACCAGCCGCGAGACCACTCTGGGGCCGAATCGAACCCCAAGCCACCAGCTTGCGAGATCGATAAGCGGCCAAAACAGCAAAGGGGCGCACATCGACGACACCAAGTCTGCCCGTCCCGCGTGCACGAACGCCCCCGCTCCGACCATGGAGGGAACACCAGCGGTCAACACTTCCAGCGCGACAGGGTGACTCTCGATAAGTATCGGGACAAGAACCACGCTCGCAGCTGCCCAGCCCTGCGCTAGGAGGAACGCGATCAAACAGAGTTTGTCCAGCCGATCGACTGCTCGTAGCGCAGCCGCAGCCTGACGAATGCGCGCCGCTGGAAGCATCACCTACGAACGTCCGCGATTTCGACCGAACAAGGAGAGGCTAAGCGTCGGCACGTGCAGGCAATTGCCTGCAAGACTTCCCCGCGTGACTGAACTCGTGGTGCTGCTCGATGAGTCGGGTTCCCCATGTGGAACAGCCCCCAAGGTAGATGTTCACGGTCCCAAGACTCCATACCACCTGGCATTCTCCTGCTACGCGTTCGATGATCGCGGCCGGCTGCTGGTTACTCGTCGGGCGGTAACGAAGACGACATGGCCGGGTGTCTGGACCAACACCTGCTGTGGTCACCCGCGCCCTGGCGAAGAAGTCGCCGAGGCTGTGCATCGCCGATTGAAGGAAGAGCTGGGCCTCCAGGCTCTGGACCTTGAGCTCGCGCTGCCTGAGTTCAGCTACCGGGCGACATATCAAGGAGTCGAAGAGTACGAGCTGTGCCCGGTGTTCTTATCGAGGGCGTCGATTGAGCCGAGGCCGGATGCCAGCGAGGTCGCAGACTACGAATGGATGACATTCGATGCATTCGCGGGACGCCCTGACATCAGTCCTTGGGCACAGCTGCAGGTGGGCCTCCTGCGGCCACTGGTCGAGCCGTATTGCAGCCGAACGGCCTTCCGGCGCTAATCGCGGCTCTCAGGTTCAACACCCGAGACCGGCTGTACGACAGTGCCGCGCCCGAGATGCGCCCCAGGTACTCTCGACACGACAGAACTTGCAGGTCAGACGGATATACCCCGCTGTACTACGACATCTAGTCCGGCAGGTCACTGACCTGCTGGTCGGAGGCATCCACTTACCCAGGCGTGCTCAGCTCAGAGCAGCCTCGATCGCGCTGATGATCTCCGGGGCGTCCGGCTTTACTGGGGTGCGGAAGCGACCCACGATCCCGCCGTCTCGATTGATCAAGAACTTCTCGAAGTTCCACTTCACGCGCCCGGCCTTGCCGTTCTGGTCCTTCGCCTTGGTCAGCTCGGCGTAGAGCGGGTGCTGGTTGCGCCCGTTGACCTTGATCTTGGAGAACATCGGGAAGGTCACGCCGTACGTCGTATTGCAGAAGCTGGCGATCTGCTCCTCGGAGCCGCTCTCCTGGAAGAGGAACTGGTTGCACGGGAAGCCCAGCACCGTGAATCCTCGCTCTGAATACGTCTCGTACAGCTGCTGCAAGGCTTCGTACTGCGGGGTGTATCCGCACTTCGAGGCAACGTTCACCGCCAGAATGACCTCGCCTTTGTGTTCGGCGAGTGAGGCGGGCGTGCCGTCCAGCCTGGTCAGCGGGATGTCGTAAAGGGACACGGTGCTCCTTAGGGCGCTGCGGCTGCTCTTGAAAGGTATTCGTCGCCGCTGCCTGGACGGTTCAGATCGAACAAGATCGGGACCGCGCCGACGACGGCCGTTCCTCGATCAGCCAGGCGCGGTCGCTGCGGTTAGTCGGTGTGGCGCCGGGAAGTCCCGTTGGCGCAACGCATCTGCCCACGCACCGCCGTACGCCGCACGAAGGGCGACCCATCCATGCCTCAGAAGCGTCATCCCAGCCAGGCTGCTCCTGCCAGCGCAAGCGCGACCGGCAAGGTCACCAACGCACCGCGAACCGGCGACGATCCCCGCGCACAGGGCGGCGAGTTCCTGACGACGATGGAAGGCGTCCGCCTCCCGGACACCGACCACTCGCTGAAGGCCGGCAATCGCGGCCCGACCCTGATGGACGACTTCCATCTCCGGGAGAAGATCACCCACTTCGACCACGAGCGCATCCCGGAGCGCGTGGTCCACGCCCGCGGCGCGGCCGCCCACGGCACGTTCACCGCCTACGGCAACGCCGCCTCGGTCACGAGAGCGGCGTTCCTGCAGGAGAACGTCGAGACGCCGGTGTTCGTACGGTTCTCCACCGTGCTCGGCTCCCGCGGCTCGGCGGACACCGTGCGCGACGTCCGCGGTTTCGCGACGAAGTTCTACACCGACGAGGGCAACTTCGATCTGGTCGGCAACAACATGCCGGTGTTCTTCATCCAGGACGGCATCAAGTTCCCCGACATCATCCACGCCGGCAAGCCGCATCCCGATCGGGAGATCCCGCAAGCGCAGACCGCGCACGACACCTTCTGGGACTTCGTCGGCCTGCACACCGAGGCCACCCACCACGTGATGTGGGGGATGTCGGACCGGGCGATCCCGCGGTCCTACCGGACGATGGAGGGCTTCGGCGTCCATACCTTCCGGCTGGTCAACGCGCGCGGCCGAACCTCGCTGGTGAAGTTCCACTGGAAGCCGGTCGCCGGGGTGCATGGCCTGGTGTGGGAGGAGGCGCAGATCGCCGCGGGCGTCGACCCCGACTACCACCGGCGGGACATGTACGACGCGATCGGCGCGGGCGTCCCGCTCGAGTACGAGCTCGGAATCCAGGTCATGCCGGACAGCGAGGACCAGACGTTCGAAGGCATCGACCTGCTGGACCCGACCAAGCTGGTCCCAGAGGAGCTGTGTGAGGTGCAGCTCATCGGGCGAATGACCTTGGACCGCAACCCCACCAACTATTTCGCCGAGGTGGAGCAGGTCGCGTTCCACACCGGCAATCTGGTACCCGGCATCGAGGTCACCGACGACCCGCTGATGCAAGCGCGGCTGTTCTCCTACCTTGACACCCAGTTGTCGCGGCTCGGCGGGCCGAACTTCACACAGCTACCGATCAACCGGCCGCACTGCCCCGTTAACGACATGCTGCGCGACGGCATGCACCAGACCGCGATCCACAAGGGAGTCGCGCCGTACCTTCCCAACAGCCTGGACGGGGGCGAGCCGCGCGTAGCCGATGCCAAGGAAGCGGCCTACGTGCACCAGCCGCGCGCGGTGACGGGCAGCAAGGTGCGGGAGAGCCCGGTGTCGTTCTCCGACCACTTCACCCAGGCGGCAATGTTCTACCGGAGCATGTCCGAGGTCGAGCAGGCGCACATCGTCGAGGCGTATACCTTCGAACTCGGCAAGTGCGCCGTGCCCGAAGTCCGCGAGCGCTACCTCGGCGTCCTCGCCAACGTCGACGCCGACCTGTGCCGACAGGTCGCCGGAGGTCTCGGCCTGCCCGCACCGAAGGGCAAGCCCCCGAAAGACGTGACCCTCTCCCCTGCCCTGTCGATGGTGTCGCCCGAGCCGGGACCGATCGCCGGCCGTGTCGTCGGTGTGCTCGCCACCGAGGACTCCGACCTCGCCGGCATCACCCGGATCCGCAACGCACTCAACGCCGAGGGCGCGGTGCTGCGGGTGCTGTCGACCCGAGGCGGGTTTCTCGGCGAAGGGCGAAACCAGCAGCTCATCGAGCGCACGCTGCTGACCACCCGGTCGGTGGAGTACGACGCGCTGCTCGTCGCCGACGGCGCGGGAAGCGTCCGGGACCTGCGGCTCAGCCTGCTGATCCACGAGCTCTACCGCCACTGCAAGGCGCTCGGAGCATGGGGCGACGGAACGGACGCCCTCGAGGCCGCCGGCGTAGACCTAGCGGCACCCGGGGTCGTCACCGCAGGCAAGGCCAATGACGACCTGCTCGCCTTGCTTGTCGAAGCTCTCGGCCGACACCGCGCATGGGACCGGGCAGATCTCGTCCTCGCGTCCCCGGTCCCCCCCGCGGGCTGATGCTCGGACAAGACGCGACGAAAGCAGCTGGCTGCGCGACGGCGGACCGTCAGCGGCGATCAGGTTCATCACCGCGAAGGCACCGCACGTCGTACGCCGGCCGTCCCTCGATCAGCCAGGCTCGCGGGCAGCGTCCTCGACGGTGGGCCAAATCTCGAAGACGCCGACGAGGCCCGTGATCCGGAAGACCTTGAGGATGCGTTCGTTGTCGCACACTAGTCGGACCCAGCCGCCATCGGAACGAGCGCGCTTGAAGGCGCCGACGAGAATGCCGAGCACTGTCGAGTCGAGGAAGCTCACCCCGGTCAGGTCGACGATCAACCCGATGTCGGCCGGCTGGTTGGCGAGAACCTCACGCAGGCGTGGAGAGCTGTAGACGTCGAACTCACCGACGGCGGTGACGAGCACGTAGCGGTCGAACCGTCTTGCTTCGACGGCCACGTCCTCAGGGTCTGGGGTCGCACGACCCCTTCGCTGGTCCGGCACTCTGGTCCGCGGGCTATGTGTTCCGGTGGGCGGGTCGCCAGGTAGAGATGATCCCCGCTCCAGCGCTGAGCAGGGCTCCCGCTTCGGCATAGGCACTGAGCGTCTTCTGCCCGAACCAGATCGGTTCGTACATGTTCGGCAGCGGGCCGAGGGAGCCGACATTCACGTACCGGTAGAGCATCACGGCGCCGAATGCGGAGGCAGCGACGACGAACGCGCCCGCGTACACCGCTCGCCGCCACGGAGCGAGCAGAACAGCCGCGGCGATGAGGATCGCGACAACCGCCTCGACACGGAACAAGACACCTTGGTTGAGGGTGCCGCCGATCGGGTCGTAGCGGCTCGCCAGCCGCAGGTGAACCACCGCGTCGATCACGAGGCCGGTCACGGTCAGGACCGCGCAGATGGCGTCGGGCGCACCGCGATAGCTGCCGGCCAGCCGTTTCACAGCGGCCTACTTCCCCGTGACGACGACGGTGGCGTGCATGTACTGGTGGATGCTGCAGATGTAGTTGTACGTGCCGGCCTTGGTGAACGTGTAGGTGAAGCTCTGCCCGTGCTGGAGGTTGCCGGAGTCGAATCCCCCGGAGCCTGTCGCGGTGTGGACGGTGCTGTCTTCGTTGACGAAGGTGACTTTGGTACCCACCGGCACGGTGAGCGTCGATGGGTGGAAGGCAAAGTCGGAGATGACCACGCGGTGGGCGGAGCCGCCGGTGGTTCCCGCCGGCTGGCCGGACCCGGCGCCCTGTGAGGTCGTGCCCCCGCAGCCGGATGCCGCGAAGGGAATCGCGGTGAGGAGAGCTGACAGGGCGAGGCGCCGGGTCCGGGTCATCGGGGTCGTCGCCTACGCGGTCAGCGCGGAGGGCTGGACCGCACCGGAGATCCCGATGTCGGAGTTCGGCACCGGGTACTGACCGAGAACGAACAGCAGGATGGACTGGTGCATCGCCTCGACGGGTGCGATCGATGCCGCGGTCGCGATCCCTCCGGGGTCGGCGACGTTCGCAGCGGCGAAGACGTAGGTCTGCGCAGCAGCGCTTTCCAGTCCCTGGGCAACCTTGGCGACATCACCGAGGGACTTCGCGGACTTCAGCGCCGACACCGCCTGCGGGGCGATCGTCAGCGGTGTGCCGGTGATCTTCGGGAGCCCTGCGCCCTTGAGCACCGAGTTCCACGCCGCGGCGTGATCCTTGTGCTGCTTCTGCACGACGGTCGCGAACTCGGCAATCGCCGGCGGCACCTTGCCGTAGGCGCCCTTGCCGGCGTTGGCGAGCACGAGGCCATAACCGGCGACGGCGAGGTTCTCCAGCGCCGCCGCGAGCGCGACCACCTTCAGGTCGCCCATGTACGGCGACGAACCACTGGGCGAATTCGTCGACGAGCTGGCCGACTTGCCGCCGCTGCTGTTGCTGCCGCAGGCGGCGAGGACGCCGACTCCGGCTACCGCGAGCGAGCCGAACAGCAGGCTGCGCCGGCTGGCCTGGGACTGCGCGATGCCGGCGAGCCGGTCGGTCAGCGACGCCATGTTGTCGCGGACCTCAGCCATCGAGTCCTCGTGCATGTCCTTGAGGTCGCTGGTCATCGAGGTGAGCTCACGCTCGGAGATCGCGATCGGGTCGTGGTCGCGGGCGTTCACTTGACGGCTCCTTCACTGGCCGGGGAGGCCGACTTGGTGGGGTAGAACGCATCCGGGAACCCGACGCTGCCCGCCGCCTTCGGCAGCTTGTTCAGCTTCGGCGGCAGCGCGATCAGCTGCGGGGCACCGCCGGCAATCAGCGCCTGGACCGCGAGCAGGATCGCCTTGTGCTGTGCCTCGACGCCGGCCACACCGGCGAAGAGCTGGCGCAGGTCGCCGGTGGAGACCTGCGAGACGTTCTTCGTGTAGGTCTGCGCTGCGACGTCCTCCAGAGCGATCGCCAGACCGACGACGGCTGCGGCGTTGGTCAGCTTCGGCTTCTGGGAGTTGACGTAGGCCAGGTACTTCGGGTCCGGCTTGTGCTGCTCCTTGCCGCCCAGCTGCTTGACCGCCGCGTTGAAGCCCATCGCGTGGTCCTGGTGCTGCTTCATGGTCATCTGCGCGAACGCTTTGACGACGCCATTGGCGGAGCTACCGCCGATGAAGGGCAGACCAAGCGCGACGCCGTACGTCGCGACCGCGAGGTTCTCGATCGACGCGGCGGTCTGCAGGACCTGCACGTCGGTGTTGCCTGAGGCGAAGGCCGGCAGCGCCGAACCCAGCACCGCAGCACCCGCGACGCCCGCGATGACTGCTCCGGCGCCGAGGCCCCGGGACTGCTCGAACGATGACTCCTTCGCGGCTGCGACATAGTCATCGAGCTGATGACGCCCGGCGCGCATCGCGTCCGCATGGAGGTCTTGCGATTCCTCCATGAGGCCGGCGAGTGCGCTGCCGTCCAATGAATCTGACACGTTGACTCCTCCTCGACGATCGCGTTGTCGATCGATCACGGGTGGTTCGCTCACGAGTCCGATTCAGATCACATTGGAATCAAAGAACTTCTTCGACGTCGCGCTGTGTCTACCGCTCGTCGAAGACCGACTCGGCAATCCGCCGAGGGTGCAGCGATGCGACGTCGAGGTCCGCGAACTCCGGACCCAGCTCCGCCTTCACACCGTCGATAGCGCCGCGCGCGACCTGGCGCAGCTGGCGCAGCATCTTCACTGCGTCGGCGACGGCTTTCGGGAGGCGGTCGGGCCCGAACAGGAGCAGTCCGGCCGCCGCGATCACGAGGAGCTCGAGCAGTCCGAGGTTGCCGATCATGGCGTCACGCTCCGAGGTCGGCGGTCGAGTCGATCGATGACACCTCGTCGTCGGCGAGGGTCGCGTACGGCGACGCCGCAAGCCGGCGGTCGCGCCGGCGGTCGTTGCCACTCGCGACCAGCACCGCCACGCCGAAAAGCAGGCACATCGGGCCGGCGAGCGCCAGCATCGTGAACGGATCCTGGCTCGGCGTCGCGACTGCCGCAAACACGACGATGCCGAAGACGATGCCTCGTGACCACGACCGCAGCCGCTGGGCGGAGACGACTCCTACCCGGTTGAGCATCACGACAAGTAGTGGGAACTCGAATGAGACGGCGAAGACGAGCACCATCGCGGTGATGAACGACAGGTAGCTGTCGAAGGTGAGGAGCGAGGTGATCCCGCCACGGGCGAAGCCGAGCAGGAAGTGAAGGCTCTTGCCCAGGGTGAACCACGCGAAGACTCCGCCGAGCCCGAACAGGCCCATCGACGCGGCGACGAATGTCAGTGCGTGACGCCGCTCGTGGGCGTAGAGGGCCGGCGTAATGAAGCGCCAGACCTGGTAGAGCCACACCGGCGAGGACAGAACCACCCCGACGTACAGCGAGAGCTTCAAGGTGACGGTGAACGCATCGAGCACACCAGTCACCACGAGAGCGCATCGACCGTGAACCAGTCGGTAGCTGTCGGGAAGCGCGCAGTAGGGATGGCTCAGTCCGCGCATCACCCAGTGGTGGAAGACGTACGCGAGGATCGTCCCGGCCACAACAGCGGCGAGCGACACCGTGACGCGGTAGCGAAGCTCGCGCAGATGCTGCTCGAAGGACATCCGCCCGTCCGGCGGCGCCGTGACACCGGCGCGGGCCGGACGGGGCAGTCTCACCTGAGGTCGGTCAGCTTGCGACGGGCTCGGCGGGCTGCGCCGGCGGTGCGGCGACAGCGGCCGGCTCGTCGTCGTGCAACGTGCGGAGCTCCGTCTTCATGATTCGCGCGGAACGCCCGAGCGACCGCGCCGCGTCAGGGAGCCGCTTTGCGCCGAACAGCAAAACGAAGACCCCCGCGACGATCAACAGGTGCCACGGTCCGAACTCGCCCATGAGGTCACTCCCAACAGTTGTGAGCCACGGTGGTGGCTCGGCTCAAGGAGTGTTCGATTCAGCGGCCGGATCGGATCACTTTCCGGGTGGGGCGGGCCGTCGCGGCTTGCGTTGACACTGGCTCCCAGCCGGTGCGGGTCGGCGGCATGCCGCTGCTGCCGGCCGGGGTGGGCTTGACCACGAGGATCTGGTCGACGCCCATCCGGTTCTCGGCGAACGCGAGCGCGCCTCCGGCGAGGTAGAGCCGCCATACCCGTGCTTGGGTGACACCGACCGCCGCGACGATCTCTTCCCACCGGTCGTCGAGCTGCTCCTGCCAGGCGCGCACAGTGTGGACGTAGTGCTCGCGCATCGCGTGCACGTCACGCACCTCGAATCCCGCTGCGGCGAGGACGGCGAGGGTCTCCGCGACCGGGCGCATGTGCATGTCGGGAGCGATGTAGCGCTCGATGAACGGACCGCCACCGGGATGGGATCCGCCGCGCGACATCTGCTGGATGAGCAGCCGTCCCTGCGGAGCGAGGAGTCGGTACAGGGCGGTGGCGAACGCCGGATAGTTGCCACGCCCGACGTGCTCGCCCATCTCGATCGCGGTGATCGCGTCATACGGGCCGTCTGCCAGGTCCCGGTAGTCGCACAGCCGAAGGTCGACCAGATGACTGAGCCCAAGCGCGGCAACCCGCTCAGTGGCGAAGGCGAGCTGTTCGGCGGAGATCGTGACTCCGGTGACTCTCGCGCCGTACTCGCGTGCCGCATGCACAGCGAGGGCACCCCATCCGCAACCGACATCGAGCAGATGGCTTCCTGGCCCGATGCCGAGCTTGCGGCAGATCATGTCGAGCTTGTCGCGTTGCGCGTCGGCAACGTCGTACGACGTGTCTTCCGACGTCCAGTAGCCGCTGGAATAGGCCATGTTCTCGTCGAGCAACAACGAATACAACGTGTTCGACACGTCGTAGTGGTGGTGGATGACGGCGGCGTCGCGTCGGCGGCTGTGCAGTCGGCCGCGAGGCACTAGCTCACCCGCCGGGCGCTGTGGCCGTCGCAGCGCGCCGTGGCGCACCAGCAACCCGATGCCGCGCGCAACGGTGGCAATGCCGACGCGGCCGCGGGTGGGGCGATCGCGCAGCGCTGCCCACACCGCGGACAGGCCCGTGGCGACGTCGCCATCGACGTCGAGATCACCGGCGATGTAAGCCCGGGCAAGCCCCAGCTCACCAGGCGCCCAGGCGATGTGGGCCAGAGCGCGCGGCGATCGCAGCACGACGCTCGGCGCCCCGGCCGGGCCGGCACTGCTGCCGTCCCACGCCCGTACGCCGACTGGCAGCGTGCCTCCGAACAGGGGCTCGACGAGTGCGGCAATGTCGGTCGCGATGGTCGTCATGCTCATCCTTTGGTCATGGTCAGCTGGGCCACATCGAGGTAGCCCGCGCGGAACCCGGCTTCGCAGTAGGCGAGGTAGAACCGCCACATGCGCCGGAAAGTCGCATCGAAGCCCAGGGCGTCGACTTCCGTACTCGCCGCGTCAAAGCTCTCCCGCCAACGGCGCAGTGTCTCGGCGTAGGAGGGCCCGAAGGTCATCCGGTCGGTCAGACGCAACGAGGTGTGCGATCCGATGGCCGCCTCGATCGCCTCGAGGGAAGGGATCAGCCCGCCGGGGAAGATGTACTTGTGAATCCAGGTGTAGGAACGCCGTGACGCCAGCATCCGCGAGTGCGGCATGACGATCGCCTGCAGCGCGACCCGTCCGCCCGGCGCGAGTCGCTGGTCGAGCACGTCGAAGTACGTCGGCCACCACCGTTCGCCGACGGCCTCGATCATCTCGACGCTGACGACCGCGTCGTAGGTACCGGGCACGTCGCGGTAGTCACACAGCCGGACGTCGACCAGCCCGGCCACGCCCGCGGCCTTGGCGCGCTCGACAGCAAGAGCGGCCTGCTCGCTCGACAGCGTGATCGTCGTGACGCTCGCGCCGCGCCGGGCCGCGCGGATCGCGAGCTCGCCCCAGCCGGTTCCGATCTCGAGCACCCGACTGCCATGGGTCACGCCCGCCTGATCGAGCAGGCGATCGATCTTGCGGTGCTGTGCGGCCGCGAGGGTCTCGTTGTCGGACTGCTCGAACAGCGCGGAGGAGTACGTCATCGTCTCGTCGAGGAACAACGCGAACAGCTCGTTGGACAGGTCGTAGTGTCGGGAGATGTTGCGGCGGGCGCCGCGACGATCGTTGTCCTCGGCCTGCGGGTGGCGCGCGTCGTAGAGCCGGCGAATCCACTGCAGTCGCGGCGGGATCAGCGACCCGACGTCGCGCGCGAGCGGGGTGATCGCCGCGACAAGATCGGGGGCATCCCAGTCACCGGCCATGTAGGCCTCGCCGAACCCGATCTTGCCGTCACGGCCGACGCGGGCGAAGAACCGACTGGGAGAACAGACCTGCACGACCGGCCCGTCGTCGGGCCCAAGATGTCTCCCGTCGGACAGCTCGACGCGCAGGCCGGCGCGCCTCGCAATACGGGCCATCACCGCCTTCGCGATCAGGCTTCGGATCGGAGCGCGTCGCGGGGCCGCCAGGTCAGGCCAACGGTCGACGTCGACCGCAGCCGAGGCGCCAGAGCGCGCGGGAGGCATGCGCTTGCTGTGCGCAGGTCTGGTCATCGTCACCGTGGCACCACCGCAACCCCGCGACGCCACAACCGCACTCCCTGCCAGCGGATCAGCGCCGACACCCGCAGCGGCGCCCACGGGTAGCGCAGCCACATTCGCAGCATGGTGCGCAGGCTCGCGGCATGCCGCTGGCCGGTCATCGTCGCCACGAACGGCTGCTCGTCGTCTCGATGCAATGTCACCGAGACGGAGAGCTGCTCGGCTGGCTCCGTGACGTGAATGCGGTAGCGGCCGTCGACCGGATAGAAGGGTGAGACGTACAGCTGCTTGTCGGTCTCGGCGAATCCAGACGCGTCAGGATGCAGCACGTAGGCGTGACGACCGCCGTAGGTGTTGTGAACCTCGGCGACGACCGCGACCAGGTTGTCGCCCTGGTAGCACCAGAAGACGGTGATCGGGTTGAACACGTAGCCGAGCATCCGGGCATTGGCGAGCATCAGGATGCGGTCTGCGGTGACGCCCGCAGCGGCGAGCTGCGTGCGGACGTCGAGGTGGTCGCGGGCGTCGAACCGTGCCAGCGCCCGCAAGGGCCACGCGACCGTCGGGGGCTGGTCGAGATCGGTCAGCCAGGCGAAGCTGCGGTAACGGAACGCGTTGCGGAGCGGGGTCAGCCTGGTGTGGCGGATCGTCAGCTCATACAGCGCCGGCGCACGGCTCACCACGTGACTCCGAAGCTCGCCGCGGCCTCCACGCCGGACCGGCAGCCGTCTTCGTGGAAGCCCCAGCCGTGGTAGGCGCCGGCGAACGCCGTGCGGTCGCGATTGAGTGATGGCAGCAGGCGTTGGGCGGCGACGGACTCGCGGGTGAAGATCGGGTGGGTGTAGACCATCTCGCTGATGATCGCTTCGGGAGCGATGTCACCGTCCGGGTTCAATGTCACCAGGTGCGCCGTGGCGGTCGGCAGGTTCTGCAGCCGGGTGAGGTCGTAGGACACCAGCACGTGGTCGGTGCGGGCCGCGCACGAGGGCAGCCGATAGTTCCAGGACGCCCGAGCCCGTCGTGCCGTCGGCAGCGCCGTCGCGTCGGTGTGCAGCACGGTGGGGTTGTGGGAGTACTCGAAGGCGCCGAGCGCGGCCTGCTCGGTGTCAGTGGGATCGGTCAGCAGCGACAACGCTGTGTCGGCGTGGGTGGCGACGACCACTCGGTCGAAGTGGCGCACGACGTCGGCGTCGTCGCGAACGTCTACGCCGTCGGGGTGACGGGTGATGCCTCGGATCGAGGTGGCGGTCTCCACCGCGCTCAGGTGCTTGGCTGCGCGTTCGACGT
Organism: Mycobacteriales bacterium; assembly: GCA_035545635.1. Classification (GTDB taxonomy): domain Bacteria; phylum Actinomycetota; class Actinomycetes; order JAFAQI01; family JAFAQI01; genus DASZTV01. The sequence goes on along the minus strand of DASZXY010000009.1, from coordinate 214,326 downwards.
AGGTGCGGCTGCCCCCGACCACGGTCCGCCATTGCGGGGAGCCGGTGACCGACAGCACTCCGTGGTTGGACAGGAACGCGAACAGGTAGCGCGCCGGGTAGCGCAGCGAGTCCCCGGGTGCCGCGGACCAGACCGCGGAGACCAGCGGTACGACGAAGTGCGTCACGAAGTACGCGCTGTAGCCGCCGTCACGCAGAAAATCGCCGAGGGTGGCCGTGTCGTCCCCGGCGTCGAGATGGCGTCTAGCGGCACGGTGAAACCGGGAGACCTCAGTGAGCATGCGGAGGTAGGCGGGCCGCGCCAGCGAACGCGCCCGGGCGAACAGCCCGCCGATGCCGCGGGCTCCGGCGTACTCGAGACCGCATTCCTGGCACGAGACGGACATGCTCATCTCGGTCGGCTGAGTGGCGATGTCGAGCTCGTCGAACAGCCGCAACAGCGACGGGTAGGTGACGCGGTTGTGGACGATGAAGCCACTGTCGATGGCCAGCATTCCGGCGTCGGGAGTGACCACGTCGTGGGTGTGCGCGTGGCCGCCGAGGCGGGGTTCTGACTCGAACAGGGTCACGTCGTAGCGCCGCTGCAGGAGGTAGCCGGCGGTGAGCCCGGCCACGCCTGCCCCGACAACTGCCACACGTTCTCGCGCCACGACCGGATTTCGTCCTCGAGGGCGGTTCGGATCACTTGCGGTGTGTACTGGACCCAGACCAGCGCCTCGCCAGGACGCGATGTGATCCGATCCGGCGCGAACGGCGAATCTCGGTTGTGCTGACGTTGGACAACGGGGATGGGAGGCAGGTGCGCGCCGAAGCCCAGGAGGACGCGGTCCTGCTGCAGGAGGTCTCCCGGGGCAGCGAGAGCGCCCTCGAGGCGATCTACAACCGGTACGGCCCGGCCTGCTACCGGCTGGCCCGCCGCATCCTCGCCGACGCCCACCTCGCCGAGGACGTCACCCAACAGGTGTTCCTCGCGTTGTGGCAGGGGTCCGGTTACGACCCGCGGCGCGGTGCGCTCAGCACGTGGCTGCTGGGGGTTACCCACCACAAAGCCGTCGACCTGGTCCGCCGCGAGGAGCGCCGCCGCGCCGAACGCCTCAGCCCGGCCCAAGCCGAGATCGCCGCGACCATGCCCGGCCCCGACGATGTCGCGTGGGAAAGCCTGCGGGCCATGCAGGCACGCGCGGCGCTGCGGGAGCTGTCCGGGGATCATCGCGAAGTTCTGCTGCTCGCGTACTACGGCGGGTTCACCCAGACTGAGATCGCTGAGATGACCGGCCTGCCACTGGGGACGGTCAAGAGCCGCACGTTGCACGCCATGCGCCGGCTGCGCGAGACCCTCGCGCCGAGTCTCGGCACAGAGGGGGATGAGACCTGATGAGCCAGAACGCCGGCGACCACACCGTCTGGCAGGAGCTTCTCGCCGGGCACGCGCTCAACGCGCTCGACCCCGCCGAGGAAGCGGAGCTGCTCGCCCACCTGTCCGGCTGCGCGGACTGTCGCGCCGAGCTCGACCAATACGCACTTACCGCCGCGCACCTCGCGGCTCTCGCCGACGACGAGTCCGACACAGCTCCCGGATGGTCGGAGATCCGCGGCGGGCTGTTCGCCGGGGACACTCCGGTCATCTCACTCGACAGCCACCGCCACCGCCGGGTTCGGGTCTCCCAGCGCTTGCTGGCGGCCGCGGCCGGTGTCGTGGTGATCGCGGGCGCCGCTGTCGTCGGTTCGCAGGTTGTCGGCTCATCCAAGGGGGGCGCCCACGACGTGGCCCTCGCGAGCTGCGTGACGACCCAACCCTGCTCGGCGATCCCGCTGCGGTCCACGGACGGCGTACACCGTGCGACGGTGGTCGTCATCAACGGGGTGGCGCGCCTGCAGCCGGTCGCCATGAGCCAGCCGGCTCACGGCCGCACCTATGTGCTGTGGCAGCTGCCTCGCGGCCGCGCGCCGATCCCTCTCACCGAGTTCGTGTCGGCCAGCGCGACTTCCGGTTCCTCACCGCTTTCGGTGCCGCTGTCGCAGACCACGGCGTTCGCGGTGAGCAGCGAGCGCGCCGACGTCCACCCGACCAGCCCGACGCGCGTCGTCGCGATCGGCAGCGTCTAGCAACACGCCACCCTTCGCCAAGGGTCGCCGTACTCCGCCGGCGCGAGCTGCCCTACTTGACCGCGAGCAGATCGATCACGAACACAAGGGTCTGACCTGACAGCCGGTGACCGCCGCCCGCAGGGCCGTAGGCCTGCTCCGGCGGGATGGTGAGCTGCCGCCGTCCGCCCACCTTCATTCCGGGGATGCCGTCCTGCCATCCCTTGATCAGGCCCTGCAGCGGGAACTCGATGGACTCGCCGCGGTTCCAGGAGGCATCGAACTCCGAGCCAGAGCTGAACTCGACCCCCACGTAGTGGACCTCGACGGTGTCACCGGGCTTCGCCTCATCGCCGGACCCGACGACGAGGTCCTCGATGACGAGGTCAGCCGGCGGTTCGCCGGTACCGGCGGTGAGTTCTGGTTTGGTGAGGGCCATCACCCCACCCTAGGTGCCACGCGCCGTTGCCGTTCGAGTGTCGCGGCGTAGAACGCCCAGCCGAAGCTGAAGCTGGTGAACAGCGTGCTGACGAAGAACAACCAGGGCCGATTGATCCCCCGGCGACGCCCGTCGACGATCGTGACAAGCGGAAGCAGCAAAACGTTGGCGATCGTGTAGTCGATCCCGGCTGAGCCAGCGGCCGGGTTTGCGTACATGAGATGGATGTACTGCGCCCAGCTGCCGTCACCCCAGAGCGGGTTGTGAATGCCGCTGAGGTGGGAGTACTTGTGAACGAACGCGATGTTGAACGCGTATCCACCGATGATCGAGCCGACACCGATGGCGTAGAGCGCGGCCTCGAGAGCGGAGACGCGCGGTGTCGTACGACGGAAGATGTCGGGATTGCTTCGCGCGATCTGCCAGACCACCACCACACCGAGCAAGGCATGCGCGACGAGAATGATCACGCGCTCAGCGTCCGGGCCGTCACAGGTTTTGTCAAAGTTGTCACTGTCTACAGAACTCGATACGCTCGCTTCATGCCCAGCGCCCCGCTGACGGTGCGCAGCGAACGTACCCGCGCCGCTTTGCGCCAGGCGGCCATGCAGCGCTTCTTGTCCCAGGGCGTCGTGGCAACCACCGCGGAGCAGGTAGCAGCCGACGCCGGCGTATCGCTTCGAACCTTCTACCGGCACTTCGGCAACCTCGAGGAGCTGCTGTTCGCCGACTACGACTCGGGGCTGCAGTGGTTCCGCCGCGCATTGGCCGACCGGCCCGCGGACGAACCCATCATCGCATCGGTTCGTGCGTCGATTTTCGCCTTTCCCTATGACGTTTCGGCGATCAATGAACTCGCCCGCCTACGCGCCCACGAGCTCGATCCCCAGCAGATTGTCGAGCACCTGCGTCGCGTCGAGTCCGACTTGGCCAGCGCGATCATCGAGCATCTGCGCCGCTCGGCGACTGCGCCGTCCGACCTCGACGCAACGGTGACCGCTCGGGTCGTCGCGGCAGCCGTGTTTGCCGCAATGGACGTGTGGATGCTGCGCGATCGGCGCACGATGGCCGATCTCGCCCAGCTCAGCCACGAAGCCTTGGACGCCCTCGAACGAGGGCTCGGCGAGGACGGCCTGTTTCGTCATGTTTGACGGAACATTGGGCGGCTGGCAGTCTCCCGGAACATGGACACCTATGACGCCGTCGTCGTCGGAGCGGGGCACAACGGTCTGACCGCGGCGTTGCTGCTGCAACGCGCTGGGCTGCGCACGGTCTGTCTGGAGTCCAAGCGGTACGCCGGCGGGATGGCGTCGACCGTCGAGCTGTTCGACGGTTACCACTTCGAGATCGCCGGGTCGGTGCAGCTGCCGACGTCGGCCGTGGTCAGCAAAGAGCTCGGGCTCGACGCACTCCCCCAGGTCGACCTCGAGGTGGCCTCGGTGTCGATCATCGATCAGAGCGTCGAGCCTCTGATCTACTACACAGACCTGGCCGAGGCCGCTGCGCACATGGAGCAGAAGCACGGCGTCGAGGCACTGATCGGCATGGCCGAGCTCGCGGGCTGGGCCGCCGCTCCCGCCCGGGCACTCGGGCGATTCGACGCCGGGACATCGCCACGAACAATCGAGGAGATGTACGGCTGCGCCACCACGCCAGCCGAACGCGCCAGCATCACGGACATGCTGTTCGGGACAGCTACTGATGTCCTCGACAGATTTCTCCCCGACAAGCAAAAGCACGCCGCGCTGCGCGGACTGCTCGCCTTCCTCGCCGTCAACTCGACGTACCGAGGCCCTTCCAGTCCCGGCAGCGCAGCCGGACTCGCCTTCGGAATGGCGATGCCCGAGGGGGACACGACTCTCACCAAGAAGATCGAGGGCGGGATCGGCGCGCTCACCCAACATCTCATCGCTCAGTACGCCGAGGCGGGCGGCACCGTGCTGCTCGACTCCGTCGTCACTGAGATCACCGTCGAGCACGGACGGGCGACGGGAGTCGTCCTCAAGGACGGGACCAGGATCGGCGCGGGCTCTGTCATCTCTGCGATCTCCCCCGACCAGACGCTGAACGGCCTGGTGACTGATGGCGCGGTCGATCCCGACCTCAGTGCGAGGCTCTCGCGGATCGACCACCGCGGTTCCTACGTGCAGATGCACTTCGCGCTCGATGGTGCACCGGCATTCGCAGCACCGTACGAGTTCCTCAACGACCCCCGGATGCAAAGCGCCATCGGCCTGTTCGCCACGCCTGAGGACCTGCAGCGACAGTTCGAAGACAGCCGTCGCGGCATCGTCCCCGGCGACCCCGCGATCGCTTTCCAGATCCCATCCGCATCGGACCCGGGTCTGTGCCCGAAAGGCAAGGCCGCTTCGTCTGCGTTCGCGTTGTGGTTCCCGATCGAAGCAGACCCCGCCGACTATGCGCGACTCAAGGCCGAGATGGGGCAGCGGGTCATCGACAAGATCACACGACTCGCGCCGAACTTCGAAAGCCTGATCCTCAAACACACGACCTTCACCCCGAAGCACATGAGCACCATGTTCGGAGCGCCGGACGGTGACTACTGCCACGGCCTGATTCACCCCGAGCTGCTCGGCGCCGGCCGTCCTGGACCCAACGGCTACCTCGATCAGCCGCACGGGATTGCGGGCCTCTACCTCGGCAGTGCGGGCTGCTACGGCGGTCCCGGAATCACGTTCATCCCGGGCTACAACGCAGCTCAGGCGGTGCTTGTGGGTCACGCTTCCTAGCCGCCTCCGAAACAAGACTGACCGTGCGGCATGCTCTTCTGTCATGGCCGAACGATGGGCACCGGACCGACTTGACCGCGAGCGCTATCCCGGGCCTGGCCTGGACCTGCCCGTCCTGTTCGGGGACCTCGACACGAACATGCACGTGAACAACGTGATGATGGGGCGGTTCTTCGAAGAGAGCCGCGTCGACGCCCACTTCCGCGCCGGCGTACCGCACATGCTTCATGAGCTTGGCATGCACAACCTCATCGCTCGTGTGGCAATCGACTACGTGCGCGAGGCTCGCTATCGCAAGCCACTGCACGTCCGGCTGCGCGTCGCGAAGATCGGTACGACGTCGGCAACCTACGAGCAGGCCGCGTGGCAAGGCGACGACTGCGTCGCCCTCGCCGAAGTCGTCGCGGTGTGCAGATCAGCGGATGGCGCCGCGGAGTGGCCCGACGCGGCCCGCACAGCACTTGAAGGCCTCACCGACCCATCGCGCCGTCAACGTCCGGCCGGGACATAAGTCGATCGCACCAAACGATTGGAAGCGCGGGACACCACAGAGCGGCCGCCTCCCACTAGGTCGGCGGCCGCTCCTCTCTGCTTAGCCGCAAACTAGCCGCGCATTCGCATTAAGACTCGACGCGCGACCGGTACGGCGGGTGAGCTTCGAGGCGGTCGAGTAGATCGCGAACCGTCTCACCCTCGCTCGCTCGAAGTAGCTCGGCGAACTGCACCGCAATCGGCGAAAGGCCGCGAGGCGCGGTCTTGTCAACGAGGTCCAAGATTAGGTCCGCACGGGCGATGACATCCCCGTCGATGCCCAGCCCGAGATCCGGAAGACCTTTCGAACCCCATGCGTGCAGCTCACGGACAGCGGCACGCGCCTCCGGCGATTGAGCCAGCACTCGCAGTACATCCAATCGGTGCGAGCGAAGCGCCAGATACCAGCGCGCGAGTTGGGGATGCTCCTCACCCGCGTTGTCGCGCAGTTGCCGGAAGCTGTCGAGCGGCAGAGGGCTGCGCTCAATGCGCTCGACGACGCCGATCACCGGGCTGTACCCGCACGACAGGTCTTCGGTCATGGAGATGTCGCCGGTCACGCCCCAGATCTCATGGTTAGGTCCCTCGTCGAGATACGTGAACGGAGTGTCTCCGGCAGTGAGCAGATCGTCGAACTTGAAGATGTTCACTTCCGTAACGACCGAATAGTCGGCGCCGTCGAGCTTTGTCCAGATGTTCTGGAAGATGTTCTGCTCGTCTTGGACCGCGTCGGCTACCTGCTGCGTGACGCCGTTCTTCAAGTCCTCAATCTGCTGGCTCGACGGCGGCCCGGCGAAGATGTCATAGCCCCCATTTGCGTTGATGAAGGCATCCACTGCCTGTTCCACGGCTTGGGTGAGCTTTTGGTGCCCGGCCTCCGCACCATCGTCGGTCACCGCAAGTTCGTTGTTCAGGATCACCACCAAGCCAAGCATCCCGGGCGCCTCCTTGAGAGCGTCTGGCGCATCCGCCGGTACATCGATCGGGAACTGCATGTACTGCGCAGTCCTGTTAAGGAATGGCGCGTACACGTCCAAGGGCACCGTGATCGAATCGCCGGCCTTGAAGGGCATGCGACCGAGATTGCCGTGACTGCCGTTCGATCCCCAGACCTGGGCGTTTCCCTGCAACACCCATTCCTTGCCCGTGTTGATGATCCTGACGCCTGTGCCGTCGATCGTGAAAACCACGGCCCATAGATACGGCTGCACGCGATGCTGCGAGCCATTCGACTGGCAATAGACCTGATCAAACTTGACGCTGAATGTGACGTGTTTCGTCATTGTCGACTCCCCCCCGGGACTGATTGAGGCGCCGAACCTATTGCGAACGTCCAAGCCCGTTACGCAGAAGCGACGAAAGATGTCACGTGGCCGACAGGCTGCCCTTCGACTGTGATCGCGACTCGCGAAACAAAGCCTTTACCGGTCGACCGAAGACTGAGGGCCCGCAACCGGTCGGCTGCGGGCCCTCACGTCGTACAGAGTTCTAAGGCGAGGCCTTAGAGCATGAACAGCATCTCCTGGTACGTCGGCAGCGGCCAGAGGTCGTCGGCCACGACGCCTTCGAGCGCGTCCGCGGCCGCCCGCACATCGAGCATGGCCGGCAGCAGCACGTCCCGAGAGTGCAGCGCGTGCTTGAGCGCGTCGTCGCTGTCGTCCTCGTGCGCGATCGCCGTGGACAGCGTGCCGAGCGCGGCGCGCAGCGAGGTGATCAGTCCGGTGACCTCGTTCAGCGACGAGAGGTCGGCCTCGACCCCGGCGGCCTTCAGCGCCGCGACGTTGGCCGCCAGCTCCGTCTGGTAGCGGACCGCCGCCGGAAGGATCGACGTGGAGCCCATCTCCAGCACCGTCTTCGCCTCGACGCCGATGCTCAGCACGTACTGCTCGAGCCCGATCTCATAGCGCGAGTGCATCTCGCGCTCGCTGCACACGCCGTACTTCGAGAACAGCTCCAGCGACTCCGGCGCGATGAGCTCCGGCAGCGCGTCCGGCGTGGTGCGCAGGTTCTTCAGCCCACGCGCCGCCGCCTCGGTCTGCCACTCCTCGGAGTAGCCGTTGCCGTTGAAGACCACGTTGCCGTGATTGGCGATGATCTCTTCAAGCAGCTTCTGCACCGCGACGTTGAAGTCGGTGCCACCCGCAACCGCTGTCTCGAGCGAGGTCGCGATGTAGTCGAGCGCCTCGGCGAGGATCGTGTTGATCGTCGTCATCGGGCCCGCGATCGTCTGGCCGGAGCCGGCCGCACGGAACTCGAACCGGTTGCCGGTGAAGGCGAACGGCGACGTCCGGTTGCGGTCACCCGGGTCGGTCGGCAGGACCGGCAGGGTGTCGACGCCGATCGTCAGCGTCCCCTTCTCCTTCGACGACGTCGCGCCACCCTTGGCGACCTGGTCGAACACGTCGGCCAGCTGCTCGCCGAGGAAGATCGAGATGATCGCCGGCGGAGCCTCGTTCGCGCCGAGCCGGTGGTCGTTCGCCGCCGACGCGATCGCGGCACGCAGCAGGCCGCCGTACTTGTGCACGCCGCGGATCACGGCGCTGCAGAACACGAGGAACTGCGCGTTGTCGTGCGGCGTGTCACCCGGCAGCAGCAGGTTGCCCTGCGACGCGTTGCCGATCGAGAAGTTCACGTGCTTGCCCGAGCCGTTGATGCCGGCGAACGGCTTCTCATGGAAGAGGCACTCCATGCCGTGCCGGTTCGCGACCTTCTTCATCGTCGTCATCAGCAGCTGCTGGTGGTCAGAAGCGATGTTGGAGCGCTCGAAGACGGGCGCGATCTCGAACTGGCCGGGCGCAACCTCGTTGTGGCGCGTCTTCGCCGGGATGCCGAGCTTGAACAACTCGCGCTCCGCGTCGAACATGCACGCGAGCACCCGGTCCGGGATCGCACCGAAATAGTGGTCGTCGAACTCCTGGCCCTTCGGGGGCTTCGCGCCGAACAGCGTGCGACCGGAGTTCAGCAGGTCGGGGCGAGCCAGCAGGAAGTGGCGGTCGACCAGGAAGTACTCCTGCTCTGGGCCCGCGAAGGACACCACCGAGTCAGGGTCTTCGTGGCCGAACAGCTTCAGCACCCGCTCGGCCTGCTTCGCCATCGCCTGCTGCGAGCGCAGCAGCGGGGTCTTGTGGTCAAGCGCCTCGCCGGTCATCGACACGAACACGGTCGGGATGCACAGCGTGTTGCCGTTCGGGTTCTCGAGGATGTACGCCGGCGACGTCACGTCCCAGCCGGTATAACCGCGGGCCTCGAACGTCGATCGGATGCCGCCATTGGGGAAGCTCGAGGCGTCAGGCTCGCCCTGGGTCAGAGTCTTGCCGGAGAACTCCGCGATCGCCGTCCCGTCGCCGTTCGGCTCCAGGAAGCTGTCGTGCTTCTCAGCCGTCGAGCCGGTCAGCGGGTAGAAGACATGCGCGTAGTGCGTTGCGCCCCGCGACATCGCCCAGTCCTTCATCGCGACGGCGACGGCGTCCGCGATGTCGGGGTCGAGCGGCTGGTTGTGGTCGATGGTGTTCAGCACCGACTTGTAGACGGCCTTCGGCAGCGTCTTCTGCATGACCGCCTTGCCGAACACGTTCTCCCCGAAGACGCCGCCGGGCTCCTCGTCGAGCGAGAAGGTCGCCGGTGGCGGCGTGAAGGTCGCCAGCGCCTCGATCGCGTGCCGTCGTACTGCGTTGCCTGCCATCAACTCTCCTTGAGTGAGCCATCCCCCGGCCCGCTCGACGGACCGCTTTCAGTCCTCGAAGGTATGTGGCGAATGTTTCGCGCAGATCACACGGGTAGGCCCCGTACCCTTCGATGGGTGGGCGCGGTCCGGTCACTGCTGTCGCGCGCCGCGTTCGTCATCGCCGCCGCGCCGCTTGCGGGCGCATGCAGCGGGTCAAGCGTTCCTGCCGCGATCCCGACTCCTCCCCCCGGCGGTCCGCCGACCTGTCCCGCCGTTCAGCCGTCTCCTGACCCGACGGCCGGCGCCGCAGCCATTCGAGGCATTCCGGCGCGCCTTCCCCTGCCGCCCAACCTCACCTTTGTGACTCAGGGCCGGATAGGTGGAGGGGTCTACGCGGTCCACTTCACCACCCCGACCTCGCTGTACTCCAGCGCGCTCTTCGTGGTGAAGCGCTACCCCAAGGCCGGCTTCCTGCTCGGCCGCGGCGACGCTGAGGCGACGGAGGCCGACACCCCCTGGGTGTACTCGGGGCAACGCGGTCTGACGCGCATCAACGAGGTGACCGCTTGTCAGACTTCGTGGGTGATCGCGATCGTGCTGCCGACGGACACCAACCCGAACGCTCCCCTACTGGCGCCGCACGCCACCAGCACGTCCACCGCCCTTCCCTTCGGATGACCGCTCAGTGACAGCCGGCGAGCTGCTGCAAGCCGTGCTCGCCGGCCTGTCGGTCGGCGCGGTCTACGGCTTGGCCGGCATGGGCTTCAGCCTGGTCTGGGCGCTCACTCGCGTCATCCAGTTCGCTCACGGTGACGTCATCGTCGGCGCCGTCCTGCTCGCGGTCTTCGCAGTGGTTGGTACGACGCCCGTCGCCGTACCGCCAGGAGTCGCCACCTCGGTCCTCGCCGTCGCCGCGACACTCGCGATCGGCGTGGGCCTGTCCGTTGGCTGCTATCTCGTCGCGGTGCGTCCGTTCATCCGCGGAGGCGGTGACTCACTCGGCTGGGTCGGCGCGACCGCGACCGTCGGTTTGCTCTTGCGCGCATCGGTCGCACTCGTCCTGCCGGCCGCGGCCTACGCCGCACCCGATGTGCTTCACCTCGACTCCCTCAACGACGCGAAGTCCCTGTCGCTGCCCGGCGGCGGCCAGCTTGCGATCCGGGTGCTTCCCGTGCTCGCGATCGCCTTGGCATCAGCGCTCGTTGCCGACCGGTTCCTGGTCCGCTCCAGACTGGGACAGGCGATGCGGGCCGTCGCCGATGACGCGGACGCAGCGGCGCTTTGTGGCATCTCCGTCGAGCGGGTCGTCGTGCTCGCCTTCGCCGCTGCCGGGCTGCTCGCTGCCGTCGCTGCGTTGCTCATCGCGCCGGCCGCTCCCCTGACAGCAGACAGTGGCGCGCTCCTCGGCCTGGCCGGCGCGTCCGCGGCGTACGTCGGGCGGTTGCGGTCGCCGCGTGCCGCCGTCATCGGCGGTCTTTGCATCGGCGTCGCGCAGCAGGTCGTGGCGGTGTTCCCCGGCCTGGGCGCGAGCTGGTCAGAGCTCGTGCCGGCCGCGGCGCTGATCGTGGTCCTGACGTGGCGGCCGCTCGGCCTGATCGCGCCTCGAGAGGCTGCAGCGGAATGATCACACTCGCAGCCAATCTCTATCTGCTCGTCGCGGCGTACGGCCTTGCCATCGCCGTCTCGTTTGCCGGGCTGCCGATCCTCGGCCAGGGTGCCTTCGTCGCGATCGGCGCGTTCGGCACCTTCGCGCTGCATGCCCATCATGTTCCGCTCGGGATTGCCGCCCTCGTCGCCGTGGCGATCGCCGGCATCGGGGGCTATCTCGTGGGCTTCGCAGCCGGGCGGCTCGAAGGCGGCCCCCTGGCGCTCGCCACCTGGGCGCTCGCCTGGGTCGCCTACACGGCATTGCAGGTGTTCCCTTCGCTGTCCGGTGGCGCGCAAGGACGCACCGCGCAGACACCCGCACACCTGGTGTCACGATCGCTCGGGATCACCGTCGTCGTGCATCCCTGGCTGCACGCGCTGATCGCAACGGCAATAGCCGCAGTTGTCGCAGCCGCTCTCGCCACCACCCGCCGGAGCGCCTGGGGGCTCGACCTCGCCGCGCTGCGCTCCGGCCCGGTCCTTGCCGAATCGCTCGGCGTCCCCGTCCAGCGGCGCCGTCGCAGCATCCTCGCTCTCGCCGCGACGCTCGGTGCCATCGGTGGCGCCGGCGCCGCCGTGTTGCATGGCGTCGTCGCGCCACCGGACTACTCCCCGCTCCTTTCACTCCAGCTGTTCGTCGCGGTGCTCATCGGAGGTACCGCGACCTGGTGGGGACCGGTGCTCGGCGTCGCACTCCTCACGGCGCTGCCTCATGTCGCCAACACGCTGGCCGACACCATGTCCGTCGACACCGGTCGCGCGCGAGAGCTCCTCACCGTCGCGCTTCTCGTGCTCGCGCTGACCCAGCGGCGACGCCTCGACCAATGGCAGCGGAGTCGCCCGCGTCGTCCGGTGGACCTGCCGGTGGTGGAGCAGTTGAGGACTGACCCGGTCCCGGAGGTAGTCCTCGCGATGCACGACGTGCACGTGCGGTACAACGCGGTGCCGGCACTGAGTGGCATCGATCTCGAGCTCCGGCGAGGTGAGGTGCATGCGCTGGTCGGCCCCAACGGCAGCGGGAAGTCCACTGCGCTGCGGGTCGCCGCCGGCGCCATCTCCGCGCACGACGGCGAGGTCGTCATCAACGCGAGCCCTGCTGCGCGGAGCACGTCGGGTCGCGTGAAGCAGGGGGTCGCGCGCACCCTGCAACGCGTCGTCGTGCTGCCCGACCTCGATGCCGTGACCCAGGTCATGATCGGAGCTCGCGTGCGCGACCAAGGGCGGCTCATCGGGTTGCGAGAGGTGCTGCGAACGCCGGACGGCCGACGTTCCCAACGAGAGCGCGAAAGACGCACGGCGGCGGCGTTGACCGCGGCCGGACTACAGGACACCTCGCGCACGTCATCCCTGCTTGACGGGTTCGAGCATCGCGTCTTGCAGATCGCGCGAACGCTGGCAACCGGGGCAAGCGCGCTGCTGCTCGATGAGCCGGCAGCCGGAATGTCGAGTGAGGAGCGGCGCGTGCTTCGACTGCTGCTACGCGAAATCGCCGAAAGCGGGCGCGCGGTGCTGCTGGTAGAGCACGACATGCGCCTCGTCCGGCAGGTCGCGGATCGCGTCACGGTGCTTTCCGAAGGCCAGGTCCTGGCGCACGGCACGCCGCAGGCTGTCGCCGCGGACCCGGCCGTCGTACGCGCCTATCTTGGGGTCGCATGAGACTGCGGCTCTCGGCGCTGATCGCGGTCGTCCTGGCTGTCGTATCAGGATGCGGCGGCGGCTCATCGCCGACGTCGGGGCCGACCGTTGCGATCGTCATCAGCGCACCCGTATCCACCACTCCGTGGATCGCAAGCTTCGAGCGCAACGGTGCGGAGCTCGCCGTCGATGAGATCAACGAGCATGGTGGGGCTGTCATCAACGGCGTCCACACTCGACTCGTCGTCCAGGTCCACGACAACCACGGCTCACCCTCACAGGCTGCGGCAATCGCGCGACAGGCCGTCGACGAACACGCGGCTGCGCTGATCTTCGACGGGGTCGGCGCGGCAGCGATCGCCCAGGTGACAGACAAGGCGGGCCTTCCCGCATTCGACGTCTTCGACGGCGGACAGAGCATCGTCGACCCGGAGCGCCGGCCAACGATCTACCGCCTTGCACCTGCCGACAAGTACCTGACGTTGCGCCTTGCGGACTACCTCGCCGCGCGAAAGCCGAAGATCGCGATCGTCGCGGACGACACCGGGTACGGCGCGGACGGTCGAAGCTCACTCGCATCCGCGTTCCGCCGCGACGAGATCGCCGTCGTGACGGCGTCGTCGGTGGCCTCGACCACCACCGACGTCTCGACGCAAGTGCTGGCAGCTCGACGGGCAGGCGCAACGAGCCTCGTCGTATGGGCGTCGGCGCCGATCGTCGCCGAGAGCATCGTGGCGGCACGATCGGCCGGCTGGCAGGTTCCGATCTGGGCCGGGCCGGCTGGCGAGGACCCGTATGTGCGACAGCGTCTCGCCGCGCATCCCGACTGGCTGTCCGGTGTCGGCTTCGTGTCGTTCCGGATCACCGCTGAGGTCGGGCCTGCGCCGTTCGCGGCGTACCGGAAGGCCTACGTCGCGAAGTTCGGGGAGGACGACCTTGGCCTCAAGCAGGACGGCAAGCAGGTCGTGCAGCCGCCGGACTGGTCGATGTTCTCCTACGACACGGTCAACCTGGTCGCTGCGGCGCTCGCCAAGTCCGGCGCTACTGGTCCTCCGCTGCAACAGACACTTGCCGGGCACATCAGCATCGTCGGGGCCAACGGCGACGAGCGAGGCTACTCAGCGACGAGCCGCGAAGGCGTCTCACCGGACGACATGTACTTCGCGGTCTTCGACGGCTTCGTCTTCAAGCCGGTGACCGACGACCTGCTCAGTCAGAACCTGCCGATGGTGCCGCAAACCCGCTAGGCAATCCGCTACGTTGCTCCCCAAGCATCTGATGGGAGCCCACTTCATGTCTCGCGCGCTGCACCTGCGAGTCCTCGGCGGCCTGACCGCCGCGGCACTCACTGTCGTTCTCGCCGGCTGCGGCGACGACAAGGACAAAGACAAAGACGCCGACCACGACGCGGACAGCTCGGCTGCGCAGGCGGACGCCGCCTGCCCTGACGACATCTCGACGGCGGTCAAGACGGCGCTGCCGACCGACGTGCCGAACCCGGGCGGTGTCGCCTACGACTACGAGTCGCAGGGCAAGACCCGCATCTGGTTCTTCGCCCTCGACGGCTCGCCCGACTCACTGTCGAAGATTCGTGACACCTACGACACGACGCTGACCGGCAAGGGCTACAAGATCGGTGACACCGACCAGGAAGAGGAGTCGGAAGCCGAGGCGGAGTTCGACGGGCCGCACGACGGCACGGTCAACGTCCGCAACCTGTGCGAGGGCAAGGCCGTCCTGCGGCTGACCCTGCACTCCTAGTCGCTAGAGGCGCCGCCAGAGCAGCGCCCCGTTGGCGATGATCGCCAGCAGGGCGATGACGGCTGCCGCGATCGCGCCCGGCTTCGCGTGCAGCGCAGCAGTCGAACGGGTAGCGGCAGGCGGCTGCTCGATCACGTAGTGGAAGGTCGAAAGATCCGAGCCGGGAGTGTCGGCCTGCAGGTATGGGCTGTACTCCGCGGCCCGCGCCGCCTCCGCGGCACGCGTCACCGTGTTGGCCGTCGCGGTCCGGAGTGCCGCGACGCTCGGGTGACTCGCGGCCCATCGTGCCCAGCCGCCTGCCGGCGGCACCAGCAGACGAGGGTCGAGCCAAGGCGTGACGTCCAGATCGACCCGAAGCCGTTGACCGGCGCGCATCGCAACATCGAAGACGGCGCTGCCGTCCAGCGACCCCGCCAGCCGTGCGCCGCCGACGACGGCGGAGGCGGTGGGCCCTGTGACCGGGTTGCCCTGCGCTCCCGCGACGCGGATCGTGCCGTGCACGTGCAGCGGTGCCGTCACGTCGATGCGCGTCAGGCCGCTCTTGTGACCCGGGAGCTGTCGCCGCAAGCCCGATCCGGCGTACGGCGGCAGAGCAGCGTGCGGATGTCGCGCCGCGTCGTACAGGCGTTGCAGAGCTGCGGCAATCGCCCGCGGTGTACTCGTGCCGGTCGCCACGACCTGTGAGGTCTGGGTCTGGTTGACGAGCGTGACCTCCGCCGTACCGCTGGACGGAGCGACTCCTCCCGGCAGCAGCGGGCGCCGGTCGCCCTGGGCGTCGCGGAAGGCGAGTGTCACCGACATCGGAAGCCGTTGCGCTTCGATGGCGGGGTCGAGCGCGAGTACGGCGGAGAGGCGGCGCGTGCCGGGAGAGAACCCTTGCCACACCACCTGGCCGAGCTCGAGCACCGGCGGCACGGTCGAGCCGACCGCGGTGACGGCGCGAGCGGGGCCGAGCTCACGGACTATGTAGCTGCCGGGCTTCGTGATGACCATCGTCTGCCGGTCCGTCACGTTCGACGGTGCGCCGTCCGAGCCGAGGTAGGCCGTGACGGCCTCCTTGTTGTTGACCGGCCCGGGCACCACCGAGGTCAACAGCCGATCTGGCCGCAGGCCGAACTGCGTCGCGTTGCGAAGCGGGTCGATGTCATGCACCGGCGTCGGGAGCGGAATCGACGCAGCCGCTGGTGCGACCGATCCGATCGAGACGACCACCCCGGCAACAGCCAGTGCCGATCGGCGCACGGGTGCAGCGTAGTGGGGTCCGCGCTACGGCTTGACCCCCGCGGGCGGACCGTCTTGCGGGCCGAGCACCGGCTCGAAGGCCTCCGTGTAGTGGGCGAACCGTTCCTGCCAGGTCGCCCCGGAGGCCTGCTTCAGCAGGTTGTTGAGGCACTCTTCCCAGCCGGCGGCGTTACGGGCGGCATGGTTGGCCGACAGCTCCTCGGTCAACACGAACCGGGTTCCGCCGCCCTCGGCCGGCGACAGCTCGAAGCTGATCGTGTCCTCACCCCAGGTGAAGGTGACCCGGTGCGGCGGCTCCCAGACCAGAACCTTGCCAGGCAACGGCCCGAAGTCCTGATTGTCGAAGTGATGGGTGAACGAAGCCCCGACCTTCCACTCGTCGATCTCGATCCGCGTCGGAAACCACGACCGCATCTCCCCCGGGTCGGTGACCGCGGTCCAGACGGTCTCGACCGGCTGCGGCAGCAGCCGCTCGAATCGCAGCACCGGACGCGCCCCGGTTCGTAGCAACGTGGCCTCACTCATCGCGGTCTCCTGTTCGTCGTCGTGCCCTTCGTCGCCAGATGGCGTTCGAGGTTGTTGAGGCTGTCGCGCCACATCCGCCGGTACGGCTCGAGCCAGTCGTCGAGCTCGACGAGCGGCCCAAGGCTGAGCCGGTACATCCGACGCTGGCCGTCCGGTCGCACGTCGACCAGCCCGGCGTCACGCAGGACGCGCAGGTGCTTGGACACGGCCGGCTGACTGAGCTCGAGACGCTCGACGAGATCGGCGACGGGCAGCTCCCCGCCCAGTAGCTGATCGAGAATCCGGCGCCGGCTCGGCTCCGCGATCACGTCCATCGTGGTGTCGACGCCCATGCACGAAGCATGCCTCTCTGGATATATGTCTGTCAAGGCAAGCCTCTTGGTGTAAGACTCCCCGTTGTGGCGCGGACGTGAGCGACCCCGAGGCGGAGTGGCCCGCGCCTGCGACCTTTCCGCAACGCGGCACGGCCAAGGACGCGTTGCTCGCTGAGCTCGTTGCCAATCGACACGATGACGCCGACTGGCGCGCGGGTCGGCTGTTCAGCCTCGTCTACCACCCCGACAGCCCAGACCTAGAGGAGACGCTCGCCGCCGTCTCACGCGAGTACCTCGCCGAGAACGCCCTGAACCCGTTCCGCTTCCCGTCGCTCGCGCGGCTGGAGCGGGAGACCGCCGACATGGTGGCCGACCTGCTGCACGGCACACCCGGCGCCGGTGGCCTGACCAGCGGCGGCACCGAGTCGATCCTCGTCGCCGTGTACGTCGCGCGGGAGATCGCGCGCGAGCGGGGCAATGCCAACCCGGTGCTCGTCACTGGCCTGACCGCGCACCCTGCGTTCGCGAAGGCGTGTCATCTACTCGGGGTCGAGCAGGTCCGGGTCGCCGTCGGCGACGATCACCGGGTCGACGTCGACGCGATGGCCGACGCGCTCGATGACCGCACCGCGATGGTCGTTGCCTCGGCCCCCAACTACCCGTTCGGGGTCATCGACCCGGTCGGTCAGATCGCCGCCCTGGCCGAGGAGCGCGGCATTCTCTGCCACGTCGACGCCTGCCTCGGCGGGCTGCTGCTCCCCTTCTGGGAGAAGCTCGGCGAACCGGTGACGCCGTGGGACTTCCGGGTGCCGGGCGTCACGAGCATCAGCGCCGACATCCACAAGTACGGCTACTCCTTCAAGGGGGCGTCCGTCCTCCTGCACCGCGAACCGGACAACTACAAGAAGCAGTGGTGGTTCGACGACGGCGCCTGGGGCGGCGGCCTCTACGGCTCCCCCACCCCCGCGGGCACCCGGCCGGCCCCGCCGATCGCCGGCGCGTGGGCCGCGCTGCGCTTCCACGGCGCCGACGGGTACCTCGACCTGGCTCGCGTCGTCCGCGATACTCGCGACCAGCTGCTGAGGGGCATCGAGCAGATCAACGGGTTGCGCGTCACACCGCAACCCGACCTCTCGATCTTCGAGGTGGGCAGCGACGAGCTCGACATCGCTGCTGTGGGCGACGCCCTCGTGGACGCGGGGTGGTACCCCGACCGGCAACCAGGAGGTCTGCACTTCATGCTCTCGCCGTTCCACGCGAAGGTCGCTCCCGATCTCCTCGCCGCACTCGCCACCGCCGTCGCCGCCGTACGGGACGGACGGACGAGCGAAGGCGCCGCCGCGACGTACGGATCGACCGGCCCGTCCGGAGCGCGGTCATGAGTACGCCGTGGCTCGGCGACGCGTGCTCGCTGGTCGACGCGTTCCGTGCCGGTGAGCTCACCCCCACCGACGCCGTCGAGGCGGTCATCGCGTCGGCCGACTCCGACCCGTACAACGCGATCTGCCACATCGACGCCGACGGCGCGCGCGAGGCCGCTGCGGACGCCGATGTGAGCAAGCCTTTCGGCGGCGTGCCGTTCGCCGTCAAGGAGCTCGAAATGGTCGAGGGCTGGCCCTATGCCTACGGCACCAAGTTGCTCGAGGGAATGACCGGCAGCTACACGATGGTGCACGTCGAGCGGATCCGTGACCTCGGCGGCGCGATCCCGGTGGTGCAGACGACGAGCAGCGAGATGGGACTCGTCGGCTACACGAGCACGATCGTGCACGGCACGACGACGAATCCGTGGGACAAGACGCGTACGCCGGGCGGGTCCTCCGGTGGGACCGCGGCGGCGGTGTCGGGCGGCCTGGTGCCGATCGGCACCGGCACGGACGGTGGCGGCTCGATCCGTGGCCCGGCCGGCTACACCGGACTCGTCGGCTTCAAGACGTCCTACCGCAGGATTCCGTTCGCGCCGATGGCGCAGATGGAGCCCCTGACCTCCACGGTCGGCTGCCTGTCGCGATCGGTCCGTGACACTGCGCGCTGGCTCGACGTCGCGAACGGCGCACATCCACGCGACCCCTTCTCGCTGCCTCGCGAAGAAGGCTTCGAGGCCGGCATCGGGACCTACGACCTCGCCGGGATGCGAGTGGCGGTCCTCCCCGACTTCGGTGGTGCCGTCGTACACCCCGACGTCATCGCGGTCGTCGAGGAAGCAGCCGCCGAGCTGATCGCCGCGGCCGGGCTCAAGCAGGTCGACGTCGAGTTCAGCCTGCCCGACCTCGGACCTGCCTGGATCGCGCCGGCGCTGCCGATCATGTGGGCGGGGGCCGGGGCGTTCTGGCCGGACGTCCGGGAGATGGTCACGACCGAGGTCGGCGCGGCGCTCGACCTGGCGGCGGTCTACGACATCACGATGGCGGCCGCGATCGATCCGGCACGCAAGCAGCTCAACGAGGCGGTCGCGACGCTCTTCGAGCAAGCCGACGTCGTGCTGTGCGCGACCGTCCCGGACGACGCGTTCGCGGCCGAAGGGCCGTCACCGACGTCCGTCGGCGGGGTCGAGGTCGATGCGTTCAACACCGGACGGCTCACGATCGCGATGAACATCAGCGGCCTGCCGTCGATCAGCGTGCCGGCGGGACTGTCGCCGCGCGGCCTGCCGATCGGCATGCAGATCGTGGGGATGCGCCACACCGACGGGCTGCTGCTGGACCTCGCCGCGGTCTTCGAACGCGCGCGGCCGTGGCCGCTGGTCGCACCTGCTGCCGGCTGACTAAGCCTGCCAAGGGCGGGGCGGCTCCCCCGCGACTTGGCGGCGGAACTCCTCGAGGAACCACTCCCGGAAACGGACCAGCTCGGCCGGTGTCTCGAGAGTCAGCAGGTGCTCGCCACTGCGGCAGTACTCGTCGGCCTCGTTGAGCATGTCGCCGAGGTGCCGCGCTGCAGGCGCAGCACCCGCCGGCACCTGGTAGGTCAGGTCGATCGCGACCTCGCCGGCCGCCGCCGCTTCGAACAGCCGCGCTTCCTGCTCTTCTGAGAACGAGCCGTAGCTCCCGCTCAGCTCTTCGACGAGCTGGGTGAGACGCAGCGGCACCGGCGCCGCAGCCGCCTCCTCCTGCCGGAACTGCTGAGCGATCAGCACGAACTCGCGCAACAGCTCGTCGGTGTGCTGCTGGGTGCGCGCCCACACCTGGACCGGCAGCTGGAGGAGGTGCACCTCGACGATCGGCCCGAGGTCCTCGCTCATCGTCAGGCTGCCAGCAACTCGTTGTCCGACCCACCGCGACGGTGGCGACCCTGCTTCAGGTTGGTCGGCGGCTCTGCCACGTCATCGCCATCCAGGGCACCGAGGAAGGACTCCGCCAGATCTTCGGCATCGGTGTCGAGCAGCGAACCGCTGTCGACGACCGCCCACACCGTCTTGCCCTTTGAACTGCCCAGCGCGCCCCACTCGCGCGACAGGTTGTGGACGAGGCGCAGGCCCCGCCCGGTCGTCGCGTCCAGCTCGTAGCGACGCGGCTGAGCTCGTCGTACCGACCCGTCAAGCACCTCGATCCTCGTGGACTCGCCATCGTGGACGAGGCGCACGACGAAACCGGTGCCGGCATGGATGATCGCGTTGCTCGCTAGCTCGGAGACGATCTGCACCAGCGGCCAGGCCAGATCACCCAGACCCCAGCTCTCTGCGGTCTCGGAGACGAATCGTCGGGCAGCGCGGACGTTCTCGGGGTCACCCGAGAAGTCGCACGAGGCCTCTAGCACCGATGCAATCTAACTCTCCGCACACTCACTCCTCGATCAACCCGCCCGATTGACGGCTTCGCCGTGTCGATGAACGGCAACGACCACGACGTCATCGGACGGCTGGTGACCTCTCGCATAGTCCTCGAGAGCTGCCACGATCTCCTCGGGCCGCGCCGGATCGATCCCTGACACGATCTCCGCGATCGCCCGATAGGCGTCGTCGGGGTCAGCCTGCGGGTCGAGCAGCCCGTCGCTGAACATCACCAACGTCGCGCCTGGCTCGAGCTGCAGGTTGGCCAGGTCGGCTCGCTCTCCCGGCGCGCCGATCGGCGGGTCGACCGACAGATCGACGGTGTCCACCTGGCCGCTCGCCCGCCGGACGACGGGCGGCGGGTGTCCGGCCGACACCAACGTCACCGCGCCGGTGGCGACGTCGACTCGTGCGAGGGCGATGGTCACGAGCCGTTCCGCGTCGACCGTCGAGTGGAAGTCTCTGAGCTCCTCGACGACCGCATCGACGGTCTCCTGCCGGCAGCACGCGGCGCGAACCAAGGTGGAGTACCGCGCCATTCGGGCCGCGGCGTGCCCGTCGTGCCCTTCGACGTCACCCACGATCACGTCAACCACATCGTCGGCCACTTCGTCGAGCGCGTGGCGTACGACGTCGTACCAGTCACCGCCGACCTCGGCGGTCTCCAGTGCCGGGTGGTAGGTCGCGGCGAACCGCAGCCCCGGGACGACAGGGGGCGCCGACGGCAGCAGTCCGCGTTGCAGCTGCTCGCTCACCGACCGGACAGCGGCCACCCTCGCGAGCTCGACCCGACCGGCTTCGCGCTCGGTCACCTCACGCCAGGTGACGAGCAGGGCGTCGCCGACGCGACTGACGGCAAGGTCGTAGAGCAGCTCGTCGCCGTTCGCGTCGGGGTAGGGAAAGGCGTTGAAATGCACGCCCTCGCCGGTCTGCAGGACATAGGCGTACGTCGCGATGAAGTCGTCACCGAGCTCCGGGAACAGCTCGCGCAGAGTCCGGTCGAGCAGCTCGTCACGTCGGCGGCCGGCGAAGTCGACCGCGTTCTCCGTCGCGTAGGTGATCCGGAAGTCGGCCACCTGTCCGGACTCGTCGAACACCGGCTGCTGAATCGTGACCGAGTCGAGCATCGCTTCGAGCGCCTGGTGCACCGGCGCCACGTCGCGCGCGATCACCATCCCCGCCACCACGTTGCCGCTCTCGTCGCGCACCGGCACCACGGTGGAGCGCCAGAAGCCCGCGGTGTCGCGCAGCCCGGCATGGTCGAACACCCGGGTCTCACCGGCCAGGGCGGCGCGCATGTGCTCCTCGAGCTCTGCCCCCGTTCCGTCGTCCAGCAGGTCGCTCGGGCGCCGCCCGACGATGTCCTCCGTGCGCCACCCGAGCCGATCGAAGGCAAGACCGCCGGCCTGAATGTGGCGGAGGTCAGACCCGAAGACGAAGACCGTCAGGTCGGGCGAGGAGTTCACCAGCGCCCGATAGAGCGCACCGCTGTCGGCCCCCGGCGATGTCGCCGGCGGCGCCGGGTCCTCCGCCATCATCCCGCTCCCCGTGTCGGCGCATCCCCTGGCGCCGAGCCCATCATGACGCAAAACGCGTCAACTTATGAGGGCATCAGCTTCGCGGCGGCCTTCGGAGGCCGCGGTTGGCGACCCCGACCGGGGACGGATACCGGCGGCTCACCCAGGGCACCAAGCGCGGCGTCGAGGATCGTCTCGCGGGAGGCCTGCAGGGCTTCGGCCGGCACTTGCGACACCGCGTTGATGACGCCCATCGCGCACGCGGCGCGCACGGTGCTCTCGGACGTGGGCTCGGGTCCGATGAGAAGCGAGCGGATCCCGGCGACCAGCAGGCGCGCACGCTTACCGATATCGGGGTGATGCAGGGTCGCCGGGTCACTGGCGAGCAGTCCCAGGACCTCGAGATGGGTGATGAACAGGTCCAGGTAGGAGCCGAGCAGCGCCTTCGGGTCCACCTGGTCGAGCCCGCGATGCTCGCTCACCAGGTCGCTCAGGCCATCGAGGAACGGCCGGGTGAGCTCGAGCAGCAGCTGCTCCTTGGCGGGGAAGTGGTAGTAGAGCGCGGCCTTGGTGAGGCCTTGGTGGTCCGCGAGCTGGCGCAGCGAGGTCGAGTCGTAGCCCTGCTGGGTGAAGAGGTCGAGAGCGGCACGCAGGATCTGCTCCCGCGTATCAGCCTTCGCGGTTTGCGCCATCGCCTCCATCTTGCCCGGATCGCGCAAGATGGCACATGATGGAGTTACTTGCCGGGCGGCAAGCAAGGTCCGCCATGGTGCTGGAGGCAATCGAGGACAAGGCGGCGATGGCGCGAACCCGGAAGAAGGGCGTGGTCGACGGCGACCGCCACTTCCACGCCGTCGTGTTGAAGCTGACCGGCCCGAAGGCGATGTGCGGCGCGGGCCGGATCGCCCTGACGCTGCCGGAGCCGTTCGATCCGGACGAGCGACTGGCCTGCGCGCGGTGCAAGGCAGTGCTGGCCGACGCGACCTACTTCTGAAACTCGCGCCAGGTCGTCGAGCGAGGCGATGAAGCCGTGCCGAGCCCAACCTTTTGGGCGCCTCAGCACCCCTTGAGACGCCCTTAGCGTTGGGCTCGACGGAAGACCGTCTCGGTCTTCAAGGGTGGGTGACCGGCTGTTGTTCCGCCGTCTACCGGCAGCACCACACCGGTCACCTGCGCTGCTCGATCGCTGGCCAGGTAGACCGCCGCGTTTGCGAGATCCGTTGGGGTGCCGAGGCGTTGCAGCGGCTGGATCTGCGCGACCACCGACTGGGTGTCGAAGATCGCGTTGATCTGGGTCTGGATGTTGCCCGGTGCGATGACGTTGACCCGCAGCCCCAGCTCGGCGAGCTCGATCGCTGCGCACCGGCTGAAGTGGATGACGCCGGCCTTCGCCGCCCGGTACGACGTGAACCCGACGCCCGGCTGGATGCCCGCAATCGACGTCGTGTTGATGATCGATCCACCGGGTGACATCACGCGGGCCGCGGCCTGGGTGCCGAGGATGACGCCGAGCAGGTCGACCTTGATGACCTTGTCGAAGTCGCGCAGGTCATCCATCATCAGCCGCCGGAACGTGCCGGAGATCCCGGCGTTGTTGACGATGCAGTCGACCTGCCCGAAGTGCTCGACCGCCGCATTGACGGCCTGGTCGACGCTCGCCGCGTCGGAGACGTCCGTCCGCACGTAGAGCGCAGCGTCGCCGAGCTCTGCTGCGACCGCGCTGCCGGCATCGTCGTCGACGTCGGCGATGACGACCTTCGCGCCCTCTGCGACAAACACCGCCGCAGTCGCCTTGCCGATGCCGTTGCCGGCACCCGTGATGATGGCGACCTTGCCGGCCAGCTCGTCACTCATCGCAGGCTCGGCTCTCGGGTGCGGTCAATACGCGCGTTGCCGGTGTGCAGGGGCTCCGGCTGGTCCCACACCTCGATCGGATATGACACCAGTGCGAAAGAGAAGAGCAGCTGGAGCAGATTGGCGGCCTCCGGAGGAAGTGCGTCCAAGGAGAACTGGTCGCAGTAGGCGACGGCCTCCTCCACCCGCGGGAAACAGGCGTCGTAGAAGGCACGCAGCTCGTTCATGTTGCTGGCAAGCCGCCGCTCCCACCGCGAAGGCTCGTCGGCCAGGCACCACGTCGTGGCGAACGGCTCGAGGTCAGCGAACTCCAGCGGCAGCATCGCGCTCACCGGGGCGCCATCGACTCGTCGCCGAGTCCGCGACGATGCGCGTCGACCCAGTCGCCGACCGACTTGTGGAAGTGGCGGACCAGGATCTCCTGGTCGTTGAGCGGATAGTCCTCGAACGCTTCCGACTCCAGCCCCAGCTGCGTGCCGTCGAGAGTGCCGCAGTCCTGCAGCGCGTATTCCTTCACGGTGATCGCGGCGTACTCCCGCGCCAGCCGCTCGCGCGCTGTCTTTGCCGGCGTGAACCACAGGTCGGCCTCGAAGACGTGCGTGTTGTGCGATGTCGGCCAGAACCGGTAGCTCAGGTACCAGTTGCGCTCGTAGATGAGGATCTCGAGGTTCGGGAAGATCTGGAAGTTGTCGATCCCCCACCGCTCGACGCCGCCGGGGTTGATCCCGACAAGGTCACGGTCGAGGTCGTGCGCGTCCCACGGACCCATGTTGCCGCTGCGCAGCAGCACCTCCGATGGGTACATCGTCTCCGGCGGCCACTTGTGCTTCTGCACGCCGGTCGTGCTCACGACGCGATGCGGTCCGTCGAGCTGGTAGTGCGCGCCCTCGAAGGTCAGGTTGGGGTCACGGTTGTTCGGTCCGAGCTGATAGGTGTGCAGCGGAGGCACGTGGTAATACTCCTGGAAAGCGTCGATGAACACCTTCCAGTTGCTGGCGTTCTCCGCGCGGAACGAATAGCGCTCCGTCATCGCATCGAACGGGTAGCCCTCGAGCGCGCCGACCATCGGCCCGAGGAACTCGCGCAACGACTGCCGAGGCTGCTTCGCCAGGCACACGAAGATGAAGCCGGCCCACACCTCGCACGCGACCTCGGCAAGTCCGAGCGTGCTCTTGTCGACGTCGAAGAACTCGTCCTCTTGATGGACATAGGTGCACGCGCCGTCCAGGCCGTAGCGCCAGCCGTGGTACTTGCACACGAACTGCCGCGCGAAGCCGCGCGTCTCCTGCGTGGGCGTGGAGTCCCACACCAGCTTGTTGCCGCGGTGCCGGCAGACGTTGTGGAAGGCGTGTACGACGCCAGCGCCGTCGCGGGTGACGATCACCGACGTACGGGCGGCGACGATGTCCTTGGTGAAGAAGCTGCCCTGCTTCGGAAGGTCGTCAACCCGGCCGACGTTCAGCCACGCCTGGCGGAAGATCGCATCCTGCTCGTGGCGGTAGAACTCCGGTGAGATCGAGTCGTGAAACGACACCGGCGACGTACCGAGGTCTGGGTAGTGCTCGGTCCAGGTGCCCTCTTCGGGTCTCGGATACAGGTCGCCCGGCGACACGTGTTGACCCTACGGACGCGGCTCGACGGTGACGTCGATCGACGCCGCACCGCTGTCCGGAACGTAGGGCTGATGCCAGGCCTCGACCGGGAACGACACCGTCACCAGCGCCTGCAGACACCGCAGCAGGTTGAGGTCCTCGTCGGAGATCCCGTCGAGCGCCACACCCCGCAGGTAGTCGGCTTCGCTCTCCAGCAGCGGCATCGCCGCGTCGTAGAACTCGCGAAGCTCGGGCATCGTGCTGGCGAGCCGCTTCGCATAGCGGTCGGCCTCGCTCGGCAGCGCCCAGTCGGCGTACGGCTCGAGCGCGGCGAACTGTGCCGGGAACGTTGCCATGTCTATGCGCCCTTGCTCGAAGGAGCTGCGGTGCCGGCGAGGACGGCGCCGGACTCGCTCTTGTGCTTCTCGACGTAGTCGCGGCACACCGTGTGCATGTGACGCAGCATGACCTCCTGGTCGCACAGCGGGAACTCCGTGACCGCACCCGACTGCAGCATCGTCTGCGTCGCCTCGAGAGTGTTGGCGTCCTGCAGCCCGTACTCCTTGAACGTCACGACCGCGAGCTCCTGCTGCAGCCGCTCCATCGCGTTCTTCGGCGGCGCGAAGTACAGCGACGTCTCGAAGATGTGCGTGTTGTACGACGTCGGCCAGTAGTGGTAGGTGAGATACCAGTTCGGCTTCCAGATCAGCAGCATGAAGTTCGGGAAGAACAAGAACGAGTCGATGCCCCAGGTCTTGCTCTTCGCCGGGTTAACGCCCTCCGGCAGCTCGCCGATGTCGGGGCCGTCCCATGGGCCGAACAGGCCGCTGCGCAGCAGCCGCTCGATCGGCTTGACCATGTTGAGGTCCTTTGGTGGAGCCATCCCACCCCACGACGAGACCATCGCGTGTGGCCCGTCGATGTCGTAGTGCAATGCCTCGTACCCGTACTCCTGCAGCTTGCGTGACTCCTCATCAGTCGCTTGCTGCGCGTGCAGAACAGGTGCGTGGTAGAACTCCATGAACGCGTCGATGAACAGCTTCCAGTTGCTGCCGATCTCCGAGCGATACGTGTGCTTCTGGGTCATCAGCTCGAACGGATAGCCCTCGAGTCCCGCGCCCATCCTGCCCATGTAGTCCTTGAGCGGCTGCGGGTCCGGGTTGAACGTGACGAAGATGAAGCCTTCCCAGACGTCGACCGTGATCGGCGCTAGCCCGAACTTCTCCTTGTCGAGGTCGAAGAACTCCTTCTCCTGCTGGACGAAGGTCAGGTTGCCGTCGAGGTCGTAGCGCCAGCCGTGGTACTTGCAGGTGAACTGGCGGCTGAAGCCGGCGATCTCTTCGTTCGGATAGTCCTGCCACGCGAGCTTGTTGCCCCGGTGCCGGCACATGTTGTGGAACGCCTTGATGTCGCCGTTGCGGTTCTTCACGATCAGCAGTGAGGTCTTCGCGGCGTCGAGCTCCTTGGTGAAGAAGCTCCCCGCCTTCGGCAGCTGCTCGACCCGGCCGACGTTCAGCCAGGTCTTCTTGAAGATGGCCTCCTGCTCGAGCGCGTAGAACTCCGGGGAGATCGAGTCGCCGTAGGAGATCGGCTCGGTCGAGAGCCCGAAGTGCTCGGTCCAGGTACCCGCTGCTGGCTTTCCGAAGTGGGGCATCTTCCCTCATCCCGTCGTGCGTGACAGACTGACGATAGCAACACTTCCGCTAATGAGAACAGCGTTTCCGCCACCGTAATCCTGATTGCCCCGACCCGCGCTGTACGGTCGCTCAGCACGCCACACGTAACGGAGCCACACCATGCCCGACCCGACGGTGACCGTCGTCCGCGCCAAAGGCGTGCTCGACGTCGATCGCGGCGAGATCCTCGAGGGCGCAACCGTCGTCATCGAGGGCAACCGCATCACCGCGGTCGGCGACGACCCGACCGCTGCCACCGGCGCCGACCAGATCATCGACCTCCCCGACCTCACCCTCGTCCCCGGGCTGATGGACATGGAGGTCGACCTCGTCCTCGGCGGGCCGGGCGCGCACCGCTCCGACCCGATCCGGATGGACCCGGTGAAGATGGGGCTGCGCGCGGTAGCCAACGGCCAGCGGACGCTGCGAGCTGGCTTCACCACCGTGCGCAACCTGGGGCTGTTCATCAAGACCGGCGGCTACCTCGTCGACGTCGCGCTCGCCGAGGCGATCGAGTCCGGCTGGGTGCAGGGCCCGCGGATCATCCCGGCCGGTCATGCGATCTGCCCGACCGGCGGGCACCTCGATCCGAGCGCGCAAGCTGGCCTCGCGCCGTACCTGATGCCGATGTCGGTTGAGGAGGGCATAGCCGACGGGATCGACGAGATCCGCAAGGCAGTGCGCTACCAGATCACGCACGGCGCGAAGCTGATCAAGTGCTGCGCATCGGGAGGCGTGATGACGCCGACCGGGCCGGCCGGCGCGCAGCAGTACTCCACCGAGGAGCTCACCGTCATCGCTGACGAGGCACATCGGCGGGGGCTTCGAGTCGCGACACACGCGCACGGCGACGCCGCGGTCAATGCCGCGATGGACGCGGGCATCGACTGCATCGAGCACGGCATGATGATCACCGAGCCGACCATCCAGCGGCTCGTCGAGACCGGGACGTTCCTCGTCTCCACCTGCGCGCTCACCGAGAACTGGGACATCAGCGACCAGCCGCCGGCACTTCAGGCGAAGGCGGCGGAGGTCTTCCCCAAAGCGAAGGCGTCGCTGACCAAGGCGATCGAGGCGGGCGTGAAGATCGCGCTCGGCACCGACGCCCCGGCGATCTTCCACGGTCGCAACGCCGAGGAGCTAGAAGTGCTGGTACGACGCGGGATGACGCCGCTGCAGGCGATCCGCGCCGCGACGACGGTGGCGGCCGAGCTGATCGAGATGTCGGACTCGCTGGGCGTGATCGCGCCGGGTTTGCTCGCCGACATCATCGGCGTTGCGGGTGACCCGCTGACCGACATCGCGACGTTCCGCTCGGTGCCGTTCGTCATGAAGGACGGCGCCGTCATCAAGCAACCGGCAGGGGTTTGACGTGGGCACGCTCGACGGCAAGGTCGCGTTCATCACCGGAGCGGCGCGCGGGCAGGGCCGGGCGCACGCCGTACGGCTGGCGCAGGAAGGCGCCGACATCATCGGCATCGACATCTGCGAGCAGCTGGCTTCCGCGGGCTACGCGATGGGCACGCAGGACGAGCTCGACCAGACCGTGAAAGAGGTCGAGGCGCTCGGCCGCCGGATGGTCGCCGTCAAGGCCGACGTCCGCGACTACCGCGAGGTTCGCGAGGCCTACAAGGAAGGTGTCGCAGAGCTGGGCGCGGTGGCCATCGTGGTCGCCAACGCGGGCATCGGACCAGGCAGTCCCGTCGTTGCGAAAGAGCAGGTGTGGGACGAGGTGATCGGCGTCAACCTCACCGGCGTCTGGAACACCGGCCGCGCCACGATCGAGGACATGATCCGCAACGGCCAGGGCGGGTCGGTCATCCTCACGAGCTCGACCGGCGGCCTCATGTCGCCGGGAGTGAACGACGCCGGCATGCTCGGGTACGTCGCGGCCAAGCATGGCGTCATCGGTCTGATGCGCGCCTGGGCGAATTACTGCGCGCCGCATTTCATCCGGGTCAACGCGGTCGCGCCGACGACGGTGCAGACGCCAATGGCGGGTGGCGGAAGCATCGAGGACATCACGAAGTACGCGCCGCACCTGTTGAACTCGCTCACCAACGCGATGCCGATCGAATCCGTCGAGGCGCTCGATGTCGCGAACGCGGTCGCGTTCCTCGCCTCGGATGACTCTCGCTACATCACCGGAACCGTCCTGCCGGTCGACGCCGGCAACGTCGTACGCCGATAGCCGAAGGACTACTGATGACCGTCGAAGCTACGATCGAAGCGCTGAGCACCCGGGCGGGCGAGGGCGACACGATCCCGATCATCGACCCGGTGACCGAGCAGCAGCTCACCGAGTTCCGTGACGAGGGTCAGGCCGGTGTCGACGCGGCGGTGGCGCGGGCTCGGGAGACGTTTTCTTCTGGTGTCTGGCATCGGATGCCGGACACGCAGCGCGCGCAGATCATCTGGAAGATCGCGGAGCTGCTCGAGGCGCGGTCGGATGAGCTGTCGGAGATCGACTCGCTGAACACCGGGATGCCGCTGTCGCAGGCGCAGCGCAACATCGCGGCGTCGGTGGAGTTCTTCCGGTACTTCTCCGGCTGGTGCACGAAGATCAACGGCATCGCGCACGACGTGAAGCTGTCGGGCGGGCTGTCCGGCATCGACGCGACCGTGCACGGCTACACGCTGAAGGAGCCCGTAGGTGTCTGCGGGCTGATCGTGCCGTGGAACGGTCCTGCGTTCAACGTCGCCGCGAAGCTCGCGCCGTCGCTCGCGGCCGGGTGCAGCTCGGTGTTGAAGCCCGCCGAGGAGACGCCGCTGTCGGCTTTG
Organism: Mycobacteriales bacterium; assembly: GCA_035545635.1. Lineage (GTDB taxonomy): Bacteria > Actinomycetota > Actinomycetes > JAFAQI01 > JAFAQI01 > DASZTV01. The sequence goes on along the minus strand of DASZXY010000009.1, from coordinate 184,548 downwards.
GTTTACGAGGAGGTGCTGCGCGAGGCCGGAGTGCCGGACGGTGTGGTCAACCTCGTCAACGGCTGGGGCCACACCGTCGGGCAGGCGATCGTCGACCACCAAGGCGTCGACAAGATCGCGTTCACCGGCTCGACCGAGGTCGGCAAGAAGATCGTGCAGTCCTCTGCCGGGAACCTCAAGCGCGTGATGCTCGAGCTCGGCGGCAAGTCGCCGGTGATCATCTACGACGACGCCGATCTCGTGTCGGCGATCCCGGTTGCCGCGATGGGCATCTTCATGCACTCGGGTCAGGCATGTGTCGCGGGTTCGCGGATCTTCGTGCAGCGCGGGGTCTATCAGCAGGTCGTCGACGGGATCACTGCCTTGGCCGGCAAGCTCCGGTACGGCGGGCCGAAGGAAGAGGGCAAGCCGGCGCACAGCGGCCCGATCATCAGCGAGCGGCAGCTGAACCGGGTCCTCGGTTACATCGACAGCGGTCGCTCTGAGGGCGCGGACGTCGTGATCGGCGGACATCGGTTGGATCGGCCGGGCTGGTTCGTGCACCCCACCGTGCTGGCCGATGTGAAGCCGGAGTCGCGGGTGTTCCAGGAGGAGATCTTCGGCCCGGTCGTCGCGGTCACGCCGTTCGACGATGACGACGAGGTCGCCGCGCTGGCCAACGACTCGACGTACGGTCTGGCCGCGCAGGTGTGGACGAGGGACATCGGCCGCGCTCACCGGATGGCGCAACGGATCGAGGCCGGGATGATCATGCTCAACTGCGGGATCAGCTGGGACCCGGCCATGCCGTTCGGCGGCCACAAGCAGTCAGGCTGGGGCTACGAGAACGGCCAAGAAGGCCTAGAGGGCTACCTCAAGACCAAGACAGTCCTAGCCCAGATCTGACGCTTTCACGTTCCAACGGCTGAGGCGAGCGTGAGGCCCACGCCCTCTTCGAAGGCTGCTTCCAATCGGATGCGGGCAAATCGACCGCGGGACACAGGGCCCGAGTTGGCGGTGCGACGCGAATTGCACGGCCGTGGCATGCGATACCGGGTAGACCACGCACCCGTGCCCGGCGTGCGCCGGCGTGCTGATGTCGTGTTTCCACACCTCCGCATCGCGGTCTTCATCGACGGCTGCTTCTGGCATGGGTGTGCACAGCACGGCACTGGCCACAGAGCGAAGGCGAACGCGTCGTTTTGGCGAGACAAGATCGCCGCGAATCAGAAGCGCGACCTGGATACCGATCGCCGGCTCCGCGAGGCGGGTTGGATGGTGATTCGAGTCTGGGAACACGAACCACCCGGCGATGCGGCCGATCGGGTGATTGAGGCCGTGGTACGGCGTAGAACGCAAGGCTCCTGAGCGTCTCTCAAGTTACGCTTCCCTCGCCAGACCTGAACCTGACGGAGCACGACCTCGGTCCTCCTCCAGACGGGAAGGGCGCGGCGCCTATCGACTTCGGCCACTTGGCCGCACGCGAAGGGAAGTTTTGCCATGTTCAAGGTGCACAACGCTGACTTCATCGCCGACAAGCTCGCGACCGAGCTCCTGCCCGACCAGGAGTACCGCGAGGTTGCGAAGAACGCTGAGGAAGCAGTCCGGCGCCGGATGGACGCCGAGGGCGTCTCCACCGGTGGCCGGATCGAGTTCGATGTGGACTGGGCCATGTTCGCCCAGACCGGCGTCCGCTACGTCTGCTGCGCCGACAACGGCGACGCGATGAACCGCAGCAATCTTGAGCGTTACATGACGACGTTGGCCGTCGAGGGTGCGGGCGGCAACCAGTCGATTCACGGCAACCAGGGCATGGGCCTGAAGATCAGCGGCCCGACGCGTCACAAGGAGGGTGTGCTCATCCGGTCCTGGCTCAACGGCCAGGGGTGGGCGATCCAGGTCGGCTGGAACAAGCAGGACAAGCAGTACGGCGCGATCCCGCTCGGCGCGGACGGCGAGATCGTCGTCCCGGTGCCGGGAGACATGTTTCCCGACTTCATCCGAGAGAAGGGTTCCGGAACGGTCGTTACGTTCCTCGGCAACCACGAACATGACCGGACCTTCCTGCCGCCGGACCGTCCGCGTGGCTGGCTGTTCAAGTACCTGCACCGCCGCTTCTTCCGGTTCTCGCGTGAGGGCATCGAGATGCTTGTCCGCGTCCCGTCCGGTGACGAGGAGGACTGGCCGACCACCGAGGCCGAGGCGCAGGAGCGCATGCGTGGCACCGGCAAGTCCTTCAACCTGTCGAAGGTCTACGGCACGGCAGAGATCTGGAGCACCGCCGCGAAGAAGGGCGGTGCGGAGGGGGTGGTCGATGTGCCCGGCGACCCCGGCAACGACATCCCGGCCGCGAAAGTCCATTGGTGGGTGCTGCCGACTGGTACCGGCACCGATGTCACCTCGCGTACGGAGAATGCTGGCAGCCTTGCTGTCCTCTACCAGAACGAGCTGCACGACTGGCGCAGCAGCAACCAGGCCAACCCGTACTTCGCTCGGCTCGGCATCCTGTTCGGCAAGAGCCGGATCGCGTTCATCATCGAGCCGCTCGGTACGACGGTCACGGCCGACTTCGCCCGCGCGCACGTGTTGGTAGGGGGCAAGCCCGTGTTCGAGAGCGACGCGTGGCTCGTCTGGGCCGAGCAGTTCCGCAGCGACGAGCGGTTTCCGGAGCAGATCAAGGCCGCGATGGAGGAGGAGCAGTCACGGCTGCAGGCCGATGACCCCGACCGCGCACGGCGCATCCGCGAGCGCCTGAAGGACGTCATGTCCCTCCTTCGTCCACGCCGCTATCGACGCAGCCTCGACGGCAAGGTCACCGCCGTGGGCCCCGACACCACAGGGCCGGGCGACGACCGCGGCTCAGCGTTGGAGCGTCGCGCAGGCACTCGGGCCGGGGCGAGCACCCCGGGGACGCGGGGTATCGGAGCTGTTCTTAGCCAGATGGACGACACCAGCGGTGACACGGCGAACGAGGTCTTCTCCATCCTGAGCCTTGAGCCGAAGTGGGTGACGGAGGCCGAAGCCGAGGGCATCTCGATCGTCAGCGGCAACGGCAAGGGGCTTCACGACCGCGCAGCCGCGCTAGCCGGCGAGGACGGCATCACCGCGCCGATCCTGCTCCTCAATAAGGATTTCCGCGGTTACCAATCGATTATCGCGGCAGTCAACGAGTGGGCTAACTCGGACGGCGACGAGGCCAAGGCGGCCCTGATCGAGACCTCCGCCCAGGAGTGGATAGAACAGAAGATGGTCGAGGCCGTGAACGGCCTGCGCCAGCTAGAGAACGGGTCGAGTTGGACCGCTGTCAACTTCGATGACGCGCTTTCGCCCGTCGGCCTGACGGCCGCGTTCATGGCTGACCGATACCACACCCTGCGCGAGGTGAAGCGTGCCGTTGGCAGCGTGCGTCGCACCGAACCAACCAACGCCTAGCAAGAAAACCTGTCGGCGGGGTGGCGCATCCTGCACGGGTTACTGCACGCACGCCGAGCCGATAACTGGAACGAGGTAAACCATGGCACGCAAAGTGTTCTTCAGCTTCAGGTACAAGTGGGACTCGAAGAGGGTTCAGCAGATCAAGCAGATCGGCAGCATCGAAGGTCAGACGCTTCTCTCAAGCAACGAGTGGGAGAAGGTCAAGAGTGGTGGTGATGCACAGATCCAGAGATGGATCGATGGCGAGATGAAGGGCAAGAACTGCCAGGTCGTGCTGATCGGGGAGTTCACGGCAGGCCGGAAGTGGGTTAACTACGAGATCAAGAAGGCCTGGGCCGATGGCAAAGGCGTTCTCGGGATCCACATCCACAATCTCAAGGATCTCGACGGCTCACAGATGAACAAGGGCAAGAACCCGTTCGACGACTTCACAATCAACGGCAAGAAGATGTCCTCGATCGTGAAGACCTACGATCCTCCGTTCACCACTAGCACCAATGTCTACGGTCACATCAAAACGAACATCGAGTCGTGGATCGAAGAGGCCATCCGTATTCGGAATGACTACAACAAGTAAGCCGCGGCAATGACCGAGGACCAGCGGGCGCACTTGTCTCTCATCCAGGGCGTAGTTACCCGGCAGGCTGGCAATGCGTTCCTCGTCAAAGGCTGGGCCCTCACGGTTTCGGTCGCTCTTTACGGATTCTCCATCGGCCGCAGAAGCTGGCCGCTCGCCCTCCTCGCTCTACTACCGGCTCTTGTCTTTGCCTGGCTAGACGCGTACTTCTTTCGCCAGGAACGGCTCTTCCGCTGTCTTTATGAGGCAGTCGTGGCCGGGGACCCTCGGGTTCCGCCCTTCTCGATGAACGCGAGGATCTTCGCGCGTAATGAGTCGGCGCTGTGGTCGACGACACTCAGGTCGATGCCCTTTGTGGTTCTTTATTCAGCCGTACTCATTGCCGGCGTAGTCGTCACCATTGCGGTAGGTCAGGCCGGAAACGGCAACGACGCCGACGCCTGCCGCACGGCATCTGCGACGTCATCCTTGACGCCATCCGACATGGGCCGGCTGGGAGGCCAGATATCCCCGATGCGGTCGTCGGACCACCGCGGCACCAAGTGCAAGTGGAGGTGAAACACCGTTTGCGTGGCCGCTGCACCCGCGGACGTGATGAGGTTCATGCCTTCCGGCTCAAGGGCCGTTCTAATTGAGTTACCCATATGCACGGCGGCGCGGCCGAGCTCAGCTACGAGATGTCCATCCGTCAATGACAGAAAGTCAGTGACGTGTGTCTTCGGTATGAGCAATGTGTGGCCGGGAACGGCGGGGCTCAACGGAAAGAAGGCCACGGTCAGCGGGCTCTCGAAAACGACCGTGGCGGGACTGACGCCCTGCGCGATCTGACAGAACTCGCAGTCGGACACCCTCATTCCTCCCCTCGCGCTCTATGCGGCAGCTTCATCTTCGACAACCAGCGCTGGCAGAAGTTCGGCGAACACATGACGAGATAGTGCGGGGGGAACGGCATTGCCGATCATCGTCGCCAACACCGCACGCTTCGTCGTCTCTCCAAACGAGAAGTAGTCGGGTAGGCCCTGGAGGCGCGCGGCTTCATGCGGTGTCAGCGCGCGCGCAAGTTCGGGATGCATATAGCGACCTTGTCCGATGCTTCCATAACCGCTGGTGATCGTCTGCGCTGGTTCCGACCACTTGAGGCGCCCGTACATCGATTTGTAAGAGTGATCGTCCTGGTGGCAGGTCGGCCGCTCCTTGTTCGGCAGGTCATGGGCGTTGTTGTCGATAAGCCACTGCATTCGCCTGCGGTTCTCAACACTGGCTCGCGGGGCTTGGTCAAGTCCCGCTCCCTCAGTGATACCCGCGAGGTCACCGATTGCGGATCTGAGGTCTGCTTCGCCCGCGTCATGCGCAGCTACGGTCTTCAGGACAACCGCGGGGTCAGCGTCGAGGCGACTGGCCAGGAGCACGTGCCGTCGACGCCGTTGCGCGATACCAAGTCGATGGAGATCAAGCACCGCTTCGGCAGTCCGGTATCCGAGTGACTGCAATTCGTTCACCACGGCGGCGACAACGCCACCCTTGTCGTGACGGACCGACGGGACGTTCTCGATCAGGACAACGCGCGGGCCGAGCACAGCCGCAGCCCGCGCCATAAGCGCATAGAAGGCATTCTTCGGGTCCGCGCGCCGAGTGTGGTTGTTTAGATCACTGTGGCCCTGACAGGGGGGGCCGCCGATTAAGGCGTGTACGGCACCAATCTCCTTTGCGATGACCCGCTCTGCCTCGGTTAGCGTCTTCCCCCCGAGCGCGCCATCGAAGATGTCTTCAACGCCACCGGTAAGAACGTTGGCTTCGGGGAAGTTGCTCGCATACGCCGCGGCGGCGTCACTGTCCGCATCGACGGCTAGTGCTACCTCGACGGCCACGCCCGCCGTTTGGGCCGCCTGAGCCAGCCCGAGGGTGAGCCCGCCGCACCCGCAGAACAGATCCGCCACCCGAACCGCGGGGGTTCCCGTTTCGAAGGCTGGCCGGCGATTGCGGCGAAGCTCGTCGTCATCTGCAGGAGGCACGGCCTCGGACTGTAGACGATTGTGAAGATCATCTTGAGCAGCACCCGACCGCCGCGGCGGCGACCCTAAGCCGCGATCAGTACGTACCCGCGACGAAGGCATTCCTGTAGATCCTCCCGCAACTCGCGATCCACCCTCTCCGGCAAATCATCGGGCAGACGGCACCCTGGCCCCCACTATTCGTCACATAGCCAGCGGGTTGGTCGGCTGAACACCGAAGTTCGGGCGGGACTCCCCGATGGGTCGTTACGCAGAGATCGTGACGATGACCGTGGCGGCACTCGACGACTGTCCGTGCCCGATGGGGGTCGAGACGGGGCATGAGTCGTTCTCCTTCCTTCGGGTGAGGCTTCAGTCTCCGAAAGGGGTCTGACAAAAAAAGAGGAATCTGCGGGGCTCCATTCGCAGACTTGAACCCATCACCAGACGGTCCGGAGTACTGGATGCGACGAAGGCCTCACCCAAGCAGTAGCTCAGCCGCAGCAGATCGAACTCCCGATGAAGGGTGGTCATTGCCTAGCCGGGACACCTCTTGCTGGATCGACACTGGTAACTGAGACGCCAGGTCCTTCATCGTGCGAAGCAATTGAAACGGCACCAGCAGCCCGTCTTCCTGGAGCAGCGCGATAATGCGCACCTCTGCCGCCTTGTTCGAGCTCGACACAACTGCAAGGGCGCGACCAGCCCAAGCGCGTACATCGACATCGTCGTCGAACGACAACTGCAAGCTGAGGTAGTCCATCCACGACTCGTGACGGTCCGGACGAACTAACAACGCAAGCGTTCGAGCCGCCTCCCGCCTCTCGGCCGGCACAGCCGAGCCGGCGAATGTGGCAAGCAGTCCGAAGACCGTGTCGGGGGGTAATAGCCCATGCACAGACAACGCTCTAACAGCGGACGGATACGGAGTGATACCTGCACCGAATGGCTGCACAGCGGTGGACATGAGGCTTGCAGCTCCACCCCGAAGAGCCTCGCCAACAAACGATGGAAGGGTGTGCAGGTCCCGTGCCAGCCGTTCTAAAGCACCGGTTTTGTCCTCGCGGGTGACTTGGGGGTCTAGAAGGAGCCCTACCACGTCGGGCCAAAGCTCTTCCTGATCAAGGTAGATCAATAGTCCCGACGCAACATCCGCGACGGTGTAGCCACCGAATGCGTGACGACCTTGCGCTGCCGCGTCGCGAACTTCGCGAATCTTCCTGCGCAAGGTTTCGACGGCGAGGTGAATCCAATCCGATTCCAGTGCCCTGCCCTGCACAGTCGCGTCGATCTTGTATGCAATCTCTCCGAGTTGGCTGTCATGAGTTGACGGTTCCTCGATACCGAGCCGAGAGGAAACGACCGACGCAGAGATTGGCCATGCCGTCCCGCAACGACGAAGCCAGTCCGCAGCTCGCTGTGTCGGCTCAGGGCTCAAGTTACGCCACTCGACGTCTTGAAGCGCGCGCGCTATGGCGCGATCTCGGAGCTCGTCGCCAGAATCGGATCCGGGGGGCAGCGCGCCGAGAAGAAGGTCGATAACCTCCTCATCACGCCGGCTCTGACGGCCAAGCGCTGCGGCCGCCAGCCAAGCCGGCTCAAGCCTGACGAGATCGCTAGCCCAGCCAGCTGGTGCAGGCGGAGGGCCACCCTCGCGCAAGCTTGCCAACACAGCGTCCAATGCACGAGAGCTCTCCCCGGGTGTCAGCATCTCCGCGGCACCTTCGAGAACCTTCATTTCCGCAATCCGTAGCAGTGGCCTCGAAAGTCTCATTCGCACGATCTGACGTGCATCCCGGCTGAGTGCACCAAGAGGCCCGCCGGCACGCAGCCATCGCAATGCGCGATCTAGTTCCTTGTGCGCGCCGGCGTGTCGAAGGAGACGAAGCCCTTCTGAAAGCTCAAGGCGCTCGCTCGGGGATGCGGCCTGCAAAAATCTGAGTTGGGCGAGCTCCCTCCTCGCAGGATAGACGCGAGGATGGGCGAGTAGTTCGAACATGAGCGAGCTGTAGAAAAGGTCTGGCCGCGCGGGTCCTCCCAGCGTCCACGATGCGGCACCATGAAGTCTTCGTTCATACGCCTGCGCGACGTATTCGCTGTATACCTCGTTGCTCAAAGCGGTGATACGAAAGACCTGCTCACTCGGCCGCGCGCGAACACGGTCTTGCCAGCTCGGCACGAGCGGAGATGACCTTGCGTCGGGGTCGGGCCCTTCAACTGGGACGAGATGCGAGGCTGACGCCTCAAGGGCATCTTTGATATGCGCCAATGTCTCGAGCGAGGTCCACGAGATGCCGTGCGTCGTGACGAATGGCGTGCATCGTTCAACCGACAGGACTTTCAACAGCTCGAGTGCGCGGACTACATCATGGGCGAAGGGTTCTCCCGCATCCCGAAGCCGCAAGGCGCGTTGGAGACGCAGGACAATCTGGATGAGCCTCTGATCATCGTTCCTCGGTTTGTCGGAGAAGCCGATCTCGTAGTCAAGCAAGCGCAGGGCCGTCGTGTAGTCATCGAGTTCCGCAGCTGCACAACAGGCGAACAGGGTGAGTGCAGCATCGCGCGCGAGGTCGTCGGGACGACGTTCGTGAAGGCGATCCACGAGTACATATAGCGCAGATTCGAGCGTGTCCGCACGCAACGTGTTGGCGACGAGTCCAATCGCCGGATCTGGTACGAGATACAGGTCCGGCTCACCCGATGCGCCCGTGCGAAGCCTGTCGACTTCGCCGAGGGTGATAGCGGCTAGATATCGTGCCGGATCGCCGCCGCCTTTCTCTCCGAAGTTGGGGTGCGGAGCAACGTCTCTAGGCCGCAGCGCAGCGGCAATCCATGTCAGGTTCATCCGAGGCTCCCGAATGGGCCTGCCTGTCGACCGAGACCCGACTGCACCTCACCGTTTCTAGCCGCAACCGACCTTGGATCACGTTCCATTACGAGAAGCAGCCACCTCGTCATGACCGCCCTCAACGCGGCTGTGTTGATCGCAGGATTGACGTAAATCGACGGAAGGGGGGAAAGATCAGCAAGGTAGCCGTTTATCACGATTCCAGCTGCTGGAGCATCATCGCCAACGGGTGCAAGTCCGACGCTAAGACCACCATGATCAGCCCTCCGTGCATGTGCGGCAGTGACCGTGGTTCGCGTGTGTTCGGGCTGGGCAATCACGCGTGAAGCATTGGAGACGGAGATCAGTAGGTCCACCCGTGAATCTGGATCCCCACCGCGACGATCAACAGCGGCCAACTCAGGCGTACTCACCTCTCGGCGGACGTCGTTGTACGCCTCCTCCCACTCCGTAGAGTCCGCATCACCCCAGAACTCTGTAACGACTGTCGGTGACTTCTCAGGCGGATGACCTGAGAGAGATGACACACGCAGCCCTTCTTCGCGCGTCCACTGCTCCCGAACGTCGGCAACGTCGCTCGCGACTCTCACAACCCAGTCCACAACCTCACAGTCGTCTTCGGTCGGCTTCACAAGTTCCTTGTGCGAAGTCGCGAGGACCTGCCGCTGCCGGGTTGGCACCCCAAACATGGCACTGAACTCCGACACCCAGCGGTCTTCAGTCGCCGTGGCGGCGTAAACCGGACAAAGCACCTGGCCAACGCGGACATCCGCCACGCAATGTCGCTGTACGAAATCGGTCATGAAGCTGTCCCGTCGCCGGTGAGTTTCGACCGCCCGCTTAAGAGACTTCAATTCATCGATTGGCGCCGGAGCCCAGTTCGGCACCCATCCAGTGCCGGCCCGCGGCGAACCAAGCAAGATCAGCGCGGAAAGCGGCGTCAGCCGCTGGTTTAGCGCAAGTTCGGCCTGGAGATACAGCGCAGCCGCCTCCTCGGCGACGATGCCGCCGAGGCTGTGAGCGATTGCAAGTACTGACTCGTAGTCGATCGCCAGTTGCTCAAGGGCCTGCCGAACTTGATCCCTCATCGCCTCGGAGCTCACCCCGCGGTGGGCCAGCCGTCGATGGAATGTTGGGAAGTCGAAAATCGCAACGTCAACTGACTCACGATCGAACATCAGTCTTGGAAAGTCGCCCCATGTGCCGTACCCGCTGCCGCCGAGACCGTGGACGAATACGGCTACACGCCGAGATGGCGAAGCGACATGACGATGCAGATTGCACCGGCTCGAGTTGAAGCCTTCATTCGCGTCAAACGAGTCCTGGTCGATGACCTTCAATATTGGGCACCAGGCGGTTGACGCGACAAGACAACGCCCCCCGAATCCTTCGGCGATCCGACCGTTTGATGCTATCGCTCAGGTTGCGCGCTCGGGATCACGACGGGGCATGCTGCGCGCGCCAAAGGAGTGGTGTGCGCGAGCGCCGGCAACCACGCGCCGGGCGTCGCGTTCAGCTGCGCAGCCCTCGGCATCCCCGGCCGCGTCTCCTTCGGGCCACGACCCCGCGCCAGAAGCGCGAGCGGATTCGCGCCATCGGCGGCGACGCTGTCGAGATCCTGGTACGCGGCAGCACGTACGACGAGACCAGCGCGATCGCGATCGAGGAAGCCGCCGGCGCCGGCGCAAGCTAGGTTCACCGGCTCGACGAGAGGCGGTCCGGGACTGGCTGACATTCACCGTGCGAATCGGAAATCCTCACAACCTCGAGCTTGCGTCAACGCCAGCAACCAGTCGCCGTCGTTCCGAGGCGGCGCGCCTAACCCAGTCGCGCGCGATCAGCGCCGCCGGTTCCATAGGGACTCGGCGCGCAGCGCGGTCAACACCTGGCGCTCGAGACGAGCCGCGGCAGCACGATCACGGGTCGTGGCCCACCGGACCTGCAGATTGGCACGCTCTATCGCGAGCCGCGCCCAATCCTTTGCTCGGCGGGCTTCACCACTCTCGAGATCACGAATGCGGTCCCGCACCCACTCGATGTCGGCGAGTGCACGGTCCATTGCGGCCTCGCCGAGGCCGCTTACCGCGGCTTTACCCGTCGTATAGAGACGCAAGCGGCCACGAATTCCTTGCCCACGCCGTTCACCCGCCATGCCGACGTAGACGGCACGCGGACCTGCGCGAAGAACTTGGGATCCTTCAGCGGGACGAATATCGGGCCTACTTCGCCAGACAATCGGCCCGAGAGATGCACCTACTGACGAGCCCGTCGGCCTCATCATCCGCTCGACCAGCCGGCGCCGGGCCCGGCCGGCAAGGTCCCGGATGACTGGGAGCAGCACCTGCACTAAGTCGGGCCGCCTGACGTCAGCGGCGGGCACCGTCCGCGAGGGCGGACAGGCCGCCGTGGACGAGGGTCAGGTACGTCTGCTCGAGCAGCGCCGCGTTGGCGGCGGTGCGCTTGGCGCGCCACTGAGCGAGGACGGAGTCGATCGCGCCGAGCAGCATCCCGACCGCTGCCTCGGCCTCCTGCTGCGGCACGTCGTACTCCGCGGCCGCCCGTTCGGCGAAGAACTGCATCGTCCGGCGGTCGCGCTTCGCCTGCTCGCGGTCGACCGCCTTGTTGTAGCCGCTGGCACTACGCAGCGCGGCGAACAAAGCCCCGCGCTGCTCACTCGCCTGCAGCGACGCGTGAATCAACGCGCGGAACATCCCCTCGACGGTGGTCTCAGCCTGCACCTTGCCCGCCAGCTCCAGGTGCAACGCGAGGGCCTCGCGGCGACGGAGCTCAGCGAGGAGCTCGGTGCGGTTCTCGAAGTGCTTGTAGACCAGCGCCCGGCTCACGCCCGCGGCGTCCGCGACCGCCTCCACCGAGACGGCGTCCACGCCCTCCTGCGTCACGAGAAGGGCGGCGGCATCGAGCAGGTGATCGCGGCGGTCGGACCGGTTCAACCGCGACGAGACAGGCGACGGCATCGTCCCGGCGATGACCCTTGCGCTGCTCGCCGGCATAGTGACATTGTGTCACTTCAGGCTAGTGACAAACCGTCACCTACCCGGAATCTCGGAAAGCGGTAGCCATGGCATACGCGGGACAGCGGCGCATTCTCGACGCCGACAGCCACCTGATGGAGCTGCCCGACTTCCTCGACGACTACGTGAGTGCGGCGGATCGCGAGAAGCTCAACCGCGCGCTGTTCGTCGCCCGCGAGCAGGTCATCAACGAAGCACGTGCCAACGCTGAGTCACGGCAGGCCGATGCCACCCAGCTCGCCGCCGCCGACGAGCGGTTGATGGAGGACAAGGGCTGGGCAGCGATGGGCGGCTGGGATCCCACCGAACGCAGTCACGTCTTGGATCTGCTCGGCTTCGACGCGCAACTCGTGTTCGGCACCTTCGGCACCCTGCTCTACAAGATGAGCAAAGAGATCGACGTGTACGACGGCTCGTCGGCCTACAACCGCGCGATCGCCGACTTCTGCAAATCCGACCCGCGCCTGCTCGCTGTCGCGAACGTCCCGCTGACCGACCCGGCGCGTGCGACCGCCGCCGCGCAGGAGGCCATTGACGCGGGATGCGCCGCGATCATGGTGCCGTCGCAGCCTGCCGGCGACCTCGCGCCGACTCATCCCGATGTCGATCCGTTCTGGGATCTGCTCAGCGAGGCCGACGTCCCGTTCGTGCTGCACGTCGGCGGCGGCGGCGCGATGAACACGAAGGCCTACCACAACAACAACATGCCGGTGAGCGACCATCTCGGCGGCGGCGAGAACATCCGCTCCAAGGACTACTTGGTCATCCACCACTCCCCCGAGCTGTTCCTCGGCGCGCTGATCCTCGACGGCCTCTTCGACCGGTTCCCGAAGCTCCGAGGCGGGTGCATCGAGCAGGGCGCGGCGTGGGTGCCGTCGTGGCTGCACCACATCGACGGTGCGCTGCGCTCGTTCGCCCGGACCGAGGAGCCGCTGCGACGCCTGACCATGAAGCCGTCGGAGTACGCCGCGAAGCACCTGAAGTTCACGCCGTTCCCGGGTGAGCCGGTCGGCTGGCTCATCGAGCAGGCCGGCGCGGAGATGTTCATGTTCTCGACCGACTACCCGCATCCGGAAGGCACCAAGGACCCCCTCGGCAAGTTCGAAGCGGCGATGACCGACGTCGACGAGGAGGCGAAGGAGCTGTTCTACTCCGGCAACTTCACGGAGATGATGGGCGGCGCCCTCGTCGCGGCCGCCGGCTGAGGAATGGGCGCTCGGTCGGCAGTCGGCGGGCACCTGCGCCGTTACGCGCTGATCTACGTCATCGGGACGCTCTCGACATTGACGCTCGCCGTTCTTCCGGGCGGCGCGAGCGCGCAGAACTCCGCGGCTGGAAGCGGCAGCACGGGAGTCAGCCCCTACGCCTCCGGTTCGCCGGGGCGGGGCGCGCACGCCTCGTCCCAGCCACACGCCCACCCGGCCCGTTCCGGACGCCCGGCTGCAGGGGGCCGTCCGCACGACAACCGCGCCGGTTCGCCGTCGGCTTCACCCAATGCCCGCCACACCTCCGCCCACCGGCAACAGTCCCCCGCCAACCGCTCCGGGCTCCAGGTCGGCGCAGGCCTCACTCGCGGTGGGTTCAGGTGCCGCTCCGGTGTCGGGCAGCTTCCCTACTCGGCGTACGCCGTGCCGTGCGTCGCGAAGTTCACCGGTAGCAACGGTGGCGCGACGTATAACGGCGTGACGGGCACGACGATCACGTTTGCCTACCGGCACACCAACGACTCGACCGGCCCGGGCGCGGCAGCGGTCACGGCCGAAGCGGTCGCCGCCGGCGGGGTGACCCCGAACGTCGACGAGAACTACGTCAAGAAGCTGGTCACCTACTTCAACCGCACGTTCGAGCTCTACGGGCGCCGCGTCGTCATCAAGGACTTCAACGGCAAGGGAAACGGCACCGACGAGCAGCTCGGCGAGGACCGCGTCGGCGCGTGCGCTGACGCCGACTACGCGGCGCACACGATGCACGCCTTCGCGGACCTGCAGTTCAACGGCATCTACGAGTACGAGCCGTTCGCCGCGTGTGCGGCGCGCTACCACCTGATGGTGCCGTTCGGGCAGCTGTACTACCCGGAGTCGGAGTTCCAGAAGGAGAATCCTTACGTCTGGTCGATCACGACCAGCTGCACCCTCGGCAGCGCGCAGCTGGCCGAGTTCCTCGGCAAGCAGGTTGCGCCGTATCCGGCGAAGTGGGCGGGCACCGACGGCGCGTTCTCCCTCCGGGGTCACCAGCGCAAGTTCGCCGAGTACGTGCCGTCGAACCCCGGCTACCAGGAGTGCGCCGCCAACACCAAGCACCTTCTGGAGTCGAAGTACCACGTCGCCTCGAGCCGGTGGGACCAGTACAACTACGCCCTCGACATCTCCCAGGGTCCGTCCGACTCGAACAAGGCGGCGATCCAGTTCTCCGCCGACCACGACACGTCGGTGATCCTGTCCTCCGACCCGATCGCGCCAGTGTTTCTGACCAATGCGGCGGCGCAGCAGGACTACTACCCGGAGTGGATCGTCACCGGGGTCGCGCTCACCGACCAGGACAACTGGGCGCAGCTGTGGAACCAGAAGGAGATCACCGGTCGCACCTTCGGGCTCTCACAGCTCGGCAGCACCGCCGCCGCGTTGAACCCGAAGGGCGAGGCAGCGCGTGCGCTGCGCGCCGCCGGCGTGCCACTCAATGCCGGCTCCGCACTCACCTACTTCGAGCTGCTGCCGATCTTCGACCAGCTGCAGGCGGCCGGGCCTGATCTCACCCCGGCGAGCTACGCGGCGGGCACTCGCGCCATGCCGCGCCTCGGCAGCAGCCGGTCAGCCGACGGGACCTGGTTCTTCGGCACGCACCACACCGGCATCATCGACTCGCGCGAGATCTACTACGCCGCACACCAGATCTCACCGGCCAACCACAAGCAAGGGACCTACATCACCGTGTACGGCGGGCGCCGGTTCGAGCTCGGCCAGTTCCCCGGTCACCTGCCGCCGTTCTACCCATGACGGCTGCGCTCCGTCGCGGACGGCCGACCGCGGGCGCACTCGTCGGCCTCGTCCTGCTGTGGCTGCTGCTGCGCGCGGTGCTTCCGCACGGCGCACCACTCGGAATCATCGTGGTCGGCGCGATCTTCGGGGCCATCAACTCGCTCGTCGCGATCTCGATCGTGCTGGTCTACCGCGCCAGCAGGGTCGTCAACTTCGCTGCCGCGGAGCTCGGGTCGGTCGCAGCGGTGCTCGCCATCGAGCTGCACATCCAGGAGCACCTGAACTACTTCGCCGCCGTCCTCGTCGGGCTGCTCGCCGCCGCCGTCATCGGGGCGCTCGCGCAGATCACCGTCTTCCACAAGTTCGCCAATGCTCCGCGCCTGATCGTCGCGGTCGCCACCATCGGACTCGCCCAGATCCTCAACGGCCTGAGCATCCTGATCCCGCTCAGCTGGGGCGGCGACCGGAGCGGGACCTTCACCACGCCGTGGTCGGTGCACTTCCGGATCAACCCGGTGGTGTTCACCGGCAACCACGTGATCGCGCTCATCGTCGTACCGACAGTGCTTCTTGCGCTGACGTGGTTCCTGCGCACGACGTACTACGGAGTGGCGATCCGCGCGGCGGCCGACAACGGGGACCGCGCGAAGCTGCTCGGCATTCCCACCGAACGGCTCGCGGTCGTCGTCTGGGTGATCACGGGCCTGCTGTCGGCGCTCGCGGTGCTGCTCCGGGTTCCGATCCAAGGCTTCGCATCGTTCGAGAGCGTCTCCTCCTCGGGCCTGCCGCTGCTGCTCGCGACCCTCGCGGCCGCGGTCATCGGAGGCATGACCAACCTGCCGGTCACAGTCGTCGCCGCCGTCGGCCTCGGGATCGTCGACCAGCTCAGCGCCTGGACGTTCCGGGATGCGAACTACGTCGACGTCGCGCTGCTGGTCGTGATCCTGGTCGCTCTTCTCGTCAAGCCGAACCGGCTCACTCGTGCGGTAGAGACGGGCATCGGAGGCTGGCAGGCGGTGCGGCCGGTCCGGCCGATTCCCCCCGAGCTGGCCCGGGCCTGGCCGGTGCGGATCGGCAGCCGGGCCGTGGTCCTCGGCCTCGTCGCGGTCGCATTGCTGCTCCCCCGGGTGCTTCCCGATGCTCGCACGCAGCTGGTCACCGTGATCCTCATCTACGCGATCGTCGCCTGCTCCCTCGTCGTGCTCACCGGCTGGTCCGGTCACGTCTCGCTGGGACAGGTCGCGTTCATGGGGTTCGGCGCGTCGACGACCGCAGTGCTGGTGACGCACCACGGCGTGAACGTCGTCTTTGCAGTTGCGGCCGGGACTGCCGTTGCCGCAACGGCAGCGGTGGTCGTTGGCGTGCCGGCCCTGCGCATCAGCGGGCCGTTCCTCGCCGTGACGACTCTCGCCTTTGCCGTCGCGGCAGCGAACTACCTGCTCGTCCCCCGTTTCATCCCGTGGTTCAACACCACGGATCCGCTGCCCGGCATCCGGTTGTTCGGACGGATCCCGATCGGGTCCGACCGCGAGATGTACTACGTCGTGCTCGTGGCGCTCGGAGCAGTCATCGCCGCCGTGCGCCACCTGCGAAGCGCAACCGCCGGACGCGCCATGGTCGCGACCAACGACAACCCGCTCGCGACCCAGGCGTTCGGCATCGACACCACCCGGACCAAGCTCGCGTCCTTCGCCGTGTCCGGGGGCATCGCGGGCCTGGCCGGCGGACTGTTCGTGGTGCAACAGCAGGCCTACAACGTCGGGTCGTTCAACGCCGAGCAGGGGCTCGCATTCTTCACGATGGTCGTCATCGGCGGGCTCGGCTCGCTGCCGGGCGCGATCCTCGGCGCGTTCTACGTTTACGGCGCGCAGTACTTCCTGCCCGCGCAGTGGTCACTGCTGGCCACCGGCGCCGGCCTGATCACGGTGCTGCAGATCATGCCCGGCGGCCTTGGCGAGATCCTCTACCGCAGCCGCGATCTCGTGCTGCGCCGGTTCGCCGTACGTCGCGGAATCGCCGTGCCGTCGCTGACCGCCGACCGCCTCGACGCCATCGCCGCCGAGCCCCGCCGTACCGAGCCTGCCGAGCCTGCGTCCGGTGCGGCAGCGGCCTCGCTGCTGTCGTGCCGGCAGTTAGCTGCTGGTTACGGCGGCGTGCAGGTCCTCTTCGACGTTGCTCTCGATGTCGCACCTGGCGAGATCGTCGCGCTGCTCGGCACCAACGGCGCTGGGAAGTCGACGCTGCTGAAGGCGATCACGGGCCTCGTGCGACCGAGTGCCGGCTCGGTCACCTTCGACGGCGTGGACATCACCCGCAAGGGTCCGAACGACTGCGCCGCGCGGGGCGTGATGGCGATGCCCGGCGGACGGGGCGTGTTCCCCACGATGACGGTCGCCGACAACCTGAAGGTCGCCGGCTGGATGTCGAGAAAGCAGCCAGGCGCCCTGCAGTCGGCCACGGAGCAGGCGTTCGACCAGTTCCCGGTCCTGCGCACCCGGATGCATGCGCTCGCCGGTGACCTCTCCGGCGGGGAGCAGCAGATGCTGAGCCTCGCAATGGCGTTCATCACCGAACCGAGGCTCCTCCTCATCGACGAGCTCTCCCTAGGGCTGGCACCCGCCGTGGTCGCGCGTCTGGGCGAGATGCTGCGGCGGATCAACGAGCGCGGGACGACGATCGTGCTGGTCGAGCAGTCGGTGAACACCGCGCTCTCCCTTGCCGAACGAGCCGTCTTCCTCGAGAAGGGGGAGGTCCGCTTCACAGGTCCGACTCGTGAGCTGCTCGAGCGCCCGGACATCCTGCGCGCCGTGTTCCTCGCCGGGACAGCGCCGCAGCCGCGAAGGCGTAGCCGTGCCACGGCTCGGTCGCGCGCCGTCGCCGAAGCACCGGCGGTCCTGGAGATCCGAGACGTCACCAAGCGGTACGGCGGGGTGACGGCGGTCAACGGGGTCAGCTTCGACCTGCATGCCGGGGAGATTCTCGGCTTCATCGGACCCAACGGCGCGGGGAAGACCACGCTGTTCGACATCATCACCGGGTTCGCCCACCCCGACGCGGGTTCGATCACGCTGTTCGGCACGGACGTCACCGGTGCCCCTGCAGCCAAGCGGGCCGCGGCGGGCCTGGGACGCTCCTTCCAGGACGCGCGGCTGTGGCCGACGCTTACCGTCGCCGAGTCACTGGCGGTGTCGCTGCACCGCGAGGCGGAGATCTCCGCGGCGTTTCCCGCGTTGCTCGGCATTCCCGGCGTTTCCGACGCCGAGCGTGCCGTTCACCTCAAGGTGGACGAGCTCGTCGATCTGATGAACCTGGGTGCCTACCGCAACAAGTTCATCGCAGAGCTCTCGACCGGCACCCGGCGGATGGTCGAGCTCGGCTGCATGCTGGCGCACCGGCCGCGGATCCTGCTTCTCGACGAGCCGTCGTCGGGCATCGCGCAACGCGAGACCGAAGCCCTCGGACCGGTGTTGCAGTCGGTCCGTGACCAGCTCGACTGCTCGGTCCTGATCGTCGAGCACGACATGCCGTTGATCACGAGTCTCGCGGACCGACTGATCGCGCTCGACCTGGGTGCGGTGATCGCTGAGGGCGCTCCTGACGTCGTGCTGCGCGATCCGCTGGTCGTCGAGTCCTACCTGGGGGCGGACCCGCCCGCCCCTCCCAAGCCGCGCGCACAGCGCGCGCGGGGTGCAACACCGAAGCCGCGACGCGCGCGACCCGCGGCCCCGAAGGCGTCGGCGGCAAAGTCGACCGCGACGAAGCCAAAGCCGAAGCCGAAGGCGGTGAGTCGATGAGAGCGGATGTGGGGTCGGTCCTTCTCAGCGTGACCATCACGACGGTGCTCGTGGCGTGGGCACTGGGCCGCGGCGTCCTCGGCGGACGGTTGGTCAAGATGTCGGAACCTCTCGACGACGTCGAGGGGCAGTCGCTCAGCGAAGACGAAGCTGCCGCGAATACGCAATGAGGGTGGTGAGCGGCACCGTGCCGCGCACCCGCACCCACCCGCCGCCGCGCAGCACCACGCGAATCTCCGGACCGTCCGAGCGAAGCGCCGAGGTCGCGGTACCCAATGACGGCAACGACAGCGGCCGAGTGACGGTGTCGTTCACCGACCACGGCAGCTTGCCACCCGCTTCCGCGCCGACCTCCACGGTGATGATCCGTCCGGCCGCATTGCGGTAGCTCCAGACCACACTGCGCGCGGCGACGGTCGACGGGTTGTCGGGGTTCGGCAGCCGGAAGAGCTGTGGCTGCAACGCGACCTGATACCCGGTCGGCACTGTGGGAGCTGCGACCGGTGTCACCGGCGCATCGACCGAGGTGACCGACGGCGCGGCCGCTGACGCCGGCTTGGCGTGCGCGGTTGACGGCGGATTCGGCAGGTTGGCATGCGCGATCGCGTCGGTGCCGACCGCGACAAGGCTGGCGGTACGACGCTCGACCACCTTCGCGTGGTAGGTCCACGTCTCGCCGAGGACCAGGCCGGTGGCGTCGATGCAGAGATCGTCGTGGTCCTTCGCGCGCGAGCTGACAGCCGCGATTGGCCCGCTCGGCGGGGAGGCAAACCGGTACACCGCGCATTGCCGTCCGGCGATCCGGCGCGAGGAGTTGAGGTCAAGCGCGAGACCGCGGCCCACCAGGTCCGCCAGCTCGGACCCGACGTACTCGTCACCACTCGGCGGCCCTGGTTGGTGGCCGCCCACCAAGCGCGGACCGCTTTGCGTGACGTCGTACAGCCCCGTCGGGGTCGAGACCCAGCCACCGCTCGGAGCCATCGAGTACGTCGGTTCGAGGAAGGAGTAGCTCAGGTCGAAGCCGTCGAACGGGCGGTGGACCTCCAGCACCTCGGTGTGGGAGATGCCATTGACGACGTCCCGATACACGACCGCGTAGGCGGCCGGGTAGCCGGCGGTGGTGGCCGGGGCTGCGCGATGGCCCGAGCACGCCGCGAGCACCGTCGCGAGCAGTGCGATGACTTGGCCGCCCGTCAGCGCGCGTCGTCGGCTCCTCACCGCCAGCATCATCGAACATCGGGGTGGGTAGTGGCGACTGGGTCCCGGTTATCCCCGCCTTCCACGGGCAGGCTCGATGACGTGAGAATCCTGGTCGCCGGCGCTTCCGGGTTCGTCGGAAGTCGGCTGTGCCCGGAGCTGGAGGCCGCGGGCCACGACGTACGGGCGATGACCCGCCATCCGGAGTCCTACGACGGAGCGGGCACTCCGGTGCGGGGCGACGTCAGCGATGACGACTCGCTGGCCGAGGCGATGGACGGCTGTGACGCGGCGTACTACCTCGTTCACTCCCTCGACTCCCCCAACTTCGTGGACTCCGACGCGAAGGCGGCGTTGACGTTCGGAACCGCCGCCGCGGAGGCGAAGGTCGGGCGGATCATCTACCTCGGCGGACTCGGCAATGACGACGACGAGCTGTCGGACCATCTGAAGAGCCGGCGCGAGGTCGAGGGCCTGCTGGGGTCCGCCGGCGTCGCGGTCACCACTCTGCGTGCCGGCATCGTCGTCGGCCACGGCGGGATCTCGTGGGAGATGACGCGACAGCTCGTCGAGCACCTGCCCGCGATGGTGGCACCGAGATGGGTGAATACCAGGACGCAGCCGATCGCGATCGCCGACGTGGTCCGCTATCTGCTCGGCGTCCTGGAAAATCCAGACGCCGCCGGGAAGACCTTCGAGATCGGCGGTCCCGAGGTGCTGACCTATCAGGAGATGCTGCATCGGGTGGCGGCACTGGAGGGCCGGCGACGCATCATCAAGACCGTTCCGCTGCTGACTCCCCGGCTCTCGTCGTACTGGCTGGCGTTGGTCACCGACGTCGACGGTCGCACGAGCCGATCACTCGTCGACTCGATGACCAACGAGGTGGTCGTCACCGATCACAGCATCCGCGATGTCGTCCCGTTCGAGCCGACTCCGTTCGACGACGCGGTGCTCTCTGCGCTGGGCGAGCGCGCCGAAGCCGCGCGCACGTGACCCGCGACACCGGACGGCGCCGCCGCGGCGTCGTCGCGATCACGGCCGCCACGGGCGGGGCGCTGCTCGGCAAGTCGCTGTCGACCGAGCCGGACTCGCGCGAGTTCTACCTGCTCACCGGGGCCGTCGCGGCGGTGTGGACGGTGGGCGGCCTCCTGTCCGCGCCGCACCGCCGGGAGTGGGTCCGAGGACGCGTCACTACAGCGGCGGACCTCGCACGTCCGGTTGCGATCGGCGCCGGCGCGTTCGCCACCTTCTACGCCGCGGCCCGAGTCGCCCGGCGGATCCCGGTGCTCGACAGCGCACTGCGCTCGGTGCTGGCCTACAGCCACGAAGGGTCAGACGCGGCCGTCCTTGGCACCGCGCTCGTCAACGGCCTCGCCGAGGAGGTCTTCTTCCGTGGTGCGGTGTACGACGCGCTGACGCCACGCCATCAGGTCGCCGCGACCACCGCGACGTACATGGCGGTGACGACGGCAACGCGCAACCCTGCGTTGGTCGCCGCATCGGGTGTGATGGGCTGGATCTTCGTCAAGCAGCGCCGCGAAAGCGGCGGCATCATCGATCCGATCGTGACCCACGTGACCTGGTCGACGCTGATGCTCCGCTATCTCCCGCCACTGTTCGAGCCGCGCCGGCAGCACCGAAAGCGCTGAGCCACCTTGGCCCGGGGCGCACGGGCGCTACTGCGAGGCGAGCGACTCGAGCAGTACGTCGAACCGTTGCTTGGCCGCGTCCAGCCCGTCACGCTCGGCTTGGGCGGAGCCCGCCAGGGCGAGGTCGCGCGCCTGCTGCCGATGGCCGGGAGCGTCGCTGCGCGACAAGCATTTGGCCCAGTCAAATCGCATGGCGTTGCGCTGCAGCTCGAATCCCCGGTCGGTCAGCAGCACGTCGCTTCGCTCGAACAGCTCGACCGCCTCGTCGTACCGGCCCTGCGTCGCGACGGCGACAGCGAGCGGCCAGGTCACCGGGCCGAAGCAGTACACCTGCAGCGTCACCCAGAGCTGGGCATGCGGGGTGAGCACGGCCTCCGCGGCGGCGGCGAGTCCCGGATCCTGAAGCTCCATCGCGATGAACGCCGGATACGACCAAGCGGGCAGCGCGAAGTCGTCAACCGGATAGCGGTCGACCTCGGCGACTCCATGCCGCTCGACGACCTCGCGGGCTTCGTCGACGCGACCCGCCTCGGCGAGGGTCCAGGCGTGCGTCCCCCGCCATGCGACCGCTCCCGGATAGCGGTCGGCGAAGTCGCCAACCGCGTCCGCCAGAGCGCCGAAGTTGCCTTGCAGGTACGCGAGAGCAACCGCGATCGCGCCCCACCACTGGTCGGCGTCGGCAACGCCGATCTGCTGGGCGAACACCAGGGACTCGTCGTTGTAGGCCGCTGCCTCCGCTATGCGCCCGTCGCACAGGACGTACTGAACCCAGTTGCCGCGGGCCAGCGCAAGGATCAACGGTGGGCAGTCAGCCTGGGCAATCTCGAGCGCCTCGGCGATCAGCCGGCGGGCCTGCACCAGGTCTCCGGTCATCGCACAAGTCACCTGATGCAGGATCCGCCCCACGGCTGACAGCGTCGGGTCAGGCAATGTGTCAGCGATGCGCACCGCTTCAGCGGTCAGCGCCATCGCGTTGTCGACCCGATCGGGGACCAAGTACGCGCGCGCGGCGCGAAGCACGACCTCCGCGAACACCCGCGGGTCGTTGAGCTCACGCGCGATGTCGACCGCCCGATCGGCAATCTCCTGGCGACGCGCGAGAGCCACCGTCGGGTCGTAGTTGATCTCCGCCGCCAACGTCGCCAGCAGCAATGCGACCTCGGCCGTGCGTTTCCCGTCAAAGCCCGCGATGGTCGCTTCGAGGGCATCGACGCGTTCCCGGTCGACCGCGTTGATCACGCTCGAAACACCGCGGAAGTTGGCGATCGCGGCTCTGGCCGCGAGCTCGGGCCGGCCGAGAGCCAACGCGGCGTTGGTCGCTTCGAGGAGCGTCTCGCGGAAGGCTGGATTGCTCTGGTCGCGCTGCGCTGCGCCGAGCCCGCACACCGCCTCGAGGCGCCGCACCGGATCGGCGACACCGGTGTCGATCAGCTCGACGGCCTGGCGGTAGTAGGTCTCGGCACTTGCCAGGTCACTGGACTCAGCCGCCTGCGCCGCGGCGCTGAGCAGATGACCGACCGCCGCGCCAACGTCGCCACCGGTCGGGCCGGCTTCCACTGCGTGGTACGCCAGAGCCACCGCGTCGTAGGGCCGCAGCTTCTCGAGCACCTCGAGCACGCTCTGGTGCAACCGCCGCCGCCGCGCCGAGGTCAGCTCGCTGTACAACGTCTCCTTGATCATGGCGTGGAAGAACCGGAACCGGTCTCGACCGGTCTCCTCGACGATCCGGGCCCGCGACGCTTCGTCCAATGCGTCGAGCAAGGCGTTGTCATCGACGTCGCTGACCTGCCCGAGCAGCTCCAGGTCGAAGTCACGGCCGATGACTGCGGCCACGGCCAGCACACGGTTGGCGGTGTCGGACAGCCGGCCGAGACGCCTGCCGAGCACATCGCGTACGCCTTCGGGCACCTCGATCTGACCCGGATCGCTCACCTGCCAGCGACCGTCGACGAGTTGGACCTTGGCCGTCTCGACGAAGTGGCGCAGCACCTCCCCCATGAACAGCGGGTTGCCTTCGGTCTCGGCGTACGCCGCCTCGGCGAGCTGACGAGTGTCGGCATCGAGATCGTGGCCGGCCGCCACGCTCACCAGCTCGATCGTCTCTTCCAGGTCCAGCCCGTGCAGGTCGAAGCGCTCGACGCCGGCGACCCGGCGGAGGTCAGCGAGCACACCTGTCAGCGGGTGGTGACGACCCAGCTCTGTGTCGCGGTACGTGCCGATCACCAGCAGTCGCGCCGACGGGTCAGCGGCCGCCGCCTTCAGCAGGTGGGCAAGCAACAGCAGAGTCGCGCGCGTCGCCCAGTGGATGTCGTCGACCACCACGACCATGCCCGACTCTGCCGACGCCTCGATCAGCCAGGAGCTCACCGCCTCGAACAGCCGGTACTCCTCGGTGCGCGGGTCGGAGCTGACGGGCTCGGGCAGGTCCGGGACCCGGGCCGCAACCTCGGGACACAGGCGCACGAGCTCGCCGGCCAACCGGCCGAGCCGCGGTTCGGAGCGATGCGTCGTGTAGAAGTCGAGTGCCTCGACGAAGGGCTGGAACGGTACGCCGAGCTCTTCGTCGCAGCAGCCGTACAGCACGATCGCGCCCGCAAAGTGGGCCCGGCGAGCGACCTCGGCGGCAGTGCGCGTCTTGCCGATTCCCGGCTCGCCGGAAAGCAGCGCCGCCGCCAGGCTGATCTGACCGGTGACGACCTTGTCCAGCATCGCGGTGAGTGCCTCGGTGAGCGCCGGCCGCCCGACGTACGTCGTGCTGCTGCCCGCAGTGAGCAACCCGGGAAACGGCAGCGCCTGTCCGGACGCGCCGCCGGCGTCGAGTGGCTCCCACATCACCTGGCAGGCCGGGACGGGCTCCGGGAGACCCTTCAGCGCGAGCTCTCCGACGGACTCGAAGACGAAGCTGCCCCGGCCACGCGAGAGCGACCGCACCAGGTCGGCAACGAGCACCTGCGCCGGCTGAGCCGCCGCGCACAGCCGCGACGCCTCGACCACCGGGGCACCGAGAACATCGTTGCCGTCGATCGACACATCTCCGGCGGAAATCCCGATTCGCAGCTGAACCGCGAGCGCCGCATCTTGCCGACCGGCCAGCTCGGTCTCCTGGTGCATGGCGACTGCTGCGCCCACAGCGTCCACCGCGGCTTCGAAGACCGCCATGACGCCGTCGCCGAGACCCTTGACGACCCGTCCCTGGTAGCTGCCCACGACGTCGCCGATGCGTGCCTCGAGATCCCTGACGAACGCGTCGGTGCGCTCCTCGCCCAGCTGCGAGCGCAGAGCGGTGGAACCGACGACGTCGACGAACACGACCGACGCCGTCAGGGTCCGAGCCGGCCCGGCACCGGTGGGGTCGCTCATCTCCGGATCATACGAAGGTCGAAGTGCCGGTCACGGCATACGGATCAACGGATACCTACCGCGACAATCGCTATGTCGTCGCGGACATGACCTTCCTGGAAGGCCACGACCGCTTCGAGGAGCGATCTCGCGATTTCCGGCGCGCTGCCGGAACCAGCCGAGACGAAGCCGAGGATCGGAACCTCCCCGAAGAAGTCACCGCCGGGCGATCGCGCCTCGGTGACGCCGTCGGTGTAGGCGACAAGGAGATCTCCCACGGCCAGCTCGGCAGTGGTGTCGGTCAGCTCGACCTCGTCGAGTACGCCGAGCAACGGCCCGGCCATCCCCAGTTGGGCGACGTGGCCGTCCTCGGCGACATGGATCGGGAGGGAGTGGCCGGCCGCGCATACCGAAGCAACCCATCCGCCCTCGGTGCGGCCAAGCCGCAGCACCGCTGCCGTACAGAAGCGGTCGACGTCAGCCCGAAGCAGCGCCTCGTTCAGCAGGGTCAGCGCCCGTGCCGGCGAGGCGTCCTGCACGGCGGCGGCGCGCAGCGTGTAACGGGCGAGCGCGGTAACGACCGCGGCTTCGGCTCCCTTCCCACAGACGTCACCGATCGCGATCACCCAGTCGTCGCCGGCCTGGAAGAAGTCGTAGAAGTCGCCGCCGACCTCGCTGCCGTCGCCCGCCGGCCGGTACTCCGCACCCACGTCGATGCCGTCGATCACCGGCAGATGGGGCGGGATGAGCGTCTGCTGCAACGTCCGCGCGAGCGCCGTGGCCCGCGCCTCGGACTGCTCGGCGCGTTTCATCTGGCGCAGCAGCTCTTCCTCGTAGCTGCGCCGATCGGTCGCATCGAAGACTGCCGTGCGGATCACCGACGGGTTGCCGGCCCGGTCCTTCTCGAGCACCGAGTTGACGAGCACCGGGAGCCGCCGTTGGTCGGCGCAGATCAGCTCGAGGGCGATCTCCCGTGCGCTGCCTTGCATCTGCAGCATCGGTGCGTAGTGGGTCTCGTGGTAGATGCGCCCGCCCGCAGTCAGCAGGTCGACGAACCGCTTCCGCCCGACCAGAGCCTCGCGGGAGTAGCCGGTGAGGTCCAGGAAGGTGGCGTTCGCCTTGAGGATCGTGCCGTCGGGCGTGGTCGAGAGGTAGCCGCAGGGCGCACGGTCGTACAGCGTCTGCGGGTCGTCGTCGAGGAGGGCCTCGAGGAAGCCTTCCACGGTGTCGTCTTCCGTGCCGGTCATCGACCGGCGGGAAGCACGGACCCCAGGAAGCGTTCGATGGCGTCAGCGGTCTCGCCCGGCGCGGAAAGGTGCGGGCAGTGGCCGGTGGCGTCGAGCAACGTCATCGTCGCGTTCGGCATCTGGTCGCGCACGTACTCCCCTACCGCGACCGGCGCGATCACGTCGTTCGTGCACTGGATCACCAGCGACGGCGTCTGCACCTTCGGCAGATCCCCGCGGTTGTCGGCGAGGAACGTGGCGTGCGCAAACTTCCGCGCGATGTCGGGGTCGGTACGACAGAAGCTCTCTTCCAGCTCCTGGGCGAGCTCGGGGTGGTCGGGCCGACCCATGATCACCGGCGCGATCGCGGACGACCAGCCGAGGTAGTTGCTGTCCACCGACGCGAGCAGCTCGTCGATGTCGGCGCGACTGAACCCGCCGACGTATCCCTCGTCGTCGATGTAACACGGCGATGGCCCCACGAGCACCAGCGCCGCGAATCGCTCCGGTGCTGCTTCCGCAGCGAGCACTCCGACCATCGCCGACACCGAGTGCCCGACGAAGATGAGGTCGGTGAGATCGAGCTCCTCGCAGATCTGCAGGACGTCGTCGGCATAGCCCTGCAGGGAGGCGTAGCGCACCGGGTCGTACGCGGTGAGATCGGAGCCGCCGGCCCCGATGTGGTCGAACAAGACGACCCGGTAACGATCCTCGAACCGAGGCACGACGTGTCGCCACATGTTCTGGTCGCAACCGTAGCCGTGCGCGAAGAGGATGGGCTGGCCGCTGGTCTGACCGGCGACGTGAATGTTGTGCTGATCGGCTCTAGCCATTCAGGCCAACATACGCCGGGTCGGCCGCGGCCCAAGCAGCATTGCTTGGGCCAGCGTCTCCCGTAGCCTGCGACCGTGCGCCGCACCGCTGGTCTTCACGTCCTCGCCGTCGCTGCGATCGGCGTGGCGGCCGGAGTGGTCGCGGGTCTGCTCTACCGCGGAGCGATCGGCCCGCTTGCGGGGTTCGACGTCTCGGTGTTGGCCTATCTGGCGTTCATCTGGATAAGAATCTGGCCTCTCGACGCGGAGGCGACGTCGTCACACGCGAGTAGCGAGGACCCGAGCCGTCCGGTGTCAGACCTCGCGCTGCTGCTGGCCGCGGTCGCCAGTCTGGGCGGCGTCGCAACGCTGATGGTGAAGGCGAACTCGGCGCACGGCTCGGTCCGCGACACCGAGATCGGGATCGCGATCGCGGCGGTGGTGGTGTCGTGGGTCCTGGTGCACACGATCTTCACGCTGAAGTACGCGCGGATGTACTACGCCACCGCGGACGACACCCAGCGCGGCGTCGACTTCGAGAACAAGGTCCGCCCGCCGTACTCGGACTTCGCCTACCTCGCGTTCACGATCGGGATGACCTTCCAGGTCTCCGACACCGACCTGCAGAGCGTGGCGTACCGCCGCCTCGCGCTGCGGCACGCACTGCTGTCCTATCTGTTCGGTGCCGTCATCCTGGCGACCGCCATCAACGTCGGCGCCGGTCTTGTCAGCTGACACGAGTAGCCGTAGCCGGCGAGCGTTACCCGTGCGCGCATGGCGCGGCTACCAGCGGCTGACGAAGCTCGGCTACCCGCCGAAGTTCCCGATCGCGCAGTTCCCGAACGCACCGCTGATCGTCGCGCTCGCGGCCGGGCTCGCTCATCACTTTGTCGCCGGTACGACGGGTCGCTATCTGCAGGCGGTGACGTACGTCGCGCTGGCGATCTGGGCCTACGAAGAGCTCGCGAACGGTTCCAACTGGTTCCGACGACTCCTCGGCGCGGCGGCTCTCGTCCTCGTCGTCGTACGAGTCGCGCACGCCATCTAACCTCCAACCCCTGATCCGGGGGGTCAGCGGATGAGGGCGGAGTAGACCAGCTGTCGGAGCTGGGTCCGGACCGGGTAGGCGCTCGCCGGCATGAGCTGCGTCATGAACACGCACGACAGGTCCTGCACCGGGTCACACCAGAACGCCGTGCCGAAGATGCCGCCCCAGTAGTACTCCCCTTTGCTCGCGACGCTGTGTGAGGCGAGCGGATCGACGAGTACGGCGACGCCCAGACCAAAGCCGACACCTTCGAGTGAGGTCTCCGCGAAGCCGCCGCTCGAAAGCTGCTCGAGGTCACCCTTCAGGTGATTGCCCGTCATCATCCGGATCGTCGCGGGGGCGAGGATGCGCACGCCGTCGAGCTCGCCCTCGTTGAGCATCATCTGCATGAAGCGGATGTAGTCAGCGGTGGTCCCGAGCATCCCGCCGCCGCCGATCAGAATCGACGGTGGCACGTCCGACTCCCACGCGTTCAGCCGCGTTGCCTGGCCTGCCGCATCGGGCATGTAGAGAGCGGCCAGGCGCGGAAGCCGCGACTCGTCGCACCACCACACGGTGTCCGTCATCCCGAGCGGCTCAGTGACCCGACTGCGGACGGCTTCGTCGAGCGGCTGCCCACTCCAGATCTCGATCAGCCGGCCGAGCACCTCGTGGGAGTTGCCGTAGCCCCACGCGGTGCCGGGTTGGAACAGCAGCGGCAGCTTCGCCCAGTCCTCCACCACGTCCGCGATGTTCTTCGCGTGCTCCGGCGCACCGAACTCATAGCCCGCGTTCCGGTAGGCCTCGTCGACGATCGAGTTGTGCATCCACCCGGCCGTAATGCCCGACGTGTGCGTGAACAGGTGCCAGACCCGGATCGGCTCGATCGCGGGCACCGTCACCATCGCCGCGGCGCTGCCCTTGCTGTAGACGCGAACGTCTTCGAACGCCGGGATCCATTTGCTGATCGGGTCGGTGAGCTCGAAGACGCCCTCCTCCCACAGCGTGAGAGCTGCAACCGAGACGATCGGCTTCGTCATCGACGCGATCCGCCAGATCGTGTCGGACTCCACCGGCAAGCCGGCTTCGCGATCCCGCAGTCCGTACGTCGAGTCGTGCTGGACCTCGCCGTGACGGGTGATCGCGAGGTGCCAGCCGACCATCCGTCCGTCGTCGACGTACCGGGCAAGGTGCTTGTCCAGCCGCGCCAGACGTGCCGGGTCGAAGTCACCAGTCGATTGAACGTTCATCGCGGTTTCGTCTCTCTCGTCGTGGTCATGCGTCGCACTTGCCTTTGAAGAAGGGAGCCGGGCCGCGAGGCCAGTGGCCCAGCGTGTAGCGGCGACCGCCGTTGAGGTAGCAGACAGTCCCCCGATGTGACGAGCTGTCGGTGAACGGGCCGACCGCGTTGACGTCGTACCACCACTCCGCGCCGTCGTCGGTCATGCTGTAGCCGCTGTCGTGGAAGCCGACGGCGCCCGCGTGCGTCGAGGTGATCGGGTTCGGGAAGGTCGTCCTCTGCAGCCCGGCGGCGAACGTCTGCGGCGTCAGGTGCGGCCCCGCCATCTGCACGCCGGACGCGATCAGCAGCAGTGCCCGGTAGATTTCGAGCTCGCCTTCGACGAGCACTGTCGTGTCCGGCGCCTGCGACGGGTCACCTTCCTGCAGCGCGATGTTGTACGGGTTCTCCAGCGGCGGCACGATCCGCGGCTGGAAAGTGACCCCGAACGTGTGCTGCAGCTGCGAGCCGAGGTCAGCGCCGAGGATGAACGAGCTGTCGACGTCGTTGAGCCCGATCGTCGAGGAGATCCACTCCGGCGTGTAGGCGCTGGCCGCGGCGGCGCGGCCCAGCGTGCCGAACGAGAAGAAGTTGCACATGCAGAAGATGGAGGTGACGCCGTCGTTCTTCAGCTGCAGGATCGCGTTCTGCGCGGTCGCGGGGTCGAACTCGCCGCTGACCGGGTTGACGATCACGTCTCGGCTCGCGATCGGCGCACCGCACGCCTTCAACCGTGACGTGATCGGGTCCAGCGACCCCGGACGGTCCAGCGGGTCATCGTCTGTGAACGGCTCGAGCAAGATCCCGAACTTGCGTGGCAGCTTGTTGAGCGGCTTGCCGCCCAGCCGCACCGAGCTGGTGCCGCCGTAGCTCGCGATGTGCCCGGCGAGCCGGTTGCACGCCCACTCGCCGACGTTCGCGAACTCGTTGTCGGCGAGCATCGGGTACTGCCACACGTACGGCGCGCACCGGTCCATGAACTTGCTGTCGAACGGCGCGTAGGAGCCGAGTGAGACGACGTGGTAGCGGCAGGCCATCTGCGGGATGTAGTAGGAGCCATTGTTGCCGGCGCGGTACATCGTCGAGGCGAACGGCTTGGGCTTCGAGCCGTTGCAGCCCGTCGCGGAGGTCGCCGCGTCCGCGACCTGCGTCGCCTGGTCTGCGCTGCCGGAGTAGGACCCGTTGCAGTACTCCGGGACCAGATGTCGACCGTAGAGCTCGAAGCGGTTGTTGAAGAAGTGGAACAGCGCGTTGTACTGCGCCTCCTTGCTCTCCGGCGTCGGCACCGCGATGTAGATCGCGTCGCTCGTCACACCTTGCGAGGTGGCTCCCCCGTTGTCGCCCTTCCAGAACGCGATGCACGGCGGTGACTGCGGGTCCTCGATCTGGCGCAGTGGCGGCGGGCCGACGCACTGCTTGAGCAGGTTGGAAGACACCTGCTCGGTCTTCGTCGGCGTAGGAGTGGGCGTCGCGGTCGCGCCGTTGCCGACGCCACCCTTGCCCTCGCCATTGCTCGCGGCCGGCGCGCCCGGCGGCGGCGTCTTGATCACCTGCGTCGCGTTGGGCGAGAACTCCGACGCGGTCGGCGGCGCCGACGTCGCTGCGTTGAGCAGCAGCGGGAGCAGTACGGCGAGCACCGCCAGCGCGACGCCGAGGTTGAACATCCCCGACGTGCGTCCCGGTCGCCGCAGCCGGCGCGCGGCGGGACTCATTTCGCGCCCTTGGCAGCCGGCAGCTTCGGCACCGTCGTGCTGACCAGCCGGCGTGACCACGAGCCGCCGCCGGTGAGGTCGGAGATGCTGAACAGCTCGTCGACGTCAGCCGCGCCGTACGCCGTTGCGAACTGCTGGTTCCACGTGACCTGCAGCGCCGTCTTCGGCGAGACCAGCGTGCCAGTCATCTTCACTGTCCAGGTGTCGACGACGTGGCCGCACAGGTCGATCCGTTTGCGCGCCCCGACGTTGCGGATCAGCTCCAACGTGGTGAGCGTGTCCGGGTCGGTGGCGATGCCGGCGTACTGCGCCGGGTTCTGCGCAACCTGCACGGGCGAGGGCAGCACCTCGAGGCCGTTGCCGAGCGGCTGGAACGTGAGCTTGCCGCGCACCGGGTCCGACCACGCCAGCCCGACGAGGTAGACGCCGGGGGTGGTCGCGTCGACCGCACCCGAGGGCATCACCAGCTGGTAGACCTCGACCGCGCGGCTCTTCGCCGCGACGTCGACCTGCTGCACCCGCCAGGACTTCACCACCTGCCCGGTGCTGGTGGTCGTGTCCGGCAGGTTCTTGATCGTGACCTTGACGAGGTCGTCCGCCGACGCTGTGAGCTTGCCCGACGACACCACGTAGTGCGCCTTGTGCACGAACGTCTGCGATGCGGGCGGCACGACGCTCACCCCTGCCGGCCGGTCGGGTACGGCGAGCGGTGACGCCTTCGGGCAGGTCGGCGGCGGAGGTACGACGGGCGGCACGGGCGGGAGCTGCGTCTGGACCGGTGGGATCGGCGGCAGCGGCGCTGGCGGTGGCGCCGACGGCGGGACGAGTGCGACGGCAGGTGTGACAACGCGCGGCACCGTCACGCCGACGGTGCGCAGGTCCAGCTTCAGCTGCTTTGCCGGGCCGCACGCGGACAGCAGGGCGATCGTCACGAGCAGCGCAGCTCCGGCGCGGGTCGGCCTCATGGCGTCGCCTTCGGGGTGGGCGCGGCCGAGGGCCGGAGGGTGGGGGTCGCGGACGACGTCACGCTCGTCGTCGGAGTCGGTGCGAGCTCGGGTGCCGGGTTGTCGAACGCCGCCTTCAGCGCCGCCTCCTGGATCGTCCCGCCGTCGCCGTAGTCGATGAGTGCGCGGGCGAGTGCTTCCGCGGCGCCGGCGGTGATCTGCGCGCGCACGACGAGCAGCGCCATCGACTGCGTCGTCGGGAACCACAGATAGATCCGCTGGCTGCCCTGCGTCGAGCCGAACAGCTCATGCGCGCCCTCGCGCCGCAGCGGTTGGACGGTCGCGTCGGTCGCGAGGCTCGCGGTGATCGCCTTGACGACCTGCGGGTCGGTGGTGGAGTACCCGGGCTTGAACTGCCCGATCTGCAACGCCGCCTGGATCAAGCCGTCGCCGCTGAACGACACGACCTTGCCGCGCCCGACGATGACGTTGCGGTCCTTCGCTCCGGTCGTGTACGCACGGTCGGCCTTCGGCTCGTCATGCACAGTGAGCCCGGCGACGACGGGCGGCGCGATCCGGGTCGGGAACGGCACCGGCGCCTCGGCCTTCGCAGTGCCCGGCCCGCTGCAACCCGCGGTGAACAGGATCGCGAGCAGTGCCAGCAGCGACATCGCGTGCGCGGGCCGCACCCGGCGCAACGCGCCGCGCAGGCGAGGCCGCGGCAGCCGCAGCTGCAGCCACACGTTGGGAAGCTCGCGGCTGTACGGCTGACGCAGACTCGCCCGCGCCACCGCCGCGAGCAGTCGCGCGGTCTCCGGCTGCGCCTTTGAGATCCGCGTGCCGACGGACTCGGCGAGCTGTCGCGCGAACTTCGCGTCGACGTCGGTGAGCTTGCCGCGCAGGTCACCCCACAGGCCACGCGTCACCAGCCACGCGAGCTCGGCATGCTCCTCGTCCTCCTCGACCAGTTCGACGAGCTCCAGCGGCGTCGCGCCCCGACCCGGCAGTGCGAGATCGAGCAGCCGGTCACGCAGCTCGCAGTAGGCGACGGCGACCGCACCCGCCGGTCCGTTGGCCACCGCCCACGCGGCGCGACGACGTCGGCGTACTCGCTTGAGCGCGACCGGATAAAGAAGGAGCAGCAGCCCGGCGCCCGCGACGATCGGCAGCGCCCGCAACGCGTAGTAGCGGACGTAGGCGTAGAACGGGATTACGTCCGGCACCCGCACCGGCAGCAGCAGCTGCAGCCCGAGGTCCGGCGAGGCCTTGATCTGGGTGTTGGTGCGCTGCTGGTTGTTGGACAGGCTCTCCTGCGCGTGCGGCGGGGTGCCGATGATGGGAAGCCATCCGTACGGCGCGACGTAGACCTCGAGATAGGTCGCGGCGTTCATCGGCCGGAACTGGACGCTGCCGTCCTTCTGCTTCTGGCCGTTGTAGTAGCCGTAGCCCATCCGCGCCGGGATGCCGGCCCACCGCGCGAGCAGCGCCTCCGACGCGGTCAGCTCGTAGGGATTGCCGGTGCCGCCCTTGAGCAGCTGCGCGACGCGCGCAGCGGAGACGTCGGTTGGTTTGCCCTCGCCGACCGCGGTGAAGTGCTTGTACAGAGCAGCGCGGACATATTGCAGCCGCGCGAACGTGCCGTTCGGCGCCTTCGCCAGCACGTCCTGGACGGCGGGTGGCGCCGGAGGCGCGTCGAGGAACTGCTTCTCCGCGTCCGGCACGCGACCGCTCGCCGCAGACAGCTGCGCGCCGGTCGGTGATGGCGGCACGGTCAGCGTGTAGCTCAAGCCCGTGAAGACCGGACGGCTCGGCAGCGCGAGGGTCTGGGTGCGCGGGTCGTAGTCGACGCTGGTGTCCCCGCCGATCGCCGTCGTGCCGGCAAGCGCGGGAAGGATGTGGCCGGTCGCCTGGTCGATGGTGATCGTCACGTGGCTCGGCGTGCCGGTCGTCGCGGTCGGCGCATCCGGCACCGCCGCCGGGAGGTCGAGCCGCTGCAGCCGCTGGTTGTCGACCGGTGGCAGCAGCCATGCCTGCTGCTTCGCGTCGTAGACGTCGATGACGCCGACCCGCAGCGGCGAGGTGAGCGGTCCGCGCACGGTATAGAGAGGTACGTCCTTCGGCGGCGGGCTGATCGGCGGCTTGCGCGGCGGCACGACGTGGTGGCTGGTGTCGTCGGGGAACAGGAACGACGCCTTGCTCGCGAGGATCAGCGCCGCGACGAGCAGCACGCCTGCGACGGCGCTGCGCCCGAGCCGGCGTACCTCGAAGCCGACGTCGAAGCTGTCGCCGACCCCGTCGGCGGCGTACGACGTGGCGAGGGCCATCACGACGAAGCCGACGCTGACCGCGCTGGTCGCGATCGCGCTGCCGTTGGGCTGCACGAGCGCGGCGGCGACGGTGAGCGGCACCGGCACCGCGACCGCGAGCCGGGTGCGCCGCAGCGACAACGCCAGCGCCGACGCGGCGGCAGTGACGAGCGCGAGTACGACGACGAGGATCAGCCGCCAGCCCGGCGCGAAGTCGATCGGCGGCTGCAGCACCTGCGACGTGGTGGCCGCGTCCTTCACCAGCGCGGGAAGGCTCGACGTGCCGGCGCCCGAGGAGCCGGCCATCAGTCCGGCGCCGGTGAGCAGCGCGGCAGGCAGCACGAGGTACTGCAGCAGCGACGCCCGCCAGCGGGTGGCCGCGAAGCTCAGCCCGCCGCCGAGCACGACGCCGACGATCGCAACGATCCGTGCCTCCGGGCCGCGGAACATGCCGCCGACCATCCACGCCGCACCGAGCGCGGACAGCGCGCCCGACACGGCGACCAGCGACGCGGTGACCGGAGACAGCTCGTCCTCGTCGATCGCGTCGTTGTCGGGCGCGTCCGGAAGGTCCGGCTGCGGCTTGTCCAGTTCCGCGAGGTCTCCGGGCATCAGCGATGCGGGGTTCGATGACGCGGGGTTCGATGACGCAGCGTCGCGCAGTGGCGCGTCGAGGGTCGTCGTCATCGCCGGCCCACCCCGAGCGCGTGAGCGAACGGCGCCTCGAGCTGCTGACCTGGGCTGATCTGCACGACCTGCGCACCGATCTCGCGGGCGCGCCGCGGCGCGTTGGGATCGGACTCGTCCCACTTCACGAGCGCGACGACGAGCGACATGCCGCGCTCGGTCAGCAGCCGGATCCGGGCGGCGGTCTTGCTGGTGAACTGGGTCGACACCACGCACATGTGGGTGTCGCCGCGACGCTCCGTGACGACGCGCTCGATCGCATTGGTCGGTGGAGCGTCGGACAGCTCGAGCTTGGCGAGCTCGTCGAGCAGCTGGATGCGCGCTTTGGCGCCGCGAAGGCCCGGTGCGATCTCGGCGTCGTTGCTGATCAGCCGGACCGAGTAGCCCTGCTTGATGTGGTACGCGCCGAGCGATGCGACGGCGCGCACGGCGAGCTCGAAGGTCTCCGACGGATAGCCCGCGCTGTGCGCGGTCGCGTCGTTGTCGATGACGAGGGTGATCCGGTCGGTGATGCCCTGCTCGGACTCGCGCACGAGGTACTTGCCGGTGCGCGCCGCCGCGGTCCACACGATGCGCCGTGGGTCGTCACCCGGGATGTAGTCGCGCATCCCGTAGAACTCGAAGCCCTGCGGCCACGGCTTGGAGATCGGCGGGCGGAACGGCGGGTCCTCCCACATCCGGGTCAGCGGCCGGTCGAAGATCGCCTCCGTGCTCGGGTGCACGATCACGTCGAGCGGCTCGGTGAGCACCTGCTGGTGGCGCGCAAGACCGAACGGGTCGGTCCACTCCGCGGCCAGCGGGCCGAGTGAGTAGACGCCGCGCAGCGTCGGGCGAAGCGTGTAGGAGTGGACGAACTCCTGCGCCCCGCCGACGCTCGCAACCGGCACCCGCACCGGGTCGCTGAGCAGCGACGGCACGTGCTCTTCCAGCACGAAGGCGCGCAGCCGCCGCGGCGCGCGCACGGTCACCTCGACGTTGGCGGCCTGCCCGACTCGCATCCGGGTCGGCAGCGTCGAGCGCTCCGCGTCGAGTCGTCGCTTACGGCGTGACGTCGCGACCGCCGCGACGACGAGCACGATCCCGGCGTACACCAGAAGGAACAGCGCCTGTCCGCCGACCGCACGCGCGAGCACATAGCCGACCACGCTGATCACCGCCACGACCGCGCCTGAGGCCGTGAGCCCGGTGAAGCGCTCGACCAGCGCCGCGAGCCCCGCCGTCTCCGGCTGGCCGCGGCGCCGTCGCGCGCGTGAGGATCGGCGGAGCATCAGGCCGAGGCGGCCTTCCGCAACGACGGCTTCGACTCGCCCACCCCGAGCGGCACCGGGATGCGCGCCAGGATGCGCTCGAGCACGGCGCCCACCGACTCGTCGCGCAGCTGCGCGTCAGGCGTGAGGATCAGCCGGTGCTCGATGACCGGGCCAAGGAGCGCGCGTACGTCGTCGGGCAGCACGACATCACGGCCCTGCGACGCGGCGCGCACGCGCGACGCCTTGACCAGGCTGATCGACGCGCGCGAGCTGGCGCCCATGAGCAGCGACGGGTCGGTGCGAGTCGCCTGGCAGACGTCGACGATGTACATCTTCACTGGCTCGGGCAGCTCGACGTCGGTGCAGAACTCCTGCATCGCGAGAATCTCCGCGGTCGACGACACCGCGCCGAGCCGGGTGATCGCCTCAGAGGAGGAGTTGGCGTCGAGCAGCTCGCCTTCGGCGTCGCGGTCGGGATAGCCGACGGACAGCTTGAGCAGGAAGCGGTCGAGCTGCGCCTCGGGCAGCGGGAACGTGCCGGCCATCTCCAGCGGGTTCTGCGTGGCGAGGATGAGGAACGGCTTGGGCAGCGCGTGGGTGTGACCGTCCATCGTCACGTTGCGTTCCTGCATCGCCTCGAGCAGCGCCGACTGCGTCTTCGGCGTCGCCCGGTTGATCTCGTCGACCAGCAGCACGTTGGCGAACACCGGCCCCTCGCGGAAGGTGAACGTGCCGGTCTTCGCGTCGAGCACCGGCGCACCAGTGACGTCGGACGGCAGCAGGTCCGGCGTGCACTGGATACGGGTCGAGCGCGCCTCGATCGACGTCGACAGCGCGCGGGCCATCATCGTCTTCCCGGTGCCGGGCATGTCCTCGAGCAGGCAGTGACCGTCGGCGATCATCGCGGTCAGCACCAGCCGCAGTGCCGGCTCCTTGCCCTTGATCACCTCCGAGGCGTTGGCCACGATCCGGTCGAAGGCGTCCTGGAATCCCTTCGCGGTCATCCCCTTCTGGGTCGCCGCCTTCACGGCGGTCGACGTACGGGTGCGACTTCGTGAGGTGCGCGGTGAGGTCGGCATCGTCGAAGGGGTTCCTTTCCTGGCGGGGCTCATGACGACGCCGTCACGAGCTCGTTGCTGCGTGCAGAAGACTTGGGTACGGCGGGGCGGCGGGTGCCGAAGTAGGCCGCGGTGACCGCATCGTCGGCGAGGACGTCGGCGGACGGGCCTTGCGCGATGACGGCGCCGGCGTCGAGAGCGATCAGCCGCGGCGCGACAGAGGCGAGCACCTGAATGTTGTGCTCGATGATCACGACGGCGCAGTCGAGGTCGCTGCTGATCCGGCCGACCAGCGGGCCGAGCAGCTCGGTCTCGGACTGCGCGAGACCGGCGGCCGGCTCGTCGAGCAGCAGCACCTTGGGCCGGGCGGCGAGCTGGCAGGCGAGGTCGACCATCCGGCGCGAGCCGAGGGACAGGGATCCGACCTGGGCCTCGGCGACCTTCTCCAGGTGCAGCAGCTCGAGCAGCGCGTCGACTCGCTCGTCGACGCGGCGCTCCTCGTTGCGGGCGGGTGGCAGCCAGAGCCCCGCGTAGACCGAGCTCTTCACTTGCAGCCGGGTCTCGAGCGCGACCGCGATGCAGTCGCGGACCGACAGCGACGGGAACAGGCGCACGCTCTGGAACGAGCGCATCAGGCCGAGCTTCGCGCGCTGGTGCGGCGAGAGCGTGGTGATGTCCTGACCGGCGAGCTCGACGCTGCCCTCGGCGGCGGGCAGCAGGCCGGACAGGCAGTCGAACAGGCTGGTCTTGCCGGCGCCGTTGGGGCCGATGACGCCGAGCACCTCGCCGGCGGCGAGATCGAAGCTGACGTCGTCGACGACGCGGACCGAGCCGTAGGCAGCGGTGACGTCTTCGACCCGCAGCACGATGTCGCGGTCGACGCGCTGCTGCTGGCGCAGCCGGGCGAGCTCGGAGCCGACGCCGACACCCGCGCCGCCGCTGGCCGCGCCGAACGCGATGCTCGCGAACAGCTCCGGGTGGTCGCGCAGCGCGCTGGCCGGTCCCTGGTAGCGGACGCGGCCGCTGTCGAGGAAGAGCGCGTTGTCGGCGAGGGAGATCGCGGCGCTGATCGACTGCTCGACGAGTACGACTGCGGTGCCTTGCGTGGCGAGCTCGCGGACCGCGTCGAGCACGGCGGCGAGAGCGTCGGGTGACAGGCCGAGCGACAGCTCGTCGATCAGGAGCACCTTCGGCTTGCGCACCAGCGCCTGCGCGATGGCGAGCATCTGCTGCTCTCCCCCGGACAGTGCGCCACCGGCGGCGTCGAGCCGGGCGGCGAGCGCCGGGAAGCGGTTGCAGATGTCGTCGAGGGAGTCCAGCGTCGGGTCGGAGACTGCGAGGTTCTCCCTCACCGTCAGCGTCGGAAGGACACCGGCGCCGCCCGGCACGAACGCGACACCGAGTGCGGCGCGGTCTTGCGGCAGCCACAACGTGACGTCCTCGCCCAAGATCTCGACGGTGCCGTGCGCCGCGAACTCGAGCCCGGCAAGCGCGCGCAGCAGTGAGGTCTTGCCGGCGCCGTTGAGACCAACGACGGCGAGCACCTCGCCAGGGGCGACGGCGAGTGACACCCCGGTGACGGCCTCGACCCCGCCGTACGAGACATCGAGGCGATGGCAGCTGATCGCGGCGAGCGCGTCGTCGACCTCGGTCGCGACGTCGGCCGCGGCGAGACCGTTGGCAGCGACGCCTTCGACTCCGCGCAGTCGCGTGCCTTCGACCGGTCCGTAGCCGTCGCCGACGATGCGGTAGCGGACGGGTACGACGGCGGCTTGCGCGCCGCGGTCGGCGATCGCGATCCGGGTGCCGTCACCGGTGCGCGACAGCCGCAGCAGGTCGACGCCCTGCAGGTGCATGAGAACGCGGACGGCGGCGTCGCGTAGTCCGACGACGATGCTCGCGATGCCGCCGGGTCGGATCATCAGGACGATCAGAGTGCCGAGTCCGTTGAGGGCGCCGACCCAGACGGTGCCGAGCAGGCTGAACAGGTTGTAGGCGACGGAGCCGAGCAGCGGACCGGACACCGCGCTGAGACCACCGATGACGACGACGAGAAATACCCCGGCGCTGGCCCCGGCGGAGAACGTGTCGGGCTGCACGCTGCTGTCGGCGTAGGCGAGCAGCCCTCCGCCGAGCCCGGCGATCGCGCCGGCGACCGCGAACGCCTCGAGCTGCAGCCGGCTGATGTCGACACCGAACGACGCGGCGGAGTGCGGGTTGTCGCGCGCCGCGATCAGCGCGCGGCGCAGCCGGGACCGGCGCAGCCCGACGACGACGCCGAGCGCGAGCAGAAGGACGATCGCGGACAGCCAGTAGAAGTAGCGGTCGCTGTGCAGGTCCAAGCCGAGCAGCACCGGCCGCGGAAGATCTGACGGCAGCCACTTGCCGAGCAGCGCGGAGTCGAGCAGCAGGGCGGGCACGGCGAGGGAGAACGCGAGCGTCACGATCACGACGAACGGCCCGGGCAGCCGCAGCGCCGGGAGTCCGATGATCGGTGCGATGACGGCCGCGGCGGCAGCGCCGAGCAGCAGCGCGACCGGCAACGGCAGGTGCCAGGAGACGCCGGCGATGGTGGCGATGAAACCGCCGACGGCGCCGAACCCCATCTGGCCGAGGCTGACCAGGCCACCCCAGCCCGACAGCACCAGGACGGACAACCCGACGACGGTGATCGCGATCGCGGTGATGCCGAAGCTGAGCTGTCGCGGTGAGGTGACGAGCGGGTAGGCGAGGAACGCGATCGTGGCGACCGCCGTCGTACCGCGCAGCAGCCCGCGTACGCCGGGGGTGCCGGCGATCTCGCGCGGCACCTTGGCGGGCTCGGGCGCGGTGGTGAACGCCTGCTCCGCCTCGCGCTCGGCGCGGCTGGTGCGGCGGCGCTGCAGGGTGAGCGCGACGGCGATGATCGCAACGAGTGATGCCTGGAACTGCACCTGGGAGTGGAAGCTCCAGAACATGCCCTGCTGCAGGACGCCGAGCAGGACCGAGGCGAGCAGCGCGAACGGCGGGCTGGTCATGCGGGCGAGGACGACGGCGGCGAGCACGAGGGTGAGCGCGTTGACGTCGACGGTGGTCAGTGGTGCGTACTCGGTGAGGCAGACGCCGAGGATGCCGGCGAGGCCGCTCATGAAGCCGGCGATCCGCCAGGGGTCCATCGTCTCTTTGACGACGTCGACGCCGAGGGTCGCGGCGCGTTCGAGGTTGTCGGCGGTGGCGCGGCTGAGCAGGCCGCGACGGCCGAGCCGGAACCGCCATACGACGGCAGCGAGTGCCGCGAGCGCGGAGGTGACGACGAGCACGTCGTACAGGTGGAAGTGGGCGCCGTTGCCGCCAAGGGTGAAGCCGGCGATGGTGTGGCCGGGGCCGGCGAAGACGCCTTCGGGGACCGCGGGGCGGCCGTGGATGCCGGTGCCGGGGCGGGGTCCCCACGGCCACCAGCTGAACGGGCGCCAGCCCCACCAGATCGCGGTGCGCGCGGTCAGCGTGCCGTTGGCCGCGCCGGCGAGCGACAGCGCCATTGCGAGGGTGGCGAGGGTCGGGACGATGCGCGGCGCGCGCAGGAAGACGCCGTTGATCGTCTTGTGCACCTGCTTGCCGGTCCAGGTGGCGAGGGCTACCCCGAGGGCGGCGCTGATCAGCGCGTTGACGGCGAGCGCCCACGGATGATGGTGGTCGAGGTAGAGGCGGAACAGGTCGGGGTGGTGCTGCAGCTGGCTCATCGAGAACCCGTGCGGGGCGAGGCAGTGGCAGACGCCGTTGCCGAGGACGGCCCACTGGTTGTAGAGGACGCACAGATAGAAGAGGACAGAGGCGCTGATGCCGAGGCCGAACTGCGCGAAGCTCAGCACCTTGGTGCGGGAGTAGAGCAGCGCGATGCCCATGGCGTGCAGGCCGAGCAGCGCGCCGGCGACGACGCCGATGCCGGCGATGCCGAGCGGCAGGCCGTTGGGAAGGGCCGCGATGACGGCGATTAGTACGACGACGAACAGCAGCTCAGGACGGACGGCGAGCCCCCTCGCCCGCCGTACAACCTGACTGATCACCCGTTCAGTCCCTACCCCGGTTCCCGAGCACAGTGATGGGGATACTCACGCTGGGATTGCGCTCGTGTCAAGGGACGTGCGACGATGCGGCGCGTCGGGTTTGATGCTCCTTACTTAGCAAACGTTCGTTCAGTTAGGCGGGTCCATGAGCGTGGATGCGGAGGCCGGACTCGGCCTGCTCCCGCCCGGCTCCGAGGACCTGACGCCAGCGAAGCGGCGCCTGTACGAGGTCGCGCTGGAGCTGTTCGGCCGGGAGTCCTACCACGCTGTTTCGATCCGCGACATCGCCAACGCGCTCGGTCAGCAGCCGAGCGCCATCTACTTCCACGTCGCGAGCAAGCAGGAGCTGCTGTTCGAGATCGCGATCATCGGCCACCGCGCGCACTACGAGCGGCTGCGCGACGGGCTGATGGACGCCGGTGCCGACCCCGCCGACCAGCTGCTGGCGGTGATGAAGGCGCACGTCCGGCAGCACCTCGACTATCCCGCTCTGGCGCGGTTGACCAACCGCGAGTTGCGGGCTTTGACGCCGGAGAACCACGCCGCCGTGCTCGCGATTCGCAACCAGGCCGAGCAGATCATCCGCGACGTGATCGAGCGCGGGACGCGGATGGGCGCGTTCAACCCCGACGCCGATCCGTTCCTGGATGCGCGGGCAATGGCCGCAATGGCCGTGCGCTTGCCGGAGTGGTGGACCCCGGAGTCGGAGTACAGCCGAGAGCAGCTCATCGACAGATACGCGAGATACGCCCTAAAGCTCGTGAGCTGACGCTGCACCTCGCTTGGAGTGCATGGCTACATCGACAGCGGCAAGTCCGACGTGCAGGTCGAGATCGGTGGTCACCGCGTTCGACCGCAGCGGCTGGTTCGCGCAGCCGACGGTACTCGCGGAGGTGCGCCCGGACACCCGCGTCTTCAGGAGGAGATCTTTGGCCCGGTCGTCGCGGTCACGCCGTTCGACGACGATGACGAGGTCGTCGCGATGGCGAACGACAGCACGTACGGCCTGGCCGCCCAGGCGTGGACGCGCGACATCGGCCACGCGCACCGGATCGCGCAGCGCCTCGAGGCCGGCATGATCATGCTGAACTGCGGGACAGCTGGGACCCGCGTTGCCGTTCGGCGGCTTCAAGCAATCGGGCTGGGGCTACGAGAACGGCCAAGAGCCTAGAGGGATACCTCAAGACAAAGACAGTCCTAGCCCAGAGCTGACGCAGCCGCGGCCGCCTACGCCGAACACATTGCGACCGTTCGGGGTCACGTTGCAGTGGGTCGGATGTCAAGTCGCGGAAGGCTTGCTACGAGCTCCAACGTGCGCATGCTCAGCGTCACGATTCGGGCGAATAGGTCGAGAACGTATCGGGGGTCGCCGATCTCCTTCGACCAGTCATTTGGGTCGTTACGTATACCGCTTGGTTTGTCGACCTTCACCTGGTATCGCTCCATGATCCACTCGATCGCGGACCTACCGCCGAGCTGATACCCGTAGGCATCCCCGGGGACCCCTCGAAGCGTGACCTGCGAGTTGTACACGACCGTGGTTCGATCGGCACGCTCACCCTTGGCCTGCTGGTGCGCCGTCGGCTTGCCGAACCGCATCTTCTCGACCCTAAAGAAGTCATACGGATCACCAACTACCGTGGCATCCAGACCTTCAAGAGGGAACGGCTCGATTGCCTCGTAACCGAGGTGCTGGTCGCACAGAACTCGCCCCACGGCGACGTACGACGAGGGATCGGTCACTAACGGGATCCGCGGAAGCATTCTCTTTAGATCCGCCGCGTAGCGACTGCGGTAGTCCTGAGAGTGCAGGAGTGCGTAGACATAGTGGAAGATGTCGTCCTTGCTGATGGTGTCGCCGTACGCGCGGCGGAAGCGCACCAACGCTTCGTCAGTGATGTTGTCGATCCGGCGGTAGCCGCCTACGACGTCGCCCTCGGACGCGGCGAACATAGCTCCGTCCTCCTCAGCAACCTCGTATGTCCACCGGGCGAAGAACTGGCCGGCGTTCGAGCCGTACATCGCAAGGTCGGGAATGAGTGCCGAAGCAAGTACCGCGAACGGCTTTTCGGCGCCGGGATTAAGGCAGTAGAAGCCAACGTTGTCGGTCCCCGCCCGCGGAAACATTGATGGAAGGCGATAGATCATGTCGTTCATCGCACGGTCGAAGTACACATGGCTCTTGGAGAACGGCCGGTACATACCTACGGTCATCGCGTCCGGTCGGTACTTATGCGGACGGCGTCTCTCATAGTCCTTGAGCAGGCCCCGATTCCAGCTGATTCGCAGTGGATCGTCCGGTGGAGGATCACCTGCGGCGAGGGCCGTCGAATATGTCTCGATCATCCTTCGCATGTTCATCTCGACGTTCGCTCGACTGAAGTTGTAGACCCAGGCGTCTCGATTGCTCTTGAGACCGCCCGAGTAGTGCCGGAAGACAGAGACTTCAGTACGTTCCTGCGATCCGATCGGCATCCATTCACCGAAGTCTGCGCTCCGTTGGTTGAGCCAATCGCCCGAATCGTTCGGCGTGAGGACTTGCATCTCGACGTGGT
Source organism: Mycobacteriales bacterium (assembly GCA_035545635.1). Lineage (GTDB taxonomy): Bacteria > Actinomycetota > Actinomycetes > JAFAQI01 > JAFAQI01 > DASZTV01. Next base: position 140,830 of record DASZXY010000009.1, on the reverse strand, counting down.
TGAGGCTGCCCGCTTCGCGGACGATCGCCAGCTTCTCTTCCTGGGATAGGTAGTCACCAATGTCCCGGTAATGGATCGTCGCGTGCCCGGTCCGGGTGGGGTTCTTTACGAGAAGCGTGATGGCAACCGTAGCTCTACTGCCAGCACCGAAGACTTTGCCACCTTCCCTCCGAGACTGCTCGCCAGCGGTTCGTTGGTTGCCTCGGAGATTGAACACGTAGATGTCGCTGAACTCCTCCACCAGGGTCTTGCGAAATCCGTCAGCGACGTTCGAGTCGAGCCAGCCGCCATTACTTACATACGCAACAACACCTCGGTCTTTGATGCGTAGAGTCGCCCACCTAATCGCGCGAATGTAGGAGTCATAGAGACTGTTCTTGTTCGTGGCCGTGGAGCGCGCTGCGTAGGTTTCGGCAATCGATCGGTCAAGCGACGGGTACCGCTCATTCTGGTTCGCGTCGTTCGCACTGTCCTGACCCACAGACCAAGGTGGATTACCGAGGATCACTGTGATGTCCAGCTTCTTCAACGCCTCGAGACGTTCGTTGTTCTCCGGAAAGACGTTCAAGTCGGGACGGTCATCGTCCTCCCACGACTGGAAGGTGTCGGTGAGGATCAAGCCTGGAAACGGCTCGTAGTCCGCATCGCCTTGGGTGTCCGTACGCACGTCCTGATACGCCGTCTCAATATTGACTGCGGCGATGTAGTAAGCGAGTAGCAGGATTTCGTTGGCATGGAGTTCCGACGAGTACTTACGAGCTAGATCACCCGGAGCAATCAGACCGGACTGAAGTAGACGGACCATGAACATGCCGGTCCCCGTGAAGCCATCGAGAACGTGTACGCCTGCCTGCGTCAGGCCAACCCCAAATGACTCGCGCAATGCCCAGTCGGCCGAGCGAAGGATGAAGTCAACGATCTCTACGCCCGTATACGCGATGCCGAGCTTACTTACGGCCTTAGGAAATGCAGTAGCGAAGAACCGGTCGTAGAGCTGGCGGATGATCTCCTGGCGGCCTTCGGCGGTATCAATGCCGAGAACACGCATTCGTACCGATTCATAGAACTTCTCGAGCGTCTCGTTCTCGTTCGCCAACGAGTGCTCATCGAGCCTGGCGAGCATGCGTTCCATGACCTGCGCGACGGGGTTATGTGCTGCGAAGTCGTAACCCGCGAACAGCGCATCAAATACCGGTCGTGTGATCAGGTGCTGTGCCAACATGTCGATCGCGTCGGAGCGGGTGATGTTGTCGTTAAGGTTTCCGCGTAGGCCACCTAGGAATGCGTCGAATTCCGAGATGATGCCTGTCGACGGGTCATCGAGGAGCGCGGCTATACGGGTGATGTGGCGCTGGGCGATGTCCGCGACATCCTTCGCCCAGTCCTCCCAGTAGCGCCGAGAGCCGACCTTCGCCACGATCTTGGCGTAGATCGCGTCGCGCCACTCCTCGAGGCTCGCGAAAGACAACGCGAGCGCGGTCTGTACCGCGGCACCAGCTTCACCGGGACCATCGGGACCGCCGACCCCGATGACGTTGATCTTCTCGTCGCGGCTGCTGGTTAGGTCGATCCGGTTGATCATCGCGTCGAAGCGCTCATCGTGCGCCCTAAGAGCCTGCAAGATCTCCCACACCGCCGCGTACCGCTTGTTGTCACGCAGCGCCTCTTCGGGCGTGAGGTTCTCTGGAATTCCGATCGGCAGAATGATGTAGCCGTACTGCTTGCCGGGTGCCTTCCGCATCACACGCCCGACCGACTGCACGATGTCAACGACCGACTTGCGCGGAGCCAGGAACATGACCGCGTCGAGCGCAGGAACATCGACGCCTTCGGATAGGCAACGGGCGTTGGTGAGGATCCGACACGCCCCGTCAGGGACAGGTGCGCGGAGCCAGTCAAGGCGGGTGTTGCGCTCCAGCGCGTTGTAAGTCCCGTCGACGTGCCGGACTTCGCAGCTAACGACCTCCCCCGTCGCTGCGAGGTCGTTCGACCCGACGTACGTGTCGACGATCTCAGTGAACAAGCTCTCGATCCGCTTGGAGCCCTTGATCGTCCCGGCGAAGGCGACGGCACGCTGCATCGGCGCCGGGTCGACGGTGAACGAGTGCTCGGCGTGGCCGCGCTTGGCCAGACCGTTCCAGCAACCCACGATCTTCGCTGCATCGTCGAGTTTGAGCTCACCGTCCTCGGACAGCTGCGATTGGAAGGTCTTAGCCACCGCCGTCTCGTCCACCGCGAGAACCAAGACCTTGTAGTCGGTGAGCAGATTTTGGGCGACTGCGTCGCCGAAGCCGAGCCGGTGGAACTCGGGGCCGAACTTCGCCTCGTCATCCATCGACGCGAGCGTCGCATTGGCCTCGCCGGCCTTCGCCTTTGACGAGTCGTCGTAGATGCGCGGCGTGGCCGTCATGTAGAGCCGGCGCGCGCCGTGGATGTACTCCGAATCATGAACCCGCACGAAGGCCGACTCGTCCTCATCGTCGGCCAGCGTCACCCCCGTCGTGCGGTGCGCCTCGTCGCAGATCACGAGATCGAAAGGCGCGAGATCCGCGCCACGGTGTGCCTTCGCGACAACGTCGATCGACTGGTAGGTCGCGAAGACCACCGTCATCTTCTTCTCGTCGGCGGTTGCCTGTGCAAGCCGCGACTCCAGAACAGCCACATTGGTTGTCGCTGGCAGAGCAAGATCGACCGCAGAGATGTCCTCATCACTATTTCGGGACCTTGCCGTCGACTTGCGATCCGAACACACCGCGAGCGGATGGAGCTGCACCTCGGCCTCAACGCTCCACTCCCGGAGCGTCTGCGACAACAGCGAGATCGATGGCACGAGGAACAGCACGGAGCCACCGGCTCCGGCGAGCTGCTCAGCCAGGCGCAGCGCGGTGAAGGTCTTGCCAGTCCCGCAGGCCATGATCAGCTTGCCGCGATCATGGTGCTCGAAGCCCGTCCTGCATGCTTCGATGGCCTCGACCTGATGCGGCCGCAGCTGCTTGCGCCCGGTGGTTACCAACACCTCTGGGGTGTCGAGGGAGAACTGCGACCAATCCACCGGGGAGGCCTCGAGGTCAGCAAGGCCGATGCGGCGTACAGGGATCTGCTGCGACTTGATCGCGCTCTCGGCGTTGGGGTTCCAGCGATCCGTCGTCGAGACGATGATCCGCTCGGTGAACCCCTCCTTACCCGACGCGGACAAGAAGGAGTCAATGTCCGGCTTGCTGATCGTCGAGTCCGAAGCAAAGAACTTGCACTGGATCGCGACCAGGCCCCCGGTGACCGCGTCAGTTGCCACGAGGTCAATGCCCGTGTCCGGCCGACCCTCGCGGCCCGGCCAATCCGTCCACCGCCACACCCCGGAGAACTGCTCCGCGAAGACCGGGTCCGTCTCCAGATAGGCCTTCATCAGGCGCTCGAGCTTGCTGCCCTTGTCGGCCTCAGACGTCGCCGAGCTGCGGAGCTGCTCCAGGACGTCATAAATCGTGGTGAAGGACACCCGCTGATTCTTGCCCACAGTGGCGCGAGACCGAAGCAACCCGGTCGGATGACGCCTCTGTTGCCGCGCCCCGGCAGACATCGCGACCCGCGACCGCAAGGGTCACAGTCATCCCGCGAAACCGTCGGCGGTCGTGTCTACGCTCATGCCAGACAGAACGCTCACCACGGGGCGGACATGAACGAGACAGACAGAACCCATATCTGCAAGATCGGCGATATTGATTGGTCCGGTGCTGATGCTCCTGAGCCGTCCGACCGCGTTTGCGGCAGCAAGCTCGTCGAGCCCTGGCTCTCGGCGATCATTCAAGCGGAGCACGTGTCTCTGCTCGTCGGGAACGGCCTAACCACCGCTGCTGTCACGCTGGCTGGTGGCACTCCAGTCCCAATGGACGGCGGGCTCGGGCTGGGTGCCGACCTTGGCGACGCGATCGAAAGGGAAGCGGCCGCCGAGGCCACCCGTACGGGACGCGGCACGCCCAACATCGAAGATCGTCTTCGAGTCGCCCTAGCCGTCGAGAACGGGCTACGCGTGCTGAATGACGCACGCGCTCAAACGGTGAGTGACGCGATCACCCGAGGCCTGACGGAGTTGTGCGCAGCCGTGTTGCGCGCCGAGGAGGCGCTCAACGCGATCCCCGCCACGGGCATGGACCGCTACACCCCTGCTGGCTATCTGGTGGCGTTCATTCTGGCGTTTGCGAGCCGGACGCCTACCCGAGATCGGCTCCACATCTTTACGACCAACTACGACCGCCTCATCGAGGACGCTTGCGACCGAGCGGGCCTTCGGATCCTCGACCGTTTCGTCGGAAGCCTTCGGCCACGATTTCGTTCGTCTCGGCTCGACGTTGACATTCACTACAACCCGCCCGGCATACGCGGTGAGCCGCGATTCTTGGAGGGCGTGGCTCGCCTCACAAAGATGCACGGCTCAATCGACTGGCAGGCGGCCGGAGGCGAGGTCGTGCGACAGCATGTCTCCTTCGGTGATCCGTCGGCGGCATCCCGGGTCGCGACCGACTCCTTGCTCGTCTACCCACAACCGTCGAAGGACGTAGAGACGGGCTACTTCCCATACGCAGATCTTTTCCGAGACTTTTCGGCGGCCTTATGTCGCCCAAACAGTGTGCTGGTTACGTACGGATACGGGTTCGGCGACGATCACATCAATCGAGTACTTCGAGACATGCTCACGCTCGCGTCGACCCATCTCGTCGTCATCTCTTGGGATCACGCCGAAGGCCGGATCCAACGGTTCATCGAGCAATGCCAGGCGGGGCCACAAGTAAGCCTGCTTATCGGAAGCCACTTTGGCGATCTGCGCACTCTGGTCGACAGCTACCTGCCGCGCCCCTCTATCGATGACGTGACGTGGCGGCGGGCGCATCTACTGCAAGGACGAGCCATCCCGCCGGCATCAACGGATGGTCGCGATGTCGACACTCAGTGAGTTCAACGCGGGTCTAACGATTGGGGTCGTCGAGAGCGTCAGCCCGAACATTCTCAGCGCTGTGATGACTCCCGACGCGCCTCACGGCACCGCCCTAAACACGCGAGCGATCACCAGATTTCCTCGGCTGAACGGGTACGTTGTCATCCCGTCGGAAGCGGGCGCGGTCATTGGGCTCGTCACCTGGATCGGTGTCGAAGCCGATCGATCACCGACGGCAATCGCTCCGGACATCGTCGCCCTCGCAGCGCCCCGACGACGGATGCGCATCCTTCCGCTTGGAACCGTCAATGAGGACGCAACAGGCGGTGCCGTGTTGGAGCGCGGCGTACTCCTCTTTCCCACCGTGGGCGACCCGGTTCTCCTAGCAACGCGCGACCAATTACGTTGCCTTGGGTTGCCCGAAACGCCCGAAAATGTTCGCATTGGCATTTCCCCGCTCGCGGGCGGCGTCGCCGTCCGTGTGGATCCGGACAAGATGCTCGCGCGACATCTCGCGATTCTTGGCAACACGGGCAGCGGAAAGTCCTGTTCAGCCGCACTGTTTCTTCGGCGTGCCATCGAGGCCGCGGACGGTGCGCAAGGCGACGGCCCCCGGATTGTCGTCATTGACGCAAACGGTGAATACCAGCAGGCGTTTGACGATCTAGGATCCGTCCGCGTCCGGCGTTTCGCCGTTGAGCCCGATGAGGGTTGCGAGTCGCTGCGCGTACCCGCCTGGTTGTGGACCTCTCGTGAATGGGTTGCATTTTCGGGAGCGCAGCGTGCCGCACAAGCGCCGTTCCTGCGTCAGGCCCTTCGCCTACTACGGAGTGGCGGCGCCCTCTCGGACCCAACCCGCGCTCGAACGTTTACAGTCTGCCGATCATTTTTTGTTCAGGCACGGCGTCGAGCTATTCAAGTCGGGGCAGCAGGGGACTTCAAACAACGCATGGACGCTGGCCACGTCATCTCGGCCATGCTTGCCTGGAGCCAGCGTTGCGCGGCAGACGAAACACTGCCTGAGGCTCAGCCCCACGCAGAATCGATCTCGGCTGCATGTGCGGACGCTCGAGCTGATTCGTTCGATGGCAGGTACTGGAATCCCATCGACGTGTCAGTGTGGGAGGCGATTGCGGGCCACCTGGCGGAGCTCTCTCGGTCCATCGAGGGCGAAGTGCCACTTCCGGACGTGCATGAGGATGATCCCCTCTTCTTCTATGTTGAGGATCTCGCTGAGGCGATCGAGCTCGCAGCTCTGGACGACGAAAGCGCATCGGCCGTGCAATGGCTGGCGCCGCTCACGTATCGCCTCCGGCACTTGATGGGTGATCGTCGCCTTAGATCCATAGCAGCGACCCATGAGGACGAGAGCCTCGTCCAGATACTCGACAACTATCTCGCTCCGAACCAAGTCACCATCATCGATGTATCGCTTGTGCCAAGCGCAGCCAGGAGCGTTGTTGTCGCGGTGCTCGCAAGATTGCTCTTCGATGCACATGAGCGCTATCGACGGGTCCATCAGGCGACGCGATCGACCGTCCTTCTGATGGAGGAGGCGCACACATTTATTACGAAGCAGCGTGGCTTCAGCGAGGACGACGCACCGACCTCGGCAGTAGAGCTTTGTCGAGAAGCCTTTGAGCGAATCGCGCGCGAAGGCCGAAAGTTCGGACTGTCATTGATGCTGACGTCACAGCGCCCGGCGGAGCTTTCTGAAACGGTGCTTTCGCAGTGCAACACGTTTCTTGTGCACCGGGTCGTGAATGACGTGGATCAAAACCTTCTCCGACGCCTTGTACCTGATGCGTTAGGCGAACTGCTTGCTGAGCTGCCGAGCCTTCCCGCCCGTACAGCGATACTCCTCGGGTGGGCCTCTGAGATCCCAACACTTGTATCGATCGACGAGCTCGACGAACGATTTCGGCCAAACTCACGAGATCCACGGTTCTTGTCGGTATGGCGGTCGGCCGCCACAACCCCCGGTTGGGCTGAGGTTGTGGACCACTGGCAAGGCGACTCCAGCACCCCAATCCACAATGGGTGGAAGTCTGAGGCGAGCGTAAGGCCAGGTGGCGCGGTCGACCTGCCCGAGGAGCCCCCCTTCTAACAGCACCGTCTCGGAGTGCAGCCGTGCTGACGATTAGGTGCGCGGTCTCCCATCGGTCGACCCGGGCCAATCCACCGATAAGAGGCGCGATCCCAGCCAGAGCGACGTATGGAAAGTTGTCACTACCGGCAAGCAGACTTTGCTCATGAACGCCCTCGTCGTAAGCCTTTGTGCCCTCATGGGCACGTTCATTCAGTTCCGCCTATCGGCGTCGCAACGCAGTCAGTTCGAACGCAGCACATTTCGCCTGATTGATGACTGGCGCACAGAGATCTCGTGGCTAAGCCCGATCCGCCGGCAAGAACACCGGCGTGTCCTCAATGAGCTTCTGAGGGAGAACCCCAATGAAGCCAGGGTGCACCGACGTGTTCTTTTGCTGGCCACGAGCTGGACATTCCTGCTCGTCGGCGCCATTGCAGCGGTCGTGGCCTCAGTAATCAACCTCCCCAGTAGCTAGCCGGGAGCCTGTCGTGTCGGACGGAGACGAAGCCTTCGTCATATGACACGATCTCCGACCACGGAAGGACTCGGGTGATCAAGTACATCGGCTCGAAGCGGGTTCTTGTGCCGCTGATTAGCGATGTGATCCAGATGGTCAGCCGCGACGGAACCGTCGTCGACATGTTCTCGGGTACGTCCAGAGTTGGCCATGCCCTCAAACGGCGTGGCTTCCGCGTCCATGCAAACGACGTCAACACGTACGCGTCTGTACTCGCGCGCTGCTACATACAAGCGGACGCCGAGACGGTCAGTTCGGATGTTCGGCGACTGCTCGAGGAGATGTCGCGTGCGCCTTCATTGCACGGATATTTCACACGGACATTTTGCGAGGAGAGTCGATATTTTCAACCACACAACGGCATGAGAGTTGACGGGATGCGTGAGTGGATCGCGCGGCAAGATTTCGACGATGACGTGGCGGCGGTGCTGTTGGTGGCGCTCATGGAGGCGGCTGATCGAGTCGACTCAACTACCGGAGTGCAGATGGCCTACCTAAAGGAGTGGGCGCCGCGATCGTTCAACGATCTCGAACTACGAACACCCGATGTCCTCCCCAGGGCTAGTGCTGGGCGAGGAAGTGCCCACCAGATGGATGCTGGCGCCGCCGCGCGAACTCTCACGGGTGACATCGGATATCTCGATCCTCCGTACAACCAGCACAGCTACCTGGGCAACTATCACATCTGGGAGACCCTCTGTCGTTGGGATTTCCCAGAGTCATACGGGGTTGCGAAGAAACGTCTCGACTGCCGGGAGCGTAAGAGCCCGTTCAACAGCAAGCCACGAATCCGGGCGGCCTTACAAGAGGTCGTCGACAATCTCGATGTACGTCACCTAGTCCTATCCTTCAGTAACGAGGGGTACATCGACTTCGACGATGTTGTTGAAGTAGTCCGTCGGCGTGGCGAGGTCCTCGTCATTGAGGCAGACCACAAGCGATACGTGGGCGCTCAGATTGGAATCCACAATCCCCGTGGCGAGCGAGTCGGCGAGGTATCCCACCTAAGGAACAAGGAATTCCTGTTCGTTGTGCCGGACCCGAACGCCGACTTCGACAGGGTCGCTTCCGACCTCGATGACTGTGTGCGAATCCACGGTGCTCGCTGCATCTCCCCCGACCGGCTCACGGAGGCAGGCTGACGGAGTGGACGAAGCTACCTATCAGCGTTTGCTACACGAACGGCAGGCCTTCTTCGTCCCGTTCTATCTGCAGGTCGTTGACGAGCATCCCGCGGGTATCGAGGCGCGCGAAGCCAAACGTCTCGTGTTCCAATACCTGGTTGAGCGATATGGGATCGACGTCACGGATCCGACGGTAATCCCGATTAACCCGAGCACAGGTCGTACGCAGGCCGATCAATGGGCGAACAACCTGATTTCAAACAGGGTGCTGGATGAATATTGCGTGGTCGACCGCACTCCGCCCGTCCGACTCAGCGCGCGGCCCTATCCCACACCAGCACCCACGGCAAAGGCGCGGGCAACTGAGGTGCCAATCGAGGCGGCAAACACAGAGCGCTATGAGCGACACGGAAGCGCTGGGCTCACACCTGCGGATCGAGCAGAAGCCGCGCTCGTCCGAAGCTATGCACAGGCGACCGGAACGAGGTTCGTGCGGCATCGGATTGACATACCCGATGAGCCCTGGCCTTTGTTCACTGACCTCTACGACCCATCGTCTAACACCCTGATCGAGGCGAAGTCGTCCGCGAGTCGTAACGACGTCCGCGCGGCGATTGGTCAGCTGCTCGACTACAGCCGCTTCCTTGACTCGCCGGACTTGGCTATTTTGCTTCCCCAAGCGCCATCCCGCGATCTGTGCGACCTACTTGAGGCGCACAACATCAGACTGATCGTCCACGAGATGGCTTCGCCGCAACCGGACTCCAACATCACCGACCGCCCACCTAGGCAGCGCTGACGCTGTACCTCGTTCTAGCGGGTGCGCGTCTCCCATCGGCGAGACAGCCGCGGCGCGTACAACTTGATCGCCAGCCTGCCCGAGGACGCCCGCGAAGAGGATTGGTGATCGCGAGCGCTGCGACCACGCGCAGGGCGTCGCGTTCTGCTGCTCGGCGCTCGGCATCCCCGGCCGCGCCTTCCTGCCCGCCACCAACCCGGGCCAATGCGTGGGCGGATCCGCGCCATCGGCGACGATGCGGTCGAGATCCTGGTGCGCGGCAGGCCGCTAGACGTCTACTACTGGCCTTCTGCGACGCGGTCCCAGGTTTCGGCTAGGTCGGCGAGGACCTTCTCCGCGACCGGCAGGCTGCCCAGGTGGCTCTCCCCCGGTAGGACCAACAGCTCCGCGTCGGGCAATAGCGACACCATGTGCTGGCCGTGGCGGAACGGAATGATGTGGTCGGCGTCGCCGTGCCACCAGCGCACCGGAATCTTCACGTCCCGCACCGAGAAGCCCCACTCGCGACCGAACAGCCCCAGGTCATATACCGCCGCGTGCAGCCGGCCGGAGTTGAAGATGTCGTCGAGCATCATCGTGCGGATCTCAGGCCGGTTCAGCACCCGCCGATCGCCCTCCGGCGACACCCGCGCGTAGGCCATGATCGCCGGCACCCCGAGCGGCCGCAGCATCGAGACGAGCGTCGACACCGTGAACGCCAGCGGCGTACGCAGATGCACGAGCAGCGGCTGCAGCTGCGCGGTCAAATGGACTGGCCCACCTTCGGCGGCCTCAGCTCCAACCGAAGGCGCGACGCCACCGAGCACCGCCGCCGCCTTCACCCGCGGATACAGCGCATACGCCGACGCCAGCACGTAGGGCCCGCCGCCGGACAGCCCGACCATCGCGAACTCCCCGATGCCCAGCAGGTCGACGACGACCTCAAGGTCGGTCGCGAACTCGAGGATGTTGTCGTACTGGTACGGCGTGGAGTGCCCGCATCCAGGCCGGTCGATCGCGATCAGCCGAAGGTTCGTCTCCTGCGCGGCGATCCGCGCCTCCTGCGGGATCTGCCGGCGTCCACCCGGCGTCCCGTGCAGCCACACCACCGGCCGGCCGCCGGGGTTGCCGTATTCCGCGAACGACATCTTGCGGCCGTCGGGCAGCCACGCGTTGCCCTCCAGGCGAGGAGAGGTCAGCATCCGGGCACGCTCGCAGTCATCGCTGCAAGTGTCCCGCGTGCACCCAGCGCAGGAACCGCTCGACACCACGGATGACATGCGCGCCGCGCACCGAGTGGAAGACGTCGAAGCCGTGCTGCGTGCCCGGCAGCTCGGCGTAGACGACCGGCTCCTTGTTCACCTCGCGCAGCCGCCGTACCAGCTCGCGCGCCTCGGCGACCGGCACCAGCGAGTCGTGCGCGCCGTGGATGACGAAGAACGGTGGCGCGTCCGGGCGCACGTGCAGCAGCGCAGTCGCGCTGTTGTAGCGCTCGACGTCACGGCCACCGAACATCGCCGACTTCAGGAACCAGTCGAGCCGCTGCTTGCCCGCCCGCGTGCCGAGCGTGTTCGCGATGTCGTACACGCCGTAGAACGGCACGCACGCCTGCAGCGACGTGTCGGCGTCCTCGAACCCGGGCTGCAGCCCCGGCTCGTTCGCGGTTAGCCCGAGCATCGCCGCAAGGTGACCGCCGGCCGAGCCGCCGGTGACAGTAATAAAGGAGGGGTCGCCGCCGTACTCCGCGATGTTGGCGCGGGTCCACGCGACCGCCCGCTTCAGCGCGACCAGGTGCTCCGGCCACTTCGCCTTCGGCGACAGCGGGTAGTTCGGCGCGACGCAGACGAAGTCGCGCGACGCGAGGTGGTTCATCAGCGGGATGCCCTGCTGGTTCTTCTGGCTGAGAATCCACGCGCCGCCGTGCACCTGGATCACGACCGGCAGGTTCTCCCCGCCCGCCCGCGGCGAATAGATGTCGAGCTTGTGGCGGAACTTCCCGTCGCCGACGTAGTCGACATCCGCGGTACGACGGACCCGCGGCTCCTTGATGTCCCACGGCTTGAGCACCGTCTTCCACGGCGTCGCCAGGTCGGACTTCGTCGGCGGCGCGTCGAGCCGCGACAAGTAGTCCGCACCCAGCCCTTCGGCGAGCGCATCCTCGACGACGCCACCGGCCTGCATGCCCTGGCGGATCATCACCGCGAGGCCTGCCGCCGATGCCGCGTTGAGTCCCAGCGCGAGCCGATCGCTCATCGTGAGCCGGCGACGAGCGCCGACGAACGCCGCGCTCCCGGCCACCGTGACGGCCAGGTTCTGCGGTGCGAGCTCGCTCGTCAGCCAGGCGCCGAAGAAGCTCGGGATCGCCAGCGGGTTCGCGCCGGTCGCCGGACGAAGCGCGTTCGCGGTCAGCGCCGCACCGAGCGCGGACGCTCGCAGGAACCGGTTGGGCACGCACCATTCTCGCAGCACGTCACGGGGCGGATGCACGGCCGGGACCGCACCCTCAAGGCCGCCAAGAAAGCTGTGGATGATCAAGGCGGTCGTGCGACGCTGTGGATAACTTTTTCCTTGTTTTCCAACGATTTTTCGCCGTGCAGGGCTTGCTTTCTGTCGGTGCCGTCGCTTATGATTCGAACATACGTTCGATAGTGGAGGGCGGATGAACGTCGGCGCGGCTGCACCGAGCGAGACGCTCGCGGCGGCGAAGGCCGCCGCCACTGCCGACCCGCACGCACTGCCTGACGAACCACTGCTCGTAGCGCTCGAAGAGCTCATCGATGCACGGCGACTGATCGATGTCGCCATCGCCCGGTACCTCGCAGTCGTCGACGTGCGCGACGCAACGATCGAGCCCTACGGCCGCACTACCCGCGGCTGGCTGATCGAGGACAAGCACCTGCCCGCCGCGACCGCCGGACGGCTGGTCAAGGTGTCGCGGCAGCTGCCCATCCATCCGGTGATGAGCGACGCGCTGACCGCCGGCGAGATCTCGATCGAGCACGCCGCGCCGATCCTGCGCACCCTCGCGAAGCTCGACCCGGCCGACCGCGATGTCGACGAGAAGATCCTCATCGAAGCGGCCAAGGACGTCGACCCGGACTCATTGCGGCAGCTGTGCCAGGCCACCGAGGAGGCCGCCTGCACCAACGAGGATGCCGACGCCCGACGAGAGCGTCTGCACGGCAGCCGCTACCTCAACCTGTCCACCACCTTCGACGGCATGGTCCGCATCGAGGGCATGCTCGAGCCCGACGCCGGTGCCGCCGTGATCGCCGCGATCGAACCCCTCGCTCAAAGGCTCGGCTCCGCCGACGACCGCACCGTTCCGCAGCGGCGCGCGGACGCGCTGGCCACCCTGGCCGGCGCAGCAGCCGGCTTCGACGACCTGCTTCCCGACTTCAACGGCGACCGTCCGCACCTCAATGTCATCGCGCCTTACGAGAAGCTGGTCAGCGACCTCGACCCGCACACGAAGTACGACCCGACGGGCGCGCCGACCGTCAACGGGATCCGAGTGAGCCCGCAGACCGTACGCCAACTTGCCTGCGACGCCGACATCCTGCCGGTCGTGATGAACAGCAACTCCGAGGTGCTCGACATCGGTCGGGCCACCAGGATCTGGCCAAAGGCCATCCGCAAGGCGCTGCAGATCGAAGACGGCGGCTGCGGCTGGCCCGACTGCCAGATGCCGCTGTGGGCCTGCCGGATTCACCACCTCACCTACTGGTTCCACGGCGGACCGACCAGCAAGAACAACGGAGTCCACCTCTGCCGCTTCCACCACTGGCTGGTCCACCACCGCGACTGGAAGATCTGGCGAGACACCATCACCCACAAGATCCGCGTCGCCCGAACATAGGACCGAGGCAAGCTTCGATACTCGCCGGATAGGACTGCAATACCTCAACGTCGATGCCGGCGCCACCAGCTGCCTCGTCGCTCTCCTCTTAATTGGCATCGGTGTGATTGGCATCGGTGTGTGCGCTCCGAGTCCTAGACGCGACCTAGGTCGCCGACCGGACGCAATGACGAGATGTAGCCATCTAGATCGGTGATGCGCGGCCGATCCCTATAGCAACGGAATTCGCTGAGCGAGGGGTCCATCGTGCGCATCCGCCCAACCGTCACATCCGGCATCGCCTTCGGTATCACCGCAACCGTGGCGGTCGTCACGTCGGCGACAGCGTCAGCGCAAACCGCGACCCATCAGGCCAAACCGGCGCACCCCGTCGCGGCACTGCACCTCTCGACCGCGAAGCCCGCGGCCGGCGCCAAGGTCGTCGCGAGCGCCGTCGGCAGCCACCTGCCCAAGGGCGACCGGCTCCGCAAGGCGACGGTCAGGTTCGGCGACGGCAGCCGGCCCGCCGTCCTGCACAGCTTGAACGGCCACGCCAACCACGCCTACGCGAAGGCCGGCACCTACACCGTCGTGCTCACCATCGTCGACCGTCACGGCAAGACGGTGCGGAAGTCGAAGCGGGTCGTCGTCCACGCCGTACCGGTCTCGCCACCCGCGTCGTCCGGCCTGCCGATCCACATTCCTGCCGGCCTGCCGTCGACGGCGTCGATCTCCTCCCTCGAGCTGCCGGTGACGACTCTGTCGCGCGTCGCCGGGCTGGTGGGGATCCCGGTCGGCACGCTGACCTCTCTGCCGGTGGGCTTCCTGCAGCTGCTCCCGTCCGGTGCCCTCACCGGCTCAGCGTTGCCGAGCCTGCCGGGCCTCGCCGGCCTTCCTCACGTCGGAGACCTCGTCTCGTTGCTGTCGGGCACGCTGCCCGGGCTGCCGTTCGCGCTCCCGACGAACGCCGGGCTCAGCCCGACCCAGCTCATCGGCACCGTGCCCACGACGGCGCTGTCCTCGCTGCAGATCTCGTCACTGTCCACCCTGTTCGGGATTCCGACCTCGGTCCTGTCCGGGCTGCCACTGAGGGTGCTCGGCCTGCTGCCCGGCAACCTCGTGCAGTACGTCACGCCCGGTACGCCGCCGACCGGCGACCCGACGACGCCGCCGGTCTCGGTCTTCCCGCTCGCGATCCCGGGCGGCCTCCTCCCCACGAGCCTCGTCTCGTCGCTCGGTCTGTCCTCGACCGCGCTGTCCGCCGTGTCGACACTCGTCGGCATCCCGACCGGCACGCTGACCACGCTGCCGGTGGGCTTCCTGAAGCTGCTCCCGACCGGTGACCTCACCGGCTCCGCACTGCCGAGCCTGCCCGGCCTCGCCAGCCTTCCCCTGCTCGGCAACACCCTCGGCATGCTGCTCGCCGGGCTGCCGATCAACATCCCGTCCGGCACCCTGCCGACGACGCTGATCTCCGCGTTGCCCACCGGGGTGCTGTCGCTGCTGCAGCTCAGCACACTGTCGACGTACTTCGGGCTCGCGACCCCGGTGCTCCAGTCCCTGCCGGTCAACGTGCTGACGCTGCTCCCGACCGGGCTGCTCAGCGGCTTGTAACGACCAGCGGCTCACGCCGCCCCAACCGATCCGGGCGATCCGTGCGAGCATCGCCGGATGCGCGCAGCCGTCACCCTTCATATGAACGCCGCCCCGGACAAAGTCTGGGGGCTGATCAGCGACATCACCAAGATGGGCGAGTACAGCCCCGAGGTCGTCGAGGCCGAGTGGCTCGACGGAGCGACCGGGCCGGCCGTCGGCGCGCGCTACCGCGGCCACGTCAAGCGCAACGAGAAGTGGCCGGTCCTCTACTGGACCACCTGCGAGATCACCGAGTGCAAGCCCGGTGAGGTCTTCGAGTTCGCCGTCGTGTTCGGCGACCGCAAGGTGAACGTCTGGCGCTATGAGTTCCGCGCGGCCGACGGTGGCACCGACGTCACCGAGTCCTACGACCTCGGCGACAACCTCTTCACCAAGATCTGGTACCCGCTCGGCGGCGCCCTTCGAGACCGCCGTAACCAGCGCGACATGCTGCGCACGCTCGAGCGTGTCAAGGCGGTCGCGGAAAGCTGACCCCGGACCGCCTGAAACCTCGACGTGGCGACCGGCGGGACTTACACGCCTCAGTCGCGCCGGGACGGCCGGGAGAACATCGACGGCAGGGCTGTCCGGGCGTCTGCCGGCGGCGAGTGGACCCTGTTGCTGTAGGCACGTAGGACGTCACGATGAGTGAGCCAGCCCGCGACCACCGCTCCGTCGATGACGGGCACACCCGAACGATCGTTTCCGATGAGCACACCAAGCGCCTCGTCGAGCGTCTGGTCGGCGCGGACCGTTGGGGCAAGGACGGCGAGCATTCCTGCGGTCGCATCGCTCGCATCGTCACGTGCGCCGGCTTCGACTTGTGCGGAGGTGACGGTGCCGCGGTACTCGCCGGCCGCATCAACGACGGGCAACGCGTCGATGTCCTCGACCTCGAACCGATCGATGATCTCGCCTAGTGGCACATCCTGCGTCAGCGGGTTCGGCACCGGTCGCATCGCCTCACGCACCCGAAGCACCGCCATCAGGTTGTCAGCTCGGCTGCGCAGCAGGTCGATGCCCCGCCGGCGGAGCTTGAGGGTGTAGATCGTGTCGGCAGACAGTAGGTTCGACATTCCGGCGGACAGAACGATCGCCACCATCAGCGGCAGCACGATGCGGTAGTCGCCGGTGAGCTCGAAGATGATCAGGACCGCGGTGATTGGGGCGCGGGCCGCGCCGGCAAAGACCGCGCCCATCCCGATCAGGCCGTAGGCGCCGGCCGGACCGGCGGCGCCGGGAAACAGGCTGTGCGCGAGGTCGCCGTACGCCGTGCCGAGCATCGCGCCCATGAACAGCGAGGGCGCGAACACACCGCCGGAGCCGCCAATCGCAATCGTCAGGCTGACGGCGAGTAGCTTCCCAGCGAGGAGCAGCAGGAGAAAGCCGCCGTGGTAATGCCCCTTGATCCCGGCCTCGAGGACCGGGTAGCCGACGCCGTACATCTCGGGTAGCGCCAACAGCAACCCGCCGAGCAGCAGCCCTCCCGTCGCCGGGCGCAGCCACATCGGTCCCGGCCACCACCGATCGAACAGATCCTCCATCCCGTAGAGCACGCGAATGAATGTGACGCCTACGGCCGCGGCCACCAGACCAAGCAGCGCATAGAGGAAGTAGTCCCAGCCCGAGACGATGGTGAAGCTGGGCAACGGCAGGAACGCCTGGTTGCCGAACGCGGCCCGGCCGATGACGTCGGCAGTCACCGACGACAGCACGACGATTCCGAAGGACTCGGTTGCGAAGTCGCGCAGGATCATCTCCAGCCCGAAGAACACGCCCGCGATCGGGGCGTTGAAGGTGGCCGAGATCCCAGCCGCGGCTCCGCACGCCACCATCAGTCGCATCCGGCCTTCTGGCAGGCGAAGCCGCTGGCCGACCGTCGAGCCGAGCGCGGACCCGATCTGCACGATCGGGCCCTCCCGACCGACCGAGCCGCCCATGCCGATACACAGCGCCGACGCGAGCGACTTCACCGCCGCGACGGACGGCCGGATCCGCCCGCCACGGTCCGCGACAGCGAGCATCACCTCGGGCACCCCGTGTCCGCGGGCCTCCTTGGCGAACCGCTCGATCAAGGGACCGTAGAGCAGGCCGCCGATGACCGGCACCGCGAGCACGAAGTACTTTCCGAGCCCCGGAAAGTACGGGCTGCCGACGTGGCCCGCGCTGCTGTAGTCGCTGCGACCGGTGGAAAGCTCGGTCACCCAGAGGATCAGGTAGCGAAACAGTACGGCGCCCGCGCCGGCACCAGCTCCTACCAGCACACCGAGCGGCACCAGCCCGGTCGAGGAACCTCGGATCCAGTCGAACAGCGAGTCACGGACCCCGCTCGGAAGAGGGAGCGAGGTGTGCGCCGCGAGGCCCCGCCGCTGCTCGCTCACAGCGACATGCCGAGTGCAAGCGCGCTCTCCGGCGCCTCCCCTGCCGCCGCGTTGAACGCCTGCAATGCCTCGATCAGGCGCGCCTGTTGCTCCGCCGGCATTCGCGACAGCACTCGGCGTACCTCTCGCCGCCGCCGGTTGGTCACTTCGCTGACCAGCGCGCGGCCTTCCGCGGAGAGCCGCAGCTCTACCTCGCGCCGGTCCGTATCGCTGTGCACCCGCTCCACCAGCTCTTTGCGCACGAGCCGGTCACACATTCGGGTGGCCGTGGAAGGACTTACGTCGAGGGCGTCCGCAAGGTCCACAGGGCGCAGCGCGCCGCGACCGGCGAGCACCACTAGAGCCCGGTACTGCGGCAGGGTTACCTGGTCCTCGACCTGGGCCAACGATCGCGCCGCAATGGCGACGAGCGCACGGCTGGCCGAGATCACGAGCTCTGTGGCCGGAACGGGACTGGAGTCGGCCGGAGGCATATGACAAATATATTGCAGTAGTGCAATAAATGTTTTCCAGCATGCTTCGGGCGGAACGGCCGGATCGTGATCACCCCATGACTGAGCTGTTCGGCGGCGGCGCCGAGATCGGCTGGGCAGCCGTCGAATCCGCCCTCATGCTCGCCGTCGCTGTCGCGGGATTCAGGTTGGCCGAGCAGCGGACCCTTGCGCAGCTCAACGCCTTCGACTTCGCGGTGGCGACCGCCATCGGCGCTCTGATCGCCAGAACCGCGACCTCATCCACGTCGTTTGCCACCGGGGCGGTGGCCATTGCCACATTGCTCGCCGTTCATCGAGTCATCACGTGGACGCGCCTACGCGGATGGACGGCCGGTCTGATCGAGACACCTCCTCGGGTGCTCGTCGCGCACGGCAGGCTGGTGCCCGATGGCATGAAGCGGGCCGGCCTCACCGAGTCAGACGTGTTCGCGCTCCTGCGCGAGCATGGCATCGGTTCGCTCGCCGAGGTCGATTGGTTCCTGTACGAAGCGCGAGGCGCGGTGACGCTGGTGCGGCTCAACGAGCCGGTCGGCCCGCTCGTGCGCGACGGATTGCGCGCTGCCCGTGCGACAGCGGGCCTACCGAAGCCCTACGCCAGGCGAGACAATGCCGACTAACCCGGGTTCACCAACTCAGTCGCGACACGCCGCCACCGGGTGGAACTGGCTGGCCGTGGCGATCATCTGCGCAGCGACCATCCTCTCCGGTGTCGCGCTTATCGAGTGGATGTGGCCGCTGTTCTGGGCTGGAGTGGGATTGGTCGTCGGTGGCGCCGGATTGGCGTGGCGCACCGGGATCATGGACGCAACCAGTGAGTGGCATCCTCCGTATTCACCCCCCTCCGCGGCTGGGCCTTCGATACGCCGGCCGTCCACCACCAATCAACCCACGCCGAGCGGAGAGAGCTGATGTCGCGCACCATCGTCGTCACGGGCGCAAGCGCCGGAATCGGTCGGGCAACCGCGGTTGCGTTCGGCGCCCGAGGGGACACCGTCGCGCTACTCGCCCGCGGTGAGCGGGGGCTGGCCGCAGCGGCAATCGATGTCGAGCGGGCGGGCGGCAGGGCGCTGCCGGTTCCAGTGGACGTCGCCGACCATGTCGCCGTGCATGCCGCACTTCAAGACATCGAAGCCGAGGCCGGTCCGATCGACGTGTGGGTCAACGTCGCGTTCAGTTCGGTCTTCGCGCCCTTCGACCGGATCAGTCCCGAGGAGTTCAAACGCGCCACCGAGGTCACGTATCTCGGCTACGTCTACGCGACGATGGCGGCACTCTCGGTGATGAGACCTCGAAACCGCGGCACCATCGTTCAAGTCGGCTCCGCGCTCGCCTACCGGGGCATCCCGCTTCAGACGGCCTACTGTGGCGCCAAGCACGCAATCCAAGGCTTTCATGAGTCGCTGCGCTGCGAGCTTCTGCACGAAAAGAGCAACGTGCGCGTCACGATGGTGCAAATGCCGGCGGTCAACACGCCTCAGTTCTCTTGGGGCTTGTCGCGATTGCCGCGTCACGCACAACCGGTGCCGCCGATCTACCAGCCGGAGTTCGCCGCCGAGGCCGTGCTGTACGCCGCGGACCATCCCCGCCGCCGCGAGTACTGGGTAGGCGCATCGACGATGGCGACCCTGGCAGCAAACGCAGTCGCGCCGGGACTGCTCGATCGATACCTGGGCCGAACCGGCTACACGTCGCAGCAGACCGATCAGCCGCACACGGCTGCCTCGCCCGTCAACCTATGGCAGCCAGCGGATGGAGAGGACGGACACGACTTCGGTGCGCATGGCGAGTTCGACGCCCAAGCGCACCAGCGTGACCCGCAACTGTGGGCCTCGCAACACCACGGAGTTCTTGCCGCTCTCGGGGCTGGACTGGGTGTTGCCGCCGGCGCCGTTTGGCGAATGAGACACCGTCGATGACCGCGCCGGCCGCGGCCGCGCTCCTACGGGGTCTCGCGGCTAGTCGCGCTGTCGCAGCCGCCGCCCTTCTCGCGTGCCCCAGCTTGGTTGCGCGGAGCACCGCGAAGCCAGCATCGTCACGTCCCCCCGCCTGGATCGTGCGGGTGCTCGCGGGCCGAGTGCTGTTGCAGACGACCGTTGAGGGCATCCACCCAAGCCGGTTGGTCGGGTTCGGCGGTGCGTGCGTCGATGCGGCGCACGCTACGAGCCTTCTCCCACTCCTGCTGAACGGTTCCCGCTACCGGCGAAGCGCGGCAGCGAGCATTCTCGAGGCGAGCGCGGCCGCCGTTGCGACGTACGGTTGCTCGCGCCATCTGGCATGAGGTAGCCACGACGTCACCGCGGCCGGCATGACGCTAGGTTGGCGTTGGCGTGCCGGGAAGTCTGGTCGGCAAAGGTGACCGTTGTAGACCCGGACAGGAGGCGGACGTGGCCGACGTCACGCCGTTCGCATCGATCATCGCGATCGCCGGGGCGATCGGGCTGGCCGCGGTCCTGTCCAGTCGCTTCAGCTCACTGACCCGGATCCCGAGCCCAGCGCTGTTCCTCGTGGGCGGGGCGATCGCCGCCAACATGGCGAACGGATTTGATCCGCCGTCGGAAAGGGCTGTGGAACGAGTCGTCACCGTCGCCGTGGTGCTGATCCTCTTCGACGGCGGCATGCACCTGGGGCTGCAGCGTTTCCGCGAGATTGCGGGGTCGGTGTTAGCGGTTGGATTGACCGGGACCCTCCTCACCGCCGCGGCACTCACGCTCGGCGCGAAGGTTTTCCTCGGCGTCTCCTGGTACCTGTCGCTACTGGTCGGCACCGCGCTCGCCCCCACCGACCCGGCGGTGGTGTTCTCCGTTCTTGGCAAGCGCGAGATCTCCGGACCAAGTGGCGCGCTGCTGGAGGGCGAATCGGGTGCCAACGACCCGGTCGGCATCGCCCTTATGGCCGCGTTGCTGAGTGCGGGCAGCCTGCAGGCCGGGGCATTGGGTCGCGCGGCCCTCGAGTTCGCGCAGCAGATCGCCATCGGAGCCGGATTCGCTGCACTCGGCGGGCTCGGCTTGCTATGGATGATGCGCCGAGTGCCACTCCCCAGCGAGGGCCTTTACCCGTTGCGCGTTCTCGTCGGGATCCTGCTGCTGTTCGGCCTCACCACCGTGGCGCACGGCTCGGGTTTCCTCGCGGTCTTCGGCGCAGGTATCGCGATCGGCGACGCACGGGCGCCCTACAAGCGCGAGGTCGAGCGATTCCATTCGGCTATAGCAAGCCTCGGCGAGATCGTTGCCTTCGTCATGCTCGGCTTGACGGTTGACTTCAACGAGATCAGTCGCACCGACGTCTGGCTCCCGGCGCTGGCAATCGCGGCAGTTCTGACGCTCGTCATCCGGCCGGTAGCGGTCGGAGTGTGCTTGCTCCGCAGCCGGCTGAATCGAGGCGAGCGCGGCTTCGTCCTCTTTTCCGGGTTGAAGGGTGCGGTCCCGATCCTGCTGGGCAGCTTTCTGCTCTCCGAGCATGTCCCGCACGCGGCGCGCCTGTACGCGATCATCGTCATCGCCGTCGCCTTCTCGGTTGTCGTGCAGGGCGGGCTGATCACCACTGCGGCCCGGCTCACGAAGGTGCCGATGAAAGACGTCGAACCGGAGCCATGGAGCCTCGGCGTCCGACTGCTCCACGAGCCGGAGGGAGTGCAGGTCCTCACCGTGGCCCCCGGCTCCGCCGCCGTCGGGCGATCGGTGGAGAACTTCGCCGAACTCGCCCCGGGCATCTGGCTGAGCATCGTGGTCCGAAACGGCAGACTGCTGCCGATAGACGGATCCACGCAGCTCGCTGAGGGCGACGAGATCCTGGCCTTGGCCGATGCCGACCAGCACGCCGCACTGCGAGACGCCGTTCGGCCTAGTCCGAACAGCTAGCCCGGCCACCACCCGCTCGATCAGGCCAATGTCGCGGTTCGTAACCAAACCGTCATGAGATCAACATCGTGGCGGTGCGCGTTCTTGGAACCGTGACAGTGCGGCGGCTAGGCCGGTCCGATTATCCGCCCCAAGTCAGACGGGCTAGCCGCCGCTCCCGAGCAGTCGGGGCAATCCGACAGCAGACAGCTGCGCGACCCCGCCGGCACTACCGCATCCTGGGAGGGCGCGGCCCGGCTAGCGCCTGAGCGTCACGACGACCGTCTTGCTGCCTTCACCGTGCTCCACGCGCCAGTCCACCGCAAGGTGGTCGACTATCCGCAGGCCACGCCCGTTCTCGGACAGCCAGCTCGGCGATTGGCGGGCCGGGTCGGAATCGCCCGCATCCGAGACCGCGATCACCACCCACAGCTCGTCCACGGCCACCTCCAGCAGAACCGGAGCACGCCCATGGAGTGCTGCATTCGTGACCAGCTCGCTAACCACCAGGATTGCGTCGTGTTCGCCCGGGCGGTCGACCCCGCCAGCTCGCAGTACTGATGACGTGAAGTCACGCGCGGCGCCCGCGTCGCGACGGCCGCCCGGTAGTGCAAGGCGGCGAATCAAGTCTTCGCCGGTCATCTGTGACGGAACCGGGCACCGCGGTGGAGCGCGCCGATCGCGAGCGTCACAAAACCTTCACGGTTATCACCGTCGACCCGACACACGCGGCACCGATCGTTGAGGTGTTCGTCGAAAAAGAGAAGGTGGACCTGACATGCGGAACGCGTTCAACACCGAACTCCGGCATCAGCGCGAGCACACCCGAGAACAGCTCGATCTGGCACTCCGTTCCGATGACGAGTTCCTCGCCAGCGTGCTGATGTCACGCCTGGAAGAACTCGACGAGCTGGCTGCTCATCACGGTGTGGACGTGGCGATTTGAGTCCGTCGCGTCGCGCCGCCGCGCGGAGGGTCAAGCGCGAACACGGAAAGCAAGCGGCCGGACGGGGCATCACCGGAAGATAGGTCGGCCTCAGCGACCAGCCGCGGCTCGGCGAGACGACAGGGGGACACCCCGGTCCGGCGTCGAGTGCCTACCGGAAACGCGGAAGGTGCGTAACAGCCCAGTGCTGGCGAGCCGCGTGAACAGAGGAGCAGACGGTCGCACGATGACCATCTGTACGCCGAGCGCTGTCGCCAGACGGCGACACGCAATCAAGGTGCGCAGCCCGACGCCATCGACCGCCGTTACCCGCGAGGCCTCGACCGCGACGTAGTTGGTCGTCTCGTGGGAGGCGAGCAGAACCGCGTCGCGAAGCCGGCCGACACAGCTCAGGTCGAGCCTGCCCACGAGCAGCACTTCGATCTCGCCGTCTCGCCGACGGTGAGTGAGGACAGTGGAAGGAGCCGTGCTGTCAGTCATGACCCTCCGCGCAGAGATGCCGTGGGTTGATCCGAGTGAGACCACGGTGCCCGGCCCAGATGACGGTTGTGCGACAACCCCCGCACCGTCATCGAAATGTCATGACCCCGCAGGCCCCTGATCTGGGAAGTCAGCTCGACTCCGCGCCCCCGGCGCGAGTGAGCCGGACCCGTTCGGCACCTCGATGGGGCGCCCAGCCAAGGAGAAGCGGACGGCCTTGATGTAGCGGGAAGCGGTGACGGTGTAGACGATCTGGGCGACTGCCAGGACCTGCTGGCTACCGCCCGCCGCTCCGAAAGTGGCACTGAGGTCCACCGTCGCGACCGAGCCCTCCAGATCGAGGGAGTAGAGGCGGGTCTGCGCGGGCACGTCGCTGACCAGCCCGTCGGCGCTCTCAGCCGGCGTAAGGCCGACGAGCAGGCTGCGGAGCGCTTCCGCCGGCACGTTCAGTCCGGTGATCCGCCGCGATCGGGCAACTAGGCGATCGCCGTCCACGAGATAGATCGGCGCGGTGGGACCCGACCGGGGCGGGCTCGGGGTGAGTGGGCGGCTGTCGAGCAGGCCATACGGGACGGTGGAACGGTCAATCAGGTGCGCGTGACCCGGCCCGGGCACTCCGCACGAGGTGGCAGCCAGCGCCGCCACCACCGGCAGCCACCGGCGCATTACCCGATCACCTGCGTCGGTAGCTCGATCACGAATCGGGCCCCTCCCCCTGGACGGTTTCTGACCGCGACTGCCCCACCGTGCCATCGGACGTGCTCACGGACGATCGCGAGTCCCAGGCCGGTTCCGCCTTGCGATCCGCGACGCCGCGAAAGCCGGCCCCGGGCGAACCGGTCGAAGATCCGCTCGACATCGCCGGGCGCTACTCCGGGCCCGCTGTCGTCCACGACGATCGCCACCGCACCGTCGAGTGGCTCAACCGCAACGCGGACGATGCCGCCACCATGCCGCCTGGCATTGTCGAGCAGGTTGCGGAGGACCTGCTCCAAGCGCCGTTTGTCGCCGACGACCGAGGCGTCGAGAAGCCGGCTGTCGATGTCCGTCGACACCTCGCCGTATCTCCCGGCCGCCAGGACCTGAAGGACCAGCTCACAGATTCGGATCGGCTCACGATCGACCGGCGCGCCGGGCTCATCGGCTCGCGAGATCTCCAGAAGGTCCTCGACCAGCCGCTGGAACCGCACGACCTCGCCGGAGAGCAGGTCCAGCGCGTCAGCGCCACGCGTCGAGAGCTCATTACGACGGCCCTGAAGCACAGACAGGGCAGTGGCCAGTGTGGTGAGCGGGGATCGCAGTTCGTGGCTGACGTCACCCGCGAAGCGCGCGTCCCGCTCAATTCGTTCCTTCAACGCGTCAACCATGGCGTTGAAGCTGTCAACCAGGCCGCCGAGCTCGGTGTCGGTCTCAGGGGGCAACAAGGTCTGGAAGTCGCCGACAGCGATCCGCTCGGCCGCGGCGGCGACACTTCGCAGCGGGGCGGTCAACCGGCGGCTCGCCAACCAGCCGACGAGGCCGCCCGCCAACGACGCCGCGGCCGCCGCAATGCCGAGAATTACGCGAAGCAGCGAAAGCGTTCGAGCCAGGGCCGACTCGTCCGTGATCTGGAAGTAGGCCGCATCCACGCCGGGCAGTGGTATTCCCGCGATGAGTGCCGGCTTGCCATTGCTGCGGGTCCACGCCTGGATGACTTGTCCACGCACTGTCGGAGCCTTGACATTTTTTGGCAACGCATCACGCGAGACTGTCAACGACGTCGAGTACCACCGGTCACCGTGCCTGATCACGGCGCTGGTTCCAATACCCGAAGGCAGCAGGTCGAGCAGAGCCGGGACGTCAGGTGTCGGTGCCTCGAGGCCGGTGCGGACAACTGCGGCGTTGAAATACGCCTGGCGAAGCGCGGTGTGCTCCTGTTCCACGGCGAGGAAGCGACGTGACAGGAAGTAGGCGCTCGACGCCAGCAAGGTGGACACGAGCAGCGCACCCACGCCGAACGTCAGCGCCAGGCGAACCGACAGCCGCAGGCGGCGAGAGGTCAACCTCACGCGTTGAACTTGTAACCGAAGCCGCGAACCGTGACCACCCGGGTGGGATTGGCCGTGTCGGCTTCGATCTTGGCCCGCAGCCGACCGATGTGCACATCGACGATCCGGGGGTCGCCGAAATAGCCGTAGTCCCACACCCGGTCGAGCAGCACCTCGCGGGTGTACACCCGGCCGGGATGCTGAATGAACTCGAGCAGCAGGCGGAACTCCGTCTTGGTCAGGTGCACGGGCTCACCGTCTACGCGTACCTCGCCACGTTCGGGTGCCACCCACACTCCGCCCCCACTCAGCTCTGCGGATCCGCTGTCACTGGCGGGCTGCAGGCGCCTTCGGAGCGCACGCATGCGCGCCGTGAGCTCGGGAACGTCGAACGGCTTGCGGATGTAGTCGTCGGCGCCCGCCTCGAGACCGGCCACCACATCGTGACTGTCGGCGCGGGCACTAACGACCAGGATCGGTACGTCATGCTCGCGGCGAATTCGACGGCAACACTCGAACCCGTCCATGCCTGGCAGCATCAGATCGAGCAACACGATGTCCGGCATCTCGCGGCCGATGCAATCGAGCGCGCTCTCCCCGTCGCGCGCATCCATCACCCGATATCCGTGGTCCTCGAGCGCGAGCCGGAGCGAAGCACGAATCCGGTCGTCGTCGTCAACCACGAGGACTGCGTCAGCCACGAGAGCCATTGTCACCCGCCGTACGTGCGGGTCTCAGACGAGCGCCATCGAGTCCAGCAGCGCTCGCCGCCCGGCGTCTGTCGAGACTGTGATGCACACACCGTCTTCGAGGCGGCGGCACAACAGCAGGCAGTCCGACACCGCGACCGCACCAGCCTGGGTGTACGTCCTCACTGCGCTCAAGTCGAGCTCAACTCGGCTCGGCCAGTCACGCATCACCTCACGGCAGACGCTTCCCAAGGCGAGTGCCGCGGCGTTGTCGAGCAAACCGTCGACGCTGACTCGCGCAACCTCGCCGCGCTGGTAGACCACGCTCATGCCTGGACAACCTCCCGCAGCAATGATGCGGGGCGGGTACGACGACAGGACGCCAGCCTGATGACGATTCTGTGACGGTGCACACCTCGCCTTTCCGTCATGGGATCGTCACGAAGCTGCATGACGAATCGCCAACATCCGGCCACACCATGTCGTCGTGTACAGCCGCGCGAGCCGCAGATGTCACCTCCATCTTCGCGAGATCGACGAGCGGCTGGACCTCCCCGATCGCTGAGCCCATGGCGAAGATCGCCTTCTTGGCCTTAACCTCAACGGATGGTGTCGAAGTGAAGCAAGTTGAGGTCGAGCGCGACGGCAAGTGGTTCGTCGGAACCATGGGACTGTGGCGCGAGGACCCGCAGAAGGGCTGGGTGGCGACGGTTCGCTACTCCACCGGCTCCCGTGCCTACATGGAGACGATCCCCTCGGACCGGCTCCGCGAGCTTCCCGACAAGAAGTAGGCGCCCGGCCGAAACCGGCCGACACTCACCCGACTGCGCGCCGCCAAGCCATAGCCGTGGCCGTCGATCGGTGTTACCGTCATCGGTAGTTGCAGTTTGCATTTCTCGTTCGTTTTTCTTTTGCGCCCGCGGGATGTCGACAGCGGGCGCTTTTTGCTTGTCGCGATGACCATTCTTCGCTGACTTCGAGGCTTCCGCGTAACTCGGGTCCCGCACAGTGCGCACCCGGATTTCTCGGAAGGATTTACCGAAGATGGCACAAGGCACGGTCAAGTGGTTCAACTCCGAAAAGGGCTTCGGCTTCATCGAGCAGGACGGCGGCGGCGCCGACGTCTTCGTTCACTTCTCAGCCATCGCCGCCGAGGGCTACAAGAGCCTCGATGAGGCGCAGCGGGTGGAGTTCGACGTGGCGCAGGGCCAGAAGGGCCCGCAAGCCGAGAACGTCCGCCCCATCTGATGATCGCCGCGTCGGCGCTGGACACGATCTGCCCGGCGCCGACGCGCGCACATCCGGTCCCCGCACCGGGTCCGCAGGTCCGCACCGTCGTACGACGGATCGCGAAGACCTTGTCGGTCGCCACCCTCATCCCGACCGCGTTGTTCTACGTCGGGCTGGTCACGCTCAACCTGTGGGTGGCGCTGTCGGTCGCACTCGGCTGGTGTTACGCCGCAACGGCGTGGAAGCTTCACACCAAGCAGCAGTCCTCGACGCTGCTCTGGCTGACCGTCGTCGGCCTCACCGGCAAGACGATCGTCGCCTTCGTCACCGGCAGCACCCTCATCTACTTCCTGCAGCCCGCGCTCGCTGACGCCGTCGTGGCCGCGGCCTTCCTGCTCTCGCTCTTCACGGCGCGGCCCGCGGTCGCCCGGATCGCCGCGGAGTTCTACCCGATGAACAGCGACATCGCAGCGCGCGTCGGCGTGCAGAAGCTGTTCGTCCGTCTCACCGCGCTGTGGGCTCTGATCTGCGCGACCCGCGCCGGCGTCACGATCTGGCTGCTGCACGCGCTGTCGATGCACGGCTTCGTCGCCGCGAAGACGGTGTACGGGCCGACCTCTGTCGTGCTGGGTGCGGCGCTGACCGTCGTACTGGCGGTCCGGGTCGCGCGCCGCGAAGGACTCCTTCCCGGCGCCCCCCTCGGCGCGGTAGCGATCGGCGGTGCCGCGTGAGAAGCCGCTCCGGCATGCGCGGCAACCGGCTGACGACTGTCAGCAACCAGGTCGACCGCGGAGCGACGCCGGTCCCCCGCCGCCGCGTCGACTACTGGTGCGCGTCAGACCACAAGTCCTCCCCCGCCTTCGCCTCCGACGTCGAGGCACCTGTCGAATGGCCGTGCCAGGTCTGCGGCAGCCCGGCGGCGATGGAGCGCGGCACGGCACCGGCGGCTGCGCGGCAACGAATCTTTCCCCGCACGCCGTACGAGTTCCTCATGATGCGCCGCACCGAAGAAGACGGCGATCGCATCCTCGCCGAGGCGCGGGCTGCGATGCACAAGGGCGACTACCCGCATCCGGGTGCCGGCCGCCGTCCCTGACCGGACGGTCAGTTCGCGAGCCTCAGCGAGCTGCGACCGCGGTCGTCACTTCGAGACCACCGACCGGGCCGACACCGACCGGTCGAGATAGAACCCGGACTCCGAGCCGGCGGCGCCGGCGCGAAGCGTGCAGCCCCGAAGCCGCTTGTCCGCCGCGACCGACAGATAGACCCGCGCGCCGTCGCGCGTGACGACCACGTCTTCGGGACGTCGGTCGGTGATGCTCATCGACAGACTGCGGTGCTGCGGGTCGATGACGATCCGAAGGCCACTTGACCGGTTCGCGCCCTGCTCGTCCTGCAACGAGCAGACCAGGTCCGCGCCGTCCGCGGACATCTTGAGCCGCCGCTCACCGGTCGCGGTCGATCGCACTGCATCGCGCACACGCCGGGGAACCAGGAAATCAAAGAGCGACAACGTCGCCATGTGGCCTACTCGCCTAGGGGGATCGAAAGGGATCACGCGGCGAGGGAGAGCGGAGTCCATGCGGACCCAAGTCGCTGTGTAAGTCCAGTGTCGCACAGCGCGACTACCGGCCGAGCCCAACGTTCTCGGCGTCTCAAGGGTGGTTGAGACGCCGAAAGCGTTGGGCTCGGCGGTCGGGGCCGTCTCAGGAGCGGCCTAGGCTCGGTCGGGTGAGTGATCGACAGCTGACGTTGATGGCGGTGCACGCGCATCCCGACGACGAGGCGACGACGACAGGCGGGGTACTCGCGAAAGCCGCAGCCGACGGAATCCGCACCGTGCTCGTCACCTGCACCGACGGCGCGTGCGGCGACGGCCCTGGTGGCGTGAAGCCGGGCGAACCCGGACACGACCCGGCCACGATCGTCGAGCTGCGCACCGTCGAGCTGCAGAAGTCCGCCGACATCCTCGGCATCAGCCATCTCGAGCTGCTCGGCTACGGCGACTCGGGCATGGAGGGCTGGCCGCAGAACGACGCACCCGGCTCGTTCTGGTCGACGCCCGTCGAGGACGGCGCGGCGAAGCTCGCCGTACTGATCGAGAAGTACTCCCCCGACGTGATCGTCACGTACGACGAGAACGGCTTCTACGGTCACCCGGACCACATCCAGGCCAACCGCATCACGCTGGCCGCCCTCGAGCAGACCGGTAGCAACGCAAAGCTGTACTACACGACGTTTCCCAAGTCGAAGTTCGAGGAGTTCGCCAACGCGATGAAAGAGGTCGGGCTCGACGACTGGGACGAGGAGCTCCCCGGCGAGGAGGAAGGGCGGCCCGACATCGGCGCGGCCGACGAGGACATCACCACCTGGATCGACATCAGCGACTATGCCGAGGCCAAGTACGGCTCGCTCGCCGCGCACGCCAGCCAGGGCGAGAACATCGTCTTCCTGCAGCTCGGGTTGGAGAAGTTCACCGAGCTGATGGGCACCGAGACGTTCATCCGCGTGCGCGACACGACCAACGCGCCGCTACCGGAAAGCGACCTCTTCGACGGCCTCCGCTAACGCAGGCGGACCGACAGCACCCGGTTCGCCGTCTGGGTCTCCACGACGTCGGAGTGCGCGGCGAGGAACGCCGCGAACGACTTGAAGCCTTCGCTCTTCTCGTCGAAGGACGGCTCGAGCCGAAGGATCTGGTTCTTGATCGCCGACGCACTCACCCAGCCGTCGGCGCTCTTCTCGCTCTGCAGCTCCATCGCACGGCGCAGCAGACCCGTCGACGCTGACTCTGCCGGCTTGGGCGTTCCAGCCGCCTTCGACTTGGCGGTCTTCTTCGCCGCGACCTTCTTGGGCTTGGTGTCAGAAACAGTGGCTGCCGCCGCGACTCGCGGCGCCTTCACGCCGGGGAGCGCGTCGTACATCCGGAAGACGTCGCACGCCGAACGCCAGTAGCGGCCGACCGACTTCGCGACCCCCACCCCGACCACCGTGCGACCGAGCCGCTTGCAGCGCTGCGCGAGGGACACGTAGTCGGAGTCGCCGGCGACGATCAGCACGTGGTTGACGTACTCGTAGCGCGACAGGTCGTCGATCACGTCGATCGCGAGCCGGATGTCGGCGCCGTTCTTCGTGCCGGACAGCGGGAACATCTGCACCAGATCGATCGAGGCCTTCACCAGGTCGGTGCGGTAGGAGGAGTTCACCGGCGCCGACCAGTCCGCGTAGGCGCGGGAGATCGCGACGGTCCCGAACGACGCGGCGTACTCGAGGATCGCGGCGATGTCGACATGCGCCGCCTGCAGCCGCGCGGCGACCTTCTCCCCTGGCGACGCCGTGTTGGCGCCGTCGTTGAAGTAGGCGCGCTCGCCGTGCAGCTCGTCGTAACGCGAGATCACGATGTTGTCGAAGTCGATGTAGACCGCGACCTGATCAGCGTTCTCCCGCTCTGCCATCCGCGCAGTCTGTCAGGCGCGACGGGATGGCAGACTCCACCGGTGAACGTTCCTGCTCCTCCGGCGGTCGGCGGCGTCCTGGACGCGGCCGGCATCAACCGTTCCGCGCTGCTGCTCGCGCCGGTTGTCCGGACCACCGCACTCGAGCGGTGCGAGCGGCTCAGCACGGCCACCGGAGCGCCGGTCCTGCTCAAGCGCGAGGACACCCAGGTCGTCCGTTCCTACAAGGTGCGCGGCGCCTACAACCTGATCGCGACGTTGCCCGAAGCCTCGCGCGCCCAAGGTGTGGTGTGTGCGAGCGCCGGCAACCACGCGCAGGGCGTCGCGTTCGCCTGCGCCGAGCGCAACATCCACGGTCGGGTGTTCCTGCCGGCCACCACCCCGCGCCAGAAGCGGGAACGGATCCGTGCGATCGGCGGATCGATGGTCGAGATCGTGGTGCAAGGCAGCACGTACGACGAGACCAGCGCCATCGCGATCGAGGAAGCGGAGCGCGCCGGCGCGACGTACGTGCACCCCTTCGACGATGTACGCACGATCGCTGGGCAAGGCACCGTCGCGGTTGAGATCTGCCACCAGCACCCGGAGCCGATCAGCACCGTCATCGTGCCGGTCGGCGGCGGTGGTCTCGCCGCCGGCGTCGCTGTCTACCTGCGCGAGCACCGGCCCGACGTACGGATCATCGGCGCCGAGCCCGAGGGTGCGGCCAGCATGAGCATGGCCCTGCGCGCGGGACACCCGGTCACGCTCGATGACGTCGACACCTTCGTCGACGGCGCCGCGGTTGCGCGCGTCGGCGAGCTGACCTTCCCGCTGATCCGCGACCTGGTGGACGAGGTCGTCACCGTTGCCGAAGGCGCGATCTGCACCGAGATGCTGGACCTCTATCAGGCCGACGGGATCATCGCCGAGCCCGCGGGTGCGCTTGCAAGTGCGGCGTTGCGGCAGCTGCCGGCCGTCTCGGGGTCGACCGTTTGCGTCGTGTCCGGCGGTAACAACGACGTCAGCCGGTACGCCGAGATCCTCGAGCGCTCGCTCATCCACGAGGGCCTGCGGCACTACTTCCTCGTGACCTTCCCGCAGGAGCCGGGAGCGCTACGTCACTTCCTCGAGGAGATCCTGACCGAGGGAGAGGACATCGTCGTCTTCGAGTACATCAAGAAGAACAACCGCGAGACCGGCCCGGCTCTCGTCGGGCTTGAGCTCGACTCGGCAGCGACCCTGCCCGAGCTGCTGGCGCGGATGGAGGCGAGTCCGCTTCGGATCGAGCCGGTGCCGCCAGGCTCACCGCTGTTCACCTTCCTGCTCTAAGCGGCTCGGCGTCAGGGGATCGCCGCGAGGATCGCGGCGACTGAGCGGTCGACATCGTCGTCGGTCGTCTTCCAGCTCGACACCGAGATGCGCATCACGCGACGACCGCGCCACGACGTCGTACCCATCCAGCACTCCCCTGAGCTCTGTACGGCGGCGACCACGCGGTCCGTGGTGGCGTCGTCGTCGAATCCGACGAGCACCTGGTTGAAGACGACATCGTTGGCGATCGTGATCCGCGGGTGCGCGGACAGCTGGTCGGCGAACCGTCGAGCCCTGGCGCACAGCTGCTCGACCAGGTCGGCGACCCCGCTCCGACCGAGCTGCCGCAGCGCCGCCCACGTCGCAAAGCCCCGGGCTCGGCGCGACGACTCGGGCACGAAGTCCGACGGAGCTCGCGGCCCGTCGCCCTGACCGGTGAGATAGGCGGCGGTGTAGGCCATCGACGCCTTGTGCACGTCGGGATGCGCGCAGAACACGTATCCGCTGTCGTACGGAACGTTGAGCGTCTTGTGCCCATCAGTCGCCCACGAGTCCGCCAGCTCGATGCCACGGGTGAGGTGGCGCAGGGCGGGGCTTGCCGCCGCCCACAACCCGAACGCGCCGTCGACGTGGACCCATGCACCCGCCGCGTGCGCGACCTCGCAGGCTGCGGCCAGGTCATCGAAGGCACCGCTGCCGACGTTGCCCGCCTGCAGCACGACGATCGTCGGCCCGGATGCGGCGGACGTGAGCACTCGGCGAAGGTCCGCGACGTCGATCGCGCCCTCTCCGTTCGTCCCGACCGGCTCGACACAGTCGAGGCCCAAGCCGAGCAACCGCAACGCGCGGTCGATCGTCGCGTGCCGCTGCTCGTTCACGACGACACGGATCGGCGGCGCGCCGTTCACCCCGCGCTGCTCGACGTCCCAGCCGGCCTCGGCGTAGACCTTGTGCCGGGCTGCGGCGAGGGCAACGGTGTTCGCGCCCTGCCCTCCGGTGACGAAGCCGAACGACGCACTCGCCGGCAGGCCGAGCAGTTCCTTCAACCAGCTCCCTGCGATGTCTTCCACGATCGCGGCGGCCGGCGAGGTCACCTGGTTGAAGGCGGGCTGGTCCCAGGCCACCGCGAGCACATCGGCGGCCGCCGCCGCCTCGACGCAGCCGCCGATGACGAACCCGAAGTAACGCGGCCCGGCGACACCGACGAGAGCAGGCTCGACGGACGTCGCGAGCAGGTCGAGCGCCTCCCGCGGCGGCGTCGGGCCGTCCGGCAGCGTCCCCAACGATGCCCGCAGCGATGCCGCGTCGAGATCTCTGGGGAACACCGGCAGCTCGGCAACCCGCGCGCGGTAGTCCGCGCCGAGCTGCGCTGCGTGCACGATCAGGTCATCGGTCATGACGCCATCCTGCCTGCGCCGTCGAGCCCAACGCTTTGGGCGTCTCAGGGGTGGTTGAGACGCCCTTATCGTTGGGCTCGGCGGGGTCTAGCTCCCTATGGGAGCGCTGCCGTGGTGCCGCCGTCCACCGCGATGATCTGGCCGGTGAGGTACGCCGCACGATCCGAGGCGAGGAACGCCGCGACCTCGGCGACCTCTGACGCAAGGCCGGCGCGCTTGAGCGCTGAGCCCTGCACCAGCTCCGGGAACTTCTCCGCCGTACCCGGACCGCCGGTCATGGCGGTCTCGATGAACCCCGGGCAGATCGCGTTGGCGCGGATGTTCTGCGTGCCGTACTCGACCGCCGCCGCCTTCGTGATCGCGTGAACGCCGGCCTTCGACGCCGAGTAGATGCCGGTGCCCCGCGGCGAGGCACCGAGCCCGCCGATCGAGGACCAGTTCACGATCGAGCCGCCGCCGGTCTTCAGCATCGCCTTGATGGCGTGCTTCGTGCCGAGCATCACGCCGAGCATGTTGATCGAGGTGATGCGGTGGTACTCCTCCAGCGTGAAGTCCGCGAGCGCGCCGCCCGCCGCAACGCCCGCGACGTTGCACGCGGCATCCACGCGACCGAACGACTCCACCGCCGCGTCGAACATCGCGATGACGCTCGCCTCGTCGGCCACGTCACAGTGCACCGCGATCGCTGCGTCACCTAGTTCCTTGGCCGTCTGCTCCTCGGCGCCGCTGATGTCCGCACAGACGACCCTCGCGCCGTGAGCCACGAACACCCGGGCCGAAGCTTGACCCATCCCGGAGCCCGCACCCGTGATGACCGCAACCTTGCCGTCGAGCTCGCCCACGATGGATCCCCTCTGCTGTGCGACTGCTCAGATCTTGGCACGCGACGTTGCCGCTACCCGCCGAGGGCCTCGGTCGTGCAGGAGCGCTCAGTCATGCCCATGCCGGTCTCGCCGTTCCACGAATAGCGGGTCACCGCCTGCTGCAGCTGCATCCCGCCGCCCGACACCTCAGGCGGCATCACCATGAACGTCGAGCACAGCGTCTCGCCGCGGATCTCGTGGGTCTCCCCCGCCGCCTCGAGCACGACGGTCACGTCCTCGCCGCTCGCGTGCAGCTCGGTCAACCACGGCGCCTGTACGACGGTCGCCGGGATCAGCTCGCCGTCGCCGGTGAAGAGATAGCCCTCGTTGTAGGTCGGCAGTCCGTCGGTGCGCGGCGGGAACGTCTGGTAGCCGAAGCCGCGACCGCTCGGGAACAGCGCCGCCTGCCAGGCGTGCCCGCGGAACGTCGCCAGCCGTCGTACCCCTTGCCGCCGGATCCGGTCCGCGCCACCGTCGAGTGAGTAGGTGCGCTCCCCCACGGTCACGGTTCCGGTCGCCCGGCACAGCTGCTCGAACCGCCACGGGATCCCGACCAGCCCGCCCTCGTCCTGCTCGGTGAGGACGCGGTGGGCCTCCTCGCTCATCGTGCCGTTCTCCCAAGGAGGTACGACGGGACGCAGATCGATCTCGGCGGTGACGCGGACCTCCTCGCCGCCGGTCTGCCCGGGGAAGAAGCCCTTCATCTGTTCCTGCACCGTCATCGACTGCGCCATGCCGTCCACCGAGATGTGCAGGTGCTCGTACGGCGCGACGAGCTCCATGCGCAGCGGGCCGGCGCCGAGGATTCGCGCTTTGCCGTCCGCACCGATCGGGTCGTGCGCAGGGTGTGCGCCGTAGATCGAGTAGACGTGACCGTCGGCGACCGCGAGGTTGACCTGAACCTCGTGGGTCTCCCACGGGACCGCGGGCGCCTCGACGCCCAGCCGCGGGATCGCGAACTCCCCGCTGTCGTCCCAGATCCAGGCGTTGACCGACTCCCGCATCTCGGGGTCGTCGGGCTGGCGTGCGAAGACGTACTCCCACTCCTCGGGTTTCCCGCCTGTCAGGTCGACGCTCACCGGTCCGCCCGCCCGCCGAGGGGTGCGCACCACTTCTCTGCGCTCGCCACGTAGTCGGCGAACAGCGGGCGGATCGCGTCGAGGTCGAGCCCGAACTCCTCCGCCGGCGGGTGCACGTTGTGCTCGCGGTTCTCCGCCATCTCCTTCCACCACCGCGCCATCCCGGCCTCGAACTCCGCAGTCACCGGCTCGCCGAGCCACTCATACAGCCGCCGCACCTCATTGATCGGGTCCTTCTGCACCGCGTGGAAGTCGAGGTCGAAGAACCGGTCGTCGTTGCCGTCCGCGCGGAACTCCAGCGCGCGGCGCATCCCCGTCGTCCAGTGCTCGACGTTAAGCGCGCCGAGGTAGGGCCGGTCCATGTCATCGGCGAACATCCCCTGCACTTCGGCGAACACGTCCGAGACCGACACCATCACGTCGGTCGGGTCGCGGTGCGTCCATACGAACCGCGCGTCCGGGAACGCCCGGTTCAGCGCCGGCAGGAAAAGCAGGTGGGTCGGGCACTTCAGCCGCCACGGCTTGCGCGGCGCCTTCCACTGCAGCAGCTTCAGCGCCCGCTTCTCGTACTCATACGTCGAGGTCAGGTCCGCGGTGAGGAACCAGTCGGCGTACGACGGGATGTGCGCGAACGCGAGGAAGTAGTGCGACTTGAAGGTCAGCGCCATCAGGTCCTGGCACTCCTCGGGGCCGTCCGGCGACATCGGCACGAGCTGCGCGAGCCGCGGCGCGAGCTCGTGCTGCATGGCCATCGAGAACTCCACCGCCGCGATCCGCGGGTCCGGGCCTTCGACCGTGGCCGGCGGCGGCGCGGGCTCCCCCGCCATCCACACCAGCAACGAGCGCGCGTTGGGGTCCTCGGCCAGCAGCGCGGCGAGCGCCGTCGACCCGGTGCGCGGGAGGCCGAGCCCGATCAGCGGTGCGGCGATCTGTTCGTCGTCGATCTCGGGGTGCCGCGCGTACCAGTCTTCGATCTTCAGCCGGTTGGCCAGGAGCTTGCCGAGCAGCTGCGGCAACGCCATGCGTCCGACGTCGTTGAGCGTCGCCTCAGTGTTGAGCGAGTGACACAGCCGCTCGAGGCCGTCGAGGAAGCTGTCTTCGCCGAAGTCCTCGAGCCCCGTCGAGGCCCGCGCAGCGTCCATCAGCTCGACCGGATTCAGCATGTCGCGCCCCAGACTTTCATCCGCCGAGCCTGGTTGTCACAGCCGGCGGATTGACCGCGTAGCGGCGGGGTACCGCCAAGGCAAATGGATCAAGCAACGACCGACGTCCCCGCGCGACTCGACCGGCTGAACTGGTCGAAGTTCCACACCCGGCTGGTCATCGCGCTCGGTGTCGCATGGGTGCTCGATGGCCTCGAGATCACGATCGCGAGCAACGTCACCAACATCATCAGCAAGCCGGCCGCGCTCGGGCTGAGCTCCGGCTCCGTCGCCTTCTCGGTCGGCACCATCTACCTGCTGGGCGAGGTCGCGGGCGCTCTGTTCTTCGGCCGGCTGTCCGATGCGTGGGGCCGCCGGAACCTGTTCATGGTGACGCTCGGCGTCTACCTCCTCGGTGGAGCTCTCACGGCTGCGACGGCCGGCAAGGGGCAGGGCTGGGTGTGGTGGCTGGACATCACGAGGTTCATCGCCGGCATGGGGATCGGCGGTGAGTACGCCGCGATCAACGCCGCCATCGACGAGCTCATCCCCGCCAAGTACCGCGGCCGGGTCGACATTGCCGTCAACGGCACCTACTGGGCCGGCGCCCTGGTCGCCGCGGTCCTCACCGTCGGCTTGGTCAACCACCTGTCGGCCGCGCTCTCGTGGCGCGTTGCGTTCCTCATCGGCCCCGCACTCGGCTTCGTGATCCTCTTCGTCCGCAAGAACCTGCCGGAGAGTCCGCGCTGGCTGCTGATGCACGGGAAGGTCGACGAAGCCGAGAAGGCGGTCCGCGAGATCGAGCAGGCGGCCGGGGCCGACGACCATTCGGAGATCGCGTCGGACAAGCGGCTTCCGCTCGCCTCGGCCGGCAACGCCGGCTTCCTCGCGCTCGCCGTAACGCTGTTCCGCACCTATCCCCGACGCGCCGTCCTCGGCGCGACCTTGATGATCACCCAGTCGTTCCTCTACAACGCGATCTTCTTCACCTACGCGTTGGTGCTGACGAAGGTGTACGGCGTCCCCAGCGGCCACACCGAGTACTACTTCATGGTCTTCGCTGCCGGGAACCTCGCCGGCCCGCTGCTGATCGGCCGGCTGTTCGACACGATCGGGCGCCGGGTGATGATCTCCTCGACGTACCTCATCTCTGCGGTCTTGCTGTTCGGCTCCGCGCTTCTGTTCCGCGCCGGTCATCTCAACGCGACCACTCAGACCATCGCCTGGTGCGTCGTCTTCTTCTTCGCCTCGGCCGGCGCGAGCGCGGCGTACCTCACGGTCAGCGAGATCTTCCCGGTCGAGGTCCGGGCGAAGGCCATCGCCGTCTTCTTCGCGATCGCACAGTCCTTCGGCGCGTTCGGTCCTTGGCTCTACGGCCAGCTGATCGGAGATGGGCACAACCACAACCGGCTGTTCGTCGGCTACGTGATCGGCGCCTCGGTGATGGCCGTCGGTGGGGTCATCGCTGCGCTGATCGGTGTCGACGCGGAGCAGAAGTCACTCGAGTCGATCGCCAAGCCGCTGTCGCTGCGACCCGGGAAGAAGCAGAGCCAGCCGCGTCGCCAGCCGGCCTCTGCAACCTGAGCCGCTCGACTGCCAAGGCGATCGCTCAGCCGAGCGAGTCCAGGAACTCCCGGATCGCTGGGTTCACGATGTCGGGGTGGGTGAGATTGGCCGCGTGGCCGGCTCCGGGGATCAGCACCAGGGGCCGCGCATTGGGGATGCCGTCGACGAGTTCTTGTGCTTTCTCGACCGGGATCGACGCGTCGGCCTCGCCATGGATGACCAGCGTCGGGCAGGAGATGTGTCCGAGCCGGTCGGTGATGTCATCCCGAGTGAGCAGCGGGTGCGCGGCAGGCGTGGCGTAGTGGTTGGGACGCGACGCCCACAGCTCCTTCCACGCCTCCTCATCGGCTCCCGGCCCGAGGATCGCGGTCGCCGCGTAGTCGAGGGTGCCCTGCTGCGGGCCGTTCGCCTCCCAGTCGGCGGTCATCGCCTCGAACAGCGGCAGCACCTCCGGGTCCTCGACGCCTGCCTGGGTGTCGATGAGGATCAGTGCCCGCACCCGCTCCGGCGCGGTGAGCGCCGCGCGCATCGACAGGAAGCCGCCCTGGCTCATCCCGGCCAGCACCGCTCGCTCGACCGCGAGGTGATCGAGGATCGCGAGCACGTCGCTGGCCATGTCCCAGTACGACCATCGGCCCTCCGGCTCGGCAGCGCCGTGCGCTCGCTCGTCGTACGTCACCACGCGATAGGCGTCACGCAGCGCTTCGACCTGCGGCGCGAACATCGTGTGGTTCATCAGGAAGCCGTGGCTGAACACGACGACCGGTCCGTCGCCGCCGGAGTCGGTCATGCCGACCGTCACACCGGTCGAGAGCGGGACCTGGACAAGCGGATCTGGTACGACGGGCAGCGGCATGAAGGCAACCTACGGGAATAGCTCAAACGCGACCCGGGGTTGCGCCGAGGTGACCTCTCTCCCAGACCGCACCATCACCGCGATCGGCGACCATCACGACGCACTCGCCGACGTGATCCCGAATCTCTCCGACGACGAGCTCACCGCACCGTCAGGCGCCTCGGAGTGGACCGTCGCCCAGGTCTTCTCGCATCTCGGCAGCGGTGCCGAGCTCGGGCTCGCGACCTTCCAGGCGCTTGTGACCGGAGACGCCCTTCCTGATGACGAAGCCAACCGGGCGGTCTGGGATCGCTGGAACGCGATGAGCCCGCGGGAACAGGCGGACGGTTTCCTCGAGCACAACGAGCGTCTGCTCGACGCCTACGAGGAGCTCACACCCGACCAGCGGGAGAACCTCGAGGTCAAGCTGCCCTACCTACCCGAGCCGATCCGCATCGCGACCTACCTCGGGATGCGGCTCAACGAGCTGGCGCTGCACAGCTGGGATGCGCGGGTCGCTCTGGACAATACGGCGACCCTGGACGAGGAGGCCGCCGCCGTCCTGGCCGAGCACCACGCGGGCGAGATGAGCTTCCTGCTCGCCTTCACCGCGAAGCCGGCTGCGCTCGGCGAGCAGGCAGTGCTCACCCTGGACAGCTACGGACTGGTGCTCGCCGACCGCGCCGCGCTTACCACCTCGGTCGAAGCCGCCACTGCGACCTTCGACGGCCCACTCGAAGCCTTCATCCGGCTCATCAGCGGACGGCTCAAGCCCGAGCACACGCCGAGTGGCGTCGCCGTCACCGGCAACGTCAGCCTCGACGATCTGCGCAAGGTGTTCCCCGGCTACTGAGCCGGGGCACGACTATCCGCCGTAGGTGTTGAAGAATTCCATCGACGGCGGCGGGTCCATTCGCACGTTGACCGGCGCCACCATGCCCGGGAACGCCGCACCGAAGCGCGCCATCGCTGTGTCGGCGTCGCAGTCGAAGTCATACAGCGCGAGGTAGTTGCCGGAAGCGTCGGGACCGAACCGCTTCGCGCTGGTGCAGCCCTCGATCGCCAGCAGCTCGCCGAGGTGCGTGTTGTCGTACCAGTCGTTGTACGCCGCGGCACCCTCCTCCGAGTCGGGTGCGGTCTTCACGACGAGGATCGACTTGCCCATGTGCTCTCCGGTCTCGAGTGGTGAGTACTTGACCTTAAGAAGATCACGCGGCGATCTCGCCGACGGAGGTGGCACGGGCCGACCATCTCGTCGCCCGGCGGGCGATCGATCACTGGACCTCCGCCACGATCTCCGCGAGCTTCGCCAGCCGCTCGTCACGCGCCCCGACGATCTTGGCGATCCAACGCCTCGCCTCGTCGACGTCGGCCTTGCCGAACCGCACGATCTCCTCGATGTCCGCCCAGTCTTTGCGGCGGTCGAACAACGCCTTGAACACCAGCAGGTCCGTGGCGGACAGGATCGGTACCGTCGCGTCGAGCATCGGCACCAGCTCGACTCGTTCGGTCACCGCCGCGTGCAGCTCGTGCTGCGGGAAGAAAAGGTCGAGCGGAATCGCGGGCCCGTCGTCCGGCACCGGCCACAGCAGCCGGACTTGACCGTCGCGCTTGACCGTCGCGACATCCGCCTTCGCCCACGGCACGTCCGCCGGAAGCAGAGCGAAGACCGACTCTGCGCGCTTCGGATCGGCGCTCACATTGAGGTCGATGTCGTTCGTCGCCCTGGCCTGCTGCACGTGGTAGGCGAGGGCAAGCGCGCCTCCGATCGCGTTCCTCACGCCCGCGCGATCCAACCGACGATGCACGTCGATCGCGCGCTCCAGCACGATCAGTGGCGAGGCGGTCATCCCGCGCGCAGCCGCCGGAACGACGGGTACTCGAGCGGGCCGGCCGCGCGCCGAGGCAGCGCCATCGCAATGGCCGCGACCTGGGCAAGTTGCGCGGCTGCGTCGCGGCCTCGCTCGACGGTCGTCGTCACGTCGACCGATCCGCCGCAGGCCTCGACCAGCTTGAGGAGCGTGTCGCCGCTCGGCACCCGTCGACCGTTCTCGTAGGCACTGATCAGCGTCGAGGCAACACCGCTGCGGCGCGCGAGCTCGTTCTGCGACAGCCCAGCCCGGCCGCGCACGTCACGCAGCAGCTGGCCGGATCGGCTCATGACGCAATGCTACGCGGGGTTGACGGATTGCGCTACCCCTCGAGGCCGTACGCCTCGCGAGATACTCGGGCGGTGGACCGGCGGCGGGAGCTCACGAGGGCGATCTCGTTCTCTCTGGCTGTGCTCGCGATCCCGGTCGCGCTCAGCGCGGCGTTCTTCGTGGCGTTACTGGTGCCGCTCGGCGAGTCACCGACGGTGCACAACCACGAGGAGCTCCGGAATGTGGGCTTCGGCTACCCCAAGCCCTGGGTGCACCAGGACGCCCGCTTCTACGGCGCGCCGCGGTCCTTTCCTGGGTCAGTGGAGTTCGGAAGCCCGCTGGAGGTGGTCACCTCCGCCGACACGGGCGCGTTCCTCGTCGACTGGTCCATCTTCACCGGCGCGATCCTCGTCGTACTGCTGCTTGCCGCCGGCGTGATCCGCGTCGCCGGCGTGATCCGCGGCCCGACCCCGACAACGGGTGACCCAACCGGGGTTGCAATTCCGATTTGCGGTGCCAAACTGCGCGCGTGAGGGGGAAGCGCTTCCTTGCGGCGGCGTTCGCGCTCGTCGGGGCGAGCGCGGCACTTGGCGGCACGGCCGCGGCAGACACATCGGGCGTGACGCTGATATCGCCTGGCGTCGTCTCGATCGCTCCCGGCGAGAAGGCACCATCCCCACCAACGCCGTCGCTTCCGTCCGCGATCTCGCTTTCGACGGATCAATCCTGGGTCTGTCAGATCGTGAAGGAACCCGTGACGACCGGTTTCGTGCCAACGGCCGGGTATCTGAGCGGCGACGGCGCCGCTCGGTTCGCGGTCCTCCCGGCACCGAGCTCTCTCGACCCGGCGGATCCCTGTGGCGGCAAAGCCGGAGCCAGCCGCTGCATTACGACGACACTCGCCGGACCACAAACCGACCAGTCATCCTGCCGTGTGTTGCGAGCCGCCGGTACCGACCAGCTCGTCGTTGTTGCTGACGGCATGCACGACGCGTTCGGGTACGAGGCCAGCGTGCCGCTTGGACCATCCAAGGACGCCAAGACCTCGTTCACGATCAACCGACATTCGCCGTGGTGGAAAGCCGTCGGGTGGATCGTCGCCGGAGTACTTGCCGCGACACTGGCTGGGCTAGTCGGTACGCGGGCCGTGGCGATGACCAAGACCTCATTGGATGCTGCCCAGCTCAGAGTCGACGCGGACAACGACTACCAGGCGCTGCGCAAAGCGCTTCACGCGATCAAATCCGATGTGGCCGACCGCGACGGCATCGTGAGGCGTTGGAATCCTTCAGCGCTGAACGCACTCACGGGTGCCGACCTGACCACGGCGCTCACCCGCTACCACGCGGCGGCCGCGGCGGCGGCCGATCTCTGCGCCGATCTCAAAGAGCTCGAGGACCTGGATCACGGTCTTGCGGCGACCGACCTGTTCGGATCAATGGTCGCGGCCCTTGCCTTCGGTCCACAGCTCGCGACCGCCTCCCCTTGGGTTGTTCAGACAGCGGTGGGCGTGCAACCCGCCCTAGCCGTACTCAATCTTGCGCGAGATCTTCTTGCTCGCGACCCGAAAACGGCGGAAAAGAACGAGATCGAAAAGGTCGTCGCGGAGGCCGCCGCGATCGCCAACCCGAACGAGCAAGGGGTGGCCGACAAGATCTACGAGCTCGGTACCAGGCTGGCGAAGCTGCAGGTCGCGACGGCCCCTCCGGATGCCCCCGGCGGTGCTGCTCGGATCACGGACGAGTTCGCTGCGCTCCATGTCGTGATGAGCTCGAGGCAAGGCCGCACCTACCGAGCGCCGCAACCGCCTCACCTGCGAACGCCCCGCGCCCGTCGCGAGCGGCTGCACGTCCTCAAGAATCTGCATGCTGGACTAGAGGTCGCCGCTTTCGTGCTTGCGTCCGTCATCGGGGTTGTGCTGGCGCTGAGCACGCAGTACTTCTCCGATCCGACCTGGGGTTCGACGGCAGACCTCTGGGCCGCATTCACCTGGTCCTTCTCCACCGCAGGCGCGGTTCAGGTTGCGAAGGTCGCCCTGCTCGCCGCCGCACCGATTTCGACCGGCTCCTGACACTCGTCACCGACTGGGCTCGTCGGCTGAGCTTGCCGGCTGGGCGGTCAGCGGACCGCGACGGGGACTAGGTCCGGGGCTTGCGCGCGGCAAAGCAGAACGCGGTGTAGCTGAAGAAGTACTCGCCTCGCTCGCCGAGCCGGCGCAGGTCCGCTGCCCACGCGTCGACGATCTCGGTGCCGAGCCGGGGTGCGACGAAGTCGATGATCAGTCCCATCAGCGAATAGCTGATCGCCGAGGGACTCAGCTCGGTGTTGGTGAAGTTGTGGGCGTCCGCCTCGACGTCCACCCAGCCCGCGTCGCGCAGCTGTGCGCCAAGAGTGCGCGGAAGCCAGGGGTGGCGCAGGTGCGCATCCCAATCCGTCAGCACCTCATGCATCCGGGCTTCGTCGGAGGAGTGCCAGGAGACGGTCGACCAGTCGCTGTCCCAGATCACGACGCGTCCGCCGGGCTTCACGACGCGATACAGCTCTCGGAGTGCCAGCGGGATGTCGGCGACGTACTCCATCACCTGCACCGACAGCGCCGCATCGAACTCAGCGTCGCCGAACGGAAGCGCCGTCGCCTCTCCCTCGCGGAAGTCCGCATTCGGCTCGGTGCAACGGCTGCGAGCCATCGCGAGCATCGGCTGGCTGCTGTCCATCCCGACGACGGCGCCGCTCGATCCCACGATCGGAAGCAGGTCGCTGACGAAGAAGCCCGGGCCGCACCCGACGTCGAGGACACGGTCGCCCGGCTTGGCATCCAGCGCAGCGACAGCGAGGCTTCGACGGCGCCCGACGTCGGGCGTCTCGTACATCGCGGCCAGGCGCTTCGCGGTGGCCTCGTCGAAGCCCAGCTGGTCCGCCATCGGCTAGTGCACGGCCGGCTGCTGCGTGTACGGCGCGATCGTGCAGTAGAACTGCGACGTCGTGGCGATGTCCGCCAGCGTGTACCGGAGGTAGTGCAGCCCGGTCGTGCCCGGCCAGCCGGCGTCGACGCCGTCAACCAGATGAGACCGTGGCGCCGAAGAAGACACCGGCGGCAACGCAAGCTGATGCCGCACCTGATCCTCGAGCCGAAGCACGTAGAACCCGCCGTGCTCTGATGCGAACCACAGCTCGCCGAGCTGCGGGATGTAGTGGATGTGACCCCAGTCCTGGTCGAGCAAGGTCGGCTGCCCCTTGCCGGCGACGTCGGCGGAGTTGAAGTACGCGACCTCGGTCGGCAGCGCGGGGTTGCGTACGTCGAAGACCCGGATGCCGGCGTTCCACATCGACGCCATCACGAAATGGGTGTCGGTGGCGCTGTCGACGTCGTGGTAGTGAACCGAGTCGTTCTCGCCGTCCTTGATCTGCGTCAGGCAGTTCTCCGGCTGGTTGATCTCGAGACCCATCTCCGACACCGTCCGCGGGTGCGTCGGGTCGTCGATGTTGGTGAGGAACGGCTGCGCGGCACCGGCGATCGGGTTCGCGACCTGCGGCACGCACCCGTAGGCACCACCGAAGACGCTCTCCTCCGAGTGCAGCAGGTAGTGATGGCCGTTGATCGTCGCGCCGCGGATCGAGTGGCCACGACCGGCGTACTGCCCGATCACCTGCGCGCGCTGCTTGCCGTCGCTTGCGAGCCAGTTGCGGACGTTGATGATCGTGAAGAGGTCGCCGATCGGCGTCTGCCCACCGATGTAGACGGTCTTGTCGTCAGTCGCGTATGCCTCGTGCGAGTTCTCCGTCGCGATGAACGGATGGATCGGCTGGAAGTTCTCCGGAACGAGGTCGGTCAGCGGACCGACACCATCCGGCGCGCCACCGATCGCCTTGTCGAGGTTGCCGACGTAGGTGATGTACGACGCGGCTTTCGGTGAGCGGGCGTGCTGCCAGAACCGGCGCAGGTCGATCGCCTGGATCGGGATCGTCGCGTAGACGTAGTTGCCGTCGGGCGTGACGGTCAGGTTGTGGATGTTCGTCGGCCAGTAGTAGGTGGCCAGTGACTTCGGATGGGTCGGGTTCGGGATGTGACGCAGGTGCGCGCAG
Source organism: Mycobacteriales bacterium (assembly GCA_035545635.1). Classification (GTDB taxonomy): domain Bacteria; phylum Actinomycetota; class Actinomycetes; order JAFAQI01; family JAFAQI01; genus DASZTV01. The sequence goes on along the minus strand of DASZXY010000009.1, from coordinate 95,985 downwards.
TTCGGGTCATGCGTGTTGTAGGTGTAGATGTCCATCGGCTTGCGGTAGCTGACGGGGTCGTTCCCGTACTCACCCACCACCAGGATCGCGGTGCCGTCAGGCTTGGTGATCGCGTTGATGGTCTCCGAGGTCGCGACAGCCCCCGGCATCCGCAGGATGCGAACCATCCTCGGGTGCGCCGGGTTGTGGACATCGACGACCGCGATACCCGGACCGCCGCGCTTCCCCCGCGTCGGGGCCTTGCCCAGCGGCGAGTGGAACAGCTGAGCCTGCGCCCCCGACACGTACGCGCAGCTTCCCGCCCAGCTCAGGTTGGCGTTGTCGTTCGGTCTCGAGTCGTGCCGGTCGACGGTCTTGGCGAGTGGCGTGAACCCGACCAGCTCGAGGCCGCAGTTGTAACCCTTCTTGGCGTCGCCGTCACGCTGGTCGGCCTTCGGCACCTGCCCTTGCAACCCCGGCTCGGGTCGATCGTGAGCGCCGCAGTGGTAGCTGTGGCGCACGACCGGACCGGTGAGCGGGCTGTTGTCCCACGCCCGGGCCTGCGCGACGATGACGCCGCTGAGGGTCAGGCCGGCTGCGAGCGCGGCACGCAACCGGATCGCCTGCATCATGTAACGGTGACACCTCGGGCTCGCTGGATTCCAGTGAGCATCGCACTCGCAGCCGTTGCGACCGGCTGCAACTCCGGGAAGAACACGCCAAGCGGTTCAACCGCGGTCAGCCCGCCACCTGCTCTGCACGGCACCGTCGTTCCCGGTCAGGTCGCCAGGCCGGCGTTCACGCTGCGCGACACCGCGGGCCATCGCTACGACTTTGGCACCGAGACCCAGGGGCAGGTGACGCTGCTCTATGTCGGCTACACCCACTGCCCGGACGAGTGCCCGACGACGATGGCGGACATCGCGACCGCCCTCCGGAAGCTCCCGCGAGCGGCTGCGGACAAGGTGAAGGTCGTGTTCGTCACGGCCGACCCGTGGCGAGACAGCCGGCGCGTACTGCGGCGCTGGCTCGACCGCTTCCACCCACCCACGCCGTACGTCGGCCTCACCGGCAAGCCCTCGACGCTCGCCCACGTCGAGCGGCAGCTGGGGATGCCGGTCGCCAAGCGCCACGCCGTGCCGAAGTCCTACGGAGAAGGCGCCTACGAGGTCACCCATTTCGACGGGCTGCTGACCTACGGCCGCAATGACCGGCTGCTGACGATCTACCCGTCGACAGCCAGAGCATCGGCGATCGCCGCGGACCTGCGTCAGCTCATCGGTCGTTGAGCGCGTCGGTCAGCAGGCTGACCAGCGTCTCGAGGCGGACGTCGATGTCCGCCACCTCGACGTCTTCGGCGTCGAGGGCTCGCGCCGCGAGGCTCGCCTTGGTGCCGATCAGGTCCGCGACCCGCGCGTCGACCGTCTGCGCCGCGATGATCCGCCACGCGGTGACCGGCTGGTCCTGACCGATCCGGTGCACGCGGTCGATCGCCTGGGTCTGCTCGGCCGCCGTCCACGACAGCTCGGCGAGCACGACGTTGGACGAGACCTGCAGGTTGATGCCGACCCCGGCGGCGGTCAGCGAGCACACGATGATCTGCACGTCAGGGTCGTTGACGAACGCGTCGATCGCCGCCGACCGCTTCTTCGTGGCCTGGCCGCCGCGGATCGAGGAGTACCCGATCCCGCGCTTCTCGAACAGCGCCTCAGCGGCATCCATCACGTCGATGTGCTTGGCGAAGAACACGACCTTGCCCGCGTTGCGCGCGAGCTGCGCGGCGTAGTCGGCAGCAAGCTCTGACTTCGCCTGGCCGATCCGGCGCATCATCGCGAAGACGTTCTCGCCGTCCTTGTCGTCGTTCTCATCCGCGTTGCGCAGCTCCCGCGCACACACCTGACGGACGACAGCGGCGTCGACTCCGACGACCTTCTCGCCGTCCTTGCGCGCCGTGATCGCACTGTCGTACCGCTTGATGAGCTTCGTGACGAGCTTCTTCTCTGCTGCCCGCACCGACGAGCCGGCCGCGCCTTCGAGCTCCACCGGTACGTCGGCGATCCGGCGGGCAGGGATGTCCTTGGCAACGTCGACCTTGCGCCGGCGCACGACGCCCATCTCGATGACGGACTCACGCGCGAGGGGGTAGAAGGCCGGATCGACCGGGGTCGTGCCGTTCGCCTCGAGCGCGTGCAGCAGCTCGGGCTCGACCTCTCCGCCGGAGATCCAGCCGAGGAACTCCCAGATCGCGAGGAAGTCCTCGATGTCGTTGATCAGCGGTGTGCCGGTCAGCGCCATCAGCAGAGGGCGGGGGGTGCGCTCCCGGATCTTGCGCGACAGATCGAGCACGTTCTGCGACCGCTGCGAGGACTTGTTCTTGATGAAGTGCGCCTCGTCGACGATCATCCCGCGGAAGCCGAACCGGCCGAGCCAACCGACGTGGCGGCTGAGGATGTCGTAGTTGACGACGACGATGTCGCTGAACGCGTCGACCGTCTCACCGTCACCGTGGATGACCGTCGCCTTGTGCTCCGGCGTCCACATCACCGCTTCCCGCGCCCAGCTGGTCTTCACGACATTCGGGACGACCACCAGCAACGGGAACGCCCCCGCAGCCTTCGCCGCCAGCAGTGCCTGCGCGGTCTTGCCGAGGCCGGGCTCGTCGGCGAGCAAGAACGTGCGGTGCCCATCGCGGGCCTTCTCGATCATCTGCGCCTGGTGGGGCATCAGCTCGAGGCCCGGCGCGACGTGAGTGTGGCTGGGCGGCGGCAGCGTCATGCAGGACCGCGCATCGACCGTCGACTGCTCGAACGACTTCAGCAGCGGCTTGATCAGCTCCCAGTCGATGAGCAGCCGCGGCTTCGGCTTCGGCGCCGGGGCGGCTGAGAAGTCCGGCGCGAGGAACGGGTTGGCAAGGCTGCGCTGGACCGCCGACTGCGGGATCACCTGCCGCTCGCGCTCGACGACCGACGGCGGCGGCGCGGGCTCTTCGTCGTCCTTCTCGGCAACCGCGAGGCCGGCCTTGGAACGCAGCATCCGGATCGCGTCGTTGGTGCCGGGAAGCAGCGGCGCGCCCTCGGCGAGCAGCTCGAACAGCGAGCCGTCGCGGGCAGCCACCCGGGCGAGGCTCGCCGCCAGGCCTTCGACGCGCTTCTGCATCGCCGCGCGAGCCGCGGGGCTCATCGGCGCGGTCTTCGCCTCCACTCGCTGCTCGCGCAGCAGCAGCGCGGCGGCCTGGAACTCCGCCCGCATCGACGGCGTGACCCGGGCCCGGCCGAGGTTGGCGAGGGAGATGGCGAGGACGGCGAGCGGCCCTTGCTCCTGCAGGCGAGGTGCGGACTGCCGTTGCGGCTGCTGGCGGCGACGCTGGTCGCCACCCTGCTGCGAGCGCTGCTGACTCGACCCCTGCTGCGACGTACGGCGGCTCGGCGCTGCCCCGCCCTCGGCGGGCGGCAACGCGACACCGCCGCGGGTGCGGCGGCGAGACCGTGGGGGCAAGCCCTCTCCTTCAACCGGCCTGCCACCCGAAGGTCACCGGCCGGACTATGAATCAGGCGCGTACCTGGCCGACTTCGCAGAAAAGCCGGACATCAGGCGAGGTGCTCGCGCCCTCCCAGCGTACCAAGCGCGCACCACCAGGCGGGTCAGGTGGGGCGCTTGCCGAGTATCGAACATCTGTTCGATACTCGGCAACGATGGTGTCCGAGGTCAGGTTGGCGGTGCCGCCCGGCCACGGACAGCTGCGGATGTGGGGACGGCGCGGCGCGGACTGGTTCGCCCTCGTCGAGTGGCTGGCGCAGACTCACGACTTCCGGCTGCACGGCGGCGCCCACCGTGGCGCGATCTTCTGCACCGGCTGGGTCCCGAGCGAGCACGTCGCGCGCCTCGACGGTCAGGACTACGCCGCCGTTCCGAGGATCGAGCTGCACCCCGACCCCCAGCACTGGCCGACCCGGCTGCGCGCCGGCGTCGCCTCGACGAACACCGACTACTACTTCGGGTTGCTCGACGGCGGGCCGATCGCGCCCCCCGCCGGGGTCCTGTGGCTGAAAGGACACGGCTCGCTCTACGAGTAGGGCGCCGCGCGGTGACCCCGGTGATTGACGCTCCCAGGGGTGCCCCCTAGGGTCACGAGTGCGTGACGGCGCGAGGAAGCCGGTGAGAATCCGGGACGGTAGCGCCACTGTGAGTCGGCTCGCGAGGGCCGGAAGTCAGACACTCAGCCGCCACGTAGCCCCAACAGTCAACAGGGACGCATCATCCCTACAAGGAGGCACGGACACATGAGCAGCATCTCTGCTCCTACCGCCAAGGTCGGAATCTCCCTCGATGCGCTGTCGAAGACCCGCGTCGCGATCTTGCTCTCGCTCACGCTTTTCGTGGCGCTGGCCCTCTACTACTTCGTCGGCGTCGACGAGGGCATGACCTCGGTGTTCGGCAACACCATGGGTGTTCACGAGTGGGTGCACGACGCACGCCACTTCCTCGGTTTCCCCTGCCACTAGCAGCGGGCGCCAACTCATCATGGAACTCCGGGTCATCTGGCGTGGAGGGCTGTCCGGAATCGTTGCCGGCTTGCTCGCCTTCGTGTTCGCCAAGGTCCTCACCGAACCGCTGATCAACAAGTCCATCGACTACGAGTCGGGCCGCGACGACGCGATCAACGCGCTGCGGAAAGCCGCCGGGCTCGCGGTTGATCCGGAAGGTCCGGACATCGTCAGCCGGCACGTCCAGTCGACGTGGGGCATCATGACCGGCCTGGTCGGGTTCGGCCTCGCGATGGGTCTGATCGTGGCCGTCGTCTACCTCGTCCTGCACGGCCGCTTCAGTATCCAGATGCGAACGCTCGCGCTGACGATCTGCGGCTTCGGGTTCCTCGGCATCTTCCTCATGCCGTTCCTGAAGTACCCGGCGAACCCACCGGCGATCGGGCACGAGTTCACGATCCACCAACGCGGCCAGCTCTACCTGGTGATGGTGGGGAGCTCGCTGATCTTGCTGGTGCTCGGCACGTACGCCGGACACCGGCTGGCAGCGAAGTTCGGTGTCTTCTACGGCTCGCTGATAGCGGCCGCCGGGGTGCTCGTCGTGTTCGCGGTGCTGATCGGACTGCTGCCGTCGCTCGGCAACCTGCACGCCAACGTCGCGCACGCACACGACATCGGCTACGGCCGATCGTCGACCGAGACGCCGCTGCCGATCACCGACGCGCAGGGCAACATCGTCTACCCGGGGTTCCCAGCCGACGTGCTCTGGAAGTTCCGGTGGTACTCGGTGATCAACCAGCTGCTGATCTGGACGACGATCGGTCTCTGCTTCTCCGCCTTGCTGCTTCGTATGTTCCGCGGACCGAAGCCGTCGGTGCCGACCGAGTCCACCGAGACTCCGGTCCCGGCTGCTGTCTAAGTCGACGCGCACGATCGACGACTCGAGGTGCGGTCCCGGGCGCGACGCGCTCGGGCCGTTCTTCGACGTCGCGCGCCACCCGGTCGGCCGGGGCCCAGCCGTGCCGTGGCTCCCGTTCGAACCCGTCGTCACCGAGCCGTCGACCCTGGAACGGCGGGTCGACGACGTCCGCGCGGCGCTCGCCGAGCGGGGCGACCGCAGCCCGGACGTCGTGGAGCGCCAGGTCGCGGCCTCGATCACGCACGGCGGCTTGGTCAGTCGGCTGATCTCACCTGCACTGGGTTGCGCCGTCGTCTGCGGCCACGTCCCCGACATGACTGCCGCGAACGTGTGGTGGCAGGACACGCTTGGTGGACCGTTCCCGTTGTCGCTGCCACTCGACGGCGGGGTCAGCGGCGAGCCCGAGGTCCTCGTCGAAGCCATGCGGTCGTCGGTGGTCGCGATGACCAGCGCCATCACCTCGGCCGTCGTGTCGACCTGCGACGTGTCGCCGCTGGTTCTCGCGGGCAACGTCGCGGCCGCGATCAACGCGGCCGCGCTGACCATCGCCGCGCGCGATCTCGACCTGGCCGACCGCAGCTTTGCGATCGCCGACGCCGTTCGAGCCGCTGCCGGACTCGACTCCGAGCCCTCTCCCACCGGCCCGGCGTTCCGGCGCAACAGCTGCTGTCTCGCCTATCGCCTGAATCCCGCGCACCGAGAGCTGTGCGGCGACTGCGTGCTGAGATGACGGCGATGCTGGTGCACGTCGTGAGACATGGCGAGACCGACTGGAACTCCGCGGGCCTGGCCCAGGGCCAGTCAGACCTGCCGCGCCTGAATGAGCAGGGGCGTCACGAGGCAGCTCACGCCGCCGCGCAGCTGGCCGGCGTCGGAGCCACAGCGCTGTTCAGCAGCGATCTTCGCCGGGCGCGGGAGACCGCGGAGGTGATCGCGGCCGCGACCGGGCTGCCGGTGCAGCTGACGCCGGCGCTGCGCGAACAGGCGCTCGGCGAATGGGAAGGCCGGGTGTCGGCCGAGCTCTGGACCTCACCGGAATGCGCCGGCGAGTGGACCGCCGACCGCGCCGCGCCCGGCGGTGAGAGCGCGCGGGCCGTCCACGAACGGCTCTCGGCGTTCTTCCGCGACGTGCTCGCCACTGCGCACGGGCCGATCGTCGTGGTCACTCACGGCGACGCCGCGCGGGTGGCACTCGGGCTGCTCGCCGGTCATGGCGCGGACGACTTGCCGTGGGCGCACCTGGCAACCGGTCAGGTCCTCACCGTCGCGGCGGACCGTGCTCTTCCGCTGCCCGAAGGATCGCTGCGATGAGCCGCATCCTCGTGCTCGGCGGCGCGCGGTCCGGCAAGTCGGCGTACGCCGAGTCGGCGCTGAGCCGGACCGCAGCTGTTCGCTACGTCGCGACCGGCTACCCCGCGGGCGACGACCCGGACTGGGCATCGCGGGTAGCGCAGCACCGGCAGCGCCGTCCCGAGAGCTGGACGACGGTCGAGACGCTCGACCTCGCCGACGTCCTCGCCGACGCATCGACCCCGATCCTCATCGACTGCATGTCGCTGTGGCTCACCCGCACGCTCGACGCCTTCGATGCCTGGAATGCGGACACCCTGCCGTCCGGGGTGACCACCGCAGTTGACGAGGTGGTGTGGGCGTGGGCGAGCTCCGCCGCCGACGTCATCGCGGTCAGCAACGAGACCGGGCTCGGCGTCATCCCTTCGACCCGGGCGGGCGCGATGTTCCGCGACGAGCTGGGCAACCTCAACCGCCGCCTTGCCGCCGTGAGCGATGAGGTGTGGCTGCTCATCGCCGGACTGCCGCAGCGACTGAAATGACCACCGACACCACCGGCGCTCAGCTCGCCGACACCCTGCGCTGGTCCCGTGATCTCTCGGTCAGCGTCACCACATTGACCGCCTTGCCGCTTCGCCCGAGTGCCGGACCGGTCCGGCGAAGCGCCGTGCTCGGCTACGCGCCCGCCGTCGGCATCGGGTTGGCCGCGGCGTGCGCGGGAGTTGCCCAGGCCGGACGCTGGCTGTTCCCGCACAATGCCGCAGTCAGCGCCGTTCTCACGATCGCCGTCCTCGCGTTGCTCACCCGCGGACTGCACCTCGACGGGCTGGCTGACACGGTCGACGGGTTCGGCGCCTTCCGCGACCGCGACCGCGCGCTGGCGATCATGAAGCAGTCCGACATCGGAGCGTTCGGCGTTGTCGCACTCGTCCTCGTGCTGCTCACCGATGTGGCGGTCACGGCGTGGAACATCGAGGCGAACCGGGTGTGGTGCGTCGCCGTCGCGATCGCCGCGAGCCGCCTGTCGATGACGTTGTGCGGGCTTCGCGCGATCCCGCCCGCGCGTGCGGAAGGGCTTGGCGCCACAGTGGCCGGGTCGGTGTCGCTCCCTGTCGCAGCCGGCTGGAAGCTGCTCCTTCTGCTGGTGGCGGCACTCCCCTGGGCATTCGGTCACAGCTCGCCGGCGATCCGCGGCCTGGCGGCCGTCGCCGTCGCGGCCGTCGCCGGCCAGCTGCTCTGCCGGCTCGCAGTGCGCCGGTTCGGCGGGATCACCGGCGACGTGCTCGGCGCGGTGGCCGAAGTGAGCCTCGCCGCCGGCCTCGTCACGACGGTGATCCGGTGACCAGCCGGACCGTAGCGACTGCAGGCACCCTCGGTGTGCTGGCCGGCCTTGCACTGGACGCAGCACTCGGCGACCCGAGCCGATGGCACCCGGTCGCCGGCTTCGGCCAAGCGGCAACGACAGTCCAGACGAAGGTCGAGAAGGACAGCCGCGCCGCCGGCGTCGCTTTCGTCGCCCTCACGGTCGCGCCCTGCGTCGCTGCGGGCGTTGCCGGCGAGCGTCTGGCCGGCCGGTCGGCGGCCCGCTATGGGGGGCTCACCGCGCTGACCTGCTTCAGCGTCGTCGCCGGACGGTCGCTTCGCCGCGAGGCGCGCGCGATCCAGCAGTCGCTCAACGACGGCGACCTCCCTGCCGCGCGGCAGCGACTGCGGAGCCTGTGCGGGCGCGACGCTTCCACCCTCGACGAAGCGGACCTCAGCCGCGCGGTCGTGGAGTCGCTCGCCGAGAACACCAGCGATGCCGTCATCGGTCCGTTGGTGTGGTGGTCACTCGGTGGCCTTCCTGGTCTCGTGGGCTACCGCGCGGTCAACACTCTCGATGCGATGGTCGGTCACCACTCGCCGCGCTACGAGCGGTTCGGCTGGGCCGCGGCGCGGCTCGACGATCTCGCGAACCTGGTGCCGTCCCGACTCGGTGGCGCCATCGCGACACTGTCCGCACCGCTGCTGTCGGGAGACCCGCGGCGCGCGCTCGACACCTGGCGACGCGACGCATCGGCGCACCCGAGCCCGAATGCCGGCGTCGTCGAAGCCGCGTTCGCGGGGGCCCTCGACCTGCGGCTCGGCGGCCGGATCGACTACCCGTACGGCCCGTCCGAACGACCGCTCCTCAACGCCCACGGACGGGCGCCGACGACCGCGGACATCGGCCGGGCCGTGCGGCTTTCCCGGCTGGTACAAGCCGGCGCGGTGGCGACCTGTGTCGCGGCTCGCTTGCTGCTGACCCGGCGAGGTCGGCGATGAACGGCGCGCTGCTCGTCGCCGGCACGCACAGCGACGCGGGCAAGTCCGTGATCGTCGCCGGACTCTGTCGCTGGCTCGCCCGGCAGGGCGTGTCCGTCGCGCCGTTCAAGGCGCAGAACATGGCGCTCAACAGCGCCGTGACCGCGGACGGCGCAGAGATCGGCCGCGCCCAGGCGATGCAGGCAGCAGCCGCCATGGTCGAGCCGACGGCCCAGATGAACCCGGTGCTGATCAAGCCTGGCAGCGACACCCACTCCCACATCACGGTGCTCGGCCGGCCCTGGCGCGACGTTGACGCCGCCGGCTACCAGCCGCTCAAGCAAGAGCTGCGCGAGGTCGCACTCGATGCGCTTCGGTCGTTGCGCGACCAGTACGACGTCGTCATCTGCGAGGGCGCGGGCAGCCCGGCGGAGATCAACCTGCGGGTCGACGACCTCGCCAACATGGGACTCGCGCGGGCGGCGAACCTGCCGGTCGTCATCGTCGGCGACATCGACCGCGGCGGCGTCTTCGCCTCGCTGTTCGGCAACCTCGCCCTGCTCGACGCCGAGGACCAGCGACTCGTTGCGGGGTTCGTCATCAACAAGTTCCGTGGCGATCACGGGATCCTCGCTCCGGGCCTGGCGCAGCTGCAGGCCCTGACCGGACGGCCGACGTACGGCGTACTGCCCTGGCGATCGGGGATCTGGCTCGAGGGCGAGGACAGCCTGAGCCTCGAAAGCCGCGAGCACGAAGCCGACGCCGCCGGGTCCGGCGGGGTGCTTCGGGTCGCCGTTGTCCGCCTTCCCCGGCTGTCGAACTACACCGACCTCGACGCACTCGCGTGCGAGTCCAATGTGGTGCTGCGGTTCGTCAACGGCCCGGAGCAGCTCGTCGACGCCGACCTCGTCGTCATCCCGGGCACGCGGTCGACCGTCGCCGACCTGCAGTGGCTGCGGGAGCGCGGGCTGGCCGACGCGATCACCCGTCATGCGGCCTCGCACAAGCCGGTCATGGGGATCTGCGGCGGCTACCAGATGCTGGGCGGCAGGATCGTCGACGGCATCGAGAGCGACGTTGCCGAGATCCAGGGCCTCGGGCTGCTGCCGGTCGAGACGACGTTCTCCGCTTCGAAGACCCTGCAGCGGCGCAGTGGGCATCACGCGGGGCTTCCGGTCGACGGCTACCAGATCCACCACGGCCGGGTCGATGCGAGGGACGCGACAGCCCTTCTGCTCGACAACGACGGCGAGCCCGAGGGATGCGTCGCCGGTGTCGTGTCGGGGACCACCTGGCACGGCGTCTTCGACCGCGACGAGTTCCGTCGCGACTACCTGCGTGGCGTCGCACAGAAGGCCGGGCGGGCTTGGAAGCCGGGGTCGCACCGGTTCGCCGAGCTACGCGAAGCACGGCTCGAGACGCTCGCCGACCTGGTCGCTGACGGCCTCGACGAGGCGGCGATCCGCAGCCTGATCGATGATGGCGTACCGCACGGACTGCCGACCGTGACCTCGACCCTGTCCCCTGCCCAGCTGGAGCCGACCCGATGACCGCGACGATCACCGTTGTCGGGATCGGCGAGGACGGCTGGGAAGGACTGAGCGCGGACGCGCGAGCGGCGCTGACCGACGCGACGTCGATCGTCGGCAGCCAGCGCCAGCTCGACCTGCTTCCTCCGCTCGACGCCACGCTCGAGCTGCTGCCCTCTCCTCTGCTCGACGGTCTGGATGCCCTGGTCGCGACGACGAGTCCGCTCTGCGTCCTGGCCAGCGGCGACCCGATGTTCCACGGGATCGGCACGACCCTCGCGAGGCGGGTGCCGGCCGAGCGGCTTCGGGTCATCCCGGCCATGTCGTCGGTGACGCTCGCCTGCGCGCGACTGGCGTGGCCGGCCACCGACGTCACGGTGCTGTCGACCTTGTCTGTGCCGTTGAGCGTCGTCGGGCGCGCACTTCAGCCCGGGCGGCGGATTCTCCTTCTCTGCCGCGACGGCTCGACCCCGGCGCAGCTGGCCGCATTGCTCACCGTTCACGGCTGGCCCGACAGTCCGATGCACGTCCTGGAGCGGCTCGGCGGACCCAAGGAACGCGTCGTCGGCCCGATCCCGGCACGCGACCTGGCGGGTTCCTACGACGACCTGTGCGTGGTCGCCGTCGTCGCGACCCCCGATGCCGGCAGCGAGTCGCTTTCCACACTGCCCGGCCTGCCCGAGTCGGCGTATGAGACCGACGGGCAGATCACGCGGCGTGAGCTTCGGGTTCTCGCGATCTCGGCACTGATGCCGATGCCGGGTCAGCTGCTCTGGGACATCGGCGCGGGCAGCGGCAGCATCGGCGTCGAGTGGATGCGCTGTGACTCATCGCTTCGCGCCATCGCGATCGAGAGCAGGGCGGATCGCGCCGAACGCATTGCCCGCAACGCGGAGGCCCTCGGCGTCCCCACACTGCGGGTCGTGGCCGGCGAGGCACCCGCCGTCCTCGCCGACCTGCCCACGCCGGATGCCGTCTTCGTCGGCGGTGGGCTCACCACGCCCCGGCTCCTCGAGACGGCCTGGGATCGGCTTGCTCCAGGTGGGCGACTCGTCGCACACGCGGTGACGGTCGAGTCAGAGGCGGTGCTGCACCAGGCCCGCGCCGACCACGGCGGCGACCTGGTCAAGATCGACGCGAGCCATGCCGAGCCGCTCGGCTCCTTCACGACCTGGCGGCCGGCACTGCCGATCGTGCAGTGGCAGGCGGTGAAGCGATGACGGTGTGGTTCGTCGGGGCCGGTCCTGGCGACCCGGAGCTGCTCACCCTCCGCGCGGATCGGCTGATCCGCGAGGCCGCCGTCATCCTCTACGCGGGCAGTCTCGTCCCCACCGAGGTGCTGTCGAAGGCACGCGCCGACGCCGCGCTCGTCGACACCGCCGACCTCGACCTTGACGCGATCACGGACGCGATCGTGCAGGCACACAAGGACGGTCACGACGTCGTTCGCCTGCACAGCGGCGATCCGTCGATCTTCAGCGCCGTCGGCGAGCAGGCGCGGCGACTCGATGACGCGGGAGTGCCGTGGGACGTCGTCCCCGGCGTGCCGGCGTTCGCCGCAGCTGCAGCGGCGCTGCGACAAGAGCTCACGCTGCCCGGAATCTCGCAGACCGTCGTGCTGACCAGAGGAGCGGCACGGGCGACTCCGATGCCGGACGGCGAGAAGCTCGCGTCCCTCGCCAGTACCGGCGCGACGCTGACGCTTCACCTCGCGGTCCAGAACATCGAGCAGGTCGTCGATGACCTGGTGCCGCACTACGGCGCCGACTGCCCGACAGCGGTCGTGGCGAAAGCGAGCTGGCCGGATCAGCAGATCGTCCGCTGCTCACTCGGCGATCTCGCCGGGCAGGTGAAGGAGCACGGCATCAAGCGCACCGCGATCATCTTCGTCGGCCGCACCCTGTCGGCCGACGACTTCATCGACAGCCACCTGTACTCCAAAGCGCGTGACCGTTCGAAGGGCGAGGGCTGATGCGCCGGGTGTCCGTCGTCGGGATCGGCGCCGGCGATCCCGAGCACCTGACGGTGCAGGCGATCCGCGTCCTCAACGAGATCGACGTCGTGTTCATGACCGACAAGGGCGACCAGACCTCGGAGCTGGTCGATGCGCGGCGCGAGATCTGCACCCGCTACATCGACGACCAGGACGGCTACCGCCTCGTCGTCGTCCCGGATCCACCGCGCGACCGGCAGTCGCCGGCGTACCGCGAAGCCGTCGAGGACTGGCGGCGGGACCGCGCCCGCCTCTATCTCGAGCTGATCAACAGCGAGCTCGGGCCGGACGGGCACGGCGCGTTCCTCGCGTGGGGTGACCCGGCGCTCTACGACAGCATCGTCCCCGCTCTCGACTATGCGCTCGCCCTCGAACCGAATGCGTTCGACGTCGACGTCATCCCGGGCATCAGCAGCGTGTCCGCGCTGGTCGCGCGGCACGGGACGACGTTGAGCCGCACCGGGCGCCCGGTGCAGGTCACGACCGGGCGACTGCTGCGCGCGCACGGCCTGCCGCCCGACGTCGACGACGTGGTCGTGATGCTCGACAGCGAGGCGGCGTTCAGCGATGTCGACCCGGACGCCTACATCTACTGGGGCGCGTATGTCGGTAGCGAGCACGAGCTGCTCATGTCCGGCCGGCTCGGTGAGATCGCGGACACGATCGCGAAGACGAAGGCGGAGGCTCGCGCCAAGCACGGCTGGATCATGGACAGCTACCTGATCCGCCGTTCGTCGCCGTGAGCGATACCCCCGTCGTCCTGCTCCTCGGGGGCACGACGGAGGCGCGCGCGCTTGCCGAGCGACTCGCCGCTTCGAACCTCCGAGTCATCAGCTCACTCGCCGGACGCGTCTCTCGACCCGCGATGCCCGTGGGTGAGGTGCGGATCGGCGGCTTCGGTGGTGCCGACGGACTGGCCGCCTGGCTGCGCGACCACGCCGCGATCGGCGTCGTCGATGCGACGCATCCGTTCGCCGCAACGATCAGCCGCAATGCCGCCGAGGCCTGCCATGCGACGAATACGCCGCTGCTGCGACTGGAACGGCCGGGCTGGGACGCCGAACCAGGTGACAGCTGGCATGAGGTCGACAGCCTCGATGCGGCAGCGGCAATCCTTCCGAGGCTCGGCCGCCGGGTGTTCCTCACCACGGGACGACAGGAGCTCGCGCCGTTCGCATCGCTCGCCGACCTGTGGTTCCTGGTTCGTTGCGTCGACCCGCCGACCGAAGCGCTGCCGCCGCAGGCCGAGGTGCTCCTGGCGCGCGGCCCGTACGACGCAGCCGCCGAACGCGCGCTGATGCAGCAACACCGCATCGACGTGCTGGTGACGAAGAACAGCGGAGGCGAGATGACGCGGGGCAAGCTCACCGCAGCCCGAGAGCTCGGCGTCCCGGTCGTGATGGTCAGTCGACCGGAGCTGCCTCAGGTGCCGGGGTGCGAATCTCCCGACGACGCCGCGACTTGGGTTTCGGCTCTCCGTACGTCCGGGGGGTGAACACCAGCGGCTGACCCTGCCGCTCGTGCACCTCGGTCGTCGACGACCCGATGATGAGCATGGTGGACATGTCCACCGCATCGACATCGAGCTCACCAAGAGTCGTCACGGAGACCGCCTCGTCGTGCCGGCCGACGGCCCGACCGACGATGACCGCCGTCTGCGGACCGCGCCGCTCTACCAGCAGGTCGCGCACCTCGACCAGCTGCGTACGACGGGACCGCGATGCCGGGTTGTAGAGCGCAATCACCAGATCGGCGTCGGCCGCCTTGGTCAGCCGGTCGACGATGACCTCCCACGGCTTGAGCCGGTCCGACAGGCTGATCACGCAGTAGTCGTGGCCGAGCGGTGCACCGACGCGACTCGCGACAGCCTGCGCGGCGGTGACGCCGGGCAGCACTCGCACCTCGACATCGGCCCAGCGCCCAGGATCCGCGGCGACCACTTCGCAGACGGCGGACGCCATCGCGAACACACCGGGATCGCCGGAGGACACGACGACGACCCGCTTCCCGGCGGCGGCGAGATCCAGGGCGTGCGCGGCACGCTCCGCCTCCACCGTGTTGCCGGTCGCGTGACGCTCCTGGTTGGGCCGCTTCGGGATCCGCTCGAGGTAGGGCCGGTAGCCGACCAGGTCGGTCGCTTCAGCGAGCACCGTCGCAACCTCGGGGGTGAGCCATCCGGGGTCTCCCGGACCGAGACCGATCACCGTCAGACCCGCCTTGGGCTTCTCGCGCACGCCGATTCCCGGCACGAGCGCGAGCGACATGTACGGCACGGACTCGGGATCGACGCCGGCAAGCGCCGCCACGCGCTGCTCGTCGCGACCGGCCTTCTCGACATAGATCGCACGTTCGAGCAGGCCCGCCTCGTGGAGCGCGCCGCGCACTTTGGTGAAGGTGCGACCGAGCTTCAGAATCGCGGCGGCATCAGTGCCGGCGAGGTGGTCCGCGAGCTGGTCGTCCGGCAGTGTTCCCGGCAGCACCGTGAGGACCTCGTCGTGCTGCACGAGCGGAACCCCGGACGCCGCCGCGGCTGCCGCCACAGAGGAGATGCCAGGTACGACGATCGCCGCGAAGCGATCCTTCAACCGCACGTGGAGGTGCTGGTAGGAGCCGTACAGACTCGGGTCGCCTTCGCAAAGCACCGCGACATCACGCCCGGCGGTCAGGTGGACCGCCAGGCGTTCGGCGACCGCTTCGTAGAAGTCGGCGAGTGCACCGTCATACCCGCCCGGGTGGTCCGTCGTCTCGACGGTCACCGGGTAGCGGAGCTCTTCCTCGATCTGCTCCGGCGAGAGATAGGGAGCAGCGATCGCCCTCGCGGTGCTGCGACCGTGCCGCGCGCAGTGATACGCGATCACCGGCGCGGACTTGATGATCTCGACCGCGCGCACTGTCATCAGGTCGGAGGCGCCCGGGCCGACGCCGACGCCGTACAACGTGCCCGTCATTCCGGCGCTCCCCCGAGTGCGTTGACGGCGGCGGCGGCGATCGCCGAGCCGCCGCGACGACCGTGCACGACGAGGTGCGGCAGGTCGCTGTCGGCCAGGGCCTGCTTCGACTCCGCGGCACCGACGAACCCGACCGGCACTCCGATGATCGCCGCCGGCATCGGTGCTCCCCCGGCAATCAGGTCGAGGAGATGGAACAGCGCAGTGGGCGCGTTGCCGATCGCGACGACGGCCCCGTCGAGCTGATCACGCCACAGCTCGACCGCCGCAGCGGAGCGCGTGTTACCGAGCCGCTGCGCGAGGTCAGCGACGGCCGGGTCGGTCAGGGTGCAGATCACCGGGTTGTCCGCCGGAAGCCGGCGACGCGTGATCCCCGACGCGACCATGTTCGCGTCGCACAGGATCGGCTTGCCCGCCTGAAGGGCGGCGGTCGCAGCCGTGCCGACGCCCGGCGACCACGCGAGGTCTGCGACCAGGTCGACCATGCCGCAGGCGTGGATCATCCGGACTACCGCGGCTTCGAGGTCGGCGGGCACGCCACTGAGGTCGGCTTCGGCGCGAATGATGCTGAACGACTTCGAGTAGATCGCCGAGCCGTCGCGTTCGTAGTCCGTCGTCGTGTCGCCGGTCATGACGCCGCCTCGATCAACTGACCGGTTGCGCCGACTTGCGCGCTCTTGGCGTCGACGGCGACGACGGCTGTCGCGTCGGCGGGCAGCCCGCACTTGCGGTCGCACCCGACCCAGTGCGTCGCGCCGACTCCGGGAAGATGCTGCGCCCAAGCGCGCACGTCACCGAGCGAGCGCGCGCAGGCCACCCCGCTGCAAGCCGTGACGTCTGCCCGCGGATCGGTGTCAGCCACCACGAGCCCGCCGGCTGCGAGTGCTTCGAGCGCCACTTCGCTGTCGGCCGTCGGGATGACGATCCGGCCGGCGGCACCGAGCCGTGCGCGTTCGCTCGTCGCGAGGAGAGCGCCGACGAGCCGTAGCTGCTCTGAGCTGAGCCGCGAGAGCTCAGCGGCGGCGACGACAGCCGTTGCATCCGGCAGCACCCCGGGCGAGAGCCGATCGGGCACGTCGAGGACCTTCTCACCGAGCGACCCACCGAGCTGCTCGGCCACGGTGGCCGCGAAGCCCGGGAGATCCACAACGTGCAGGGCCGTCGTACCCAGCCCGGCCGCCACCGCCTCGGTCGCGATCCCCACGACCGTGCAGACCGAGTCCTTGCGGGTCACCTTGATACCTGTTCGGCACGCAGCGATCACGAGCTCGACACCGCTGCCGACGCAGATCAGACCGAGGTCGCTGTGGCCCAGCGAGGCCCCGCCGGTCCCGTCGTCGACGGCGAACAGGAACCGGCCGGGCAGGTTGGCGAGCTGCGGCGTACCGAGCAAGGAGTGGTCCAGCGCATCGACGACCCGCCGCACCGAGGGCCGGCCGCCGAGGCCTTCGAGCGGGCTCGCCGTGATGTTGCGGGCCCGGTCGTGGCTGACCGACGGCAACAGCCCCAACTCCGCGGCGCGGGCGGACAGCGCCTCGACCGCATCGGCGGCGATGCCGCGAACCTGCACGTTGCCGCGACTGGTCAGATCGAGCTGACCGTCTCCGTACCCCTCAGACAATGTCGCGAGTGCGCTCAGCCGGCGCCGGGACAAATAGCCGCCCGGGATCCGGACCCGGGCGACCATCCCGTCGCGCGCCTCGTGGAGATCCAGGAGGCCGGGACAGGCGTCCACCAGCGCGGGCACGCCCGACAGTACCTCGCACCTCGTGGCGTCGAATACGCCTGTCGGCGCACCCGAGTTGCCGCCGTGACGGGCGATAGACAAGACTCAAGCCCGCAAGACGACGGCCAGTGGAGGAATCCGGTGAGAGTCCGGAGCGGTCCCGCCACTGTCACCGGGGAGCAGACCCCGAAACGGTCACGGCCCTAAGCGAAGAACAGGGCGGGAAGACCGGGGCGAGCATCGATCCGGGAGCCAGGACACTCCGGCCGTCGTACCTACGACTTGGGGCGCGGACCCCGAGGGAGGCAGACCGTGAGCGACGACACCGTGCGTACGGTGCTCCTCCTTTCGACGTCGGACACCGACCTGCTGGCGGCGCGGGCCAGCGGCGCGGCGTACCGGCTGGCGAACCCGGCTCGGGTCACTGCGGCCGACCTCCCCTCCCTTCTCGACGGCGTCGACGTCGTCGTGGTCCGGCTGCTCGGCGGCCGCCAGGCTTGGGAAGACGGGCTCGACCTCCTCGCGACACGGCCCGAGCCCCTTGTCGTGCTCAGCGGCGAAGCCGTGCCCGACGCCTCTCTCATGGCGCTGTCCAGTGTCCCTGCCGGCATCGCGGCACAGGCCCACTCCTATCTCGCCTTCGGCGGCCCGGAGAACCTGCGGGAGCTGCACCACTTCCTCACCGACACCGTGCTGCTCGACGGCTTCGGCTTCAGCGCGCCGGTGCAACGGCCGTCATGGGGCGTGCATCCGTGGGAGAGCGGCGCTACGGATGCTCCGACGGTCGCGGTCGTCTACTACCGGGCGCACGAGCTCGCCGGGAACACCGCATTCGTCGACGTGCTGTGCGCGGCGCTGGCCGATGCCGGCGCCCGCCCGCTGCCGGTGTGGTGCGCAAGCCTTCGTACGCCAGACTCCGCGCTGATCGACGTACTCGGGCAGGCCGACGCGATCGTCGTCACCGTGCTGGCTGCCGGTGGCGTCGCCCCCGCGACGGCGCAGGCAGGTGGCGACGACGAGTCGTGGGACGTCGGCGCGGTCGCGGGTCTCGACGTGCCGGTGATCCAGGCGCTCTGCTTGACATTGCCGAGGGCGACCTGGGCGGCGAACGACGCCGGTGTGAGCCCGCTCGACGCGGCGACGCAGATCGCGATCCCGGAGTTCGACGGCCGGATCATCAGCGTGCCGTTCTCCTTCAAGGAGACCGACGACGACGGGTTGTCGCACTACGTCGCCGACCCGGAGCGGGCTTCGCGCGTCGCTGGCATCGCCGTCGCCCACGCCCGGCTGCGGCACGTCACTCCGGCCGACCGGCGCGTCGCGGTTGTGCTCTCGTCCTACCCGACGCGGCACTCACGGATCGCCAACGCGGTCGGCCTCGACACCCCGGCGAGCGCCGTCCAGCTGCTACGCGCGATGCGCGAGCGCGGGTACGACGTCGGCCCCGTGGATGGACCCGACGCACTGCCCGGTCTGGAGCCGGCCGACGGCGACGCGCTGATCCACGCCGTGATCGAGGCGGGCGGGCAGGACCCCGAGTGGCTGACCGATCGGGTGCTCGCCGAGGCGTCGGTGCGGATCCCCGCCGCCGACTACCGCGCCTGGTTCCGGCTGCTGCCCGAGGCGCTGCAGTCTTCGATCGAAGCAGCCTGGGGACCGCCTCCTGGCGAGCTGTACGTCGACCGGTCGCGTGACCCGGAAGGCGAGATCGTCCTTGCGGCGCTGACCGCGGGCAACACGGTCCTGCTGGTGCAGCCGCCGCGCGGGTTCGGTGACAACCCGGTCGGGATCTACCACGACCCCGAGCTGCCGCCGAGCCACCACTACCTCGCTGCATACCGCTGGCTCGAGCACGGCTTCGGCGCGCACGCCGTCGTACACCTCGGCAAGCACGGGACCCTCGAGTGGCTCCCCGGCAAGAACGTCGGCATGTCCGCCGAGTGCGCGACGGACGCCGTCATCGGCAACCTGCCGCTGATCTACCCGTTCCTCATCAACGACCCCGGCGAGGGCACGCAGGCGAAGCGGCGTGCGCATGCGACGATCGTCGGCCACCTCGTGCCGCCGATGACGCGCGCCGAGACCTACGGTGACATGGCGCGGCTCGAGCAGCTGCTCGACGAGCACGCGAACATCGCCGCACTGGACCCCGGCAAGCTGCCGGCAGTGCGCGCCCAGATCTGGACGCTGATCCAGGCCGCGAAGCTCGACCACGACCTGGGGCTCACCGACCGGCCGCACGAGGAAGAGTTCGACGACTTCCTGCTGCACGTCGACGGCTGGCTGTGTGAGGTGAAGGACGCGCAGATCCGTGACGGGCTGCACGTCCTCGGCAACGCTCCCACCGGCCCGGAGCGGGTCAGCCTCGTCCTCGCAATGCTGCAGGCGCGCCAGCTCTGGTCGGGGTTCGCCGAACCACTGCCCGGGCTGCGAGAGGCGCTAGGTCTCGACGAGTCGGGCAACGCCGCCCGCACCGAGGTCGACCGGATCGAGTCGCTCGCCCGCGCGCAGGTCGAAGCCATGGAGCTTGCCGGCTGGGACCCGGACGCCTCCGGCGACGTTGCCCGCGAGGTGCTTTCCGAGCCGAACGAGCGGGTCATCGAGGTGCTGCGCTTCGCGGCGACCGAGGTCGTGCCTCGGCTCGCCGGCACGAGCGCGGAGATCGACTCAGTCCTGCATGCCCTGGACGGCGGACACGTCGCTGCCGGACCGAGTGGCTCACCACTGCGCGGCCTGGTCAACGTGCTGCCGACCGGGCGCAACTTCTATGCGGTCGACCCGAAGGCCGTGCCGTCACGACTCGCATGGGAGACCGGCCAGCAGCTCGCCGATTCGCTGCTCACCCGCTACCGCGAGGACAACGGCACCTGGCCGGAGTCGGTCGGCCTGTCGGTGTGGGGCACCGCCGCGATGCGCACCTGCGGTGACGACATCGCCGAGGTGCTCGCGCTGCTCGGGGTGCGACCGGTCTGGGACGATGCGAGCCGGCGCGTGACCGGTGTCGAGGTCATCCCGCTCGACGAGCTCGGCCGGCCGCGGATCGACGTCGTCGTACGCATCAGCGGGTTCTTCCGTGACGCGTTCCCGCACGTCGTCACCCTGCTCGACGACGCCGTGTCGCTCGTCGCCGGACTCGACGAGGACCCCAAGCAGAACCTGCTGCGCGCCCACGCGCTGGACGACCTCGCGCGCCACGACGACCTGCGTCGCGCCACGACTCGCATCTTCGGGTCGCCACCCGGCTCCTACGGCGCCGGTCTGCTGCAGGTGCTCGACAGCGGATCATGGCGGGACAACGCCGACCTTGCCGAGGTGTACGCCGTGTGGGGCGGTCACGCCTACGGCCGCGGGCTCGAAGGACGCGCTGCCCGCGAGGACATGGAGTCGGCGTACCGGCGGATCTCGATCGCGGTGAAGAACACCGACAGCCGCGAGCACGACATCGCCGACTCCGACGACTACTACCAGTTCCAGGGCGGCATGGTCGCGACCGTGCGCGCGCTGACCGGCGAGGCGCCGGCGGCCTACATCGGCGACAGCACGCGCCCCGACTTCGTCCGCACTCGCTCGCTGACCGAGGAGACCGCGCGAGTGTTCCGCTCGCGCGTCGTGAACCCGCGCTGGATCCAGGCGATGGAGCGGCACGGCTACAAGGGCGCGTTCGAGCTGGCAGC
This sequence comes from Mycobacteriales bacterium, assembly GCA_035545635.1. Taxonomy (GTDB): domain Bacteria; phylum Actinomycetota; class Actinomycetes; order JAFAQI01; family JAFAQI01; genus DASZTV01. Next base: position 75,160 of record DASZXY010000009.1, on the reverse strand, counting down.
AACGGTCGACTACCTCTTCGGCTGGGACGCGACGACCGACGTGGTGGCGGACTGGATGTACGAGCAGATCGCATCCAGCTACGTGTTCGACGAGCGGACCCGCAAGTTCCTCGAGACCGCGAACCCGTGGGCGCTGCGCAGCATCACCGAGCGGCTGATGGAGGCCGCCGACCGCGGGCTGTGGGCCGAGCCGGAAGACGCGACGATCAGCGCGCTGCGCCAGACCTACCTCGATGTCGAAGGTCAGCTCGAGGAGACCACCGCATGAGCCGGATGCCGTTCTCCGCGGTCGTCGGCCTCGACGATGCGCGGATCGCGCTGCTGCTCGGCGCGGTCGACCCCGGCATCGGCGGCGTGCTGCTCACTGGCGAGAAGGGCACGGCGAAGACAACGCTCGTGCGCGGTCTTGCCGACCTGCTGCCGAGCATCAGCGTCGTCGCCGGCTGCCGGTTCTCCTGCGATCCCTCTGCACCGGATCCGGGCTGCCCGGACGGCCCGCATCCGGGCGACGCTCGCGCCGAGCACCGTCCGGTGCGGCTGGTCGAGCTGCCGCTCGGTGCGACGGACGACCGGCTCACCGGCAGCCTCGACGTGCCGAAGGTGCTCAGTGGCGCGGCGACGTCCGAGGCGTTCACTCCCGGACTGCTCGCGGCGGCCAACCGCGGCGTCCTCTATGTCGACGAGGTCAACCTCCTCCCCGACCATCTGGTCGACGTGCTGCTCGACGCCGCCGCCACCGGTACGACGACGGTCGAGCGCGAGGGCATGTCACTGCGCCACGCGTCGCAGTTCCTGCTGGTCGGGACGATGAACCCCGAAGAAGGCGAGCTGCGTCCGCAGCTGCTCGACCGGTTCGGGCTGTGCGTGCCGGTCGTCGCCAGCGACGACCCGGCCCGCCGCGCCGACGCGGTACGTGCACGTCTGACGCACGACCGCGACCCCGAGGCGAGCACCGCACACCACCGCGAGATCGATGCGCGTCTGACCGCCCGGATCGCCGCGGCTCGCGCGAGCCTCGGCAACGTGATGCTCGCCGACGACCAGCTGCTGCGCATCACCTCCGGTTGCGCAGCGCTCGGTGTCGACGGTCTGCGTGGCGACCTCGTGACCAGCCGTACGGCGATCGCGCACGCGGCGTGGAACCGGCGCGACGTCGTCGACGACGCCGACGTCCGCGAAGCCGCCCGGCTCGCCCTCCCCCACCGTCGGCGCCGCGGACCGTTCGACGACCCGTCGATGAGCGACGCGGAGCTCGACGACGCGTTCACCCCGCCCGAGCCCGATGACGACGGGCCGGGCAACGGGTCCAGCGACGCCGCGGAGCTCCAGGCGCCACTACCGAGCCCGACGAATGGTCAGGACGCGGGCGGCGACTCGCAACAGCACGAGGACAACAAGCACCCCGCGCAGCCTCGCTCGGCGTCGACACCCGACGCTCCGTTCGCGGTCGCGCATCTGCAGGTCGCCGGCATCGGCTCCGGCGGTGGCGGTCGCCGGTCGCGATCGGCGAGCCGCCTCGGCCACGCCGCTCGGGTCCGCCGCTCGACTGCTTCGCCCGACGCGTTCGCGACGCTGCGTGCCGCCACCCTCGCGCGGCCGGGCGAGCCGGTGACGGTCACCGAGGACGACCTGCGCCAGGTCGACCGGCGCGGCAAGGAGTCCAACCTCGTCGTACTCCTGCTCGACACGTCCGGCTCGATGAGCGCTCGCCGTCGCAGCCGCACGGTCACGACCACCGCGTTGTCCCTGCTCACCGACTCCTATCGCCGACGCGACCGGGTCGCGCTGCTCGCGTTCCGCGGCGAGACCGCGACCGTCGTGGTGCCACCGACCCGGTCCGTCGACCTCGCGGCGCGCCGGCTCGACGACCTCCCCGTCGGCGGGCGGACTCCGCTCGTCGCCGCGCTCACCGAGGTGCGCGCCCTGCTTCGCCGTGAGGCGTGGCGCGACCCGACCCGGCGCCCGCTGCTCGTCGTGATCACCGACGGCAAGGCGACCGGACGCAACGACAACCCGCAGCGCGTCGCCCGCGTCGCACACGCACTGCGCGATGTGACGAGCATCGTCATCGACGCCGAAGACGGACCCGTACGACTCGGGCTGGCCGCCACCCTCGCCCGCGAGCTCGAGGCGCGCTGCGTGCGCGTCGCGGACCTCGCCTCGCCGGTCGCCGACCGCCGCGATCTCGCCGCACGCGCTCTTGCCGACCTGATCCGCAACGAGGAGGCCGCCTGATGCCGAAGGGACAAGTCGTCGAGGTACCCGACGACGGACTCACCACCCGCGAGCGGCGCACGCTGCCCGTCTTCGCCGTCCACACCGGCGACGGCAAGGGCAAGTCCACCGCTGCATTCGGACTTGCGTTGCGGGCATGGGCCGCGGGCTGGCCGATCGGGGTCTTCCAGTTCACGAAGAGCCCGAAGTGGAAGGTCGGCGAAGAGACCACCTTCAAGGCGCTTGGGCGGCTGCACGACGAGACCGGCGAAGGCGGGTCCGTCACCTGGCACAAGATGGGCGAGGGATGGTCCTGGTTGCGCACGCAGGCCGAGGACCACGACCGTGCCGCCAAGGAGGGCTGGGAACAGGTCAAGCGCGACCTCGCCGCCGAGAAGTACCGGCTGATCGTGCTGGACGAGTTCACCTACCCGATCAGCAACGGGACGCTCGACGTCGACGAGGTGCTCGACGTGCTGGCGAACCGTCCTGGCAGCCAGCACGTCGTGATCACCGGCCGCCGGGCGCACCCCGCATTGATCGAGGCGGCGGACCTCGTCACCGAGATGACCAAGGTGAAGCACCCGATGGATGCCGGACGAAAGGGCCAGGTCGGCATCGAGTGGTGAACCGTCCCCGCCTCGTCATCGCCGCGACTCGGTCCGGCGACGGCAAGACCACGGTCGCAACCGGGTTGATGGCCGCCCTGCGCGCCGCCGGTCATCGGGTGTCGGCGCACAAGGTCGGGCCGGACTACATCGACCCGAGCTACCACGCGGCCGCGACCGGTGGCGTCGGACGCAACCTCGACCCGTGGATGGTCGGTGAGGACCTGATCGCGCCGCTGTTCCAGCACGGCGCCGCCGAGGCGGAGATCTCGGTGATCGAAGGCGTCATGGGCCTGTACGACGGCGTCGTCGGTCGCGAGGACTTCGCGAGCACCGCGCACGTCGCACGGCTGCTCGACGCACCGATCGTCCTCGTCATCGGCGCGGCCGGCACGTCGCGATCGATCGCGGCGACAGTGCACGGCTTCGCGACGTTCGACCCGCGCGTCCGCCTGGCCGGGGTGGTCCTCAACCAGATCTCCTCGGAGCGACACGAGCAGACGCTGCGCGACGCGTTGGGGCAGACCGGGATCCCGGTGCTCGGTGCGCTGCCCGCCGCCGCGACTCTGCACACGCCGTCACGTCACCTGGGCCTGGTGCCGGTCGGCGAGCGTCCCGACCCGGTCGGCCAATGGCTGCCGGAGCTTCGCGCGATGGTCGAGACGCACATCGACCTTCCGCAGGTCGTGTCGATCGCGAACGCCGCGAGCGCGATGCCGGGCGACGCCTGGTCTCCCGATCCGTCCGGACCCTCGGCGCGCGCAACGATCGCGGTCGCCGGTGGTGCGGCGTTCACGTTCGGCTACGCCGAGCACGTCGAGCTGCTGTCCGCAGCCGGTGCCGACGTCGTGAGCTTCGACCCGATGACCGACGAGCAGCTTCCGGCCGGCACCGACGCCGTTGTCATCGGTGGCGGCTTCCCGGAGATCTACCTCGAGCGACTGACCGCCAACACCTCGCTGCGTGCCGAGATCCGGGAACGTGCCGCCGCCGGGATGCCCGTGGTCGCCGAATGCGCGGGCCTGCTCTGGCTCGGTGAGGAGCTGGACGGCGCGCAGCAATGTGGCGTGCTGCCGAGCCGAGCGCGGATGACCCCGAAGCTCACCCTCGGCTACCGGGAGGCCGAGGCGCTCACCGACAACCCGATCGTCCGGCGCGGCACCGTCGTACGCGGTCACGAGTTCCACCGGACGGTGGTGGAGCCACCGACCGGTGAGATGCCGGCCTGGCGGTTCGCGGACGGCAGCCAGCACGGTTGGGCGGGCGAGACGATGGTCGCGTCGTACCTGCACCTGCACTGGGCGGGCGTGCCCGGAGCCGCCGCCCGGCTGGTGCAGACGGCGGTCGCGCAGCGAGCGCCGGCATGACGTTCGACCTGCACCACCACGGTGACGCCGACGTCGACCCGACCGACGCCGGCCAGCTCGATCTCGCGGTGAACGTCCGCCGGCGGGAGCCGCCGGAGTGGCTGGTGGCCCGGCTCCATGACGGACTGCGAAATCTCGGTTCGTATCCGCGGGCCGATGCGGCAACAGCGGCTGTCGCCGCGCGCCACGGACGCCCGCCCGGCGAAGTGCTGGTGACGAACGGCGCCGCCGAAGCGTTCACGCTGATCGCGCGCGCACTTCCCTTCACCCGCGCCGTCTGCATCCACCCGTCGTTCACCGGTCCCGAAGCGGCGCTGCGGGACGCGGCCCGCGACGTCGAGCGGGTGATCCTTCCCGAGCCCTTCGGCCTCGACCCCGCACTCGTCCCCGACGACGCCGATCTGGTGGTCCTGGGCAATCCCACCAACCCGACCGGGCGACTGCACCCCGCGGCAGCGATCGCCGGCCTGGCGCGACCCGGGCGGACTCTGGTGGTCGACGAGGCGTTCGCCGACGCGATACCCGGCGAGCCGGAGAGCCTCGCCGGATGCACCGACATCCCCGGTCTCGTCGTGGTGCGCAGCCTGACCAAGACCTGGGGGCTGGCAGGCCTCCGCGTCGGCTACGTCCTCGCCGCCCCTGACCTGATCGCCACTCTCGCTGCGGCCCAACCGGAGTGGCCGGTCAACTCCCTCGCCCTCGATGCTCTCGAGGCCTGCAGCTCACCGGAGGCTGTCGCGTGGGCCGACGCGCAAGCCCGGGTCCTCGCCGAATGGCGTCGCGACTTCGTCGCGGCACTCGCCGCGGTCCCGGAGGTGCACGTCGTCGACGGCGGGGCCGCGCCATTCGTCTTGCTGCGCGTGCCAAACGGCGAGCAGCAGCGAGAGCGGCTGCGTGACCAAGGCATCGTCGTACGACGCGGCGACACGTTCCCCGGACTCGGACCCGACTGGGTGCGCCTCGCCGTCGTCGCGCCCGAGCAGCACGAGCGGATCGTGGCCGGACTGCGCAGCGCGCACGCCGCGGCTACGGCTGTGGCGACCGAACCGCGCCGCGGCGTCGCGCGGTCCCGGGGCACTGTGACGCTGGTCGGGGCCGGTCCGGGCGGTGCGGACCTGATCACGCTCCGCGGTTGGCAGGCGTTGCACCAGGCCGATGTCGTCATCGCCGACCGGCTCGCCGACGACAGCCTCACCGCCGAGCTTCGCCCCGGCGTGGAGCTGATCGACGCCGGCAAGGCGCCCGGGCGTCACCAGCTCAAGCAGGACGAGATCAACGCGTTGATCGTCGACCGCGCCGCTGCCGGCGCAACCGTCGTGCGGCTCAAGGGCGGCGACCCGTACGTGTTCGGTCGCGGCAACGAAGAGGTAGAGGTGTGCGCCGCCGCCGGCATCGAGTGCGTCGTCGTACCTGGCTTGTCGAGCGTCACCGCCGCGCCGGCACTAGCGGGCGTGCCGATCACCCGCCGTGGACTGAGCCAGTCGTTCACCGTGGTGTCCGGACATCTGCCGCCGGGTCACGAACGGAGTCAGATCGACTGGGAGCGACTCGCCACCTCGACCGACACCCTCGTGCTGTTGATGGCGGTCGGCCAGCTACCCGAGATCGTCGACTTCCTGCTCGACCACGGCCGCGACTCGGAGACGCCGAGCTCAGTCATCGAAAGCGCGGGTACGGCGCGGCAGCGACTCACGCTGGCGCCGCTCAACAAGCTCGTCGCGGCGTGCGAGGAAGCCGAGATTCGCAACCCTGCCGTCATCGTCGTCGGTGCAAGTGTCGCCGCGACCATTCCGAACCAGCCGCGACCATGACCGCCGAAGCGGCCTGGCCGCGCCCGCGGCCGGTGGTCGGTGACCGGAGCAGCAGCGCCGAACGCGCCGCGGACCCGCGCGCGTGGGCGATGCCGATCGACACCCAGTCCGCACTCGACGAGGTGATCGCTGCACGACGTGACATCCGCCGCTTCCGGGCCGACGACGTCGAGGACGAGCTGCTCGAGGTCGTCCTTCGCGCCGGGCACTCCGCGCCCAGCGTCGGTCATTCGCAGCCTTGGCGGTTTCTCGTCGTACGAGATGCCGACACCCGCGATGCAGCCGCCGCGATGGCCGACCGGGCACGACTCGCGCAGGCCGACCGGATGGACCCGGTCAGCGCGAGTCATCTCCGCAGCCTGCAGCTGGAAGGCCTGCGCGAGGCGCCGGTCGGGGTCGTCGTCTGTTGCGACCGGCGGGTGCGCGCTGACGGCGTGCTGGGACGCGCAACGTTCGCGGACACCGATCTGTGGTCGTGCGCCTGCGCGATCCAGAACATGTGGCTCACCGCCCGCGCGCTGGGCCTCGGCCTGGGCTGGGTGACGCTGTTCGATCCCGACGAGCTGGCCGAGCTGCTCGGCCTGCCGGACGGCGTCGTGACGTTGGGATGGCTCTGTCTTGGCTGGCCTGACGAGCGACCACCTTCGCCCGGGCTCGAACGGCACGGCTGGTCGTCCCGGCTGCCGCTCGACGCCGTGGTGCTGCGCGAGCGATGGACCGAGTCGGCGGCCGGCGCGCCGGTCGACCACTCGAAGCCGACGGATCGTCGTGGCGCGCGGGTCGCCGCAAGAGACAGCGAGGATGCGCTGCTCGCCGCGCCAGGTGCCCTCGGAGTGCTGGGCGACGCGATCCTGCGCGCCGAGACCTTCGGCGGCCTCGCCACTGCCGGCACCCTCGTGATTGCCGCGGCGGATCATCCGGTCGCCGGGCTCGGGGTCAGTGCGTTTCCCGCCGACACGACGACGTTGGTCGCGAAGGCACTCGCGGAGCGCTCCGGGCATGGAACCGCGGCTGCGGTTGATGCCGACATGGCGGTCCGGCTGGTCGACTGCGGGATCGAGGAGGCAGGGCTCGACGGCTGGGAGCCGCAGCGCCCGTGCGGGCCGCGCGGCGACCTCGCCTCCGCGCCGGCGATGACGACCGACGACGTCGAGTCGCTGCTGGCCGCTGGGATCGCGCTGGGGCGTGAAGCGGCACCGCAAGGTCCCGTTGCGATCGGCGAGGTGGGAATCGCGAACACCACAGTGGCGAGCGCAGTCGCGAGCGCGGCGCTGTCTTTGCCGGTCACCGAGGTCGTCGGCCGCGGCGCCGGGAGTGACACCCCGACCGTGCAGCGCAAGCAAGAGGTGATCGAGAAGGCACTCGCCCGCACCGGCTTCGTGACGCCGGCCGGCGCGTGGCGTCGCGACGACGTGGTCGCGGTGCTTGCCGGCCTCGGCGGCCCGGAGCAGGTGTTCCTCGCCGGCGTGTGCGTCGGTGTCGCGGAGCAAGGCGGCTTGCTGGTTCTCGACGGCATGCTCACCGGAACCGCGGCGCTCCTCGCCGCACGACTGCGCCCCGGCCTCGAGAGCCACCTGGTCGCCGGACACTGCAGCGCCGAGCCCGGTCATCCCGCCGTCCTCAATGCGCTGGGACTGGAGCCGATCCTCGACGTACGCCTCCGAGCGGGCGAAGGTGTCGGAGCCGTCCTCGCGCTCTCTTTGCTGCGTCACGCGGTCCGAATGCGCGCCGCCACGGTGCGCACCGGCTAGGACCCGGACATGCGTCGGGGCCCGAGCCGTTGGCTCGGACCCCGACAACTCGGTGGAGCTGGGGGCTACTCCACCGGGACCGGTGCCTTCGTGTGCAGGAAGGCCATGACCTCGGTGTCCGGCTTGGTCCGGCGCATGTGGATCGCGCCGAGGATGACCAGGAAGAACATCACGCCGGAGGCGATGAACGACGCCTCCGATGCGATGCCGGCGATCTGACCCATCTTGCCGAACGCGTACGCATTCAGAAGGAGACCGCGGAGCGTCTCCCCCTGGAAGAGGGTGGCCCGCTCACCCGTCACGGTGTCGTAGTTCGGGTCGGTCGGCTTCATCGTCAGCCACTCGTGACTGACCTGCGAGTAGGTCTTGCCATCCGCGACACCCTGCAGGTGCACTTTGATGTAGTGGTTCGCGAAGACCTCCGCCTGCGTACCGGTCGTCACTTGCTCACCGGCATACGGCGTGACGTACTTGGTGATCTCCGCGTTCTTCTCCGCGGCGATCCCGGCCTTGTCCGGGAAGTAGATCTGCTGGCTGGCCAGCTGGTCGTGCACGTTGCTCGTGGCGAAGTTGTGCCCCCAGGCCAACAGCCCGCCCGCGACTGCGAGAACGACGGCCACGACGAGGCCGCCAGTCGTCATCAGCGCATCGAATGTCTTGCGTCGCATGATGTCCTCCTTGGTGTAGGAGCCGACGGCCCCTCTGGAGAACAGCCTGTTGACTCCGCCGCCCGGGCGGCAGAGGCGGTGGATTCCACTTCGCATGCTCCAACGGCACTGCCCACAGAGCCGTTCGGCCCTAGAGGAGCAAATTGAGCGGTTGCGAGACTGTTGACATGGCAGACCAGGCAATCGAGGTGTTCCTGCTCGACGACCACGAGGTCGTCCGGCGGGGAGTCCGTGAGCTCCTCGAGTCCGAAGGCGACATCAAGGTGGTCGGCGAGGCCTCGACCGCCACCGAGGCGCTTGCGCGAGTTCCTGCTGTCCGGCCGCAGGTCGCGATCCTGGACGTCCGGCTGCCGGATGGCGACGGCGTGACGGTCTGTCGGGACCTGAAGTCGGAGCTTCCCGAACTGGCCTGCCTGATGCTGACCTCGTTTGCCGACGACGAGGCGCTGTTCGAGGCGATCATGGCGGGTGCCGCCGGCTACCTCCTCAAGGAGGTCCGCTCCGCGGACATCCTCAGTGCCGTGCGAACCGTTGCGGCTGGCGGATCACTGCTTGATCCGCGCACCACCTTGCTGCTGATGGACAGGTTGCGCGACCAGGCCAACAAGCACCAGGACGACCCGCTCGCCGTACTGAGCGACCAGGAACGGAAGGTTCTCGATCTGATCGGCGAAGGGATGACCAACCGTCAGATCGGTGAGCGCTTGTACCTGTCGGAGAAGACGGTCAAGAACTACGTGTCGCATCTGCTGGGCAAGCTCGGGATGGAACGCCGAACCCAGGCCGCGGCGCTCGTCGTCCGGCTGACATCGGAGAGCGGTCAGTCGCGCGACGCCTGACGCCCTCTACCCGGTGAGTGGAACCCGCCAGACGGCAGTGGTGCCTGCTTCGCCCGCCGACGTGTCGAACGTCCCGCCAAGGCTGTGGGCGCGGGCTGCCATGTTGGCCAAGCCACTGCGACGGACGTCGGCCGATATGCCGACGCCGTTGTCGCCGACGGACAGCGAAGCGAAGTCCGGGTCGGCGCTGAGCTCGACGGACACCGCGCTGGCGTGGGCGTGCTTCGCGACGTTGCTCAAGCACTCACGCAGGACCGCCAGCATCTGTTCGGCAACCGGCTGCGGGATCACGGTGTCGACGGGACCGACGAAAGTGACAGACGGCTCGAAACCGAGCGCCTCGTGGTAGCTGTGCGCCAGTGTCATCGCCGCCTCGCGGACTCCCTGCCCGGCAACGGGCGCAGGACTCTGCAGCGCGAAGATCGTGCTGCGGATCTCGCGGATGGTCGCGTCGAGGTCCACGACGGCCTGCTGAACCCGGTCGGCCTTGTCCGGTGGCATCCCGCGTAGCGAGCCTTCGAGCGACATCCCCGTCGCGAACAGCCGCTGGATGACCAGATCGTGCAGGTCGCGCGCGATGCGGTCGCGATCGCCGAGCACCGCGAGCTGTTCCCGGTCCGCCGCCGCCACACCCAGACGCAGCGCGATCGCAGCCTGCCCGGCGAACGACTCGACCAGCTGCAGAACATCTTCGCCGAACTCGGTCCGACCGGCGAGCCGCCCGACGATCAGGGTGCCGAGTGCCTCGTCGGCGCCGCCGAGCGGAATGAACAGCAACGGACCGAGACCGATCGCTCTAAGCTGCGCCGACACCCGGTCGTCGCCTTGTGCGTCAGGCACGGCGATAGGCGTTCCACTCGCCATTGCCTCCGCGGCAATCCGCGGTTGGTCGATGACTGATCCGCGCAGCTGCTCCGCACCATGGCCGTCAACCGCCGAGACCCGCATCGTCCCGTCGGGTAGCGGCAGCTCGAGGACAGCAACATCGGCATCAGCAATCTGACGAGCCGCAGTGGCGAGCTGCGGAAACACCTCGGCTGCCGACGCCCCCGACAGCAGCCTGGTCGTGATGGCACTCGCCGCCTCCAGCCACTGTTCACGTAGCCGGGAGTATTCGTAGAGGCGCGCATTCTGGACGGCCAGGCCGGCCGCAGACGCCAGCGCGAGCACGATCTGCTCGTCTTCGCGGGTGAACTCGCCGCCACCATGCTTCTCGGTGAGGTACAGGTTGCCGAACGCTTCACCGCGGACGCTGATCGGGACGCCGAGAAAGGTGCGCATCGGCGGATGGTTCGGCGGGAAGCCGAAGGAACGCTCGTGATCGGCGATGTTCGTCAGACGCAGCGGGAGCGGAACATCGATCAGCAGGCCCAGTACGCCTCGCCCGCGCGGCAGGTCTCCGATCTTCGCGCGTACGTCGTCGTCAATCCCCACGGTGATGAACTGGCTGAGCTGGTTGCCGGAGGGATCGAGCACGCCGAGCGCGGCGTACCGGGCGTCGGCGAGCTCCGCGGCCGTCTCCGCGATCCGCCGAAGGACCGACGGAAGGTCGAGCTGCGAGCCGATCGACACGACCGCCTGGAGCAGTGCCTGCAGCCGCTCGGCCAGCAAGGAGACGCTCTCGACACGGTCGACCACCTCGCGGAGCAGCGCACCGAGGTCGAGCTGCCCAAGAGACGGCAACGAAGGCGCGGGCTCGTCCGCCATGATCATCACCCTAGGGCGCTGTGGCGGCCGTGAACACCTCCTCCACCTCACGCCGACCGGTGACCGGTGCGCGGCGCCCGTGCCCGATCCGAAGCATCATCTGCGGGTAGCCGAGCAGCCCCAGCTCACGGCGCAGCTGCGCACGAGCAAACGGAAGGTCGAGTGCAGGACCCAACGGCTGGCTGACGAGATCGGCGTCGGTGAGCACGAGGAGCACCGAGGCGAGAGCGCGACCAGCCCGGAGCCAGCTCAGCGAGTCGTCACGATCTGTTCCCAGCACCACGATCGTGTCGCGCTCGACCTGCGGCGGGTCGAGAGCGCCCGGTCGCGGGTGGGCGCCGCACCCATTGAAGTCGCGTAGCGGCACATCAGACACGCGGTGCTGGGAGGCCCAGTCCGCCCCACGATCGACAGGGATGCCGTCATGCGCGCGCTCGCGGCGCTGCCACTCGGCGATCTCCTGCCGGTACCCGCCGTCAGATGCCTCTGCGGCTTCAGCCGTCTCGAGCAGCCGGATCACCGCAAGCCGATCATCGGACTGTTCGACCACCCGGAGCCAGCAATGGCGCTCGCCGGCCGCATCTCTTATCAGCGAGAGCTGCAATCCCGACACCGACTCGTCCGTGTACGGGCCGCGGTCGGTATAACGCCGTGGAACGGCGTCGATCATGCGCTGTTCGGCGGGCGTTGGCGGCTCCGGGAAGCCGACGACGAGCCGCGCCACCAAGTCCGCCTCAGACGCGTCGGGCATCAGGCGCACCGTGCACGCCTTCCCGAGCGAGCGAACGCCGAGCCGGGCAAACTCCGTCGCGGCGCCGCAGCTGATGAACATCTGACGACGGGTCGGATCGAGGAAGTCGAGTCCGCGCGCTGCGTCAAGGTGGATCTCAAGCGAATGGCGCGTCTCGACGAATCGCCAAGGTTGCGTGTTGTGGACGCTCGGTGCGAGCGCCGCGAACTCCGCGACGGCCCGCAGGTCTTCCGCCTCGATCATCTCGTCCTCCTCTTCCGATCCGAGCCTGCACGCGAGCGCCCGGCGGGAGGCAGAGCCGAACGTCACGAGTCGGGGTTCGGTTGGTACACCGGATCGGAGTCCTTCGGCTCTGCCGCCACCCGCCGCTGAGCACCACCCTTGGCGGAATGAGGACTGAACTCAGCGCATCCGACGTGATGAGCACCCCGGTGGCGACGGTGGACGCGAGAAGCGGATTGTGGCAGGCCGGCGATCTCATGATGAGCCGTGGTGTTCACCACGTCGTGGTCGCCGACTCCGGGCACTGCATCGGCGTCCTGACCGATCGTGACCTGCTCGAAGCCTGGTATCGAGGACCTGCCGCGATCCGCGGCACGCCGGTGTCCAAGCTCGTCGCGACCTCGACCTCATGCGTGCTCCCTGACTCCCCTATCCGCCACCTTGCGTCGATCATGAACGTCAACCATGTCGACGCGGTTCCCGTGGTCGACGAGAGCGGGCGACTGCTCGGGTTGGTGACCGCGGGCGACGTGGTGCACGCGGTCGCGACGTACGGGTTGATGGTCCCTTCCGACCCGGTCGCCTGCGGCTGACCGAGGCGAGAAAAGGGGCCAGGTCGTGACCGTCGACTCAATGCCGATCCGCGCCGTGCAGCTCACCAAGCGGTTCGGCGACTTCACCGCCGTCGATGGGCTCGACCTGCAGCTCGAACCCGGCACCATCACAGGCTTCCTCGGTCCCAATGGGGCGGGCAAGTCGACCACGTTGCGCATGGCGGTTGGGCTCACCCGCCCGACGTCGGGTGCGGTGTCGTTGTTCGGACAGCCCGCGTCCGTACCCAGCGCGCGGCGTCGCCTCGGTTACATGCCGGCCGACCCGGCATTCATCTCACGGCTCAGCGGCACCGACAACCTGGATGTCCTCGCCGCGCTGCACGGCAGACAAGGTGACAGCGACCGCGCTCAGGTCGCGGCGGTCCTTGGTCTCACTCCGCCCGAGCTGGCGCGTCCGGTTCGGGCACTGTCGAGCGGCATGAAGCAGAAGCTGGGCCTGGTAGCCGCGTTACAGCATCGGCCCGACCTGATCATTCTCGATGAGCCGGCGAACCGCCTGGACCCGCTTGTCCATCGCGCGTTCTGTGAGCTGCTTCGCACCATCGCAACGACCGGCCGTACGGTCTTCCTGTCCTCGCACGTACTCGGCGAAGTCGAGGACGTGTGTGACCGGATCGTGTTGATCAAAGCCGGACGCCTGCTGAGAGACAGCACCGTCGAGTCGGTGCGAACCGAAGCCAAGCGCCGCGTGACGCTGCGGTACGACGGCCCGCACGCGGCGCCGTCCGCGCTCGCCGATGCCGTGGTGAGCGGCGAGGTCATCACAGGGCGGATCCCGGCCGGTCGGCCGGACGTCGTCAGGCAGCTGGTCGCAGATCCGTCGCTTCGCGACATCGAGATCGAGCCGGCTTCCCTCGAGGACGTCGTCCTCGAGATGTATGTGGAAGGGGACGCCGGTGCTAGCACTCGTCAAGGCTGAGCTGCACGCTCGCGCTCGATCCGTCGCCGCCCTGGCGGGCGGAAGCTTCGTCCTGCTCCTCGTCCTCGCCGGCACGTACTCGGCGTACGGTGGCGAAAAGGCGTTCGGCAAGGCGTTCGGCTCCGGGCACGCCCCCTCGTTGTTCTCCGCCTTCGCGGGAACGAGCGACGTCAACATCTTCGCTCCCGCGAGCTTCCTGTCGTTCGGCTTCACCCACCCGCTGTTCCTCGTCCTTGCACTCGCGGGTGCTGTCAGCGTCGGTGTGGGTGCGGTCGCCGGGGATGTCGAAAGCGGGCGCGCCGAACTGCTCTACAGCCTGCCGGTCCGCCGCACGTTGATCTACGACGCGCGCGCGATCGCCGGAGCCATGGCGGTGGTGGCCGTCGTCAGCGCCGCCGTCATCGGCGCCGAGGTAGGGCGGCTGGTCAGCCGCGACTTGTCCGACGTGTCCCCGCTCGTTCCGCTCCGAGTAGCGGTGCAGCTGTTGCCGTTGCTCGCCTTGTTCGCCGCCATTGCATTCACTGCGTCTGCAATGTGCCGGACGAGGAGCGAGGCAATGGGTCTTGCGGTGGCCGCACCCGCCGCCGCCTACCTGGCGAACGTGGTGTCGCTGCTGTGGTCGAGGGCGTCGTTCGTCGGCCGGATCGATCCCTTCCACTACTTCCAAGCCACTCGTGCGGCGACCGCGATCAGCGGTCGGGATGCAGCCGGGCTCCTGATCGGATCGGGGATCGTCTACTTCGTTGGCCGCGCCTGGCTCGGCCGGCGAGATCTGGCGTGACTTCGTGGTGACTTCCGGCTCTGGTGTCTACGCCTCCTCACCGCGCACGATCGAGGAGGAAGCTCTGGAGGTGAGCGGAGATGTCTGAACAAGGCAATGTGGTCGTCGTCGGAGTCGACGGCTCGGCGGACAGCATGACGGCGCTCACGTGGGCCGAGACCTATGCGAATGCCACGGGCGCAACACTGCGGCTCGTCACCATGTGGAGCTGGCCCGTGTCCTACGGCGCACCGATGTACATCGAGGCGTACAACCCCGAGGCCGAAGCAGAGGCGGTTATCGACAAGGCCAAGGCCGAGTTGTCGATGCCGGCAGAGCGGATCGAGGCGATGTGCCGCCAGGGTCAGTCCGGTCCACTCCTCGTGGCCGAGAGCGAAGGTGCCGCGCTGCTCGTCGTGGGAAGTCATGGCCACTCGGCCCTTGGCTCCTTGCTGCTCGGCTCTACGAGCAACTACTGCACGCACCACGCAACCTGTCCGGTCGCGATCATCCGCTGACCGTTCCGACGCGGGCGGCGGGCGCCCCGGTACTCAGCGAACGTTGTCCGGAGATGCCTCCGGATAATCCTCTGCCCGAATGGCGCCCGTGATCTGGCGCTGCCGTTCTGCGCTGAGGAGCGCGCCGATGAACACGACGTAGATCGCGTAGTAGACGAGCAGCATGAACACCACGACACCGGCGAGCGCGCCGTAGGTCTTGTTGTAGGAGTTGAAGTAGCGGACGTAGAACGCAAACCCGATGACGGTGGCGAGCACGGCGAGCGTCGACAGCTTCGCGCCGGATGCCGCCCACCGCCAGTCGGCCGGGCCGTTGGCGGCCCCGACGCGATAGAGCGTCGTGATCGCGCCGAACAGGATGACTGCCATCACGGCGTACACCCCGATGTCGGCGACAACTCTCAGCCAGGTGGTCGTGATGACGTTGCTCAGCGCGGACATCGCCGAGACGGCGGCGACCATCAGGATCGCCACCAGGATCGCGCCCAACGCCAAGCCCATCGCGGTCAGCCGCTTCTTGACGAAGCCGCGCGTCTCCTCTTGCTCGTAGGCCGCGGTGACGCCGGTCATCAGGTTCTGCATCGCTCCGCTCACCGACCAGAGCAGCGCCACCAGCGAGATGATCAGCGCAACGCCGAGCGTGCCGGAGTGAGCCGACACGATCTGGTTCATCCAGTTGGACAGGGATGCCTTCGTGCTGGGCGAGACCGATGAGCCGAGGTTGGACACGGCGTTCGCGACCGAGGTGGGGCTCGCGACCATGCCCCACAGCGTGACGATCGCGATCACTGCAGGGAAGAGCGCGAGGAACGCCCAGAACGCGGCGCCGGCGGCGAGCATCGCGATGTTGGTGTTCGACAGCTGGTAGCGGACCCGCCCAAGCACCTGCTTCCAGCCGGCCATCCCGATCTTTCGAATCGGGGGCGGGGTGACCTCGGTTCGCGGGCGAGTCAGTGTGGTCGACATTGGTTGAGGATTCCCAGCGAGCAGCGTGAAATGCCACGCGACGTGGAAGGATGCGGCCGTGATCGAGCGCGCCCCTTTCGGCCGGACCGGGCACGAGAGCTCAAGGGTGATCTTCGGCGCAGCCGCCGTCGGCCGGGTGGACCAGGAGACTGCTGACCGGGTCCTGCCTTTGCTGCTCGAGCATGGTGTCAACCACATCGACACTGCCGCGATGTACGGCGACGCGGAGCTGCGGATCGCGCCGTGGCTCAAGGCGCATCCGGACCAGTTCTTCGTGGCGACGAAGACGCACGCGCGGGACGGGGAGGGTGCTCGGGCCAGCCTCGAGAAGTCACTGGAGCGCATGGGCGTCGACCACGTCGACCTGATTCAGCTGCACAACCTGGTCGAGCCGGACGAGTGGGAAGCCGCGCACGCGCGCGGCGGGGCAGTCGAAGCGCTCCGGCGGGCGCAAGAAGAAGGACTGACCCGGTTCATCGGCGTGACCGGACACGGTTTGCGCATCGCCAACATGCATCTGCGAAGCCTTGAGCGGTTCGACTTCGACTCGGTGCTTCTCCCCTACAGCTTCACGTTGATGCAGCACTCCACGTACCGCGCCGACGTGGAGCGGCTGCTGGCGCTGTGCGCGCACCGCAAGGTAGCCGTGCAGACGATCAAAGCGATCGCACGGCGGCGATGGACGACCCCCAAGCGCGACTCCGGCGAACCGAAGCGGCAGAGCTGGTACGAGCCGCTCAGCGATCCGCTCGCCATTTCCCGCGCGGTGAACTACGTGCTCGACCGACCGCGACTGTTCGTGGACTCATCGTCGGCACTCGATCAGCTGCCCCTCGTGCTCGAGGCCGCTGAGTCGCGACGCACACCGAAGGAGCAGGAGCTGGTCGCCGACATGGCGACCTACCAGATCAGCGCGCTCTTCGACGGCGGAGAGCTCGAGCGAATCTAGCCGTTCTGCGCGACCGCTGACCGCAGCTCGTCGACGACTCGCTGCACCTCGGCGCCCCGACGCGCGTCGCACGGGTGCGGTTCCCCGGTGCGAACGGCATGGGCAAACTCTTCGCGCACCGTCCGGAACACCTGCTCGTAGGTGGCGGGGTCCCGCTTGGCCCAGTCGGTGGACCGCAGACCTTGCGGCGTCACCAGGTCGAGACGACTCACCGGTGTGCCGGACCACGTCGAGCTGACGAGTGCTTGCGAGGCGTGACCGTTGTCATGCTGCAGCGTCACCGCGAAGGTGCCGTCGCGTTCCTGCGCAAAGCCGCTCACCACCGGCCCCAGCGCGGCCATCAGCATGTCGACGCCGTGCGGACCCCAGTCGAGCAGCGCGCCTTCAGCGTGCCGCCACGGCGAGTCGGAGAACGGGCCGGCGAGGAAGGCGCCGTTGAGGTTCAGCAGCTGCGCGTACGTCGCGTCCGACGTCTCGGCCAGCAGCCGGCGGACGTCAGGGCGGAAGCGTGAGGTGAACATCACGATCGACGCCACGCCCGCTGCAGCAACCGCATCGGCCACCGCCCCCGCATGCTCGGCCGTGTCGCCGACGGGCTTGTCCAGCAGTAGATGCTTCCCAGCCTTCGCCGCCTGGATCGCCATCTCCCACTGCACGTTCGGCGGCACCGCGAAGGCGACGGCATCGCAGCGGTCGAGCAGCTCCTCGACCGACGCGGCTGGGGTCGTGCCGCCCAGCGCGGCCACCTCGTTCGCGGCCTCCGGTCGCCGCGCCCATACCGCTGCGAGCTCGAGCTCAGGACCGCCGGTGAGCAGCGGGACGTAGGCGATCCTGGCCCACGGCCCGGCGCCGATCAGGCCAACCCGGATGGCCGCCACGTCAGGAGACGACGATGCCGCCGTCGGAGGTGATCACGTCGCCGACCGTGAACGATCCGGCCCGCGAGCACAGGAAGATCGTGAGCCCGGCGATGTCCTCTGGTGTGCCGACTCGGCCCCGTGGCACGCCCGCGCCGACTGCGCCCCAGTCCGTGCCCTCGACGTCGCCCCCGGTCCCGACACCGGTGGAGAGCATCCAGGTCGGGTACGGTCCCGGCGCGATGCCGTTGACGACGATGTTGCGCTTCACCAGCCGGCTGCCCATCTGGCGGGTGAGCGAGTGCAGCGCTGCCTTCGACGGCCCGTAGGACCACGTGTCGAAGACCGGCGTCTTGATGCCGTCGATCGAGCCGATGTTCACGATCCTCGACGGGTCGTCCGCAGTCGCATTCTTCTCGAGCAGCGGCAGGAGTCGCTGGGTGAGGAAGAAGACGCCCTTCACGTTGGTGTCCATCACCTTGTCCCAGCCGGCCTCGGGGAACTCCTCGATGGAGGCACCCCACGACGCACCCGCGTTGTTGATCAGGATGTCGAGTGACGATGTCTGCGCGACCAGGCGCTCCTTGAGCGAGTCGATGCCTTCGAGGTTGGAGAGGTCGGCCGGCAGCGAGACGCAGGTGCCGCCGTACTCCTCGGACAGTCGCTTGGCGGTCGCGTCGCACGCGTCGGCCTTGCGGGAGCTGATGTAGACCGTCGCGCCGTTCGCGAGGAAGCCGGCCGCGATCATCTCGCCGATCCCGCGAGAGCCACCGGTGACGAGGACCGACTTTCCCTCGACGGAGAACAGGTCGTTGATTCCGAGCTTGGTCACGCGAGAACGATACGGCTACGCGCTCGGGAACCCGCCGGTGCCGGTGCGATCAACCACGCGGGACCTCGAACGCCCTGATCGTCGCGTCGCCCAGCTCGAGGTCCAGCCACTCGCCGTCTGCGTCGAACACCGCGATGCCGCAGGTCGGGTAGTCAGCGCGGATCGCGATCTCGGCCTCGGGATCCCCCGCACCGTCGGACAGCGTGATGGCGAGACCGTGCATCGAGGGGTTGTGACCGACGAGGACCAGCGTCTGCACGTCGTCGGCCGTGTCGGCGATCACCTCCCGCAGCTCGCGCACGGTGTTGCTGTAGATCCGGTCGTCGGTGCGTCGCACCTTCGCGGTCACCGTGGCCGAGATGGCGTCCCACGTCTCCTGCGCCCGAGTTGCCGGTGAGATGACCACCAGGTCGGGAGCGATGCCGAGATCCGCGAGCCACTGCCCTGCCGCGGCGGCGTCCCGCTTGCCGCGACCGGCCAGTCGGCGCTGGATGTCAGAGGGCGCTTCCGGCATGGCCTTGGCATGCCGGATCAGGACGAGCGTGAGCGCCACGGGAGAGACCTTAAGCCGATTCGTGAAGGGTTAGCGGTAGCGGGCTACTGCTGACCCCTCACAAACCCGGGCCCCTGACCACGCTGCCAGCCAGGCGCACTTCCCCACCCTCGACGACTCAGGCAAGATCACGGGAGACCACTTCTTCTGTGGTGGGCGGTGGGACGCTGGGCGCCTCGCGGAGATGGAGGAAGCCGACCGTGTCAGTGCGTAGCGACAGCCGTCCGGTCGCGTCCAGCGCGGCCGAGCTGATCGCCGGCGCGACCAGCCGCGTGCCGCTGCAGCACACCGACGGCAAGTCGGCGGTGCCGATGGACCGCGTCGTGATCGACGGCGCGTCGTACGTGACGAAGGCGATCTCGACGAGATTCGACTGGATCTCGCGCGCGACCGGTGACTACGGCTGCCGCGTGCTCGGCTGCTGGCGCGACGGGATCCTCGATCAGCTACCGGGCTGCTTCGACCACGCGATCGTCGCGGTTTCCTACGAGCCGGAGACGAGTACGACGACGCTGCTCATGCACGACGTCGGCGAGTGGCTCGTGCCGGAGGGCGACGACCCCATCTCGCTGGAGCAACACCGGAGGTTCATCGACCACATGGCGCAGCTGCACGCCGCGTTCTGGGGTCGCAGCGACCTGCCGCTGCTGACCCCGATGACCGCGCGCTATCTCGCGCTGACACCCCTCACGTCGCAGACCGAGCACGAGCTCGGCAACGACTCGGGTGTGCCGGCGATGCTGCCCGGCTTCTGGCACGACCTCGACGCCGCGGCACCCGACGCGGCACGCGTCGCGAGAGCGCTGATCGCCGACCCGTGGCCGCTCGTCGCGGCGTTGAACGAGACGCCGCAGACCTTCATCCACGGCGACTGGAAGATGGGCAACCTCGGCAGTCATCCTGACGGTCGCACGATCCTGATCGACTGGCAGTGGCCGGGTGTCGGGCCGGCGACGGTCGACCTCGTCTGGTATCTCGCGATCAACGCCGCGCGACTGCCGGAGAGCAAGGAAGCCGCGATCGACGCCTACCGCGAGGCGCTGGAGAGGCACCGCGTCGTGACCGACGGCTGGTTCGAGCGACAGCTGGATCTCGCGATCCTCGGCGGTTTCGTGCAGCTCGGCTGGAACAAGGCCGGCGACCCCGCGGAGCTGTCATGGTGGACGGAAAGGGTGGCGGCGACCGCGGAGACGTTGCCGTGACCGCACTCTCCGGCGAGGACCTCGCGGCCTATGTCGACGGCGCCGCATGGGCGAGCGGGCCACAGCTCGTCTACGACCGGCTGGCCGCGGCTGCGCTCGCATCGCTGCCCGAGCGGCTCGACGGGGCGAAGGCGCTCGATGTCGGCGCCGGCACCGGTGCCGCGACGCTCGAGCTGCTTCGACGCGGAGGCGATGTCGTCGCCGTCGACAGGTCCCCGTCGATGCTCGCCGAGCTCACCCGCCAGACCAACGGGCGGGTCCCGACGCTCGTCGCCGACATCCGGCGGCTCGGACTTCCTGACGACACGTACGACGTGACGGTCGCCGCATTCGTGCTGAACCACCTCGACCGGCCCGCAGACGGAGTGCGCGAGCTCGCCCGGGTGACCCGGGCCGGCGGACGTGTCATCGCCACCACGTTCGGAACCGCCGACCACCCGGTCAAGGCCGCCGTCGACGACGTGCTGCGCCGCTTCGGCTACGTCCACCCCGCCTGGTACACCAACATCAAGCGCGACGTGGTTCCGCTGACCGCGACGTCCGATGCCTTCGCGCGAGCCGGCGTGGAGGGAGGGTTGACGGACGTGTCGGTGGACGACATCACCGTCGACCTTGCGGGCCTGCCGGTCGAAGCGATGGTGGGCTACCGGCTGGGAATGGCCCACATCGCACCGTTCGTCGCGAGCCTCGACGATGCCGACCGACGGACGCTTCACGAGGCGGTCGTGGCGGCCGTTGCACCACTGCCGCCGATGCAGCCACAGATGCTGGTGCTCAACGGTCGGGGTCGAGCAAGCGCCTAGCCTCGGCGCGGACCACAGCGGGCAACCCCCACGGGTGCAGTCTGCTGGGTCAGACCGCGGTTAGCACCTGCTGTCCGATCGGGTCATCGGGTGACGAAGGAAGAACTCCGCCGCTGGAGTGGTCACGTCGGGACCGTTCGGATCGTCGAACGCGACGTCCGTGGTGTCGCCCCCCTGCTGGTCACCGGACTTCGGCGCGTTGGACCAGGCATGGCCCATGCCGTGGATCAGCCACATCTGGGCGAGCTCGCAGCTCCCGGCTCCGCGCCACGTCGTCACGTCGTAGGACTGGCCGCCCTGGCCGGGCTTCTTGCCCTTCCGCGTCGAGTCAGGGTTCCAGTACGTCGCGCGCATCGACTGATGTGACGCGAGCAGGTCGTCGTTCAACCACTGCTGCACGACGTACAGCGAGTTGGGGAACGGGACGGCGAAGTCCTGATCCCCCTGTACGACGAACACCGGCACGGTCCGCGCGCGCGGCCCCATCTCGTCGTACGCGAGCTGCGCGGAGAGCTGCCAGGGCTGCGCGGGTGGGCTACCGAGGCACGGCAGACCGCGGTACTCACAGCCCGCGTACACGCCTGCGGCCGCGTAAAGGTCCGGATAGGTGACCGCCATGATGTCGGACATCCCGCCACCGGCTGAGATACCGAAGACGTAGGTACGCCGTGGGTCGGTGTGCCAGCGCTTGGTCACGGCTTCGGTGATACCGGCGATCAGTGCCGGCTCACCCTTGCCGCGCGTCTGATTCATCGGCTCGAACCAGTTCCAGCACATCGAGCCGTTCGCCGCCGGATCCTGCTCGGGATAGGCGACGACGAAGCCGAGCCTCGCGGCCACCTCGTTGAACCGCGAGCGACGCGCCTCCAGTCTCGCGGTCTCGTCGCAGCCGTGCAGGTCGACCACGAGTGGCATGCCCGGCCGGTAGCTCGCCGGCACGTACACCATGTACTTGCGGGCGCCCTGGCTGTTGCTGAACCGGTAGTACGTGAAGCTCGCCTGCCGACCGTGCGCCGTCGTGGCGGTCGCGGGCACCAGGGTGGCGATCAGAGCCACTACGGCAAGCACGACGCTGACCCGCAGCCGCCGGAGCATGAAGACAAGTTCGCAGGCACCTGCCAGGTTTCCTTCACCCTCCAGTCAGGGCGTTACCGCAGCCTCTTGCCATGGACGAAGCACAAGAGACACCCCAGCAACAGCCGGCGGACACGCCCGAAGGTGCCGAAGTGCCATCGCGTCTCGCAACCCTGCGTGACGGCGGCCTGCCGGTCGCGATGCTCGCGGCCGGCCTGCTCGCAGGGGGCGGCATCGGCTACGGGATCGGTCATCACGGCCACGCGAGCCAACCGGCTGGCTTCCGAATGAACGGCTTCAGCCCGACGTCTTCGGTTCAAGGACCGCCAGGCAGCCTGCAAGGAGGCACCCAAGGCGGCACGCAGGGCGCCATCGAAGGCTTTAGCGGTCCACCGGGCTCCGGCGGCGCTACGACCAGCGGCGCAAGCTAGTCAGAAGCCGGTCGATACGTGCAGACCTGTACGCCGGTCTTCGCGGTCTGCGCTGACACCAGCTCGTAGGTCCGAGCCTGCCCGTCCTCTGGGAACAGGCGCTTCCCGCCCCCGAGCGTGATCGGCTCGATGAACAGGACCAGCTCGTCGACCAGACCCTCAGCGAGCAGTGCGCGCACCAGCGTGATGCTCCCGTAGACGTAGATGTCGCCCCCCGGTTGCTCGCGGAGCTTCGCTACCTCGTTCGCCATGTCGGCGACCCGAATGATCGTGGTCGGGTTCCAGGCAATGTCCTCCTCGGTCAGGGAGTCCGAGACGACGTACTTCTGCGTCGAGTTGATCCAGTCTGCGAACGGGTCACCGGCACGCTCGGGCCATGCTCCCGCAGAGACGCGATAGGTGCGGGCGCCCTGTAGCAGCGCCTCGCATCGCTCGGCGAAGCCGCCGACGACCGGGCCCATGACCTCGGGGTCGAAGAACGGATGCGACCAGCCGCCGTGCTTGAAGCCACCGCTGGGGTCCTCCTCCGGGCCACCCGGCGCCTGAAGCACCCCGTCCAGCGAACAGAACTCGCTGACCACTACTCGCATCTCAACCCCTCTGGTGTCGCGTTGCCAGTACGACGATCCCTCACCGCCAGATTCATCGCGAGCCCATGTCGAAGGTGCACACAGGGCTACTTCGTGGCCGCCCGAGCAGGTCGCTGCTAACCGGGGAGCGCGACCTCCACTGTTGCGATCAGATGGTTGCCGAGATCGTTGTCCGCCCGTACGACGACCTCGATCAGCCGCTCGCCGCCTTCGGCCGTCTCCTTGGCGACCTGGCCGCGGAACCGCAATGGCTTCCCCGGGATCGCCGGGCCGCCCAGCCGCGTCGAGATCCGCCGTACCCGTGACTCGCCCCCGGACCAGTCGGTCACGTAACGCGAGACGTAGCCATTGCTCGTGAGGATGTTCATGAAGATGTCCGGCGCGCCCTGGGCGGTCGCGTAGTCGCGATCGTGGTGCACCGGCATGAAGTCTCGTGACGCAATCGCGCCCGCGACGATGACGGTCGCCGTTACCTCGAGGTCGAACGGTGGCAGCTCCTCGCCACTCGGCGGCTCGACGGCCGGCTTCGGCTTCGCCTCGCGCGGCCCATCCGGCGGCGGCCCCGGAGCGAACTTGAAGACGGTGAAGAGCTGGTTGCCGACCGGTTCGCCGGCCTCGTCGTAGTAGTTGTTGGACCACGCGACGAAGTAGCCCTTGCCCAGGCCGGTGTGCTTCTGCTCGGAGATCGACGCGAGTGCGGTGTCGGAAGTGAGGGTGTCGCCCACCCGCAGGTAGCGGTCGAAGGTCAGCACGGAGTTCGTGGCGAGCGTCCCCTTGTAGCCGGCGGCGGCGAGGATCGCGAGCGGGCTGTCGGCACCCACCTCTCCGGCCGAGCCGCCGCGCTCCCGGATCCCTTCGATGGTCGGGCGACCCATCGTCCAGGTCTGCAGCATCGCCGGCGGCGCCACGATCTCGCCGTAGCCCGTTGTCGCAGCAGCCTGCTCGTCGTACGCCGGGTTGCGGTCGTCGAGTGCGTCGACCCAGTGCCGGATCATCGGCACGTTCACCGGGTCCGGGGCCACAGACGGCCCCGACAGCCCCATCGGCTTGCCGATCTTCTCGAGCAGCTCATCGCGCAGCGCATCGCCCACGGCGCTACCTCATCATGTGCTCATGCGGTCAGGAGCACTTGGGCGTCGCGCCGTGACCGGCGCCGCCGTGGTCGCTTGCGCCGTCGCCTGTTCGGCGCCGAGCACCGCACCCTCACCGGCCACGTCGAGCGGCTCGTCCACTCCCGCCGCGGAGCCGCTTCAGATCAACTTCGCGGACCCGCCCGAGCGCTGGCGGACGGTGGCAACCTTCAGCTACGGCGAGCGCGCGGACCAGCTCGGCGCGCCCGGCGGCTCGCGCGCGAACGGTGCTGCTGGTGGAGCCGAGCCGTTTCCACCCGCGGCAATCGTGGTCGCCGACGACAGCCTTTGGGTGCTCGACCAGGTCAAGCATCGGGTCGCCCACTTCACGCTGTCGGGTCGCTACCTCGGCGAGGTGCGCGGCGTCTCCCCGACGGCGAGAGACCTCGCGCGGTCTTCCTCCGGCAAGCTCATCACTAGTCACCGTGCTCGATTCGCTCCGACCGACACTGATGTCGCCCGTGGATCGCGAGCCCGCGAGTACACCGACAGATTCAGCTGGACCGTCGACCTGGACACGCTCGACGTCCGGATGACGCCTGCCTGGGACCGGCGCTACACGTTTCCGGGTGGCCACGACGTCGTGCTCGGCGTCTCCGCCGTGCAGGTCGCCCAACGCCACACGTACTTCTGGCTGGGCGTCGCCGGATGGCGAGCCGGCGCCGGAGCCGAGCTGCTGCTCGAGCTCGACCCCGAGGGCAACGTCGCCTCGCTCGAGCGGGTCGCGACGCCAAGCTGGGGTGGGGCGGCCGAGGTCATCCGCCCGTTCTACGTAGCGCGCGACGGCACCGTCTACCAGTGGTTCACGACACCCACGCACGCCGAGCTGCGGGTGCATCCCTAGTCGACGCACCGCATAGATGGCAGGCTGTCGATCATGCAGATGCGGACCCTTGGTCGTACCGGTGTGAAAGTCAGCCCACTGTGTCTCGGAGCCATGATGTTCGGGGCCTGGGGCGAGCCGGACCACAACGAGTCGATCCGGATCATCGACCGCGCTCTGGATGCCGGCATCAACTTCATCGACACGGCCGACATGTACTCCTCGGGTGAGTCCGAGGAGGTGGTCGGCAAGGCGCTGAAGAACAAGCGCGACAGCGTGGTCCTCGCGACCAAGTTCCACGGCGCGATGAGCTTCGACCCCAACGAACAGGGCAACTCGCGTCGCTGGATCGTCAAGGAGGTCGAGAACTCGCTGCGACGGCTGCAGACCGACTACATCGATCTGTACCAGGTGCACCGGCCCAGCCCGGAGACCGACATCGACGAGACGCTCGCCGCGCTCACCGACCTGATCCGCGCCGGCAAGGTCCGCTACATCGGTACGTCGACCTACCCGGCGCACGAGGTCGTCGAAGCCCAGTTCATCGCGCGTGAGCGAGGCCGGGAGCGTTTCGTCTGCGAGCAGCCGCCGTACTCACTGCTGGTTCGCGGCATCGAGCGCGACCTGCTCCCGGTCGCCGAGCAGTACGGGATGGGGGTCATCCCCTGGAGCCCGCTCGCGGGCGGCTGGCTGTCCGGCAAGTGGCGCAAGGACGGGTCCGACAACGAGAGCCGCCGCGCCGTCCTGCTGCCCGACCGCTACGACCTGTCGATCCCGGGCAACCAGCGCAAGCTCGATGCCGCTGACGCCCTTGCGAACCTCGCCGACAAGCACGGGATGTCACTGATCCACATGGCGATCGGCTTCGTCATCAACCACCCCGCGGTGACCTCGGCGATCCTCGGGCCGCGCACGATGGAGCACCTGGAATCGCAGCTCGGTGCCGCCGACATCGTGCTGACCGACGAGATCCTCGATGCGATCGACGAGATCGTGCCGCCGGGAGTGACGCTGCACGACGCCGACCGCGGCTACGACCCGCCGGCGATCACCGACGCCGCGCGACGCCGCCGGTAGCGGGTCGCGGCTTCACTCGGGGTCGTCGCCGACCAGCGTGCCGGCGGCGACCAGGCCGAGCTCGGGATGCGGGAGGGCGTGCTTGTACTCCTCCCGGTCGATCCGCCGTGGCCGCGGGACCAGCAGCACCGACGCCGCCGCCAGCACACCCATCCCGGCAAGGAACGCGAAGCCGTGGTCGTAGCCGGCTGCGGTCGGCAGCGAGCCGTGATGAGCAGTCGCGGTCACGATGCTGCTCATCACCGCGGCGCCGATCGACCCACCGATGGTGCGGATGTTCGCGTTCATCCCGCTTGCGACGCCGGTCTGCTCGGGCGGCACGCCGCCCACGATGAGAGTGGACATCGCGGTGAAGGCAAGCCCGAACCCGCCGCCGAGCAGCCCGCTGACGATGACGATCTCCCACTGGTGGTTGTTGGCGAACACCAGCAGCGAGAACGGCGCGATGCTGACCAGCGAGCCGATCAGCAGCACGAACCGCCCGCCGTACCGGATCGCGAGCGGGCCGGACCAGACGCCGACGACGAACATGACGGCGCACTGCGGAAGCATCAGCAGACCGGATCCCGTGACGCTCAACCCGAAGCCGTAGCCGGCCGACGCGCTCGTCTGCAGGAACTCAGGCAGGAAGCCCATCACCGCGTACATGCCGAAGCCGAACAGAAACGCGACAAGGTTCAGCGACCACACGACCGGCATCCGCATCATCCGCATGTCGATCAGCGGAGCGCTCGACCGGATCTCGATCCCGACCCAGGCGACGGCGAGGACCGCACCGATCACGAACAGGCCGATCACCCGGCCGGAGCCCCAACCCCACGCGGGAGCTTCGCTGACCGCGACCAGCACCGCGACGAGCCAGGCAGACAGCAACACCGCGGCGGGCACGTTCACCCGCCCGGGCAGCCGAACCGGGGATGCCGGCACCGCGACCTTCGCGGCGACCGTCGCGCCGAGCAGCATGATCGCGGGGAGCCAGAACAGCCAGTGGAACCCGAAGGCGTTGACGATCGGGCCCGCGATGACCAGACCAACTCCTGAACCGGCTGCCACGATCGCCGTGATCACCCCGACCGCACTTCCGACCTTCTCGGCCGGGAACTCGTCACGGATGATCCCGAACGCCAACGGCATCACCCCGCCACCGATTCCCTGGATGACTCGGCCGGCGATCATCAGCGGCAGCGAAGTGGCAATCGCGGACACGCCGCAGCCGACGACGAGCGCGGCGAGTGCTACGACGAGCAGCCGCTCCTTGCCCCACATGTCGCCGAGCCGGCCGACGATCGGCGTACTGACCGAGGCCGACAGCAGGTACGCCGTGAGGACCCACGTGACCGCGTTCTGAGAGGAGTGCAGGTCAGCCTGCAGCGTCGGCAGCACCGGCATCGCGAGTGACTGCAGCAACGCGTAGCCGACGCAGGACACCGACAGGACGGCAAAGGTCGCCCGGTAGTGAGCGCGCGACGAGTCGCTGGGCATGAAAGGGATCCCTCCGGAACAGCCGAGCAATCGCTCCGCAGGGGAAGGTTAGCAACCGAAACTATCCAGTTTCGAAGTAACTCAGGCGTTGGCGATCAGAGCTTCTGCGGTTTCCAGGTTGAAGTCGCCGTAGTCGCTTCCGAGGCCTTGTGCCACCAGGCCGGCCGCTGCGCACCCGAGCACTGCTGCTTCCGCCGGAACCCGGCCCAGCGACAGCGCGCGCAGGAAGCCCGCCGAGAAGGCGTCGCCGCATCCAGTCGTGTCGACCACGTCAACGGTGAACGCGGGCACCCGCTCGATGCCGTCGCCGGTCGCGATGATCGCGCCATCGGCACCGACCGTCACCGCCACGCAGCCGACACCGCGCTCGAGCAGCGCCTCGCAACCCGCTTCCACCGAGGCCGCCCCGGTCAGGCCGAGCACCTGTTCGTCGTTCGGGAGCAGGAAGTCGACCAGCGGAAAGATCGGCGCCACCCAGTCGACCAGGTCGGCCAGCTGCTCACCGGGTGCGAGCAGGTCGGCTGACGTCACCACGCCGTTGTCCCGCGCGTGACCGAGCACCGTCGCCGCGTCCTCGCCGCCCATGAACTCCGGGCCGCCAAGGTGCAAGTGCGTCGCACCGGCGATCAGGTCCGCGGGTGCGTCGGCGGCCGTGTAGGTGCCGTTCGCGCCGATGACGTGAAACGCGGGACGCGAGCCGTCGGGGCGGATCGGCAGCACGCTCGCGGAGGTCTGTACGCCGTCGCGGCGGAGCAGATGCGTGGTGTCGATCCCGAACGTTCCCAACAAGCCGAGCAACACGTCGCCGATCGGGTCGGTGCCGATGGCGCCGGCGCTGAACACCTCCGCGCCGAGCTTCGCGAGCGTCAGCGCCGTGCCGCCCGCAGTGCCGGCCGGCGTCATCCGGATCTCCTCGACGATCGCTCCGCCCTGGCCTTCGGGAATCGACTCGACCGGCCGGACCAGTACGTCGAGGACATGGACGCCAAGAGTCACCACCCGCATGGGCTCATCCTTTCTCAGGGCGTCGAGGTCGCAGTCGGGGTTGGAGTGGGGGTGACCGACGGCGTCGGCGTCGGCGTCGAGGTCGGGCTCGGCGTCGGGGTGGGTGGCGGCGTCGGCGAAGCCTCGCCGATCGTGATGCTCTCCCCGGCGTACGTCGTCGCGCCATGCGCGTCGGTGTAACGCAACACGAACGACGTCGTTGCGGCGGCGGTCGGCATGCCGGTGATGGAGGCGCCACCCAGCGAGAGCCCGGCAGGAAGGTCGCCCGACTCGAGCGCCCACTGACCCGAGGAGCTGTCGGCGACCTCGAGGCTCGCGGAGTACGGCTTGCCCACCGTCCCCGACGGCAGCGACGTCGACGTGATGGTCGGGGCGTCGAGCGTGCGCACGGTCACCGACTTCGCGGCGCTGGTCAGTCCATGTCCTTGCGCGAAGACCGTGAAGGAGTACGTCGAGTCCGGAATCAGCCCGTAGACAGTCAGCGTTCGATGTCCGCGGCGAACGAACCCGGCCGAGTCTCCCGACGACGACGTGCGAGGCGCCCGGCTGCCGAGCGCGTACCGGACCTTGACGCGCACGACCGTCTCGGACGCCGGCCACCGCCAAGCGAGCTCCACACCCGGCCCGTTGACGGCGGTCGCGTGCAAGCCATGAACCGGCGACAGTGCGGACGAGCTGGCCGGGACGGTCATGGTCAGCACGCCGACGGCGGCGAGGCCCACACCTCCGAGGCCGATCCACCGTCTGCGCATCATCAGATCCAACGCGTCATCGTGAGCAGGTCGCCCGGGGGCACCGAGGCACGCAGCTGGTGTGACGGCAGCTGGGCAAGAGCGGTACCCGGCACCGAGGCGCGGATGTCGAGCTTGAGGCCGCCACTCCCCTTGGGCGGCAACGCCGCCGCGACGTCGAGGTCGAGCGTGAAGCCGTCGCTGCATGCCGTGATCGAAAGGGGCGCGTCGGAGCCGTCGCTGAAGGTGGCGTGACAGCGAAGGCTTCGGCCGACGATGACAACGAGGCGGTCCTTGGTGAGCACGACCGCGCCCACGTGCCGGGTGACCGCCTTGCTCGCGTATCGATTCGGCGCATGCAGCTTGTCGGCCCTGCCCGTCATGGGAACCGGCGGCGCACAGAACAGCGTCCCCGGGGCATCGGCGATCTCGTCGTACTCAGCTCGCGCCTTGTCCTGCCCGAGCATCCGAGACAACAGGCCCACGCGATGACCGTACCGACCAGACCCCGCCCGCCCCTTCTACGCCGCGCGCCGTACGCTCCCTGGAACGATCGTTACAACACAGTCATAGTCGCAGAGTGGGAGGGCCCATGACGGGATCCGGCGACCGCAGGTACCGCGTGGTCCAGTGGACGACCGGCAACGTCGCACGACAAGCGCTGAAGGCCGTCGTCGAACGCGACGACCTCGAGCTGGTCGGCCTCTACGCGTTCAGCGCCGACAAGGTCGGCAAGGACGCCGCCGAACTCGCCGAGCTCAGCGAGCCGACCGGCGTGCTGGCGACCGACGACATCGACGCGATCATCGCGCTGAAGCCGGACGCTGTCCTTTACATGCCGCTGCACCCGAACGTGGAGCACCTGACGACGCTGCTGCGCGCCGGGATCAACGTGCTGTCGACCGCGTCGTTCCTGACCGGGCGCGCGTATGGCGAGGAGGCGCGCGCCGCTCTCAAGGCGGCCGCCGAGTCGGGTGGCGCCAGCCTGTTCGGCGGTGGCATCAACCCCGGCTTCGCCGACTACCTCGCCGCGGTCGCCTCCGGTGTCTGCCGCGAGGTCAACTACGTCCGCATCGTGGAGTCCTTCGACATCGGCACCTGGGCCGGCGACGCGAACCAGGACGACCTCGGCTGGGGCCGCCCGGCCGGCGATCCTGGTCACGACAAGGACATCGAGAAGGCGACCGCCCCGTTCGGTGACGCGGTCGAGGCGCTGGCGGAGCTGCTGCAGGCCGAGGTCGACGACATCCGCTGCGAGGTCGACTTCTCGCACGCGACCCAGGACCTCGCAGTCACCAACCGTGACGTGAAAGCGGGAACGGTCGCAGGTATCGACGCGAAGTGGTTCGGCTCGATCGGCGGCACCGACGTGATCGAGGTCAACGTGCGCTGGACCATCACGCCGTTCCTCGACCCCGCGTGGGAGATCGCGATGGCCTACCAGATGGAGGTGCGCGGCCACCCGCAGGTGAACCTGCGCGCCGAGGTGCTGCCGCAGGACTTCGAGTCGATGTCACTGGAGGAGATGCTGGCGATCGGCTCCGTCATCACGGCGATGCCGATCGTCAACGCGATCCCCGCAGTCGTCGCGGCCCGGCCCGGCATCGTGACGTATGCCGATCTGCCGGCACAGGCCTCACGCCTCGTCGTCGCGAAGTGACGGGCACCGAGCCGCTGGTCGGCATCGTCACCGGCGCCGGCCGGGGCATGGGGCTGTCGTGTGCCCAGCGCCTGGTCGATCGGGTCGACCGGCTGCTCGTGGTCGACATTGACGAGGCAACGCTGACGCAGGCCGCGATGGACCTGGCCTCGCCACGTGCGGTCGTGGAGGCCGTCGTACTCGACGTCACCGACCGCGACGGGCTGGCGGATCTCGCCGCACGGATCGGCACGCTCGGCCGGCTCGGGCCGGTAGCCCATGCCGCGGGGATCTCCCCGACGATGTCCGACTGGCGCCGGATCTTCACCGTCGACCTCGTCGGCACCGCACTGCTCACCGAGGCGCTCCTCCCGCTGGCGACCGAGACGACGGCGGTCGTCTGCTTCGCCTCGATGGCCGGCCAGATCGGCGCATCGATTGCGACGGCCGGCATCGATGCCGTTCTCGATGATCCGCTCGCCGAGGACTTCCTCGACCGCCTGCACGAAGCGGCCGGCCCGGGAATCGAGGACACCGGTACGGCGTACATGCACGCCAAGCGGGGCGTGCAGCGACTGGTTCGGCGCGAGGCGCTCCGATTCGGTCCCGCGGGCGCGCGCATCTGTTCGATCTCGCCGGGGATCATCGACACTCCGATGGGCCGCCAGGAAGCCGCTGCGATGGAGGCAATGAAGACGCTGACCGAGATGAGCGCGCTTCGCCGGGAGGGCCGGCCGGAGGAGCTTGCCGCCGTGGTCGCATTCCTGCTCTCCGACGAGGCGAGCTTCATCACCGGCACCGACGTGCTTGTCGACGGCGGCGTCTGCGCGGCGGTGCAGACCGGCTGAGTCAGCCGGAGAGCGATTCCAGCATCGCTCGCATCTGCTCGTGCACCGCATTGATCGCCTGAAGCGGGCGAAGCATCACCCGGAACTCCACGATCCGGCCGTCGTCGTCGCAGCGAATGATGTCGACACCGTTGACGTACTTGCCGGCGAGCGAGGTCTCGAACTCGAGCACCGCCGTGTCACCCGCGAGCACTTCCTTCACGTAGCGGAAGCCGCCGTCAGCCTCACTCCCGGCCAGTACCTGGCCGGCGGCCTGCAGGTACATCGTCGTGACGTCCCTGCCCCGTTGTGGCGTGAAGACCACCGGTGAGTAGAAGACGACGTCATCCGCGAGCAGGTCGCCGAGCTCGCCCTCGCCTGCCAGGAAACGATGCCACTGCGCGACAACCTGCGCGATCACGCCTCGGGCATCAGCCGGAACGTCGGTAACGGTAGGACCCTCTCTTCGTCCGATGTCCCCCCGCACTGTTCGTCGCCGTCATCGTGACGTGCACGACGACGAACTTGCCGTGGCGCACCCGATGGGTGAGAACCGTGCATGAAACCACCGGGGACAAGTGGTCTTGCGCGGTGCAGGTCAACAGATGAGATCGATCCGCGAACGAGTACGTCGTCCCGAAATGCGCGCCGTGCAGACGCAGATGACGTGGACCCGACCGGTCGATGTTGATCGGCGCGACGGTCACACTCGCTGCCTGACCGTCTGTCGCGTGCACCGTTCCGGTTACCGACTGACCCTTGCCGCCGTGGCGCAGGATGACGGGCGCGGGGCAGCCCGCAGCGTCCAACGGCGCACTGCCTGGAATACAGGTGAACGTCACCTTCACCCGGTTCCGGTACCAGCCCGCCTTGGTCTTGTGGTGCTTGCTGTGGAGGTGGGCGACGATGCTCGGCGGCCGGCTCCCGGCGTCGGCCGGTTTGTTGACCACCTGGATCAGCTCGCCTTGGGCGGTGCCGAGCGGCCCGCACCCGCTGAACCCGAGCGCGACCGGATGAGCACCGACTGCGAGGTTCGAGATCGGACCCAGGGTGAACACCAGACTGTCGGTGTTCTGCGGCCCGGGCGTGCCCTGCGCCACCGGAATCGGCGACCCTTGGGCGACGTTGTCGACCAGCCAGGTCACAGTTCCGCACGGCGGGGTGGGCGAGAGGGTCCCGGTGAAGGTCACGGGCGCGTCGGTCGTCGACGGGTCGTCGTTGGAGTCGACCTTCACCAGTGTCGTGTCACCCCCGCCGACCGGGCCGGGGCCGCCACCACCGACCGACCCTTGGAAGGCTCCCGCGTCGCAGGTGTGGCCGGCGCCAGGACGCGCGACCCCACGCTGGTCGGGGTTCGCGCAGGCCTTCGAGTCGTCCGAGGACAGCGTCGCGGCTCCCGCCACGATGTTGTGTGCGGGCGAGTCCGGCGTCAGACCGACGGTCTTGGTCGGTCCCCCGTTGTCTGCCAGCGGCGCCAGCGAGCCGGCAATTGTCGCGGAGTGCGAAACCGACGGGTTGGTGAAGTGGCATGAACCGTCGGAGTCGATGTTGTAACCGGCATCGGTGATCGACCCCTCACTCTTGGCACAGTCGACGGCGTTGCCCGCAACGATCACCGCCTCGAGGACGGCCTGGCCCTCGTCGACATAAACGCCGCGAGCGGCCTGGGTGAGCGTCGTCTGCTCGACGGTCAGGTCACTGTCCTGCCACGCGCTGACGGCGATGACCCCGGCCGACGCACCCGTCCCATCACCGACGACGGTGGAGTTCCGGACGGTCACGTCGCCCGAGCTCGCCTCGGCGACCGCAGGCGGCAGGCCGGAGGTGACGCCCAGCCCGTTGCCGGCCGCCGTGATCGTCGAGTCCTGGACAACGGCGGTCGAGGTGCTTCCCACGCCGGCCACAAGTGCGGCCTTCGGATCCGTACCGTCGACATCGAAGTTCGACGTCGACACCTTCATCGTCCCGTTCTCGCTGAACGCCCCGAACGCTCGCCCGCCGCCCGCCGGCGCTCGACCCACCCCGGAGTCGAAGTCGGAGCCACCGATGGACAGCGCGTTGGCAAGGCTGTCGACGCCGTACGCCGTCGAATCCGCCGCCTCGGAGTACGCGTCGAACGTGGAGTCGCTGATCGTCGCGTTGCGGTCCGAAGAGCGCACTCCGGACACCGATCCCCCGGTGGTGGCTACCGGCTTCCCATCAGAGGTCGCCGTCTCGGTCTCGGCTTGGAAGTCCGATCCGTCGACGGTCAGGGCAGGTCCCTCGGTGGGGCCACAGTCGGCGTCACAGGTCTCGATGCCCGCCCCGAGACTCGTCGAGCCGATCGAGCCCGGGGTGACCGATGTGTCGAAGCTCGAGTCGTGGACGGCGATCGGCCCGTCGTTGAAGCCGTCGATCCCGAAGGCAAACGATCCGTCCGCAGCAGAGTCGAGCGTCGTGTCGAACGTGGAATGGTTGACAGTGACCTTGCCGGTCTCCTGATTGGCGATCCCTGCAACCAGCGAGGATGCCGACTGCGCCTCCGTCTCGAAGGTGGAGGTGCCGACGGTCATGTTGCCGACGTAGGCGTTCAAGATCCCGTACGTCGCGGCGTCGCCCTGATCACTGGTCGTCGTGAAGGTCGAGCCTGCGACCGTCACCGACGCGGACGGGTTGGAGCCGTTACGGATGCCGATCCCGTTGTCGGACTCGAAGAACGTCGAGTCGTCGACCTCCAGCTTCAGGCAGTCGGTGACGTCGCCGGTCTCGGTCCCGATGCCGACCGCGTAGGGACGGGTGGTGAAGGTCGACGTCTTGACGGTCAGCGAGGCGTTCTGGCGACAGTCCACGCCGACGCCGCCGTAGTCCTGGAACTTGATGCCTTGAACGACGACGGACGGCGAGGACTCGCCGGCAGCGTCTCCGATCTCTAGGACGACGAGATCGTCATCGGCGTCGAACACCGGCGCGGCCCCGGTGTCCGGCTTGATCGTGATCGACGTCGTGATCTTCTGATCTGTGATCGTGTAGGTCCCGGCCTCGAGCAGGATGGTGTCCCCGTCGACCGTCTTGCCCACCGCGGTCGAGAGCAGGCACGCCTGAGGCTTGGACGTGCAGTCACCTTCGCCGTTCGGCGAGGCGTAGTAGGTGGATCCGGCAGCGAGGGCCTTCGCCGGGCCGACCGCCCAGCCTCCGACCACCAGCCCGCTCGTGGCTGCGGCGATTGCCGCCACCGCCGACGTTCCACGCTGCGACAACGACCAGGCGCGCATGTGCCCCTCCCCCGGGAGCCACAGAGGACGACCCTCTGCGTGTCGGCACCTTACCGAATCGCGGCTAGATCACGCGCGTCCGCTGTCGGTCATCCGACACCTGCCGGAGTTGGTCCGACGCGCCGCTGCCGGGCCGTCAGAGGCCCGGGGGTCTCCGGGGAGCGGGGATCTCCGGGGGCACCACAACCAGCGGTACGGGGGTGTGACCAGCGAGCCGGCCGGTGATGCATCGGTGCAGATGTCCCCCGTCTTGCCGGTGGGAGCCCACCACGAGCGTTCCCTGTCGTTCGACGGCGGTGTGCACAAGCTCTCCGGCCGGAGAAGCGCCGGAGACGATTCGGCACACGATTGTCGTCGGCTCGGTGATCTGCTGGGAGACGACCCATCCGCTGAGCGACTGGGTTGGCGACTCGTCGACCTCGGTCCACGGCTGCACCTGCTGGGCGAGCACGGTTCCCCCACGCATGGCGGCTTCCCGAGCGGCCCACCGAAGGGCGGCGGCTGAACCTGACGACCGGTCGACGCCGCAGACGAGCCCACCGATGTCGGCGGTGTCGGCACCCGCAGGCACGAACATCACCGGACAGTCGGCGCGATGCGCCAGGGAACGCGCGATCGAGTCGAACCGGAGGGTGTTCGACGAGCCGGTCGGCCCGCTGCCGATGACGAGCAGGTCGGCGGACCGGGATTCGCGGACGAGCGCATCTGCGATGTCCTCGTTCTCGGTGGGGTCGAGGAGCCGGAGGGACGCCCCACGCAACGCCGCCCCCTCGGTGGCGATGCGAAGTGCGGCCCTGCCGGCGCTGTCCTCGACGTATGCGGCGACTGTCCGCCGTCCGACCCGTGCGGTGGCTGGCGACTGGGCGCGCCGGACACTGACCAGGGATCGGCCGGGCGTTGATGGGCACTTCGTCACTCGACTTTTGGCCGCTGGACCGTGCGCCATCTCGATCGCCACGCGTTGAGACTCTCGCTCGGACAGCCTCCGCAGCAGGGCCGAAAGTCCCGCTTTGTCCCGCCATTCGTCGCACCCGGGACGGTTCGCCTTGATCGTTTCCGGACCGGGGCCGATCCTGCCGTCATGCGAGTCGTGGTGGCGCTCGGCGGCAACGCCCTGCTGCAACGCGGAGAGAGCCCCGACGCGAGCACCCAGGAGGACAACGTCCGACGCGCCGTCGCGTCGATCGCCGAGCTCGCCCGCCGGCACGACGTCGTCGTCACACATGGAAACGGGCCCCAGGTGGGCCTGCTCGCCCTCGAGAGCGAGCACGACCGCTCGTTGACTGCGCCCTACCCGCTCGACGTGCTGGGCGCCGAGACGGAAGGGATGGTCGGCTACTGGCTGCAGCGCGAGCTCACGAACGAGCTTCCCGGTCGCGACATCGTGACGGTGCTCACTCAGACCGTGGTCGACCCCAGCGATCCCGCCTTCGCGGATCCGGCGAAGTTCATCGGCCAGGTCTACGACGAAGCCTACGCATTGCGCATCGCCGACCAGCTCGGCTGGACGGTCAAGCCGGACGGCGCCCACTGGCGCCGCGTGGTCCCCTCTCCCGCGCCGATCGAGTTCATCGAGCTCGGCTCGATCAAGACGCTCGTCGACAGCGGCGCGCTCGTCATCTGCGCGGGAGGCGGCGGCGTACCGGTCGTCCGAACCCCACACGGACTGCAGGGCGTCGAGGCGGTCGTGGACAAGGACCGGGCCGCGGCGCTGCTCGGCCGCCAGCTCGGCGCCGACATTCTGCTGCTGCTCACCGATGTCGCGGCGGTCCAGGCCCACTTCGGTACGCCGGACGCGCGCCCACTCGGGCGCGTCACGACCCGCGAGCTGCGCGCGATGTCCTTTCCCGCCGGATCGATGGCACCCAAGATCACGGCAGCCTGCGACTTCGTGGAAGCAGGCGGCCGTTTCGCAGCGATCGGCGCGCTCGACCGGGCGCTCGAGCTCAGCACCGGAACGACCGGGACGGTCGTCGAGCGCGGGTAGCGAGGCGCCCCCGCTACTCGATGGTCTGGCGCGACACCTCGTGTGCCAGGACCGCGGCCTGCGTGCGCCGCTCCAGACCGAGCTTCGACAGCACGTTCGACACGTAGTTCTTCACCGTCTTCTCGGCGAGGAACAGCCGTTCGCCGATCTGCCGGTTGGTCAGGCCCTCACCGATGAGCTCGAGCACTTTGCGCTCCTGGTCGGACAGCGCCGCCAGCTTGTCCTGAGTCTGGCCATGGGTGCGGAGACGGTCCATCACGCGGGCCGTCGCAGTGGGGTCGAGCAGCGAGCCGCCGTTCGCGACGGTCCGGACTGCCCCCACCAGGTCCGAGCCTCGGATCTGCTTGAGCACGAATCCCTGCGCACCCGCCATGATCGCGTCGAGCATCGCCTCGTCGTCGGCGAAGGAAGTGAGCATCAGGCAACCGAGCTCGGGCAATGCGGAGCGGAGCTCGCGGCAGGCCGTGATTCCGCTTCCGTCCGGCAACCGGACATCCAGCACGGCCACCTGCGGCCGGAGCGCAGGCACCCGCGCGATGGCCTCGGAGACGGTCGACGCTTCGCCGATGACCTCGATGTCGCCTTCGGCTTCGAGCATGTCTTTGACGCCGCGGCGGACGACCTCGTGGTCATCGCAAAGGAACACCTTGATCGGCGCGCTCATGGACACACCGTAAGGGCTGTTCAGTGGTCGGCGACAACCAAGGTGGCGACGGGGGCGAGCGCCCGCCCGGTGAGGCTTCCCGGCTCGATCTTGATGATGACGTCGCCGGCCGGCGCTCCGCGGCGATCCAGCTGGACTTCGCGCTCACGTAGCCCGTCGCCGGCGGACACCACGTTCGCGACCCCTACGGCCATGACGCTCCAGCCGGCCCGGCGGCCACCGTCGTGGTTGTCGACCTCGAAGGCCACCACCGTGTTGCGACAGTGCCGGTCGAGCACGCTGCCCGAGTGGGTGCGGAAGACGATGGTGGCGCCGTCGTACACGTAGAACACGGGGAGGATGAGCGGCAACGCGTCCGCGCTGAGCGCGATCCGCCCGATTCGCTGCGACTGGAGCCCCACCACGCACTCGTTGTGCGGGAGCACTTCCCACGTCGACGCCTGGAGAACGTTCATCGGGTAGAGCCTGGACATACGCCGACGATCCCGGCAGGTACGTAGTGCCCCACCGCGTGGGACCAAAGTCCCTATCGAGCCCGGAGGTGGTCGCGGAGGGACGTTAGGGTCACTTCGTGGCCGAAGAGGTGGTGCCGCCCGAGTCGAGCGGGACGCCTCAAAGTGGCCGGGTCGGCTACCTGCTGCGCCAGGCGACCGACGCGCTGGTCCGGCGCGGACACGAGGG
Source organism: Mycobacteriales bacterium (assembly GCA_035545635.1). GTDB lineage: Bacteria > Actinomycetota > Actinomycetes > JAFAQI01 > JAFAQI01 > DASZTV01. The sequence goes on along the minus strand of DASZXY010000009.1, from coordinate 36,857 downwards.
TCACCACACGCAGGACCGGCTTCGCGCCTTGCTCGACGCGGTGCTCTCCCTCTCCGAGGACCTCAGCCTGGCGGCGATCATCGAGCGGATCGTCGAAGCGGCGTGCGAGCTCGTCGAGGCCGACAGGGGCGCAATGTCGGTGCTGGGCTCGGACGGCGCCACCGTCGCCGACGTCGTCAACCGGAACCTCGCCCCCGAGCACCTGGCGGGGATCCTGTCCGGCGGGACGCCGCCGGGGAGCATCGCCGTCCCGGTGCGGACCCGGAACCGGAAGTTCGGCAACCTCTACGTCACCGCGAAGGCCGACGGCGGGGAGTTCACCGAAGAGGACGAGCTCATGGTGATCGCCCTGGCCTCCGCCGCGGGTGTCGCCATTCAGAACGCCCAGCTCTTCGAAGCGCAGGAACGGCGGGGCTTCTGGCTCGTGGCCTCGGGTGAGATCAGAAGCGCTGTCCTTGGCGGCGAACGAGAAGCCCGGCTCGGTGAGCTGGTCGTCGCCGAAGCCCGGCAGGCCGCCCGTGCGATCTTCGTCGCGCTCATCCTGCCCCGCCCGGACGGCGGCATGGTGGTTGCCGCCGCCACCGAGCCGTCGATGGTCGGCAACACACTCGAGCCTGGTACGTCGTTCGCGGAACAGGTGACCGTGAGCCGGGAGCCGGTGGTGCTCGAGGACATCGATCAAGGCCATCCGGTGACGGCGCTGCCCGAAGAGATTCGCGCCCGCAGTGGACGGTGCGTGATCGCCCCTCTCGGGGTCGGAGAGGAGGGTCTCGGGCTTGGTGCGCTGGTCGTCGTCTACCCCGCGAACGACGGCGGTGTGGCCGAGCTCAACCTCGACTACGTGGTCGGGTTCGCGGGCCAGGCCGGCGTCGCGCTGCAGCTGGCAGCCACCCAGGACGACCGTGAGCGGATTGCCGTCCTCGAAGACCGCGAACGGATCGCGCGGGACCTGCACGACCTGGTCATCCAGCGGCTGTTCGCGGCCGGTATGACGTTGCAGAGCACGGACGCGCTGATCTCCGACGAAACGGCCAAGGCACGGCTGTCAGCAGTCGCCGACGATCTGGACGGCACCATCCGGGAGCTGCGTCAGGCGATCTACCAGCTGCAGACGCCGGTGATCGCCGATGACTTCCGGCATGACGTGCAGCAGGTGATCGACCGGGCGACATCCGGATCCACCCTGAAGGTGAGAGTCCGTTACGCCGGACCGGTCGGGACACTCGTCTCCGAGCAGGCCCGGCCGCACGTCCTCGCCGTGATCGGCGAGACGCTGTCGAACGCGATCCGGCATGCGAGCGCGGCGACGGTGGACGTCGCCGTCGCACTCGAGGACGAAACGCTGTCCGTCGTCGTCGACGACGACGGACGGGGCCTCGATCCGTCCGTCACCCGCCGTAGCGGGCTGAGCAACCTGGAGTCCCGCGCCAGGGAGCTCGGCGGCACGGTGACGCTCAGCGGCGGGTCACGGGGGGTCGGCACGCGGGTGACTTGGTCGGTGCCTGCCTAGACCGGTCTGTCGAGCTACCGACCTACCGGCCCGTGATGCGGATGTCTCCGTCCGAGGTGTGCGCCGACACCGTGCGCCCCGCATCGGAATGCACGGTGATGCCGTGCACGTGGGTGCCGCCGTCGTCGGTGCGAAGGTCGAGGGCGTAGATCCCGGCCGGCAGCGTCAGCGCGACATCGCCCGTGTCGTTGCGTGCGATCACCGTGTGCGGCGTCGCGAAGAGGTCTGCACGGATGTCGCCATCGGAGTTCTTGAGCGTCAAAGTGCGCGCCCGAACGCCATCCAGGTTGATCGACCCGGTGTCGGACGTGACGTTCAACATCGGCGCCGCGACGTCCCTGACGAGGATGTCGCCATCGCTGGTGCGCAGCGACTCGGTTCCGTGCAGATCCCGAACCTTGACGTCGCCCACGTCGTCGACGGCGTCCACCGTGACCGACTGCGGCACCGTGATGATCAAGTCGACAGAGCAGTTGTCGAGGCCGAGGCTGATGACGCCCGTCGGTCGCGGGCACGGCGCCGACACGGTCAGCAAGCCGTTGTCCAGGCTGTGCTTCAGCGTTGGCGCCTTGGAGTCGTACTCCTCGACGGCCACGACGCGCGTCACGTCACCAGGCAGCACCGTGATGTCGCCGATGTCGTTACGCACCGACAACGCGGTCACCTTGCCCGGCACGGTCACGCGGACGGTCCGGTGATGGGCCGGCTGTCCCAACAGGGCACTCGCGGGGGCGGCGACTGCCAGTGTCGACACCGTGGCCGCCAGCACGACGAGACACCGGAACTTCGTCACGAATCCACCATAATCCCGACGTGAGGACCCGAGCTGCGCTCGCGCTTCTGGCGCTCGGCGCCGGAGCACTGGCAGGAGCGTCGGCGTCGGCCGCGGTGACGACGAGCCGAAGCTGCGCGTGGCAGGTCGAGGTCGATCCTGACGGCGCCAATGTCGCTTTCCCCGACCAGGCCGCGCGCTACTGGGTGCTGCGCGAACCCGGTACATCGCTCGACTCGCTCACGATTCACGGCTACTACCCGTTCGCGCGTTACACCTCCCTCACGTCGTACAACGCGACGCTCGGCAGCACCGACGGCATTCCGGACGTGCGCATCAACCCCGACAAGGGCTCGGTCAACCCGTTCCGCACGGGCGCACCACGCCTGCTGCCGGCAGCCAAGCGCCGCTACACGGTGCGCGTGCTGTTCGGTCGTCGGCCGGCGCATCCCCCGGCCAACACGATCTATACGGAACCAACCGACGGCTCTCGGCGCGGAACCGACTTCTCGGTCGCGCTGCGGATCTACGAGCCGAACCGAGGACTCGGCGACGACGGCGGCGTTCCACTGCCCTCGGTCACGCTGGACACCCCGGCCGGCGCGATCCCGATCCCGGACTGCCCGATCCCGCCGCTTCCGGCCGGCGCCAACGCGACGGTCAACCGCGTCCCCGCGGTTCACACCGGTCCGGGCAGTCAGGACCCGATCGTGTGGCACAAGTTCTACAACCTGCCGACGAGCTTCACGACGGCCCTCGCGGCGCCACTCGTGCCACTCACGATGGCGCTGCCCAAAGGGGGGTTCGGCGACAACCCGGACAACAAGTACGTCGCCACCGTCGTGTCCATGGAGCGGGCGCCGGCGGTGGTGATCACCGGCACGCTGCCGCGGACGCCGGCGACGTGGAACGGCGAGGCGCGGATGCAACCGGGCCAGCTCCGGTACTGGTCGATCTGCACGAACGAGGTCGTGACGCAGCGCTTCTACGGCTGCGTGATGGACGACCAGATCCCGCTCGCTGCCGGACGCCGCTACACGATCGTCGCGTCACCGGTGAACCTGCGCCCGGCCAACGCGACCCGGCGCTGTGGGATTCAGTGGCTGCCGGCCGGCGCAGCGCCGGACACGGTGCTGATCGAACGCAACATGCTGCCGGACCCGTCGTTCCGGCACAGCGTGCAGCTCGCGCGCTACGGCCACGAGCAGCACGACCTCGGTCGCTACTACCCGCTGGCCTACTACCGGACGCTCGCCGAGGTCAGCCGGCTCGGCTGCCATCGCCCGGTGAACCATCCGCGGCCACAAACCGCGCCCTGATCAGACGCTGGCACCCTGTCGCTGTGCGGCGTAGTCGCGGAGCTGCTCGACCTCCGCGGCAACGAGCGAGGGCTTGACGACCGACAGCGCCGCCTCGATGTCTGCGGCCGTGACCGACGGCGCATCCATCGAACGTCGCATCGCAGCCAACGCCGCCTGCCTGATGACGGCCGCACAGTCGGCGCCGGAGTAACCGTCGGTTCGCGCTGCAAGTGCCGCCAGATCGACTCCCTGATCGAGCGGCGTTCGCGCCGATGCGGCGCGGAAGATCTCGTTGCGTGCGACCTCGTCCGGCGGCGGAACGAAAAGCAGCCGCTCGAGCCGGCCCGGGCGCAGGAGCGCGGGATCGACCATGTCCGGCCGGTTGGTCGCTCCGATGACGACCACCCCCTTGAGCGCCTCGATGCCGTCCATCTCCGTCAGCAATGCGGCAACCACGCGGTCGCCGACGGAGTCGTCACCGCTGCCACGACCACGCGTCGGGGCGAGTGCGTCGATCTCATCGAGGAAGATCAGGCTCGGTGCGGCGCCCTTCGCTCTGTCGAACAGCTGGCGGACGCCGGCTTCGCTCTCCCCTACCCACTTGCTCAGCAGCTCCGCGCCCTTGACCGACAGCACATTGGCACGGCCGTCATGCGCGAGCGCCTTCACGATGTAGGTCTTGCCGCAGCCGGGCGGCCCGTACAGCAGGATGCCGCGGGTCGGGGCGACCCCGAGCCGGGAGAACGTGTCCGGGTAGACGATCGGCCAGATCACCGTCTCGGTCAGCACCTGCTTCACCTGGGCGAGACCACCGACGTCGGCCAGGCTGACCTGACCGGAGTCCAGCAGCTGGCCGTCCATGCTCGACGGGTGCACTGTGGCGAGAGCGGCCATGAAGTCCGCGCTGGTGATCTTCGGGTCACCCGTCGGCTTGGCCTGCTCGCGGCAGGCCGCCTGTTGTGCCGCCGCGTTCACCAGTGCCGCGAGGTCGGCGGCCACAAATCCGGGGGTGCGCGCCGCGACGTCGTCGAGTGCGATGTCGGGTGCCAGCGCCAGCGAGCGCGACAGCCGCTCGATCATCACCCGCCGCGTCGCCTGGTCCGGCAGGTTCAGCGCGATCCGGTGCGAGAGCAGGCCGGGTCCGACCAAGTCGGCGTCGAGACTGTCCGGTACGGCGGACATCCCGATCACCGCCCGTCCCGCCGCGACCAGGTCCCGCACCATGGCGACGACGGTGGGCGTCAACGGCGCGTTGCCGTCGGCGGGCGCGATGACCTCTATCTCGTCCAGCACGATCAGGTCGCGAGCACCCTTGTCGTCGAGGCTCGCCTTTCGCAGCGCGCCGAGCTGCGCCATCGCGTTGTCCGGGGTCAGGGATGCAAGCTGCGGGCACCAGACCAGCCGGACGCCGAGGTTGAGCGCTGTCGCCACGGAGCGGACCAGGGTCGTCTTGCCGGCACCCGCGGGGCCGGCGAGCATCACGCCGAGCGACGGGCTCGCGCCGAGCTTCTTGAGCAGCGCCGGGTTGTTGAGCCCGACATCGAGCAGCTCCCGCAGCGACTTCGTCTGCTCCTCCGCCCCGGGCAAGCCGTCTGCGCCCAGGCTCGGCAGTGCGGGCCGGGCCGGCACCGGAGCGGCCGGAGTCGGAGCCGGCGCGGTGATCGGCGCGGGGAACACGGTGCTCACCGGCGGCCCGCCGGCTGTCACTGGCGCGCTCGGGTCGGCCCACGAGAGCTCGGTCGACATCGTCACCACCGACGGAACGGCCGGTGAGGCGGCAACGGTGAGGACGACGCCCTGCCAAGCGTGGCCAAAGAGCGCCTGCATCTGCTGTCTGCCTTGGGTGAGCAGGTCGGGGCTGGTGCCCTCCGGAAGCGCGACGTCCTGCTGCAGGAGGGAGATCGAGTCGCCGGTCGAGACGACCTTCCCCAGCAGGGCGAGCCGTGCGACCTGTGGCGTCAACAGCGAGGTGACCTCGCTCGGGCCCGCCAACACGACCCGGTCGGCCGCCAGCGAGGGGACGACCTCGACCGTGACCGGCGTGCCCGCCGGCACCCCCAAGTTCGCCAAGATCAGGTCGTCGACGATGATCGCGCCCGGGTCCTGACGATTGGTGCTCTGCGCGACGAGGGCGGCCGAGACCCGCGCCCCGGTGATCTTGACGATCGAGTAGGGCCGGGCACCCAGCGCCTGCAGCACGGCCGGGGCGATCCGCACCAGACCACGCCTGGCGTCGAGGTCGCTCGTGGTGGGCACCGCTCGCAGCTGCAGCGACGAGCCGGGCGCCCCCTCCGGCGTGGTCATAGCGGAACCCTAGACAACTACAGGGGCCGATGTGGCGGGGCCGACGCGTGAAGGCGAGTGTCAGCGGCAACAACGGGGTACGGCCCCAAACAGTGAAACCACCAACGGCCAAGCTGGCCCCGCCCCGCCCTGTCGTCGAAGACGTCCGACCACGGGTCGATGACGGGCGCTTCAACGCGAAAGGCACGGTCGGCGACTCGATCGATGTGTCCGCCGATGCCTTCGTCGACGGACACGACCAGCTGCGCGTCGATGTGCTCTACCGGCCGGCGGGCGAGCGGGCGTGGCGACAGACGCCAATGGAACCGCTCGTCAACGACCGCTGGCGCGGAGCGTTCCGGCCCGACAGCGTCGGGCGCTGGGAGTTCCAGGTCCGCGCACGGGTCGACACCTTTGCTTCCTGGCTGCGCGACCTCCGCGCGCGGGCCGGCGCCGGTCAGGAGATCGGCGGTGAGCTCGAAGCCGGAGCGCGGCTTGCGGAGGACGCCACGACCCGCGCGAGCGGTGAGCACAAGAAGCAGCTGATCGAGCTGGCCGCACGCATCCGCGCCGGCGACGTGCCGGGGCCTGCCGACGCAGCGTTCGAGGAGCTCGGCGCACTGGTCGTGCGCTACTCCGGCGCGGCCGCCGCCACCTCCCCGACGTACGGGCTGTGGGTGGACAGAGCCCGCGCCCGCTTCAGCACCTGGTACGAGCTGTTCCCCCGCTCCGCTTCTGGCATCGACGGCCGCCACGGCAGCTTCCTCGACGTCATCGACCGGCTCGACTACGTCCGGCGGCTCGGTGCCGACGTGCTGTATCTGCCGCCGATCCACCCGATCGGCACGACCAAGCGCAAGGGACGCAACGGCGCAGTCGTCGCGGAGCCCGGCGATGTCGGCAGTCCGTGGGCGATCGGAGCCGCCGAGGGCGGTCACACCGCCATCCATCCGGAGCTCGGAACTCTCGAGGAGTTCCACAAGCTGGTCGGCGCCGCGCAGGACGCAGGTATCGAGGTAGCCCTCGACCTCGCGTTCCAGTGCTCCCCCGACCACCCTTGGGTGCGCGAGCACCCCGAGTGGTTCAAGCACCGGCCGGACGGCTCGATCCGCTACGCCGAGAACCCGCCGAAGAAGTACGAGGACATCTACCCGCTGGACTTCGACTCCCCATCGTGGCGGGAGCTGTGGCAGGCGCTGCACGACGTCATCGAGTTCTGGATCGGCCAGGGCATTGGCATCTTCCGGGTCGACAACCCGCACACCAAGGCGTTCCCGTTCTGGGAGTGGGTGATCCCGACCATCCACGAGAGCCACCCGGAGGTGATCTTCCTCGCCGAGGCGTTCACCCGCCCAAAGGTGATGAAGCGGCTGGCCAAGCTCGGGTTCAGTCAGTCCTACACGTACTTTGCGTGGCGCACGGCGAAGTGGGAGATCGAGGAGTACCTCACCGAGCTGACCCAGACCGAGGTCGGCGACTACTTCCGGCCGAACTTCTGGCCCAACACTCCCGACATCCTCACCGAGCAGCTACAGCACGGTGACCGGCGCACCTTCGCGATGCGCGCCGTGCTCGCCGGCACGCTGGCCGCGAGCTACGGCATCTACGGGCCCGTGTTCGAGCTCGGCGAGCGCGCGCCGCGCCACGAGGGCTCGGAGGAGTACCTCGACGGCGAAAAGTACGAGCTACGTCACTACGACCTCGACTCGTCGACCAGCCTCGCTCCGTTCCTGACCACCCTCAACACGATCCGCCATGAGCAGGTGGCCTTGCAGTACAACCGCACGCTTCGGTTCCATCACACCGACAACGACGCGATCATGGCGTACTCGAAGACGGCGCCCGACCCGGTCGAGGGCCTGGCTGGCGCGCCGATCCTCGTCATCGCAAACCTCGACTACAAGTACCGCCAGTCGTCGTGGATCGATCTCGACCTCAGCGCGCTTGGAATCGCCGAAGGCGCGTCGTACGACGTGAACGACTTGCTCACCGGCGCGCGCTACACCTGGAGCGGACCGCACAACTTCGTGATGCTGGACCCGGACGTGACGCCGGCACACATCTTCCGGATCGAGCCATCGGTCGGAGTCGCGTCATGACCGCAGACCCGATCATCCTCAGCGATCCCGCATCGGCGACCTGGTACCAGGACGCCGTCATCTACGAGGCGCACGTGCGCGCGTTCGCCGACAGCGACGGCGACGGGATCGGCGACTTCCGCGGCCTGTTGGGCAAGCTCGACTACCTGCAGGAGCTCGGCATCACGGCGCTGTGGTTGCTGCCGTTCTACCCGTCACCGTTACGCGACGACGGCTACGACATCTCCGACTACCGCAAGGTGCACGAGTCCTACGGCACGTTGCGCGACTTCCGCGCGGTCCTGCGCGGCGCGCACGCCCGCGGCATCAAGGTGATCACCGAGCTCGTGCTCGCGCACACCTCGGACGAGCACCCGTGGTTCAAGCGGGCGCGGATGGCACCGCCCGGCAGCATCTACCGCGACTTCTACACGTGGAGCGACACACCGGACAAGTACACCGACGCGCGGATCATCTTCCAGGACTTCGAGACGTCGAACTGGGCGTTCGACCCGGTCGCGAAGGCCTACTACTGGCATCGCTTCTACTCCCACCAGCCGGCGCTGAACTACGACAGCGAGCACGTCCGCAAGGCGATGTTCGACGTCGTCGACTACTGGCTCGAGATGGGTGTCGACGGGCTGCGACTCGACGCGGTGCCCTATCTCTACTCACGAGAGGGCACTACCTGCGAGAACCTCCCCGAGACCTACGCGTTCCTGCAGGACCTGCGCCGGCACATCGATTCCCGGTTCTCCGACCGCATGCTGCTCGCCGAGGCGAACCAGTGGCCCGAGGACGCGGTGAAGTACCTCGCCGGCGGCGAGGCCTGCCAGATGGCGTTCCACTTCCCGCTGATGCCGCGAATGTTCATGGCGGCGCGGCAGGAGGACCGCTTCCCGATCGTCGACATCCTCAACGAGACGCCGCCGATCCCGGAGAACTGCCAGTGGGGGCTGTTCCTCCGCAACCACGACGAGCTGACGCTCGAGATGGTCACGGACGAGGAACGCGACTACATGTACAGGGTCTACGCCGAGGACCCGCAGGCCCGGGTCAACGTCGGGATTCGGCGCCGGCTGGCTCCGCTGCTCGGCAACGACCGCCGCCTGATCGAGATGATGAACGGTCTGCTGTTCTCGCTGCCCGGCGCCCCGATCGTCTACTACGGCGACGAGATCGGCATGGGCGACAACATCTATCTCGGTGACCGCAACGGCGTGCGCACTCCGATGCAGTGGGACGCCGACCGCAACGCGGGCTTCTCCGCCGCCAACCCGCAACGGCTCTACCTGCCGGTCATCATCGACCCCGAGTACCACGCCCAAGCCGTCAACGTCGCTGCCCAAGAGCAGAACCCGTCCTCGCTGCTGTGGTGGATGCGCCGGCTGATCGCACTTCGCAACCGTTACCAGGCGTTCGCGCGCGGCGAGCTCCAGATGCTGTTCCCGGAGAACCGCAAGGTGCTCGCGTTCCTGCGCAAGTACGGCGACGAGACGATCCTGGTCGTCGTGAACCTCTCGCGGTTCACCCAAGCCGTCGAGCTCGACCTCGCCGAGCATCGGGGGGCGGTCCCGGTCGAGCTGTTCGGCAGCACGGAGTTCCCCGAGGTCGGTGACCTGCCGTACTTCGTGACGCTGGGTGGCCACGGCTTCTACTGGTTCTCCCTCGAGCAGCGCACCGCGACCGAGCCTCGAAGCGCGCCGGTGGTCGTCTCGGGGGCATGGACGGACGCGCTTCGCGGCAACGGCCGGGCCCCGATCAACAGCGTCCTGCCGACGTATCTGGCGACGCGGCGCTGGTTCCGGGACAAGTCACGGCGGATCCGCTCGACAGGCGTCGTCGACATCATCGAGGTCCCGGCGGCGCCAGGGACCGGCGGGACGACGCCTGGATTCTTCGTCGTCGTCGACGTCCACCTCGACCAGGGGCTGCCGGAGCGCTACGCACTGGCGGTCGGTCACGCGACCGGAGAGGACGCCGCCGAGATCTGCAAGTGGCGGCCCGACAGCGTGATGTGCGACATCCGGTCCGCCGACGGAGAGGGCGTCCTGTACGACGCGCTCACGATGGCACCCTTCACGAAGGCACTGCTTGCGGCGATGGGCCGTCGACGCCACATCGCCGGCACCAGAGGTCGGCTCGAGTCGGTGCCGACGCGCGAGCTGCGGCGGATGCGTGACGGCATCGACGCGGAGACCCCCGGCGTGCCGATCTCGGCCGAGCAGAGCAACACGTCGGTGATCATCGGCAACCGCGTGATCGTCAAGGTGATCCGCCGGATCGAGGAAGGCCTCAACCCCGACGTCGAGGTGAGCGGCTTCCTGACCGAGACGGCGCGCTTCCCTCACGCGCCGAAGCTGGGCGGTTCGATCGAGTACCGCGCCGACGGCGACGAGCCCGCGACGATCGCCGTCGCACAGGAGTTCGTCCCCAACGAGGGCGACGGCTGGAGCTACGTGCTGGACGCGCTCGGTCGGGTGCTCGAGGAGGTCATCACTCACCCTGCGCCCGAAGAGCTGCGCATCATGACGACCGGTGACCCACTGAGCTGGGCGGACGTGGCGCCGCCGCGCGAGCACCCACTCGTCGGACCGCACCTGCACTGGGCGGAGATCCTCGGTCGCCGTACGGCGGAGCTGCACCTCTCCCTCGCGAGCGTCGACTCCGACGACGCCTTTGCGCCGGAGCCGTTCACAGCAGTCGACCGCCGGTCACTGCATCACGGTGCCAAGAGCTTGCTGCGCCGGTCACTGCGAACCCTTCGCTCGATGCGCGAGCCGAGCGACTGCGTCCGCGAGCTGCTCGCGAGGGAACCGGAGATCCTCGCGCGGCTCGAGGCCGCGATGCGCACCCCGATCCGCGCCCGCAAGATCCGCTGCCACGGCGACTACCACCTCGGCCAGGTGCTGTGGACCGGCAAGGACTTCGTGATCATCGACTTCGAGGGCGAGCCGGCCCGGCCGCTGTCGAGCCGGCGACTCAAGCGGCCGCCACTGCTCGACGTCGCAGGAATGATCCGCTCCTTCCACTACGCATCGCGGGTCGCAGGCGGCCGGGTCTCCCGCGACCTGTCCCTCGCCGACGAGCGGGCACGGCTCGACCCGTTGACCACGATCTGGTTCCGCTCGACCGCCGGCGCCTTCCTGCGCTCCTACCTCGACGCGGCGCAGGGCGGCGACTTCCTTCCCACGGATCGCGACGAGCTGTCTGCGCTGCTCGACTTCCTGCTGCTCGAGAAGGCGATCTACGAGGTCGGCTACGAGGCCGACAACCGGCCGGCGTGGATCGACGTCCCGGCGCGCGGCGTCCTCGACCTGCTCGGCGAGCCGACGTGAGGGCGGAGGACACCGAACGCTCGCTTCACAAGCTCGCCGAGCTTCGTGGCATCGAGCTGAGCTACGTCGGACACGACGGCAGGACCGTGAAGGCGTCGACCGACACCTTGACGGGAGTGCTCGGCGCGCTCGGCTACCCGGTTCCGAACGCCGGCGCGATCCGGGAGCAGCTACGACTGGCAAGAGAAGAACGACGCGTCCCGAGTCCCGAGCCCTTCGCGGCTTCCGAAGCTCCGCAGGCGCGACGACCAGCAGAGCGTGGCGTCGCCGTCACCACTCCGCTCTACGCCGTCCGCGGCCGCGATGACTGGGGCATCGGCAGCTTCCGCGACCTGCGCGAGCTCGCCGACCTGGCAGCGACTTGGCGGGCGAACCTGATCGGGACCCTGCCGATCTTCGCGATCTCGACGGATCGTCCGATCGATCCCAGCCCGTACCTGCCGATCAGCCGCCTGTTCTGGAACGAGCTGCACGTCGATGTCGCGGGCGCGGCAGCGCTTGCCGGTTGCGACACGCCCGAGGCCATGCGTCCGGACCCGCTGGTCCGCGCCGGCGCCGCGGTCGACTACGACACGGTCGCCCACGCGAAACGCGAAGCCCTTGAAGCGTGCGCGACGGCGATGCACGAGGCGGATGGGCGACGGCGCAACGCCTTCGAGCGATTTGTCACCGAACACGAGGAGCTTGCCTCCTACGCCGCCTTCCGCGCCAACGGCGACGAGCGCGCAGCGCAGTACCACCGGTTCGTGCAGTTTGCCGCCGACCGCCAGCTCGCCGACGCCAAGGATCACGGCGACGCGCTCGGCATCGGCCTCTACCTCGACCTGCCGGTCGGCGTGCATCCGAACGGCTACGACACCTGGGCGAACCCCGACCTGTTCGCCGACGCGCAGGTCGGTGCGCCGCCGGACGCTCTTGCCGCCAGTGGGCAAGCGTGGGGCTTTCCCCCACTGCACCCGCAGCGACTCCGGGACAGCGGATACCGGTACTTCATCGAGAGCCTGCGAGTGGCGCTGCGATATGCCCGGTGCATCCGGATCGACCACATCCTGGGACTTCAGCGGCTCTACTGGATACCCGCGGGCATGGACGCGACCTCCGGTGCCTACGTGAAGTACCGCCACGACGAGCTGCTCGCCATCGTCGCGTTCGAAGCGAAGCGCGCCGGCGCCACGGTGATCGGCGAGGACCTCGGCACCGTCTCACCCGAAATCCGGCAGGCAATGGACGACTACGGGATCCTCCACTCGTTCGTGAGCCGCTTCGAGGCCTCACCCGACAACCCCTTGCCGCAACCCAGCCAGCCCGCTGCGGCTTCCCTCGGGACGCACGACCTGCCTCGGTTCGCGACGTTCTGGAACGACCCCGCGAGTCGCGAGCTGGTCGCCGTCGGCGTACCGGAGCCCGATCGAGCGCTTCGGCTCTGCCTCGAGGCCCTCGCCGCCGGGCCCGCGGCGTACGTGATCGCCGATCTCGCCGATCTCGTCGGCGAAACCGTCCCTGACAACCGGCCGGGCACCGGGCCCGAAGCCGGCAACTGGCGGCGCAGGCTGCCTCTGTCACTCGCCGAGCTCGCCAACGACGAGGCGACCCGACAGCTGATGTGCCGGCTCGCAGACCTCCGCTCCAACGCCCCCAAGGAGGCGATCACACGATGACCACGTCGACGGCACGCCGCCCGTACAGCCGGCTCGGCGACGAGGACCTCTATCTGTTCAACGAGGGCTCGCATCGCCGGCTCGCCGACCGCCTGGGTGCGCATCCACTCGTGTCAAAGACAACCCAGCGAAAGCGCGGGGGCTTCTCCTTCGGTGTCTGGGCGCCCAACGCCACAGCGGTGAATGTCATCGGGGACTTCAACGGGTGGAACGGCAGCGAGTCGCCGCTGCAGCCGCGAGGCGGCTCCGGTATCTGGGAAGGCGTGGTCAGCAACGCGAAGAAGGGCCACGTCTACAAGTACGAGATCACGACCCGCAACGGGCTCGTGCTCGAGAAGGCAGACCCCTTCGCGTTCCGCACCGAGACACCGCCCAACACCGGATCGGTGCTGTGGGATCTGGAGTACGAGTGGTCCGACGCGGAGTGGATGGCGACCCGCGGACGCCGCAACGCACTCGATGCGCCGATGTCGATCTACGAGATGCACCTCGGGTCGTGGCGGCGTGACCCGGAACGTCCCAGCGAACCGCTCGGCTACCGCGAGCTGGCGCAACCGCTGATCTCCTACCTCACGTCATGCGGCTTCACCCACGTCGAATTCCTGCCGGTGATGGAGCACCCGTTCTACGGATCCTGGGGCTACCAGGTGACGTCGTACTTCGCGCCGAGCGCGCGACAGGGGACGCCGCAGGACTTGATGTTCCTGATCGACCAGCTGCACCAGGCCGGCATCGGCGTGATCATCGACTGGGTTCCGTCGCACTTCCCGGGCGACGCCTTCGCGCTGGCGGGATTCGACGGCACGAACCTCTACGAGCACGAGGACCCGCGGCTCGGCTTCCACCCCGACTGGGGCAGCCTGATCTTCAACTACGACCGGCACGAGGTGCGGTCGTTCCTCGCGTCGTCCGCAGACCACTGGATCCGTACCTTCCACGCGGACGGGCTTCGCGTCGATGCGGTCGCGTCGATGCTCTACCGCGACTACAGCCGGCAACCCGGCGAATGGCTGCCGAACAAGTACGGCGGCCGGGAGAACCTCGAGGCGGTCGACTTCCTCAAGTCGCTCAACGCGGGCGTCTACGCCGATCACCCCGACGTACAGATGATCGCCGAGGAGTCGACGGCTTGGCCGGGAGTCTCACGACCGGTCGACGCCGGCGGTTTGGGCTTCGGTCTCAAGTGGGACATGGGCTGGATGCACGACACCCTCAGCTATCTCGAGCGTGACCCGATCCACCGCACGCATCACCACGGAGAGATCACGTTTCGCGCGGTCTACGCGTTCACGGAGAACTACGTGCTTCCGCTCTCGCACGACGAGGTGACGCACGGCAAGGGGTCGCTGCTCGGCAAGATGCCGGGCGACGACTGGCAGCGGTTCGCGAACCTTCGGTTGCTGCTCGGCTACCAGTACATGCAGCCCGGCAAGAAGCTGCTGTTCATGGGCGGCGAGTTCGCGCAGGTGCGTGAGTGGGCGCACGAACAGTCACTCGACTGGGACCTGCTCGCCGACCCGGCGCACGCCGGGATGCTGCGCTGGGTGAGCGACCTCAACCGGCTCTACGCCGTCGAGCCGGCGCTGCACGAGCTCGACTGCGACCCCGACGGCTTCCGCTGGGTGCAGTACGACGATGCCGCGCAGAGCACGGTGAGCTTTCTGCGCCGCTCGCGCTCCGGAGAGAGCGTGCTCGTCGCTCTGAACCTCACTCCGATCGTTCGCTACAACCACACCCTCGGTGTCCCGCTCGAGGGTCAGTGGGACGAGATCCTCAACAGCGATGCGGAGACCTACGGCGGCAGCGGGGTCGGCAACCTCGGTGCTGTCACCGCGACCGCCGAGGAGTGGGGCGGCTTCCCTCAACGGCTGTCGATCACCTTGCCGCCATTGGCGGTCGTCGCGTTCAAGGCGGCCGGGTGACACCAGAGACAGAAGCACGGCGCGCAGCGCCTGGCCGGAGCAGCTCCTCTCCGCTCTGGCCGCTGGGTGCGAGCCGGCTGGGAAACGGCGACTGGGCCTTCTCGGTGTGGGCTCCCGACGCCGAGCAGGTCACAGTGCAGATCGAAGCGCCCGATCGCCAGGAGCTCACGCTGGCGCGATCCGACGACGGCTACCACTACGGCTGGGTCCGCGGCCTGTCGGACGAGCCGACGTACCGCTTCGCGCTGGGCGACGGCAAGGTGTACGCCGATCCCGCGTCCCGCCGCCAACCCGAGGGCGTCCACGGCCCGTCGCGCGGCTTCGACCCGACCGCGCACATCTGGCACGACGACGGGTTCATCGCGCCGCCCCAGCACGACCTGGTCTGTTACGAGTTCCACGTCGGAACCTTCACCGAAGAAGGCACCTTCGACGCGGCGACGAAACACCTCGCCGAGCTGACCGATCTCGGCATCAATGCGATCGAGCCGATGCCGATCGCGTCGTTCGCGGGAAACCGGAACTGGGGCTACGACGGAGTGTTCCCGTTCGCGGTCCACGAGGGATACGGCGGGCCGGCCGCCTTCCAGCGCTTCGTCGACGCCTGCCACCAGAACGACCTGGCCGTGATCCTCGACGTCGTCTACAACCACCTCGGTCCCGAGGGCGCGGTCCACCAGCACTTCGCGCCCTATGTCACCGACACCTATGCGACGCCGTGGGGCGCGGCGATGAACTTCTCGGAGGCGGGCTCCGACGAGGTGCGCCGCTACTTCATCGACAACGCGCTGATGTGGCTGCGCGACTTCCACGTCGACGGGCTGCGGTTCGACGCGATCCACGGGATCGTCGACCCGACTGCGGCGCCGTTCCTGCGCGAGCTGACCGCGGCCATCGGCGAGCTCGCCGACCGGACCGGACGCCGGCTGTTCACGATCGCCGAGAGCGCCGACAACAACCCGCTGGTCGTCTCCTCCCCAGAGGTCGGCGGGCTCGGATTCGACCTGCAGTGGAACGACGACTTCCACCACGCGATCCATGCCCTGCTCACCGGCGAGCAGGACGGCTACTACCAGGACTATGGCGCCATCGAGCAGGTCGCGACCGCGTACACCCACGGCTTCGTCTTCCGGGGCGAGTACTCGAAGTTCCGCGGCCGTCGACACGGGACCTACGCCCCGAGTGCGCCCGCTCACCGGCTCGTCACGTTCACGCAGAACCATGACCAGGTCGGGAACCGGGCCGGCGCCGAGCGACTGACGAGCATCGTCGGCGAGCGGAAGGCACGGCTCGCGACCGCGGCGACGCTGCTGTCGCCGAACGTGCCGATGCTGTTCATGGGTGAGGAGTACGGCGAGACCTCACCGTTCCCGTACTTCGTCGACCATGGCGACCCCGGCCTGCTCGACGCCGTCCGGCGCGGTCGCGCTGCCGAGTTCGGCCGCGAGGCGGACCAGCTCGATCCGGGCGATGCGGCGACGTTCGAGGCCGCTCGCCTCGATCGGCGGCGACGTGACACCCCCGAGGGCGAAGCAATGCTCGGCCTGGTTCGCCAGCTCGTCGCGCTGCGGCGCGGGCACCCGCTTCTGCACGATCCCGGCGCGCAGGAGTCGGTGGCCTACGTGGTGGGCAAGGTCGTGGTCGTGTACCGCCGCCTCGGAACCGTCGAAAGCGCCACGATGCTGAACTTCAGCGACGAGGCGAGCGACGTGACACTGGCCGGCGCGGTGACCTGGCGGCGACTGCTCGACTCCACCGAGCTTCCGCCCGACGAGGGCGAGCCCACTCCTGGGCTGGTCATGGTCGGAGGTCACGTGCCGCTTGCGCCCTGGGGCTTCGCGGTCTGCTGGGGCGAGCCCACCTCGGGAACCGGCTCATGATGCGGACCTGGCCGGGCTCGCCGTACCCGCTCGGCGCGACGTGGGATGGCGAGGGCGTGAACTTCGCGCTGTTCTCCGAGCACGCGACGCGCGTAGAGCTGTGTTTGTTCGAGACCCCGTGGTCAGCCATCGCGACGGAGACCATCGCGCTGCCCGAGGTCACCGATGACGTCTGGCACGTGTACCTGCCGGACGCCCGGCCCGGCACCCTCTACGGCTATCGGGTGCACGGCCCCTACGAGCCCGGTGAGGGCCACCGGTTCAACCCGGCGAAGCTCCTGATCGACCCGTACGCCAAGGCGGTCACCGAGAACATCAAGTGGAGCGACGACCTGTTCGGCTACACGATCGGTGACCCGGACGGCGACCTGTCGTGCGACCCTCGCGACTCGGCGGGCGCGATGCCGAAGTGCGTGGTCGTCGACCAGGCTTTCACCTGGGGCGACGACCAGGCGCCGCGCACACCGTGGAACCGCACCGTGATCTACGAGTGCCACGTCCGCGGCATGACAAAGCGCCATCCGCAGGTGCCGGAGGAGCTGCGTGGCACATACCTAGGCCTCGCTTCCGATCCCGTGATCGACCACCTCACGAACCTCGGTGTCACGGCGGTCGAGCTGATGCCGGTGCACCAGTTCCTGCCGGAACGGGACCTGATCGACAAGGGCCTCACCAACTACTGGGGCTACAACTCGATCGGCTTCCTCGCGCCGCACGTCGGATACGCGACCGGCGGAGGCCTGGGAGAGCAGGTCGCCGAGTTCAAGTCGATGGTGAAGACGCTGCACCGGGCGGGCCTCGAGGTGATCCTCGACGTCGTCTACAACCACACCGCGGAAGGCAGCCACCTCGGCCCGACGCTGTCGCTGCGCGGCATCGACAACGTCGCCTACTACCGGCTGAACCCGGAAGACCGCCGGTACATGTTCGACTTCACGGGCACCGGCAACAGCCTCAACATCATGCATGCGCGGACCGTCGGGCTGATCATGGACAGCCTTCGGTACTGGGTCACGGACATGCACGTCGACGGCTTCCGGTTCGACCTCGCGCCGGTGCTCGTCCGCGGCTACGAGGACCAGGGCGGGCCACCGAGCGCATTCTTCGAGATCGTGCAGCAGGACCCTGTCCTGTCGACCGTGAAGCTGATCGCCGAGCCCTGGGACGTCGGTCCCGACGGCTACCAGCTCGGCCGGTTCCCGCAACGTTGGTCGGAGTGGAACGGGCAGTACCGCGACAGCATCCGCAAGTTCTGGCGCGGCGATCCGGGAATGGTTCCGGAAGTCGCCTCGCGGCTGTCCGGCTCCAGCGACATCTTCGCGCCGAGCCGTCGCACGACGTACGCGAGCGTCAACTTCGTCACGTGCCATGACGGCTTCACACTCACGGACCTCGTGACCTACAACGAGCGCCACAACGAGGCCAACGGCGAGGACAACCAGGACGGCGCCTCGGACAACAACAGCTGCAACTGGGGTGTCGAAGGCGAGACCGAGTCGGTGCGAATCCAGCGGCTCCGCGAGCGCATGAAGCGCAACATGCTCGCCACCTTGATGTTCAGCCAGGGCGTGCGGATGATCCTCGGCGGCGACGAGATCGGGCGATCGCAGTACGGCAACAACAACGCCTACTGCCAGGACAACGAGACGAGCTGGCTCAACTGGGAGATCGACGAGCCCGCGCAGTCGCTGTACGACTTCACGCGCGAGCTGACCGGCATCCTCGAGCGCTATCCCGTGCTCCGGCGTCGCCACTTCTTCAACGGCTCGTCGGCGTCCGGCGGCGGCGAGCCGGATGTGGTCTGGATCCGGCCCGACGGCCAGCCGATGACCGACGAGGACTGGGCGGACACCAACAGCCACTCGATCGCGATGCTGATGCCAGGGCGCGCCGGCGACGACGTCGACGAGCGCGGGCGCGCGATCGTCGGCGAGACCTTGTTCTGGCTGCTCAACGCCGGATCGTCACCGCGGTCGTACACGCTGCCGAAGATCGACCGACCCGGCGTCTGGGAGGAGCTGTTCTCCACCGCCCGGCCAGGCCAGCGGGCCGTGCGCACGCCTGCGGTCAACCTGGCCGGCCATTCGACGATGCTGCTGTGTCACAACGAGAATCCGCGCTGACCGAGCCGGGTCCGGTCTCCGCGGCGCGTGACGTGCGCCACCTGGGTTCGACGTACCGGCTGCAGCTGAACGGCATGGGGTTCGATGGCGCGCGTGAGGCGGTTCCGTTCCTCGCCGACCTAGGGGTGGAGACGCTCTACGTCTCCCCCATCACACGTGCCCGCCACGGCAGCGCCCATGGCTACGACGTCATCGACCCGACGGTCATCGACCCGTCCCTTGGTGGTCGGGCGGGATATGAGGACCTGCTCGACACCCTCGGCGACCACGACATGCGGCTGCTGATCGACATCGTCCCGAATCACATGGCGGCATCCGTCGAGAACCCGATGTTCGCCGACGTGCTGCGACTCGGTCGCCGGTCCCGCTATGCGCCCGTCTTCGACATCGCGTGGGAGGCAGCGGACAACGCGGTGGTGCTGCCGATTCTCGACAGCCCGCTTCCCGCCGCTCTGGACAGTGGCCGGCTCCGGCTGCTGCGGCATCGCGCCGGCATGGGCTACGAGCTCGCGTACGACGACCTGCGACTTCCGCTCGATCCCGCCGACGACGAGGACCTCGCAGCCGACCTGGTCGACTCCAGTGACGCGAAGGAGCCTGGAGCCAGGCGACAGCTGGAGCTCGTGCTGTCGCATCAGCACTACCGGCTGGTCGACTGGCGAACCGCTGCGCACACGGTCAACTACCGGCGCTTCTTCGACATCAACGACCTGATCGGCATCCGGCAGGAAGACCCCGAGGTCTTCGATCTCACCCACCAGCTCGTCATCGAGCTGGCGGCCGACGAGCGAGTTGCGGGGGTCCGGGTCGACCACGTCGACGGGCTGCGTGACCCGGCGGCTTACCTCACCAGGCTTCGCCAGGCGCTTGATCGTGCCGCCGGTGAGAGTCCGACCAGACCGGTGCTGCTGGTCGAGAAGATCCTCGAGCACGACGAGAGGCTCCCGGCCTGGCCGGTCGAAGGCACGACCGGGTATGAGTTCGCCGCCGCGGTGACCGGCTTGTTCATCGATGCCGGTGGCGCGGAAGCGGTGGCCGCGTCGCTTGCGGCGGCGACCGGAGACACCCGGTCGTTCCGGCTGCGCGGAGTCGAGGCGAAGCGCCGGATGATCGATGTGCTGTTCCCCGCGCGAATCGGCTACGTGAGCCAGCGGATCACGAGGGCGGTACCGCAGTCGGTGACGCGACCCAACCCGGCCGACATCTCGGTCGCGGTGCAGGAGCTGTGCGCCCAGCTGGACGTCTACCGCACCTACCGTCGGCCCGGCGAGCGGTTGACGGTGACGGACCGGCGTCGCCTCGAGGAGGCCGCTGCGGCAACCCGCCGCGAGCTGAACGATCGGGAGCTCATCGCGCTGGATCAGGCCCTGCTCGTGCTGCGCGGGGCCACCGATTGGGGTGCCATCGGCTGGGATGCGGTCGCGGCTTGGCAGCAGCTGACCCCGGCGGTCACGGCCAAGGGGGTCGAAGACACCGCGCTGTACTCCCCCGGCACGTTGCTCGCGGCGGCCGACGTAGGGACCCAGCCCGACCGGCCCGCGGTGAGCGTGGAGCAGTTCCACGCCCGGATGCGGATGCGCGCCGAGTCCAGCCGGTTCGGTCTCAGCGCGCTGTCGACGCACGACAGCAAACGCAGTCACGACGTCCGGTGCCGGCTCGCCGTCCTGTCCGAGATGGCGGCGCGGTGGATCTCGACGGTCGAAGCGCTCGATCTTCGCTACGCCGCCGACCGGCACGACGGCAAGTCGCCCGACACCGTGGACCGGCGGTACCTCTACGAGAGCCTGGTCGGCGCGTGGCCGGTCGGCGGGCACACGACCGACGACTTCCTTCGCCGGGTGCAGGACCACGTGGTGAAAGCAGCCCGGGAGGCGAAGCGCAACAGCAGCTGGCTGGCACCCGACGAGGACTACGAGACCGGACTGCAGAGCTTCGCCGCCGAGCTGCTGGACGATGACACCGCGCGGAAATCGCTCGAAGCCGTGGTCGCTGCCACCGAGCCCGCGGGCATCACGAACTCACTCGCTTCGGTGCTGCTGCGGGCGACCGCACCCGGCGTACCGGACGTCTACCAATCCGATGACACCTGGCTGCTGGCCTACGTCGATCCTGACAACCGGCGGCCGTTGGATCTCGACCACCACAAGAAGCTGCTCGCCGCGGGCGGCGCCGGCGACCTCTCGGGCTGGCGCGACGGGCACGTCAAGCAGGCGCTCATCCAAGCCTCGCTACGACTGCGCCGCGAAGTGCCTGACCTCTTCGCCGAGGGCAAGTACCTGCCGCTCACCGCAACCGGGCCCGGGGCGCAGCACGTCCTTGCCTTCGCCCGCGTGACGGACTCCGCGACGGCCATCGTCGTGGTGCCCCGCTTGAGCTGGACGCTCGCCGGCGACGGGCGCTTCCCGATCGGGTCGGACGTCTGGGGCGACACGGCGATCCAGCTGCTGAGCCTGGGTGGTGCGAGGTTCATCAACATGCTCACGGGCGCCGAGCTCGCTGACCACGGGGCGGTCGCGCCGGTCGGGGACGTGCTGTCGAAGCTCCCGGTCGCGCTGCTCTTCAGCGGCTGAGCCGGATGCCAACCCAGTGCTCGCCCGGCCGCAGTCGGAGCCGGTGACGAAGGGACCCGTGACTCAACACTGCTGTCCCACCTGCCGGCGCGTGGAACCGCAGGCGCAGGCCGCCCTTCCGGGACTCGACTCCCGTGAGCGATGCCGTCGCGTGCCGCAACGTCCACCCGTTCGGCAGCGGCCAGTCGACCGGGCACGCCAACCCGGTGCGGCCGGGCAGTCGCAGTGACATTCGAACCTGGTGACCGCCGGCGCGCGTACGCAGGTTCAGCGCGGCAGGCTCCGGCCAGCGATTGACCAGCACGACGGTGGCAGGTCCCTCGGGGCCCGGGCCGTCGAGGATGCGTGCCTGCACGTGCGGGTGGTCGACCCGCACTCGAGGCGGCCGCCCGATGAGCTTGCGAAGCGCGGCGCTGTGGACCGGCAACACGGGGTGGTACGGGAAGCGCTTCGCGCCGTACGCCTCGGTGGTGGTGTTGAGCTCGACCAGGCCGACCGGGCGCTCACCATCGAAGTAGGCGAGCACGCCACCGGACACGACCTCGCCGCCACGACGCTGGTTCGTGTACGCGTAGACGATGCCTTGCTCGGCAGCGCCGTCAGGCAACGTCTCGTCGCCGAGCACACGGAGGACCTCGGGGGCAAGCGCACCGAAGGCCTTTCCGGCCACGTCAGGAATCGCTTCGGAGTCGAAGACCTCGCCACTTCGGCCCATGACCGAGTCGGCGGCGAGCCAGCCGCCGAGCACCATGGCGAGACCCCGCCCGACCCGCCGGCGATAGCCGCACGGATGCCCGTCCGCGGTCGCGATCGCGGTGTCACCGCGGCGCAGCCGGAAGTGGTGGACGCCGCGCCAAACCGGTACGTCGCCGACCCCGAGAATCTCGGTCATCACCTGGTCGGCCGAGTCGGTCGTCGATGTCGGGGCGCCGATCTCGTCCCCGAGCAGGCGGCACGGTTGCAGCCACTCGTCGCGGTCGGGTGGCGACGGCCAGCACACGAGTCGTCCACCTCGCCGTACATAGCGGACGAGGGCATGCTGCGCGGATCGAGCGAGGGAGTCCGCGCTCGCCAGCAAGATGGTCGGATACCGCTCGTAGTCCGAAGCCAAGGCCGCCGCCGGGTCGATGACGTCGAAGGCATAGCCGGACCGCACGAGCAGCTCCGCGAGAGCGGGCACGTGGTTCTCTATGACGCGGCGGCTGTCCCGGGTGAGACCCCAGCGGTCGGTCCCGTATGGCTGATGCGCCAGTGACTGGTCCATGACGATCGCGACGTCGGCGTGACGCCGGGCGCGGCCGAGGAGCTCTCCGCCGGCGTTGAGCATCCGGCCGACCGGCGCGAGTGTCGACTCAGTGCCGTCCTCGACGCCCGCGGCGTACGTGAACTGCAGTCCGCCTGCGACGCCCTCGCCGAGCATCAGGTGATAGAGCGCAGCGTCACCGTTGTCCATCTCGGTGGCCCACAGCGGCACCCGGTTGCGCGACGCGGCACGCACACACTGCAGCAGCAGCTCACTGGTCCCGAGCGTCTCCGGGCCGGCCCCACCGAGATAGGTCTCCGGCGTGAGGATCACCTCGGCGGCCGTCGCCGCGAGATCAGCCGGTGGGCTGAGCTGCATCTCGAGCTCATGCGTGATCGGCAGGCGGACGCCCGCATCGCGGAGCATCGTGGCGAGAGTGCCGAGGTAGCGGGCGACCTCGCGGCCCTTGTAACGCTGCCATTCGAGCATCGGCCGCAACGACTCCGGACCATTGGAGTGCGCAGACCAGTCGGTCGGAGGCGCATCGCGTCCGGCGGCGTACCAGCGTTTGAGGAAGTGCGGGTTGTAGTCGGCTTCGAAGGGCCCGAACCGGTAGAAGAAGCAGGACTCGTCGTCGACCTGCATCGCGACGACCGGACCGCCTTCGCTCGCCAGGTAGGGACGGACCGCTGCGACGAAGCGGTGCATCCAGCGCTCCACCGCCGCGAGGTAGCTCGGCGAGGCGTAGCTGGGGCTGGAGAAGTAGTAGAGCGGGCCGCCGCCGGTGACCGTCGATACCGGCGGACTGAACGGGAGGCCAGGCGTCACGGAGGAGCCGTCCGGCCCGTAGATGAACATGTCGGGCTCGCCGTCGAGCAGCAGCCAGTCAGGCAGACCGCCGGAGCGCCATTCGTCGGAGATGAACGGCCCCGGGCGAAGGATCACCGGCAGATCGCGGGCTGCGCACTCGTCGAGGAAGCCCAGCAGGTCGGTGTTCGCGACGACCTGGGCTGCCAGTCCGCCGTCTTCGATCTGCTGGTCGGGCGTCTCGATCTGGTACTGGTCGAGGTGGTCGTTGACGATGATCGGCGACGTCTTGCCGGTGAAGTCGAACCGCCCTTCGACGTGCTCGTGCACGTTCCAGGGGACGTATGCCTGGATCAAGGAGTACGACGTCGCTCGGCACAGGTCCAGCCGCCCGGCAACCTCGCCGCGTTGCATCCGGAAGTACTGCAGCTCACCGCCGAACGGGCTGAGCGGCATGGCGTAGCGACGGCTGCGACGCGCTTCGGGAACCGAGGCGCGAGCCCGAGACTTGGGCAGGGCAAGTGTCGCCGCTCCGGCCGCCGTACCGCCGAGAAACGCACGGCGGCCGAAAGCTGGGGTGCTGGGCACCGATGACACTTCGACGCGGTGTCGCTCTTCCCTAGTACCTTTCCGCTCGTGGGAGAAGACCTGGTCCTCATCGACGAGCCTGCCGAGGGCATCCGGCGCATCACGCTGAACCGTCCGAACAAGCGCAACGCGCTGTCGAACTCGCTGCGTCGCGAGCTGTTCGAGGCGCTCTACGAGGGCGACGCCGACCGAAGCGTCCGAGTGATGATCATTCGCGGTGCCGGTCCCTGCTTCTCCGCCGGCTACGACCTCACGCCGAAGAAGGACGACCCGTTTCCGTTCTACTCGGCCGGCGGCGACGGCTACTGGCCGCGCAACGTCGTGAAGGGCTGGTTCGAGATCTGGGATCTCGCCAAGCCGGTGATCGCACAGGTCCACGGGTACTGCCTGGCCGGCGGCAGTGAGCTGGCCACCGGATGTGACGTCGTCTACGTCGCGGAGGACGCGACGATCGGGTACCCGGCAATCCGGACGATGAGCACCGCCGACATGCAGTTCCACCCGTGGCTCATGGGGATGCGCACCGCGATGGAACAGATGCTGACCGGTGACTCCATGACCGGCGCCGAGGCCGCGCAGTTCGGTTGGGCCACCCGGGCGTTCCCGGCCGAGGAGCTCGAGGCGAAGACCATCGAGATGGCGCAGCGGATGGCGAAGATCCCGGCCGACCTGCTGCAGATCAACAAGCGGACCGTGCATCGCGCAATGGACGTCATGGGCATGCGCGCGGCGATCCGCTACGGATCTGAGCTCACCGCTCTGGGCCTGCATCAGCGGTCGTCCAAGGAGTTCCTCAAGGCGATGGTCGAGGGGAAGCTCTCTGACTCTCTCGATAAGCAGAACAAGCCTTTCAACGACTACGGGCGTTCCGACGAGTCCTAGGCCCATGGGGTCGGACGACACCCCTCCGTCGCTGGGTCCCGTCGCCCAAAACAAGGGCGAGGGACACGCTCCTCCGGGGTCCCGCCCGACCCCTGATGAATCGACGATCTGGACCCCACCTTTTCCGCTGTCTGTTCGGCTTTCGATGCGGACTCTGCGGCATGGGGCCGGCGATCCGTGCCACGTCGTCACCAGAGAGGGCGTGATCTGGCGCACTTCTCGGTTGGACTCTGGGGCCGTCAGCTACTGCCTTGCGCAAAAGGCAGACGGTGGTGTGCTGGTTGACGCTTGGGGTCCTGGCGCTGCTGAGCTGGTTGCTTCTGTTCCTGATCTGCTCGGTTCTCGGGACGACCCGGACAGCTTCGAGCCGCGGGATGAGCGGGTTCGAGTGGCTTTCCAGCGGCTTCGGGGATTGCGCATGATGCGGACTGGGCGCGTTCTGGAGTCGCTGGTGCCGGCTGTCTTGGAGCAGAAGATCGTCGGGCTGGACGCGTTCGCCATGTGGCGGCGGCTTGTCATGCGGTTCGGCGAGCCGGCGCCCGGGCCGGTTCCGCAGGGGATGCGGGTCGTTCCCAGCAACGACGTGTGGCAGTCGATTCCGAGTTGGGACTGGCACAAGGCCGGTGTGGAGCAGCGGAAGGCTCGGACGATCTCGGTCGCTGCGTCCTACGCCGGCCGGTTGGAGGCCGCCGCCGCAACGGGCGACAGCGCTGAGGTCTACCGGATGCTGCAGGCCATCCCGGGCATCGGGATCTGGACTGCGCACGAGGTCGGGCAGCGCGCCCTCGGAGATGCTGACGCGGCGCCGATCGGCGACTACCACCTCCCGGCGCTGCTCGGCGAAGCGCTCGGCGACGGGCGCCCGATTCCCGAGGCCGAGTGCGAGGCGTTCCTCGAGCCTTGGCGCCCGCATCGCTACCGGCTGGTGCGGGTGCTCGAGCTCACGCCGGGATCACGCCGCGAACGGCGTGGGCCGCGAATGTCGCGGCTCGACTACCGCGCTATCTAGGCCTTCAAACCACCGATTTGGAGGGTTTCCTTTACCTCCGATCAGCCAATAACTCCTTGTGTAGAAGCGGTTGCAACCCCGCAACCGGCCACCTAAGGAGATAAGCAGCCATGGGTATCGGTGCAGGCCTGTTCCTTATCGCTGTCGGGGCGGTTCTCACCTGGGCCGTCAACGCAACCGTGAGCGGTGTCGACATCAACACCGTCGGCGTCATCCTGATGATCGTGGGTGCCGTTGGCGTGGCGCTCGACCTCATCATCTTCGCTCCGCGCCGCCACAGCTCGCGCACGGTCACCAGCGGTGGCGTGCCGGTAGCCGGTGGCACCGTCGTCCAGGAGCGCGACACCTACGTCTAAGCGCACAGCGCGCCAAGCTCCGCCCGGCTCGAAACGGGGGCGGGCGGCGCACCCAGCCCAGCTAGCGAACCGGACCTCGCCTCACGGCGGGGTCCGGTTTCGTTGTGCAGGTGGTCTTGACGACGCACGTTGAGGCGCTAATGTAACGCCGTTACATAGCCTCTTGCCGGGACGGTCACGTGGACCACGAGCGCTACCTGGTCATCTCTGCCGACTGCCACGGCGGCGGCAACATCACCGACTACCGCCCGTACCTGGCCAGCAAGTGGCACGACGAGTTCGACGCGTGGGCCGCGTCGTACGAGATCCCCTACGAGGACATGAAAGGTCCCGACGGGGAGCGCAACTGGGACTCCGACCGGCGCCTCACCGACCTTGAAGCCGACGGCATCGTCGCCGAGGTGATCTTCCCCAACACGGTCCCGCCGTTCTTTCCGAAGGCGAGCCTGGCCGACCAGCCGCCGGCCGCCAACATCGGCGACCTCGAGGCCCGCTGGGCCGGTCTGCAGGCGCACAACCGCTGGCTCGCGGAGTTCTGCGCGCAGGCGCCGGGTCGTCGCGCCGGCATCGCGCAGATCATGCTGCACAACCTCGACGCGGCGGTCGAGGAGATCCGCTGGGCCAAGGAGAACGGGCTGACCGGGGGCGTGCTGTTACCGGGTGCGCCTCCCGGGTCGGGACTCCCCCACCTGTTCGACCCTGAGTACTACGAGCCGCTGTGGGAGGTGTGCGCCGAGCTCGACATGCCGGTCAACCATCACAGCGGAAGTGCCGCTCCGGCGACCGGTGAACGCCCAGAGGACCAGGTGATCCTGATCCTCGAGGTCACCTGGTGGGCGCACCGGGCGTTCACGCATCTACTCGTGTCGGGCGCGTTCGAACGGCACCCCAACCTGCGACTGGTGCTCACTGAGCAGGGGACGGCGTGGATCCCCGAAGAGCTGATGCGGCTGGACTTCTTCTTCGACCGGTTCCGCAACGCCTCGGGCTCGCAGGAAGCCGAGTGGGGTCTCCCGGTGGTGGAGCGGATGAGCCTGAAGCCGAGCGAGTACTTCGCCCGGCAGGTCAGCATCGGCTCGTCGTTCATCCGCCCGGATGAGGCGAAGATCCGCCATGCGGTCGGAGTCGACAAGATCATGTGGGGCAGCGACTACCCGCACAAGGAAGGCAGCAACCCGTTCACTCTCGAGGCGCTGCGCGCGAGCTTCGCCGGCATCGACCACGACGAGGTGCAGGCGATGCTCGGCCTCAACACCGCCCGCACGTACGGCTTCGACGTCGACGCGCTGCGCCCGCTCGCCGACAAGTACGGACCGCTCGTCAGCGCTGTTGACGAGCCGCTGGCCCCGCAAAGCCTTCCGCACGATGCAGAGAAGTGCCCAGCGCTCGTTGGATTCGGGAAACCTGCGTAGGAGATCGCGTTATGGGACGAGTCAGGTACGGCGCACGGTCGCTCGACGAGCTGCGTAACCGGGAGGTCGAGGCCACCAAGGTCGACACCTGGGCAACGACCCTGGTCGTGACGTACGAGACGGACCCGGAGGCGATCGCCGCGGTGCTTCCGCCGCCGCTGTCGCCGCCGACCGAGCCGTTGGTGCGGCTGACGATCGCGACGGTCGACGTCGGCCGCGGTTACCCGATCTTCGGCGCCGGCACGTTCGCGGTGCACGCCCGTTACGAAGACGTCGAGGGCGACTACGCCCTCGTGATGCCGATGACGACCGAGCAGGCGGTGGTCGGCGGCCGCGAGACCTTCGGCGAACCGAAGAAGCTGGCGGAGATCAGCCTCGACCGCGACGGCGACAAGGTGCGCGGTCACTTCACGCGGATGGGGACGACGTTCGTCGAGGTAACCGGCACCGTGACGGGTGAGGTCGAGCCGTCGCCGGACCGGACACGCACGAGCTTCTATCTGAAATTTTTGCCCTCCCCCAGCGGCAAGGGCTTCGACGGGGACCCGATGCTGGTGTACTGCCGGCGCGACGAGAAAACCCGCACGATGTGGAACGTCGACGGCGAGGTCATCCTGCGGGACTCTCGCTTCGACCCGGTTGCAGACTTCCCGGTACTGAAGCTTCGATCGATCGAGCTCGCGGAGCGGTCGAGCGTCCAGACCGGTGAGGTCGTGGCAACGGTGCCGGCCGACTGGGTCGCGCCGTACGTGCACCAGCGCTATGACGACCTCTCGCCGATCGGCTCCGACTGACGATGCAAGACGTAACGGGCAAGGTCGCCGTTGTCACCGGTGGCGCCGGTGGCATCGGCCGCGCCATGGGCGAGGTCTTCGGCAGCGCGGGGATGAAGGTCGTGCTGTCCGACGTGCAGCCCGAGCCGTTGGCCAAGACGGTCGACGAGCTGCAGGCCCAGGGACTCGACGTCATCGGAGTCCCGACGGACGTCTCGATCTACGACTCGGTGACGGCGCTTCGCGCCGCGGCAGTCGATGCGTTCGGCACAGTGAACGTGCTGTGCAACAACGCCGGTATCGGCGCCGGCGCCGAGGGTCCGATGTGGGAGCACGAGCTCCGCGACTGGGAATGGGCGATCGGCGTCAACGTCTGGGGCGTCGTACACGGCATCAACGCGTTCGTGCCAGGGATGGTCGCGAGCGGCGAGGAGTGCCACGTCGTCAACACGTCGAGCGGCAACGGCGGGGTGTCGCCACTGCCGTCGACACCGCAGTACGCCGCGACGAAGGCAGCGGTGGTGACGATCACCGAGTGCCTGTACGGGCAGCTGGCGGGCACGAAGGTGTCGGCGTCGGTGCTGTTCCCCGGGCCCCACATGCTGCGCACCGGGCTGTTCGAGTCGTGGCGGTCACGGCCGGAGCGGTTCGCGAAGACGCGGCCGCGGGTCACGCCGTACACCACGGTCGAGGCGCTCGAGGAACAGATGAAGGCGGCGGGTGTGCCGATTGCCTACACCGAGCCGAGCGAGGTGGCTGAGGCCACGCTCGATGCGATTCGGGCAGACAGGTTCTGGATTCACCCCGACAACCCGAGGACCGACGAGGCGCTACGCCAGCGCACCCAGTCGATCCTCGAGCGCAGCCAGCCCGACAACTACCTGCGGGCTGTGCCCGGATGAGCCACGAGGGAAGAAGACCATGAGCGACGACGTCTACACCGTCATCTCCTCCGACGCGCACGCCGGGCTTCCGACGCCGGCCTACCGCGACTACCTGGAGCAGAAGTACTGGCCGGCATTCGACGAGTTCCTCGCCGGGCGTGACCAGGCGGTCGAGGAGATCCGCGCGATGGGCACGTCGGACAAGGCGTTCGCGGAGAAGTGGTTCGCGGAGAACGAGGAAGGTCTCGAGGGCGGCTGGGACGCGGAGCGCCGCAACAAGGAGATGGACAACGACGGCATCACGGCCGAGGTGATCTTCCCGGACGCGGACGCCGTCGAATCGCGCACCTGCGCGCCGTTCGGCGTGGGTCTCGGGCTCTCCGGCGACACCGATCCAGAACTCGGGCTCGCGGGCGCAAAGGCGCACAACCGGTGGCTCGCCGAGCTGTGCTCCGACTCCCCGGAGCGTCGCAAGGGTGTCGCGCTCGTACAGATCACTGCCGAGCTCGACGACGTACTCGCGGAGATCAAGCGGGCGCACGAGTCCGGGCTGCGCGCGGTGATGATCCCCGCGATGTGGATGAACTCCGAGCCGTATCACTCACGCCGCTACGACCCGGTCTGGGAGCTGTGCCAGGACCTGCAGATGCCGGTGTGCACCCACAGCGGTCCGGCGGACAAGGAGTCCTACGGCGACCACCTCGGCATCTACGTCACGGAGGTCGTGTGGTGGCCGGCTCGCCCGATGTGGTTCATGTTGTGGTCGGGCGTCTTCGACCGCTTCCCCGGGTTGAAGTTCGGTGTCACCGAAGCCGGTTGCTGGTGGGTGCCCAACCTGCTGTGGTTCTGGGATCGGCTGTTCCTCGGCCAAAAGGGCGCGGAGAAGCTGTCCTCGATGGGGATCCAGACCCAGCCGTCGGAGCTGTTCGACCGCAACATCTTCATCGGGTCCTCCAACACGAAGCGCCGGGAGATCGGGATGCGCTACGAGATCGGCATCGACAACATGCCGTGGGGCAACGACTTCCCGCATCCCGAGGGCACCTGGCCGCGGTCACGCGAATGGCTGGCGAAGACCTACCACGACGTCCCGGTCGCGGAGACCCGCCGGATGATCGGGGAGGCTGCCGCGGACATCTACGGCTTCGACCTCGCGTCGCTCAAGCACCATGCGGAACGGATCAACGTCACGCCGCAGTCGTTGGGACAGGTTGACGATGCGGCGAACATCGCCCGATGGGCAGGCCACCGCGAAGTCGGCCGGCACTGGCTGACCGGTCACGACTTCCCGTTCGCGCCGGTACCCGGGTAGTCGCTTGTCACAGCCGGCGAAGAGCGCACGAGACGCGATCTCACACGAGGTCGTCGTCGAGACCGCGATTCGTCTTGTCGAGGAGAACGACCTCGACGCGCTGACGATGCGCCGGCTCTCGGCGGAGCTCGGCACGGCGGTCACGTCGATCTACTGGCACGTCGGCAACCGCCACGCACTCGTGGATCTGATGGTCGACAAGCTGCTCGCCGACATGCGCGATGTCACGGTGGGTGGGCGCACACCGCGGGCGCGGATCACGTCGCTGTGCAAGCAATGGCGCGACCGCCTCTGGGACCACCCGCATCTGATCGCGCTCGCTCACGAGCGCAACAAGACGTTGGCGATGTTCCAGCCGATGCAGGCCGCGCTGGCCCGCGAGCTCCACGCGGTCGGCTTGCGCGGCAAGGCGGCGGCGGTCGCGATTCGTGGTCTGCAGCTTCACGTGGTGTCCTCGGTTGTCATCGAGCGAACCGCGCAGCGAGGCCCGACGACGGACGCCACCGATCCGACGGCATGGCCGGCGATCACGGACGACCCAGAGCTCATCGCGGCACTGTCGGCGCAAGTGGACTACCGGGCAGCCTTCGACCTGACGCTGGAAGCACTACTCGACCGTTTCCTTGGCTGATTCGGCGAAGTTCCAGGCGGCGCTCGAGGCCGAGCGAGCGACCACGCTCGCGCAGCGCGACCAGCTTCGCGCAGACCTCGATGAGGTGATCGCCGCCCAGGCCGACGTCGCAACGGACGACGAGCACGACCCCGAGGGCGCAACGATCGCCTATGAGCGATCGCGCCTACAGTCGCTCGTCGACCAGGCGGACAGCCATCTCAGCGAGATCACCCTGGCGCTGGGGCGACTGCGCGGCGGCAACTACGGAAGCTGCGAAGTCTGTGGCAATCCCATCGACCCCGAGCGCCTTGCGGCGCGCCCGACCGTGCAGACCTGCATTGCCTGCGCGCAACGCGCGCACCGGTAACGCCACTTCGGGTTCGTGAAGACCTAGCGGTAGCGGGCTACTCCTCACCCTTCACGAACGGATTCGATCGCGCCGGATATCGGCTGCTCGCAGCGCTAGGCGACGAGCCCGGTTGCTCTTGCCTCGTCGTAATGGCGGTTGCACCAGGCTTCGAAGGTGTCGCCCCAGGCGTCGAGCTGGTCGAGGGCGTGCTCCATGGCTTCGAGCTCTTCCGGGCCGAGTGGTGGCGGTTCGGGGAGCGGGTCGTCCTCGCATGGCGGGTCGGGGTCGAAGGCGTGGGGTAGTCGGTCCGCGATCTCGAGTGGTGGTTCGTCATCGATCGGCGGCGGATCAGGCAACGGGAAGTGCCGCGGCTTCACCGTGTAGCGGAGGCCGAGGTAGCTGGTCCAGGTCTCTGTGCCGTCGCCGTTGTCGTCGACTTTCCAGAGCTTCTTCGTCTTGAGCTGGTGGTGCATCTTGCACAACGGTTTGAGGTTGCCCTGGTCAGTGCCGCCGCCACGGAGGAACTCTGTGCGGTGATCGGTCTCGCAGTCGATCGCCGGCCGGCAGCAGCCAGGTGCCGTGCACGTCGGGTTCGATGCCTGCACCGCCTTGCGAAGGCGGGCCGATGGCGCGTAGGCGTGACGACCAAGGTCGACAACCTCACCGTTGAGCGGATCGGTCAGCAGCCGGCGCAGCCGGTGGTCGTGGGTGATGCGGCGAAGGTGATCTGCGCTGATAGGGCCATAACCCACGAGCTCGCCGGGTTGGTCGTCGTCACCGAGCAGAGTGCTGATCTGGCCGGTCGCGAGGACTTCACCTTGGAGTCGGTTGACTGCGGACGCGTCGGCACCGCCAAGGACCGCATTCACCAGAGCGTGGAAACGCCGCACGCCGACTGGCCGGTCATCGCCAGCTCGGCCCATCGCTTCCGCGGTGTGGTTGACGGCGTCATACACCTGCCGGGACAGCACTGCATCGCCCGTCGACCAGATCGTGGCAACACCATCGGGCTGCGGGAAGAACTGCACGTCGGCCTCTGACCGCGCGATCTCTTCGCGTTCCGCCGCGCCCTTCGCGTCGATTGTGAGGACGAGCTTCCGCGCGGCCTTGTGGGTCTCGCTCGGTGTCCAGCCACGCTCGATCGCAAGCGGGATGACCTTCGCATCGACCGCTTCCGCGATCTGCGGCGTGCAGTTGTGGGTTGCGCGATCAACCGCCTTCAGGTGCTGGAGCGACAGATCACCGCGGTCGATGGCCTGCCAGGACTCAGGGAGCGCTTCGCTCACGCGGCGAACGAAGTCCAGCTGAGTGCGAGCCGTCGAGTACGGGAGGTGCGTGGCGCAGGCGAGCTCCTGCGCGGCAAGCATGTCCGCCTCTTCGTTGGATTGGGGCTGCACAAGCCCATCACGGACGGCATCGAGCGTGGCGTAAGTGGCAATCATCTGTCGCGCTTGAGCGTGTGTGACGACCTTCCCCCACAGCGCATGCACCCGGACCGTGGTCTCGGCGTCCATCGGCATCGCGGACAGGGATTCGAGCTCTAGGTGCAGGCGAGCGCCGACCGGCAGTTGCTCGGCGAATGCGACCCGCGCGGCTGCTTTCCCGAAGAGGGAGCGGAGCGTCGGATCCATGTATCGAACGTACGTTCGAATAGATTTATTGTCAAGGGCTTTCCCTTTGTTTCCAACACAATTTTGGCCCTTTCAACACTCGCGTCATCCACAGCGGTGGACAACGCCAACCGCCTCAACCGATCGGGCGGTACCCCGAACACATGATGCGGAGCCACCCGATCTGGCCGTCGCGTTCGCTCAGATAGGCCTGCTGCTCGACGAGGTGCTCGCCGTCGTTGTTCCGGATGCGAAGCCGGTAGCCGACCCGCTCGCGATCCGCGAAGGCATCGGTCTCGATGCCCTCCAGGGATTCGATGTGGTCATTGTCGTCGAACCAGGTGTTGAGGATGTCGACGAAGTCGTCCGGGTGCGGCGCATCCCAGACTCGCCGCGGCGTCATGGCCTGAAAGTCGAACTCCGGATGCAGCAGCTCGCGGACGCGATCGTGATCCTTCGCGGCAACAGCGCGAGCGAACGACTCGCCAAGACTCTGGGTCATGACGTGATCTTCACCCAGGTCGGTCGGCATTGAAAGTGTCCGGACGAGGGCAGACTCGATGAGTGGTCAGCTTCCTGTTGTCGGTGACGTTCGCGTGCGGGTTGGTGATCGCGGTGGCCCACGTGATCAACCGGAAGTTCGTGGCGCCGGTGTACGACGTGCTCGCTAACCTGCTGGCCTTCAGCAGTGCGGTAGGGGCCTCAGCACTACTGGGTCATTGGACGCCGGCAGCACTATCCAGCGGAGCAATAGCGTGCTGGCTATGGCTGGCAAGGCGAACAATCAAAGCGCTACGCAAGTGACAAGACCAAGCCGCTGAAGACCAAGCCGCTGGAGACCAAGCCGGTCCCCGTTCATTGCGATCTTTGATCTTGACCTTCAGCCAAGCCGTCAAGCAGCCGCCGACCGCTTCCGAGAAGACGGCTTCGGATTGGAGAACTCCATGGCGCCGTCCTCGAGCTTCGTGAACCGGAGCATGAAGGCATCGATCGCGTAGTTCATGGACAGCCGCCAGGGCTGAGTGGCGCCCTGCTTCGGATACTTGTCCAAGGCCCGGATGACATAGCCGGAGGAGAAGTCGAGGAACGGGGCCGCTTCGACGTTCTCGTTGAGCCGCGGCGTGAACTGCCGCAGTCCAGCGCTCTCGATGTGCTTGATCAACCGGAACGCATAGGCGTAGGTCAGATCGACCTTCAAGGTCCACGACGCGTTCGTGTAACCGAAGAACAGCAACAGGTTCGGCACGTCGCTGAGCATGATGCCCTTGTAGGCCATGTGCTTCGGGTATTCGACGACCTCACCGTCGACGACCAGCGTCATGCCGCCGAACGGGATCAAGGTCAGGCCCGTCGCCGAGATGACGATGTCGGCGGGAATCTCCTCGCCCGAGGACACCTTGATGCCGTGCTCGGTGAACGTCTCGATGTGGTCGGTGACGATCGACAGCTTCCCGTTGCGAATCGTCTCGAACAGGTCCCCGTCCGGCACCAAGCACAGGCGCTGGTCCCACGGGTTGTACGTCGGCGTGAAGTGCTCGTCGATGACGGCCTTCGGAATCGCTTCCTTCTCGATGCCCTTGCGCAGCGCCGCCTTCACGATCCCCGGCCGCCTGCGTGACAGCTGGAAGCTCATCAGCACCAGCAGCACGTTCTTCCAACGCGTGATGCCGTACGCCCACATCGCAGGCAGGTGCCGGCGCAGGAAGTTGGCCAGCTTGTCCTCGGCCGGCCGCGACACGACGTACGTCGGTGAGCGCTGCAGCATCGTGACGTGCTCGGCCTTGTCGGTCATCGCCGGCGCAAGGGTGACAGCCGTCGCGCCGCTGCCGATGACGACGACCTTCTTGCCCGTGTAGTCGAGGTCCTCGGGCCACAGCTGCGGATGGATGATCGGACCCTTGAAGGCCTCCTCGCCCGGGAAGTCAGGGCGGTACGGGTTGTCGTAGCTGTAGTAGCCGGCGCAGCAGAACAGATAGGAGCAGGTGATCTGCGTGACCTCGCCGCTGCCGGTGTCACGCGCGGAGACGGTCCACAGTGCGGTGTCGCTGTCCCACTCCGCCCGCTCGACCTTCTTGCCGTACTGGATGTGGCGCTCGACGTCACCCTCCCGGGCGGTCTCGTGCACGTAGTCGAGGATCGACGGCCCGTCCGCGATCGCCTTCGCCGCCGTCCACGGCTTGAACCGGTAGCCGAGCGTGTGCATGTCGGAGTCCGACCGGATTCCCGGGTACTTGAACAGGCTCCAGGTCCCGCCCATCTCCGCGCGCTGCTCGAGGATCGTGTACGTCTTACGCGGGAACTCTTTGCTGAACTGTGAGCCTGTCCCGACGCCCGACAGCCCAGCTCCGATGATGACCAGGTCAAAATGGGTCTCCGCCACGGGTTGGATGTTCCCATGATTGGGAGGGGTTCATGAGCAGAGGTACGGCGCTCGTCACGGGTGCCTCATCGGGCATCGGCGAGGAAACCGCTCGTGAGCTGCACAAGCGCGGCTTCACGGTCTACGCCGCCGCCCGCCGGGTCGAGCGGATGGAAGGCCTGAAAGCCGACGGGATCAAGGTCCTCAAGATGGACGTCACCGACGAGAAGTCGGTGAAGGCCGGCATCGCGACGATCATCAAGGAGACGGGACGCGTCGACGTCCTCGTCAACAACGCCGGGTACGGCTCCTACGGCTCGATCGAAGACGTCCCGATCAGCGAGGCGAAGTACCAGTTCGACGTCAACATCTTTGGCCTGGCGCTCGTGACCCAGCTCGTCCTGCCCCACATGCGGGAGGCCCGCTCCGGCCGGATCATCAACATCTCCTCGATCGGCGGTCGCATCTACGAGCCGCTCGGCGGCTGGTACCACGCGACCAAGTTCGCGGTGGAGGGCCTGAGCGACTCGATGCGCCTGGAGCTCAACCCGTTCGGAATCAAGGTCGTCGTCATCGAGCCAGCCGGCATCCGGACCGAGTGGGCGTCGATCGCGGCCGAAAACCTCCGCAAAGCGTCGAGTGAGACGGCGTACGCCGACCAGGCCGACAAGGCGGCCGCGATCCTCGAGCTCGCGGACAACAAGGCCTTCAGCTCCTCGACCGCGGTGGTCGCCAAGAAGATCGCCAAGGCAGCGACTCGCCGTCACCCCCTCACCCGCTACCCGACGGGGAAGGGCGCGGGGATGATTCTGTTCACCCGCTGGTTGCTGCCCGCGCGGGCCTTCGACGGCGTCATCCAGACCACGTTCGGACTCGCCGCGAAAGTCGCCCGACCTACCGGGCGGTAAGTAAGCCTCGCGGTCTACCCTGTCCTGAGCACCCGCCAAACATCCAGACGCAAGGCCACCGAACTGTGTTGCGACCCGGCACAGAGGGGCCAAGCGAAAAGTAAGAGGAGCGGTCAGGCAGTGACGCCTCGATGACCGAAATCGCCGAGACCCCCGTCGAGCGTCTGGATCACGTGGTGATCCGCTTTGCCGGTGACTCCGGCGACGGCATGCAGCTCGCCGGTGACAGGTTCACCTCAGAGACCGCGGAGTTCGGCAACGACCTGTCGACTCTCCCCGACTTCCCCGCCGAGATCCGTGCCCCAGCCGGGACGCTC
>DASZXY010000008.1:0-11876 GCA_035545635.1 Mycobacteriales bacterium | reverse complement strand
CAGCGGCTCGGTGTGAAGCGCTTCGGCGGCCAGCAGGTCAACGCCGGCGAGATCCTCGTCCGGCAGCGCGGTACGCACTTCCACCCCGGTGACAACGTCGGTCGCGGTGGCGACGACACGCTGTTCGCGCTCGCGGCGGGTGCCGTCGAGTTCGGCCACAAGCGCGGCCGCCGCGTCGTGAGCGTCACCACCGCCGCCGAGTAAGTCGCTAGGCGGCCGAGATGGCCGCGACGTTTGTCGACCGCGCGGTTCTGCACGCGGCCGGCGGGAACGGCGGCAACGGCTGTGCCTCGATTCATCGCGAGAAGTTCAAGCCGCTCGGCGGGCCCGATGGCGGCGACGGCGGACGCGGTGGTGACGTCATCCTTGTCGTCGATCCCAGCGTCACGACGCTGCTCGACGTACATCGCCACCCGCATCAGCGCGCGACCAGCGGCAAGCCCGGGCAAGGCTCGAACCGCTCCGGCGCCGAAGGCGGTGACCTGCACATCTCGGTGCCTGATGGCACCGTCGTCCGCGACAACGACACCGGCGAGTTCCTCGCCGACCTGGTCGGCGTGGGAACCCGGTTCGTCGTTGCGCGCGGTGGGCGCGGCGGGCTCGGCAACGCGGCGCTCGCATCCGCGCGACGCAAGGCGCCGGGGTTCGCGCTGCTCGGTGAGCCGGGCGAGTCGATCGACGCGCTGCTTGAGCTGAAGACCGTTGCCGACGTCGCGCTGATCGGCTTCCCGAACGCCGGCAAGTCGTCATTGATCGCCGCGATGTCCGCGGCCAAGCCCAAGATCGCCGACTACCCGTTCACCACGCTGGTGCCGAACCTCGGGGTCGTCGAGGCCGGCGACGTGACGTTCACCGTTGCTGACGTGCCGGGGCTCGTGCCGGGTGCGAGCGCAGGTCGCGGTCTCGGCTTGGAGTTCCTGCGCCACGTCGAGCGATGCTCCGTGCTCGTCCACGTCATCGACTGCGCGACGATCGAGCCGGGTCGCGACCCGTTGTCGGATCTAGAGACGATCGAGGCGGAGCTCGAGGCGTACGACGAGCTCGTCGCGGGCGGCTTGGCGAACCGGCCGCGGCTGATCGCGTTGAACAAGATCGACGTGCCGGATGCACGTGAGCTCGCGGACATGGTGCGTGCCGAGGTGGGTGAGCGGCTCGGCGTACCCGTCTTCGAGATCTCTGCGGCAAGCCGCACCGGACTGCGCGAGCTCGGCTTCGCAATGGCGGAGCGGGTCGCAGAGTGGCGGGCGAACCTGCCGAAGGTGGAGGCGACACGCATCGTGTTGCGGCCGGCGCCGGTGCGTGAGGAAGGCTTCAGCGTCGAAGTCGTCGGCGAGCAGTCCTACCTCGTCACCGGAGAGCGGCCGCGCCGCTGGGTCAACCAGACGGACTTCAACAACGACGAGGCGGTCGGCTACCTCGCGGACCGGCTCGCGCGGCTCGGCGTGGAAGAAGCGTTGGCGGGTGTGGGCGCGAAGGCCGGGGCCGAGGTGACGATCGGCGATGTGACGTTCGACTGGGTGCCGACGCTGGCGTTCAGCCAGTCGGTGCCGCACGGCCTTCGCGGGACCGACGAGCGGCTCGAAGACCGTCACCGCCCGCGCGCCGATGACCGCAAGGCGTCGCGCAAGGCGCGCCGCACGGCGTACGACACGGACGTCGAAGGACTGCCGGACGATCCGTTTGCTGACGAAGACCTCGAAGATGAAGACGATCTCGACGAGCAGTGGTTGGAGGACGAATGAGCCGCGACGTTGTCGCTTCGGCGAAGCGGCTCGTCGTCAAGGTCGGCTCCTCATCGCTTGCGAGCTCTGCGGGTGGGCTTGATGTCGCACGGGTCGACCGCATTGCGGATGCGATCGCTGCGCGAGTTGCAGCAGGGTCGCAGGTCGTTTTGGTCTCGTCCGGCGCGATCGCTGCGGGGCTGCGGCCGCTCGGGTTGTCCAAGCGGCCGAAGGACCTCGCGACACAGCAGGCGGCGGCGAGCGTGGGGCAGGGAATGCTGGTCGCGCGCTACAGCGACGCATTCGGTCGGCACGGACTGACCGTCGGGCAGGTGTTGCTGACGGCAGACGACGTTGTGCGTCGCGCGCACTACCGCAACGCGGCGCGCACCTTCGAGCGGCTGCTCGGCCTTGGCGTCGTACCGGTCGTCAATGAGAACGACACCGTCGCGACGGAGGAGATCCGGTTCGGCGACAACGACCGGCTGGCCGCCTTGGCGACGCATCTGGTGAGTGCGGATGCGCTTGTGCTGCTGTCGGATGTCGACGGGGTGTACGACACCGATCCGAGCCACGGCCCGGCGACGCGGGTCTCTGACGTCCGTGGTGACGAAGACCTCGCGCACGTGCGGCTCGGGAAGGTCGGCAAGGCCGGTGTCGGTCTCGGCGGCATGACGACGAAGGTGGCGGCTGCGCGGATCGCGGCGGGTGCGGGAGTGCCGACGCTTCTCGCGCACGCCGACGAGGTCGTGGCGGCACTGGCCGGCGCGGACGTCGGAACCTGCTTCCACCCGACCGGCAAGCGGGCGCCGGCGCGCCTGCTGTGGCTCGCCCATGCGACGACCGCGCGCGGCAGCGTCCGGCTCGACGACGGTGCGGTCAAGGCGGTCGTCGACCGCCGGCTTTCGCTCCTGCCCGCGGGCATCACGTCGGTTGACGGCGAGTTCTCAGCGGGTGACCCGGTCGATCTGGTCGACGGCGACGGTCGCGTGATCGCACGTGGTCTCGTCGCCTACGACGCGGCGGAGCTGCCGCCCCTGCTGGGCCGCTCCACCAAGGACCTCGCGGCCGAGCTGGGTGCGACGTACAGCAGAGAGGTCATCCACCGCGACGACCTCGCCCTCCTCTAACCCGCGGTGATCTTGACGTTGTGCGCCCGTCAGCGCCGTCTATAGGCGCAAAACGTCAAGATCACCGCGAAATCGCGGCTTACGCTTTCGGCATGGCTTCTGCTGACGAGGTTCTGGCTACTGCGCGCAAGGCTCGCGAGGCTGCCGCACTGCTGGCACCCACGACGCGTGCGGTGAAGGACGCCGCGCTGCTCGCGATGGCGGACGCGCTCGAGGCCGCGACGGCAGAGGTGCTCGAGGCGAACGCCGCCGATGTCGCGCGTGACCCCGACAACCCGCTGGTCGACCGCCTCCGGCTCGACGAGAGCCGCATTGCGGGAATGGCAGATGGACTGCGTCAGGTCGCGAAGCTGCCCGATCCGGTCGGCGAGGTCGTGCGCGGCTCGACGCTGCCCAACGGGCTGACGTTGCGGCAGGTGCGCGTGCCGATGGGCGTGATCGGCATCATTTACGAGGCCCGGCCAAACGTGACGGCAGATGCGGCGGGGCTGTGTCTGAAGAGCGGTAACGCGGTACTGCTTCGCGGCTCGTCGAGCGCCCGCGAGAGCAACGCGGCGATCGTGAACGTCCTCGCGGAGGCTGCGGCGAAGGCCGGCTTGCCCGACGGCTGCCTGCAGCTCGTCCCCGGGCACGACCACGAGTCGGCGAAGCACCTGATGCGGGCGCGGGGTCTGGTCGACGTACTGATTCCGCGAGGCGGTGCAGGGCTGATCCGCAGTGTCGTCGAGGAGTCGACGGTCCCGGTCATCGAGACCGGCGTCGGCAACTGCCACGTCTACATCGATGCCGATGCCGACATCGAGATGGGCATCGAGATCATCCTGAACGCCAAGACGCAGCGGCCGAGCGTGTGTAACGCCGCCGAGACGATGCTCGTGCACTCCTCGATCGCGGCGGAGTTCCTGCCGAGTGCGCTCAAGGCGCTGCAGGACGCGGGCGTGACGATCCACGGTGACGCTGCGACCGCGTCCTACGCCCAGGGTGTTCTTCCGGTCACAGATGAGGACTGGGAGGCCGAGTACCTCTCTCTCGACCTGGCCGTCGGAGTTGTCAACTCGCTGCAGGACGCCGTCGCGCACATCCGGCGGTGGGGGAGCGGCCACACCGAGGCGATCGTGACCAGGTCGATCGAGGCGTCACAGCAGTTTGTCGCAGGCCTTGACTCAGCCGCCGTGATGATCAACGCCTCGACCCGGTTCACCGATGGCGAGCAGTTCGGCTTCGGCGCCGAGATCGGCATCTCGAACCAGAAGCTGCACGCACGCGGGCCCATGGCACTGCCCGAGCTGACCAGCACCACTTGGGTCGTCACCGGCAACGGCCAAATCCGGACGTAGTACAGCGGCTCCGCTGGTCGGATTCCCGTAGTAGAGCCGCTCCGCCGGTCGAATCTGCCAAGCAGAGCCGCTCTGCTTGGCAATAGAATCGGGTTCTAACTTTTCGCTGGGAGCCCGGATGCCGTTCTTTACCTCGCCCGACGACGTCCGCGACCGGCTGGCAACGACCGGCTATCTCGCCGACGACGCGATCGCCACCACCGTCTTCCTCGCCGACGCCCTCGGAAAGCCGCTGCTCGTCGAGGGCCCGGCCGGCACCGGCAAGACCGAGCTCGCGAAGGCGGTCGCCACCGCCGCCGACGCGGGGCTGGTCCGACTGCAGTGCTACGAGGGACTGGACGAGGCCCGCGCCCTGTATGAGTGGAACTACCGCAAGCAGCTGCTCCGGATTCAGGCCGCCGGCGACCAGGCGTGGGAGGAGACCCACGACGACATCTTCAGCGACGAGTTCCTGCTCTCACGGCCCCTGCTCACGGCGATCCGCCGCGAGGAGCCGACCGTGCTGCTCGTCGACGAGACCGACAAGGCAGACGTCGAGGTCGAAGGCCTGCTGCTCGAGGTGCTGAGCGACTTCCAGGTCACCGTTCCCGAGCTCGGCACGATCGAGGCCGTGCGCAAGCCGTTCGTCGTACTGACGTCGAACGCCACCCGCGAGCTGTCCGAAGCGCTCAAGCGCCGCTGCCTGTTCCTGCACGTCGACTACCCGGACGCCGAGCGCGAGAAGCAGATCGTGCTGACCCGGGTGCCCGAGGTCGTCGAGGGACTCGCCGAGCAGCTGGTCCGGACGATCCGCACGCTGCGCGCACTCGAGCTGAAGAAGGCGCCGAGCATCGCGGAGAGCATCGACTGGGCGCGCACCCTCGTTGCCCTCGGGCTCGACACCCTCGACGAGGACACCGTCTCCAAGACGCTCGGCGTCGTGCTCAAGCACGCGACCGATCACACGCGTGCGGTCAAGGAGCTGGGACTCAACTAGTGACAGCGTGCAGTTGATGACTCAGCCGGCGGACCCCAACGTCACGGGCACCGGTCTGCTCGACCGGCACGTGTCGTTCGTTGGCGCGCTGCGGGCCGCGGGACTCCCGGTGTCGATGGCCGAGTCGCTCGACGCCGGCCGCGCGGTCAACACGATCGATCTGCTCGAGCGCGAGCAGCTTCGCGCTGCCTACGCCGCGTGCGTCGTGAAGCGCGCAGCCCACCGGCCGGCGTTCGACCGGCTGTTCGATCTGTGGTGGCCCCCGGCGATCGGTGACGGACACCAGTACGACGGTGACGGCGAAGGCGACGCCGACGATCTCGAGGAGATCGATCCGGCGGACCTCGACGCTCTGCGCAACGCACTTCGCGACCAGCTTCGGGACGTGCTGCTGTCGGGGGATGACGAGGCGCTGCGCCGGCTGGCACGCGAAGCCGTCAACGGGCTTGGTCGGGCCGACGGTCAGCCAGGCCGGCAGTCGTGGTTCACCTACCGAGTGCTGCGCGCACTGAACCCTGACACGCTGATGGCCTCACTCCTCGAAGCCGTGTTGCAAGGCCAGGAACGCGGCGGCCTCGCCGAGCGGGTCGCGCGCCAGATGCTCACCGAGCGGATCAAGCAGTTCGAGGAGATGGTGGAGTCCGAGGTACGCCGTCGGCTCGCCGAAGATCGCGGGGCAGAGGCGATCGCGAAGACAGCGGTGAAGCCGCTCGTCGAGCAGGTCGAGTTCCTTCGCGCGTCCCGTGACGACCTCGCGCAGCTGCGTCGCCAGGTGCACCCGATCGCGCGCCGCCTTGCCACTCGGCTCACCGCCAAGCGCCGGCTGGGCCGCCGCGGGCGGCTCGATGTACGCCGGACCGTCCGCGCCTCCCTGTCCAGCGGCGGCGTACCTCTCACGACGATCTTCAAGCCGCACAAGCCGCACAAGCCGGAGCTGGTCGTGCTGTGCGACGTCAGCGGCTCGGTGGCGGCGTTCGCGCACTTCACGATCCTGCTCGCGTTCGCGCTGCGCGAGCAGTTCGCGAAGGTTCGCATCTTCGCCTTCGTCGACACGACCGACGAGGTCACCGACATGTTCGACCGCGGCGGTGACGTCGTCGACGCCCTGGCACGGATGTCGAGCGAAGCCGACGTCGTCTGGTACGACGGCCACAGCGACTACGGCCATGCCTTCGAGGTGTTCGCGCAGAAGTGGCCGGACGCGGTGACGCCGAAGACGTCGCTGCTCGTGCTCGGTGACGCTCGCACCAACTACCGCGCACCCGCGCTCCCGGCGCTGCGCGGCATGGTGCGTCAGGCACGGCACGCGTTCTGGCTTAACCCTGAACCCCGGCAGTACTGGTCCTCGGGGGACTCGGCCGCCGCGACCTACGCCGACGTGATGCCGATGATCGAGTGCCGCAACGTTGCGCAACTGCAAGAGTTTGTCGAGGGTTTATTGCCCGTCTGACACGCTCAGATAACGGGTGACACACCTGAACGTCACACCCCGCTTACGCATGCGTTACCGCGTGGCGGGTATGATCGTTCACACGTTGTGCGGTACAAATAGTTCCTATCGGATGCCACCTAGACTTGGGGTCGGTCACACATGCGTATGACAGCGAAGCGGGCGCGCCTGACGGTGCTCTTCGCAACTGCGGGCACCGTCGTGCCCCTGGCGCTGGGCGGGTCAGCGGCGGCCAGCTCCCTCACGGTTACCAATGATCCAAACCCGCCGATCAACGGGACGATCCAGGGTTTCTCCAATGGTGACTTCGTTTATCTCGATGCGCTAAAGGTGCCGGGCCTCAGTCTGGCGCAGGTCAGTCTCGCGCAGAGTGCGTCTGGTGTGTCTAACAAGACCATGCAGACTGTGAACAACCTCGGCGAGAAGCTCCTCACCTCCAAGAGCCCGGCCGGCCACAACGCCTACGGCCGCGCTGCGGGCGTCAGCGTCAACCTCGGCGGTGGCGACGCGAGCATCCCGCAAATCCAGCTGACGCAGGCGGAGTCGGTCTCACCGCCGCCGAACCAGGTGAAGACGGCTCGCATCCTCAACCTTCCGCTCGCGCCGATCGCGAACGTCGATGTCCAGCCCGACATCGCCACCGCGAACACGCCGAGCAACGGCAACTTCTGCGTCCTCGGTGAGAACACGCCGATCTCGGCCGGCCAGGCCACGATCGCCAACGCCGAGGTGCTCCCGGTCGCGGCGAACCAAGCGGTCCTCGCGGTCGACGGCACGGTTCAGAACAACTCCCTCGAGGAGCTGGTTCCGAACAACTCCGGCAACTTCGGCCTGAGCTCCACCACGCTGCTGCACACCGCGAACATCCAGCTGTTCAAGGGCATCCCGGGTGCGGAGATCGACATCAAGGTCATCAACCCACTGGCCCTGCAGGCCTTCGCGGGTGGCGACTCGTCGTCGTTCGTGACCTATGGCAGCGGGGACAAGCAGAAGGACGTCCTGTCCATCACGGCGGGCGGCCAGACCACTGCTCTGACGACCGAGCAGCTGCTGGGCACCAACGGTCTGACGATCGACGTCGACGGCCTGCTGCGCGTGCAGATCGGTGGCAAGCCGACGATCAGCGTGACCAACGACAAGGTTTCCGCGCT
This sequence comes from Mycobacteriales bacterium, assembly GCA_035545635.1. Classification (GTDB taxonomy): domain Bacteria; phylum Actinomycetota; class Actinomycetes; order JAFAQI01; family JAFAQI01; genus DASZTV01. The sequence continues at coordinate 4,111 of DASZXY010000008.1, read as the reverse complement.
GGCCGACCTGATCAGCATCCAGGTCATCAGCCTGAACAACACGACGGCGTCCAACGTCGGCGGCCCGCTCGCCCCGCTGCTGAACCCGATCCTCACCCCGGTGCTCAGTGCGCTCGACTCGGTCACCAAGCAGCTCGACAGCGTGCTGACCGGTCTGGGCATCAAGGTCGGCGCCGACCTCCGCGTCGGTCACTTCGAGTCCAACTCGGAGGTGCCGGACGGCGGTATCCAGTGCCACATCCCGGTGAGCAAGACCCCGAGCAGCCAGACGGTCGAGGCGGGTCACCCGTTCACCGTCACGCTGAGCGCGGACAACCCGTACAACTGCACGCTCACCAACGTGAAGTTCGAGGACAAGATCGACTCCGAGAGCGGAGACGTGAAGTGGTCGGTCGGCGACACCACGCCGAACGCCGATGGCTCCTCGACGAACAGCGACGTGACCTGGAGCGGGCTGCCTGACATCAAGCCGGGTGGTCACCAGGACGTGCAGATCACGATCAACGTGCCGGCAGACTCCCCGAGCGGGCGTCTGGAGGACGACGCGATCGTGTCGGGTACCTGCGCCACCGGCGACGGCCCGGGCACGGCGAACGTGAACCTCAACGGCACGGTCACCCTGCACGGTCCGACGGTCCAGGGCCTCCACCCGAACCACGTGATCCTGCCGAACACCGGCTCGTCGCCGTGGCTCCCGATCGGTGGTGGCGTGCTGGCAATCACCGGCCTGTCGCTCTTCGCCCTGCGGCGTCGCTCGATCGGCTAGTAGCTCGCTTTTGAAATAAGCACAGCACCGCAATACGGTGGGGGCGGACCGTTTGGTCCGCCCCCACCGTCGTTTGCGCCGGTAACCTCCGTAATCGTGAGAGGCGTCAGTCGGATTGGCGTCATGGGCGGGACCTTCGATCCGGTCCACCACGGCCACCTCGTCGCCGCGAGCGAGGTCGCCAGCCGGTTCAGCCTCGATGAGGTGATCTTCGTCCCGACCGGACAGCCCTGGCAGAAGAGCCACGCGCCGGTCAGCCCCGCTGAGGACCGCTATCTGATGACGGTGATCGCGACGGCGTCCAACCCGCGGTTCTCGGTCAGCCGCGTCGACATCGACCGGCCCGGTCCGACGTACACGATCGACACGCTGCACGACCTGCGCAGCCGGTACGGCGAGGACATGGAGCTGTTCTTCATCACCGGCGCCGACGCGCTCGAGGCGATCCTCGGCTGGCACCGCTCCGAGGAGCTGTTCGCGATGGCGCACTTCATCGGGGTGACCCGGCCCGGTCACCACCTTTCCGACGCCGGGTTCCCAGACGGCGCGGTGACGCTGGTCGAGGTACCGGCCCTCGCCATCAGCTCGACCGACTGCCGTGCGCGGGTGGCGGCGGGGGAGCCGGTCTGGTACCTGGTGCCCGACGGAGTCGTGCAGTACATCTCCAAGCGCAGCCTGTATGCCGGAGCTGTGGGATGACCGGGAAACGTCGCGCCGACAAGCCGGGCAAGGAGCAGCCCGACCTGCTCGGGATCCACCGTCCGCCGACCCTGCTGCAGCCGGCGCAGCCGGAGCTGGTGATCCAGCCGCAGCTCACTCGCCGCGAGGAGCGCCGGCTGCGGAAGCGCCAGCAACGTCGCAAGCTGGGACTCGCTGGCGGGATCGGGGTGGCGGCCCTCGCCATCGCCGGAATCGTGACGTTGATCGTCGGTGTGCACCACGTGGTCACGCATGGCAGCGGCAGCAAGCGCTCCCAGACCACCGTTCTGCTCCAGCTGCGGGCCGCGAGCGGGGTCGCCGACGGCTCGATGCTGCTTGCCGCCGACCCTTCGACCGAACGCGGGCTGGAGCTGCTGATCCCCGGCCGGCTGATCACCGACGTGTGCGGCTACGGGACGCAGAACTTCGGCTCGGTGCTGGCGCTGCCCAACGGTGGGGCGGGTTCGCGAAGCGCACTGTCGTCGGTGCTCGGCGGCGTGACGATCGACGGTTCCTGGGTGATCGACGAGCCCACCCTCGCCACGCTGGTCAACCAGGTCGGCGGGATCAACGTCGATGTCGACACCGACGTGATCAAGAGAAATCCCGATGGCGGCGGACGGATCCTCGTCGCGGCCGGCCCGGGTCAGCACCTCAACGGGGAGGAGGCGCTGGTCTACGCCACCTACCACCCTGCGCGAGAGGGCGCGGCGGGGGTGCTCGCCCGGCTGCAGGCTGTCGTTGACGCGACGATCCAGGCGCTGCCGCGGTCGATCACCGGCGTCGAGGCGCTGTTGCGCCAGCTGCCCAAGACGTCCCAGACGACGATCAGCATCCCGACGCTCGCGACGACGCTGACCCAGATCGCCACCTACGACCAGACGGATGCCGGTGTCGTCCCGACCGACCTGCCCGTGATCACGATCGACTCGGGTGGCGCCCTGCCGTCGTACCGGGCGGACGACGCCAACATCAAGGCGCTCGTCTCGGGACATCTTGCTGACTCGGTGCCGGCAGGCGCGAACCAGCAGCACGCGACCGTCCTGCTGCTCAACGGCGTCGGCCGGCCAGGACTGGTCCCCAAGGCCTGCCCGCTCCTCGCCGCGAACGGCTTTACGTATGTTGGAAGCGGCAACGCCCCCAACTTCTCCAACGCCCGCTCAGAGGTCGACATCTTCCACGACAGCGACGCCGAACAAGCCCGCACTCTGGCGAAGGCGCTCGGCCTCCCGCCCTCCGACGTGCGGAAGAGCATCTACAACCAGACCGTCGCGAAGTTCATCGTGATCCTTGGATCGGACTTCAAGAAGTGAGCGCAAGCGCGCGCAGCATCGAGCTCGCTGAAGCCGCGGTCAGCGCTGCGACCGACAAGCTGGCCACCGATCTCGTGATCATCGATGTCAGCGAGCAGCTCGTCATCACCGACTGCTTCGTGCTCGCGTCCGCACCCAACGAGCGCCAGGTCCGCGCTGTGGTCGACGCAATTGAGGAACGGTTGCTGGCGTTGAAGGCCAAGCCGGTACGCCGAGAGGGGCAACAGGAGGGCCGCTGGGTCCTGCTCGACTTCCTCGACATCGTCGTGCACGTGCAGCACGCGGAGGAGCGGACGTACTACGCGCTCGAGCGGCTCTGGAAAGACTGCCCGTCGCTGCCGCTACCGGCTGACGCCATCCCACCGGCCGACTCGAAGCAGTCGCCGGCGTCATGACGCAGATGCAACAGGTCCTGCTGCTGCGCCACGGCCGGACGGAGTGGAACGCCACCGGCCGGTTCCAGGGTCAGACCGAGTCGAAGCTCGACGTCATCGGCCGCGCCCAGGCCGAGGCGGTCGCGGTGGGGATCGCGCCGATGAAGCCGGACGCGATCATCACCTCCGACCTGTCGCGCGCGCACGACACCGCCAAGGTCGTCGCCGCTGAGTGTGGTCTGGAGATCGCTGCGGTCGACCCCCGGCTGCGCGAGATCAACCTGGGCGCCTGGGAAGGGCTGACCCGCGCCGAGGCCCGGACGCAGTTCGCGGACGAGTATCGGCGTTGGCAGGAAGGCGAGGATGCCCGTCGCGGCGGCGGTGAGACGTACGCCGAGGTCGGCGCCCGCTGCCTGGAGTGCATCGACGAGTGGGTCGAGCGGCTCGGGGCGGGCTGTCTCCTGGTGGCCGTGACACACGGCAGCGCGGCCCGCGCCACGATCGGCACGATGGTCGGAATGCATCCAGACACGTGGTGGCGGCTGGCCCCCCTGTCCAACTGCCGCTGGTCGCTGCTGGCGAACATCGGGCGCGGCTGGCGGATCGAGGAGCACAACGCGGGCAGTCCGCCGGAGGAAGAGACCGGCGACGACGCCCGCTGACCGCCCATTGCCACCTGAGCGCGCTGAAAGGTGCTCAACCGGCAATCGCGCGCTCGGCTAGACTCGCTGGCGCTTCATCCGGGGCTGTGGCGCAGTTGGTAGCGCACTTGCATGGCATGCAAGGGGTCAGGGGTTCGAATCCCCTCAGCTCCACCGATGTGATGTCGCAGGACATCGCGGACACCTGTCGCAAGACATCCTGGACAGAGGTTAGGTCTGGCGGCGGGTTTGGTAGTTGCGGTCGGGGTTGATCGTGTATTCGCCGAGGAGTTGTCCGGCGTAGTTGAGGACGCGGAT
>DASZXY010000007.1:0-80364 GCA_035545635.1 Mycobacteriales bacterium | reverse complement strand
GGACGGCGTCGAGCACCATGCCCTGCGGCTTGTTGTCGGTCTTGCGGAACGCGTCGACCACCTTGAGGCGCTTGAGCGCCCGCGCCTTCTTCTGACCCTTCCCGCTGCGGATCGTCTCGCGCAGTGACTCCGCCTCCGCCTCGAGGTCGAAGTCGGTCAGCAGCTTCTGCAGCGCGGCAGCGCCCATCCCGCCGGTGAAGTAGTCCCCGAACCGGGTGGTCAGTTCGCGGTAGAGCACCTCGTCCGCGATGAGTTGCTTGGGCTCGAGCTTGCGGAACGTGTCCAGCACCTCGTCGAGACGATCGACCTCACGCTGCGCCTTGTTCCGGATCTGGTTCATCTCGCGCTCGGCCGCGTCCCGGACCTTGCGCTTCGCGTCGCCCTTGGCGCCCTCGGCCTCCAACGCGGCGATGTCCTCTTCCAGCTTCTTGGCGCGCCCGTCCACCGCAGCATCACGGGCGTCCTCGAGCCGCTTGCGCTCGACTCCCATCCGGGCCTCCAGCGACGGGAGGTCGGACTGCCGCTTGGCGTCATCAACGCCGGTGATCAGGTACGCCGCGAAGTAGATGATCTTCTCGAGGTCCTTGGGGGCCAGATCGAGCAGATAGCCCAACCGGCTCGGGACGCCCTTGAAGTACCAGATGTGCGTGACCGGCGCGGCCAGTTCAATGTGACCCATCCGCTCCCGCCGCACCTTGGCACGGGTGACCTCGACGCCGCAGCGCTCGCAAATGATCCCCTTGAAGCGGACCCGCTTGTACTTGCCGCAGTAGCACTCCCAGTCGCGGGTCGGTCCGAAGATCTTCTCGCAGAACAAGCCATCCTTCTCCGGCTTGAGCGTGCGGTAGTTGATCGTCTCGGGCTTCTTGACCTCACCGTGCGACCACAGCCGGATGTCGTCCGCCGTGGCCAGGCCGATGCGCAGCTCGTCGAAGAAGTTGACGTCGAGCACGTTGTCTTCTTTCTTTCGGTCTTGCTTGGCTTTGTTTCTCTGGCTCCGTCGTGGAGGTCTGTCAGACCTCTTCGACCGAGCTTGGCTCGCGTCGGCTCAGGTCGATACCGAGCTCTTCCGCTGCACGGAACACGTCCTCGTCGGTCTCCCGCATCTCGATCTGCATGCCGTCGCTGGACAGCACCTCGACGTTGAGGCACAGCGACTGCATTTCCTTGATCAGGACCTTGAACGACTCGGGGATGCCCGGCTCGGGGATGTTCTCGCCCTTGACGATCGCCTCGTAGACCTTGACCCGGCCCAGGACGTCGTCGGACTTGATGGTGAGCAGCTCCTGCAGCGCGTACGCCGCGCCGTAGGCCTCGAGCGCCCACACCTCCATCTCACCGAACCGCTGACCGCCGAACTGCGCCTTACCACCCAGCGGCTGCTGCGTGATCATCGAGTACGGGCCGGTCGACCGAGCGTGGATCTTGTCGTCGACCAGGTGGAGCAGCTTCAGGATGTAGATGTAGCCCACCGAGATCGGCTCGTCGATCGGCTCACCGGTCCGACCGTTGAACAGCTGCGCCTTGCCGGTCTCGCCGACCAGACGCTGACCGTCACGGTTGACCAGGGTCGAACCGAGCAGGCCGCTGATCTCCTCCTCACGGGCGCCGTCGAAGACGGGCGTCGCGAGGTTCGTGCCGGGCTCCGAGGAGTCGGCCCCGATCTCGGCGAGGCGCTTCTGCCAGTCCTCCTTGGTGCCATCGATCTGCCAACCGGTCTTCGCGACCCAACCGAGGTGGGTCTCGAGGACCTGGCCGACATTCATACGACCGGGCACACCTAGCGGGTTCAGGATGATGTCGACGGGCGTGCCGTCCGCGAGGAACGGCATGTCCTCGACGGGCAGCACCTTCGAGATGACGCCCTTGTTGCCGTGGCGACCCGCGAGCTTGTCACCGTCGGTGATCTTCCGCTTCTGCGCGACGTACACCCGGACCAGTTCGTTGACGCCCGGCGGCAGCTCATCGCCGTCGTCGCGGTTGAAGACGCGGACGCCGATGACCTTGCCGGACTCGCCGTGCGGAACCTTCAGCGAGGTGTCGCGAACCTCGCGCGCCTTCTCACCGAAGATCGCGCGGAGCAGGCGCTCCTCGGGGGTGAGCTCGGTCTCGCCCTTGGGCGTGACCTTGCCGACGAGTACGTCGCCGGGAACTACCTCGGCGCCGATGCGGATGATGCCGCGCTCGTCGAGGTCAGCCAGGACCTCCTCGGAGACGTTGGGGATGTCCCGCGTGATCTCCTCGGGGCCGAGCTTCGTGTCACGGGCGTCGACCTCGTGCTCCTCGATGTGAATCGAGGAGAGGACGTCGTCCTCGACGAGGCGCTGCGACAGGATGATCGCGTCCTCGTAGTTGTGGCCCTCCCACGACATGAAGGCGACGAGCAGGTTCTTGCCAAGCGCCATCTCGCCGTTCTGGGTGCAAGGACCATCGGCGATGACCTGACCCGCCTCGACCTTGTCACCCTCGTTGACGATCGGCTTCTGGTTGAACGACGTGCCCTGGTTCGACCGGTGGAACTTCGCCATCCGGTACGTGCGGCTGGTGCCGTCCTTGTGGGAGACCGTGACGTAGTCCGCGGCGACCTCCGCCACCGTGCCGGCCTGCTCAGCGACGACGACGTCACCGGCGTCGACAGCGGCGCGGTACTCCATGCCGGTGCCGACCAGCGGCGCCTCGGCGCGGAGCAGCGGCACCGACTGGCGCTGCATGTTCGAACCCATGAGCGCGCGGTTCGCGTCGTCGTGCTCGAGGAACGGGATCATCGCGGTCGCGACCGACACCATCTGGCGCGGCGAGACGTCCATGTAGTCGATGTCGGCGGGCTCGACGTAGTCGACCTCGCCGTCCTTGCGACGTACCAGGACGCGGTTCTCGACGAACGTGCCGTTGGGGTTCAGCGGCGCGTTGGCCTGCGCGATGACGTGACGGTCCTCTTCGTCGGCCGTCAGGTAGTCGATCTGGTCGGTGACCCGGCCCTTGTCGACTCGGCGGTACGGCGTCTCGACGAAGCCGAACGGGTTGATCCGCGCGTAGGTCGCGAGCGAGCCGATCAGGCCGATGTTCGGGCCTTCCGGCGTCTCGATCGGGCACATCCGGCCGTAGTGGCTGGGGTGCACGTCACGGACCTCGAAGCCTGCGCGCTCACGGGACAGACCACCGGGGCCGAGTGCCGAGAGGCGACGCTTGTGGGTCAGACCGGCGAGCGGGTTGGTCTGGTCCATGAACTGCGACAGCTGTGAAGTCCCGAAGAACTCCTTGATCGACGCCACGACCGGGCGGATGTTGATCAGGGTCTGCGGGGTGATCGCCTCGACGTCCTGGGTCGTCATCCGCTCGCGGACGACGCGCTCCATCCGGGACAGGCCGATGCGGACCTGGTTCTGGATCAGCTCGCCGACCGTGCGGAGGCGACGGTTGCCGAAGTGGTCGATGTCGTCGGTCTCGAAACCGGCGTCACCACGGTGCAGCCGCACGACGTAGTCGATCGCCGCGACGATGTCGTCCTCGGTCAGCACGCCGACGCTGTTGGGCAGCGTCGTACCGAGCTTCTTGTTGACCTTGTAGCGGCCGACCTTCGCGAGGTCGTAGCGCTTCTCGTTGAAGTAGAGGTTGTTGAGCAGCGTCTCCGCGGCGTCGCGCGTCGGGGGCTCACCCGGACGCAGCTTGCGGTAGATGTCGATCAACGCCTCGTCCGGCGTGGAGGTGTGGTCCTTCTCGAGGGTCAGACGCATCGAGTCGAACTCGCCGAAGCGCTCGAGGATCTTCGCGTCGTCCCAACCGAGCGCGCGCAGCAGCACCGTGACGGGCTGGCGGCGCTTGCGGTCGATGCGGACGCCGACCTGGTCACGCTTGTCGACCTCGAACTCGAGCCACGCGCCGCGGCCGGGAATGACCTTGGCGGTGTAGACCTCGCGGTCGGTGACCTTGTCGAGGGTCCGGTCGAAGTAGACGCCGGGCGAACGGACGAGCTGGGACACGACGACCCGCTCGGTCCCGTTGATGATGAAGGTGCCCTGGTTGGTCATGAGCGGGAAGTCGCCCATGAACACCGTCTGGCTCTTGATCTCGCCGGTTTCGTTGTTCGTGAACTCGGCAATGACGAAGAGCGGCGCCGAGTAGGTCATGTCCTTGTCCTTGCACTCCTCGATGGAGTGCGGGGGGTCCATGAGCTTCGGCTCGCGGAACTCCAGCGACATGGTGTCGGAGAAGTCCCGAATCGGACTGATCTCGGAAAGGATCTCCTCGAGCCCGGAGGGCGTGCCGGCCTCGACCGACTCACGCCAGGACGGCGAGCCGATCAGCCAATCGAACGAGGAGGTCTGCAGCGCCAGCAAATTCGGCACTTCGAGCGGCTCATTGATCCGCGCGAAGGAGATGCGACGTGGTGCAAGGGTGGATGAAGCAGGAGCAGTGGTGCGCGAGGCGGCCAAGTGGGGTCCTTCTCTAGAGCCCGCTGTCAACGTGCGCGCACGCCGATGGCCCCGGCCCAAATGGGCACGGTGGCATCAGGAAGCAGCGCAATCGAGCAGCATAGACCCGAACGGGCTACCTGTCTACACCAGCCCACGCTCGGCTAAACCCAAGCCGGGGCCAGCACGTTCTCACGCTGCGCAGCAGGATGGCCTCCGGGCGGCCCTACGTCAAGCCCCGTAAGGGGTTTGTGGGGTGCGTGTCTCCTAGAACGGCTGCAGGTTGTCGATCACCCAGCGCCCGTTCTCCTTGACCATGGTCACCTCGATGACCGACCGGTCCAGGCGGGACGTGGCGTTGAGCAGCTTGTTCTCGACGGTCTGGTTCGCGAAGACCAGAATCCGCGCGGTCGTCGGGGTCGCGGAGACAACCCCGCCGGCGGCGACCGTGCCCGTCGTGATCGCGTGCGTCTTCTGGGCGAGCGGCGCGACCGAGCTGGCGGCCGTCTGGGCGTAGTTGGCCCGGAACTTTCGGCTCATCCCCGCCTCAGCGCGCTGAAAGTCCGCGTCGAGCGTGCGGTAGTCGTAGGTCAGCGCGACCGCGGTCTCCTGCTTGGCAGCCGCGAGGGCGGCGGTCCGAGCGGCCGCAACCGCCCGGTGGTTCGAGTTCGAGTGCGCCGTCACGGCCAGCAGGGCGCCCGCTGCCAGCGCCAGTACGACGCACACCGCCGTGACGATCGCGACCGGTCCGACGGAGCGGCTGGTCGGCTCCTCCACCTCGGCCGGCGTGGGGTGTCCCGCAAGGGCGGCGGCCATCCCCTCGGCGGCGACCCGGACGGAGACCGCTGCGTCGCCGCCAGGAGCCGACTCCGGCTCCGCTTCCTGCTCAGCGGCCTCGGGCGTGGCCGACGGACGCTCGAGCACTGGAGGGGTCCAGCGCAAGGTGGCCGCAGCTGCGGCCGGCTCGGCAGACGCGGTGGGCTCGGGCACGGCAGGTGGCGCCGTTTCCGTCGAGGCCTCAGGCGCCTGGGCGAGATCGGGCTCGGCGCCGGTGTCGGACTCGGGTTCCGACTCGGTCGCCGCCGGCGGCTTCTCATCGTGGACCGGTTCAGGTGCTTCCGGCTGCGTCGCGTCGACGCTCGGCTCCGGCTCGACCGCGGGCTCAGGCTCGGGCTCCGGCTTGCCCTCGGGGCCGTCGGCGACTGGGCCTGAGTCCGCAGTGGGCTCCGAGTCGTCCCGCGTGCCGCGCGGCGTGACCGCCACGAACTCCGGCGCGTCGCTGCTCTCGTCGTTCTCGCTCACTGGGGCGCTCCACAAACCGCGGGCCGCGTCATAGCGGCACGACATTGCTGGTGAGCCACCGGTTTCCGACCTTGGCGAGTGAGATCTGCATCCGGAACAGCTGCTGGGTGCCGAGCTTGGTCTTCGTGTTGGTCGCGACGCCCTTCAGCGCCACCAGCACGACGGCCGTGTCGGAGGTGAGCGAGGAGACGCCGGCGAGGTCCACCGAGGTGGTCTGGACGACCTGCCCCTTGGTGTACAGCGGGGCGAACACCTGCACGGTGGCGAGGTACTTCTTCGCGAAGTCACTGGTCGCGTTCTTGGCCGCCGCGTCAAAGTCCGCCTGCAGGTGCCGGTAGTCGACCGACGTGAAGTCCACGGCGTACTTTCCGGCGATCAGCGCAACCTGCGTCCGCTCGTCGTCGAGGGAGTTCGCGTTCGAGGCGTGACGAACGCCGATGCCCGCGAGCACGCCCGTGGCCACGAGGACCAGGACGACCGCGATGAGTACTGCTGACCCCCGGCGCACTAGCGCATCGTAGGTGCGAGGAGCAGCCAGGTGTATGAGGAGGAGCCAAAAACGGGGGCGAGCGGGCCCGACAGGCCGAGCTGGTAGAGCTTGCCGTCGAGGCCCTGCAGGATGCCCGTCTTCGGGTCGTACGGCGCCGCGAACGTCGGCGTCTCGTATGCGGCATCGGAGGCCCTGGTCTTCGCGGTCCCCTGCGGCGAGGACTTCGGGCAGCTCGGCGTGCCACAATCCCCGACTGCACCCGCGCCCGGGAACGGCTGGCCGTATCGCGGCCCGTCGTACGGCGTGGAGTTCGTCACGTTCGCGTGGTCGCCCTTCGGGCGAGGCGCGAAACGGGAACCACGCTGGTCATTGGGGCCGCCCTGGCAGTACGCGTTCAGGTTCGCCGCACCACCCCAGTCCTTCGGCTTGTTGGACCGCGTCTTGGTACTCGCGTATCCCGTGCTGCAGAACGATCCGGTGTCGGTGATGTTGCCGAACCGCGCGGTCGAGATTCCGTCCGGCCCTGGCGGCGGGAGCGCGTAGAAGGAGTCGGCGACGATCGCCGGGTAGAGCTCGAGGACGGCGCGCACCTGTGGCAGCCGCACACTCTGGATCTGGCTAAACGTGTTGAGGTTCGTCAGCAGCTCCGGCACGACGTCCTCGTTGTCCTTGATCAGCAGCTTGAGCTGCTGCGCCGCAGCCGTGCCGTTGTCGAGGATGGTGCGAAGCGCCGTGTCGTTGTGGCTGATCGCGCCGCTGAACTTGTTGAAGCTCGCGGCGAACTGCTTCAGCTGGGCCGACACGTCCCGCTGGGTGTCGAGCACGGTCTTGCCGTCGTTGATCAGCTGCTCGGTCTGCGGCAGCGCGTCCTGCGCCGCCTGCGTCAGCGCCTCGCCACCGTCGATCAGCTTCTGCAGGCTGGGACCGAGGTCGTTGAAGGCCTTGCCGAGCTCGGTCACCGTCGTCGACAGGTCGTGAACGTTGACACTCGCGAACAGCTGCTCGAGGTTCCGCAGGATCACTGCGTCGTCAACCGGGATCGACCCTTCGATCGGCTGGGACGCCGAACTGAGGTAGGGCGGACCCGTAGTCGCCGGCTCGAGCTCGACGTACTGCTCGCCGACGGCTGACAGGTTCGTGACCTTTGCCCTGAGACCGGTTGCGGGGATCTTCTCGCCGTCGTTGATCTTCAGGTCGACCGTCAGTGGGTCGCCGGGATGCTGGCCGAGATGGATCGCTCCGACCCGACCGACCACAACGCCACGCTCGTCGACGTCAGCATTGGTGAAGATGCCACCGGAGGACGGGAGATGCAGCTGCACGGTGTACGGGCCGTTGATCCCGAACGGGTGCACGCCGACGTACGCCGCACCGACGAACGCGATGCCGAGCACGGTGATCAGCGCGAAGATCGCGAGCTGCACCTTCGTGCCGAGGCGGATCACTGGGGGCCTCCGATGCCGGTGAGCAGGCGGGCGAGGTCCGACGTCCCGGTCGGGAGCGACGCGCCGCGGGCAGCGCCGCCGGTCGGGCTGGTCACGCTGCCCGCCGTCGGGCACGCCTCGGTGCCTCCGGAGAGCAGCTGGATCAGCTGGGCCTGGACCGGCCCGAGCGTGGCTACGAGCTGAGCCGGCGTCTGGTCGGCGAACAGTGCGCACACGACGGGCACCAGATCGACCTTCAGGTCCAGGTTGACGTAGTCGCCAGGCGCACCCGCGCTGAAGTCGCGAGGGAACGGATAGGTGACGAGGATCTCGAGCGCCTTCGGCAGGTTCGTCCCAGCGGCGGCCAGGTGGCCGAGAACCGGCTTGAGATCGTGAAGCTCCGCGATGGTCTGCGAGCTCGACGCGTTGATGACCCGCCCGGCGATCTTTCCGAAGCGCGAGAGGTGGGTCAGCAGGGAGGTGAACTGCGCCCGTTCATCGGCGAGGACCTTCAAACCCGGGCCGAGCTCGTCGAGCGCGGTTGCGATCGTCTTGTCCTGACCGGCGAGCTCAGCGGTGAAACGGTCGAGCCCGTCGATCGCGCGGACGATCTCGTGCTTCTGGGCGGCCAGCCCACCGATGAACGTGGTGAGCTGCTGCAGCGCGCCTCGGACATCGGCCTCGCGGCCCGACAGCGCCTTGGACACCTCGAGGTTGATCGTCTGCAGGTCGCCGAGGTCACCACCGTTGAGCACCTGGGACAGCAGGCCGAACACTTCCTCGACGCTCGGCAGCTCACTCGCCGAGTCGATGGTCGCGCCGTCCTCGAGCCGGCCGGTCGGCGCCTCGCTCGTCGGCGGAGCGATGGCGACGAACTTCTCACCCAGCAGGGTCGTCTGCTCGAGGGTCGCAACAGCGTTCGCCGGCAGCACCACGGACTTCCGGACCCGCATCGTGACCTTGGCCTTGAGCGTCACCGGGTCGAGCTTGATCCCGCTGACGTCACCGACCGCGACGTCGTTGACCCGCACCGCGGCCTGCGGCGTGAGGTCCTGCACGTCCTTGAACTCCGCCGTCACGGTGTACGTCGGACCGGTTGCGGCACCACCGGGCAGCGGAAGCGAGTAGGCGCCGTGGAAGCCGCAGCCTGCCAGTGCGACCACGCCCACCGCGGCGGCGGCGACCTTCCGCATCAGTCGGCTCATGACTGACCGCCGGTGAGGAGCTCGGCCAGGGTCGGCCGAGTGTGGTGCGCGCTCGAGCTGAGGACCGGTGAGTTCGCGTGGCAGCCGACGGCGTCGCCGACCAGCGTCTCGAGCCCGAGCGTCGACAGCAGCTGGCAGAGCGCGCCCGACGGGCCGGTCGTCACGAGCGGCTCGGTGAGGTCAGCCTTCGTGTCCAGGGTGCGCGCCGCCGGGTCGTAGGCGAGGCTGAGGTTGGCAAGGCCGAGCGGCACCTGGTTGGTGAGCTGGGTGAGGGCGACCTTCTCCTTGCTCAGGACGTCGGTGACCTTCGCCAGCCCGTGGATGTCGGTCTTGATGCTCTCGCGGTTGTCTGCCACGAAGCTCTGCACCACGGTCAGCGCAGACGCCAGGTTGGCAAGCGCCGCGCCGAGGTCCTTGCGCTCGTTCGCGAGCTGCCCGCCGACCTTCGCGAGGTTGCGGTTGAGCGCGATCACGCCGCCGTTGTCGTTCGCCAGCGTCGTCGTGAACTTCTGCAGGCTGCTCACCGTGTCGAACAGGTCGTTGCGGCTGCCGGACAGGGTCGAGATCGCCGTCGAGAAGTCACGGAACGCCTGGTTGAAGACCTTGCCGTTGCCCTTGAGGTTCTCGGCGCTGATCTTGACCAGCTGCGCGAGTGCACCGTTCTTGTTGGCGCCGTCCGGGCCGAGCGCTTCGTTGAGGTCATTGATGTTGCCGAAGATCTCGTCGAGCTCCAGCGGCACGGCGGTCTGTGCAGAGCAGTCGCTGTCATTCGTTCCACCCGGAACGCAGCCGAGGACTGCGTTGTCCGGCAACGTCGCGCCGCTGGTGTAGCCCGGGCTCAGCTGCACGTAACGGTCGCTGACGATCGATGGCGTCACGACGACGGCCTTCGCGTGCAGCGGAACGCGGTCGTCGCCGTCGTAGGACATCTCGACCTTCACCGCCGGACCGACCGGCGTGATCTTGTCGATCTTCCCCACCTTGACGCCCATGATCCGCACGTCGTTGCCGGTGTAGAGGCCGACGGTGCGCGTGAAGTACGCCGTCAGGTGGTAGGTCTTGCCGCCGCCGGTGCTGACCGCGACAGCGACACCGACGATGAGCAACACGACAGCGGCGACGAGGGCGACAACGCCCGCACCGAAGCGGCGAACCATGTCGCCGAACATGTCTCCGAGGCGGCCCACTACCGGCTCCCCGAGTTTCCGAGCTTCAACGTCCCCGCCGAGTTGGTCAGGTTGGTCAGCGTCGTCTCGAACCAACGGCCGTTGCCCAGCGTGTCGACGAAGTCGCGGACGAAGGGTGCGGCGAGGTGGATCGTCTGGTCGAGCTGCTGCTGGTTCGCGCGCAGGATCGACAGCGTCTTCTCGAGCTCCTTCAGCGCCGGCCCGATCACCTTGCGGTTCTCCGCGACGAGATGGGTGAGCTGATCGGCGAGCTGGGCGGTGCTGACCAGCAGCTGATGTACGACGGCTCGCTGCTGGCTGATCGTGCGCAGGATCAGCGAGGAGTCATCGATCAGCTTCTGGATCTCGGCATCGTGGCTCGCGATCGTCGTGGTGACGTCGTTCGCCTTGCCGAGCAGCGACGTCAGCTGGTTGTTCCGCGACGCGATCGATCGCGACACCTTCTCCAAACCCACGAGCGACGCATGCACCTCGCCCGGGGTGTCCTTGAACGTGTCCGCCAGCACCTGGAAGGATTTCGCGAGCTGCTTGGTGTCGATCTCGCCGGCACGCTGGCCGAGGCCGATGAACGCCTCGGTGATCGAGGTCGGTGTCGTCGTACGGTCCACCGGAATCGTGTCGTTCGCGAGCTCACCGCTCGGTGTCGGGTTCAGCGCTACGTAGACGGTGCCGAGCAGCGTCTCGATCTTGATGTTGGCGGTCGTCTCGGCGCCGATGTGCGGCCCGCCGCTGACCTTCATGCCGACCTTCACGATGTTGCCGTGACCGGGCACGTAGTCGAGGTCGACCGAAGTGACCTTGCCGACTTTCACACCGGAGATGCGCACATTGGCGCCTGGCTGGAGACTCGCCGCGTCGTTGAACTCCGCGTACACCGTGTGCCCGGAGTTGATGAACGGCAGGCTGCCGATCTTGAAGGCGAGCACCAGCAGGATGACGATCGCCAACACGCCCGCGATGCCGATCGGCAGCGGGTTGCGCTCTCTGAACGGTCTCATCAGTCGACCGCCGGGCAGGACGGAGACTGGGACTTGGCCGGCTGCAGCTGCACCGGCAGGCCGACGACTGCGGCCGAGCAGAGCCAGAAGTTGAAGTACGCGCCGTAGCTGCCGGTCCGGATGATCCGGGTCAGCTTCGCCGGCTCGCGCTGCAGCCACGCCGCGAGGGCATTCTTCGTCTTCTCGACCGGGTCCTTCGTGGTGTTCAGGACCCGGGCGAGCTTCTCCAGGTTGCGAAGGTCGGCGGGCAGCACTGGCCGGATGCCAGTGAAGAGCTTCGAGCTGCTGGTCGCGAGGAGGTTGATGTTGGTCAACGACTCCGCGATTGCATCTCGGTCACCGGCGAGACCGGAGACGAGACGCTGCAGCTGGGTGATCGTCTGACCCAGGCCGGCGTCGCGCTTCTGCACGGTGGTCAGCACCGTGAGCAGGTTGTCGATGACCTGCCCGATGGCGGCGTCGCGCTGGCCGACGGTGTTGGTCAGCGACGCGGTCTGGACAAGCAGCTGCTGAACCGTCCCGCCCTCACCCTGCAGGGTCTTGATGATTTCGAGCGCGAACCTGTTGACGTCCTCGGGACTCAGGGCGCGGAACAACGGCTTGAAGCCGTTGAACAGGGCTGTCAGGTCGAGCGCCGGACTGGTCCGGTCGAGCGGGATCACGACCTTCGGGTCCTGCGTGGCGTTGTCACCCGGAGTCGACACCAGGTTGATGTAGCGCTGACCGACCAGGTTCAGGTACTGGATCTTCACCTGGGTGGTCGGTGTCATCGGCACGCCGGTGTTGACGTCGAAGGACACCTGCGCGAAGTTTGTGCCGCCCGCGGACTCCGACTTGATCGACTTCACGGTCCCGACGCGCACGCCCGCCATCCGGACGTCGCTACCACTGGTCAGCCCAGTGGCATCAGTGAAGTTCGCCTTGTAGGTGTTGGTCGAGCCGAACGTGCGGTTGCTGACGACGACACCGAGCACGGCTGTCGTGATGATGGTGACAACCGCGAAGATGATCAGCTTGATCGTGGCGCCGAGCGTTTGGCCCTTCATCGCATGCTCACCACCATGCCGCGCAGCAGCGGTCCGAGCAGCAGGTCGGTCAGGCCCTCGGACGTCGGCTGCTCGCCGGTGACTTCTGCGACCAGCATCCGGATCTGTGCCTGCTCGGCAGCCGATCCGACACCGCCGGTCGTAAACAACGAGGACCGGGTCGCGGCCGGCGTTGCCGCGCTAGAACCGGCGTAGCCGCCCATGGCGTAGTTGCCGCCGGGCGCGAACGGGTACTTCGAGTTCTCCGGGTGGAGGCCCTTGCCTTCGTACGGCAAGCCGTAGCAGTTCGCGGGCAGGATCGCGTGCGTGAACTCCTTGATCGAGGGCCTGTCCTTCGCGGTGTAGACACCGCGGCTGTTCACCGGGATCAGGTCGATGTGCAGCTCGCCGCCCTGGAACGCGTGCTCGAGCCGCTCACGGTCGAAGATCGACAGGCCGTTGGGGAGGCACTCGAGGACGATCGAGTAGTCCGACAGCACACCCAGCGGGCCTTCGCTGTACTTCGCGAGGTTCTTGAGGCCCTCGCCGTTCTTCTTGAAGAAGGCGGCGCCGGTGTCCGCGAAGCCGGCCGTGCCGGCGAGGAACTGCGCGTAGGGATCGGCCTTGACCGTGAAGGTGTGCGCGGTGACGGAGAAGTGCTTCAGCGTCTCCAGCAGGTCGGGCGCCGCGTCCGCGTAGTTGCTGGCGAGGTCAGCCAGGCCGGAGATGTCGTGCTGGATGTTCGGCAGGTCCTGGTTGAGTCGCTGGAAGTAGCTGTTGATCAGCTCGAAGCTCTTCCCGAGCTTCTCGCCGCGGCCCTGAAGCGCCATCGCGGTGTTGGACAGCGCGACCGACAGTGCCGCGGGGTTCGCCGCGCGCAGCACCGGCACCAGCTTCGTGAAGACCTGCTGCAGCTCGACCGCCACCTCGGAACGGTCTTCCTGGATGACGTCACCGGCTTTCAGCGTGCTCGTCGCGGGTGGGACGCCAGGCGTCGAGCTGTCCTGCGGGAGGACGAGGTCGACGTACTTCTCACCGAACAGCGTCTTTGGCAGGATTCGCGCCTGCACGTTGTTCGGGATGCTCTTGATCAACGACTTCGACAGCTGCAGCGTCAGGCTCGCATCCTCGCCGTTGCTGTGCACCGAGCTGACCCGGCCGACCAGGACGCCTTGGTACTTCACGTCGGCGGGAATGATCAGCTGGTTGCCGATGCGGTTGGCCTGCAGCGTGACCTCGTCCGTGGACTGCCACGGCAGCTTCTTGCTGTAGACGACGACGGTCAGCCCGAGCAGCAGGACGACGACCGCAAGGAACCCGAGCCCTTGCAGGCGCCGGGCTATCCGGTGTCGTCGTTCGCTGCGCGCCATGGTGCTAGCCCGCGATCCTGACCGTGGTGTTCGCTCCCCACAGCGCGAGGCTCAGGAACAGGTCGATGACGTTGATGGCGACGATCGACGTACGGACTGCGCGGCCTACCGCGACGCCGACACCCGCGGGACCACCGCTTGCGTAATAGCCGTAGTAGCAGTGGATCAGCATCACGACGACGGCGAAGATGATGATCTTCAAGAAGCTGTATAAGACGTCGGTCGGCACCAGGAACGTATGGAAGTAGTGATCGTAGGTGCCGCCGGACTGATGGAAGTAGAGCGTGACAATGAGGCGGGTCGAGAAGTACGACGCGACCAGGCCGACGACGTAGAGCGGGATCACCGCTACCAGGCCCGCGATCAGCCGGGTGGTCACGAGGTACGGGATCGACGGGATGCCCATGACTTCGAGCGCGTCAATCTCCTCGCTGATCCGCATCGCGCCGAGCTGAGCGGTGAAGCCCGCACCGACGGTTGCGGTGAGCGCCAGGCCCGCGACGATCGGTGAGATTTCCCGAGTGTTGAAGTACGCCGAGACGAATCCGGCGAACGCGGAGATACCGATCTGCTGCAGACCCTGATAGCCCTCCAAGCCGACTTCTGTGCCGGTGAAGAAGGTGAGGAACGCGACGACTCCGACGCTGCCGCCGATCAACGCGAGCGCACCGGACCCGAGGCTCACCTCGGCGATCAGCCGAACGACCTCGCGCTTGTAGGAGACGATCGTGCGCCAGAACCAGCCGAGCGACCGGCCGTAGAACGACATCTGCTCGCCGGCGTCCTCGAGCCCGCTGAGCATCACCTCGACCGGACGAGTGACGACCCGCGTGACCGCCCGAAGGGGGCGAGGCAGCGAGAGCGGCGCGTTGGAGGAGGCCACGTCGTCAGCCGATCTTCGGAGGGATGACGGTGAAGTAGACCTGCGTGATCACGAAGTTGATCACGAACAGCAGCATGAACGCGATGATCACGGACTGGTTGACCGCGTCACCGACACCCTTCGGCCCACCCTTCGGGTTGAGTCCCTTGTACGACGCGACCAACGCCGCCATCAACCCGAACAGCAGTGCCTTGAACTCACCGACGTACAAGTCGGGTAACTGGGCTAAGGCAGTGAAGGACTGGATGTAGGCGCCGGGCGTGCCGTGCTGCAGCATCACGTTGAAGACGTAACCGCCGATCACGCCGACGACCGAGACCAGACCGTTCAGCAAGACCGCGACGATCATGCTGGCGGCGACCCGGGGGACGACGAGGCGCTCGATCGGGGAGATGCCGAGCACCTCCATCGCGTCGATCTCGTCGCGAATCTTGCGGCTGCCGAGGTCGGCACAGATCGCGGAGCCACCTGCGCCTGAGATCAGCAAGGCGCAGACGATCGGCGCTGCTTCACGCAAGATCGCGAGGACAGACGCCGATCCGGTGAACGACTGCGCGCCGACCTGGCGAGCGAGGTTTCCGATCTGCAGCGCGATGACCGCACCGAACGGGATCGACACCAGTGCGGTGGGCAGGATCGTGACACTCGCGATGAACCACGCCTGTTCGAGCATCTCGCGCCACTGGAAGCGCAGATGGCGAATCGAGCGCCCGAACGCCACGAAGGTGTCCAGGCACATCGCGAAGAAGCTGCCGCTGGCACGGAAGGGTGCAGCGACGCCGACGGAACTCACGAGGAGCGTCTCCTGGAACCCGTGGAGCCACTGCCGCCGGCCGTACGCCGTACGGTCGTCTTCTTCGGGGCGGCGTCCTTCGCGGCAGCCTTCTTGGCGCTCGTCTGCTTGACCCCGGTCGAGGTGCGCTTGCGCGGCGGTGCCTCAGCGGACGCGGCGGGCCGGCGACGCTGGGGAGGCCGCAGCACGCGGATGCTCTCCGCCTCGTTGTCCGCGGGCCGCGTGCGGGACTTCGGGGCGTAGCCCTGACCGTCGAACGAGCCGGGCGGCGGCGTGACGCCGTTGTCCCTCAGCCACTGGCCAGGGGGGCGCTGCGTCGGGCGCATCTGACCGTCGGTGGGCAGGATCTGCGGCGGGATCGGCGGAAGTGGCGGGATCTCCTCGCCCTCCTCCTTCTCCGCTTCGAGCTCGGCAGCGTCCTTCTCCTCCGCCATGCCGATTGGGCCCTGCCGCCGCGCGTTGAGGAACTGCCGGACCACCGGCTCCTGGCTCGACAGCAGCATCTCCCGCGGACCGAACATCGCGAGGTGACGGCGGTAGAGCAGACCGATGTTGTCCGGGACCGTCCGTGCCGTGTTCACGTCGTGCGTGACGATGAGCATCGTCGCCTGGATCTGCGCATTGAGATCGACGATCAGCTGGTTCAGGTACGCCGTACGGACCGGGTCGAGGCCGGAGTCCGGCTCGTCG
Source organism: Mycobacteriales bacterium (assembly GCA_035545635.1). Classification (GTDB taxonomy): domain Bacteria; phylum Actinomycetota; class Actinomycetes; order JAFAQI01; family JAFAQI01; genus DASZTV01. Next base: position 64,585 of record DASZXY010000007.1, on the reverse strand, counting down.
AACAGCAGGATCTCCGGGTCGAGCACCAGTGCGCGGGCCAGGCCGGCCCGCTTGCGCATACCGCCGGAGATCTCGCCGGGGAGCTTGCCCTCCGCGCCGATCAGGCCGGTGAGCTCGAGCTTCTCCATCACGATGCTGCGGATCTCGGACTCGCTCTTCTTGGTGTGCTCGCGCAGCGGGAAGGCGACGTTGTCGTAGATCGACATCGAGCCGAACAGCGCGCCGTCCTGGAACAAGACGCCGAACATCTTGCGGACCTCGTAGAGATGGCGCTCGGAGACGTTGGGAACGTCGTGGCCCTCGATGTAGACATGGCCTCGGTCGGGGCGCAGCAGGCCGATCAGGTGCTTGAGGAAGACCGACTTGCCGGTCCCGGACGGCCCGAGAAGCACGCTGATCTCGCCCTTGGGGAGGGTGAGGGTCACGTCCTCCCAGATGACCTGCCGGCCGAACGACTTCGTCAGGCCTTCGACCTGGACCTCAACGCCCACGCAGCCCCTGCTTTCTTCGTCCGGCGCACCGGCCGCCGCATGTGAGGCGGGTCACAAATGGAGACATTACCGCCCGCTTGGTGGGGTTTACCACCTCCCCCGCCGCGTCAAAAGCGCATGGAAAAGCCGTCAGGGCGGGACCCGACCGGGCCCGCCCTGACGGCGTGGAACTAAGTGCCTACTTGACGGTGACCGAAGCGCCGGCCTCTTCGAGGGAAGCCTTCGCCTTGTCGGCGGTCTCCTTGTTGGCCTTCTCGAGGACGGTCTTGGGAGCGCCGTCGACGAGGTCCTTGGCTTCCTTCAGGCCCAGGCTGGTCAGCTCGCGCACCACCTTGATGACCTGGATCTTCTTGTCGCCGGCCGCGTCGAGGATGACGTCGAACTCGTCCTGGTCCGCGCCGCCGCCGCCGTCGCCACCGGCTGCAGCGCCACCGGCGGCGGGAGCCGCGGCGACAGCCACCGGAGCAGCGGCGGAAACGCCGAAGGTCTCCTCGAACTGCTTCACGAGGTCAGAGATCTCGATGAGGCTCTTCTCCTTGAGGGCCTCGATGATCTCGTCGTTGGTCAGAGTCGCCATTGCATTTCTCCTTGGTGTCAGCTGTCGGCGGACGCGTCAGCGACGCCGTCGGTCTCGGTTGATTCGGTTGCCTCGGCCGCGGGGGCCTCGTCGGTTGCCTCGGCCGCGGGGGCCTCGTCGGTGTTCGTCTCAGCAGACTCGGCGGCGGGAGCCTCCTCGGCCGCTTCGGCAACGGGTGCCTCAGCCTCAGCCGCTGGCGCCTCGGCCGCTGGCGCCGCGGCCTCAGCGGCAGGAGCCTCGTCAGCGGGCGCAGCAGCCTCGGCCTCGGCGTCCGGCGCCGCCTCCTCCGCGGCAGCGGGGGTCGGATCCGTCGCGCTAGCACCGTCGCCACCTGCCCAGTCCGGGTCGGCAGCGGCCTTGGCCGCGAGCGCGCCCAGCACCTGGGCGAGCTGGCGGACCGGCGCCATCAAGACGCTCGCGAGCTGTGTTGCCGGGGCGACGAAACCGCCGGCCAGCTTGGCGAGCAGAACCTCGCGCGACTCGAGGTCGGCGAGCTTCTTGATCTCGTCGGCGGAGAGCGGTGCGCCGTCGAGCACGCCGCCCTTCAGCACGAGCAGCGGGTGGTCCTTGGTGAACGCACGCAGGCTCTTCGCCACGGTGACCGGGTCACCGGTGACGAACGCGATGGCCGACGGGCCCTCGAGCATCGGCTCGAGCACCTCGAGCCCGGCCTCGCGGGCGGCGATCTTGCTCAGGGTGTTCTTGACGACGTTGTACGTCGCGTTGCCCGCGAGCGAGCGGCGAAGCTCCTTGAGCTCCGCGACCGTCAGCCCGCGGTACTCGGTGAGAACCGCAGCGCTGGAGTCCCGGAACGCCGTGGTGAGCTCGGCGACCGCGGCGGCCTTGTCCGGCCTGGCCATGGGCTTCCTCTCAGTGGAACGTCTGTAGATGCAGAAAACGCCCCGGCGCCAGGCGCGCGGAGCGTTGCGGAGCACTGTGTGTTGGAAACACATCGCACTCGACGACGTACCACTCACCTGCGCAGGACGCCCGCTTGCGCGGGGCTTTCAGTGATCGGGGATCACATCCGGCGGTCTTCGGCAGCGATCAGGCTACTGGGGCCCAGATCAAAAGCCAAAACCGGATCGCATGTCACATACGTGTCGTGCTTTACGACCCCCATGTCACATTGGGGCTGCATTTCACGACACCTATGTGACATAGGGACTCAGCGTCACAACACGCATGTGACATTCGAGCGTGCCAGCGCAACGGGCCGGGGGGACGCAACGAGGAGCGCGAGGTACGCCCCTGGTAGTTGCGGGTTTGACTTTGACCTGAGCCGAGTTACTCGGAAGCGGGCTCTTCCGCCTCAGTAGCGGCAGCCGCCTCAGCTCCCGACTCCTCGGCCTCAGCCTCGACGCCCGACTCCTCGGCCACGGGGGCCTCGACGGTCTCCTCGACCTCGGTCGCGGGCTCTTCGGCTGCGGCCGGTGCCGATGCGGCCGGCGCCGCCGCAGGAGCGTCGCCCTCGTCGTTGGCCTTGGTCTTGGCCGGGTCGACCTGGATGCCTGGCCCCATCGTCGTCGACATCGCGATCTTCTTGATGTACCGGCCCTTGGCAGCCGACGGCTTGGCCCGCAGCACCTCGTCCAGCGCGCTCGCGTAGTTCTCGACCAGCTGCGTCTCGGAGAACGACGTCTTGCCGATCACGAAGTGCAGGTTGGCCTGGCGGTCGACGCGGAACTCGATCTTGCCGCCCTTGATGTCCTCGACGGCCTTGCCGACATCCATCGTCACGGTGCCGGTCTTCGGGTTCGGCATCAGGCCACGCGGACCGAGCACTCGACCCAGTCGGCCGACCTTGCCCATCAGGTCAGGCGTCGCGACCGCGGCGTCGAAGTCGAGCATGCCGCCCTCGACCTGAGCGATCAGCTCGTCGCCACCGACGATGTCCGCACCCGCGGCGCGAGCCTCTTCGGCCTTGTCACCGGTCGCGAACACCGCGACGCGTGCGGTCTTGCCGGTGCCGTGCGGCAGCGACACGGTGCCGCGGACCATCTGGTCGGCCTTGCGCGGGTCGACACCAAGGCGCATCGCAACCTCGACGGTCGCGTCGAAGCGCTTGGTCGTCGACGTCTGCTTGGCGAGACGGACGGCCTCGATCGGCGAGTAGAGACGCTCGCGGTCAATGAGCGCTGCTGCGGCTTCGTAGGACTTGCTGCGTGCCATTTCAATCTCCTTAGGTGGTGCGTGCGGGACCCGGTGGCCCCTCCCACGACATGAGCTGCTGAGTTGTCGGTGATGCGGTGTTGCTAGTCGGTGACGGTGATACCCATCGAGCGCGCGGTGCCGGCAATGATCTTCGCCGCGGCCTCGATGTCATTGGCGTTGAGGTCAGCCATCTTCGTCTGCGCGATCTCGCGGACCTGCGCGCCACTGATCGTCGCGACCTTGGTCTTGTGCGGCTCGCCGGAGCCCTTCTCCACACCCGCAGCCTTGAGGATCATGCGCGCGGCCGGCGGCGTCTTCGTGACGAACGTGAAGCTGCGGTCTTCGTAGACGGTGATCTCGACCGGGATGACGTTGCCGCGCTGCGACTCGGTCTCTGCGTTGTACTGCTTGCAGAAGTCCATGATGTTCACGCCGTGCTGACCCAGCGCGGGACCTACCGGCGGTGCCGGCGTCGCCGCACCGGCCTGGATCTGCAGCTTGATCAGACCGGCGATCTTCTTCTTGGCAGGCATAACTAATTCCTCAACTAACGCAGATCAGATCTTGCTGACCTGGCTGAACGACAGCTCGACCGGAGTCTCCCGGCCGAAGATGGAAACGAGGACCTTCAGTCGCTGGGCCTCGGCGTTGATCTCGTTGATGGTGGCGGGCAGCGTCGCGAACGGCCCGTCCATGACGGTGACCGACTCGCCCACTGAGAAGTCGACGACCCGAACCGGCTCCGCCTTCTTCGCCTCGGTCGGCTTCGGCGCGAGGAACTTCACGACGTCCGCAGTCGAGAGCGGCATCGGGTGCGTCGCGCCGACGAAGCCGGTGACACTCGGCGTGTTCTTGACCACCGACCACGACTCGTCGGTCAGGTCCATCCGCACGAGCACGTAGCCCGGGAAGACCTTCGACTCGACCGTCTGCCGCTTGCCGGACTTGATGATCGTCTCAGGCTGCGTCGGGATCTGGATGTCGTAGATGTAGTCCTCCATGTTGAGGGAGGCGATCCGCGACTCGAGGTTGGACTTCACGCGGTTCTCGTAACCGGCGTAGGTGTGTACGACGTACCAGTCACCCGGCAGCGTGAGGAGCTTGGTGCGGAACGCCTCGACTTCGTCGACATCCGCAGGGCCCTCATCGAGCTCCTCGCCAGGAGCCGCCGACTCCTCGCCGAACCCGGTCGACTCCTCGGCAACCGTGAGGTCGATGCGCGATGGCTCCTCGTCGCGGGTCTCATCCGCAACGACTTCCTCGGGAACCGCGTGCTCGGCCAGCGGGGCCTCGGAGAGCACGTCGTCCGAGACGGCGTCCATCGGCTCGGCGAGGGCCGCCTCGACCTGAACCTCAGTGGGCTCGGTCGCGTCGGTGTTCTCGGGCACGTACTCGGTCACGGTTGGTGAGCTTCCTCAGCGGGTGGTTGTTGGTGGGGGAAGAGTGTCAACTGAAGATCTCGAAGACGGCCTTGGTGAAGCCGTAGTCGAGCACGCCGACGAAAGCGATCATGGCGACGACGAACACCACCGACACGATGGTGTAGGTCACGAGCTCGTTGCGCGTCGGCCACAGGACCTTGCGCAGCTCGGCGACGACCTGGCGGTAGTAGTTGGCAAACCGGGCCGGGTAGCCAACGGGCTCGCCCTTGCCGCGGCCTGAACCAGCCGCCGCAGGCGTGCTGGAGCTGGTCTGCGTCACCGTGTCGTCACCTCCCTGTCATTCCTGCGCGCAAGCGCGACGTCGTCGTACGTGGTCCAGGTCTTCCGCAGGGCAGGAGGGACTCGAACCCCCAACCACCGGTTTTGGAGACCGGGACTCTGGCCAATTGAGCTACTGCCCTCTGTTCGAACGTCGCAGTCTACGTCTGGTCCCAGCGTGCGGTCGAACGGACTGAGCTCGCCGGTAACCGGATGGAATCCCGCATGCCGGGTACGCGACCATGTAGTCATGGCCCCGTCACGAATCTCCGCCAGAGTAGGCGGCATCGCCGAGTCCGCAACCCTTGCTGTCGACGCCAAGGCCAAGGCGCTGAAGGCCGCCGGGCGCGACGTGATCGGGTTCGGGGCCGGCGAACCGGACTTTCCCACGCCTGAGGCCATCGTCGAGGCGGCCGCGAAGGCCTGCCACGACCCGGCGATGCACCGCTACACGCCCACGCCCGGCCTGCCCGCGCTTCGCCAGGCGATCGCCGACAAGACGAAGCGGGATTCGGGCTACGAGGTGCAGGCCGCCCAGGTCCTGGTCACCAATGGTGGCAAGCAGGCCGTCTACGAGGCCTTCGCCACGCTTCTCGACCCGGGCGACGAGGTCATCCTCCCCGCGCCGTACTGGACGACCTACCCAGAGTCCATCCGGCTTGCCGGCGGTGAGTCCGTCGTGGTCTCGACCACCGCAGAGGCGGGCTACCTGGCCACGGTGGAGCAGCTCGAGGCGGCCCGCACCCCCAAGACCAAGGCGGTGCTGTTCTGCTCGCCGTCGAACCCGACCGGCGCCGTCTACCCCCGCGAGGCGGTCGAGGCGATCGGCCGCTGGGCGCTCGAGCACGGCATCTGGGTGATCTGCGACGAGATCTACGAGCACCTGCTGTACGACGGGGCCGAGGCGCCGTCGATGCCGGTGGTCGTCCCCGAGCTCGCCGACCAGTGCGTCGTGCTCAACGGGGTGGCGAAGACCTATGCCATGACCGGCTGGCGGGTCGGCTGGCTGATCGGGCCGACCGACGTGGTCAGCGCCGCCGCGAACCTGCAGTCGCACGCGACCTCGAACGTCTCGAACGTGGCGCAGGCCGCCGCGCTGGCCGCGGTCAGCGGGGACCTGTCGGCCGTGGCGATGATGCGAGCCGCGTTCGACGTACGCCGCCAGACGATGGTGCGGATGCTGCGCGAGATCCCCGGCGTGGAGTGCCCGACCCCCCAGGGAGCGTTCTACTGCTACCCGTCGGTGGCGGCGCTGCTCGGCAAGCCGCTCCGCGGCCGCACGCCGCAGACGTCGGCTGAGCTCGCCGAGCTCGTGCTCGACGAGGCCGAGGTCGCGGTGGTGCCGGGCGAGGCGTTCGGCGCTCCGGGCTCGTTCCGGATGTCCTACGCGCTCGGTGACGATGACCTGGCCGAGGGTGTCGGCCGGCTGCAGAAGATCCTCACCGAGATTCAGCTCTAGGACGAGGCGGCGAAGCCGTCCGCTGTTGGGCTGCGGGCGGGGTCGGAGGCGGTGGGGCTCGCCGCGGCCTCCACCGCCGCGGACAGCCACTGCGTGACGTAGTCGGCGATGCTGCTGTCCAGCGCACCGGCGAGCTCCTCGTCGACGACGACCCGGGCGAGCGGGCGCAGGTCGGACACGAGGCGCATGATCCGCTCCATGTCGGCGTCGGCGGGCACCCAGCCCGGCTCGTGGTCGCCCACGATCGTCGGCGCGACCGCCTGCACGAACAGCGTCGCGACGGTCTGAACCCGTAGCCGCAGCTGCGCTCCGAGGTCGAGTACGGCCAGCAGCGGCATCCCCATCGCCACCAGCTCGGCGCCGGCTCTGAGCAGGCGCGGGGACCTGACCCGGAACCGGTCGCCGTCGGCCGGCTCGATCACACCCATCCGGACGGCCGCCTCGATCGCTTCGAGGTCGAGACCGCCGAACATCGCGGCCAGGTCGTCCCGGCTGAGCACCTCCGGAATCTCTCCGGAGGCCGGCGCGAGCAGCGCCGCTTCGAGACCGAGGGTCTGACCGAGGTCATGGCCGGCTTCCCAGGTTGCGATGAAGTCGGTGATGTGGGCGGTCGTGTAGCCGCGCTCGAGCAGTCGCCCGATCAGCCGGAGCCGGGCGAGATGGCCGTCGTCGTACCAGCCGGTGCGCCCTTTGAGCATCGGGGGCGGGAGCAGGCCACGCTCCTGGTAGGCCCGCACGTTGCGCACGGTCATCCCGGCAGCGCGGGCCAGGTCATCGATCCGGAACTCGGACAAGTCGCGAAACACCCCTCGGACGTGACCTACGACACTACCATCCCCTCTTGCGCCATTGCTTAATGGCACGTTCAATAAGGGCATGACCACGACCACTCTCGAAACGCCGGCACCGCGACGCGAGCTCACGGAGCGGGAGCGCACTGCCGCCAGGTTGCTGAAGTCCGCCGCCAAGGTGTCCTTCGACCCGCAGACCGAGGTCGACTGGGGCGCCCCGCAGCCTGCCGACGTGCTCTACGAGCCGGAGCGCTGTTGCAGCCTCTACGGCACCGAGCTGTGGGAGCAGATGACCCCTGAGCAGCGGGCCACCCTGACCAGGCACGAGGTCGCGAGCATCGCCAGCGTCGGCATCTGGTTCGAGGAGATCCTGATGCAGATGCTGTTGCGCTACGCCTACGACCGCGACCTGCGCCAGAAGGACATCCAGTGGGCGCTCACCGAGATCGCCGACGAGTGCCGGCACTCGATCATGTTCGCCTCGATGATCAAGGCGTTCGATGCACCTAACTACGGCGTCGGTCGCGCCGCCCATGAGCTCGGCCGGGTCTTCAAGACCATCTCCAACAACGTCCTGACCTTCGCCGGGACGATGTACGTCGAGGAGATCCTCGACGGCCTACAGCGCGAGGCGATGGACGACGAGTCGATCCAGCCGTTGGTGCGTCAGGTCAGCCGAATCCACGTCATCGAAGAGGCGCGGCACATCAGCTACGCCCGCGAGGAGACGCTGCTCGCCCAGAAGAGCAGCGGTCGAGTTCGCCGTACCTACAACCGGATCATGATCGGCCTGATCGTCCATCAAGCGACCAAGTCCTTGATCCACCCGCAGGTCTACGTCGAGGCCGGGCTGGACCCGAAGGTCGCCCGCGCGGCCGCTGCCGCCAACCCCAGCTGGCGCGCGACCAAGCAGCGGGTGGCCGAGAAGGTCCTCGCGTTCTTCGACGACTGCGGCCTCGTCGGACCTGAGAACCGCTGGCTGCTGCGCCGGGCCGGCGTGACCGGGTAGCGCGAAGCGAACGGAGCTTCGCTCAGCCGGCGAGGCGTTGTGGCGGGATGGCTCGACGGTCTTCCTCGGCGACCATGGTCCGGCCGGCTTCGTAACCGGCCTGCATCAGCCGCTCGGTTTGCGAGAAGTCGCGGAGGTCTCGGCGATCGATCGGCAGTGCCGGTAGCCGCACGACGTGTTGGTCCGGGCCCTGCGTCGGTGTGCGATGAGCGAGGTGCGCACGTGAGATCGCGAAGCTTTCGAGCAGAACGTCGAGGGCACTCATGTGGGTTTCCGTGCGAGGGAAGCCGGAGACGTCGCGCGACAGGTTGAGCACCCACACCCGCCTGGCGCCGAGGTCGAGTCCGCGTTGCGTCGGGACCGGGCACGAGACTCCACCGTCGACGTACAGGCGATCATCGATCTCCACGGGCGGGAACAGCCCCGGCAGACAGGCGCTCGCGCTGAGCACCTGCACCGGGTCGCCGCTGCTCCACCAGACGGCTTCCCCGGTGTGCAGGTCCGTCGTCACGACGTGACAGGGGACCGCCAGTTCCGACAGGTCGCGCTGCGGGATCGCCTCCGCGAGCACCGCGCGGAGCCGGTCCGGTGAGTAAAGGTGACTGGATCGGCGGGCGAGGCGGCGCGCGACGGCGAACCAGCCGTCGGGGAAGATGTCGGCGCGCGACAGCCGGGTCCAGATCTCCTCGAGAGAGTCCAGCCGTTCGAGCGTGGGATCCATGGCAAGGTACGCCGCGTTGATCGCCCCGACGGACGAGCCAACGACGGCGTCGGGGACGATTCCGGCCTCGAGCAGGGCGCGGAGCGCCCCGACCTGGGCGGCTCCGAGTCGTCCCCCGCCGGAGAGCACAAAGACCTCGCGCGGAATGACCTGCGCTCCCTGCGCCCGCCGGCGACGCAAGAACATCGGCATGGTCACGAGCCCGCTATCGGCGGCGGGCTCGCAAGGATGAGCCGAACCCTCTACAAATCGGCTGCTACGGGGCGACGGCCACGAAGTGGTCGTGGATCGCCTGACCCTGGCCATACCGGGGCGTCCCGTCGGTGTCGGCCAGCATCGAGTACCCGTTGCACGAAGGCGCCGGGAAGTCGAAGTAGTCCTTCTCCCACGAGAAGCCGGCGTAGCTGACGCCCGCCCCATCAGCCCAGCTCATGAACGCCTCGTCGTACTTCACGACGCCGGGGCACGGATCCTCTTCGCCACTGCCGTCGCCACCGAACTCCGTGGCCACGACGGGGACCTTGGCAGCGACGGGCGCGACCTGGTGGTTCCAGCAGGTGGTGTTGTCACAGGGCAGCCCCTGATAGGCGTGAAACGTCGCCGCGAGCTGGTGCAGCGGATCCTTCGGCTCGTACTTCAGCCAGCCCGACAGATCGTTCGTGTAGTACCTGCCGGGCACCAGGATCGGCTGCTTCGCACCTGTGCCGCGGATCGCGTTGACCAGGCTCTGAGTCCCGGCTGACCGGTAGGTGCCGAGCGGGTTGTCCTCGTGGGGGCAGCGGTTGCCGCAGCCCCGCGTGTTGACGTCGTCGCTCGTAGTCGGGCCACAGTCACCGCATGCGTTCGGCACCGTGCAGCCGTCGCGCAGGCACTTCCACGTGAGCGTCAGGCTGCCGTTGCTGACGTTGTGCCGGAACGGCTCGTTGAAGATCTCGAACGCCACCGAGTGATCGGACTTGAACGTCTTGGCGACCGACTTCCAGAACGGAATCGAGTACTGCCGGTCCGGCAGTGGCCACTGGTTGAAGGCGATCGCCTTGCCGGCGGCAGACCAGTGCAGGTCGAGGATCACGGCCAAGCCGTGCGCATGCGCGCGTTGCACGACCGCCTTGATGTCGGCGCGGTAGGTCTTGCGGAGCTTCGCGCCGGCGGTCGTCGCCGCCGAGCCGGTCAACGGGGTGATGTGGTAGTTCGGCCCGCCGGACCGTTTGACCGGGTTCACCCCGAGCCAGCACTGCTCGTTGAGCGGAATCCGGATCGTGTTCACGTGCCACGTCGTGATCGCCTGCAGCGCCGCGTCGCCGGTGGGGATCGAGAAGGTGTTCTTGCGCGACGACGAGTAGAGCGGCTCGACGCAGTCGTACTCCGACGTCCCGAAGTGCACCGCGAACACTCGGATCGGGCTGCCCGACCCGGCGACGAAGTGGTTGCCCTTGATCTTCAGCACCGGCGCGCTGCTGCTCGCCGTAGCCGGATGACCACCTACCGGAGCGAGCACAGTCGCTACAGCGACGAGCGCTGCAAAGCCAAACGTTCTGATTCGCACTTGCGTCCCCCGCGCTCGACGTTCAGGTCAGTTGAACGATTGCTCTCGCCTTGGACAGAACCGTCGCGTCGAGCGCCTTCGCCTCGAGGACCACTGCGACCTGACGGTTGTCGAGCTTCTCCTCGACGCGGCCGGAGACCGTCAGCGTCGTGCCGGTGTCGTCGTCCTCAACCGGAACCGGAGCCGAGAACCGCACGCCGTACTCCACGACCGCGCCGGGGTCGCCCGCCCAGTCGGTGACGACGCGACCGGCGTGGGCCATCGTGCACATGCCGTGCGCGATGACGTTGGGCAGCCCAACGGCCTTCGCCGTCCGCTCGTTCCAGTGAATGATGTTGAAGTCGCCGGATGCGCCGGCGTACTGCACGAGCGTCGAGCGCTTGATCTGGAAGCTCTGCGCAGGCAGCTCGGTGCCTACCTCGACCTCGTCGTAGTTGACGCTTGCAGCCATGGCGCAGTCCTCTTCGATCGTTCGGGGTACGGCGAACGGACGCTATCGCAGCCGACTCAGCGCAGCCGCGCGACCTCTATCTCATTCGTGAAGCCGCGCACGGCTCGCGGGCCGAGCGGCACGGCTTCCACCTTGTCCTCGAGCCGGGCGATGACCTCGTCGGTGACGAGCACCTCGCCGGGGCCGGCCATCGCGACCAGCCGCGCCGCGAGATTCACCACAGGACCGAAGAAGTCGCCTTCCAGCGCGAGAGCAACCCCGACGGTGACGCCGGCCCGAGCCTGCATCCCGCGCATCTCGGCGGCGCCGAGCAGTCGCTGCGCAACTCTCACCGCGGACGATGCGTCGTGCGTGACGTACATGACTGCGTCACCGATGTACTTGACGACCCGGCCGTCTTCCTCGCGAACGATGCCTTCAGCGACCACCTCGAAGACGGTGAGCAGCTCCGACAGCTCAGCCATCGTGAGGTTCTCGGTCATGCCCGTGAATCCCGACAGGTCGGCGAAGCCGACGCCGATGCGAATCGCACCGCTGTCGACCAGGTCAGCGCTGTCACTGCGCTCCCAGTGACGGCGAGCCGCCTCGAGATGGTGGCGGAACACGGCGTCGAGAGCCCGGCCGACCCTCGGCACGGCGGAGGCGACGGAGGTGAAGGTCCGCGCCGTCACGGCCTCGCTTCCCGAATGCCCGAGTGCCAGCTCGGGCGCACGGGTGCGCACCGCCGCCGAGGTCGCGTCGGCGATGCGTGCCATCGACGAGGCCACCACTCGTCCGACACCCAGAGCCGCCGGCATTCCCACCAGGGCGGCGAGGTTCAAGACGGTCCGGATCGTCTCCAGGTCTTCAGCGCTCGCCACGGGCACGTCGTCGGCGACGTCGACGAAGCCGAGTGACCGCCAGATCGCGCGCACGTCGTCGATGGCGCCGCGAGTCTCCTCACTCACCTGAGCGAGCGAGAACTGGTCCCGATCGGGGACGATGATCCGGTCGCCGCCGAGGGCGAACAGCCGGCCTCGCGCATTTGCGGCGACCATCTCCTCGACGGTGCAGCCGAGCCCGACGAGATACTCGATCAGGTCCGCGCGGTCGCCGGCGTCGGGCGCCGTGGGGTCATACAGGCCCGCTGCTTCGTACTCCCCCAGCTCCACAGCCCTCAGTGTGGCCGAGGGGTGGGACACCCGCCTAGCGGGTTACCGAGTTTCTTTGTGCTCCGTGTGCTTTCTGCAGTTGGGGCAGAACTTCTTGAGCTCGAGCCGGTCGGGGTCGTTGCGCCGGTTCTTCTTGGTGATGTAGTTGCGGTGCTTGCAGTCGGCGCACGCCAACGTGATCTTCGGTCGTACGTCGGTGGCAGCCACAGCAGGTACCTCTCAGAAGAACGCTTCTCGGTTCAGGGCGCGCTGGCCCGGCTAACGAGGATAGCCGGGCCACCGTCGAGGGAAAAATCTGTCGTTTGTAGCGGAGGCCGGACTTGAACCGGCGACACAGCGATTATGAGCCGCTTGCTCTACCAGGCTGAGCTACTCCGCCACGGTCCGCGCAAGCGCGAACCAGCGCTCCATCGTGCCATGCCGCCGATCATCGATGTCGGGACGTTGGTCCCTATCCCACTCGGGCCATTTGCCCATACCGGACCGAGTCCGGTTTGCCGACGATGTGAAGGAGGCGACTTTCCCCGCCGCGGAGGATGGCATGCGCACCCAGTTGCACCGATTGCGAGCTGACGAGGGCTTCACTCTCATCGAGCTGCTCGTCGTAACGATCATCATCGGGATCCTCGCGTCGATCGCGATGCCGGTCCTGCTGAAGCACCGCCAAACGTCCTATGACGCCGCGGTCAAATCCGACCTGCACAACGCGGCCACCGCCGAGGAGGCGTACCTGGCGGACAACGGCGCCTACTCTGCGCAGAGTCCGGTTGCAGGCGAGCTTGCCACCCAGAACTTCCGCCCTTCCGAAGGCAGCGACTACCAGGGCGGGACCGCGACGATCACGACGAAGCTCAGCCTGAACGGCGGCTCGTACTGCTTGAGCGCCAGGTCGGCATCCGGCGCGGATTGGGTCTGGGACAGCTCGCATGGCGGGCTACAGGCCCCCAACACCGCTTGCAGCTTCTAGGAGCCGGCCCCGGCTTGGTGGAGCCCCCTTACGGAATCGAACCGTAGACCTTCTCCTTACCATGGAGACGCTCTGCCGACTGAGCTAAGGGGGCGGCGGCGACGAGATTACCGGATGGCCGGTGCCGCGCCGAAACCGTTACCCCACTGTCGGGTTGCTGACAGATATCGCAGTCATGCTCGCCGTGCCACCCGCGCTGCGCTGCACTTCGAATCGGAGCATTTCCGTCGAATCAGTCAGCGACTTTGGGGGCCGACATGCGACACGACGCGAAGACCACCGGCGCGGACCGGCTGCAGAGCGTGCCCGGCATGGAAGCGGTGCCGCGGCAGACCCGCACCCAGATCGACGCGCTGTCGACAGAGCTGAGAATTCCTGCCGGCCAGCGCCTGATCCGTCGGGGCAACCCTGGTCGCGAGACGTTCCTCATCACCGAGGGCATGGCCGCTATCCGCCTCGACGGACAGAACGTCGCCGTCCGCACCCGGGGCCACCTGGTCGGCGAGGTCGCGGTCCTGCACCACTGCCCGCGCAGCGCCGACGTGATCGCGTTGTGCGACATGACCGTCCTGGTCATGTCGCCCGCCGAGCTCGCCTCGCTGTGCGAGGACCAGGGCTTCCGGGTCTGGCTGGATGTCCAGCTCGGGGCGCACCTCGAGAGCGCATAGCGAGGCGAAGCCTCGCAGCTGAGTGGCGGGTGTTGGGTTCGAACCAACGTAGGCGAAGCCGACGGTTTTACAGACCGTTCCCTTTGACCGCTCGGGCAACCCGCCTCGGCACCCGGGGGTGCGCGTCGGACAGGATAGCCGGTGCACGCGTACATCCGAGGAGGCGAAGTCTGATGGCCGATTCATCGTTCGATGTGGTCAGCAAGGTCGAGCGCCAGGAGGTCGACAACGCGCTGAACCAGGCGTCGAAGGAGGTCGGGCAGCGCTTCGACTTCAAGGGCACCGGCGCCTCGATCACCTGGAGCGGCGAGGACGCCATCGTCATCACCGCCAACAGCGACGAGCGGGTCAAGGCCGTCCTGGACGTCTTCAAGGAGCGGCTGGTCAAGCGGGAGGTGTCACTGAAGGCCCTCGACCACGGCGATCCCGAGCCGGCGGCGGGGGGCACGTCCCGCCTCGCCGTCAAGATCCGTCAGGGCATCGACGCCGACAAGGCGCGGATGATCACGAAGCTGATCAAGACCGATGCCCCGAAAGGGGTGCAAGCCGCAGTCCAGGGCGACACGGTGCGGGTCTCGAGCAAGAAGCGCGACGATCTTCAGGCCGTGATCGCACTTCTGAAGGACGCCGACATCGGCATTCCTCTGCAGTTCACCAACTACAGGTAGCCGGGAGCGCTACAGCCAGTCGATCTTCTTGAAGACGATGTAGAGGAGCGCGACCAGCCCGCCCATCAGTCCGAGCGCGGCGTAGCCACCGGCGTTCGTGTCACTGTGCGGATAGGTCAACACGTTCATGCCGTAGTAGCCGGTGACGACCGCCGGCACGGCCGCGATCGCGGCCCAAGAGGTCACCTTCTTCATGATCTCGTTCATCCGATTGCCCTGGATGGTCAGATGCGTCTCGAGAATCGTCGAAACGAGATCACGCAACGAGTCGGTCCAGTCGGCCGCTCGAAGCACGTGGTCGTACACGTCCTGGTAGTACGGCATCAGTGCGTCGTCGACGAGCTTGCTCTCCCGGCGCATCAGCGAGTTGAGCACCTCGCGCGTCGGCAGCACGACACGACGGATCCGCACCAGCGACTTCCGCAGCTCGTAGGACTCGCGCTGCACCGCCGTACCCGTCTCGCTCGGATCGAAGAGCAGATCTTCAAGCGCATCGATCCGGTCGTCGAGCTGCTGCACCGTGTCGAAGTGCGCGTCGACGACGACGTCGAGCAGGCCCCAGAGGAGATAGCCCACGCCGTACTTCGCCAGGTGCGCGTTGTCGTCCCATCGCGAAACGACTGCGTCGAGTGAGTAGTTCGGTGACTTGCGCACCGTAATCAGGTAGCGCTCTGAAGCGAACACCGCGAGTTCGTGAGCGACCAGCGTGCCGGTGTCTTTCTCGAGAGCCACGTCGTAGAGCGAGATGAAGACATGGTCGTCGTAGTGATCGAGCTTCGGTCGCTGCCGCTCTGTCGTCGCGTCCTCGACGGCGAGCGGGTTCAACCCGAACTCCTCGGCGATGAGCTCGAGATCCTTGGGGCCCGGCGCGTCGAGGTCGAGCCAGACGACACAGGCGTCCTTGGCCTCGAGGTGGTCCGAGATCAGCGCAGGATCGAAGTTCTCCTCGACGCACTTGCCGTCGCGGTAGAGCCGAGTGCGAATCACAAGGTGACGGTACGGCGGACGGGCGGCTCGATGCCGTACGCCGCGCGCACCGGGCCGAGGTCGAGTACTCGCGCCAAGCCGCGCACGCCCACGTATCGCGTCAGCGCGGCTGGCTCGGGACCGACCGCATCCAGACGCCGAGCGTCTCGCGTTCGTGGGTGAGCCCCAGAACATCGGTCGAAGCGTGGTCGTACTCCGGGGACCAGAACAACGCATCCCAGGGGCAGACCTCGATGCAGATCCCGCAGTACATGCACAGCGCGTAGTCGATCGCAAACCGGTCGAGCACATGGCGGGTCTTCGGCCGCGCGCCCTCCTCGGTCGCGGGCTCCGTCTCCTTGTGCGAATCGATGTATATGCACCAGTCCGGGCACTCGCGCGCGCAGACCATGCACGACGTGCACGACTCCTCACGCAGTGCGATCACGCCGCGGCTGCGGTCCGGCAGGTTCACGGCCCCCACGTCCCGGGTCCTGGCACGCCGGGTGGCCGCTTTCGTCCCGCAACCGACTCCCCGGGCTCCTTGGCTCCCGGCCACTCCTTTGCGACGCGCGATGCGAGCACGAAGTCCTTACGCAGCGGATGCCCGTCGAACCCGTCGGGCAGGAGGAGCGGACGCGGGTCAGGATGTCCGGTGAACTCGACGCCAAACATCTCAGCCGTCTCGCGCTCGTGCCATGCGGCGCCTGCCCACAGCGAGGTCAGCGTCGGCAACGACCCGTCGGCCCGAGACACCCAGGTGCGCAGCATCGCACCCTGACGCCGGGCGACGGACCACACCCGCAGGACGACCGCGAGGCCGGCGTCCAGGTCGTCGTACGCCGACAGCCAGTCGAAGTAGTCGCAGCCGCCGACGCGCAGCTGGGTCGCGGCCTCGACCCACTGCTCGGGACCCACGTCGAGGACGGCTGCCGCCTCGTCCGAGGTCACTGCCCGATCCGTTCGTTCAGCTGAGCCAGCCCGTCGAGCAGCGCCTCAGGGCGCGGCGGACAGCCCGGGACGTAGACGTCGATCGGGATCAGCTGGTCGATGCCTTTGGTGACGCTGTAGGAGTCCCAGTACGGCCCACCACAGTTCGCGCACGAGCCGAAGGACATGACATAGCTGTCCGGTGGCATCTCGTCGTACAGCCGCTTGACCTGCGGTGCGAGCTTGTCCGTGACCGTGCCCGAGATCACCATGACATTCGCCTCGCGCGGGTCTGGCGCGAACGGCCGGGCGCCCACCTCAGCCATCTCCTCACCGCGAGCCGCAGCGGCGGCGAACTCGACGGCGCAGCAAGCGAGCCCCACGTCGAGCACGCGGAGGTGGAAGGTGTGGCCCCACTCGATCGTCACGTCGGCCATTGCCGTCAGGGTAGTCACGGGATTGGTAGCGTCCTGCGGGTGGCGAGGCCCCTTCGAATCGGCAACTGCTCGGGCTTCTACGGCGACCGGTTCGCCGCGATGCGCGAGATGCTCGAGGGTGGCGAGCTCGACGTCCTGACCGGCGACTACCTCGCCGAGCTCACGATGCTCCTGCTGTGGCGCACCCAGGCCAAGGATCCGTCGCGCGGCTACGCCGCGAGCTTCGTCCGCCAGGTCGACGAGTGCCTCGGCATCGCCTGGGAGCGCGGGGTCAAGATCGTCGCCAACGCGGGCGGCCTGAACCCGGCCGGGTGCACCGCCGCCGTCCGGGAGATCGCGAACCGCCTCGGGCTTCGGGTCAACGTCGCCTACATCGAGGGTGACGACCTGCTGCCCCGCAAGGACGAGCTGTCACGAGCCGGCCTCCACCTGCCGGATTCGACGATCACCGCCAACGCCTACCTCGGCGGCTGGGGAATCGCGACAGCACTCGAAGGCGGTGCCCAGGTCGTCATCACCGGACGGGTGACCGATGCGGCGCTGGTGATCGGGCCGGCCGCGTGGTGGCACGGCTGGGCGCGCGACGACTACGACGCCCTCGCCGGCGCGCTCGTCACCGGGCACGTCCTCGAGTGCGGGGCGCAAGCCACGGGCGGCAACTACTCCTACTTCACCGAGGTGCCCGGCATCGAGCACCTCGGCTTCCCGCTCGCCGAGATCGCCTCCGACGGCAGCGCGGTCATCACCAAGCACGAGGGGACCGGCGGTCTGGTCGACGTCGGCACCGTGACTGCTCAGCTGCTCTACGAGATCGGCAGCACGCACTACCTCAACCCGGATGTCACAGCCGACTTCTCGTCGATCAACCTCACGCAGGAGGACACCAACCGGGTGCGGATCTCCGGGGTGAAGGGCCTGGTCCCACCCGACACCACCAAGGTGTGCATCAACACCCTCGGCGGCTTCCGCAACTCGATGACGTTCCTGCTGACCGGGCTCGACATCGAGGCAAAGGCGGACCTCGTACGCCGCCAGCTCGCTCCCGTGCTGGACGGCATCGAGACCGTGGACTGGCATCTGGCGCGGACCGAGCAGGACGACCCGGCGACGAATGAGCAGGCGGTCGCCCGGCTGACGGTGTCCGTGAAGGACAGCGACGCGAAGCGAATCGGCCGGCCGTTCTCGAGCGCGGCCGTCGAGATCGCGCTCGCGTCCTACCCCGGCGCGACGATGACATCGCCACCAGGCGAGGCGACGCCCTACGGCGTGTACCAACCGGCGTACATCCCGAACTCCCGCGTCGAGCACCGCGTCGTGACGCAAAACGGCGAGCGGATCGAGGTCCACGCCGAAGCAGGCGCAACCCCGGCGACGCCGGCTCCCGCGGCGCCGCCGGCGCCCTTTGAGACCGGACCGACCTGGCGGATGCCGCTCGGCGCCATCGCCGGCGCGCGCAGCGGTGACAAGGGCGGCAACGCGAACGTCGGAGTGTGGGTTCGCACCGACGGGACTTACAGCTGGCTCGCGTCCTTCCTCGACGTGGCCATGTTCCAGCAGCTGCTGCCGGAGACTGCGGCGTTCAAGGTGGAGCGCTACGAGCTGCCGAACCTGCGCGCGCTGAACTTCGTCATCGAGGGCATCCTCGGCGAGGGGGTCGCTTCGTCGACCCGGCAGGATCCGCAGGCGAAAGGCCTCGGTGAGTGGCTGCGCTCTCGCCAGGTGGAAGTGCCGACCTCCTTGCTGGAGCACGAGAACCTATGACCGACCCATGGAAGACCGAAGAGCGGATCGCGCTTCGCAAGGTCGTGCGCGACTTCACCGAGCGCGAGATCGTCCCTCACCTCGCCCAGTGGGAAGACGACGGCGAGGTGCCGCGCAGCCTGCACAAGGCGGCCGCGGAGGCCGGTCTGCTCGGCACCGCGTTCCCGGAAGAGGTCGGTGGCCAGGGCGGCACGACGATCGACAACACGATCGTGTCCGAGGAAATGCTCTACTCCGGTGGCTCGAGCGGATTGCTGTCGGCGCTGTTCACGCATGGCATCGCCTGCCCGCACATCGCCCAGGCGGGTGACCCCGCACTGATCGACAAGTACGTTCGGCCGACGCTGGCCGGCGACAAGATCGGGTCGCTCGCAGTGACCGAGCCGGACGCCGGCTCCGACGTCGCCGGGATCCGCACCCGGGCGGTTCGCGACGGCGACCACTACGTGATCAAGGGCGCGAAGACGTTCATCACGTCCTCATCGCGTGCCGACTTCGTGACGACAGTCGTGCGAACTGGTGACGACCCGCACCACGGCATCTCGCTGATCGTCGTCGACACCGACTCCCCCGGCTTCTCTGTCGTACGACGCCTGTCGAAGATGGGCTGGCTCTGCAGCGACACCGGTGAGCTCTCCTACGTCGACGTGCGCGTTCCCGCGTCGAACCTGGTCGGCGCAGAGGGCAGCGGCTTCATCCAGGTCGCGCAGAACTTCGCCTCAGAGCGGCTCGGCCTGGCCGTGCACGGGTACGGCGTGGCGCAGCGAGCCCTCGACCTCACAGTCGCCTACACCAAGCAGCGGGTGGCGTTCGGCAAGCCGCTCATCAACAAGCAGGTGGTTCGGCACAAACTGGTCGACATGACCAGAGCCGTCGACGTCGCGCGGACCTACACGCACGCAGTGATCGAGCGGCACTGCAACGGTGAGCAGGTGTTCGCCGAAGCCGCGATGGCGAAGAACCAGGCGGTCGAGGCCTGCTCGTTCGTGGTGGACGCCGCGGTACAGCTGCACGGCGGCGCCGGCTTCATGCGCGACACCGAGGTCGAGCGGCACTACCGCGACGCCCGGCTGCTCCCGATCGGCGGCGGAGCGACGGAGGTCATGAACGATCTCATCGCCAAAGCCCTCTTCGGCTAGGCGTCCCGGCCCCCGAGAAAGGCTCGCATCCTTCCGATCGCGCGCCGCGTCGCCTTGTCGTCGCCGCGGATGTCGGGCCAGCGGGCCACCTCGCTGCGTGCTGCGGAGGCCCACTGCTGGAGCGACTGAGCCTGCGCGACGAGACCATCGAACAGCAGGCCGCGGATGTGAGCTTCCTCCTGGAACAGATGCGTGCCGGCGACGTACTCCCGGGCGACCGCCTCGGCAACCTGGAGGATGTCTCGCGCGGCCGCATCGGCGACGTCGATGGCTTGACTCAGGTCGGACAGGCTGCCGAACCGGGACAAGTGCACCCGGAGAAGCGGTTCGGAGTACATCTGAGGCGGGCTGGGCGTCGTCGCCAGCCATCGCGCCAGCGCTCGCCGACCCTCCTTCGTGATCGAGTAGACGGTCCGGGTCCGTCGCGATCCGTCAGCGGCCGGCTCCGTGCGCGACGCGGCGTACCCATCCGCCTCAAGGCGCTTCGCCTCTGCGTAGATGACGGACTCCGCGCGCGGCCAGAAGAACCGCACGGTACGACGCATCGACTGGGCGAGCTCGTAGGAGCTCCAGTCACGAAGCGCGAGCTGGCCCAGGATCGCGAACCGCGTCGCCCCCAGGTCCTCGGTTCGCGACGGCACGGGTTGCATCCTACTCCGACTTGGAGTAGATTGATACTCCGATCCGGAGTAGGTCGGAAAGAATCGAGGGGGGTCTGGTGCAACCGGTGAAGGTGATCAAGCAGATCCACGTGGCCGCGTCCGCCGAGGACGCGTGGAGCTTCATTGCGACCCGCTACTTCGAGAACCATTCGCAATGGGACCCCGCGATTGTCGGGATGGCGAACCTGACTGGCGGAGCGGTCCGGCTCGGCACGGCGGGCATCGAGACCCGCAGGTTCCTCGGTCGTCAGCACGCCCGGTTCGAAGTCACCGAGTTCGTGGCGCCCAAGCGCTTCGCTTTCCGCAACGTGAGCGGTCCGTTCCATCTCGAGCGCAGCTACACGCTCGAACCGGAAGCCGGTGGCACAGCAATCACGTTCAGCTTCGAGATGCAGCGCAAGCCCGCGGCGAAGCCACTCTTCCTGCTCGCGCGCCGCCAGATCGAGGCGCAGGTAGTCGCCAACATCGATCGGCTGGCTGCTCTACTCAGCTAACGACACGCATCTTGCGATGGCTTGTTGTCAGATCCGACGAGTGGTCAGATCCGACGAGTGGCCACCGCATCGCACAGGGATTCGAGGGCGTCGCGTGCCTGTGACGCCGGCAGCCCCGCCAGTGACTCGCGAGCCTTCGCGCCCCAGCCGCGAGTGACCTCGGCGGCTTCGGCCATTACCGGATGCGCCCGGAGCTGCCCGAGCACGCCGGCGAGTGCGGCGTCGTCGCTCAGGTCGCCGTCCAGGGCCGCGATCAGCTCCGCGTCCTCGGGCCGCGCGGCCCTGCGCAACAGCAGGACGGGCAGCGTAGGGACGTGCTCGCGCAGGTCGGTACCGGGCGTCTTGCCGGACTCCGACGCGTCCGACGCGACGTCGAGCAGGTCGTCCGAGAGCTGGAAGGCGATCCCGATCCGCTCCCCCCACTGGGTGAGCAGCTCCACCTGATCGGCCGGCACACCGGACAGCAGCGCCCCGAACCGCGCCGACGTACCGATCAACGAACCCGTCTTGTCGGCGATCACCTGCAGGTAGTGCTCGACCGGATCGTCGCCGTCGGCCGGCCCGATCGTCTCGCGGATCTGGCCCTGCACGAGCCGCTCGAAAGTGCGCGCCTGCAGGCGCACCGCCTCGGGACCGAGGTCGGCGAGCACGTCGGACGCGCGGGCGAACAAGAAGTCGCCGGTGAGGATCGCGATGGCGTTGCCCCAGCGGCTGTTCGCAGAGTCCGCGCCGCGGCGCATGTCCGCCTCGTCCATGACGTCGTCGTGGTACAGCGTCGCGAGGTGAGTCAGCTCGACAACGACCGCTGACGGTACGACGCCGGGAGCCGAGCTGTCGCCGAACTGCGCAGCGAGCAGCGTCACGAGCGGACGGAACCGCTTGCCGCCGGCCGCCGCGAGATGCGTCGCTGCCTCGCTCACGAAGCCGTCCGAGGCGGTGACAGCGTCACGCAGGGCGGCCTCGACGTCAGCGAGCCCCTTGGCAAGCGCAGCATCGAGCTCGGGTGCTGCCGTCATCCCGAGCACACCGGTGCTCATACCGCTAGTGGTAGAACGGCACGGCGCGATTGGCAAGGTCGAGCACGGGCTGCGGGAACACTCCCAGCACGACCGTGACAGCGACTGCAATCGCGAGTGCGCCGGCCGTGCCCCCGCCCGGCGTAGCGACCACAGGCCCGTCAGCGACGGGCTCCGCGAAGAACATCAGGACGATCACACGGACGTAGAAGAACGCGGCAGCGGCGCTGGTGATGACGCCGACGATCACGAGGGGCGTGGCGCCGCCGGACACGCCGGCTGAGAACACCGCGAACTTGCCCGTGAATCCCGACGTCAGCGGAATGCCGGCCAGCGCCAGCAGGAACAGGGCGAACATGCCGCCCACGACGGGCGAGCGACGCCCGAGCCCCGCCCAGCGAGACAAGTGGGTCGCCTCGCCGTCGGGGTCCCGGATCAGGCTCAGCGTGCCGAACGCGCCGATCGTCGTCAGGCCATACGTCAGCAGGTAGAACAGCGACCCGGACAGGCCCGACTTGTTGAGCGCGATGACGCCGATGAGGATGAAACCGGCGTGCGCCACGGAGGAGTACGCAAGCATCCGCTTCACGTCGTTCTGCGTTACTGCGAACAGCGACCCGACGACCATGGTGAGGATGGCGATCCCCCACGCGACTGGACGCCACTCCCAGCCGAGGCCGTTGAACGAGACGTAGAAGACCCGAAGGATCGCGCCGAAGGCGGCAACCTTCGTGGCCGCTGCCATGAACGCGGTGATCGGGGTTGGTGCGCCTTGGTAGACGTCCGGCACCCACGACTGGAACGGCGCAGCACCGATCTTGAAGAGCAGGCCGACGGTCAGCAGGCCGAGGCCGAGGAAAAGCAAGTTGTCGTTGTGGGTACTGCTGACCGTCGCTGCCTGGATCCCGGCGAGCGACACGGTGTTCGCGTAGCCGTAGAGCAGCGCCAGGCCGTACAGGAAGAAGGCCGAGGAGAACGCGCCGAGCAGGAAGTACTTGACCGCGGCCTCCTGGCTGAGCAAGCGGCGCCGGCGCGCCAGCCCGCACAGCAGATACAGCGGAAGCGAGAGCACCTCGAGGGCGACGAACATCAGCAACAGGTCGTTCGATGCCGGGAACAGCATCATGCCGGTGACGGCGAACATCATCAGCGGGAATACCTCGGTCTGCGCGTGACCGGCCGCGGTCCCCTGGCGCTCCTCCTGCGAGCCGGGAGCCGTCGCCGCCTGCGCGACAAACGCGCCTCCGTCGAGGCCCGCCGACCGGTCCGAGACAAGCAACACGCTGCCGATGCCGAGGATCGCGATCGTGCCCTGCAAGAACAGCGTCGGGCCGTCGACCACCACTGCGCTGGCTGCCGTCACGTGGTGTGTGCCCGCTAGGACGGCAACCGCGATGAGCGCGCCGATCAGACCGAGCAGTGCGACGACGGTCTGGGCCGCCCAGCGGAAAGCCCGCGGCACGAACGCGTCGACCAGGACGCCGACGGTCGCCGCGATCCCCGGGATCAGGATCGGCGTCAGCGCTGTGTAGGCGATCGACGGGGAGTGGAAGTCGCTCACTGCTTCGGGCTCCCGGCGTTAGGCGCTAGGTACACGCTGACTTCGCAGCTCTGTGTCGCCACAAGGACCTTGCTCGGTGTGCAGTCGTCCCCTCGGAAGGTCGGCTGCGGATCCCCATCTCTCACTTGAACATTCACGCGCTGGATCGACGGGTTGATCCGGTCGAGCAACGGCTTGGGGTTCAGGCCGAGGAAGACGATCGCGACCATGACCGGTGCGATCACCCAGGCCTCACGAGCGGTGAGATCGCGGAAGCCCTCGACCACAGTCGCAACCGGGCCGTGGATCGTGCGCTGAACCATCCAGAGCACGTAGACCGCGCCGAGCACGATGCCGGCGATCGCGACGACCGCGAACCAGCGGTGCACGGTAAAGGTGCCGGCCAGCACGAGGAACTCGCTGACGAACGTCGACAGCCCCGGTAGCGACAGGGCCGACAACCCGGCGATCAGGACCATCGCACCCAGCCACGGCGCGACCTTGGCGACCCCGCCGAAGTCGTCGACCATCCGTGAGCCGCGCCGCGAGGCCAGGAACCCCACCACGAGGAACAGGGCGCCGGTCGAGAAGCCGTGGTTGACCATGTAGAGCGTCGCGCCGGATCCGCCCTGCGAGGTGAAGGCGAAGACGCCGAGCGCGATGAAGCCGAAGTGCGACACCGATGAGTAGGCAACCAGCCGCTTCAGGTCCTTCTGACCGATCGCGACGAGTGCGCCGTACAGGATGCCCGTCACGCAGAGCCCGAGGATGTACGGCGCAAACAGCTTCGAGGCGTACGGGAACAGCGGGATGCAGAACCGCAGGAAGCCGAAAGTACCGACCTTGTCGAGGACGCCGACCAGCATGACGGCAGTGCCGGTCGGTGCCTCGCTCGCCGCGTCGGGCAGCCAGGTGTGGAACGGCCAGAGCGGCGCCTTGATCGCAAACGCGATGAAGAAGCCGAGGAAGAGCGCGATCTGCTCGTGGTGCGAGATGCGCACCTGGCTGACCAGCACCCGGTAGTCGAACGTGCCGTGCCCGAGCTGGTGGGCCGAGGTGACGTAGAGGCCGATCACCGCGACCAGCATCAGCAGGCCGCCGACGAGCGAGTACAGCAGGAACTTCACGGCGGCGTACGACCGTCGGGGCCCACCGAAGGACCCGATCAAGAAGTACATCGGGATGAGCATCGCTTCGAACAGGACGTAGAAGAAGAAGACGTCCAGCGACCCGAAGACACCGATGACCAGGGTCTCGGTCGCGAGCAGGAGCGAGAAGAACAGTCGCGGCCCGCGTCCTGCCGAGGCGCCGTCGTCTCCGTCCGGGTCAGGCGCGGGACGGTCAGCGTCGTGCCACGAGGCAAGCACGCAGATCGGTGCGAGCGCCGTGGTCATGAGGATCAGGGCGAGCGCGATGCCGTCGGCCCCCACCGCGTAGTGCGCGCCGAACGCCTTGATCCAGGTGTAGTCCTGCGTGAACTGGAACGGCTTGCCATGCACCTTGTAGTCGATCGCCATCGCGATCGAGGCCGCGAAGGTGAGGAGGGAGGCGCCGAGCGCAATCGCGCGGGCCTCGAGCTCACGGGCTCGCGGCAGCACGATGATGCCGAGGACACCGAGCAGCGGGAGCAGGCCGACGACCATCACCCAAGGGAAGCCGGTGTGAGCAGGTAGCGGTGTCATGGCCGCGTCACCCCACCCTCATCAGAACGAGACTCACGCCGATGGCGAACGCGCCCGCCAACATCGACAAGGCGTAGGAGCGGACGAACCCGGTCTGGGTTCGACGAAGTCGCGCACTCGATCCGCCGACGACTGCGGCGAGCCCGTTGACCACGCCGTCGACCCCTCGGTTGTCGAAGAACACCAGCGCCCGCGTCAGGTAGGCGCCCGGACGCATGAAGACGCTCTCGTTGATGTCGTCGCCGAACAGCGACCGGCGTGCGGCCTTCGTCGCGACGGTGACCTTCGTGGGCGGCTCGGCCGGCACGGGCTTGCGGCCGACCAGCCACCACGCGGCGGCAACACCGCCGAGTACGACGGCGAGCGTGATGATGCTGAGCACCACCGGCGAGATCGTGTGAGCACCCGTTTCGATGCTGTGACCGACACTTGGCGCGAGGAAGTTCTGCAACGAGCCGCCGAGCACGAGCAGGAAGCCTGCGACCAGCGAACCGGCCGCAAGGATCGCCATCGGCACGGTCATGATCTTCGGGGACTCGTGCGGGTGCACGTCCCTCGGCCACCGCTTGTTGCCGAAGAAGGTCATGATCATCAGCCGGGTCATGTAGAACGCGGTCAGACCGGCACCGGCGAGCGCGATGATCGCGAACGTCGTCCCGGCTCCCCCGCCCTTGTCGAAGGCCGACTCGATGATCTTGTCCTTCGAGAAGAAGCCCGAGAAGGGAACGATGCCGATGATCGCCAGATAGCCGAAGGCAAACGTCACGAACGTGACCGGCATGACCTTGCGCAGCCCGCCGTAACGGCGCATGTTCACTTCGTCGTTGTTGCCGTGCATCACCGAGCCGGCGCCGAGGAACATGTTCGCCTTGAAGAAGCCGTGCGTCAGCAGGTGCAGGATGCCGATCGCGTAGACGCCGGGGCCGAGACCGACCGCGAGCATCATGTAGCCGATCTGGCTCATCGTGGAGGCCGCGAGCACCTTCTTGATGTCGTCGAAAGCGCACCCGATGATCGCGCCCATCACGAGCGTCGTCGCGCCGACGATCTCGACGGCAAGCCGCGCGTGGGGGGAGGCGTTGAAGATGGCGCCGGACCGGGCGACGAGGTAGACGCCGGCGGTGACCATCGTTGCGGCGTGGATCAGGGCGGAGACCGGGGTCGGGCCCTCCATCGCGTCGAGCAGCCAGGACTGCAGCGGCGCCTGGGCGCTCTTGCCGCACGCGCCGAGCAGCAGCATGAACCCGATCGCGGTGACCGTGCCGGAGTGAACGCCGGGCCCACCGACCCGCTCGAACACCGTCCCGAAGGCGAAGGTCCCGAAGGTCGTGAACATCAGCATGATCGCGAGCGACAGGCCGACGTCACCGACACGGTTGACCAGGAACGCCTTCTTCGCAGCGACCGCTGCGCTCGGCTTGTGGGACCAGAAGCCGATCAGCAGGTACGACGCGAGACCGACGCCTTCCCACCCGACGTACATGAGCAGGTAGTTGTCGGCGAGGACCAGGATCAGCATTGCCGCGACGAACAGGTTGAGCTCGCCGAAGAACCGGCGCCGGTCGGGGTCGTGCGACATGTAGCCGATCGAGTAGATGTGGATCAGCGAGCCGACACCCGTGATCAACAAGACGAACGTGATCGACAACGGATCGAGCAGGAAGTTCACGTCGGCGTGGAAGCCCGCTACGGGCACCCAGCTCCACAGATGCTGGTCGAGCTGGCGGCTCTGACCGCCGTCACGACCGATCAATGCGAAGAACTCGACGACGGCGACGACGAAGGACCCAATCGGTGCCGCACAGCCGAGCAGGTGGCCCCACGCGTTGGTGCGCTTGCCGCCGAGCAGAAGCACGGCCGCGCTCAAGGCGGGCAGCAGCACCAGCAGGAACGTGAGGTTGAAGACGCCGCTCGAGTGCACATACGGCACCGGCACGGGCTCAGGGAGCATCAATGGCATCTCTGCAGGCCTCAGTACTTCAGCAGGTTCGCGTCATCGACGGATGCTGACCGCCGGGACCGGAAGATGGACATGATGATCGCGAGCCCGACCACGACCTCTGCGGCTGCGACCACCATCACGAAGAACGCGATGATCTGGCCGTCGAGGCTGCCGTTCATACGGGCGAACGTGACCAGCGAAAGGTTCACCGCGTTGAGCATCAGCTCGACACACATGAACACGACGATGGCGTTGCGGCGGATGAGCACACCCACAGCGCCGGTGGTGAACAGCACCGCCGACAGGTAGAGGTAGTAGGCAACTCTCATGCTCCGAGCTCCGGGTTCTCGGTCCGCGGCTTCGCGCTCGAGACCTGCAGATAGCTCGGCACGCTGGTGACCGCGATGCTGCCGTCCGGCAGGAGTGCCGGAGTGTCGACGGAGTCATGGTCGGCGTAGACACCAGGTCCCGGCAGCGGGGCTATCGCGGCCCCGCCGCGAGCGGCGCGTGCCCGCATCTGCTCCTGCTGGCTGAGCCGGACGGCCGTGCGCTCGCGGTGAGCAAGCACCATCGCCCCGAGCCCAGCGGTGATCAGCAGAGCGCTCGTGGCTTCGAACGCGAACACGTAGCGGCTGAAGAGAAGCTGGGCGATGGCGGCGACGTTGCCCTGGCCGGCCTCCGCCGCCCCTACGCCCTTTGGATGGAAGGTCGCGATGCCACCATCGATCGTCGCGAGCAGAAGAATCACGAACGCGAGACCGATCGCACCCGCCGCAGCACGTTGACCGCGCAACGTCTCCATCAGCGATTCGGTCGAGTCGACACCGATCAGCATGAGGACGAACAGGAACAGCATCAGCACCGCGCCGGTGTAGACGACGACCTGCACGACCGCGAGGAAGGGCGCGTTCTCCGCGGTGTAGAAGGCTGCAAGGCACATCATCACGGCGGCGAGCATCATCGCCGCGTGCACAGCGCTGCGCGCGAGCACCAGGCCGATCGCGGCAGCGGCGGCGATCGGCGCCAGCAGCCAGAACAGCACCGCCTCGTGCATCGTCGCGGGCGCGCCGGAGGACGCGGCAGCAACCAACATCGAACTCACTGCTGCGGCTCCCCGGGGTGAGTTGAGCCGGCAGTGCCCGGAGTGCTGCCGGGCGCGTAGTAGGCCTTCTCGTCGTCGCCGAGGCGCATCGGGTGCGGAGGCGCCTCCATGCCTGCCAGCAGCGGAGAGAGCAGCTGGTCCTTCGTGAAGATGAGGTCGCGGCGGCTGTCGTCGGCGAGCTCGTAGTCGTTGCTCATCGTGAGGGCGCGAGTCGGGCAGGCCTCGATGCACAGACCACAGAAGATGCACCGCAGGTAGTTGATCTGGTAGACGGCGCCGTACCGCTCACCTGGCGAGAACCGCGCCTCTTCAGTGTTGTCGGCGCCCTCGACGTAGATCGCGTCGGCCGGGCAAGCCCACGCACACAGCTCGCAGCCGACGCACTTCTCGAGTCCGTCCGCGTGGCGGTTGAGCACGTGGCGACCGTGGTAGCGCGGCTCGGTCGGCCGCTTGTCCTCGGGGTACTGCTCGGTGACGGTCTTCTTGAACATCGTCGTCAACGTGACACCGAAGCCCGCGGCCGGAGCCACTAAGTCCTTGACGGCGTCGACAAGCGAGCCCGCTCCTGACTCCTCCGGCACCGAGGCTGACCTGGGTTCGAGCTCGTCAGACATCGAGCACCTCCGTTGAGTCGCCGGCCGTCGCAGCCACCGCGGGAACGTCCACGGCCGGGGCGCCGGAGAGCACCGGGATCGGGTAGGCATCGCGTTGCGCGGTCGACGCAGCCGCCTCGCGCGCTTCTTCGTCTGCCAAGAGGCGGCGCTGTTTCGCGTCGTAGAAGAAGGACCACACGATCATGGCCACGGCCGCAGGGACGGCCACCCAGAGCACCGATGTGAGCCGGCTCTTGCCCTCGTTGCTCAGCTCCCGGAACGTGGCGACCACCAGGATCCACACCAGGCTCAGCGGAATGAGGACCTTCCAGCCGAGCCGCATGAACTGGTCGTAGCGAAGCCGCGGCAAGGTCGCGCGGATCCAGATGAATCCGAACAGCAGCAGACCCAGCTTTCCGAGGAACCACAGCACCGGCCACCAGCCGTGGTTCAGCGTGTCGTTCCCGACCAGCGAGAGAGGCCACGGCGCACGCCAACCGCCGAGGAACAGCGTCGTCGCGATCGCCGAGACCGTGGTGACGTTGATGTACTCCGCGAGGAAGAACATCGCGAACTTCAGCGACGAGTACTCGGTGTGGAAGCCCGCGACGAGCTCGCTCTCAGCCTCCGGAAGGTCGAACGGCGCCCGGTTGGTCTCGCCAACCATCGACACCAGGTACATCAGGAACGAAGGGATCAGCGGCAGCGCGTACCAGAGCTTCTGCTGTGACGCGACGATCTGCGACGTAGCCAGGGAGCCCGAGTACAGGAACACCGCGGCGAGCGACAAGCCCATCGCGACTTCATAGGAGATGACCTGCGCCGATGACCGCAGGGCGCCGAGCAGTGGGTAGGGCGACTGGCTCGACCAGCCGGCGAGCACGATTCCGTAGACGCCCACCGACGCCATCGCGAGGTAGAAGAGGACGGCGACGGGGAGATCGGTCAGCTGCAGCGGCGTGTGGTGGCCGAACATCGACACCACTGGGCCGACCGGGATCACCGCGAAGGTGAGGAACGCGGGGATGCTCGCGATGATCGGCGCCAGGATGTAGAGCGGCTTGTCGACGATTGCCGGGATCAGGTCTTCCTTCAGCGCGAGCTTGATGCCGTCGGCCAGACCCTGCACGACGCCGAACGGCCCTACCCGGTTCGGGCCGGGGCGCGCCTGCATCCGGCCGATCACGCGACGCTCCGCCCAGATCATCAGCAGCGTCGTGACGACGAGGAAGCCGAAGATCACGAGCGCCTTGATGAGGGAGATCCACCACGGATCGTGGCCGAAGGCGCTGAGGTTCTCGGTAGCGGGGGCGAGTGCAGGTGTGATCACGCAGACCCTCCCGCCTTGACGGTGACAACCGCGCCGGAGCCGGCACCGAGCGATGCGTGCACGTGCGAGTCAGGCGAGTACGCCGGGAGCCACACCACACCGTCGACCATGTCGGTGACCGCGAGCGGCAGCGTGACCTTGCCGGTGTCGGTGCTCACCGTGACCTTCGAGCCATCCGTGATGCCGAGCGAGGTCGCGGTCGTCGCGGACACTCGCGCCACCGCGGGCTTGCGCGTCCCGGCGAGCTCGGGCACACCGTCCTGAAGCCGGCCGTCGTCGAGCAGCAAGCGCCAGGTGGCGAGGACCGCCTGACCGGAGGCCGCCGTTGCCGGCGTACCGGCAGCGACGCTGGGAGCCGGCGGCCGCTCTCCGGTCCACGAGCCGAGCTTGCCGATCTCCTCCTGCACCGTTGCGGCATCGGGCGTGCCGATATCGACACCCATCGCCAACGCGAGCCGGTGCAGCACCCGGAGGTCTGGGATCGGCCCGTCGGACTCGAGCGTCGCAGCGAAGGGACGCATGCGTCCCTCCCAGTCGAGGAACAGCCCGGGCTTCTCCGCGACCGTCGAGACCGGGAAGACGACGTCAGCGCGGTCGGTCACTGCGGATTCCCGCACCTCGAGGCTGACCACGAACGTCGACTCCTCGATCGCACGCAGCGCAACCGCGGGGTTGGCAAGGTCGTCGAGATCGACCCCTGCCACGACAAGCGCAATGGCGCCTGACGCCGCAGCGGCGAGGATCGTCTCGCCGTCGCGGCCAGGACCGCTCGGGATGTCGCCGCCCCAGGCCGCCGCGATCTGGTCACGTGCCGTCTGGTCAGCAAGTGGGCGACCGAAGGGCAGCAGGTTAGGTAGGCAGCCGGCCTCGACTGCGCCACGGTCACCGGCCCGGCGCGGGATCCACGCGAGCCGTGCGCCGGTCTTCTCCGCCAGAGCCGCCGCGGCGCTGAGTGCGCCGGGCGAGGTTGCGAGTCGCTCGCCGACGAGGATGACCGCACCACTCGAGCGCAGCGCCGACTCGACGTCGTCGGGAAGAGCCGACAACGCTGCTGCCTCGCCGCCAGGGGGAGTCGCGACAAGCCGGCCGCTGAGCTTGCGAAGGCCGGACGAGGTGAGGGGCGCGACGCCGAACACCTGCTGACCGTTCTCCTTGACTGCCTTTCGCAGGCGCAGGAAGACGATCGGCGACTCTTCCTCGGCCTCGAAGCCGACAAGGAGCACGGCCGGAGCCTTGTCGAGGTCGGCGTAAGTCGTCTCGAGGTAACGACCCGCGACGCGAGAGGCGATGAAGTCCTGCTCCTCGACCGAGTGCGGGCGGGCGCGGAAGTCGATGTCGTTGCTGCCGAGGACGAGCCGCGCGAACTTCGAGTAGGCGTAGGCGTCTTCGACGGTCAGCCGGCCGCCGGTCAGGACGCCGGTGCGGCCGCGGTTCGCGGCCAGGCCGGAGGCCGCGCGGGCGATCGCCTCTGTCCATGACGCCTCGACCAGGTAGCCGTCTTCGTCACGGACGAGCGGCGTCTTGATTCGGTCGCCAGCGCGCTGGTAGGCGAACGCCCAGCGACCCTTGTCACAGTTCCACTCTTCGTTGACCTCGGCGTCCTCGCCGGCCAGCCGCCGAAGCACCTTGCCGCGGCGCCAGTCGGTGCGCTGCTGGCAACCCGACGAGCAGTGCTCGCACACCGACGGCGTCGACACGAGGTCGAAGGGACGGGCGCGAAAGCGGTACTGCGCACCGGTCAGCGCACCGACGGGACAGATCTGCACGGTGTTGCCGGAGAAGTACGACGAGAACGGCTCGTCCTCGTAGATCGCGACCTGCTCCAGCGCGCCGCGCTCGAACAACTCGATGAACGGATCGCCGGCGATCTGCTGAGAGAACCTCGTGCAACGCGCGCACAGGACGCAACGCTCACGGTCGAGCAACACCTGCGAGGAGATCGGGATCGGCTTTTCGTAGGTGCGCTTCTCGTCCTTGAAGCGGCTCTCGGCCGCACCGTTGGACAACGCCTGGTTCTGCAGCGGGCACTCGCCGCCCTTGTCACAGACGGGGCAGTCGAGCGGGTGGTTGAGCAGCAGGAACTCGAGGTTGCCACGCTGCGCCTTCTCGGCGACGTTCGACGACAGCTGCGTCTTGATCACCATGCCGTCGGTGACGGGAACGGTGCAGGAGGCGACCGGCTTGCGCTGCCCTTCGACTTCGACGATGCACTGGCGGCACGCGCCCACCGGGTCGAGCAACGGGTGGTCACAGAACCGCGGTACCTGGATGCCGATCATCTCGGCGGCGCGGATGATCAGCGTGTCCTTGGGGACCGCGATCTCGATGCCGTCGATCGTGACCGTGACGGTCTCCACGGCGGTCGTCTCGTCTGTCGTGCTCATGAGGCGCTCGCCGTCGCGAACACGGTCGACGCAGCCGGGTCGAACGGGCACTGGCCCTGCTCCCAGTGCGCGACGTACTCGTCCTTGAAGTACTGGATCGAGGAGACGATCGGACTCACCGCACCGTCACCGAGGGCGCAGAAGGAGCGACCGAAGATGTTGTCGCAAGCGTCGAGCAGGGTGTCGATGTCGCTGGAGTCGGCATCGCCGCGCTCGAGCCGTTCGAGGATCTGCACCATCCAGTACGTCCCCTCACGGCACGGTGTGCACTTGCCGCACGACTCGTGCGCGTAGAACTCGGTCCACCGCAGCGCGGCGCGAACCACACACGTCGTGTCGTCGAAGATCTGCAGCGCCTTGGTGCCGAGCATCGAGCCGGCCTCGGTCATGCCCTCGTAGTCCAGCGGAGCGTCGAGGTGCTCCGCGGTGAGCAGCGGCGTCGACGAACCACCAGGCGTCCAGAACTTCAGCTCGTGACCTTCGCGAACGCCACCGGCAAGATCGAGCAGCTCGCGCAGCGTGACACCGAGCGGCGCCTCGTACTGACCCGGGTTCTTCACGTGGCCCGACAGCGAGTAGAGCGTGAAGCCCGGCGACTTCTCCGAGCCGAACTGCCGGAACCACTCGACGCCGCGGTCGATGATCGGCGGCACGCTCGCCACCGACTCGACGTTGTTGATGACGGTCGGGCAGGCATAGAGGCCCTCGACCGCGGGGAACGGCGGCCGCAGGCGAGGCTGGCCGCGGTAGCCCTCGAGCGAGTCGAGCAGCGCCGTCTCCTCGCCGCAGATGTACGCACCGGCGCCGGCGTGCACAACCACCTCGAGGTCGAAGCCGCTGCCGAAGATGTCGGAGCCGAGCAGACCCGCCTCGTAGGCCTCGGCAACCGCTGCCTGCAGCCGGCGTACGACGTGCAGCACCTCACCGCGGACGTAGATGAAGGCGCGGTTCGCACGGATCGCGAAGCACGTGATGATCACGCCTTCGACGAGCACATGCGGGTTGGCGAGCATGAGCGGGATGTCCTTGCAGGTCCCCGGCTCGGACTCGTCGGCGTTGACCACCAGGTAGTGCGGCTTGCCGTCGCCCTGCGGGATGAAGCCCCACTTGTTGCCGGTCGGGAACCCGGCACCGCCGCGACCGCGGAGGCCGGAGTCCTTCACCAGCTGGATGACCGCGTCGGGCTCCATCGCGAGCGCCTTGCGCGCAGCCTTGTAGTCACCGCCGTAGCCGTCGAGCGTCCACGGCTTCTCGTCGGCCCAGTTGGCGGAGAGGACTGGTGTCAGCTTCACGCTGAGTCGCCTCTCTCCGTCGCGAGCTCCAGACCGACGAGCGTTGCCGGGCCCGCGGCGATGCCCTCGTCGGCGCGACCGTCGTTGAAGCCGGCGAGGACTCGCTCTGCTTCCTTCCAGGTACAGACCGATGCGGCGCCGCGAGTCGGAGCGACCGGCTTGCCGGCGCGCAGGTCGTCGACGACCTGTTTCGCCGACTCGACGGTCTGGTTGTCGAAGAACTCCCAGTTGACCATCATCACCGGCGCGAAGTCGCAGGCCGCGTTGCACTCGATGTGCTCGAGGGAGACCTTGCCGTCCTCCGTCACGCCGTTCTGCGAGGCGATGCCCGTGTGCTCCTTCAGTGCGGAGTAGATCGCGTCGCCACCCATGACCGCGCACAGCGTGTTGGTGCAGACGCCGACGTGGTACTCGCCGACCGGCTTGCGCTTGTACATCGTGTAGAAGGTCGCGACCGCGCCGACCTCTGCCTTGGTGAGCTCGAGCAGCTCGGCGCAGAGCGCGATGCCGTCCGGGCTGACATAGCCCTCTTCGCTCTGCACCAGGTGCAGCATCGGAAGCAGCGCGGACCGCGGCTTGGGATAGCGCGCGATCAGCTCACGCGCAAGCTCGCGCGTCTCGTCAGACAAAGCCATCAGCGGTCTACCCCGCCCATCACCGGGTCGATGCTCGCGACAGCGGCGACGACGTCGGAGATCATGCCGCCCTCCGACACCGCTGGAACCGCTTGCAGGTTGACGAAGCTTGGGTCGCGCAGGTGCACGCGGTGCGGACGCGTTCCGCCGTCGGAGACGACGTGCGCGCCCAGCTCACCGCGTGGCGACTCGATCGGCACGTAAGCCTGTCCGGCCGGGACCCGGAAGCCCTCGGTGACCAGCTTGAAATGATGAATCAGAGCCTCCATCGACGTACCCATGATGTTGCGGATGTGGTCGAGGGAATTGCCGAGGCCATCGGACCCGAGAGCGAGCTGCGCGGGCCACGCGATCTTCTTGTCCTCGACCATCGTCGGTCCGGGACGCAACCGGTCGAGTGCTTGCTCGACGATCTTCAGCGACTCGCGCATCTCGTTGATGCGGACGAGGTAGCGGGCGTAGCAGTCGCCGGCCGACTCGGTGATGACGTCGAAGTCATAGGTCTCGTAGCCCATCACCGGCATCTCCTTGCGGAGGTCCCAGGCGAAGCCCGACGCACGCAGCAGCGGGCCGGTCACCCCGAGCTGCATGCACGACGAGGTGTCGAGATAGCCGACGCCGGAGAGCCGGGCGAGCCAGATCGGGTTGGCCGACAGCAGCGCTTCGTACTCGCCGATGCGCTTGTACATGTCCGGGATGAACTCGCGGATCGCGTCGACCGCACCCGGCGGCATGTCCTGTGCGACGCCACCCGGACGGATGTACGCGTGGTTCATCCGAAGCCCGGTGATCATCTCCAGAATTCGAAGGATCTTCTCGCGCTCCCGGAAACCGAGCAGCATCATCGTGATCGCGCCGATCTCCATGCCACCGGTCGCCAACCAGACCAGGTGGGAGGAGATGCGCTGCAGCTCGAGCACGAGCACGCGAAGCACGTTCACGCGCTCGGGGATCTGCTCCTCGATGCCAAGCAACCGCTCGACGCCGAGGCAGTAGGTCGTCTCGTTGTAGAGCGGCGACAGGTAGTCGCACCGGGTGATGAAGGTGACCGCCTGAACCCAGTTGCGGTACTCCATGTTCTTCTCGATGCCGGTGTGCAGGTAGCCGATCACCGGCCGGATCTGCGCGACCGTCTCGCCCTCGAGCTCGAGCACAAGGCGGAGCACCCCGTGCGTCGACGGGTGCTGCGGGCCCATGTTGACGACAATGCGCTCGCTGACGTCCGGGTCGATCGCGTCGAC
This sequence comes from Mycobacteriales bacterium, assembly GCA_035545635.1. Classification (GTDB taxonomy): domain Bacteria; phylum Actinomycetota; class Actinomycetes; order JAFAQI01; family JAFAQI01; genus DASZTV01. Next base: position 29,086 of record DASZXY010000007.1, on the reverse strand, counting down.
GAGGTCGTCCCAGTCGCCGCCACCGACGGTGAAGACGCGACCCTCACCTTCCGGTGAGTTTCCGCCGTACGGGTCGCTGGAGTCGTAGGTGCTCTCGTAGGTCTCAGAGTCGGTGCTCACTATGCGTACGACCTCCGCTCGTCAGGAGGCGGCACCATTGCGCCCTTGTACTCGACCGGTACGCCGCCGAGCGGGTAGTCCTTGCGCTGGGGGTGGCCCGGCCAGTCGTCCGGCATCTCGATGCGCGTGAGCGCCGGGTGCCCGTCGAACACGATCCCGAAGAAGTCCCACGTCTCGCGCTCGTGCCAGTTGGCGGTCGGGTAGACGCCGGTGACACTCGGGACGTGCGGGTCCTCGGCCGTGACCGAGACTTCGAGCCGCAGCCGGCGACGGAACGTCATCGACAGCAGGTGGTAGACCGCGTGCAGCCGCCTGCCCGTCGGGTCGTCGAGGTAGTCGACACCTGACACGGAGGAGCACATCTCGAAGCGCAGCGACGGGTCGTCACGCAAGGTCTTGCAGATGTCGGCGATGGCTTCGCGCTTCACGTGGAGGGTGAGCTCGCCGCGGTGGACGACGACGCGCTCGATGACGCTGGCGAAGTCCGGGTACGCGCGCTCCAGCGCGGTGGTTGCCTCGTCGAACCAGCCGCCGTACGGCTTCTGGCTCGACAGGAGCTGCGGCGCGCGGACGACGAGGCCACCGAAGCCGGAGGTGTCACCGGAACCCGTGGCGCCGAAGATGTCGCGACGCGAGTCGCCTGTCTGGTCGGTCATGAGTGCTCGCCCGGCAGCGGTGCGGCGTTGGCGTACGGCGCGATCTCGATGTCGACGGGAAGGCTCTTCGACGTACGGGTGTCACGAGCGATCGGCTTCTCGTAGGGCGAGTTGTCGATCTGGGTCGTCTCGAGCTTGCCGGACAGTGGGCCGGTCTTGATCTTGTCGTGGAGCTTGAGAATCGCGTCGAGCAGCATCTCGGGCCGCGGCGGGCAGCCGGGCAAGTACATGTCGACCGGCACGATGTGGTCGACGCCCTGGACGATCGCGTAGTTGTTGAACATGCCGCCGCTGCTCGCACAGACCCCCATCGCGAGCACCCACTTGGGCTCGGACATCTGGTCGTAGATCTGGCGGAGGACCGGCGCCATCTTCTGCGAGACGCGACCGGCGACGATCATCAGGTCGGCCTGGCGCGGGGAGGCGGAGAACCGCTCCATGCCGAAGCGCGCGATGTCGAAGCGCGGGCCACCGACCGCCATCATCTCGATCGCGCAGCAAGCCAGCCCGAACTGCGCCGGCCACAGCGAGTTCTTGCGCGCCGTGTTCAGGATCTTCGAGACCGTGGTGAGCAGCACGCCTTCCGGCAGCAGCTTCTCTTCGATGCCCATGTCAGTTGCCTCGCGTCAGTCCCACTCGAGGCCGCCACGACGCCACACATAGGCGTAGACGACGAAGACGGCGAGGATGAACATGACCATCTCGATCAGGCCGAACATGCCAAGTGAGTTGAAGGCCACGGCCCACGGGTACAAGAAGATGATCTCGATGTCGAAGACGATGAACAGCATCGCCGTCAGGTAGTACTTCACCGGGAAGCGGTGGCCGCGGAACGCCTGCGGGCTCGGCTCGATGCCGCACTCGTAGGACTCCAGCTTGGCCTTGTTGAACCGCTTCGGCCCCGTGACCGCGCCCATGATGATCGAGAAGACGGCGAAGCCTGCGCCGATGATCGCCAAGATGAGGATCGGGATCATCGCTCTCCTTCTCTCCCTGTCTGGCGAGCAACCGCGATGAGTCTAGGTGTCACCTTGTGCCCCGATTCACGCGGCCGGTGCGATCCGGGTAAGGCCGTTGATGATGCGGTCCATGGCGTCTCCACCGCGCGGCTCGGTGAGGTTCGCGAGCAGCTTGAGGCAGAACTTCATGAGCACCGGGTGCGGCAGGCCGTGGCGGGTGCAGAGCTTCATCACTGACGGGTGGCCGATGGCGCGGACGAAGTACCGGCCGAGCGTGTAGTAGCCGCCGTACGTCTCGTTGAGCACCTTCGGGTAGTTCTCCAGAACCCGCTCGCGGCGCTCACGGTTCGGCTCGGCCAGCGCCTGTGCGACGACCTCTGCGGCGAGCCGGCCGGACTCCATCGCGTAGGCGATGCCCTCGCCGTTCATCGGGTTGACCATGCCGCCGGCGTCGCCGACGAGAAGTGCGCCGTCCGCGTAGTGCGGCTTGCGGTTGAATCCCATCGGCAGCGCGGCGCCGCGGATCGGCCCGGTCGCGTTGTCCGGGGTGAAGCCCCACTCCTCCGGCAGCGCAGACACCCAGCGATCGAGCAGGTCGCGGTAGTCGGTCTGGCCGAACGCGTCCGAGGTGTTGAGGATGCCGAGACCCACGTTGGAGGTCCCGTCACCCATGCCGAAGATCCAGCCGTAGCCGGGCAGCAGGCGGTCCTTGCCGGGCTCGCCGTCCCACAGCTCCAGCCACGACTCCAGCCAGTCGTCGTTGCTCCTGGGGCTCTTGTAGTAGCGGCGGTAGGCGACGCCCATCGGACGGTCCTCGCGACGCTGTCGATCGAGCGCCAGCGAGAACCGCGTGCTGTTGCCGTCGGCGACGAGCGTGATCGGCGCCCGGAACCTGCGGCCGTCCTTCGCGATGACGCCCTCGACCCGACCGGTGCGCTCGTCGCGGATCGGCTCGGTGACGTTCGTGAGCTCGTGAATCTGCGCGCCCGCCTTTTGCGCGGTACGGGCGAGGATGTCGTCGAAGTCGTGGCGCTGCCGGACCAGTCCATGCCCGGGATACGCGGCGAGATCCGGCCACGGCATCTCCAGGCGCATCCCGCCGCCCATGATCCGAAGGCCCTTGTTCGCCAGCCAGCCGGCCTCGGCCGAGGTGTCGATGCCCATGGCGGTGAGCTGCTTCACGGCTCGCGGCGTGAGGCCGTCACCGCAGACCTTCTCGCGCGGGAACTTCGTCTTCTCACAGACGATGACCGACAGGCCTGCCTGCGCCAACCAGTACGCCGAGGTCGATCCGCCGGGTCCGGCGCCGACGACTACGACGTCTGCGTCGTACTCAGGGAGCGTCACGCCGATCTCCGATGCTCGTGAAAGCGTTCACATGCTCTCGGGTTGATCCTATCGAGCCTTCAGCGGGTGGCGGTATGGAGGGCGACCGCACCCAGCATCAGGTGCCGCCACCGGACCGTGCCCCAGCCAGCGGCTGCTATGCGGTCGGCCAGTGACGGTGGGTCAGGCCAGGCATCCATGGACTCGGCGAGGTAGTCGTAGGCCTCGCTGTTGCTCGCGACCAGCCGGGCAAGGCGGGGCATCACCCGCCGTACATAGAAGTGGTGTCCGGCACGCATCGGCTGGCGTCGGGGTGCGCTGGTCTCGAGGATCGCCAGCTTTCCTTCGGGTGCCGCGACCCGGGCCAGCTCGGCGAGCGCCGCGTCGACGTCGGCGAAGTTGCGCAGCCCGAAGGAGACCGTGACGGCGCTGAACGTGGCATCGCGAAACGGGAGCCGAAGCGCGTCGCCGGCGACGAACGGCACGCTCGCGTGGCGCCGCCGGCCGACGCCGAGCATTCCCTCCGAGAAGTCACAGGCAACCACCCGCGCGCCGGAGGTCTGCAGGCTGGCCGAGCTGGCACCGGTGCCCGCGGCGAGGTCGAGGACCAGGTCGCCGGCGCCGACGTCCAGCGCCTGCGCGACGATCCGCCGCCACCGGCGCTCCTGGCCGCCGGTCATGACGGCGTTCATCCGGTCGTAGTGGTCGGCCACAGCGTCGAACATCTGGGCAACCTCGCGAGGCTGCCGGTCCAGCTGGGCGCGAGGCATCAGCTGGCGGGGTCGTCGGAGCGGACGGCGTCGTCGGCGTGGACGGCGTCGGCGTACTCGTCCTCAGCGGCGGTGCGCTCGGCTGCCTTCGCGCGGCCCTTCTCGACCGTGCGCTCGATCGCCGCGCCCATCGCAATGCGCTGGCGGGTCAGCAGGAACCAGCTGATGACGCCGGAGGCGAGGAACGCGGCGGCCACGAGCCAGATCCCGCGCAGGCCGATGAAGTACGCGACGACCGCGCAGATCACGAGCAGCGAGAGTCGCAGCAGGTTGTAGACGAGGACCGCCTTGGCGCCGCTCGGTTCGTCGCCGGGGCTGCCTTCGGTCACCCGCCGAGCGTACGCGCGGGCTTTCCCGCGACTCGCGGGGCGGTCTGGTTCGAAGGTGCGCTGACAAGAACCGGTCGGAAATGGGACAATGAACGACAACTCGCCGCAATCTCGACCGGATTGTGGCCCGCGGAGGGGATCCTGCAGTGGAAGCACGCGACCGCCTGTTGACGCCCGGAGAGGTCGCAAGCCTCTTCCGCGTCGACCCGAAGACCGTCACGCGCTGGGCCGCTGCAGGGCGGATCAACAGCATTCGTACGCCGGGTGGCCACCGCCGATTCCGCGAGTCGGAGATTCGCGACCTGCTCCGTCAGGACGGCGCCAAGGCGGCTGGCGCAGCCGCGCCCGCACCCGCGCCCCGCGCAGCCGGCGACGACACCGCCACCGCCCCCACCGCCTAACCACCCCCGCCGAGGTCAGCTCGGATCGCATGTCACATAGGGGTTGTGACTTGCGACCCCAATGTCACATGCGTGCTGCGATTCACGACCCGCATGTGACATGCGGTATCGGTGTCACGGCACGAATGTCACATACGAACCTGCCGGCGCGACGCCGGAGGGCTGCGCGCTAGGAGATGCCGGCGTAGCTGTGCAGGCCGGTGATCACCGTGTTGACCACGTAGTAGTCGACCATCAGAGCGCCGAAGGCGATCAGCGACAGCATCGCCGCGCGGCGGCCGCGCCAGCCCGCGGTCGCCCGTGCATGCAGGTACGCCGCGTAGCCCAGCCAGGTGATGAACGACCAGGTCTCCTTGGGGTCCCAGCCCCAGTACCGGCTCCAGGCCTGCTCAGCCCAGATCGCGCCCGCGATGATCGCGAACGTCCAGACCGGGAACGCGAACGTGATCACGCGGTACGCCATGCGGTCCAGCGATGCCGCGCTCGGCAGCGCCTTCATCAGCCCGCCACGCGCCGCGCCCATCTCGACCGCCGCTGCGGTTCCCGGACCGAGGCTGACGCGCTGCGGGTTCATCGGCGAACGAAGCCGCGCCAGCAGGGTCACCCGAAGCGGTGGCAGGCCCCGCTCGTAGCGCTCCTTCAGCAGGTAGAGCATCGTGATGACGCCGGAGACCAGGAACGCGCCGGTCGCGGTGATCGCCGCTACGACGTGAATCTTGATCCAGTAGGAGTTCAGCGCCGGCACCAGCGGGCCGGGCGCGGCGTACAGCACGGTGCCCGCCAAGCCCAGGTACAGGATGATCGGCGCCATCACGAACGCGCCGAGGCTGCGCACCGTCTCAGTGCTGCGCTGTTTGCCCGTGATCGCTGTGCGAACACGTGGCTGTGTCAGTAGGAAGAGGTACGTCGTCACGGCGACGAGCGTGACCATGCACGAGAACTCGTACATGTTTCCCCACGGCACCCGGTGCACTGCGACGCCGCGCGTCGTCACCGCCGCGACGTGGAAGCCCCAACCGGCGAAGGTCAACCCGACTGCGCCGCGTCCGAACCACGCAGTGAGCCGGTGCGAGCGGCCGGCCGCGTCGGCGTCGCGCGCAATGCCGCTCTGTCCGTGGCGCGCGGAAGCGCGACGTCCCGCGGCGAACTCCGCGGCGTAGCCGAGCATCGCGAACGCGTAGAGGAAGACGGCCCACGTCAACAGCACATCCGAGGTGTGCGCGAGGTGGAGGTTCGCCGGCATCTCTCAGTCGTCCCTTTCGGTCCCGGTGACCCCCGGGTGCTCCGCGGTGATCCGACCGACCAGATCGTCGAGCTCGCTACTGAAGCCGTCGGCATCGCTGCGAGCGAGCCCCGCCGCCATGACAACGGTACGCCCGCCGCCATCCCCGGCTGCGGCCGGGACCGCCCGCAGCCAGAACCGGCGCCGGCGCACCCGAAGCGAGGCGAGCAGGCCCGCGATCACGAGAATCGCCCCCGCGAGCAGCGTGCGCTTGCCGGGCTCGTGGGCGACCTGGAAGGTTGCCCACTGGTCGATGCCGTCGAACTTGATCGTCGTGCCGTCCTTGAGTCGCCAGCTCTTGCCGGGTGTGAGCTGCGTGACGCCGATGTTCTTGAGGTTCGCCACCGGCAGCGAGTAGACCGACTGCGGGATCCCCGTGTTCAACCCGAGGTTGCCGCGCCACGCCGCGAGCGAGAGAACGGGGTTCTTGGGCGCGGGGAACACCGAGACAAGACCGCCGGCCGGCGTGATCGCCGCCTTCGGATAGAAGAACCCTGTCAGGCCGAGCTGCCTGCCACCACCGAGGTCCGGAATCTTGATGACGCCGTGGGAGGTGAACATCGAGTCGTCGGGGAGAAACGGGGTGTCCCCGTCGTACACCTCGTGTCCCGCCGGGTTCGTGACGGTGATGCGCAGGGCGTAGCCGTGCCCGACAAGGAACACCTTCGCGCCGTCCACGTCGAGCGGATGGTTGACCCGCATGTCGAACGGCACCGAGGTGGCAGTAGGTGATGAGCGGTAGTCGATGTGCGCATCGAAGCTCGTCGGCTCACCGTTCGTCTGGTACGACGCGGTGAACTTGTTGAGGCTGAACGAGAACGGCGCGAGCTGGGAGTCGGAGTAGAGGCGCGACGGCTGGAACACGTCGTAGAACCCGCGCGCGTTGGCGAAGCTGCCGCCTTCTGTAACGAGCACCGTGCCCTTGTAGCCGTAGAGCCCGGTCAGCGCGATTCCAACCAGCAGGACGAGCAACGAGACGTGGAAGACCAGATTGCCGGTCTCGCGCAGGTAGCCCTTCTCGGCGGCGACGGTCGTCACCCCGTCGGCTTCCTCGCGACGATCCGCCCGCCACCGCGACGACTTCAACATCCGCTGCGTCGTCGCCGCCACCTCTTCGGGTGTCGCGTCGGTCTCCCACTGCACCGATGCCGGCAGTCGCATCAGATGACGCGGTGCGTTCGGAGGGCGGCGGCGCAACGCTGCGGCGTGCAGGCGGATGCGTGGCACCAAACAGCCGACGAGGGAAAGGAAGAGCAACAGGTAGATCGCGGCGAACCACGGCGCACCGAACACGTCGAACAGCGACAGATGGTTCAGCAATGGACCGAGATGCGGATGGTGGTTCAGGTAGTCGTCGACCTTCACCGGGTCGAGGCCTCGCTGCGGAATCACCGTGCCCGGGATGGCGGCGAGGGCCAGCAGCGTGAGCAGCATCAGCGCCGTGCGCATGCTGGTGAGCTGCCGCCAGAAGCGTCGAAGGTGCGGGCCGATTCCGCGCCCGACGCGACCCGACACCGGCATTGGGGCAGTCGAGAGCGGAGCCAGCTCCTCGGACACCGTGTCGGTCATACGGCTGTGGTGAATCCGGGGAACGCGTTGCGCAGATGCGTTGAGATCGCGCTCCACTCACCAGTGACCAGCAACACACCAACCGCCACCAGCAGCAGCCCGCCGCCGCGCACGACGACTGCGTAGTGGCGCTTGACGACGTCGAACGCACCCATCGCCTTGCGGAACGCGAGACCGGCAAGCACGAACGGCAGCCCGAGTCCCACGCAGTAGACCGCGGTGAGCAGCGCCCCGCGACCCGCGGTTGCCGTGTTGGGATCCCCGGCAAGGCCCAGCACGACACCGAGCGTCGGGCCTGTGCAGGGCGTCCATCCGACGCCGAATGCCAGCCCCAGCAACGGCGCGCCGGCGACCCCGAGGGTCGGGAGCTTGTGGAACCGGAACTCCCGCTGGAAGCCCGGCAGCCATCCCATGAAGGCAAGACCCATCACGATCGCGACCGCTCCGGCGATGCGCTCGACGAGAGTGGCGTGCTGATCGAGATGCGCACCGACGGCACCGAAGAAGGCACCGAACAGGATGAAGACAGAGGAGAACCCCGCGACGAACATCACCGACCCGAGCAGCACCCGTCCTCGCCTGCGGCCCGGGTGGCGCGGCTGGGCCTCGACCGCGACCGCGGTGCCGGGTCCGTCGGAAACCCGCTGGGTGTCGGCAGCGAGGTCCGCCGCGGACAACCCCGTCACATACGAGAGGTACGCCGGCACCAACGGCAACACGCAGGGGGAAAGGAAGGAGACGAGTCCGGCGAGGAACGCGACCGGGATCGCCAGGATCAGGCTTCCCGATGCAGCGTGTTCGAACGCGGTGCTCGCGTTCGCGAGGACGGTCACTACGCGGGCTCGAGCTTCAAGGCGTGCTGCACGAGCGCCTTCACCTGGGTGTACTGCAGTGGTCCGGTGACTTTCGCGAGAATCTCGCCCGTGCGACCGACCACGATCGTGGTCGGCGTCGACGCGGGAACGGCGTGCGGGAACTCCAACGCGAGCCGCTCACTGCTGTCGAAGATGCTCGGGTACGCCACGTGGTGCACCCGCTCGAATGTCCGGCCCTGCGCAACCGAGTCGCGGATGTCGATCCCGACGAACCGGACGCCTTTGCCGGCGTAGTCCTTCGCGACCTGGGCGAAGCCCGCGGCCTCGCTGATGCACGGGGCGCACCAGCTGCCCCAGAAGTTCACGACGACGACGTTGCCGCGAAGATCCGAGAGCGACAGATGCTGACCCTCGAGCGTCGTACCGCTGACGTCGCCGACCTGGAAGTGGTGGCTGGCAAGGTCGATGACGATGCCGTCGCCACCCTGGATGCCGAACGACTTCTCGACGCCCTGACTGACAGCACTGCCGCCAGAGCAACCGGCGACCGCGAGAGCGATGGCACCAGTGAGGAGGAGTGGGGAAATGCGAGGCATCGGAATCCCATTGTCGCCCGCCGTTTCAGTTCCCCTTGGGCGAGGGTCACGACCGTTGCTCAGGCGACCAGGATGACCCCGACGACCAGCGCGCCGAAGAGGCCCACCTTGGCCCACAGATTTGTGCCTCGTTCGCGCGAGACGTGGCCGCTGATCCGCGCGAGCACCACTCCGATGCCGAGGACGAAGAGTGGCTGGGTTCCCTCCACGGCACGCACCGCCGAGACCGGACCCCGACTGATCGCCCAGCCCTGCAGATAGTCCGCCGCGCCGTTGACCGCCTCGATTCCCGCAATCAGAAGCAGCAGGCGCCTCCCGATCCCATCGGCGGCGACGGCCAGCCGTGCGCGACCCACCGAGGCAAGGAAGCCGATGCCGGCAACCACCGATCCAACGCCGTACCAAGGGAAGACGTCCGGAAAGCTGCGGAGCTGGTAGGCGTGCTTGAGGCACAGCGAGGAGCCGACGAACAGCGCCGCGCCGACTGACGCCAGCAGGACGAGGCGCGCGGACACCGCCGACGACCTGCGGTCCAGAAGTGCGAGACAACTCGTCCCAACGGCGATGATCACGATGCCGACGTACTGCTCCACCGACAGTCGCTCGGCGACGACGATGGCGGCGCCAACGGGCAACGCGATCTGGCCGAGTCCACCGAGCGCGACGACGATCGATGGTTCATGGCGCGCGAAGGCGAGGAACAGCAGATACACGTACAGCGTCGTACCGAGACCGGCAAGCATCGACAGGAGCACGGCGGTGCGATTGAGCGCGATGCTTCCGTGCCACGCGAACACAGCGACTGCCGGGAAGACGGCGGCACACCCCGCCATCCCGGTCGCGACGCGTGGCTCCCGGTAGACGTTGCGGAGCAACTGATCGTCGGCGACGTTGACGCCTGCCCAGAGCAGCGCGGCAACCAACGCCGGCGCGAACCAGCGGATCACTCCGCGGCCGCTGGGGCCAGGCGAACCTTCTCCAGCATTCGGGCCGGACGCAACGACCTCTTGTACTGCCGCAGACCGGGTAGTCCGAGGTCCTGCTCGTAGTTGAACCAGCGCCAACCTTGAGCCTCGCCAAGCTCGAGAACCGCTCGCCACAACAGACCGCCAACGTCCGGGCAGCTTCGCCGTGTCTTCGCAAACGGCGTCACCGCCCAGCCGTTCGCCTGCGGGGCCAAGATCGCGAACGCCAGCAGGCCGTTAGGTCCGCCGACGACCGCGCACCGCAGGTCAGCGACAGACGCAATGTCCAAGCACCTAAGAAACGCGCGCCGCTCGACAGAGGCTTTCGCCTCACGGCCCGTCGCCCAGTCGTCGAAGACCTCGACGAGCTCGGCGACGGCTCCAGGATCCGACAGCACGACCTCGCCTAGCGACGCGTCCGGGTTACGACTCCGCGACTTGCGCACAACGCCGCGCAACCGCTGGTAGCGCCCGCCAGCCATCGCGAGCGACTCAGCGACGTCGTAGACATAGTCGTACTGATCCCGATCGTCGACGGCTACGCAGTTGCTCAGGGCGAGCCCGTCCATGACCGGCTTCGGAACGAGGCTGGTGGTTCCGTGTTCCGCCACGAAGGTGGCAACGTCGGCTGCACTCGGTCGGCCATTGAGGCTGAAGTCCTCGGGACCACCGGGGGGATACGACGGCAGCCGCAGCGCGATCCCAGCACCCAGTCGCGCCAGCGCCACCTCCTCCTCGGTGTCTGAGGACCACAGGGTCGCGAAGGTCCAGTCGCAGTACGGATCCGGCGAAGCGAGCGCCTCGAGCAGTGGCTTGTGCTCGAACCGAAGTCGTGACCAGCTCGGCCAGCGGGCGATGTCGCTGGACGTCATCGAACCGAGCCCAAGACGTACTTCTCGAGCAGGAAGGCGGGCTTCTCCATCAGCTTGCGATGCCGGAGACCTGCAACACCGAGGTCCTGCTCGATGTTGAACAAGCGAACGCCGCGTTCAGCGAGGGCCCGGCGCAGCGCATCGCCCAGAACGTCGCACGCCCCGTTGACCCGGTCACTGGTCTTCATGAAGTGGCTGACGGCCGTACCGTCCGGCAGGATCTCGCCGATCTCGAAGCCCGTGAGCACGGTGCCCTCATGGAGCGTTGCGACCAGGCAGCGATCGAGGTCTTGCCGGCTGAGCAGGCGACCAAGGGCGAGTCGTTCGTCCCCGCTGGCTCCAACCTCATCGTCCTTGCGGAGCGACGCCCACGAATCGAAGACTTCGACGATCGACGCGGCCGAGACCTCGCCCAGCGACTGGAAACGGACTGCGGCGTGCGGGTGGCTCCGGAGGTAGCTTCGCCGTTTCCGTCGGGCCTCCCGAAACATCGCGCCTTCGGCCGCGACCTGCTCTTCCACGTCGAGGATGTAGTCGAAGTGATCGCGATCCGGCTCGATCACGATCCGCGGGTCGTCTGCGAGCGCACTCACGAGCCACTCCGGCACGAAGTGCAGACGACCGCCGAGGGCAGGGTCCGACAGCAGTCTCACGACGACCTCAGCCGGCACGTCCTTCCCCAACAGTGCAGTCACCCAGCCGTCGCCGTGGTAAGCCGCCATCCGCAGGCAGAACCCACCGTCGACTTCGGCCGCCTCGGCATCGGGGCACCACGACATGAGGGAGAGCCAGAGGTAGTCGGACGGCACCACTGCATGAGGGTCATCCGGAGGCAGGCAACCGAAAAGAAGCCGTTCGTAGTGCTCGCGACCGATTTCCTCGACCTTGCGGAACTTCGGGTACGACGTCCAGCCGCGGGCAGCACCTGTGCGTGCTGGTGGTGTGACGTACGGCCCGAGGACCCGATCCGCGAGCAGTCCCAGACAGGACAGATGCGGAAAACCGGGCCCCTGCGCCATCGCCGCAAGACCTGGGACGTGCAGCCTGGCCTCAAGGCCGCTGATCGTGAGGTCGGTCGACACCCGCGAGGAGAGTGCAGACTCGTCCCGCTCGAGCGGCCACTCCGGAAACCAGTCGAGGAAGCTGAGCCGGTCGAATCCAGTCGCCTGGACGACGAAGTCGTACGGCATGGAGCGCGTCCGGCCGGCGGCTGACATCACCGCGAACAGCTCGCCGCCCGCCGCCTCGATTCGCTCGAGCTCGCCGACGCGGTATGACACGTTCCACGCCTTGTCCAAGGCGAGGTTCGCCGCCACCGAGAAGGTGCCGCGATCGGACCGGTGGATCAGCTCGTGCTTCTCGGCATCGGTGAGGTCGGACCAGCCTTCGGCCGTGGAGAAGTACATGACCGACCGCCAGTGCTCGCTTCGGCTGAAGACCGTTGCGTGTCGGGTGACGACCTCGACCTGCGACGTGGCGTCGATGACCTCCGCGAGGTAGGTCGTGATGGCAGCTGCCGTCTCACCGCCGCCGACGACACAAATGCGGGCGCCGGACAAGCCCACGAAGGTCTGCGCCGCCCGCCAGAACGACTGACCGTCGAGCAGTCGCGACCCGAGCCGCGTCGGGTCGCCGCTCACGGGAAAGGTCAGCGGCCGACCGGGACCCGTCACCACGACGCCATCGGCGCGCGAAGTTGAGGTGCCGTCGCTGGTCTCGCAGTCGATCGACCAGTCCCCACCCGCAAGGCGCGCGCCGACTACCTGCGCGCGGATCGGCACCAGGTCAACCCGAGCAGCGACCCACCGTAGGTAGGACGACACCTCTGAGTGCGGCAGCGCCGGCATCACCCGGTCGACCCACTCCGCGTAGCGGCCCTGGTCGATGAGGAACGCATGGAATGAGAGGCGCAGCATCGCCGCGTCGACGGACTTCCCAAGGTCCGAGCGGTAGGGAAAGCCGACGTCCTCCAGCGGCGACGTCCCCAGCAAGATCTTGCCGTCGGTGTACCCGTTGGAGCCGTCCCAGTTCGCGGCAATCCCCCGCGGATCGATGGCGACGATCTGCGGGACCTGCCAACCCAGCTCGGCGAGTACGGCAGCCTTCGCAGCGATAGCGACTGCTTTGGGACCGCACCCAATGATCGCCAAAGTAGGCGCGGTGCTCACGCCTTCCTCGCGCAGGTCAGCCGCACCCGCGGCCTGCTAGCCAGTCCAGGACTCGGACTTGAACGTGGCGACGACCAGTGCGCAGATCGGGTCGTTCTCGCAGCGATCGCCAACCACCGACATTCGGATCGGTTCCCAATCCACGCCACGGGTGATCATCAGCGCCTTCAGGCTCGCGGTGATGTCCTCGCAAACCGCACGCTCGCTGTTCCCGTGATGCTCGACGAACAGCCCACGACCACCGTCGGGGTCCTGCACCCACCCGATGCCGGCCCACGCCTCGACGTTGTGCTCGACCACACGCTGCTCGGCCATCACGACGTACAGCCGGTCGCCCCAGGTACCCGCGGAGACATCGGGCCGCTCCTCGACGATCTCCGCGCCGGGCGGGACCACCGAGCTCAGCGCGAGCAGGTTGAAGTTCGCGACGCCGGCGCCGTAGAGGGCATGGTCGAATGCCGCGAGAGCAGTCGGCCCGGTGCCGACGGCACTCGATACCGCGATGCGCATAGCAAGACCCCCGGAGAGCGGCGCCCCGGCCGCCAACTGTTTGCGTCTGATGCTTTCGCATCCCAACTGTATCCGATCTTGGGATATCGGCAGGAAATCTCTGTCCTTGAGCAATGGACAAGGCGATCCACAGCGCGGCGCAGAACGCGCTGTCTGGGTTGCTTCGAGAGCACCGCGAGCGGGCCGGGCTTCGCCAGGTCGATGTGGCTCAGCGGCTCAACCAGCCGCAGTCCTTCGTGAGCAAGTACGAGTCGGGGGAGCGACGCCTGGACCTCATCGAGCTACGTCAGGTGTGCGTAGCGCTCGAGATCCCGTTCATCGAGTTCGTGCAGGAGTTCGAGCACACAACCCACCTACGGTCATCCCGCCGCTGAAGGGCGCTCGGATGTGACATTGGGGAGACCAATCACGACACCGGTGTGACATCGGGGCGGCAAATGACGACCCCTATGTGACATTGGGGCGGCAAATGACCGGCCCCTATGTGACATAGGTGTCGTTCAGGCGCCGCCGACTCGCTTCCGGCCGGCATCCCCGGCCGGCTCCTGGTAGTCGATCCGCACGATCTTGTCGCCGTCGTAGACGACTGAGGTGATCGAGGCGAGCGCGCACTTCCGCCGATCCGGGCGATGCCAGAGCGTGCTGCCTTCGAGGTACCGGCGCCCGATCTCGATCGGCAGCTGGTGGCTGACCAGAACGGCCTCGTGACCCTCCGCTGCGTCACGCGCGTCAGCCACCGCCGCGGCGACGCGCCGGGCGACCTGGACGTAGGGCTCGCCCCAGGACGGGCGGAACGGGTTCCAGAGGTGCAGCCAGACGGAGGGCCGCTTCAGTGACCCGTCGCCGACGCCGAACGTCTTGCCTTCGAAGAAGTTCTCGCTCTCGAGCAACCGGTCGTCCGTGGTCGGGGTGATCCCGAACTGCTCGGCGATCGGCTCCCCGGTCTGTACGGCGCGCTCGAGCGGAGAAGTACGGATGACGGTCACGTCCCGTCCGGCCAGCGCTGCCGCTGCGACCTTCGCCATCTGGTGGCCGGCCTCCGACAGCACGAAGCCGGGCAGCCGCCCGTAGAGCACGCCGGTCGGGTTGTCGACCTCGCCGTGTCGCACGAGGTGGACGGTCGTCTGTGTCACTGGGCCACCTCTGCCGCCGCTGCCGCGGCGTGGGGCAAGGCATCAAGGATGCGGTCGATCGCGGCATCGTCGTGCGCCGCGCTGAGGAACCATGCTTCGTACGCCGAGGGCGGCAGGTAGATGCCGCGGTCGAGCATCGCGTGGAAGAACGCGGCGTACTGCTTGCTCGACGTCGTGCTCGCCGTTGTGAAGTCGACGACGTCGATGTCGGTGAAGAAGACCGAGAACAGGTTGCCGGCGCGGTTGAGCCGGTAGGGAATCCCCACCCCGTCAAGGGTCTTCGCGACCTCACCCGACAGCTGCTCAGCGGCGGCATCAACGCGGGCATAGACAGCCGCGGTGCAGTTCGTCAGCTGCGCGAGGCCTGCAGCGACCGCGACCGGGTTACCCGACAGGGTCCCTGCTTGGTACACCGGACCGGCCGGAGCGAGTCGTGACATCACTTCGCTACGGCCGCCGAAAGCAGCTGCGGGCAGGCCGCCGCTCATCACCTTGCCGAAAGTGAAGAGATCCGGCGTCACGCCCTCCAGACCCCACCAGCCGGCAGGCCCGATCCGGAATCCAGTCAGCACCTCATCGAGGACCAGCAGCGCGCCGTGACGCGCAGTGAGGTCGCGAAGCAGTGCGTTGAAGCCGTCCCGCGGCGCGACGACTCCCATGTTCGCCGCGGCGGCCTCGACGATCACGCACGCAATCGCATCGCCGTACTCGGCGAACGCCGCCTCGACCGCAGTGACGTCGTTGTACGGCAGCACGATCGTGTCGGCCGCGCTGGCGCCGGTGACGCCAGGGGTGTCCGGCAAGCCGAACGTCACCACCCCGCTGCCCGCGCTGGCGAGCAACGCGTCGACGTGACCGTGGTAGCAGCCGGCGAACTTCACCACCTTGCTGCGACCGGTCACACCTCGCGCGAGGCGGACCGCCGTCATCGTCGCCTCGGTCCCGGAGTTGACGAGCCGCACCTGCTCGACGGCGGCGACGCGGGAGCAGATCAGCTCGGCGAGCTCGACTTCGGCGGGAGTCGGCGCTCCGAACGACAGACCCTTGGCGGCGGCGCACTGCACGGCTTCGACGACCGCGGGATGCGCGTGACCGAGGATCATCGGACCCCACGAGCAGACCAGGTCGACGTACTCCGCGCCGTCGGCGTCGTAGACGAACGGTCCCGATCCCCGCACCATGAACCGGGGCGTCCCGCCAACCGCGCCGAAGGCGCGCACCGGGGAGTTGACGCCACCCGGCGTGACGCGCTGTGCGCGTGCGAACAGGTCAGCGGACTCGGTACCGGGCACGACATCCATTGTTTCAGGTGGCACGCTTTGCCCATGGCGGACTTCGGGGTAACCACCGACCCGGCGCGCGTCGGCTTCGACGCCGACCGGTTGGCGCGCATCGACCGGCACTTCGAGGCCTACGTCGACGACGGGCGGCTTCCGGGCTGGCAGATCGCGATCTGCCGTCACGACGAGATCGCGCACCTCTCGTCGTACGGCCAAGCCGACATCGAGGCCGGCCGCGCGGTCGAGGCCGACACCATCTGGCGGATCTACTCGATGAGCAAGGTCGTCACCTCAGTCGCGGCGATGGTGCTCTACGAAGAAGGCGCCTTCGAGCTGACCGACCCGATCGCGCGCTGGATCCCGGAGTTCGCGAACCCGCAGGTGTACGTCGGCGGCCAGGCGGCGAAGGCCATCACGGTTCCGGCCACCGAGCCGATCCGGGTGTGGCACCTGCTCACCCACACCGCCGGGCTGACCTACGGCTTCCACCACGCCCACGTCACGGACGAGCTCTACCGCAACGCCGGCCTCGAATGGGGCCCACCAAAAGGAGCGGACCTCGCCGGTGCGGTTGCCGCCTGGGCCGCGATGCCACTGGCGTTCAACCCCGGCAGCGAGTGGCTGTACTCGGTCGCGACCGACGTCGTCGGACGGCTCGTCGAGATCTGGTCGGGCCAGTCACTCGACGCGTTCTTCGCCGAGCGGATCTTCGGCCCGCTGGACATGCGGGACAGCGGCTTCTCCGTGCCCGAGGCCGACCATGACCGCCTCGCTGCGCTCTACGCGCGCACGCCGCACGGGACCGAGAACGTCCGCTACGACGCGTTCGGCGAGTCGTTCAAGCGCCCCACACGCTTCCTCGGTGGCGGCGGCGGACTGGTGTCGACGAGCCGCGACTACATGCGGTTCGCGCGGATGCTGGTCCGTGGCGGCGAGCTCGACGGAGCGCGACTGCTGTCCCCGCGCACCGTGCGTTACATGAGCCAGAACCACTTGCCCGGTGGGGCCGACCTCGAGACCTTCGGCCGACCGCTGTTCGCAGAGACTCGCTTCGACGGCGTGGGGTTCGGGTTGGGCCTCGCGGTCACGGAGAACCCTGCGGCTCACAAGGTGATGAGCAGCGCCGGGGAGTCCTACTGGGGCGGCATGGCGAGCACCGCGTTCTGGGTGGATCCCGCCGAGGACCTGGTCGTGACGTTCATGACCCAGCTGATGCCCTCGAGCACCTACCCCATCCGCTCCCAGCTGAGGCAGCTCGTCTACCAAGCCCTGGTCGACTAGCCGTCGAGCCCAACGAAAATGGCGTCTCGAGGGTGGTTGAGACGCCCAAAGCGTTGGGCTCGGCGCGTTAGCGCAGCCGGTTGGCGAGCTCCGTCGCCCAATAGGTGAGGACGATCCCCGCACCTGCCCGCTTGATCGACGTCACCGTCTCGCGGATCGCGCGGTCGCGGTCGAGCCATCCGTTGGCGGCCGCCGCTTCGACCATCGCGTACTCCCCCGACACGTTGTACGCCGCGACCGGTACGTCGACGGCATCGGCGACGGCACGCACCACGTCGAGATAGCCGATCGCCGGCTTCACCATCACGATGTCGGCGCCCTCGGCGATGTCCTGCTTCGCCTCTGCCACCGACTCCGCAGCGGATCGCGCCGGATCCTGCTGGTACGACGACCGGTCACCGAACTGAGGCGCACATTCCGCCGCGTCGCGAAACGGCCCGTAGAACGAGGAGGCGAACTTCGCCGAGTAGGCCATGATCGCGACGTCCGTGAACCCGCCACCGTCGAGCGCGGACCGAATCGCCGCAACCTGGCCGTCCATCATTCCGCTCGGCCCGACGACCTGGACTCCGGCGGCGGCCTGGGCGAGTGCGATCGAGGCATAGCGCTCGAGGGTCGCGTCGTTGTCGACGTCACCATTCGCCGTCAGCAGCCCGCAGTGACCGTGATCGGTGTACTCGTCGAGACACAGGTCGGCCATCACGACCGTTGCGTCGCCGACTTCCGCGACCACGTCGGCCAGGGCGAGCTGCACGATCCCGTTCGGGTCGTCCGCGGCGCTGCCACGGGCGTCCTTGACCGCCGGAATGCCGAACAGGATCACGCCACCCACGCCGGCTTCCGCCGCCTCCGCGGCGGCCTTTCGTACCGAGTCCCGGGAGTGCTGCACGACCCCCGGCATGGAGACAATAGGAACCGGCTCGGAGACACCTTCCTTCACGAACAACGGAAGGATCAGATCCGACGCCGCAACATCCACCTGCGCGACCAGCCGGCGCAGCGCCGCAGTGCGGCGCAGCCGGCGTGGTCGTGACGCAGGAAAGGACATGTGGCTGCCGCGCTACTTCCGCTTGTTCCTGGCGACGATCTTGGCCTTGTTCGCCTTGCCCGGCGGCAGCAGCTCGCCGGCTTCACGACGCTCGCGACCGAAGGCCGCCAGTGCCTCGGCGAGAACCGCCGCCGACGGCGACGAGGCCGTGACGTCGACCCGCAGCCCGAGCTCCTCCGCGGCCTTGGCGGTCTGCGGACCGATCACCGCGATGATGCTCGACGCGTGCGGCTTGCCGGCGATGCCGACCAGGTTGCGGACGGTCGAGGACGACGTGAACACAACGGCGTCGAAGCCACCGGCCTTGATCGCCTCGCGGGTCTCGGCGGGCGGCGGTGCAGCGCGCACGGTGCGGTAGGCCGTGACGTCGTCGATCTGCCAGCCCTTGTCGAGCAAGCCGGCAGCGAGGGTCTCGGTCGCGATGTCGGCGCGGGGCAGCAGCACGCGGTCCAGCGCGTCGTACGCCGCGTCGTACTCCGGCCAGTCCGCCACGAGGCCTTCGCTCGACTGGTCCTCAGAAGGCACGAGATCGGGCTTGATGCCCCACGCCACCATCGCTGCGGCGGTCTGCTCGCCGACGCAGGCGATCTTCACACCGGCCAGCGCACGCGCGTCGAGGCCCAGCTCTTCGATCTTCTCGCGGATCGCCTTGACCGCGTTGACGGAAGTGAGGGCCACCCACGCGTAACGGCCCTGAACCAGACCGCGGATCGCGCGGTCGACCGCCTGCGGGGTGCGCGGCGGCTCGACCGCGATGGTCGGCACCTCGACCGGCACGGCGCCAAAGCCGACGAGTCGCTCCGACAGCACACCGGCCTGGTCCTTCGTGCGAGGAACGAGCACCTTCCAGCCGAACAGCGGCTTGCTCTCCCACCACGACAGCCGCTCGCGCAGCTTCACGACGTCACCGACGACGGCGATGCTCGGACCGTCCAGCGGTGCGCTGTCGCGCTCGACGGTGTCGAGCGTCGACACGATCGTGTGCTGCGCCGTGGTCGTCCCGGCGGCCGTCACCGCGACTGGGGTGTCGCCCTTCCAGCCGTGCTCGAGGAGAGATGCCGACACCTTGCCGAGAACCTGCGAGCAGTTCAGCAGCACGAGCGTCTGCCGAGGGCCGGTCAGCGCTGCCCAGTCCGGCTCCTCGGCGTGGTTGGACACGTCGACGACATGGACGGTGCGGTTGCGGCGGTCGGTCACCGGCACGCCGGCGTAGGCCGGTACGGCGAACGCCGAGCTGACACCTGGCACGAGCTCGAAGGCCACCTTCGCCTTCGCGCACGCGTCCGCCTCTTCCGCGAAGTCGCAGAGCACCGTCGGGTCTCCAGGCAGCACGCGCGCGACGAGCTTGCCCGCCTTCGCGGCGGCGGCCAGCGCCTTGCCGGTCACAGCGCCGTCGTGGTCGGTGATGTCGAGCACCTCCACGTCCTCACGGCAACGCGGCAGCACGACAGATCGCAGCATCTCCGGGACGGCGACGGCATCCGCGACCGAAAGGAGGTCCGCCGCGCGAAGGGTCAACAGCCCCGGGTCGCCGGGTCCCGCGCCGATGAAGACGACGACGCCGGTCTTGGGCCGGGTGGTACGTGATGCAGTACGAGTGGTCACTCTCTGGACTCCCCGATCAGGTCGGCCGCACCCGCATCGAGCAGGTTTGCCGCCAGACGATTTCCGACGTCCTCGGGTTCGTCGAGACCGCCGGTGATGGACAACCGGATGGCGCGAGCTCCGTCGATGTTCGCGACGACTGCTCGCAGGTAAATCTCCTCTTCCCCGTCATCACCGATGGCAACATCGGCGAGTGCTCCCACCGGAGCCGTACACCCCGCTTCGAGTCGCGCGAGCAGTGCCCGCTCCGCCGTCACGGCGGCGCGACTCGTCGGATCATCAAGCGCCGCCGAGAGCGCGGCGGCGAAGTCGGCGTCTTGAGCTCTGCACTCGACGGCGAGCGCGCCTTGCCCCGGCGCCGGCAAAACCTGCACCGGGTCGAGCGCCTCGGTGACGACGTCACGTCGACCAAGACGGTCGAGGCCGGCCATCGCGACGACCACGCCGTCGAGCTCGCCGGACGTGACCTTGCCGATGCGGGTGTCGACGTTGCCTCGGATCGGTACGACGTCGAGGCCGTAGCCGAGAGCTCGCAGCTGTGCAGCTCGTCGGGGCGAGCCGGTCCCGATGCGCGCACCGTTCGGCAGCTCGCCAAGCGTTGCGCCGTCGCGCGCGACCAAGGCGTCCCGCGGGTCGGCGCGGTAAGGGACGGCGGCGAGCACGATCTCGGGTGCCGGCGCCGTCGGCAGGTCCTTGAGCGAGTGAACGGCGAGGTCCACCTCTCCTGCCGTCAACGCCCGGCGGAGCTCGTTGACGAAGATGCCGGTGCCGAGGTCGGCAACGGCACTCGACGAGGTGTCGCCCTGGGTTGTCAGCTCGACCAGCTCGACCGCGTGTCCGGCATCGCGCAACGCCTGCGCGACCAGTCCGGACTGCGCGAGAGCCAGCGCCGAGCGCCGGGTGCCGAGCCGCAACGTGTCGGTGGTGAGCGCCGTCATGACGGCGTCTCCTCTTCGACGACGACGGCGGCGCGCGCAACTGCCTCGGTCGCTGACGGGTTCAATGCGAACAGCTCGCGCAGCACCTCGGCGTACGAGTCGCCACCCGGCGCCTCCGCGAGCTCCTTCACCCGGACAGTCGGCGTGTGCAGCAGCTTGTCGACGACCCGCTCCACGGTCTGCCGAAGCTCGCTGACCGTGCGCTCGTCTGCATTCGGCAGCCGGCCGAGGAGCCGACCCATCTCGGCGTCGACGACCTGCTGCGCACGCTCGCGCAGCGCGACAACAGTCGGGGCAACCCGGTCCGCGCGCTGCCGCGCGAGGTAACCGCCGACCTCTTCATGAACGATGCGACGGACGGCATCGACTTCGAGTGCGACCTGCGCACCCTCGAGCGCGGTACCCAGGATGTCGAGGTCGACGACAGTGACGCCCGGTACCTCGCGAGCGGCAGGGTCGACGTCGCGCGGCATCGCAAGGTCGAGGACCACCACGTTGCGCCCGGCGCACGCCGATAACGCGTCAACGCCGACGACGACTCCGAGTGCGCCGGTGCAAGAAACAACGATGTCGGCATCAGCGACGACCCCAGCGAGGCCATCGATCTCGACCGCGACGCCGCCGACCAGCTCCGCGAGCCGGTGACCGCGTTCAAGCGTGCGGTTGACGATCGTGATCGACCCGACGCCACGAGCAGCGAGCTCGGTCGCCGCGAGCGTGCTCATCGATCCGGCGCCGACGACGACGGCCCGGGTCGCTTCCAGCGCGCCGAGCGAGGCGGCTGCATGGTCGACACCGGCGCTCACGATCGAGCGGCCGGCCTTGTCGATTCCGGTCTCGGTGTGTGCGCGCTTGCCGACTCGGAGCGCGTTGTCGACGACCGATCCGATCGAGCGCGCGATAGTGCCTTCGTTACGCGCCTGGTTGAGCGCCGACCGAAGCTGGCCAAGGATCTGCTGCTCGCCGACGACCATCGAGTCGAGGCCGGCCGCGACTTCGAAGACGTGCTGCACCGCACGGTCCTCGTAGTGGACGTAGAGGTGGTCGGTGAGTGTGTCCATGTCGACGCCGGTGTGCGCCGACAGCTGCTCGCCGATCTCCTTGACGCCGCCGTGGAACTTCGTGACGTCGGCGTGGATCTCCAGCCGGTTGCAGGTTGCGAGAACCAGCGCCTCGTCGATGTGCTCGGAGCCGACCAGGTCGTGCAGCAGCTTTGACAGTGCGTCACTGTCGAGCGTGACTCGCTCGAGCAGCTCGACCGGCGTCGACCGATGTGAAAGCCCAACCGCGAGAAGGCTCACGACGCCGCCTCGGAGAGGGCTTTGCGCTGCTCGTGGAACGCAAGGATCTGCAGCTCGATGGACAGGTCGACCTTTCGGACATCGACCGAATCAGGAACGTTCAACACCACTGGGGCGAAGTTGAGGACGCTGGTCACGCCGCAGCCGACCAGCCGGTCGCAGACGTCCTGCGCCGCCGACGCCGGGGTTGCGATGACGCCGATCGACACCTCGTGCTCTTTGACGATCGTCTCGAGCTCGTCGGAGTGGCGCACCTCGATGCCGGCGATGGTCTCCCCGACTCGCGCCGAGTCGGCGTCGACCAGTGCCGCCACCCGGAACCCGCGCGTCCCGAACCCGGCGTAGCCGGCGAGAGCGTGCCCCAGGTTGCCGACCCCGACAATGACGACGCTGTAGTGCTGGGTGAGCCCGAGCACGCGGGAGATCTGGTAGATCAGGTACTCCACGTCGTAGCCGACCCCGCGGGTGCCGTAGGAGCCGAGGTGCGACAAGTCCTTGCGCAGCTTCGCCGGCCCGACCCCTGCCGCCTGGGCCAGCTGCTCGGAGGAGACGGTCGCGATGCCGCCCTCGGCGAAGCCGGTCAGCACCCGCAGGTAGACCGGCAACCTGGCGACAGTCGCTTCGGAGATCGAAGGGCGGCGCAGGTGGCGATCCATGAGAAATCGAGGGTAGACCGATTGTGAACTCGTGCACAAAGCGGTAGTGCGCTTGTGAAAGCCCTGATCGGGCCACTAAGCGGTGCTGCCGCGGGCGCCTCCTAGGATCGTTTGCGATGAGCAGCGATTGGGGCCGCATCGACGCGGATGGGTCGGTCTTCGTCCGCACGGCGGACGGGGAGCGGCAGATCGGCTCTTGGCAGGCCGGCTCGCCCGAAGAAGGCCTCGCCTTCTACACCAAGCGGTTCGACGACCTCGCCGCTGATGTCGCGCTGCTCGAGGCTCGTGCGAAGGTGCCGACCGCGGACCCCAAAGACGTCCGCGAAGCCGCCAACAAGATGCGCGCGAGCGTTGCCGACGCTGCAGCCCTCGGCGATCTCAACAGCCTGTGCGAGCGTCTCGACGGAGTCGTCGCCAAGACAGACGAGCGGCTCGCCGCGAAGGCCCAAGAACGCGCCAAGGCAGCCGAGGCCAACGTCGAGCGCAAGCGCGCGCTGGTCGCGGAGGCGCAGACCTTGTCCACGAGCGACCACTGGAAGGTGGGCGCCGAACGGTTCCGCGCGATCGTCGAGGAGTGGAAGACGATCCGCATCGACCGCAAGACGGACTCCGCCCTGTGGGAGGAGTTCTCGAAGGCGCGCCGGGCGTTCGACTCACGACGTCGCGCGCACTTCGCTGAGCTCGATGCGGCACGCGACCAAGCAGCGGCTCGCAAGGAGAAGCTCGCCAGCGAGGCCGAGAAGATCGCGGACTCCACCGAGTGGGCGGCGACGGCGAAGCGTTTCCGCGACCTGATGACGGAGTGGAAGTCGGCCGGACGCGCAAGCCGCGAGGCAGATGACGAGCTGTGGAAGCGGTTCAAGGCAGCCCAGGACAGCTTCTTTGCACGGCGGTCCGAAGCGCTCAACGCGCGCAGCGAGGAAGAGTCAGCCAACCTCGCCGCGAAGCGCGAGCTGATCGCGGAAGCCGCGCGGCTCGACGCGAATGCCGACCCCGACGGTGCGCGCAAGCGGCTGAAGTCGATTCACGACCGTTGGGAGAAGATCGGTCACGTCCCCCGCGACGAGAAGGAGAAGCTCGAGCGGGAGCTCGGCGACATCGAGCGATCCATTCGCGATGCCGCAAGCTCGGCTCGCCAGATCGAGGTGCCGGAGTCGCAGATCGTGATCCGGCTGCGCGAGTCGGTCGACAAGCTGCAGGCACGGCTCGAACGGGCACGCAAGGCAGGCGACGACAAGCTCGCCGCGGAGACCGAAGAGGCGCTGTCCACTCAGCAGCAGTGGCTCGCCCAAGCCCTGTCAGCCAGCTAGCTCGATCGGCCGACCAACGCGCTTCGAAGTCGATCAGGTGTGACCCGGAAGATGTCGTGCACCTTGTCATCGACCAGGGTGACCGGCACCCAGTCCCGCCACTCCTTCTGACGCTGCTCGTCGAGTGTCGACAGCTCTTCGGCAACCCACTCGACGCCGAGCGGTTCGCAGACCTCAGCGACCTTCGCGACTGCGGTCTCGCAGAGGTGACAGCCTGGCGTGACGACAACGACGACGCGAGACATCAACCCAATGACGGGGTCGACTCGCGCAACCGGCCGCGCGCCACCTTGCCGGCCAAGGAGTGTGGCAGCTCCTTGACGAACTCGACGGCCGTCGGGCACTTGAAGCGGGCGATCCGTCCCGCCGCGAAATCGATCAGGTCATCCGACGATGGCGAAGCGCCGTCTCGAGGTACGACGAGCACCTTCACGGTTTCGCCCGTGTACGGATGCGCGACACCGATCGCCGCCACCTCGGCAACATCCGGGTGCGCCAGCAGCGCCTCCTCGACCTCACGCGGGTACACGTTGAAGCCGCTGACGATGATCAGATCGCGCGAGCGGTCGACGAGGAAGAGGTCGCCCTCGTCGTCGAGGTAGCCGATGTCGCCGGTGCGGAACCAGCCGTCCTCGTCGGGACCACCTGCACCGTCGGGCCAGTAGCCGGAGAACAGATTGGGTCCGCGCACGACGACCTCACCGGGATCGTGCGTCGAGTCCTCGTAGTCGTCGTCATCGGTGTCGACCTCGACATCGATGCGCAGCTCGACGCCCGGGACGGGGCGTCCGACGCTCGCCGGCTTCGCCACTTGGCTGCAGAGCGTTGTCGTCAGCACCGGCGCCGTCTCGGTGAGGCCGTAGCCCTCGAAGATGTGATGGCCACTCGCTTCCAGCACCGCCGACAGGACAGTTGCCGGCAACGGTGCCGCACCGGACAGCGCGACCCGCACGCTCGACAGTGAGTCGCCGAGGTCGGGAAGCATCGACCAGGCGACGTACATCGGAGGCGCCCCGACGATGCCGCTGACGTGCTGCTCGCGCACCAGCGCCAAGGTCTCGACGGGGTCGAACCGCTCGGCGAGCACCCCGGTGGCAGCGGTCTTCGCCACCATCCCGAGGCCGGCGTTGAGCCCGTAGACGTGGAACAGCGGAAGCACCAGCAGAACCTTGTCGTCCGCCGCGACGACCGGCGGGTCGATGCTCACCATCTGGTCGAGGTTCGCGAGGAGCGCGCGATGGCTGAGCATCGCCCCGCGCGGTCGACCCGACGTACCCGACGTGTAGAGAAGTACGGCGAGATCCTCCCCGCCCGCGGTGGACTCGACGGCTGCGGCGCCGTCGCCGGCCGACAGCAGCTCGTCCCAACCGCCGTCTGCCCCGTCGACGACGACGGTGGTCACCTCGCCGGCCTCGCGCAGGACAGCGGCACGTTCCTCGTCGGTGATCACCACCGGCACGGCGGCGTCCGTGAGCTGGTAGCCGAGCTCGATCGAGGTGTAGCCGGTGTTCAGCGGGACTGCAACGAGCCCGGCCCGGAGGATCCCGAAATACGACACGGCGAACGCCACGGAGTTCGGCAGCAGGATGCCGACCCGCGACCCGACCTCATGACCAGCGGCGAGCAGACCCGCCGCGCACCGGTCGACCTCGCGATCGAGCTCGGCCCAGGTGACGGTCGCGGTCTCTGTGACCAGCGCGGCCTTGTCCGCAGCGCTCGCTGCGCTCTCCCGGACCAGGTCCGAAAGGTTGGCCGTCATGCTGCCGAGTGTTTCACACTTGCAAGCACCCTCAGAGCGCGGCAGCGGCCACCGGAACGACCTGCTCGAGGTGGTCCGCCGCGTCGAGCAACGACGCCTCCGCGCCCCAGGGACCGAGCAGCTGCAATCCAATCGGCAGGCCGCTGCTGTGCAGCCCTACCGGGACGGAGATGCCCGGTACGCCGGCGAGATTGGCGATCACGGCTTGGCGGAGGTTCGCCAGGTCCGGCAACGACGGGCCGGACGGGAGCTGCAGCACGGGGTTGGCGATCGGCGGCGCGGGCGCCGGGTTCGACGGCCACGCGAGCAGGTCGACGCGATCGAAGGCTGCGGCGAGCTCGCGACGCATCCGGGCTCTGATCCGGTCAGCCCGTACCAGCCGCAGCGCGGGAACTTTTCGGGAGTAGGCGATCATCCCCTGGGTCAGCTGATCGAGCTCCGGAACGACGTCCGGCGGCACGGCGACGGTCAGCTCGACACTCGCCCGGACCCCACCGGCGGGAGCAGCGAGGTCGGCGTACGGAAGGTCGATGTCTTCCACCGGGCAACCGGTCGCCGCGATGGCGGCGTCACACGCCGCCCCGACCTCGGGGTCGATGTCGGACCAGAACGGCGACCGCACGACCCCGATGCGCAACGCACCGCCGTCAGATTTCGGGAGCGAACGGGCAAGTAGCACTTCTGCCATCAGCCGCGCGTCGCCGCTGTCGCGACCGAAGACACCGGGCGCCGACAACGTCGAGTTGGCACCCGAGTAGCCGTCGTACGGCAGCGCACCGAACGTGACCTTCAGCCCGACGACGCCACTCCAGCCGGCGGGCAGTCGCATCGATCCGCCGCTGTCACTGCCGACCGAGCCGCCCACCATGCGGGCGCCGACCGCAGCAGCGGATCCTCCCGACGACCCACCGGTGCAGTGGGCCGGGTTGAACGGATTGCCCGACGGGCCGTGCGCGGACACCAGGCCGGTAGTCCCCAGTCCGAGCTCGTGCTGGTTGTCGACGCCCACAATGACCGCGCCCGCGTCGCGCAGACGCCGGAACACACCCGACGCACCAGCCGGGTTGAGCTCCTTCAGCGTCCCGTTGCGGTAGCCGCGCCACGGCAAGGAGAACATGTCCTTCACCGACACCGGTACGCCGGACAGCGGGCCTGCGGGTGCCGCGGCCAACATCGCGCGCGACTCGTCTGCGAACGTCACCGCGATTGCGTTGTACGTCGGGTTTCGCTCTTGTATGCGCGCCAAGGTCGCGTCGAGCAGCTCCGCTGACGACAGCGCGCCCGACGCAACGGCCGTGGCCTGCTCTCGCAGCGACAGGTCCTGCGGGTGGGCGCTCACGCGCGCGTCGCCGCGGCTGTGTCGTTGCTACGGGGTGCCCGTCCCGGGTCGAGGTCCGGCTCGAGTGGGAACTCCGCGAGATCGATGGCATCGAGTGCGGCCATCACCGGCTCGAAGTTGGCGGCGATCAGGTTGACCAGCTCGTCCGACGGCACAGCGTGAACCTATGCGACTAGAGCAGCGGCCGGCTGGTCGCGCTCTCGGAAGGAGTCGGCGCCGTCGTGTCGACAGGGGTCGGAGTCGGTGGCTCGTCGTCACGGCGGCGGGTCGGCGCGCTGGTCGGGGTGGTCGCGGAGTGTGGAGGAGGCGTGTACGCGGGCGCGGTCGGGTACGGCGACGAGCCGATCAACGCGGGCGCACCGCCGAGGCTGCGGTAGTTGCTAAGGGTGCGCGCGAACATCTGCGCCGGCAGGGTCCCGCCGTACACCGGCGAGCCATACGAACTGCGCAGCTCGTGGGCGACGATCCGCCCGTTGACCCGGTGGTACGGCCGGTCGTACCCCATCCACACCGTGATGCAGATCGCCTTCGAGCAGCCGCCGAACCACGCGTTGGTGAAGTCATCCGTCGTCCCCGTCTTCCCGTAGACGGGGAACGGCTGGCGCGCCGCACGCCCGGTGCCGTACTGCACGACCTGCCCCATGGCGCCCGTCACCTGGTCCGCGATCGACGCGGGCATCACACGCTCACCTTCGGGCTTCGAGGCAGCGCGAAACAGCTGACCCTCGGCCAGGGTGTGCACGGAAAGGACGGTACGCACCGGGTGATGGACCCCGTGATCGACGAAAGTCCCGTACGCCGAGGACAGTGACAGCGGGCTGATCGGGATGCCGAGTGCGTACGACGCGCAGACCTTGCCCTTGCGGATGCCGCAGGTCCGGCCGGTGTCCACGTGTCCGACCTCCAGTCCCGTCTTCTGCGCGAACCGGATGATCTTGTTGAGTCCCAGCTTCACACCGAGCGGCGCGAACACCGTGTTGATGGACCGAACCAGCGCGCTCTCCAGGCTGTAAGTGCCGGCGCCACCCTCGGCGTTGCACGGTCGGTAGCCCACCGCGACCTGGATGCACTCAGGCGCGTAGTGGGTCTCGCTGAGGGTGTGGCCGTGCATCAGCGCGTAGGCGAGGGTGAACGGCTTGATCGTCGAGCCCGACGAGCGGTTGATGCTGCCGGGCGGTGGGTCCGCGAGGTCCTCGCCGTTCTCGACGTAGCCGCCCACCTTCTTCTCGGTGATCGCCCGCAGGTCACCGTTGCGCGGGTCGACCGCGACGATCGCGGCGTCAAGGCCTTTCGACTTCGGCAGCACCTCATGCAACGCCTGGACGGCTGCCTGCTGCAGGTTGAGATCGAGGGTCGTCTTGACCCGCATGCCACCGGACTCGTACAGGGTCGAGTCGCCGTAGTGCTGCAGCGACTGCGCGACCAGGTCACGGAACTCGGGTGCGATTGTCTGTGCGTCGGGCTCGGAGGCGGCGACAACCGGCGGCAGCGTGTTCTTGCCGTCGAGGCTGTAAGCATCACCGGCCTGCTGCGAGGTGATGTAGCCCGCGATCAGCATCTGGTTGAGCACGTACAGCTCGCGCACCCGGGCTTGCTTGGGGTCGGAGATCGGGTTCCACACCGACGGCGCCGGTGCGATCCCCGCCAGCGTCGCGGCTCGTGCGAGACCGAGCGTCGGGTCGTCCTGACCGGTCTTCTTGTCGAAGTTGATCCGGTTGATCGGCACCCCGAAGTAGAAGCGGCTCGCCGAGTCGACACCGGCGGTGCCGTTCCCGAGATACAGCGTGTTCAGGTAGCGGGTGAGGATCTCCTGCTTGGAAAGATGGTGCTCGAGCCGGATCGCGAGTGACGCCTCCCGCAGCTTGCGCAGCGGGGTCTGCTCGCTGCCGGTGTAGACGTTCTTGACGTACTGCTGGGTGATCGTGGATCCGCCCTGGAACGTGCCACCGGTGATGTCGTGCCACGCCGCACGGAGGATCGCCACCGGGTCGATGCCGGCGTTGGAGTAGAAGCTCTTGTCCTCGGCGGCCACGATCGCCTGCCGCATGACGAGCGGGATCTTCGAAGCCGGCACCGGGTGCTCGATCTGCGGCGAGTG
>DASZXY010000006.1:0-220558 GCA_035545635.1 Mycobacteriales bacterium | reverse complement strand
ATCCGCGTCCTCAACTACGCCGGACAACTCCTCGGCGAATACACGATCAACCCCGACCGCAACTACCAAACCCGCCGCCAGACCTAACCTCTGTCCAGGATGTCTTGCGACAGGTGTCCGCGATGTCCTGCGACATCACATTTGCGCGCTCGGAGGGACTCGAACCCCCAACCTTCTGATCCGTAGTCAGATGCTCTATCCGTTGAGCTACGAGCGCTGGAGCATCGGACAGTGTAGACGGCAGGTGATATTCGCGGCTTCGCCTGCGTGATCTCGGACAACCTGCTTTTACAGGACAACCTTTCAGCCCCTACCGTCGTCTACCGCACGTCCACTTCCCCAACAGCACAAGGTCCGAAGAGCGCCGTATGTCTCTCCAGTTCCCGGGTCCCCCGCGCCCGAGCCGCCCCGTCGCGCGCCGAAGCGTGGTGGGTGGGCTGGTCGTCGTTGCGGCTGCCACCGCCGCGGACGCCGTGTGGACCCTGCTCCGCGGCTCGAGCGGACGGGCAACACTCGACGCGGCCCGGATGCGGCCACGGCTGGCCAACCTGCTCACCGGGAACCTGCGCCCGGAGGACACCACGCCGCGCCCGAGCGAATCGGCATCGACCCCGCTCCCCCGTCATACGCACGCTCCGGCGCACCACCACAGCCCCGTCCATCACCACGGTCACCACCCAACGCAGGGTCACTCCCACCAGCAGCACCACGAGACGAAGCACGAGAAGGCACGCGCCCGCAGGGCGGAGGAGCACGTCAAGCTCCCACCGGCTCAGCTCCACGTGCGTACCCAGCCGGCGTACCGGCTCGACCAGCTGATCCCGAACCCGCCCGAGCAGGCGCTCGCGCTGACGATCGACGACGGCCCCGACCCCGAGTACACCCCCGATGTGCTGCGACTGTTGGACAAGTACCAGATGCAGGCGTCGTTCTGCGTCATCGGTGTCCACGCCGATGCCTACCCGAAGCTCGTCCGCGACATCTCACGAGCCGGGCACATCGTCGTGAACCACAGCTACACACACGCGCTGCCGTTCAGCAAGCTGCCTGAGAAGCGGCTCGTCATGGAGATCACTAGGACGCAGCGCGCGATCGAGCGCGCTGCGGGTGTGACTCCGCAGCTGTTCCGCGCCCCCGGTGGTGACTGGTCGCGCTTCATCTTCCGCGCGATCGCGTCATACGGTCTCGAGCCGCTCGACTGGGATGTCGATCCTCGCGACTGGGCGCGGCCCGGCACCAAGAAGATCGCCAAGCGAATGCTCCGCGCCCGGCCCGGTGAGATCGTGCTGTGTCACGACGGCGGCGGCGACCGGATCGAGACGGTCCGGGCGCTGCGCAAGGTGCTGCCGAGCTGGCAACGCAAAGGGCTACTCACGATCCCGCTGCAGATCACGCCGCACTACCTGACGAACGACTGACTCGTCATCGGTCGGCCCGCCTCATAGCCTTCTCGGCATGACCGAGGAGCAGTCGGCGTTCGCTCCACTGCACGACGACGTACGTCGACTGGGCGCGCTGCTCGGTCAGGTCGTCGCGGAGTCCGACGGCACTGACTTGTACGACGATGTCGAGCGTCTGCGGCGCGCCTGCCGTGACGCGCGGCGCGGCGAGCCGAACGACGACCCCGCCGCGCTCGTCGCAGACCTTCCGCTGGAGCAGGCCGAGCGCGTCGCACGGGCTTTCACCGTCCTCTTTCATCTGGTGAACCTCGCCGAGGAGCGGCACCGGGTTCGCGTACTCCGCAGCCGCGACCGTGACGGCGACACGCCCTCGAGCGACTCGATCGCCGGCGCCGTTGCCGCGCTCGGGGTCGATGGGGTCGCAACCGCGCTCGGCTCGATGGAGCTGCACCCGGTGCTGACCGCCCACCCGACGGAGGCGCGACGGCGGGCCGTCGTCACCGCTGTGCACCGCATCGCGGACGAGCTGAACCGCAGCGACGACCCTCGCATCGGTGACAGCGAACGGCTTGATGCCGACCGCCGGCTCCGCGAGGAGATTCAGACGCTGTGGCGGACGGCGCTGCTGCGCGGGCAGAAGCTCGACCCGCTCGACGAGGTGCGCGCGACGATGGCCGTCTTCGACGAGACCTTCTTCCGGCTGGTGCCGCGGCTCTATCGCGCGACCGAAGCGGCACTCGGCAACGACGGTCGGTCCCCCGCCGTGACGCCGGCGTACCTGCGACTCGGTTCATGGGTCGGCGGCGACCGCGACGGGAACCCGCACGTCACCGCTGACATCACCCGCGAAACGGTCGAGATCCAGGCCGACCACGTCCTGCGCGCGCTCGAGACCGCAGCGACGCGGATCGGGCGAAGCCTGTCGCAGGACGCGGAGCTCGCGCCCGCGAGCCGTGAGCTGGCAGCAGCCCTCGACGCAGATGCGAGCGCCCACCCGAAGACGGTGGCTGCCCTGACGCGTTCCAGCGCCGACCAGCCGCACCGGCAGAAGCTGCTGCTAGCCGCGGAACGGATCCGCGCCACCAGGACGCGCGACGCCGACCTCGCCTACCGCTCAGCCGACGAGCTGCTGGCCGATCTCCGGCTGGTGCAGACCTCACTCGCAGCGGCGGGCGCCGCGCGCAGCGCGTACGGCGAGCTGCAGCACCTGGCCTGGCAGGTCGAGACGTTCGGCTTCCACCTCGCGGAGCTCGAGGTGCGCCAGCACAGCGGGGTGCACGCGAAGGCACTCGCGGATCTGGACGCGAACGACGGGACTCCCACGGACGGCGCGACACGCGAGGTGCTGGCGACGATTCGGGTGATCGCGGCCCTGCAGGACCGTTGGGGGCCGAGGGCGTGCCGTCGCTATGTCGTGTCGATGTGTTCCAGCGCCGATGACATCTCCGCCGTCACGAAGCTCGCCCGCTACGCGCTTGGCGACCGCGCCGAGGCGCTCGAGCTCTCCGTCGTACCGCTGTTCGAGACCGGCGCGGATCTCCGCGGCTGCACCGGCGTCCTCGACGAATGGCTGGCGACGTTGGCGGCGCCACCCGCCGCGCTCGAGGTGATGCTCGGCTACTCCGACTCCGCGAAGGACATCGGCCCGCTGTCAGCGACGTTGCTGCTGTACGAGGCACAGGCTGCGCTCGCCCAGTGGGCGCAGCAACACGACATCGCGCTCACGTTGTTCCACGGCCGCGGCGGCTCCCTCGGGCGCGGCGGCGGACCGGTGAACCGCGCGATCCTCGCCCAGCCGCCCGGCAGCGTCGCCGGGCGGTTCAAGGTCACGGAACAGGGCGAGGTGATCCACGCCCGCTACGGGAACCCGCAGATCGCGGAGCGCCACCTCGAGCAGGTCGCCGCGGCGGTGCTGCTGTCGGGCACCGACGAGATCGCGACCCGCAACACCGACGCCGCCAACCGGTTCGCCGACCTCGCCACGACGATGGAGGCGGCTGGCCGCAAGGCGTATCGCGCCCTGGTCGAGACCGACGGCTTCGCCGACTACTTCGCGCGGGTCAGCCCACTCGAAGAGCTGTCCGACCTCTCCCTCGGATCGCGCCCGGCGCGACGCCCCGGCGGCACCGGGCTGACTCTCTCCGACTTGCGTGCGATCCCGTGGGTGTTTGCGTGGTCGCAGACCCGCTGCAACCTGACCGGGTGGTTCGGTCTCGGGTCCGGGCTCGCCGCGGCGCCGATCGAGGAGCTCCGCGCCGCGTATCGCGAATGGCCGCTGTTCACCGCGC
Source organism: Mycobacteriales bacterium (assembly GCA_035545635.1). GTDB lineage: Bacteria > Actinomycetota > Actinomycetes > JAFAQI01 > JAFAQI01 > DASZTV01. Next base: position 216,870 of record DASZXY010000006.1, on the reverse strand, counting down.
TGCTCGACAACGCGGAGATGTCGCTCGCGAAGACCGACCGACCAGTGGCTGAGCGCTACCTGGCGCTTGGTGACAGACCCGACCTCACCGACCGGATCCTCGCCGAGCTCGACCTCACGACGTCGATCGTGCTGTCTGTACTCGACGTACCGAAGCTCCTCGCCAGCCGTCGGATTCTGTCCGCGGCCGTCGACCTGCGCAACCCGTACGTCGACGCGCTGTCCAACCTGCAGCTGCGTGCGCTGTCCGCGCTTCGCCGCGGCGACTACCAGAACGACGCGGAGGAGCAACGACTCCGCGAGCTGCTGCTGTTGACGGTGAACGGCGTCGCCGCCGGCCTGCAGAACACCGGCTGAACCCCGGTGATCTTGACGTCAAGCGCCTCTCAGCCGGCCTGATGGGCGCGTAACGTCAAGATCACCGGGACTGGTAGGGGACTTCGAGGTTGGCGACGACCGGGTTGTGGTCGCTGGGAATCACACCGACGAGGTGTCCGTGCGAGAGGTGCAACAGCTCGCGCCAGGAGCGCACCGCGATGCCGGGGGACACGAAGACATCGTCGATGTGAGCCGCATCGCTTGGCGCGTGGCGCACGTAGCCGTTCGCGGTGTTGAAGCGGGCGTTCGTCAAGTGCTGCGCGATCGCCGACGACTTCGGGATGCCGAAGCTGTTCATCACGACCGAGGGTCCGTCCGGGTGGTGGCGGAACTGGTCGGAGTTCCAGTCGCCCGCGTAGACGATCGGCAGGTTGCCATGTGCGTGGGCATAGGCCCGCGCGTAGTGGACGAGCCGCTTCGTCTGTTGCTCCCGCTGCAGGTCGGCCTCATGGCCGTGCGGGACGAGCAGGTGGGTGCCGACCATCAGGAACTTCGCCCCAGTCGTCCGGTTGCGCAGGACCTGGTATGCCGCCCAGTGGTTCACCTGACCGCTGTAGCCGAGTGACCAGTGGTCCCCGCTCCCGACCGCGGCGTACGCGTCCTTGCGGTAGAGGATGTAGTCGGCCGTGCGCTTGTAGTAGGGCTGTGAGGGCGGCACCTCGGTGTGCGCCAAGGCATACGCCCCGCCGAGCGCCGACCTCAGCGAGTCGATCTGCCGCGGCCCCTTCACCCGCTTGACCCAGGCAGCCGCCTCCTGCACGGCGATCACGTCGGGTGAAGCCTGCTGGATGAAGCGGACGACGCCGAGCTTTCGTTGATCCCACGGCGCCACGACCCCGCTGCCCTCATGCCGACCGTCGAGGTCTGCCTCGAGGACGTTGTAGGTCATGACGCTCACCGGCTGCATCGATGACTGGGCGCGCGCCGATACCGGTGCGGACGCCGCCGAGGGAGTCCGCTCGTTGAGGGCACGCACCCGAAACCAGTACGTCGTCCCCGCATGCAGCCCGTAGGGCGTGAACGACGGCGTCGGCCCGAGGATCGTGTAGGTCTTGTGGTGGGCAGTCATCGCCGGGTTCGTCGCCTGCTCGATCCGGAACCCGGTCGCCGGGCCGCTGCCCCAGGTCAGGAAGGTTCGGCTGGCGTTGGCGGTCGCGGTGAGCCCGGCGGGCCGACTCGGCTGAAGGCCGACCTCGCCGATGGCCTCGGAGAAATGCTGCCGGCGCTGGTTGATCGCGACGACGCGGTAGAAGTACGGAACGGATCGCTGCGTCAGACCGCTGATCGTGAGCCGCGGCGATCGCGACACCTTCGACGCGAGCGCGTGGCTGATGTTCGCGGTGAACAAGTCGCTGCGGGTGGTCGAGGTGTACAGGCGGTAGGCGTGCGCATGAGCGGTCCGGTCAACCTGCACCGTGATCGACGAAGCGGTGGCCGCGACGACCCGCATACCGCTCGGCGCTGCGGGTCGCGCGACCGCTGCACCGGCAGCTGCGGGGATCATCAGCGCGCCGAGGACAGCCGCGGCGGAAACCGCGGGCAGCGTTCGACGCGGGCTCACGGGCACTCATCGATGTTCCGGTGAATGTCCGGCTGATCTCAATAGTCAGAGATGACCATTAAGTACCGGTCAGCCGCGTCACCTGTCGGTTCCTGTCGGCCTTGATGGCGGACGCGCAGAAGCGGTCGTGGATCCACAACTTGTTCGAGAACATCTTTGTCTGGTCGTCGTAGTGCGGGTTCGTCGGATCGGTCGACTCTGAATAGGTCAGGATCGTTCGCGCCAGCGGACACGGGTTCCCGTTCTGCCACGTCACGACCTGCACGAACGACGAGCCGTCGTCGACGTCGCCGAGACCCTTGCCCGCGATCCAGGGCGCGTAGATCGCGTCAAACTCGCCGTTCGGATCGCCCTCGCCACCCTGGATCGGGATGAACGTGCCGTTTCGATGCACGCCCTGCACCTTGCCCGGCGCCACGTCGAGCGGCAGGTGCGCGTCACGCAGATCGGTGATCGCGTCACCCAGAGCAAGTGCCACCTGTGGGTCTGCCACATTGAGCCCGTACGGCGTGTGGACCGGGTCGCTGACGTCGAACGGATGCTGCCAGTACGCCGAAGGGATGCCGGCGAGCGACAGCGTCCCGCCGACGCCTGCGGGACTGCTTTGCAGGTTGTCGACGAACCGCCGCCAGAGAATGGCGCCCTTGCTGTCGGCGTTCTCGTGGCGGTCCCACTTGGCCAGCACGTCGCAGGCATCGCCGATCGACGTCACCCCGCCCGTCGACGGGATCAGCCCGGCCGGCTCGAGCGTCCGGCACAACGACACCAGCTGGTCACGCCACAGGTCGCCGGCGTACTGCCGGTTGGAGAAGACCTCGTCCTGCATCGCGCGCAACGTGAAGCCTTTCTTCACGCCCGTCCCCGACACCCGGTTCTGCGTCATGATCAGGCCTACCCGGGTACGCAGCGAGCGTGCTGAGTTCTCGTTGCCGATGATCCGCGCGAACCCGGTCAGCGGGTGGTGCGGGTTGGACAGCCAGTAGGAGTCGTTGGAGTTCGTCACGTAGTCCTGCCGCCACAGGTGCGGCAGATGGCTCGGGCCGAAGATGCCCGGGACGATCGCGTCCTTGTCGTTTCCCCAGTTGCACGCCGATCTCGACCCGTCCAGCACCGGAAGGCCGAGCAGCTGGGTGGTGGCGGCGCCGAGCGCGGTGTTGCACGCCGTAGCTTTCGCGTTGCTGACGTTGGGGATCGTGCCGATGTCGGCGTAGAGGGCGTGCCCGGTCTTGTCGGTGACGAGGGTGTTGACCCAGGGGATGCCCTCGTACTTCTTCAGGATGTGCAGCACCTGGTGCGCCGAATGTGCCTCGTCGGTCTTGAGGAAGTGGTTGAAAATCCGGAAGTTGTCGACGTTGGCGTCTCGGAAGGTGAAGCCGGTGGCAGCAGTCCACGGCAGCGGGATGCCCTCGATCGAGTTGATCATCGGTCCGTAGCGTGTCCACCACAGCGTGTGGTGGACGGTGGTCAGCTTGCCGCCCGGACCACGCACGACGACCGACACCGGACGCGGCTCCATCTTGGTCGGCTGCCCGTCGTACAGGTACTCCGTCGGGCTGCCCGGCACGATCGTCAGCTGGTACGGCGTGAACCGGAACGCCGTGGAGACGGTGTGACTCCACGCGATCCAGTTGTTGTGACCGATCAGCACGAGTGGCACACCGAACAGCGATGCGCCGGTGACGTTGGCCTTGCCGGGGATCGTGATCTGCGCGTCGTAGAACCGCTCCGGTCCGACCCACGGGAAGTGCGGGTTGCCGAGCAGCAGGCCGTGCTTGTGGTCACGCGTGCCCGCCTTGCCGACGGCGACCGCGTTGCTACCGAGATCGCCCATCGCGCGACGCCAGCCTTCGGTGATCAACGTCGCAGTGCGCTTGATGTTCATCGTCGCGGACACCGGGCTGGTCGTCGACGGCGGCGTTGCGCCGGCGATGCCGGGGATCAGCACGTCGGAACTGGCGAGCAGGACGAGCTGGTAGAAGCGCAGGTACGCGTCGTTGACCGTGATCGGGTGCACCCACGGCTTGCCGTGGCAGGCCGGGTCCTTGATGCCATCAGGCCCGCCGACACTGCGCAGATAGCGGTTGTAGCCGGCGACGTAGCCGCGCACTCCGGACCGCAGGGACTTGCCCGGCCCCAGCGGTGGCCGGCGTGCCGCGAGCTCAGGCACGATGCCGGAGTCCTGCACCTCGGTCCAGAAGAAGTCCGAGTCAAGGTTGTTCGCTGTGACGCCGTTGCCGCGCTGCGTGTAGCTGCCGTCCGGCCCGAAGTACATCGAGCGCTTGCCTTCGACCGTGATGTACGTGTCGGCCATCGTGCAGATGTTGTCTTTTGCGAACGAGTAGCCGTAGCCGTAGCCGATGTCGCCGAAGGTCTTGCCGACGATGTGCGGAATCCCGCCCTCGGTCCGCGTGACAGTGACCGAGTAGTGGTGCCTGTGCACGGGTGCCGCAGCCCTGTCCGTGCTTGCGCTCACCCTGGCCGGCGCAGGCTCGGACAACTGCGATGGAGCGGCGGCTACTGCCGTCGGGAGCGCGATCGCGGTGGAAGCCACGAGCGCAACGGCAAGCGGAGTACGACGCATGCCGTTGATCTTCGCCGATGGCGTCGGCGACCCTGCCCCGCCGGGGCCTACGACCTACCGGGCGCGCTCGCGGACCCTTGCGCCCTGCCGCGCCCGCACCGACTGTCGAGCGAACCCGACGGCCATCCCGGCAATGGCGGTCGCCACCGGCGCAATGTAGAGCGGCGTGTACGCCTGCAAGACCATGGCGATCAGCAGCCACCACACGTACGGCGGCCGAAGCAGCTCGGCCAGCACGTCGGCGAAGGAGGTGCGCTCGTCGGACTCGGGCAGCTGGGTCGGGCTCACAGTCACTATCTCGGCGTACCCACCCGGTCGGCTGTATGAGCAGATGGAGCAGTTGTGGATTAGTCCGCTGCGCCAATCGGCGGTGCGCAGGGAGGACTGCATCCGGATATCGCCGAAACGTCCCGATATGGCGCGGCTGCGAACGATCCGACTGTGCTCCTCCGGCGTCGCGGTCGCGCTGCTGCTCTCGCTCGCTGCTGTTGCCGCGCCCGCCTCCAAGGCCGCGACTCAGAATCGGCGGCCGTGCGACATCTACGCGGCAGCCCACACGCCCTGCGTCGCGGCGTTCAGCTCGACCCGGGCTTTGTTCGCGGCGTTTGCCGGCCCGCTCTATCAGGTCCGCCGAGCGTCCGACGGCCGCACCCGGGACATCCGGGTCCTGGAGCCAGGTGGCTACGCCAATGCCTCCGCACAGGACCGCTTCTGCGCGAGGACGGCGTGCGTCGTCGACAAGATCTACGACCAGACCGACAACCACAACGACCTGGTGCCACAAGGACCGACGACAGCGCCGTACAGCAACACCTACTTTGCCCACGACCCGGTCGACGCGGGCGCGTTGCCGATCTTCGCGGCTGGTCACCAGGTGTACGGACTGAAGTTCGTCGACGACTCTCCGACCGGTCTGCCGTGCTTCACCGCGGCTACTTGCGTCGGAAGCCACGGTCAGGCGTACAACAACGGGAACCGGCGGGCTCGCGGTGTCGCGGTCAACGGTCAGCCGGAGAGCGCCTATGGCGTGTTCGGCGGCATGTTCACCGGCAGCCAGTGTTGCTTCGACTTCGGCAACTCGGAGATCAAGGGCACCGACGACGGCGCAGGAACGATGGATGCGATCAACTTCAGTCGCGCTTGTTGGGACGCCTGCGGACCCGACGGCGGCCCTTGGGTACAGGCCGACCTCGAAAACGGGATGTTCATGACCGGTCAGCGGACCGACTATCCCGAGAACGCCACGGCGTACCTCGGCGGCTCCTTCCGCGCCGGCGACGGGTTCTGTTGCGACGCCACCTCTCGAAACCTCGCGATGCGACATCCGTTCGTCACCGCAGTGCTCGAGAACCCGGGCTCGAAGACCTTTGCGATCAAGGGCGCCCCAGCGAGCGCGCGTGACCTGACAACCTTCTACAGCGGCACGGTCCCACCAGGCGGGTACTCCCCGATGCGTCAGGAGGGCGCGATCATCCTGGGCTCGGGTGGTGACCAAGGGACGACCGACGGCGAGTTCTTCGAGGGCGCGATGACGCTCGGGGTTCCGTCGGCTGCCGCTGAGACAGCGGTGCAGCGCGACATCGCCAAGGTGCAGTACCGGATGCATCGAGCCCGGCGAGGATGAGCGCCTCCGGGCATCCGAGGCAGTCGCGGTGGGCGGCCGGCAAGGCCGGCGACCACGGCGAGGCCTACGCGGCTCGCTTCGCCGCCCTTGCCGCTGCCGGGCAGGACATGCACGGTGAGGCGACGCTCTGCGCGACGCTGGTCCCGCCGGGATCGCGCATCCTCGATGCCGGCTGCGGCACGGGCCGGGTGGCGATCCGGCTCGCCGAGCTCGGATACGACTGCATCGGTGTCGACAGCGACGTGTCGATGCTGAGCGTGGCTCAACGCGCGTCGACCGACGTCGAGTGGCGCCACCTCGACCTCGTCGACGTGGGCACCCTAGACAGCGACTTCGACCTGGTCGTCGCGGCGGGCAACGTCATCCCGCTGCTGGCCGAGGGCACCGAGGCAGCCGTCGTCACCGGCCTGTCCGGGCGGCTGGCTCCTGACGGCCTCATGGTCGCCGGGTTCGGGCTCGATGCGGCGCATCTGCCGCTCGACGAGGCGCCGTTCGGCCTGGACGAGTACGACGCCTGGTGCACCGCAGCCGGGTTGGAGTTGCGTGAGCGATTCGCAACCTGGTCGGCTGAGCCGTTCGTCGACGAAGGCGGCGGCTACGCCGTCAGCATCCACCAGCCGGCCACTCGGTCCTAGGCAGTGGTCCACTAAACGGGGTCAAGCCCACGTGGCGGAGGCTCCGGGATTTGAACCCGGGATGGGCGATAAACCCAAACCGCATTAGCAGTGCGGCGCCATAGACCGGACTAGGCGAAGCCTCCTCGCGACGTCGCCGCCGCGCGCAGCCAGATTAGCCGAGCGTCGTGACCTCTAGCTCGCCATCGGCGTACTGCTTGCGCAGCACCTTCTTGTCGAACTTGCCGACCGACGTCTTCGGGACCGCCTCGATGATCGCCCAGCGCTCCGGCAGCCACCACTTGACGACCCGGTCGACCAGGAAGTCGCGCACCGCCGCCGGATCGACGCTCTCGCCCGGCTTCGGCACGACGCACGCCAACGGCCGCTCCTGCCACCGATCGTCGGGGACGCCGACGACGGCGGCCTCGAGCACCGAGGGGTGGGCCATGATCTCCCCCTCGAGCTCGACCGAGGAGATCCATTCACCCCCGGACTTGATGACATCCTTCGAGCGGTCGCTGATCGTGATGTAGCCCATCGGGTCGATCGCGCCGACGTCGCCGGTGCGCAACCAGCCGTCGTGGAACTTCGCCGGGTCGTCGTCCTTGTAGTACGACGCGGTGATCCACGGTCCGCGGAGCTCGATCTCGCCGACCTCCTTGCCGTCGTTCTGCAGCACGGTGCCTTCGTCGTCGACGATGCGGACCTCGACGCCGAACTGCACCCGGCCGGCCTTCGCCTGGTAGTCCCACGCCGCCTCCCCCGTCACCCCCGCGGGCGGCTTCGACACTGAGGCGAGGGGTGAGGTCTCCGTCATCCCCCAGCCCTGGAAGATGGTGACGCCGAACTCTCGGTCGAACGCCTCGATCAACGTCCGCGGCACCGCCGATCCGCCACAGAGCACGGCGCGCAGCGTCGCCAGCGCACTGTCGCGAGGGTTAGCGCGCAGGTACTGCAGCACGTCGTTCCAAATCGTCGGCACTGCGGCCGAAACCGTGACCTGCTCCGCGTCGATCAGCCCGACGACCGGCTCGGCCTGCAGGAAGCGGTCCGGCATCACGAGGTCGGCGCCGGACATGAATGCCGCATAGGGCAGGCCCCATGCGTTGGCGTGGAACATCGGCACGACCGGCAGGATCCGGTCGTCGGAAGAGATTGCGTTGCTGTTGCCGGTGCACGCCCCCATCGAGTGCAGCCACGTCGAGCGGTGGGAATAGACGACGCCCTTCGGGTTGCCGGTCGTGCCGCTGGTGTAACACATCGCCGCGGCGGAGCGCTCGTCCACGTCCTCCGGCCAGTCGAACTCGAGCGACGACCCGGCCAGGACGTCCTCGTAGGCCAGGATCTGCTTGCCCGCCCCCTCCAGGGCCGAGCGGTCGCCGGAGCCGTTCACCAGCACGGTGTGCACGGTCTCGAGCTGCGGCAGGACCTTCGAGAGGATCGGGATCAGCGAGTCGTCGACGACGACGATCTTGTCCTCGGCGTGGTTGGCGATGTAGACGATCTGCTCGGGGAACAGCCGGATGTTCAGGGTGTGCAGAACCGCGCCCATCGACGGCACGGCCAGGTAGACCTCGAGGTGCTCGGCGTTGTTCCACATGAACGTCGCGACGCGCTGGTCGCCGTCGATGCCAAGGCCACGAAGCCCGTTGGCAAGGCGAGCGGCGCGGTCGGAGACCTCGCCGTACGAGCGTCGACGGCGAGCACCACCCTCGCCGAGCGTGACGACCTCGCTGTCTGCGAAGACGGACCTACCGAAGCGGAGGATCGACCCGATCGAAAGGGGGAAGTCCTGCATCGAGCTCTGCACGTTTGTCTCCCGTGAAGGTGGCTGAGGGGGACATTCTGCTGTGGGTGGGGCCTAGTCGGCCACAGACGTCAGGGCGCGGGCTACCGAACCACCAGCTGCAGAGCCGGAGAGACACCGGACCCGAGCCCGTGGTCCGCCGCCACGAACACCCGGTAGGTGTGGGTCGTCTTCTTCTTCTTCGGATGCACCTTGAAGCTGAAGGTGCCGTCCTCGCGAACCGTCTTGGCGGGCCCGGTCAGCCAGGTGCCGCGGACGAGCTCCTGCCGGAAGACCTCCTCGCCGTCGAGCACCGGGGCGACCGCGCCGGTGAGCTTCACGGAGTGCCCGTGACGCACCTTCGACTTCGACAGGGCAGCCGTGACGACGGAGTGCACGACCGTCGAGCCCCTCGCCTTGTCGGGCTCGTAGCCAGGCCCGCCCTGGAACCGGATGCGGACGTCGAGGGACTTCTTCGCGTGCAGCTTCACCGCGATGCTGCCGTCCGACTGCGTGGTGAGCTCCTGCTGCTTGACCCACTTCGAGTGGCCGGTCACGCGACGGTCGACGGTGACCGGCTGGCCACCGACCCCGGCGGAGGTGTCGGTCCGGGTCAGCACCGCGCTGATCAGAAGCGGATGTCCGTAGTCGACATCCGCCGGCTGGGTGACAGCGAGGAGCGTTGAGACGATGGGCGTGACCGGGCCGGTCGGGTCCGACGGCGCGCTGGTCCCTGCCGAGCTGGTGGCGGTGACAGTGAACGTGTAGCTGGTCGCCGGATCGAGCCCCTCGACCGTCGCGGAGGTCGACGAGCCGTTCACCGTCGCCGTGAGGTTGCCCGGGCTGGACGTCACTGTGTACGACGTCACCCGCGCCGAGCCCGCGTTGCCAGGAACCCACGAGACGGTGGCCGTCGTCGGACCGGGGGTGACCGAGAGCGAGTGCGGCGGCTTCGGCAGGGCGGAGCCCCACGGCGACTCCGTCGTACCGTCGGACAGCACGTCCCACTCCGTACCGCGCGTGCCGACGAACGTCGACTCGTCCACCCCTCCGCTGATCCCGCTGATCGACGCCGACGAGGTGTACTGCCAGAGATCCGCGGTCGGCGCGCAGCCCGGCACCGGGTGGCAGTAGGACGCCATCCACAGCGGGAAGCGCGCGAAAGCACCCGGGTCCGCGAGCACGTCGGTCCAGAACGACGGGTAGGTGTAGAGCATCGGAGTGCGGTTGGTGTCCGAGCGCAGGCGGTACAGGAAGATCTGAGCCCAGGTCACCAGGTCGGCGCGAGGCAGCCCGCCGGTGACCTCCAGGTCGAGGGCCGGGGGCAGTGTCGCCGGGGTGTCGACCTCGCCGATCAGCTTCGCGAAGTAGTCCGCCTGATCGGTCGCTGTGGTGTTGAGCGGGTACGCCGGTCGCGCGAAGTGGTAGGCGCCGCGCACGAGCCCGGCGTCGGCAACGCCCTGGTAGTCGGCAGCGAAGAACGGGTTCTTGTACGTCGTGGACTCACTCGCCTTGACGATGGCGAACTCCATGCCGTCCCGTGCGACCGCCGACCAGTTGATGGGCTTGCCGTGCGGGTATGCCGCGGTGGCGGGGTGCTGGTAGGAGGCGACGTCTGGGCCACTGATCGTGCCGTCGCTGGTGGGTGACACGGATGGACTGATCGACGGCGAGCCGGTCGCTGAGACGGTCGGGCTCGCGGTGGGCGAGTCGCTGGCCGACGGGGTCGCCGAGGCGCCCGTCGGGGAGTCGGTCGCCGACGCGGTCGGCGCGGACGTGCACAACAGACAGGCGGCGTTGCCCATCGCCGGGGTGAGGCCGGCTTGACCGGCAACCAGGGCAAGCGCGAAGACCACAGCGATTCGGGCTCGACGATGCATACGCGGGCGACTCCGGCCGGGGGAAAAGGACGGGAAGTGTCCGATTTTAGTGCGGAACCGGCTGGACACCTGGCCGGACGCGCACCGATCACGGATCTGCGTGAGGTAGGTCACAGAAGATTCGCCCAGCAAAACGGTTTTGTTGTACGAAGCAATTAGGTACCCTCGCTGTGTGACGGTGCCGACCGAGACTGCGCTGACGTCGACAGCGGCTGACCTGCTGTCGGCGTTACGGACCGTGATGAAGCGGCTCGAACGCACCCCGGTCCCGCCGTCGGACGCGGCGACGGAGGAGAAGTGGCGCGACGCGCCCCCCGCCCCGCGTCACATCGCGGCCCTCATGCAGGTCGTCAGCGACGAGGGCATGAGCGTGACCACCCTCGCGGAGCGCCTCGGAATCTCCCTCGCCACCGCCAGTCAGGTCGTCACCGACCTCGAGACCGGCGGGCTGGTGCAGCGTGTCGAAGACCCCACCGACCGGCGCCGCACCCTCATCACGGTCACCGACACGCACCGCGCGCTCGCGCAAACGATTCTCGACACCCGGCTACGCCCCGTACAGCGGGCGCTCGACCGGATGAAGCCCACTGAGCAGCGAGCCGTCATCCGTGGCTTGCAGCTCATCGCAGAAGAACTAGAAGGTTGATCCCCAGTGCCCTTTGATCTGACCCCCCGCCAGATCCGGCTCGTGTTCGTCGGACTGATCCTCGGCATGTTCCTTGCAGCCCTCGACCAGACCGTCGTCGCCACCGCGCTGCCGACGATCGTCGGCGACCTCGGCGGTTTGAACCACCTGTCGTGGGTGGTGACGTCCTACATCCTCGCGTCGACCGTGACGGTCCCGCTGTGGGGGAAGCTCGGTGACCTCTACGGCCGCAAGGGCTTCTTCCAAGCCGCGATCGTCATCTTCCTGATCGGCTCGGCGCTGTCCGGCGCTGCGCAGAACCTCGACAGCCTGATCGCGTTCCGGGCGGTCCAGGGCCTCGGTGCCGGGGGCCTGATCGTGGGCGCGCAGGCGATCATCGGCGACGTCGTGCCGCCCGCGGATCGCGGCCGCTACACCGGTCTGATCGGCTCGGCGTTCGCCGTGTCGAGCGTCGCCGGCCCGCTGATCGGTGGCTTCTTCACCGAGTCGCTGAGCTGGCGTTGGGTGTTCTACATCAACCTGCCGATCGGCGCGGTCGCGCTCGTTGCGGTCGCCGCGTTCCTGCACGGCCGTACGTCGAAGGTCGACCACAAGATCGACTACGCCGGTTCCGCGGTCCTCTCCGCTGCCGCGACGGCCCTGATCCTGATGCTCACCTGGGGCGGGGTGAACTACGCCTGGAGCTCCCCGACGATCATCGCGCTCGGGATCGGCACCATCGCGCTCATCGCGTTGTTCATCCGGATCGAGCAGCGCGCGGACGAGCCCGTCGTACCGCTGCACCTGTTCAAGAACTCGACCTTTCGTACGTCGTTCGTCACCGGTGGAACGCTCGGCTTCGCCATGTTCGGCGCGCTGACCTTCCTGCCGCTGTTCCTTCAGATCGTGCACGGCGCCTCCCCGACGGACTCCGGCCTCGAGCTCGCGCCGATCATGGCGTTCGTCCTCGTGATGTCGATCTACAGCGGGCGGCGGATCAGCGCGACGGGCACCTACCGTCGGTTCCCGATCACGGGAACCATCGTGATGCTGATCTCGCTCTACCTCTTCAGCCACCTGACGACCTCGACGCCGTTCTGGCAGATCGTCATCTTCATGGCCCTCATGGGCATCGGCATGGGCATGACGATGCAGGTGCTCCTGCTGGTCGCCCAGAACTCGGTCGACTACAACGAGCTGGGCGTGGCGACGTCCCTCGGTGCGTTCGGGCGCTCGATCGGTGGTGCGGTCGGCGTCGCGGTCGGCGGCACGATCCTGTCGAACCGACTGACCCACAACATCTCGAGCCAGCTCGCTCAGCTTCCGGCGTCATTCCGCCACGACCCGCTGTTCAGCTCCGCCATCGCGAAGGTGAAGACCGGGGACGTCACCGCGAGCCCGGCCGTCATCAAGGCGATGCCGGTCGCGCTTCAGCACGCGGTCCAGGTCGCCTTCAGCGACGCGCTGCACGTGGTATTCCTGGCATCCGTTCCGGTCGCGGTGCTCGGTGTCATCGGTGCGCTCCTGCTCAAGGAGGTTCCGCTGCGCTCGGGCTACGTCCCTGCCGAAGATGGCGTCGTACTCAGCGAGGGCCTCGAAGTCGCCGAGGCGGTCGGCATGGTTCCCGACCAGGACTCACCCGAGCGGCTCGTCGCCAGGCAGGCCGCGCCCGCCAAGGCCGCGCCCGCCAAGAAGGCCGCCGCTGCAAAGAGGCCGGCCGCTGCAGAGAAGACGGCAGCCACCCAGGCCCCCACCAAGCAGACGACGACACCACCGCGCAAGTCGACGGCGGCCATGTCAGCGCCGCGCAAGTCGGGGACGGCCAAGTCGGCGCCGCGCAAGTCGGCGGCGACCAAGACGACAACGGCACCGCCTCGCAAGTCGGCGGCGGCCAAGAAGACGGCCGCCGTCGAGACGGCGCCGAAGAATGCCGCACCCGTCAAGAAAGCACCAGCCCGAAAGACCCCAGCCCGCGCCCGCTAGATCGAATGTCACATCGGTGCTGTGCCACCGCACACGCATGTGACATTGGGGTCGCGGTTCACGACACCTATGTCACATAGGGGCCGCGATTCACGACACCCATGTGACATACGAACAGCGCAGCGGGTGCGGACGGTTATCCACCGGCACCCGCCCAATGTCTCTTCCAGGTCGGCTGCACAGGCATGTTCTCGACATGTCGCTCACCGCACTCGCTGCACAACAAGACGGAATCGTTACGCGCACTCAAGCGCTGGCTGAGCTATCGGTCAGCGAGCTGCGCCAACGGCTCGCCAAGAGCTGGTCGATGACGCTTCCCGGGGTCTACGCGACTTTCCGTGGGGAGCTGACCCATCGCCAACGCAGTCGAGCCGCGCTTCTCTACGCCGGCGAGTCCGCGCAGCTGGCTGACGTGACGGCCCTCGCGCGATACGGCGTACGGTACCTACCGCCCGAGTCAGACCTATACGTTCTGATCCCGGCTGAGCAGCACCGCGCGAGTCGCGGATTCGTCGTCGTTCGGCGCACCCATCGCATCCCTGAGCCGCGACTGATCGAAGGTCTCTCCTACTGCCCACCAGAGAGGGCCCTCGTAGAAGCCGCGGCGCGGATTGGAGTGCCTCAGACGGCCCACGCAATGCTCGCCGATGCCGTGAACCGCCGAATCGCGGGCGTGGCGGCGCTCACCGAGGAGGCCGAGCACAGCACCGGTCGAGGCGCGGGCGTCGCACGACGAGCCGTGATGGAGATCGCGAGCGGTGCCCGGTCAGCACCTGAAGTTGATTTCGTGCGGCTTTGCCGCTCCTCACCCGAGCTCCCTGAGCCGCTGCTCAACCAGGTACTCGTGCTTCCCGACGGAAGGAGGGTCATTCCCGACGCGCTCTTCCCAGGGGCGCCACTCATTCACGAGGTGAACGGCCGGGAGTTCCACGAGGGCGAGGATCTCTTCGAGAGCATGCAGGAGCGGCACGACGCGATTACAGCGGCCGGCTTGACGGCCCTTCACAACTCGCCGCGTCGAATCCGGCGCGAAGGAAGAGCCGTGCTCGGCGAGGTGGTGGCCTGCTACCGGCGCCTCGCAGGCCAAGGCCTGCCGCCAGGTGTTCGCCTGATCGAGAGCGCCGCCGCTTGATGAGATCGCATGTCACATAGGTGCTGCGATTTGCGACACCTGTGTGACATGGGGGTCGCATTTCACGACATGCATGTGACATAGGAGCTTCGCGTCACAGCACCTATGTGACATGCGATCCGCTAGCTGCGGTCGAGGGCGTCTCTTACTCGGGCTCTTGCTTCTGAGGGGCCGTCGGCGGAGACCGCGGCGGTCGCGTAGCGCACGCAGTCGTCGTAGCTGTGCCGCGCCAGCGTCGCCCGTACGTCGGGCAGCACTCGTGAGGTCATCGACAGCGCGCCGGCGCCGAGCCCGACAAGGACCAGCGCGAGCATCGGGTCGCTGGGCGCTTCGCCGCAAACCGTGACCGGCCGGCCCGCGACCGCACCAGCCCGCAACACCGTCGCCACGAGGTCGAGGAACGCCGGCTGCCACGGGTCGAGCAGGTCGGCAAGCTCACCGTCGGCGCGGTCGGTCGCAAACGTGTACTGCGCCAGGTCGTTGCTTCCGACCGAGACGAAGTCGACGACGCGCAACATGTCGGCCGCGCGAAGCGCCGCAGCCGGAACCTCGACCATGACGCCCGCGGTACCGATGCCGTGCTCGCGGCACTGCGCCGCGAACCATGCCGCCTCCGCCGTCGTCGCAACCATCGGCGCCATCACCCGCACCGGAGTCTCGGACCCGCGCGACGCCATCGCGATCGCGGTCAGCTGGTCGGTGAGCAGCTCGACGTGGCGCCGCGCGACCCGAATCCCACGCACGCCCAGTGCCGGGTTCGGCTGGTCACCGAGCCGCACGTAGGAAGCGGGTTTGTCGGCACCGATGTCGAGCGTCCGAACCGTCACCTCGCGGCTGCCGAACGCGTCGAAGACCTCGCGGTACGCCGCGGCCTGCTCGGCAACCGACGGGGGCTCGTCCCGGTCGAGGAACGCGAACTCGGTACGGAACACCCCGACGCCTTCGGCCCCCGCCGCCAGGGCGTCATCCGCGTCCCCCACACCGCCGACCGCGGCGAACAGCCGCACCGGCCGGCCGTCGCGCGTGCGGCCCGGACCGGTCACGACCGCGTCGGGCTTCGGCAGCTTGACGGCCGCGCCCACCGTGTCTGAGTCCGGATCGGCCGTGACCTCGCCGACGGCGCCGTCGACCATGACGCGCTGGCCGCTGCGAAGCGACGCGACGCCAGGGCACGCGACGACGGCAGGGATGCCGAGCGACTTTGCGAGCACCGCCGTGTGACTGGTCGGACCGCCACGCTCGGTGATGATTCCGAGCACCCGCTCCGGGTCGAGACCGGCGGTGACGGCCGGCGAGAGGTCGCGCGCGACGAGCACGAACGGAGTGCCCGGATCGGGAATACCCGGGGTGGGCTCGCCGAGCAGCCGCGCGACGACCCGGTCGCGGATGTCGTCGAGCTCGGCGCGGTCGGGGACTGCGCGCATCGGGTCGGCGGCACGCATGTCCCGATACGCCGCGAACGCCTCCCACGCCGCTCGCGGTGCGGCCCGGCCGGTGCTGACCAGCTGGCCCGCGAGCGCGGTAAGCGCCGGGTCGCGGGCGATCCGTGCCTGCCGGACCAGTGTCGAGCCGGAAGCACCAGCCCGCGACGCCAGCGCCTCGAGCTCACCGCCGACCGCTTCGAACGCCTCGATCGCACGCGCGGTCTCAGCTGGTGCATCGACCGGCGCCCCGTCGCGCGGCGGCAACACCGGACCATGGACGCGGGCGACGGGGCCGACGGCCACGCCGGCGCTCACGCCGATGCCGGCGTAGGTAGATGCCAAGAGTCGCCGGCTACTAAGCGGGAGCGGCTTCCGCTGCCGATGCAGGCTCGGCGGCGGCGTACTTGGGGAAGGAGACGAAGCCGGCGTAGGCGAGGAGCCGAACCGCGCCGTACGCCACGGCCATGACCACCGCGCCACCAACCACGTCGAGGAAGTAGTGGTTGGCCGTGACCATGACGTCCAGCGACAGGATGACCGGGTACGCCACCCCGAACACCTTGGTGATGCGGTGCTTGCCGTAGCGCACCATCATCCAGCCGCACCAGATGGCCCACCCCACGTGCAGCGACGGCATCGCGGCGAACTGGTTCGTGTCGCCGCCAAGTCCACGCGGCGCGCTCGCCGCGGTGCTCCACCAGCCGTAGTGCGAGAACTGCGCCATCGTGTCGAGGTAGCCGTGCAGCAGCCGCGGCGGAGCGACCGGGTAGAGGGAGTAGCCGACCAGCGCGAGGATCGTCGCCACCATCAGGACGGTGCGGGCGTGACCGTAGGACCTGCTGTGCTTGCGCCACATCCAGACCAGTACGACGGGCGTCACGATGTAGTGCAGCGTCGCGTAGATGTAGTCAGCGGGCAGCCCGAGCGAGAGATGCGCGGTGAACAGCTTGTTCAGCGCGTGCTCCGGTGCCATCCCGACCGATTGCTCGAGCCTGAGCAGGTCGTTGCCGTGGCCCATCGCGATGCTGGTCTTGCCCTCGACGAGGAACCTCGTCAGGTCGTACATCGTGTAGACGGCCGCGATCAGCAGCACCTCGCGAAAGCCCCGGATCGCCATCCAGGTCTTGCGGTGAGCCTGCAGCCGGGCGTACCAGGACCGGTCGGCGTGGACGACGACGGGCTCTTCGATCTGGACGATCAGGTCGTCCACGTCGTGCTGGATCTCGGAGCCGGCGGCGGAGACGAGGTCGAGGCGTTCAGCCGTCATCCCACACCTCCCGTCGCCGATCCACCCGGCTGCCGGCACGTCCACACGGAGTCGGGGTCAGCCTGGGCGAAAGAGGTTCACCTCGGCGACTCGGTGGGGGGTCGATCCGGCGCTCGCTTGCGTCTACTTTGGCATGAGCAACGGACAGAGCGGTAGTTATTCCCCGCAACTATCTCTTCGCTGGAGGGCGCACCAGCCCGTTCCCAGCGACGAGCGGGAGATCGAGGGTCGTCACCAGGCCCGGCGCAGCATCGACCACGTGCGGAAGCGCGTTGATCAGCCGCATGGCGGTCGCCTTGAGCCCTGCCGTGTTGTGGTCACCGTCGGTGCCCAGCATCTGCATGTCCAGGGTGTAGTTGGGCTCGCCGGTGATGACCACCCGGTAGCCACCCTGACCCGCCGGCTGCGGCCACTCCGGCGCGAGGTCGTCACGGAGCCGGGTGACGTGCTCGAGCACGATCACGGACTTGCCGTCGATCATGCCGCGCACCTCGAACCGCAGCGCCGCCTGCGTCCCCTTCGCGATCGTCCCCGTCGGGATGTCGAAGTCCTCGGGCGCCGGATACCGCTCGTAGCTCTCCTCGACCGTGTCGAACGTCACGTCGAGCGCCTTGCCGAGCTGGTAGACGACGCTCCCCCACGCCATGGTCAGCACGCCCGGCAGCAGGATGAACGGCGTCTTGTCGAGCGCGACGCCGAATCCCATGATGTCGCTCAGCACCGAGGCCTGGTCGTACGTCGCGTAGTTGAGGATCTCGAGGCAGCGCACCTCTTCTATGCGCTCGCAAACGCCGCTCATCACCAGCGGCAGCACGTCGTTGCCGAAACCCGGATCGACACCGTTGACGAAGATCGACGCGCCACCTTCGTGCGCGGCGGCGATGACATCGGTCGCCATGTCGTCGGCGACACCGTACGGGTACTGCAGGAACACCGGACTGCTCGACACGACGTTGATCCCCGCGCGCAGGAAGCGGGCGAGGTCGCTGAGCGCCTCGACGATCCGGTCGTCGGCCCACGCCGTGTGCACGATGCAGTCCGGCTTCAGCGCGAGCAGCGCGGCCGCGTCGTTGGTCGCGGTGACGCCCAGGTTGCGGCCGAGACCCGCGAGCTCGCCGGCGTCCTTGCCGACCTTGTCGGGATTGGACACCCACAGCCCGACAAGCTCGACGTCGGGACGCGCGTCGATTCCGGCAATGGCGTGCTTGCCGACGTGCCCGGTGCTCCACTGCACGACGCGATACGTCTTGCTCATCGCGCGACCCCCGTTCCGGCGGGCACCGCACAGCTTTCCTGGTCGAGCCCGAGGACCTGCATGAACCGCCCCTGCGACAGGTACTTGCCGATGACGAGTGCGAGCTCGACGATCTCACCGGCATCGAAGTGGGCCGCGAGGCGAGCCATCAGGTCGTCGGTGATCGACACCGAGTCGGTGCAGAACAGCTCGGTGAACTCGAGGGCCACCTGCTCCGCCTCGGTGAAGTCCGCGCCGTCCCGCCAGCTAGAGACCTCGGACAGGAGCGCGTCGGTCACCCCCGCTTCGACCGCCTCCGGCGTGCGCCAGGCCAAGCAGACGGTGCAGCCGTTGATCTGTGCGATCCGCATGCGCACCAGCTCGTGCAGCCGCCAGTCGAGCGTGCTCGCGAACACTGCGTCGTTCATCGCCGCAACCGCGCCGGCCAGCTTCGGCCGAAGCGACAGCGCTTTCACGATGTCGAGCTGGTCACCGTCGGGAAGATCGATCCTCGCCATGCGAGGGAGCGTGTCACACGCAGGAGCTACGGCAGCTCGGAGGCGACGTACGCCGCTGTCGTGACGTCGATTCCCACCGTCGTACCTGCGCGCAGCAGCCAGAACATCTCGCCCACGACGCCCGGCACGTTCTCGGCGACGAACTCGACCGGATGCGCTGCCTGCTCGCTCGTCGGGGCCGAGGTCTGCGAGGCCGCCTGCGATGGCGAGGCTCCCGCCGGAGACATGACGCGCGCGCCGGTGACGATGAGCGCGAGCGCCGCAAGTCCCGTCGCGCCCACCCGGCCCAGCCGAACCATCTCCGGGTTGAAGCGGCTTGACAGGTGAACCGATCCGGCAGAGCGGGTCCGTCGCACGGTGCGGGCCTGCAGCGAACGATGGACTGCAAGGAACGTGCCGACGACCGCAACGACGCTCAGGGCCGCCATCGCGCCCACCGCCTGCCACCAGTCGTGGCTGCTCCCCGTCACTGTGGCCCCGATGGCCTGCACCGACCAGCGAGACGCGGCGAGGTCACGCAGCAAGGGCAGCCCCGGCACCTGCACTGACGGCGAGAGGCCTGACAGCACGAACTCGACGACGACGATCATCGGCAGCACCGCGAGCGCCTTGTCGGCAGTCCGTACGACGGCTGAGACGAACATCGCCAGCGTCACGGCGCAGATCCCGCCGAGCGACATCGCGACGACGATCTCGACCACCCCGAACGGCAGGACAGCTCCGGACCCGGGGAGCATCTGGCGCTGCACCGAGATCGCCGCAACCACCGCCGCCTGCACCGCGACGAGCGGCCCGAGAACAGCAAGCTTCGACGCGACATAAGCGCGAGCCGAGAGCCCGGCACGTCGCTCCCGCGCAAGGATGCGGCGCTCCTTGACGATCTCCCGGATCGAGTTCGACATCCCGAGCCACGTCACGCAGGTCGTGAGCAGCACGGCCATGCCGGTGGCCGACAACGGGATCGTCTGGCCGAGCGCATCCTGCGGGCGTCGCAGGCCATCCGGCGTGACGAACGCAAGAAGAAGCACGCCGAGGGCGAGGGCCTGGACCGCGAACAGCGTGGTACGACGGCGGTCGGCGAACGTGATCCGCGCGTAGCGGCGAGTGAGGGTGCGGAGTTGCGCGAGGCTCGACCGCTTGGCGCCGCGAGCTCGCGGACGGCCCGACATGCAGCGGACCGGTTCCGGCGGCTTCGGGATGAACAGCGAGTCGGCGCCCTCGTCCAGCAATGTGAAGAGCTCAGCCGCCGACGACGTGCCGAAGTAGTCGTGCATCCCGGACGTCACACCGAAGTACGCGAGCCCACCGCCGGTCGCAAGCACCGCGACCTGATCGCATGCGGCGATGACCTGCTGGCTGTGCGTGACGACGATGATGCACTTGCCGCGCTCGGCGAGCCCCCGCAGCGTCGCCATCACGGTGGCCTCGTAGCCGGGGTCAAGGCTCGAAGTCGGCTCGTCGAGGACCAGTACGTCGGGACGGCTGATCAGCTCCGAGGCGATGCCGACCCGCTTGCGCTGACCGACCGACAGCGAGGCCACCGTGGTGCCGGACTGCGGCTGCAACCGCACGTCGGCGAGCACCCGGTCGACACAGGCCTGCCGCTCGGCGGCATCGCAACCCGGCAGCCGAAGCTCAGCGGCGTAGTCGAGGGTCTGCCGCACGGTGAGCTCGCCGTGCAGGTCGTCCTCCTGCGGCACGTAGCCGATGCCGCGCCGAGAGGAGTCGAGACGCGACACGTCAATGCCGTCGATCATGACGACACCAGAGGTGAGCGGGATCGCGCCGGTGATCGCGGCGGCGAGGCTGGTCTTGCCGGCGCCGGTCGGACCCGCGATCGCCAGCATCGACCCCGTGCTCACCGCGAACGACACACCATCAAGCAGACGTGCGCCGTTCGCCGCGTCCGCGACCAGCCCGTCGACAACGAGGGCGGTACGCGCCGTGCGCTGGACCGGAATGGTGAACCGGATGTCTGCAGGCATCGCGGGTCAGCTGACCTTGGACTTGTAGCCCGGGCAGTAGAGGGAGACCGCGGTCTTCACGACGTAGTCCGCTGCACCCGCCGTGACCGTGGTGAACGGCAGCTGCTTGACCTTGTCCAGGATCACGGCCTTCACCTGGGCGAAGGTCGACCCGTTGTCGAAGGCGTCGCAGACCTCGTCGCCGAACTGCGCGACCTGGGCGCTCGTCGGGGTGAGCGGCGTGTGCACGAAGTTGCGCAGCCCGCTGATCGCGCCGGAGACGGCCGACGCGGAGGGCGTCGTGCGCACGGCCTTCTGCGGCTGTGCCGGCTTGTGGGTCTTCTTGTGGTGCTTCTTCTTGTGGTGCTTCTTCTTGTGATGCGCCGCCGCGTGCTTGAGGTTCGCCGACTCCGCCGTCGCCCCCGTGCTCGTCGCCGGCTCGACGGTCACCGTCGACACCAGGTCGGTCGACGCCGGCTTCGGGGCTGCCGCAGTCGCGGAGCCCGCGGCGACCGGTGCCGTCACGTGCACGCGGTTGGCGTGCAGGGCGTGCTGGTGGTGTCGGTGGGCGGCCGCATGGCGGGGAACCACCGACTTCGCGTCGAGCAGAAGGCGAGCCAGAGACGGCTGTACGACGCCGTGCACCGCCGCCGGGGCCGTGTGATCGGGGCTGGAGACCTGTGGGACGGCTCCTACTGCCACCGCGACCGCGATACCGAAGGTGAGGCAGGCGCCGGTAGCGATCGAGGTACGGGTGTGTTGAGTGCTCACTTGGTCTCCTGTGATGTCGCTTTGTCCCGACCCGCCCCGCTGTGCGGTGAAAGTTCGGGCCCATCACAGGATTCGGCATTTCAGGGGTCCGCGACCATGGCGAACCCGGGCGGTTTCCGCCTAGTCAAATCGACCGAAATGACTACCAGGTGACCGAGCTCACGCGTGCGCCAGCAGGGAGCTCAGCCGGCGTCTTGCCCGCGGAGCCGAGCCAGACCTTGCCGTCCGAACCCGTCAGCAGGATGTCTCCGGACAGGTCTACGGCAAGCGACGTCGGCGAGCCGTTGACGGGAATCGTCAGCTCCACGTTCGGCTGTCCGTCCTTGCAGCTCAGCACCTGCATCGAGGAGCCGGTCTGCCCGGCGAACCACAACGTGCCGTCGGCGTCCGTGGTCAGCGCGCCGGTCAGCTGGGTGGCTGGGTCGAACTCGCCACAGGCGTAGTGGCTGGGGGTCTCGTTGTCACCGTGGGTTGCGTCGTACCGAGCGAGGTAGCCCTGCATCCCGGTCCGGACGAAGGCGTCGACGTGTACGCCGTCCGGCTCCCAGACCGGATCGCCGACGATGACCGGCGGCTCACTCGGGAAGTCGATGTGGCGGGTCGTTCCTTCGGCGAGGTTCGCGAATACGAGCCTTCCCATGCCAGCCTCGCTCTGGTTGCAGCCCGAAGACTCGAAGTACGTCACCTGCTTGCCGTCGGTGCTGACATCGAAGCCGACGATGCCGTAGTCCCGGTCTGCCGTGGCGACCGCTGCGGGCGTTCCGCCAGTCGCCGCCACCGAGTACAGAGAAGTGATGCAGTCGCCGGTCCGCGCCGTGAAGTACAGCCGGCCTCCGACCTTGTGCACCTCCATCACAGTTCCCTCGTCGCCGGCGAGGGCGACGGGACCTTCCGGCCTGCCGCTTTCGTTGAAGGCCTCGATCACGCCGCCCTGCACGCCGTAGAACGCTGCGCCAGCCGAAGGCGGCGGGGCCGCACCGAAGTCGACCTTCTCCGCTGCCAGCTTTGCGATGCCGCCATCGGCAGCGGACATCGTCATGGCCACGACGACCCCCGCCGCGGACTGCGGCTGGCTGAACGACAACGTCGTGGACCACTCGGAGGTTCCGCTGCCGAAGCCATCGGTCGGAGCTGTGGCGATCAGACTCGGCGTCTCCGCGTCACGAAGCTCGACCTTGGCGACCTCATCGACACCGAAGCCAGGCCCCGACACCGTCAGCGGCGAGCTGACGGTGTCGCCGGCGCCCGGAGTGGAGATCCTCAGCTGGTCGGTGGGATCGCTCGCACCCGTGACGATCCACGCCTGGTGGAACTTCACGAGGTGCACGACGACGACCGGCTGCAGGCCGCCTTCCGACTGGTCGCGCCCCAGCGTCACGTCAGCGACAGTCGCGGTCTGCTCCTTGCTGACGAGCTGGTCGACGTCCTTGGCCTTGAGGTAGTTGGGCACCCAGGAGGTGGCGACGGCCTCGGGGTCGGACGGCCAGGGCGAGTGACCGTCGGCGTACTGCTGCTCCCAGTCCGCCTCTTCTGCGGCCGTGGTGAACGGGAAGATCCCCTGCGCGGGGAAGGCGTCGCTCCCGGTGCCGGGATTCGTCGGCGAGACCTTCGCCTTGTCGCCGTGTCGCGCGATCGTGACTCCGCCGACAGCAACCACCGCGACCACGACAACTGAGCCGAGCACCAGCACCGGCCGGAGCCAGCGCCGCTGGCGATTGCGAGCGCCGATGCGCTGCTGGATCCGCATCAGTCCGTCCCCCTCTGGGTGCACCATGTCTGCTTCTGTGGCTAGCGCCTCGCGCAGCAGCCGCTCCATCTCGCGGTCGTCGGTGCTCATCGCTGTGACTCCAAGCTGTCGCGTAGCGCGGCGATGCCGCGAGAGGCGTGGCTCTTCACCGCGCCGTTGCTGATCTCAAGCGCATCTGCGATCTGCGCCTCGGTGAGGTCGCTGTAGTACCGGAGCACGAGAACCTCGCGCTGCCGGCGCGGCAGACCGCGAAGCGCCGTCATCACGTCCGAGCGCTCGACGGCGTTCAGCGCGCCGTACTCCGCACTCGGTGCGTCCGGCATCGGGCGCGGGGCCTTGCGATCTTCGACCTTCAGGTGACGAAGCCGCGACCGCGATCGGTTCACGACCGACTGTCGGAGGTAGGCGAGCGCGTTCTCCGGGTCGCGCAGCCGCCGCCACGACTTGTGGGTCGCGACGAACGCGTCCTGCACGACGTCCTCGGCCGCCGCGGTGTCGTGCAGCAGCAACGCCGCAAGCCGAACCAGCGAGCGATACTGCGCGGTATACAGCGCGACGATCGCCTCATCGGCACCGAGGGCGCTCATGATCCGCCCCCTCTGTTCACCGGCAACGACGTCGATCACAACCGTACGACGCTCTGTTGGACCGCTTGGTTTACCTGCGCGGGGGTACTTTGCGAACGTGTCCGGACGCGCCGTTGCCGTCGTCGCCCTACTGGTGGTTGGTGCGATTTCCTCTCCCGCCCGGGCAGCCGCTCCCACCACTGCGGTGCGGACGGTGTCGCCCGTCGGGGGCTCCGGGCAGTTGCAGGCGGGCTACACGGTCATCCGTCGCCTGGGTCACGCGACCTGCCAGACGGGGTCGTTCATGACCGGCGTGGCTGACCGCTGCTCGACGCCGCGCACCCACCACTCAGTGCTCGATCCGTGCTGGCCTACCGCCACCGCCGAGACGCTGGTCTGCCAGGCGAAGCCTTGGCGGCACAAGGTCGTGCAGGTGCACGCGTCCGGCCCGGTGTCAGACCGACCTGGCAACCACCAGCAGAGCCTGCCGTGGGGGATGCGCCTCGGGGGCAAGGTTCACTGCCTGCTCGATCCCGGGTCGGTACGGCGGCTGAACGGTCATCAGCTGCTGTTCCACTGCACCCACCACCGCGACGTATTCGGACCGCTGCGGCACGCCACCTCGCACTGGAAAGCGCACGTCTACGACAGCCACGCACGCACCCGAAGCGGCTACCGGTCGCTCGGCTGGCACGCCGTCCGGGTCGCCTGGTACGGCGCGCAGGTCACGCCGCCGCCAAGCCCATCGCCCTCGCCGTCACCGATTCTCACCGACACGGCGAGCCCGACGCCCTCGCCGTAGCCGGTCAGGGACGAACGATGCCGGCGACCTTGCCGTGCACCGGCATCACGCTGACGTACTGCCCGGTGTAGGGCGCGTTGAGCATCCACCCGGAACCGAGGTAGATGCCGACGTGGCTCAGTGACTTGTAGAACAGGATCAGGTCGCCCGGAAGCACGTCGTGAGCCGGGACGCGCCTGCCTTCGTTCCACTGGAAGCCGGTGTAGTGCAGCAGCGGTACGCCGGCCTTGCCGTAGGCCCACCGAACCAGACCTGAGCAGTCAAAGGTGTCAGGGCCTGCGGCGGCCCACACGTAGGGATGGCCGAGCTTCGACATCGCGGCACGGATCGCGACCATCGCCACCGAGGCGTCTGTCGGCAGCGGGGGCAACGCCGGGTCGACGTAAACGCCGTCGGGCCGCTGGCGCGGCGCCGGCAGGACGTGGTCGTGACGGCGATGCATTCCGAATCCGCGCGACGTTCCGACGTGCACCGCATGCTCGAACCGGCGAAGCGTGTGGGTCACCGTGACCCGACGATGCCTGGCCCGGGGGCGCAGCGGGTGGCTCAGGTTCCAGGGAACGGGGCCCATCAGCTCGCTGGTGTCGGTGAGGGCGAGGCTCGGGTCGTCGTTGCGCGCCTTCTGCAGCAACGCGTAGACCGCGGTCATGATCGCGGCCGCAGGATGTCCATCGATGTCGTCGGGCTCGGCGAGAAGTGCGCCGGAGTCCACGGCCTGCTGCACGATCGCGTGCGCCGCCAAGCCGACATTCGAGGCGTCGATCTCTCGCACTTGCGCCGGTCCCGGCCCGCGCGGGGTCGCCGCGACGACGACAGTGCCCATCAGGGCGACGAGACAGATCGCCAAACCCAGCGCGATACGCAGCAAGCGTGTCGCACGGGCATGGTCGATACCAGCCGAGTCGGACATGTCCCTCCTTCAACGGCTCGAACCGCTCGAAGGTTGACCCGGGTCGGCGGCGAATCTGTCCACGTGCGAGGCGCCCGCTTGATCTTCGGTATCGCTGTCGCGGCTGCGCTCACCCTGACGGTTCCCGCGGCCGCGGCCCACCATTCCCCTGTCACGGCACCACACGGGTACTGGATCCCCGGCGACCTGCACGTGCACACGATCTATGGCCACGACACCTGCATCACCCCCACCACCGCCTGGGACTACACGAAGCCATCCCTCGCGGCTCGGCGCCCGTGTGCGGACTCCTACACCTGGGGTTTTCCGCCCGCGGACCGGCTGAACGAAGCGCGGCAGCGCGGACTCGGTTTCGTGGCGATCACCGACCACAACAACGTCATGAACCAGACCGACCCCGCCGTCCTCGCCTGGCAGAAAGCCCACCCCGACTTCGTATCGATCCCGGGATACGAGAACTCGCAGGCCGGCCATGTCCAGATGCTCGGCGCCCGCTCCTGCTACGGCAATCACGGGCCGATCCGCCACCAGCTCGTCGAGTGCGACGCCGCGCCGAAGGACAAGTCGGTGCACGGGATGCGGGAGCTGGCGAACGGCCTGCGACGCAACGGCGGGGTGTTCCAGATCAATCATCCGAGCGACCTGAACTGGCTGCACGCCTACCGGCGCGAAGTTGTGCCTGACACGATCGAGGTCTGGAACATCGGGCCGTGGGCATTCCAGCATCCGCTGCCCAGTGCCAACGACAACAACTTCTCACTTCGTTGGTACGACGGATTCCTTCAGCGCGGCGACGAGATCGCGGCAACCGGTGGCAGCGACTCCCACTGGCGACTCACTGACAGCGTTCAGGGCATCGGCGATCCGACGACGTGGGTCTACGTCACGCACCGGACGATCCAGGGGGTGCTCGACGGGCTACGCGCCCACCACACGTTCGTCTCGGATCTGCCGCCGAGCCAGCTCGGCGCGCAGATGTATCTCGAGGCCGACGCCCACCACGACGGCCACTACGAGGCGATCGCCGGATCGGAGACGACGGCGGGGGCGGCGTACCGGGTCCGCACCATCAACGCGTTGCCCGGCTCGGTGGTGCGCATCACGACCGACAAGGGGACGGTGCTCGTCGACCTCCCGCCGTCCGGAACGCTCACCTTCCGGCCCGGCACCGCAGGAGTTCCCAAGGCGTCGGTCTATGTACGCGCTGAGCTGCTCGAACCCGACGGCCGTCAGCTGCGCACCGACACCTGCGACAAGGTGATCGGGTCGCAGACCACGCTGTGTCGTGACGACCTGCTGATGGAGTCGCTGACCACTCCGATCTTCATTCGTTAAGGGAGCTTCAGCGCGACGTAGTCGCCGGACGTCCACGGCGGGTCCGGCAGCTGCTCGTCGAGCGGGCCGCCCAGCTTGCAGTCGCCAGTTCGATACGTGTCAGGCATGTTCGGGTAGTCGATGAGCCAGTAGGCGCGAGCCAGCGCCAGCCCCTCCTGCGGTGTCGCGCCGAGGAGCTGAGCGGTTTCCGCATCGCGCTGCATCGCCTCACACTCCGTCACTGCCTCGTTCGTCTCGCCGCGCATGTGCATCGACTCGTGTGTCAGCACGTGAACCGCGATGATCTCCGCCGCGCTCGGGTGCGCCTGGTCACCTTCGTAGTAGTGCTTAAGGTCACGACACGGCCCGCGCATGATCGTCGTGTGACGCTCGGGGCCGTCGGGCCCGAACTTCACATACCCGAGGTCGCCGGACAGGTCGGTGAACGTCTGCCCGAAGGTCTGGCAGTGGACGGTGGCGGGGTGCCCGACCAGGACGGAAGCGGCTTTCCCCAGATGGCTTTCCTCGCGATGCCGCAACCAGGTCGGCGCGGCCAGCCCGACCGCGATGACTGATAGCAGGACGACGCTGACCGTCGGGAACCTCTTGCGCCGCCCGATCGCGTCGGTCGGGCGGACCCACCACCGCACCGCAACCGCGGTGGCTCCCGCAGCCGCGACGATCGCCAGAATCAGCAGCACGAGACATGAGTGTGCCGACTCGGCGCGGCACCCCGCACCAGCTGTCGGCGCAGCTGTCAGAAGTAGGGCGTCGAAGGCAGGGGCCGGCGGCTGACCTGCTCCGGGATTTGGACCGCCTCCGGCGCTTCGAACGGCTCCGACGGCTGCGGCACAGCACGGCACAACGTCGGGACGGTCGTCGCGAAGCGATCCAATGGCAGAACAGCCGTGGCAAGTCCCGCCTCGACGACCTCGCCGGGCATTCCCCACACCGCGGAACTCGGCTCATCCTGGGCGAGCACCATCCCGCCGGCGGCTGCGACGGCGCGCGCGCCCTCGACCGCATCACGGCCCATACCGGTGAGCACGAGCGCGAGTACGTCGGCGCCCCACACCGCCGCAGCGTCGCCGAATGTCACGTCGGCAGCGGGTCGCAGGCTGTTCACGAGCGGTCCGTAGGTGAGGTACACCTCGGGCCGCGACGCGGTCCCTCGCACGCGCAGGTGCAAATCGCCGGGGGCGATCAGGACCGACCCGGGTTCGACGGCTTCTCCGTCACGTGCCTCTGCGACCCGCATCGGGCAGACGCGGTCCAGACGCTCTGCCAGCGAACGGGTGAACTCCGCAGGCATGTGCTGAACGACGAGCACCGGCACCTTCAGGTCCCAGTGCGGAAGTACCTGCAGCAGCGCGTCGGGGCCGCCAGTGGACGAGGCGACCACCACGACTCCATAACCACCGGCGCGGAAGCGCCGGCGTTGCGCCGGAGCAATCGCGATCGTGGACGGCGAATGAGTGAGCTGGTTCATGTCGCCCTCGGATCAGGCAGCGGTACGGCGAGCAACCGGTACGACGTCGACCCGCGGCAGCTCCGTTCGCTGCCTCGGGATGCTCACCGCGACTGTCGAACCGTCGGTGGCTGCAGCCCGCACCGTCGTGCAACGACCACCCCGGGCCAGCGAGGCCGCTTCGTCTGCGACGGCGGCGACGTACGCCTCACGACTGCGTGCGGCACGACGGCCGACAGTGCCATCGACGGCAGTCCTGCGCTCGAGCGGGCCGGCGAGCGCCTGCCGCATCATCGCCAGGCCTTCCGCGCGCATCTGCGCGATTCGGGACTCGGTGACTCCGAGCTCGTCGGCAAGCTCGAGGGAGGTCCGACCGGCGACGAAATAGCCGTCGATCACGAGTCGCAACCGCTCCGGCAGCAGTCGCAGCGCGGCTCCGAGCAGCGCGAGCGACTCGGCCTCGTCGACAACCGCTTCGGGAGTCGGTGCGTCGAGCTCGACCAAGACATCAACCAGACCGGTGGTGGTGCCCTCGCCGGTGACCGCCGGGGCGTCCAGCGACAGGACGCGCGCGCTGTCGCGGCGGGCGCGGTGGCCATCGAGCTCGCGCGCGGACATCTCCAGCGTTGCCGCCAGTTCCTCGGTGGTCGGCGTGCGGCCGAGGTTCTGACTCAGTGCTTCGTGCGCGGCGTCGATGTGGCGCGAGCGGGAACGAACCGACCTCGGCGCGAAGTCGATGGCTCGGATCGCGTCGACGACGGCGCCGCGCACGCGGGTCACGGCCCACCGGTCGAAGGGCACACCACGGCTCGGGTCGAACCGAAGCGCGGCTTCCACCAAGCCGAGTGCAGCGGCCTGTGCCAGCTCCTCGCGGTCAGCATGCCGCGGATAGTGCGCTGCCATCCCCGCAGTCAGCGCCGGGATCAAAGACAAGTGCTCCTCGACCAGTCTCGCCGCCTCCGGCGACAGAGTCTTCGCACGTCGCGCAGCCGTCGTGGCCCGCAGCTCATAAGCAGCGACCTCATTCATCGCGCCGCCCCTTTCGTCCGACCGTGGTCGTCCTTCTCCGCCCTTGTCCAGGCGTCGACGAAGTATTGGCGACCGCGAGCGGCGGACTAAATAGCTCCTTTTGATGCCGCACGAGGGGCCTAGGACCGAACTAGTCATCGGCTCTCGGGTCGCATTTGGTCCGGTTTGTCACCGTTCAAGAGGGGTTCGGAGCAACAAGGCATAGCCCCCTGGTACTGCTGTGGAATGGCCCAGGGACCAGGAATGGGCAGGGCCCACCAGCCCTGGCGCGTGAGCCGCCCGGCCAAAGGTCCTAGACGTCTAGGTCCAACGCCCTGGGCGGGGTGACCGACATGTCGGACATCTGATTCAGCACACAGCGGCGCATCGCCGTACGAAACGGGACGACTCCGAGGCGAGTGCTCGGAGTCGTCGGGAGGGCGCAGGTAGGACTCAGGCGCTTTCGCGGGCGTACAGCGCGGCCTGGGTCCGGCTGGAGAACTCCAGCTTGCGAAGAATCGCGGACACGTGGTTCTTCACGGTCTTCTCCGCGATGCCGCACTGGCGGGCGATCTGCCGGTTCGTCATGCCGGCCGAGACGTGGTCGAGAACCCGACGCTCCTGCGGGGTGAGTGCCGCCAGGCCGGTGGGGGTGGGCTGTTCAATCGTGCGCAGCCGCGCGAAGACGCGGTGGGTCAAGGCGGGATCGAGGATCGACCGCCCGTTGGCGACGGTGCGGATCGCGGCGAGGACGTCCTCACCGCTCGCACGGTCCAACAGGTATCCGGCTGCGCCTGCGGTGATGGCCTCGAACATGAGGTCCTCGCCGGAGTCGTCGGCCAGCAGAAGACACCGGGTTCCACATCCACTGCTCACCACCGCGCGACACAGCTCGACACCGTCGCGGTAACCGTTGCGAATCTCGACCACCACGACGTGGGGCCGGGTCGAAAGAATGGCGGCGAGCGCCTGACCCGCCTCGCTTGCTTCGCCGGTGACGCGCATGTCATCAGCGCGGTCGACCAAGTCGACCACGCCACGACGAACCAGCTCGTAGCGGTCGACGATGAAGACTGCCGTCATGGCTGTTGATCTCCCGGGAGCTGGACCTATTGGCGTCAAGGTAACGCCGCACACAGCGGCGCGGTAAGGCCTGAATACGGCATTGATCACTTGTGACCACGCCGCCTCCTCCGGTCGGGTCACCTGGTCCCTCTTGCCATAGTTCGCACCGGGCGTGTGAGATTGGGCGCGGTCCCGCCTGGTCCTGACGAGAGGAATGTCCACCGTGCGAAAGCTCGTTTCCCTGATCGGCATCGCTGTTGCCGCCTCGACGGCGCTGGTCGCGACACCGGTCAGCGCCGCCGGTACGCCGGACATCGGGTTCAAGGTGCCGGCGCACGCCCACGCGAACAAGCCGACCAAGGTGCACTGGCATGCGCACGGAGTCGGCAAGGACAGCGTGGTGCTTCAGGGATACAGCTCGGCCAACGGCTGGCAGACCTTCCGTCACCTTCACGAAGGCAGCGGGAAGACGACGATTCCGGCTGAGCCGGTCGGCATCTACGACTTCCGAATCGCTGTCTTCACCCATTCCGGCAAGTTCGCGACAGCTCCGAAGGGCCGCAAGCTGCATGTGTTCGGCACGGTCAAGTGGAAGTCCCTGTTCCAGCTTCCGAAGGGTGAGTCAGGCAAGTACGACGGCCGGTTCCCCTACGTCTTCCGGTTCTTCAGCAACGACGTGGACTACACGGCACTGAAGGTGACCGACAACCCCTGCACCTCTGTGCACATCTCCTACATCGCAGGGTCGGACCCTGAGTCACCCGGCCAGAACCTGAGCGGTTCAGGCACGGTCAAACTCGGCCGGCACGGGCGCTCCACCGTCACCAAGACAACCGCTGCCGAGTACGTCGGTAAGCTGCACGGATCGCTCGCACTCGGCAAGCCCTGGTCGATCAACGTGTCGGAAGACGGTGCCGGCAGCCGGATCTACAACTGGTACATGAACGGCACCGCAGTCTGCGACCAGCAGCGCATCACCGGGTTCAGCTACAACCAGAACTAGGAGAACAGGCCCTCGGCGGGAGGTCGGTTCCGGTTTCCGGTGTCGACCTCCCCGTCCGGCTTGCCGCGAGAGGCCTGCAGCGCCTCAGGAACGACGCGTTCCGTGAGCGAGGGATCATTTGCAGCCCGACCGGCTGCGTCCTTCGCCTCGAACGGCTTCGGCGGCGGGCTACCCGGGCTCTCCTCGACGGGCCGGTCTGCCGCTGGCGGGTCCGTCTCGGATGTCTTCGGCGCGACTCCGGGCTGATCGGCCATAGTCAGTCCTTCAACGCGCCGGAGATGGCATCGCGGGCACGATCCACCAAGGACGCGAAAGGCCCCACGGCGAGCGTGATGGCAGCGTTCTTGGCGCTCGGATGGGGATGGGTCGGTGCGACCTTCTCGACCATCCTCATCGCCGTACCGAGCTTCGCCAGCCGGTCGGCGTCGTTGTCGCGCCGGACGAGAGGGAACTCCTGCTGTTCCTCGTTGTTCGCGTGCTCGAGCACGTCGGCGGCGAACGAACCGAACTCGGTGAGGAAGGCCTCGCTGGCCGGATCCAGCTTCTCGAGGTCGGCCAGCACCTGCTTCGCCTTGTTCTCCTCGGCGATGCGAGCGTCGGCGACCTGCTTGCCTTCATCACCGGTCGCCTTGGTCACCGGTCGAAGGACGAGCTCCTCGGCCGTCTCGTGTACGGCGAGCATCTCGCGAAGCTGATCGAAGAGGTCGCCCCGCGACTCCGCGGGTGCGGTCTTGATCTGGTCGATCAGACCCTCAACCTGACGGTGTTGCTCGAGCAGGAAGTCGATGGCGTCTTGCCCCATGTCGCGGTCTCCTTCTCAATCGGTTGCGTGAGAAGGCGTGCCCGCAGGTCGAGCCGTCACACGCGGATGGAGGTGTCGCTCTCGTTGCCCGCGGGCGCCTCACCGAGATCGCCGGTTCGTCCCGCCACGTGGTGGGTCTGCGGGTCGGTCCTCGCCACATCCGCAATCGCACCCGTGGTGAGCAGCAGTCGATGCCTCGCGATGAGCTCACCGATGTCCAGGGCTTCCTTGTCGCCAAGATCAAAGCGCTCGGTGACGGCTCGCGCGTCGAGAACATTGCGAAGAACCAGCTCGCAGGAGACGGTCGGGAAGTCACGCTGCAGGTGTTCGGCGAGCACCTGCCAGTCCGGGTGATCAGGGCAACAGCGTGGGACCCGTTGCAGCTTGTCGGTCATTTGGCTGACCCCACCCAGCACGGACGACAGCAAACGCGCACAGCCGGCTCCTCACGAGTTCAGATCGTGACCGGTCCGGCCTACAGGCGAGAAGTGACCAGGATCGGCCGACTCGCTGCTGAGTCCTTTACGTGTTGATCCTTTCCGGTAGCCACCTTGGGCAAACCGTCCGGGTCCCCGCGGCGGCTGATGCGTGCTACGTCGTGGCCTGTTCTGCGGCGGCATATCCGAAGTGGATGAAGTCGGCGCCGGCACGGGCCGCGAAGATCGCCGCGATGTACCGCGTCAGGCGGGGCGCGACCGCCAGTCCCGTGACAAACCCTGTCGCGACCCACTGGTCCAAGCAGAACGGGCAGGTGATCAGCTCGCCCACGGACTTCTCGGCCCCACGGGCCGCGACCTTTTCCTTGACCTCGCCCGGTCCCGCCGACCCCTCGAAGCGCGTGAACGGCGCCCGCAGCGGGCTCGTCACCGCATCTCGAGCCAGCGTCCGACTCAGCTTGTGGGTCGCCAACGCCACCAACGCGAGGTCCTTGGCGCTGAAGGACGCGGGCAGCCGCTTCTTGCGCCACATCGCCAGCGTCGCCGCTCCCACGCCGACGGCGTACACCGCCATGACGCCGGCGTAGCCACGCAACTCGGACGCGGGGCGCCCATAGTGCTCGGCGGCCGACTGCTTCCCTCCCTGCGCGGCTTGCCCGTCGGGGAGCAACGTCTCAGGGCTCGACATGCATCGCCCGCTCTTCGGGCGCGAGCCCGCCGCGGTCCGCGCCGACATCGACCGCCCACGCGTCCTGCTCCTTGCCCGTGCCCCCCTCGCGTTCCTCGGCCAAGCGCCCGACCTGGCCTTCCCGGTCCTCCGGGTACGGCGTATCACTGCCGTCCCCGCGAAGCCGCGACGTCTCCGGCTCCTCGCGAGCCAGCCGTCCGGTCAACGGCTCGCCGCTGCGGGCCTCCTCGGCCGTGACACCGAAGTCGACGGTTGCGCGCGGCTCCTCGGCTGGGGCGTCGAGCTCCTCCTGCGCATCACCGGTGATCACCTTCGAGGGCAGCGCGTCGGACATGTCAGGCATGCCCTCGTCCTCGAGCGCCGAGCCGGGGTCGGGCTCGCGGGCTCCGGAATCGGTCATCGTCAGTGCCTCACCTTCGGTAGTACCTCTTCTGTCAGGAAGCGGAGACCGCCCTCCTGGTCCGGCCCCATCTGCGAGATGTAGACCTCGTCGAAGCCGGCGTCGACGTAGTCCTGCACCGCTTTCGCCGCGCGTTCCGGATCGGGACCGCAAGGGACGGCCTCTGCAACCTGATCGGGGGTGGTGGCCTCGCCAAGCTGCTCGAACTCCACCCACGACGGCAGATCCTGGGCGCTCTGCCCGCCCACGGTCTCGAATCCCCACAACCGGTACGCCGTCTTCGCGGCGTCATCGGCGGATTCCGCCCAGCAGATCTTCACGCCACCCTGAGTGATGCCCTTGCCCCCGCCGTCGCGGTATCGCTTGAGCAGCTCGGCGTCGGGTTGCACCGTGATCCAACCGTCCCCGATGCGGGCCGCGACGTCAGTTGCGGCCGGCCCGAACCCAGAGATGAGGATCGGTGGCAGCTGCTCGGGCAGCGAGAAGATCCGGGCGGCGTCGACCGTGTAGTACTCCCCCCGATGGGTGACCGTCTCGCCCTTCCACAGCTCACGGATAAGGCCGACAGCCTCCTCGAGCCGCTGCAGCCGAATCGCCGTGGGCGGCCAGAGGCCACCGAGGATGTGCTCGTTGAGTCGCTCGCCCGAGCCGACACCGAAGGAGAACCGACCGGGTGCGAGCGAGGCGACGGTCGCGGTCGCTTGTGCGATCACCGCAGGATGGATCCTGTCGGTCGGGCACGTGACGGCAGTGGTGATGCGGAGGTTCGTCGTCGCCGCGATCGCCCCGATCACCGACCACACGAACGCGCTCTCCCCCTGCTCTCGCGTCCAGGGGTGGTAGTGGTCGGAGATCCAGATCCGGTCGAAGCCGGCGCGCTCCGCGAGTTGCGCGGTGTTGACCAACTCCATCGGACTGAGTTCTTCCGAGGACAAGAAGTAGCCGAACTGGGTCATGCCCATTCGCGTACCCGGCTTTGCGGTCGGCACGCATCGGGTTTGTGATCACCAAGCCCGGGTGATGCACACATAGGGGATATCGCGGGAGATCACGAGAATGAGTACGTCGCGGGAACGTCGCGGAGTCGCGGTGGTGACGGGTGGCACGGCCGGAGTTGGGCGCGCCACGGTTCGAGAGCTCGCCTCGCGCGGGTGGGACATCGCTGTGCTGGCGCGAGGCGAAGCCGGTCTTCGAGCGACGCAGGACGAGATCACCTCGGCGGGTCGACGCGGCCTCGGCATCCCGACCGACGTCGCTGACCTTGCGGCGGTACAGGACTCAGCTGAGCGCATCGAGTCAGAGCTCGGTCCGATCACGCTGTGGGTCAACGTCGCCTTCGTCGGTGCGCTTCGCACGTTCTGGGACACCGACCCGGAGACGTTCCGCAGGATCACCGACGTGACGTACTTCGGCCAGGTGCATGGCACCCGAGTAGCGCTCAGCAAGATGCGACCCCGCAACCGAGGGGTGATCGTCAACGTCAGCAGTGCGCTCGCGTACCGCGGGATCCCCCTGCAGTCGGCGTACTGCGGCGCGAAGCACGCCATCAAGGGATTCACCGAGTCGGTGATCACCGAGCTGCGCCACGAACGCAGCAAGGTCAGGATGTGCCTCGCGACGCTCCCCGGCCTCAACACCCCGCAATTCGACTGGAACGACAACGGTCAGGCCGGCCACCCCCGGCCGGTTGCCCCGGTGTTTCAGCCCGAGATCGCCGCACGCACCATCTGCTTCCTGGCCGAGCACCCACGACGCAACGCCTGGGTAGGAATCTCCTCCGCCTACACGGTTCTCGGCAACCGTCTCGCGCCTGCACTGCTCGACCGCTACCTGGCACGAACCGGCGTCAAGGGACAGGTCACCGACAGCGGGCCGTGTCATGGCTCCAACGTCTTCGTCCCCCGCGACGAGGAAGCGGATCGTGGCGCGCACGGCATGTTCGACGACGAGGCACATGACCACGATCCGTGGTCTGCCACCTCGATGGCCGTCTGGGGTGCGCTCGACAAAATGGCCGAGCGGGCCCGCGAGGTTGCGCGCCGCCAGTGAGACGTGACGCCGACGGCTTCGCGCCGATCGAGTCCTACGCCGCGATCGGCGACGGCCGCACCGTCGCGCTCGTCAGCACCGACGGACGGATCGACTGGTGGCCCGTGCCAGCGCTCGACGCGGACCCGACGTTCGCCGCGCTGCTCGACCCACCTCGCGGCGGCTACATAGACCTGGCCCCGGTCGACCGCTACGAGTCGACGAGGCGCTACCTCCCCGACACGAACCTGCTCGAGACCACATTCACGACCGACCTCGGCGTCGTCCGGGTCATCGACTGCCTGCCGTTCGGTCGCTCTGGTCGCCTCGCCTGGAGTGAGCTGGCACGGCGGGTGGAAGCGATCAGCGGCACCGTCGAGATGCGGTGGACCATCGCTCCCGGAACGCAGCTCGGGACCGCCGAGCCGTGGATCAGCAACCGGCAGGACTCCCTGGTCATCCGGGTCGCCCAAGATCAGCTCGTCGTCCGCCACTTCGACGTCGGCGAGCCGACCACAGATGGCCACTGCGCGACAGCAACCTTCACGGCAGTCCCGGGTCGCCCCGGCATTCTCGCGATCTTGGGCACCACCGATGCGCCACTCTTCCTCGCCGAGCGAGCCGAGATCGACAGCCATTTCTCCATCACGGAGCGGCGCTGGCGAGAGTGGGCCGCTGCGATCGACTACAACGGCCCGTGGCAGGAGGAGGTACGCCGCTCGGCGCTGGCGCTTCGGCTGCTGCAGTACGTGCCGACCGGCGCCGTCGCGGCGGCGGCGACGACATCGCTGCCGGAGACGATCGGAGGCGACAAGAACTGGGACTACCGCTTCATGTGGGTGCGCGACTGCGCATTCACGATCGATGCGCTTCTCACGTTGCGGCTCAACGACGAGGCGCAAGCCGCCGTGCAATGGATGCTGGGGGCGTTGCGCCGGACCGAGCCGGAGCTCCAGGTGTTCTACCGGCTGGACGGCATGCCCCCGACGGCCGGAATCGATCATCCCGATGTCCCCGGCTACCGGGCAAGCTCACCGGTGCGGATCGGCAACGGCGCCGCCGACCAACAGCAGCTCGGCACATACGGCGACCTGCTCGACATGATCTGGCAGTACGTCGCCGCCGGACACTGCCTGGACCCGAAGACCGCGAGGCTGCTCGCCGAGCTCGTCGATCGATGCTGCGACACCTGGCACCGCAAGGACTCCGGGATCTGGGAGCTCCCCAAGCGGCGTCACTACACGATCTCGAAGATCGGGTGCTGGACCGCGTTGGACCGTGCCGTGCGCCTGCACGAGGCGGGGCAGCTGCTCACCGACAACGTCGAGCGGTGGAAGCGGGAGCGGGACGCGGTCCGCGAGTGGGTCGACGAGCACTGCTGGTCCAAGGAGCGCTCCTGCTACACCGGCTACGCGGGGACCGATGGCCTGGACGCGGCCACTCTGCTGATGGCCCGCGTCGGATACGACAGGGGTGAACGCCTTGCCGGCACGATTGAGGCGATCCGCAAGGAGCTTTGCGACGGTCCCGTCGTACGCCGCTACAGCGGCTCCGACGACGGCGGCGGCTTCCTCGCCTGCAGTTTCTGGCTGGTCCACGCTCTCGTGCAGCTCGGCGACCTCGCCGAGGCGCGAGCCGTGATGGACGAAGCGGTGACGCTGGTCAACGATGTCGGTCTGCTTTCGGAGATGTACGACCCTTCGAGCGGCGCGATGCTGGGGAACTTCCCGCAGGGACTGAGCCATCTCGCCTTGATCAACGCCGCCTGCGCCTACGACCGGGCGTCGACCTGACCGAGCGAGGTCACCATCGCGCGAAGCCGGCGAGCATCGCGCACGGCAGCGCCGCCGGGATCGTTGTTGGCATAGGCGTACCCGTCACCGGACTCCGCGAGACGGCCGGCCCACCGGCGGAGGTCACGGTTGTCGTAGCCCCACCCGCTTCTGCCGTGGTGCAGCCGTAGATAGGACCAGCTCGCAGTTCGCCAGAGCGGACCGAGGCTTCTGCCGGCGCGGTCAGCCCACACCAACGCGGCCCCGTGCGCCGTCAGGAGCGCCCGGAGATCCTCGGTGAACCATGACTGATGCCGAGGCTCGACCGCGACGCGGACGTCGGCGGGAAACTCCGCGAGCGTCTGGTCAAGCCGGTCCAGTTCGACCGAGAGGTCCGGCGGCAGCTGCACGAGCAACGGTCCGAGCAGCCCGCGCGCCTGCAGCGGTCCGAGCACGCCCATCAGGCGCGCGACCGGTTCGGCGGGATCGCGCAGCCGCTTCACGTGGGTGAGGAACCGGCTCACCTTCATCGCCATCACGAAGCCATCGGGGATCACGTCCGCCCAGCGCTGCACAGTGTTGGCGCTCGGCAGCCGGTAGAAGCTG
The DNA here is from genome assembly GCA_035545635.1 of Mycobacteriales bacterium. Taxonomy (GTDB): domain Bacteria; phylum Actinomycetota; class Actinomycetes; order JAFAQI01; family JAFAQI01; genus DASZTV01. The sequence goes on along the minus strand of DASZXY010000006.1, from coordinate 178,910 downwards.
GAGTTCACCTCGACGGTGTCGAAGGACTCGCAGTACGACGTGAGCCACAGCCGCTGGGGCAGCTTCGGCGGGTAGAAGACGCCGCGCCAGTCGGCGTACTGCCAGCCACTCGTGCCGACCGCCAGCGTCATGCCGCACGCCACCGATCGGCGTCGTCGCGCAGCGCGATGCCGTGGCCGGCTCGATCGGACGGGCGCAGGCAGCCGTTCGCAGCCGCCACGGCTCCGTCGAAGAGCAGCTGCTCCTCGATCCGGATGTGGTCGTGGAAGTACTCGATGTGGCGAAGGTTCGGAACGACGCCGGCAAAGGCCGCGTGCAGGTGCGGCGCGCAGTGCGCAGAGACGTCGAGGCCGTGGGCGGCTGCGACCGAGGCGGCGCGCAGGAAGTCCGTGATGCCACCGCATCGGGTCACGTCGACCTGAAGGCAGTCCACCGCGCCCGCCGCCGCCATCCGTTCGAAGTACGCGAGGTCGTAGCCGTACTCACCCGCCGCGACATCCAGGTCGACGGAGCTGCGTATCGCATTGAGCCCGGCCAGATCGTCTGACGAGACGGGCTCCTCGAACCACGTCACGCCGAGGTCGCTGAAGCGGCGGGCCATCCGAACTGCTTGGCCGACCGTGTAGCCGCCGTTTGCGTCGACGAACACCTCGCGCCCCTCGCCCACCAGCCCCGCCACGAGCTCGACGCGGGAGAGATCGCGTTGTGGCAGCGTCCCCCAGGACTCGCCGATCTTGATCTTCACGGCGGTGACGCCGCAGCGCTCCAGCCAGTCGCTCACCTGGTCTGCGGTCTGGTGGTCGTCGTAGGTGGTGAAGCCGCCGCTGCCGTAGACCGGGACCGGCCTGTTGCTGCCGCCGAGGGCTCGGGACAACGGGAGGTCCTGCAGCTTGGCGTGAAGATCCCACAGCGCGACATCGACGGCTGAGATCGCGGTGGCGGCGATGCCCTGCCGCCCGACGTTTCGCACCGCCTTCGCCATCTCCGCGTTGGCCCCCCGAGGGTCGGTCGCCGACCGGCCGGTGACGACTCCCGCGAGCACGTCCTCGATCACGTGCGCCGCCGCGCCCGCGGCGTACGTCCAGCCGAGACCTGCGCGACCACCGCCGCGGACTGAGGCGACGACCACGGTCGTCTTGTCCCAGGACAGCGTGCCGTCGGCTTCCGGTGCGTCGGTGGCGATCACGTACGCCGCCGCCGTCACCGACTCGATGCGCGGGTCCCCACTACCGGCCATCGCGGACCCCGGAACGCTGCCCGGCGATCATGCGGTCCGCGGCACGAGCCGCAACGGCCATGATGGTCAAGGCGGGGTTCGCCGCTCCCTGGGTCGGCAGGGCGCTCCCGTCGACGACATACAGGTTCGGGATCGACCAGGTGCGCAGGTCGGCGTCGACGACACCGGACTCCGGCCGGTCACTCATGCGGGCGCCACCGATCAGGTGCGCCGTGCGGTCGATCGTGATGACCTCGGTCGCACCGGCGGCCTCGAGAATCTGCGCTTGCATCTGGCGGGCGTCGTCGAGCAGGGCCCGATCGTTGTCACAAAGGCTGTAGCTGAACTGAGCCACGGGCAGGCCGTAGCGATCGGTCTCCTTCGCCAGCGTCACGCGGTTGTCGGCCTGCGGCAGGTACTCGCAAAGCGCACCGAGCGTCGCCCAGTGCACGTAGTCGGCCATGTACTCCCGAAGCACCGTGCCCCAATGCCCCTGGGCCGCGACGTGCTCCGCCCAGGTGATGGGCAGCGGGGAGACGGTCTGGATGCTGTATCCGCGGCGATACGGCTTGCTCTGGTCGGTCTCGTAGAACTGTTCCGAGCTCACTTCCGGCGGAGGCGCCTTGAACATCCGGATCTCTTCGTCGAACCGCCCGGCCGCCTGCGGCGCACCCTGCACCATGACGTAGCGCCCGACCAGGTCGTTGTCGTTCGCCAGTCCGTGGGGCCAGCGCTTCGTCGCGGAGTTGAGCAAGAGGCGAGGAGTCTCGATCGAGTAGCCGCACACCGCCACCATGCGCGCCCGCTGCCGGCGCTCACGCCCGTCCTTGAAGTAGCGGACACCGGTGACCAGCCCGGACTCGTCATCCACCTCGACCGCGCTCACCATCGCGTCCGCACGGATCTCTGCGCCGTGCGCGAGGGCATCGGGAACATGGGTGATCAGTGGTGATGCCTTCGCGTTGACCTTGCATCCCTGCAAGCAGAAGCCGCGGTAGATGCAGTGGGGACGGTTGCCGAACCTGCCGTTGGTGATCGCGACGGGGCCGACCCGCATCTCGATACCCAGCTGCAAGGCGCCTCGCTGGGCGATCAGCCCGTTGCCGCTGACCGGATGCGGTGAGTGCGGGTAAGGATGCGGTTCTCCCCACGGCCAGAACTGGCCGGCGACCGGAAGCTCCTCTTCCATCAGCCGGTAGTAGGGCGCGAGGTCGGCGTAGGAGATCGGCCAGTCGGCACCGACCCCGTCGTTGGAGTACGTCGAGAAGTCGGACGGGTGAAACCGAGGGGCGTAACCGGCGAAGTGCACCATCGACCCACCGACTCCGCGTCCGGAGTTGTTCGATCCGAGCACGACCGGGTCGGCGCCGTCGATGACCCGCGGCTCGGTCCAGTAGAGATGGTGCGAGCCGGCTTCGTCGCTGACCCAGTCTCGGTCCGGATCCCAGAACGGGCCGGCATCGAACGCCACCGCACGCCAGCCGGCGCGGGCCAGCCGCTGCAGCAGGACCGACCCGCCGGCGCCCGCGCCGACGATGGCGATGTCGACCTCTTCGTCGTCGGCGAAGCGCCGCATGTCGCGACGCAGCTGGTGGTTGGTGCGGGTCCCGTCGTTGGGCAGCAACCATGCCGACTCGTTGCGCCGGCGGACTTGGGTAAGCGCGCTCATCGCGACCCGCTCAGCTCGTCGCCGACGCCGTGCGGTCCCTTGCTGTGGGCACGCTTCAGCTCCCGGGTGCGTGCCTCGGCGTGGCGGCGGCGAGCCGCCTCGATCTCCTCACCGCGGCCGACCGGATCCTCGTCGGTTCGGTCGGCGACCTCCCAGGGCTCGCGGGCGTCGATGCCGAGGTTCTTGTAGCCACGCGGGTAGGCCGGGCCGCCGAACCCGATCTCGTTCCACGCTTGCGGGTGGCTGTAGAACGCCGTACAGCCGTAGCGCGTCCACAGGCTCCACACCCGATCGGCCCGCAGGCCGTGCCACTCGGACTCGTTGAGCTGCTGCACGGCCTGGATCAGGTCTGCCTGGTCGTACCAGTCGAGCTCAGCGAACGGGCGGCCGAAGGCGGCGTGCGCGTCCTTGTCGAGGGCGGCGAAGCTGGCCTTGAAGGCCTCGCCGTCCTCTGGCATGTCGGCGTAGTGCCAACCGTCGGTCTGTGCCTCGGCGAGCCGGGAGTCGACCATCTCCAGAATCGGGACTCGAGGCGCTTCGCGCTGGTCGAGGATCTGGTCGAACAGCGCACGGCCGACCGCTTCCTCATCCAAGGAGAAGAACCGCAGCGGCGGGCTGGGGCCGAGCCGAGCCAGCACCGCGCCAGCCGTTGTCTCGTCCCAGTGCCGCGCCTGACCGAGGACGTCGAAGCCGGGAAACCGTGGTTCCACTACTCACCCTCACGCCGCAGAATCGCGGCGAGCAGCCCCATCCCACCCACCATCGTCATCAGCAGCGGGGCGAACACCGGCGGCCCCATCTCGAGGTTGTACTTGCCAAGCCGCCAGCCACCAGGGCGCTGCCCGACCCCGCGCAGATGCAGGTAGGTCCCCTGGAGGCCGTTGGCGACGATCGCCGCTGAGGTCAGCGGCAACAAGGTCTTGGCGGCGCGCTTGCTGAACACGCCCGCCACTCCGGCGGCGAAGCCGACCGGGCCGAGGGCGACCGGCAGCCACATCATCGAGTTTCCGAAGCTCGCACGGTCGTGCTCGAGGTAGATCTCCGCGGCAGTGATGACCGAACCGATGGCGGTCAGCCCTGACAGCGATCGCTCGAACCGGCCGGTCTCGATGTTGCGTACGACGCGGTCGATGCCATGGACCGCTTTCGCGCCCTCCCTACTTGTCGCGCGCACCGGGAAGGAACTCCTGCGCCTTGAGCTTCACGCCTTCTTTGATGACGTCCCAGCGGTCGGAGTCGCCGCGTACCACCGACGCGATCATGTTCTCGATCTGGTCGAGCGTCGCGTGCGGCGGAATCGGCGGCACCGCGGGATCGGTGACGAACTCGAGCAGGCACGGCCGATCCGCTGCGAGCGCCTTGCGCCAAGCCGCGCCGATCTCCTCGGGCTTCTCGACCAGAATCCCTTCCAGTCCGATACTCCGCGCGTAGTGCGCGTAGGGGAAGGACGGCAGGTGCTGCGACGGCAGGAACTGCGGAGCACCTTCCATCGCCCGCATCTCCCAGGTGACCTGGTTGAGGTCGTTGTTGTGCAGTACGGCGACCACGAGCCGGGGGTCTGCCCACTCCTGCCAGTACTTCGAGATGGTGATCAGCTCGTTGATGCCGTTCATCTGCATCGCCCCGTCGCCGACGAAGGCGATCGCGGGGCGGCCAGGGTGGGCGAACTTCGCACCCACCATGTAGGGGACGCCGTTGCCCATCGTCGCGAGCGTGCCGGACAGCGATCCGCGCATCCCGGGTCGCAGCTTGATGTTGCGGGCGTACCAGTTCGCCGATGACCCCGAGTCGGCCGCGATGATCACGTTGTCGGGGAGCACCTCCGAGGCCTCCGAGAAAACGCGCTGTGGATTGATCGGATCGGCATCGACCATTGCCGAGCGACTCATCACGTCCCACCAGCGCGCGACGTTCTTCTCTACCGTCTGTCGCCACGACCGGTCGCCCTTGTGCTCGATCATCGGCAACAGCTGCTTCAACGTCGGTCCGGCACTGCCTACGAGGTTCAGCTCGTAGGGGTAGCGCATGCCGATGAACCGCGGGTCGATGTCGATCTGGATTGCCCGGGCCTGACCGAACTCCGGCATGAACTGCGTGTAGGGAAAGTTCGACCCGACGGTGATGAGGGTGTCGCACCCGGTCATCAGCTCGTACGACGGGCGGGTGCCGAGTAGTCCGATTGCCCCGGTGACGAACGGGAGCTCGTCGGAGATGACGTCCTTGCCGAGCAGAGCCTTGGCAATGCCGGCGCCGGTGAGCTCGGCGAGGTCGAGGACCTGGTCGGCCGCACCGCGGGCGCCCTGTCCGATCAGGATCGCGACCTTGGAGCCCGCGTTGATGATCTCAGCGGCGTGTGCCAGCTCGTGCTCTGGCGGGGTCAACGTCGGCTCGACGATTCCGAGACTGGACGGGACCATCTTGAACTCGTGGGTGGGAGGCGAGTACTCCAGCTCCTGCACGTCCGACGGGACGATCACCGCTGCGACGCAGCGCTGCGTCATCGCGGTGCGCATCGCGCGGTCGAGGACGTTGGGGAGCTGCTCGGGCACCGTGACCATCTGGCAGTACTCGTTCGCGACGTCCTTGAACAGGCTGAGCAGGTCCACCTCCTGCTGGTAGGAGCCGCCCATCGCGCTGCGGTTCGTCTGGCCGACGATCGCGACGACCGGGACATGGTCGAGCTTCGCGTCGTACAGACCGTTCAGGAGGTGGATCGCCCCGGGACCGGACGTCGCCGCGCACACCGCGACCTTTCCGGAGAACTTCGCGTAGCCGACCGCGGCGAATGCCGCCATCTCCTCATGACGGACCTGCACGAACTTCGGCTGGTTGTCAGCGCGACCCCACGCGGCCAGCAGCCCGTTGATGCCGTCGCCCGCATAACCGAAGACGCACTCGACGTCCCACTCGCGAAGCCGGGCAAGGATCTGGTCAGCGACAGTCGGCATGCCGGGGGCATACCCCTGACCGTCGCGGCCATTCCGTACGCAGCCTGTGCGCCTGCGTTCCCCAGCGCGGGCGGGCCGGACCATTGGTTGTCCCCGGCTACGCTGACTGGAGTGTTCTAAGTAAGTTGAGTGGTCTGATATACATATGTCATGGCGATCACTTCTGAGCTTTCCGCAGACACCCACTTCTCTGCCGATCAGCTCGCCGCTGCACTGGAGCGGCTCGGCGAGCGCACATCACGCTGGCGCAGCCTGGCGCGATTCGACCCCTCGGGGCGGTGGTGGTGCCGACTGCACACCAGCGAGCAGGCCGACATCTGGTTGTTGAGCTGGCTGGCCGGCCAGTCGACCGACCTGCACGACCATGGCCAGTCCGCCGGCGCCTTCCTCGTCGTACAGGGCGAGCTGACGGAAGTCCGGGCCTGGCCCGACACCGCACAGACCACGACCACCATCGTGCCCACCGGCCGCGCCGTCGCGATCGCGCCGAGCACGGTGCACGACGTCTACAACGCCGGCCCCGCCGCCGCGATCAGCCTGCACGCCTACTCCCCGCCGCTCGAGTCGATGTCGTTCTACGCACCTCACCCGAACGGCCAGGCGCTCGCTCGGGTTCGCACGGTCGAGACGCGCGGCGAGTCGCGGCGGGGACGGCGCAAGTGGGCGGTCCCGGCATGACGATCGACCAGGCACTCGCGCAGGCCCGTACCTCGCTCGACCGGTTGACAGCAGCGCAAGCAAGGCAGGCGCAACGGCAGGGCGCCCTGCTCATCGACATCCGTCCCGAGGTCAACCGCGAGACCGAGGGCCGGATCCCCGGCGCGATCGTCATCGATCGCAACGTCCTCGAGTGGCGGCTCGACCCGGCGTCTGGTGCTCGCCTGGCCGACGCGTCGTACGACGCGTGGGTCGTGCTGTTCTGCAACGAGGGCTACGCATCGAGTCTGGCGGCGGCAAGCCTGCAGGCCCTCGGCATTCACCGATCCACTGACATCGTCGGCGGCTTCCGCGCCTGGCGCGCAGCGGGACTTCCCGTCACAGCGACTCCACGGCAAGCAGTCGGGTCGCGACCTCAGCCCATCGGATGAGGTCCGGCCGCGCCGACGCATCCGGATGCAACGCACGGGTCGCGGCTGCACCGCGCATTGCCTGGGCAAGCAGCCGGAACGTCGTGTCGTAAAGAGGGCGTGAGACCAGCTCGGGTCCGAAGACCCGGCCGAACATTGCGTGGATGCGACGGTTGAGGTCGGCCTCGCGCCGCACCAGCGCCGTCCGCAGCTCGGGGTCCGTGCGCGCTGCCGTCAACAGCTCCTGCGCCGCGACGCCGAGGTTCGAGGTGAACGTCGACCACAGCGTCCGCACGGCCCGATCGACGGGATCGCCCTGGCTCCCAGAAGTCACGTCGATAGTTGCCTGCATCTGTTCGAACATGTGGTCCACCGCAGCGGCCATGAGCTCCGCACGTAACGGGAAGTGGTGCAGCAGCGCGCCGCGCGAGATGCCGGCGCGCTCATGGACAACCAGGGTGCTGGTGCGGCTGTAACCGAGCTCGACCAGGCATTCCACGGTCGCGTCGAGGATGCGATTGATGGTCGACTCGCTGCGCTCCGCCTGTGTCTGGCGCGGCGCCACCAATCCTGACATCTCGATCACCGCAACCGGATGGGCGGACTCGTATAGGCAAAGCACGAGCAACCCGTCTGGTAGGCCCCGCGCCGCACCACGTCGACACCTGCCTGCCCGGTGCCGACACCCAGCACCCGACGTGACCGGTACGACGGGCCGATCCGCTCGGCGGCGGCGGCGAGCGCATCGGGATCGGTGGACCCAGCCGCCGTTACCGAGGCGACCACATAGTCGAGCGCCTCGCACACCCCGGCGGCCCCGTCCCGCTCGTTGCCTGTGCCCGTCGGGAAGCTGTGCTTGTTCATGAACGACCAGCAGGAGCGCACCCCGGACGGCATCGACGACAGCCGGCTGAGGTCCTCGGGCGGGTTCCACCCGACAAAGACGGAACCCTTCAGACTCTTGGCCGACACGTTCGCGAGGATGTTCGTCAGTGGCTGGAGGCTCGTGTACGCGTAGCGCGGGTAGTAGCCCTGCGACCCGGCGTACAGGCCGAAGAAGCCGCAGATGAACGCGTTCGTCTCGACGCACATCACGTGCGTCACCCCATCGGCGCGAAATCTCAGCTCGGCGGCCTGAACCGACGTTTCGAGGCCAGCAAGATCACCCACCGAGTTCCAGTTGTTGAGCGAGACGCTGTCCGCAACCTTCACCCCTTGCAGCGCCCACGCGGACTTCAACGCGTTGAAACCCGCAGTGGTGTTGGCGTCGTTGTAGTACAGGATCCCGAGCTTCTGGGTCAGCCCACTTGGCCGGTACCCCATCTTCACGAGCTGCGGGACCTCGATCGAGGCGAGCCGATCAATCGCTATGGAGTCGGGTTCGATCACGTACGGAAACGAGCGGTAGTCCGCCAGCGTCAGCGCGTCGATGCCGACGTAGATGTCCGGGATGCGCGCCTTCGTCATGCACGGGAAGACGACGTTTCCGTAGTTGCCATCGAGGCTGATGTCGACTCGGTCGTCTTGCGTCTCCTTCGCGCACACCGCCTGTCCGATCGACTGCAGCGTCGAGCTCGAGCTCGCGCGGTAGAACACCATCTGGAGCTTGTGGCCGAGCACCCCACCGTGGGCGTTGAGGTAGTCGGCGTACGCCTCCATCTCTCCGTGCAGGTCGGCAGAGGCGAGACCCTTGCCGATCCCGGAGAGCACCGTGTTGCTCTCACCGCTGTCGATGTAGGCGTAGCCGATCTTGATCGGGGCCGCTCTCGCGATCGAGGTGCGAGTCGGGGCCGCAGACCCGGACGCGCGAGCCGATCCGGACCCGGCCGCGGTCGGGTTTGCCGGTGACGCCGACCCGGTCAGCGTCGAGACGGCCGTCTGCGCCCGACCGGCGGTCCGCTCCCCCGTCTCCGACGCTGCGGTCGGCCCACTCAACCCGTCGCTCGGGCCGGTGCCGTTGGCGCTGACAGCTGGCCAGCTCGACGGCGGCACGGTGGTGCCGCAGGCCGCCAGGCCGCTCACCGCTCCCAGACCGATGACCACGCACGCAATCCGCCGAAGCTGCCGTGGCCTCACCGTGCCCTCCATTTCACTTACAAGCAGGGCTGACGGTAAGTCTGGCCTGTCCGGGCGTCAACGGAGGTCAGAGGATGCGCGACGTGCGGCCCTCCCAGTAGCGATCGCGGATCCGCCGCTTGTACAGCTTGCCGTTCGGGTCGCGCGGCAGCTCGGGGTCGAAGTCGATCGACCGCGGGCACTTGTACGCCGCGAGGTTGGCCTTGCAGTAATCGGTGAGCTCTGTGGCCAGCTCGGCGGTCGGCTCGATGCCATCGAGCGGCTGCACCACCGCCTTGACCGCTTCGCCGAACTCCTCGTTCGGCACCCCGAACACCGCAGCGTCAGCGACCTTCGGATGCATGATGAGCACGTTCTCGGTCTCCTGCGGGTAGATGTTCACCCCGCCGGAGACGATCATGAACGTCGCGCGGTCGGTGAGATAGACGTAGCCCTCCTCGTCGACGTATCCCATGTCGCCGAGGCTGCGCCAGCCGTGCGAGTTGGACAGCGACTTCGTCTTCTCGGGGTCGCGCCAGTACTCGAAGTCCGGGCCGCCCTCGAAGAACAGCTCCCCGGCCTCGCCGACCGGCAGCTCCTCGCCGTCCTCGCCCATCACATGGACGGTGGTCAACGGGCGGCCCACTGAACCGGGATGCGCGAGCCACTCCTCCGGCCCGATGGTCGCGCCGGCAAAGCCTTCGGTCCCGCCGTAGTACTCGTAGATGATCGGGCCGAGCCAGTCGAACATCGCCTGCTTCACCTCGACCGGGCACGGTGCTGCGGCATGTACCACCCACCGAAGGCTCGACACGTCGTAGCTCTCGCGCACCTCCTTCGGCAGCTTCAGCATCCGGACGAACATCGTCGGGACGAACTGCGCGTGGGTGACGCGATGTTGCTCGATCAACCGCAACGTGTCCTCAGCGTCGAACTTCGGGACGATGACGGTGGCCGCGCCAACCCGGTGGATCGCCATCGTGTAGTTGACGCCGGCCGCGTGGTACAGCGGAGCCGGTGACAGGTACACGCTGTCGGCGGTGGCCTTGTAGAGGTGGGTCACTGCCTGCTCCAGCACCCCCTGCGCCCACGACCCGTTCTCGGTCGGCAGCGGCCGACGGATTCCCTTGGGTCGACCGGTGGTGCCGGAGGAGTAGAGCATCTCGCAGCCGTCGGACACCTCCGCCTGCTCGGTCACCGCTGTGAGCGCAGAGTCGTAGGACTGCCAGTCCTCCCATTGCGCGCCAACAACCACCCACACCTCGACGTTGCTGTCATGGTTGCGCAGCGCGGTCGCGAGCTCTCCCATCGACTCGTCGATGAACAAAGCGCGCGCCTGACAGTCCTCGACGATGTAGGAGACCTCGTCGAAGGTGAGGTGCGTGTTGACCGGCGTGTAGTAGAGCCCGGAAAGCTGGCAACCCCAGGTGACCTCGAGGAACTCGCGCCGGTTGGGCAGCATCAGCGCGACGGCATCACCTCGGCGCAGTCCCGCCTCGTGAAGCAGCCCGGCCACGCGCATCGCGCGATCGTGCAGCTCGCCATACGTGACCCGGTCGTCACCGGGACCGAGCAGTGCGACCGCATCAGGACGGCTCGCGGCGTGGTCAGCGATGTTCACGTCGCGGGACCCTACCGCCGTCCGCGCCGTATACCTGCTTGATCAGGTCCGGTTTGATCACGACCTCGGGTGTGCCACCTGCTCAGGAAGCAGCGTTGATCGTGAACGACACCGCCGCCGCATAGTCGTCACCATCCTCGGTGACGATCTGCAGGATCATCTGCCACTGGCCGGGCGTAGGAATCACGACACCGACAACACTGCCGTGCCCCTGCGCGAGGCCAAAGTTGCTCATCGTGAACCTCACCGGCTCGAGGGTCTGGCCGATCTGTGCCACGTCCCCCGTGACGCCGCTCAGCGCAACGTCGTGTTCCGCTGAGTCGGTGACGTCCGCAGTCACCGACACTGGACCCGCTTTCGTCGACGACAGGTGCACGCGAACGTCGAGCAGCTTGCCCACCGCATCCTCGGCCTTGACGTGTGCCGTGTAGGCCGGGGCGTAGGACTGACGACCGGGGACGGAGTTGATCAAAGCTGCCGCAGCGGCGAGCAAGCAGACTCCGATCATCACCTCCAATGACACGGAGGCCCGCAGCCGTCGCGTGGTCTCTTCCGACGGGGTCCCGCCGGGAGCGGCCCAGCGCAGCACCCACATGCGGCCGAGGTTGCCCAGCGCCAGCAGCAGGACCAGCCCCCACCACTTGATGAGCAGCAGCCGTCCATAGTCGGTGGACCACAACGCCGGAAGCATGCCGACGTTGCGCCATGTCAGATATGCACCAGACAGGACAAGCAGGATCACGGCCGTGCTTGCCAACCGCGACCACTCGCGGAGCTCCAAGGAGCGCACGGTCGTAGCAGGCTGGCGCACGAGAGCCGTCACGATCATGGCGAGCCCGCCGAGCCAGATCGATACCGAAGCGAGGTGGATCACGTCGTCGGTAGCGGCGAGCGGGACCTCGATCCCTTGCCCGGAGTGCTCGGCCAAGGAATAGGTGAGAAGCAAGCCGAGGCCGGCAACGGCGAGAAACCTGCGTTCATCAGTGCGCCTCGCGGGCATCAGCCGCCAGGCGGGCGCGACGAGCAATAGCAACCAGATCCTGGCGATCATGAGTTGCCCATAGCGCTCGTGGAACGTCGAGGACAAGACCGAGCGGTGGAAGGTGGCCCCGAGACCGAGGGTCTGGCCGTACGGACCTTCCATGAGAAACAGCAGTGCGGCGGACAGCAGCGTGACGAGCCAACCGGCACCGATCAGCCGTCGGGCGCGACGCGTTGCCGCGCCGGCGGGCCAGATCACTACCAGGAACACCGTGCCGCCGAGCATCATCCCAAGGCCGCAGAACGCGCTGAACCTGCCCACGTAGTGCAGCGCGCGAACACTCACTGGGCCGCTCGGCACAGTGGGCGCGGCACCGGGACGGACGTCGTAGCCGAAGGTGAAAGTGCCACCGACGGGATGACTGTCGGCACTCACTACGTGCCAGGTGACCGCGTAGGAAGCCTTGGCAAGGCCCGGCTTGAGATCCACGACGACGGTGCTCTGGTCGCCCTCCGGATGATGGACATCCCCCTTGTCCACCCGCATGCCCGATGCGTCCGTGACCTTGATCGACTGGCTGTCGATGCCAACGCCTTCGCCGAAGTGCAACGACACCTCGGTTGGAGCTTTGCGGACCTCGCTGCCCTGAACCGGCGTGGTCTGCTCCAGCACGGCGTGTGCGAACGCGGGTGCGGCAGTCGCCACGACAAACCCGCCCGCCACGCCGGCGATGAGGGCAGCAGAGGCGAGCTTCCGGCGCCGCGAGCCGCGCCGCCGCAGTGTCGCGGCGGCCGGACCCATCGTCACCCCTTCACGCCGTCGCGGCCAGTGGTGGCGGCGACGTTTGGACGAACGCTATGTGCTGCGACGGCGGCCGAGAGCAACCAGGGCTGTGAGCAACCCCAGCGCACCGACGACGATGCCCGCGATGCCAAGGGCTCTGCCCGTGCTGTCCTTGACGGTCGCCGTACCGACAGGCGCCTTCGCCGCGGGCGTCGCCGACGTTGAGTCGGAGGCCGGAGCGAGCGTGAGCGAGGGGGCCGGGTGGTCAGGTTCAGGCTGACCTTCGATCCTTGGCTCGATCCACTTGACCACGGTCCCGTCACTGTAGGTCTGAATCGCACGGAAGGTCATCGAGGCGGCAGTCGGCAGCGTGCCCGCCGAGACGAAGAACTGCTGGAAGTCGCCAGCTGGCACGCCATCCTTCGCCGTTTTCCCATCGGCGGTCCAGACCACCTCGCCAACCCCTGTCGTGATCGTGCCGTCGTCCGTCGTTACCGGCTGTGCAAGCTTCACTTGCTTGGTCTTGATCGTCCAGCCCGGCATGATCTGCGGGCTGGCGAACGCGAGCGGTGTGTCGAACGTGACGTCCAGCTTGATCGTCGACGCAGTGTCGGACTCGCTCGGAACCTTGAAGTCGAGCACGGCGTACCCGCCCTGCGTCGCAGGCCCGATCGTTGTCACCGTGACGTGTGCAAGCGCCGGTGCTCCCAACGCGGCGACTCCGACGGTCGCGGCGACGGCGACTACTCCCGCACGCAGCGCAGTGCGTTTCATCCGACGTACGTCCCCTCTCCCGGCGCGATCCAATGCCGCGACTACATATACGTCGGCTGCGGACCTCAAGAAGTTCCCGGCTTCGTGAGCCGTCAATCGCGGCGCGCGTGCAGCCGCTTCAGATATTGGTTGTACGCATCAAGAGCGTCGTCGCTGTCCGGGTTCGCAGACGCCGAGACTGCGGAAGTGGGGGAGCCTGAGCCGACGAGACCATGCTGATAGTTCGCCCGTGCCGCTTCGAGCCACCCGCCGAGCTCTGCACCCTCGCCGAGCGACGCCGAACGCGCCCAGGCGATCGCGGCGAGGCCGAACATCACCGTCATGATCGCGTCGCCACCGATCCACATCACCGCGCCGCCCGCGTGCAAGTCGGTCACGAGGCTCGGCGCCCACGGTGGATGCATCGCGGCCATCGCCGGCCATGGGTAGGTGTTGGTCTGGCCGAGGATGACGCCGGTGAAGGTGTCGATCGGCATCGCGACGACGAACATCGCCATCCGCAGCGGCGCTGAAACCTGCCATCGGATCGGCGGGACGCCCACCAGCGGCAAAAAGAACAGCACCCCCGCGGTGACGTACATCAGCTGCTCGATTCCACCAAGCCACGGGTGGAGCATCATCTGGTTCATGAAGCCGGTGAGGTGGGTCCCGGCGATTACGGCCGTGTAGAGAATCAGCCCAACGCCTGGGTTGGTGATCGCGGAGATGACCCGCCCGCGCAGCACAGTCGCCACTCGGAGAGACAAGCCGTCGGGGAGCGCCGCCACCACGAGGTCCAACGGCCGCCCGGCGACGAGCAGCACCGGCACCACCATGACGAGCACGAGGTGTCCGACCATATGAATCCAGAACAGCGAATCGTCGTAGACCCGCAGGCTGCCCTGGGTCGCAAATGCGAGCAGCGTGACTCCGGTCAGCCAGGCCAGCGATGCTCGCCACGGCCAGGCACCCTTGCGTCCGACGGCCAAGCGGCGGACCGCTAGGTACCCGCCGACCATGGCCGCGCAGACCACCGCGGACCACGGATGCAGCGACCACGTGGTGAAGAAGCGGCCGACCGTGAGCGGAGGGAGCCAGCCGTCGAAGCCGGGGGGTGGCATCACTTCGACATACCGGCCATGTCTCCACTGGAGCCGGCCGTCGACCCGGGCAGTCCGGTGGCGGGGACGACGGGCACCACCAGGCGAACGACGCCGGCCTTCGCGAAGCGCAACGTCAGACGCTCGGTCACCCCCTGCCGTAGCGCGCGCAGCGGGCGCCGCAACATGACGTGGTACGAGCCCGGCATTAGTACGAGGCGGCCATAGGCGGGGACAACGGCTCCCGCCGGCACCGCGACCATCTGTTCTAGTCCGCGGGCGGTGGTGACCTCGCGGTGCAACGTCGCGCTGCGAAAGGCGGCGGTCCGGACCGACACCAACCGGTCAGCCGGTCCGGCGTTCGTCACGGTGAAGTACGCCGCAGCCAGCGACGGAGTCGCGGGATCGGGGATGTAGGCCCGAGTGATCGTGAGATGTCCGATCTGAGCGTGTCCGCCGACGAGGGAGAGTGGCGGAAGTGGCGCCGCACCGCCGCCCGAGGCGCCGCCGCACGCTGCTGTCGACGCCGCCAGCAGCACGGGCACAAGCAGGTGCAACGACCGCCGCCTCATGCGCCGTACGCCTTGTCGGTGGTAAGGACGGCTAGGTCATGGCGAAGGTCGCCTATCGTCGTCGGCCCATCGGTATAGACGACGTGTGCCTCGCGATCCGGAGTGAAGGCAAGAAGCTCCGCGGAGTGAGCAACGCTGTATCCGTGCCTGCTGTGAGGGGTGACCTTGCTGACCGGCACCCCCATCGCCTTCTGGATTGCGATCACCCGCCCGATCGAACCGCGCAGCCCGACGAAGTCCGGGTCGAAGTGATCCAGCCAGCGACGGATCACGGAACGGGTGTCGCGGACCGGATCGACGCTGATGAACACGACCTCCACATCGGCCCGGACCGCCGCACTGGACTCCCGCAGCGCCTGAGCGACGTCCGCCATGAGCGTCGGACAGACGTCCGGGCAGTGGGTGTAGCCGAAGTAGACGAGGACCACCTTGCCGCGCGTCTCCCGAGCGAGGTGAAAAGACGTGCCCACGGTGTCGGCGAGGACGACGGGCGGCTCCGTGGTCGGCGGCGACAGGACGTCGCCCCTCAGCCCGTGTGCGCTCACCCCCCCGCTCACCACCGCCAAGGGCGTCGAACCTGACGCGCACGCCGATGCCCCGGCGAGAGCGGCGAAGCAGAGCCCCACGAGCATGCGGCGAATCACGCCGAGAGCCCTCGGATTTCTCTCGAGTCGGACTCCGCGACACCATGGCCGACGTCAGCGAGGTCCCGCGCGGGGTCGTCCGGCCGTCGGGTCGACTCAAGCACAGCGAGACGATGCAGCAGCAACCATCCGGCGACGGTGAGCAAATGCGGCGCCTCGTCCATCACGCTGGTCCGCCCGGCCGCCAGGTCAAGGACGGCCGTCGTGCACAACAACAACGCACCCACACCGACGAGGGCGCTCATACCGACCGCGCGCACCGGCCGAAGCGCCGCGAGGACGAGCGCGATCGCGATCGTTGCATCCCATGACCCCATCTCGTGCGAGACGTGCAACGGAGCCTCTCGGTCATGGCCGAGCACGAGGACCGGAATCGCGACTGCGAACTGGAGCGCCGCCACCACACAAATGCCCAGCCGTACTCCTCGCCACTCTCGTTCAGAGTGGGCGTCGATGTCATGCGCGGCCGCCACCACCCGTGCGACGAGGTCGTCGAGATTCGGCGCCGCCGATACCCGGGCCTGCCGGGAGACCGCGACGGCCTGCCGCTCCCACCGCCGACAGTCAGAGCACTGCGCCAGATGCCGGTCGAGCGCCTCCGTGGGTAGCTCGGCCAGCTCGCCATCCATGCGGGCAGACAGTGCCGCCCGCACCAAGTCACACCTCATGTCGAATGGTCGCGCGAGGACCTGCGATAGTTCCCGCGCCCGCCGCCGTCCGGTGCCGGATTCGGACTCGATAGCCTCGCCGCGTGGGCGACGTCACGGATCAGGCTCTTCGCGCAGCCCGTGGCGACGCCGCAGCACTAGCCGGATTCATCACCTCAACGATCACGGACGTACGGCGGTATTGCGCTGCCGTCGTGGACGATCAGGGCGCTGACGACCTCGTTCAGCAGACCTATCTCAAGGCGATCCGCGCTCTTCCCCGCTATCGCGGCGACGCCCCCGCGAAAGTGTGGCTGCTCGGTATCGCGCGCCACACTTGCATCGACGAGATTCGGCTGAGACAGCGCCGGCGGGCCGTCGAACACGTCGGTCTGATCGTCGAGCCACCGACCAAACACGACCTTTCCGAAGCGGCTGCGCTCAACGATCTCGTCAGCCGGCTCGAACCGGACCGGCGAGAAGCCTTCGTGCTCACCCAGGTCCTCGGCTTCTCCTACGAGGAAGCCGCCGCCACCATCGGATGCCCCGTTGGAACCGTCCGGTCGCGGATTTACCGGGCGCGAGCCGAACTCGTTGCAGCTCTCGAGGCGCGGCGCGTCGCTGACAACGTCCACCTCCGTGAGATCAACAGGCGTTGATGGGGAGGTCCCAGCCGCCGGCTGCCGATGCGCGACCTCGGCCCGGAAAGCCCCTGGTCGCTAATGCCGAACGCTCGCGCACATGCGGTGGGCGATGCAGACACGAGCCGCGACACAGCGTCGTGAGCCTGGCAACACAGCAACCACGGCCGTACAGACCTACAGCAAGTCTCGCGACTTCACACAGCGGAGGGCGTGGGATTCGAACCCACGAAGCGAGTCACCCCGCTTAGCGGTTTTCAAGACCGCCGCCATCGTCCACTAGGCGAGCCCTCCAGGCCGCACCAGGTTAGATGCCGTGCACCTCGAGTGCGTCGAGCACCAGGTCGTGGCGCCACTCCTGCGTGAGCACCGCATGGAGAACCGGATCGCTGCTGTCCACGCAGTACGGCGTGTGCTGTCGCTTGCGCACGGCGGCCTTAACCGGCGTACCCAACAGCCCCCACCCGGGCAGCGAGTTGGCGAGCCACCCCTCGAGGACGAGATCGGCGTACTCCGGTTGATGCCAGATCGCGGACGCCCGCTGCAGGTCCTCGGGATCGACGAGCAACCAGACACCGAACGTCACGGTGTGACCGCCGGTGAGCGCGACCGGGATCAACGCCCGAACGAACGGGCCGACATCCGGGACCTGCATCATCACCGAGGTCTGCGCGTCGGCGTGACTCATCCAGGCGCCGGGCGCGTTCTCCTGCTCGATCGTCTCCTGCACCGGATCGGGCAGCCGGAACCGGATGTTGCGCTCGTGGCGATCCAGCGGCCGACCGCAGGCGGGGCAGTCACCTGTCTCGGTCTCCACGTTCGCGAGGCTAGACGGCCGGTTCACAACTAGAGGTCGCGGGCAAGGTGTGCTGTCCTGTTCGGATGCGGGTCCCAGCCGTCGCAGCTTTGCGCAGCCTTGTCGCGATGGCGCTGGTCATGGTTGCGACGCTCGGTGCCTCCGAGGCGTCGGGGGTCACGGGCGCGCCCACGACCGGTGTGCACGGCGCCGACATCTCATGGCCGAACTGCCCGAAGGGGATGGGCATCCCCAAGCGGCGCACAGAAGGCCAGCCGATGCCCACGACGGACGCCAGCTTCGTGATCGTCGGCGTCACCAACGGCCCGGGCTTCCACGCGAATCCCTGCCTGTCCGACCAGGTCGCCTGGGTCGCGGCGCACGAGCGCTACCTCGGCGCCTACGCGATGACGACGTACCCGCGGAAGAAGGACATCGTCACCTACGGCCAGGACGGTCCGTACGACGCAAGCACCGCACGCGGTGCTCTGCGCAACACGGCGTACGCCGAGGCGACGTTCAACCTCGGCACGATGTCCGCGGCCAACATGACGGCGCCGATGATCTGGGTCGATGTCGAGCCGTACCCGACCTTCCCTTGGAGCAAGAGCCATCGCGACAACCGCGCCGTCGTCAAAGCGGTCATCAAGGCCTACAACGCAGCCGGCTACCCCGTCGGGCTCTACACGTACCCGAACGGCTGGAAGAACGTCGTCGGGGGCTGGCAGCTGCCGACGGTGCCCACGTGGTCGACGATCGGAACCGGTCACGCCCGGCACGCTCAGCACGCCTGCGGCACCGGTCCGTCGGGCGGCGACGACTGGCTGATGCAGTGGTGGACCAACCACCGCGACCGCGACCTGGTCTGTCCGGCGGCCGCCGCACAGAGTGCGGCGATGTTCGCCAGCCCGACCTGACGATTCAGCCAAGCAATGTGACATCGCATGGCCAAAGCGGCCCCGAAATGCATGAACCACCCATGCGACGGCCCATTGCATGGGCCATGATCTAGCGATGCCGCTAGACCCGCAGATCGCCGCCATCCTGAAGTTTCTCGCTGACGCGGGCGCACCCACGATCGCGTCGAGCACCGCAGAACAGGCGCGCGCCGGCTTCCGCGCCGGAACCGTCGGCGTGCGCAACGCCGCGACACTGGCGCAGGTCCGCTCGGTCGAGGACATCACCGTCACGGGCGGCGCGGGAGAGCGTGCCGCCCGCTTGTACCGCCCGGATGTCGACGGTCCCGTCCCGACGATGGTGTTCTTCCACGGCGGCGGGTTCGTCATCGGCGACATCGAGACGCACGACGACCAGGCGCGCCTGATCTGCCGCGACGGCGAGATGGTGGTCGTGAGCGTCGACTACCGGCTTGCGCCGGAGCATCCCTTCCCGGCCGGCTTAGAGGACTGCCTCGCTGCCACCCGCTGGGCCGCCGCCAACATCGACTCGCTCGGCGGCGACGCAAGCAAGCTGCTGGTCGGTGGCGACAGCGCCGGCGGCAACCTCTCCGCAAACGTCGCGCTCGCCTGCCGTGGCGAGGGACCGGCACTCGCCGCGCAGTTCCTCATCTACCCCGGCGTGGACTTCACGGAAGACGGCGACTTCCCCTCACGCGTGGAGAACGCTGAGGGCTACTTCCTCACCGCGGAAGACATGCTGTGGTTCCGCGAGCAGTACCTCCCCGACGGGATCGACCCGGCAGCGCCGGGGCTGTCACCAATCGCGGTCTCCGATCTGACCGGTCTGCCACCCGCCGTCATCGGCGTCGCGGAGTTCGATCCGCTGCGCGACGAGGGTCTCGCCTACGGCAAGGCGCTGGCCGACGCCGGTGTCGAGGTCGTCGTACGCCGCTACGACGGGATGATCCATGGCTTCTTCGGGTTCACGCAGCTGAGCGCCGGAGCCGCCGAAGCGAGCAGCGACATGATCCGGCTGCTGAAGGAGCTACTCGCCTCGTAGCCGACGCGCCGCCAGTGCGGCACCGACGAGCTGCAGGCCACGCGTGGTGGCAGGGTCGATCCCTGTGAGTTCCACAACGCGCCGGAGCCGGTAGTCGAGGGTGTTCGGGTGCACGTGCAGCGCCGCGGCAGTGCCGCGACGGTCGAGGTCGTGCGCGAGATAGGTCTCGAGAGTGAGCACCAGGTCCGGATTGCGCTCCAGCGGCTCGAGCAGCAGTCCGAGCTCAGGGAGCGCGTCGCTCGGACGCGAGAGCTGGTACTCCAGCAACACGTCGCTCAACGTGTAGGCGCCGGGCCCCCTGCCGAGGCCGGTTGCCAGGGCGAGGACGTCGCCCGCCTGGCGCGTCGCGGCGGCGAGGTCGCCGATCGTCGCCGCCAAGGCGATGCCTGCGCTCACCGGCGCGCCGGCGGCGTCCGCCAGCTCGGTGAGCAGCTCGGGCATCGCAGCAATCACCTTGTCCGACTCATCAGGGGTGGTCGCGATCAGCACCGGTCCGCCGATCGGCTCGAGCAGCCCGATGACCGGCTGCCCCGCCCACCGCTCCAGTCGGCCCTGGACCCGGCGAAGCTTGCGCCGCGCAGCGACCGCGCCCCCGACACCATGCTCCTGCTCGTCCGGGTGGTCGCCGATGCTGACGTCGAGGACGACGTACGACGGCGCGATGCTGACCCCGACCCGAGCGGCGAGCTTGTCGGCGGACTCGCCGGCCAACAGCGCGGAGGCAACGGCACGCAGCGCGTCGCGCTCCTCGCCGTAGATGCTCTGCCGTTCCTCGAGGTAAGCCGACGCGACCGCGCCGGTCACCTGCTGCACGAACTCCAGCACCCGTCCGGCGACGACGATCAGCACTTCGTGCTCGGTTGGCTCGGCGGCCTCAACCAACGCCTCCCAGCCGATCCGGCCCCCGATGTGGTAGGCCGCCAGTACGGCGTCGAGCGGCACGCGTTCCTCTGCCCGGCGTGCGGCAGAGCTGCGGATGTCGACGAGCTCCTCGTCGGGGATCGGGCCGTCGGTACGAAGCGACTGGAAGAACAAGCGCAGGTTGAGCGCCGTGATCGACGCGATCTCACCCTCGAGCTGCTCGCGGGGCAGCATGCTGTAGAGCGGGATCTCCGCGACGAACCGGTCCAGCATCCGCCTGGCGAGCTTTGGGATGTCGCGCTCCACCCGCGCGAAGAGCGGCGAGTCCTGCGGGCTCATGGGTCAAATGATGTCCCTTTGTGACGTATTGATACAGAGAAAGACGGCGAATCCGACATTTCGATTGCTAACAGGACAGAGCGTGAGCGCATGAAAGCAGTCCGGTGCAGCGGCGGCGGAGACCTCGACGTCTTGCAGTGGACCGAGATCGAAGACCCGGTCCCCGGCCCCGACGAGGTCGTGATCGAGGTCGCGGCCAGCGCCGTCAACCGGGCCGACCTGCTGCAACGGATGGGCTTCTACCCCCCACCTGCCGGTGTCACGGACACCCTCGGCCTGGAGTGCAGCGGACGCATCGTCCAGGTCGGGCCCGGCGTCACGAGCTGGTCGGTCGGCGACGAGGTCTGTGCCCTGCTCGCCGGCGGTGGCCAGGCCGAGCGGGCGTTGGCGCCCGTCGGACAGGTGATGCCACTCCCGCCGGGAGTCGACGTGCTCAAGGCCGCCGCACTTCCGGAGGTCGGCGCCACCGTCTGGTCTAACGTCGTCCAGCTCGCGGCGCTCAGGTCTGGCGAGACGCTGCTCGTCCACGGCGGAGCCAGCGGAATCGGCACGATGGCGATCCAGATCGGCAAGGCACTCGGTGCGACCATCCTCACGACCGCCGGCTCTGCCGAGAAGCTCGCGCGCTGCCGGGAGCTCGGCGCCGACGTCGGTATCAACTACCGCGACGAGGACTTCGTCGAGGCGACCATGACAGCGACCGACGGGCGCGGAGCCGACGTGGTCCTCGATCTGATGGGTGCGGCGTATCTCGAGCGCAACGTGACTGCGCTGGCGACGAACGGCCGGCTGGTCATCATCGGGATGCAAGGCGGGACCCGCGGCGAGCTTGACATCGCCTCGCTGCTGACCAAGCGCGGCAGCGTTCACGCCACGTCGTTGCGCGCCCGCCCGCTGCCGGAGAAGGCAGCGATCTGCCAGGCCGTAGTAGAGGGACTCTGGCCGCTCGTCGCCGAGGGCAGGGTGCGCCCGACGATCCACACGACGCTCCCGATGAGCCAGGTCGCGGAAGCCCACCGCCTCGTTGCGGACGGCGAGCACATCGGCAAGGTCCTGCTGACGCCCAGCTAGGAAACTCCCACCAACCAGGAACCCACACCGGTCGTCTGATGGATGTGAGCGCAGTTGTCCCGGTGATCGATACTGGGCTCTCTCGTGGCGTGGGGGAGGCTGCACCGGTGGATGCCGCACCGACCGGTGAGGCGGTCTTCCGGCTGCACTACGCCCCGCTCGCCGGCTGGTGCCGCCGAATGATCGGCGACGACGACGTCGCGCACGACATCGCCGCCGAGGCCTTCGTCCGGCTGCTCGGGCGCTGGAGCACCGTCAGCGACCCGCGCGCCTACCTCTACACCACCGCTCTCAACCTGATCCGCGACCGCTGGCGCCGAAGCGAGCGCGAACGAGTCGCACTGCGCAAGACCGCGACCGCCACAGCCAGCGCCGCGGCGCCGGCACCAGAGCTTCGAATGCTCGTCGAGACGCTGCCGCGGCGGCTCTCGCAGGTCGTCGTACTCCATTACTTCGCGGACATGCCGATCGAGGCCGTCGCTAGGGAGCTTGGTGTCGCGCCGGGCACGGTGAAGCGCGATCTGTACGACGCGAGGGCGCGGCTGCAAACGCTGCTCGAGGACTCACGATGAACCACGACGACGTCGACTTCGAAGGCCTGTTGCGCGGCCGCGGCGAAGAGCTCGATCCACCGGAAGGCGCGTGGGCCGCGATCTCCGGCCGCGCTCGCCGGCGCAAGCGGGCGAAGGGGATGCTCGCCGGCCTGGCCGGTGTCGTGCTGCTGGCCGGCGCGACACCAGCGGTGCTCGCCGTCCGCGGGTCGAGTGACAACCAGCAGATCCACTTCTCCCAGTCGCCACCGCACAGCGACTCGACATCGACGCTCGGTGACAACCAGCTGAACCCGATCGTCCGGCCGTCTCTCGACCGCCTGGTGCCGGAGGCCGTGAGCTTCGTCTCGCAGTCCGAGGGATGGGTGACCGGGTCGCTGCGGGTGCGCGGCGGCACGGTCGCGGGTGGCCTGGCCCGTACGGACAACGCCGGCGCGAGCTGGACGATCGAAGCGGCGACCACACCGCCGCAAGGATCGGTGCGCTTCGCCAACCTGATGCAAGGCCTCAGCTTCGGCGACGAGTACCAGGCGACGTATGACGGCGGCGTCGTGTGGCGCACGCTGACCAGCCCCGGCTACATCGCCGACCTGGAAACCTCGAACGGTGTCATCTGGGCACTGGTCCGCTCGTGTATCCAGTGCGGGACGTTGCAGCTGTTCCAAGGCACCCTGGCCGACCCCACGTTGGTGCCGGTCACCGCCGTCAAGCCGATCGGCAACGTCGACCCAGCCATCACGCTGCGCGGACACACGATCTACGTCACCGGTGGTGACGACATGTGGACCAGCCTCAACGACGGGTTCAGCTGGAGCCACCCGGAGAACCCCTGCGGCGGCGGTGGCCAGGCCTTCGCCGCCTGGAGCGAGAAGGGCCTCGCCGCCGAGTGCACCCCCGCGCGTGGCGTCGGCAGTCTCTTCGAGTCGATCGACGCCGGCGGCCACTGGGCCAACATCGCCAACGTCCCGCATGTGCGCGCCTTTGCCGGCTCCCTGTCCGCAGGGTCACCCGACGAGTTCCTGATCACGACCGGGACCGGCGCGCCATTCCTGAGCCACCAGCACGGCAACCGCTGGACCCGCGCTGACGTCCCTGGAGCCGTGACCTTCGCGGCCTACATCAGCCCCAGCCACATCGTCGGGGTCACGAGTGGCCGGTTGCCGGCGTTCGTGACCAGCTTCGACAACGGCCGAACCTGGATCCGCACACCGTTTCGCGTATCCGGCTCCTGACGGCCGGTTGCGGCAGGCCTACCGGCGGGTAACACTCCTGGCAACGGACCTACGCCGGGAGCCGCACGATGAGCCAGGTAAGCGAGAAGCAAGCCCGTCAGGTTGCCGAGGCAGCACGCGAGACCGAGTGGACGTTGCCGAGCTTCGGCAAAGAGCTGTTCCTCGGTCATCTGCGCCTCGACCTGATCCACCCCCAACCCGCCCTCGCGCCGGAAGCGGTCGAGCGCGGCGAGGCCTTCCTCACCGAGCTGCGCTCGTTCCTCGAGAACAAGGTCGACCCACTGGTCATCGAGCGCGACGCGAAGATTCCTGACGACGTCGTCGAAGGTCTCAAGCAGCTTGGCGCGCTCGGCATGAAGATCCCGACCGAGTACGGCGGTCTCGGGCTCTCGCAGGTCTACTACAACAAGGCGCTGGCGCTGACCGGCGTCTGGCACGCGGCGATCTCGACTCTGCTGTCCGCACACCAGTCGATCGGACTGCCGCAGCCGCTGATGCTGTTCGGCTCAGAAGAACAGAAGAAGGAATGGCTGCCAAAGGTCGCCCGCACGCACATCAGCGCCTTCCTCCTGACGGAGCCTGACGTCGGCTCAGACCCCGCCCGCGTCGGCGTCAGCGCGGTCCCCAGCGAAGACGGCACGAGCTACACGATCAACGGCACCAAGCTCTGGGCTACCAACGGCGTGATCGCCGATGTCGTGATCGTCATGGCGATGGTGCCGAAGAGCGAGGGCCACCGCGGTGGCATCACGGCGTTCATCGTCCCGATGGACACGGCCGGTGTCAGCGTCGAGCGGCGTAACTCCTTCATGGGTCTGCGCGGCATCGAGAACTCGGTGACGAAGTTCGACAACGTCGTCATCCCTGCCGCGAACGTGGTGGGCAAGGAAGGCATGGGCCTGAAGATCGCGTTGACGACGCTCAACACCGGCCGGCTGGCACTTCCCGCCATCTGCGCGAGCGTCAGCAAGTACGCGCTGAAGATCGCGCGAGAGTGGGGCAGCGAGCGGATCCAGTGGGGCATCCCGGTCGGACAGCACGACGCCGTCGCGCAGAAGATCGCATCCATCGCAGGCACGGCATTCGGCCTCGAGGCGATGCTCGACGTCTCGAGCCGACTTGCGGACGAGAAGCGCAACGACATTCGCATCGAAGCGGCCCTCGCCAAGCTCTACGGGTCGGAGATGGCGTGGCAGGTCGTCGACGACATGATCCAGGTCCGAGGCGGCCGCGGCTATGAGACCGCCGAGTCCCTCAAGGCGCGCGGCGAGAAGCCGGTCCCGGCCGAGCAGCTGCTTCGTGACATGCGGATCAACCGCATCTTCGAAGGCTCCACCGAGATCATGCATCTGATGATCGCCAGAGAAGCGGTCGATCAGCACCTGACCGTCGCCGGCGACATCATCGAGCCGGACGTCGCGCTGTCGGACAAGGCGAAGACCGCCGTAAAGGCCGGCGGCTTCTACGCGAAGTGGCTCCCGAAGCTCGCGACCGGCAAGGGCACCAACCCGACGTCCTACGCCGAGTTCGGCGACCTTGCCGAGCACCTGCGGTTCACCGAGCGCAACTGTCGCAAGCTGGCGCGGTCAACGTTCTACGGCATGAGCCGATGGCAGGGGAAGCTGGAGAAGAAGCAGTCGTTCCTCGGCCGCATCGTCGACATCGGCGCCGAGCTCTATGCGATCGCTTGTGCCTGCGTCTACGCGCAGACGCAGGCCCGGGAGGATGCCGCCGGCGCGGGGATGTACATCGAGCTGGCGGATCTCTTCTGCCAGCAGGCACGGCGTCGCGTCGACCGTCTGTTCCACGACCTCTGGTTCAACGACGACGCTGAGAACTACGACGCCGCACGGAAGGTGCTCGACGGTCGTTACACCGCGTTCGAAGCGGACCTGATCGACCCTGCGGGCGAAGGGCCGATGCTCCCGCATCACAGCTCGTAGAGCAGGCTCTCGATCATCGTGGCCATGCCGAGCGACTGGTAGAGCTCCATCGCGCCGGTGGAGTTGTCGGCGTCCACGCCGAGCATCACGCGGCGCGCACCGCGTGCGTGGAGCCCTGCGAACGCGGTGAGCACCAGCGCTCGGCCGAGACCCGATCCGCGGTGCTCGCGCAGTGTGCCGAGCGTGTCGATGTAGCCGCCGTTCGGAGCCATCGTCGCGATCAGCCCGGCTGCGGGAGTGCCGTCAACGCGGGCCAGCCACCACAACGACCGGTCGGTGAGCCCGATCGCGTTCGTGCGCGCCAGCCAGTCGTCGAACGGCGTCGGCGCGTGGTTGAAGTGGTCGAGGAAGGCGACGTCCACGACGTCGTGCATGGCGCGCAGGTCCGCGTCGTCGTCGGTCAGGGGGGCGATCTCGATGCCGGCGGGTGCCTCCGGCACTCGCGGCGGCGGTTCGTCGGGGAGGTCGACGGCAAGCCGAAGGAACCGCCGAACGATGCGGCCGCCGGCTGCCTCGAGGACGCGACGCTTCGCGCCCATCTGGGCGGCTGCCCCGATCTGCAGCGGCAGCTCGGCGTCCAACGTTCGCGCCGCTGGGCAGATCCGCTCGAGCAACGGCTGGTACATGTCCGGGCGGCCGGGCCGAACCGTCACATCCGCCTGGACGTTGCGGTGATCCGGGCGGCGATGCACCCAGCCGTATGCCGCGATGCCGTCGTCGTCTTCGACTACCCAGCCGCGGAAGGCCTCGCCCATCGCGGGCCGGACATCGTCGGCGGTGTGGTCCGGCTCGCCCAGCTCGGCGAGGTCGACCTGTGTCATCAGGTCGAGGATCGCTTCGGTGTCCTCGATGGTGACGTCGCGAATCGCCAGCTGGGTAACCATCCGTGCCCACCCTGGTACACCCCCACGCGTGCGTGCAAGTCGGCGGGTCGGGGACGATAGAACCCATGACCTCAACACCTCCCCCACAGTCAGAGGGCTTCCGCGTCGTCACCGTCGGCCCTGACGGAGCGCCGATCGAGGACGCCGCCGACGAAGATGGCGCGGGAAGTGACACGGTCGCAGAGATGGTCGAGCAGCCCGCGAAGGTGATGCGGATCGGCTCGATGATCAAGCAACTGCTCGAGGAGGTTCGGGCCGCGCCGCTCGACGACGCGAGCCGCGCCCGGTTGAAGGAGATCCACGAGAGCTCCATCAAGGAGCTGTCCAGCGGCCTTGCCCCCGATCTCCGCGACGAGCTGATGAGGCTGTCGCTCCCGTTCACCGGCGACGAGATTCCGTCGGATGCCGAGCTCCGCGTCGCGCAGGCGCAGCTCGTGGGCTGGCTGGAGGGGCTGTTCCACGGCATCCAGGCCACGTTGTTCGCCCAGCAGATGGCCGCGCGAGCGCAGCTCGAAGAGATGCGGCAGCGTGCTCTTCCGCCTGGGTCGAACCCCCAGCAGGGCGGCCAGGGCTCGGGGCTCTATCTGTGAGCCACCACCTCACCTTCCTGCAGGCCGTCGTAATCGGCGGGCTGCAAGGCATCACGGAGCTGTTTCCGATCTCGAGCCTCGGTCATTCGGTCCTGTTGCCGCACTGGCTCGGCGGGGACTGGGCACGGACCGTCGGCGACGAGTCACAGGGCGAGTCGCCGTACCTGGCATTCATCGTCGTGTTGCACGTCGCGACCGCGGCCGCATTGCTGCTGTTCTTCTGGCGCGAATGGATCGCCGTCATCAAGGGTTTGTTCGGCTCGATCCGCCGCCGAAAGATCGAGACCGTCTACGAACGCATGGCGTGGCTGCTGGTCATCGCGACCATCCCCGCCGGTGTCACGGGGCTCGCGCTCGAGCACGAGCTGCGGGTGGTGTTTGCCAAGCCGCTGGCCGCAGCGATCTTCCTGACGGTGAACGGCTTCGTCCTGCTGGGCGGCGAACGGCTTCGTCGGCGAGCGGTCGAGCGCACGGAGGCCGAGATCCGGCCGGTTCACGAGTCGTCCGGCCTCGAGCTCGACACTGCGGTCGTTCGGCGGGTGCGCAACCGCGACGCGGTATGGATCGGGACGGCGCAGGTTCTTGCGCTCTTCGCCGGCATCAGCCGGTCGGGCGTCACGATGGTGACCGGCCTGGCCCGTGGTCTGGACCACGAGCAGGCGGTGCGGTTCTCGTTCATGCTCGCGACGCCGATCATCCTGGCGGCCGGCCTGCTGAAGATCCCCGACTTCACGGGCAGCCTCGGCGACGGGATCCGTGGTCAGGCGCTGGTGGGTGCGGCCGTGGCGTTCGTCGCGGCGTTGTTCGCGACGAAGTTCCTGACCCGCTTCTTCCGGTCAGGCAACCTCTATCCGTTCGCGGCCTACTGCCTGGTCGCCGGCCTCGCCAGCATCGTCCGCTTCGCTTAGCGGTAGAGGCGCTCCAGGACCTCCGCTACGCCGTCGGCGTCGTTGGTGCCCGTCACCTCGTCTGCAACTGCGAGCACGTCAGGGTGGGCGTTCGCGACGGCCACGCCGTGCCCGGCCCAAGCAATCATCTCGATGTCGTTGGGCATGTCCCCGAACGCGATGACGTCCGCTGCGGTCAAGCCTTGCTCGGCGATCAGCTGCTCCAACGTGCTCGCCTTGGTGACGTCACACGCCATCACCTCGAGCAAGCCGTCGATCGAAGAGTGGGTGAGGTTTGCGATGCCTTCCGGGATCGCAGCGCGCGACATGTCGAGCAGGTCGTCTGATCCGGCACCTTCGACTCGGCCGAGCAGCTTGGAGACCGGTACGTCGAAGACCTGCTCGAGGTCGCCGACGATCGTGCTCTCCTCCGGCTCCCACCGGGGGTGGTAGTCGGCCTCATGGGCGAACTGCCCGTCGACTCGCTCGATCGCAAACGCCACTCCGGGCACGCTGGCGCGCAACCGCGCCATGACAGTTCGCACCACGTCGATGTCGAGTGGTCGATAGCCGACGACCTGCTCGCTCGCGAGGTCGTAGGTCAGCGCGCCGTTCGCACAGACCGCGAGGCCGCTGTGCCCGGTCGCTTCCGCGATCCCGGTCAACCAGCGCGGCGGACGTCCGGTGGCCACCACGATCAGCGCGCCCGCCTCACGAGCAGCGGTCAGGGCGTCGCGGGTACGGGGCGAGATCGTGCCGTCGGTGCGTACAACGGTGCCGTCGAGATCGGTCGCGACGACTTTCGGCATCACGAGAGGGGTTCGATGACCTCTCGGCCGCCGAGGTGAGGGCGTAGCGCAGCCGGCACCCGCACCGAGCCGTCAGCCTGCTGGTGCACCTCGAGCAGGCACGCGATGGTGCGTGCGATGGCGCACAACGTGCCGTTGAGGGTCGCGATCGGCGCCGGCCCTGCCTCCGTCCGGTAGCGGATGCCCAGCCGTCGCGACTGGAACGTCGTGCAGTTGGACGTCGACGTCAGCTCGCGGTAGCGGCCCTGTGAGGGGAACCACGCCTCGCAGTCGAACTTGCGGACTGCGCTCGAACCGAGGTCACCGGTCGCGATGTCGACGACCTGGAAGGGCAGCTCCAGCTTGGTGAGGAACTCCTTCTCCCACTCCAGCAGCCGCCGATGTTCCGCCTGCGCCTCCTCCGGTGGTACGAACGAGAACATCTCGACCTTGTCGAACCAGTGCACGCGGATGATGCCGCGGGTGTCGACGCCGTACGAGCCGGCTTCGCGACGAAAGCAGGAGGAGAACCCGGCGTAGCGGCGCGGCAACGCGCTCGCATCGAGGATCTCGTCGGAGTGCATCGCAGCGAGCGCGACCTCACTGGTACCCACCAGATAGAGGTCGTCGGCTTCGAGTCGGTAGACCTCGGACGCATGTGCGCCCAGGAAGCCGGTGCCCTCCATCGCCTCGGGCCGCACCACCGCGGGGGCGACGACAGGGACAAAGCCCGCAGCGACCGCCTGCTCCATCGCCAGGTTGACGAGGGCCAGCTCGAGCAGTGCGCCCGCACCGGTGAGGAAGTAGAAGCGCGAGCCGCTGACCTTCGCGCCCCGCTCGAGGTCGATCGCACCGAGGAGCTCCCCGAGCTGCACGTGGTCGCGCACCTCGAAGTCGTACGTCGGAACGTCGCCGATCGTCTCGATGACGACCGCGTCGTCCTCGCCGCCGATCGGCGCCTCCGGCTCGACCAGGTTCGCAATGGCGTACGCCGCAGCTCGTAGCTCGGCTTCGGCTTCGTCCTGCTCGACCTCCGCGGCCTTGACCGACTCCTTGAGCTCCTTGGCACGTTCGATCATCGCCGGGCGCTCGTCGGCCGCTGCCGTCTGGATCGCCTTGCTCGCCGTGTTGGACTCGGCGCGGAGCCCGTCCGCCTTGGTGACGGCTGCTCGCCGGCGCTCATCGGCGGCCAAGACGGCGTCGATCGCCTTCGGGTCGGCGCGGCGCGCGATCTGGCTGGCCCTGAACTCGTCGGGAGCCTCACGCAGCGCACGAAGGTCGATCACGAGAAGCCAGATTAGGCGGTAGCTCGGACCTGCCTCGCCGGAATATGGAGCAAGACCCCCGCGCCCAGCCGCGGGGGTCTTGCACCCCTAACGATGCCTTAGGTGATCACCTGGCGTCGAGGGAGGTCCGGTGGCGCCGGTCCGGCGGCTAGGGACGAGGTCGCCAACCCCGGGCGACTCGTCCCACGCCGCCGTCCTCGGCACCTCCGGACCTTCGGTCCGTCGGTGTTAGACCTGTCCCGCGCGGAGTGCGGCGACCCACCTTTGGGCCGTGGTGAAGTCGACGTCATTGGTGCCTGTTCGTTCTTTTGTCGGGGTTCGGTCAGCTGCTGGGTAGCTGCCTAGGAACCGGACATCCGCACAGATTCTCTTGATTGCGGCGAGGGCTTCGCCGACTCGTTCTTGGGCGATGTGACCCTCGGCGTCCATCGAGAAGCAGTAACGGCCGAGGCCGACGCCGGTCGGGCGGGACTCGATGCGAGTGAGGTTCACGCCGCGGACGGCGAGCTCGGTCAGCAGCTCGAGCAGCGCACCCGGGTGGTCGTCGGCGATGTAGGCGACGAGGCTGGTCCGGTCCGCCCCGGTCACCGGCGGCGGTGTGACCGGACGGCTGACCAGGACGAATCGGGTGACTGCGCCGGCCGTGTCGGCAATGTCGTCGGCCAGCACTTCGAGCTGATAGCGCTCGGCGGCAAGGGGTGCGGCTACCGCTGCGTCCGCCTCGCTGGCTGCGACCGCGCGCGCGCCGTCGGCGGTGCTCGATGCCGCGATGAAGCGCGCACTGGGCAGCGACTGGCGCAACCAGCCTCGGACCTGTGCCTCGGCGTGCGGGATGGTCGTCACGGTCGCGACCGAGTCGATCGTCGTCCCGGGACGGACCAGGAGCGCGAAGCTGACCTGAAGCAGAACCTCGCGGACGATCTGCAGCGGTTCGCCGGCCGCGAGCTCATCGAGGGTCTCGCTCACCGAACCTTCGACGGAGTTCTCGAGGGGAACGAGGGCGGCAACCACCTCGCCGCGCCGTACGGCGTCGAGAGCGTCGGCGACCGAGACGCACGGGATCCGGTCGGCGTCGACTGCGTCGGGGATGGAACGGAGAGCCGCCTCGGAGAACGTCCCCTCTGGGCCCAGGTAGGAGTAGCGGTCTGCCACCGCTATCCCCTGGCCTTGCGACCTAGCGCGAGGGCGATCGCCTGGGTCTCCTCCGGCGATAGCGAGGTGTCGCTGCGGCCCTCTTTCACACCCTTCGCGTAGGCGCGGGACTCGGTCCGGCCGTTGATCGATGTGATGACGAGGCCGTCACCGGAGTCGTCGAGCAACGCCGCGGTGAAGGAAAGGCGTCCACCCATGTCACCGAACGCGTCGTACCTCACGACCGCGACGTGACGCAGCGCATCAGCCAGCTCGCTCCGGGCGAGATCGAGGTCGGACTTCGCCTTGGCCAGCTCGGACCGCAGCGCTTGGGTTTCTACGGTGCCACGATGCAGCGCGTCCAGCACACTCTCGGGACCTTCGGGACCGTCGAGCACCGCGAGGCTGCGGCGTAGCCGGCCGATGCGGAGGTTTGCCACGAGGCCGGTGATCAGCGCGACGACTGCGCCCCCGGCAGCGCCGAGGGCGATCTCGTCGAGCAGCGGACGGTCGAGCGGCAGCACGGGGGTGGAGCCTACCGTCGCGAGTCGTCCGATCTTGAAGGGAATAGCGTGGCCGAGTGGACGCGGGCGAGCTTCGACGGCTGCTCGACGACGTCGCTGCGGGTGTGATCGGGGTCGACGAAGCAGCCCACGCACTCGGCGACGCGCCACTTGCCGGCTACACCGACCTGGGGTTCGCTCGCCTCGACAGCAACCGCGGCCTTCGCACCGGCGACCCCGAGGTCGTGTACGGCGCGGGGAAGACTCCCGACCAGGTCGTCGCGCTGCTCGGCGCGCTACGCGATCGGTCAGCAGACCGTCCCGCGCTCGCCACTCGACTCGAGCCGATTGCCGTCGCCGCGGTACGTGACGCATATCCCGACGCGACGATCGACGACACGGCACGGTGCGCCGCGCTCGGCGCCTTCCCGCCACCGGTCGGCGAGGTGGCAGTCGTCTCGGCCGGCACGAGCGACGAACCGGTCGCCGCGGAAGCGGCCTTCGTCGTCAGCGCCTTCGGTGCGGGGGTGCGCCGTGTCTGTGACGTGGGGGTCGCCGGGCTGCACCGAGTGCTCGCCGAGCGAGCGACCCTCGCCGGCGTCGACTGCCTCATCGTCGTGGCAGGGATGGAAGGTGCGCTGCCGAGCGTCGTCGGCGGGCTGGTCGGAACACCGATCGTCGCAGTGCCGACCAGCGTCGGGTACGGCGCCTCCTTCGGAGGCATCGCTGCGCTGCTCGCCATGCTCAACTCGTGTGCGGCGGGCGTCACCGTCGTGAACATCGACAACGGGTTCGGTGCCGGCGTCTTCGCCTCGCGGGTCGCGCGGCGGGCTCACCGCGGATGAGCCGAATCGGCTGGCTCGACTGCAGCTCCGGAGTAAGTGGCGACATGTTGCTCGGCGCGCTGAGCGACCTCGATGCTCTGGCCGGCCTTCCGACCCTGATCCGGTCACTCGACGACCTCGGCGTGACAGTCGCGACGGACCGCACCACTCGTGGCGGGATCAGTGCGGTCGCGGTGCAGGTCGAGTGTCCGAGCCAGCAACCGCACCGACGCCTTTCCGACATTCGCGCGGTCGTCGAGAGCGCGGAGGCACCGCTGGAAGTGAAGGCCCGCGCAAACGCTGTGTTCGATCGACTCGCGGCCGCCGAGGCAGCTGTGCACGACGTGTCAGTCGAGGAGGTGGAGTTCCACGAAGTCGGTGCCGTCGACTCGATCGTCGACGTGCTCGTCGCGTGTCTCGGCCTGCACACCCTCGGCCTCGACCGGCTGGTCGTCTCTTCGATCGCCCTGGGTGGCGGCACCGCGGACAGCGGCCACGGCAAGGTGCCGGTGCCGACACCCGCCGCGCTCGCCTTGCTTGCAGACACGATCCTTCTCGGCGCCAGCGGTGGTGACGTGGAGCTCGCCACCCCGACCGGGATCGCGGTGCTCGCCGAGTGGGCCGGCGGGTCAGGACCGATGCCCGAGCTGCGGGTCGAGCGCATCGGGGTAGGTGCCGGTTCACGCGACCTGCCGGACCGGCCCAACGTCGTACGTCTCATCGTGGGCGAGGGCGCTGATGCCGACAGCACCGGCGAGTGGGTGGTCGTCGAAGCCAACGTCGACGACCTCGACCCACGGCTGTGGCCAGGCGTCCTCGCCGCGCTGATGCAAGCCGGTGCCGCCGACGCGTGGCTCACGCCGATCCTGATGAAGAAAGGTCGGCCCGCTCACACGGTCAGTGCGCTGACGCCGACCGCGATGCTCGGTGCGGTGCAAGGGGCGATGTTCACCCACACGTCGACCATCGGGTTGCGGTGGAGCCCGGTCGGCAAGCACGCACTCGAACGCCAGACGATCACGGTCGAGGTGCAAGGCCAGGCCGTGCGGGTGAAGGTCGCATTCGCCGAAGGAAAGCCCGTGAGCGCGACCCCCGAGTTCGACGACATCGCAGCAGCCGCCGCCGCGCTCGGCGTGCCGACGAAGCACATGCTCGAGGCAGCCGTGGCCGGAGTCCGCAACGCCATGCACGGCGCCGAAGGATCTCAATGAGCCTTGCCGTGTTGTTCACGGTCTACGGACTGATCCTGCCGGCCGAGCTCCCCGACAAGACGATGGTTGCGACTCTGGTCCTGGCGACCCGCTTCCCGGCAGTCCCTGTCGCCGTCGGCGCGTCGTTGGGGCTCATCGCCCAAGCCGCCATCGCCGTGGCGGCGGGCAGTCTGATCGCAGAGCTGCCATCGACTCCGGTCAAGGCGGTCAGCGCGGCGATCTTCCTGCTCGGCGCGATCCTCACGCTCCGCTCCGCCGAGGATCCTGCCGAGGAAGAGCGCGAGGTCGAGGAGGAGCTGGAGGGCACCTCGCCGAAAGCGGGTACATGGCGAGTGATCGGGGTCAGCTTCTTGATCCTCTTCCTGGCCGAGTGGGGGGACCTGACCCAGCTGCTCACGGCCTCGCTGTCCGCGAAGTACAACGACCCGGTCGCGGTCTTCATCGGCTCAGCCGGCGGCCTGGTCACGGCGGGTCTGATCGCGGTAACCGGCGGCAAAGCGCTGTTGCGGGTTCTGCCGATGATCTGGATCCGTCGCATCGCGGCAACGGCCTTCGCCGTCGTGGCTGTGCTCACCGGGCTAGAGGCCGCCGACCTGCTCTAACGTTGCGCGCCATGGCGACGCCGGCTCGCGCGACTGCAGCCGGCGTCGCGGGACTGCTCTGCCTGATCGTTGTCGCGCCTTCGGCCGCGCAAGCGGCAGACAACACCCCGCAGCGCACAGTCACGCCGGCACCGCCACCGGAGATCGTGTCGAGCACCGGTTGGTACGGCCCGGATTCTGCCGACACGATCACGCTCTTCGAGCCTGCGGCCCAAGGCCGCTACCCAGCCGTGATCTTCGTTCACGGCGGTGCATGGGGTCGCTCGCAGCCCAACGACAGCGAGCTGAAGTGGGCGCACGACCTCGCCCAGGACCAGGGCTGGCTGGTCGCGGTGATCGGCTATCCCGCCAAGGTGCCGCACGAGCAAGTCGTCGAGCCACGCGCCATCTCCTACGCAGTCAACGCGGTGGCGCACCGATCCGACGTCGACCCGCAATCGCTCGCTCTGTGGGGTGAGTCGGCCGGGGCACAGCTGGCGCTGCTCACGGCCTACCGCGACGCGCGGACGCTGGACCCGCTGGTGAGTGGCGTCGTGTCCATCAGTGGTCCGACGGACATGCGGACCGAGTACAACTCGTTCGCCGAGATCTGGCTTCATGCCGTCACGCGTTTCGAGGGCATGGCGCCACAGGCTGCCCATGACTCCGGCTCTCGTCGCTACTCGTTGACGTCGCCGGTCGACGTCGTCAGCCGTCGGTCCCCGCCGACCTTCCAAGCGATCAGCCGACTGGACCCGCTCGTCCCACCGAACCAGGTGAAGGTCCTGACGCAACGACTCATCCAGGTCGGCGTCATGCATCGCTCGGTATGGCTGCAAGGCGACGGGCACTCGAGCACGATCGAGGACGAGACACCGCCCGGCAGTCAGTACACCGTCCAGCAGCTCGCAATCGCGTTCCTCAACCGCGCCTTCGCACAGCGTCGCGTCCTGTTCGGGTGATCCGTTAGTTCCAGCGGGCTTACCGTGAACGCGTGGAGCCTGGGTCGTACGGCGCCGACAGCGAGGTCGGGCGGTTGCGGACGGTCGT
This sequence comes from Mycobacteriales bacterium, assembly GCA_035545635.1. GTDB lineage: Bacteria > Actinomycetota > Actinomycetes > JAFAQI01 > JAFAQI01 > DASZTV01. The sequence goes on along the minus strand of DASZXY010000006.1, from coordinate 143,725 downwards.
CCTCCACCGCCCGGGACCGGAGATCAAGCGACTGACCCCGCGCAACTCCGCCGACCTGCTCTTCGATGGCATCCCCTGGGTCGAGCGTGCCCAGGAAGAGCACGACGCTTTCGCCGCGACGCTCGCCGACCGCGGCGTCGAAGTCCTTGCCTTGCGTGACCTGCTGGCAGACGCGCTGGAGGTCACCGCCGCGCGCGAGGAGATCCTCGCCCGAACCTTGTCCGACCGGACCCTGGGAAACGAGCTGCGCGGCGCGTTGTCGTCCCACCTCTCCGGCCTTGCCGCACCGGAGCTCGCCGACACTCTGATCGCCGGACTTTCCGTTGCGGAGCTCGGTGCGGGGAAAGGAATCGTCGCGCGACTGCTCGGTCCGGGCGAGTTCGTCGTGCCGCCGCTACCCAACCTGATGTTCACCCGCGACTCTGCGGTGTGGATCGGCAGCGAAGTCGCGGTGACGAGTCTCAGCATGAAGGCACGGCGACGAGAAGCGTGGATCACCGAGGCCGTGTACCGCCATCACCCGCGGTTCGCGGGCACACAGTTTCTTTACGACCCGTCCGACGAGTGGCTCGAAGGTGGCGACGTGCTGCTGCTCGCCCCGGGAGTCATCGCTGTCGGCGTTGGGCAACGCACCAGACCCGAGGCGGTCGAGACCCTCGCGACGAGGGTGTTCCGCCGCGGCCTTGCGGACACCGTGCTCGCCGTACCGATCGCGCAGGAACGAGCGACGATGCACCTCGACACGATCTGCACGATGGTCGACGTCGACGCGGTGGTGATGTACCCGGCGGTTGCCGACTCGCTGTCCGCCGTCGTCGTTACAGCGGCTGACAACGACGCGGTGTCCGCCAGCGAGCCGCAACCGTTCCTCGCCGCCGCGGCGACGGCAATGGGGATCGACGAGCTACGCGTGATCGACACCGGACTGGACCCGGTGACCGCGGAGCGCGAGCAGTGGGACGACGGCAACAACACCCTCGCCATCGCGCCACGCCTCGCCGTCGCTTACGAGCGGAACGTCGTCACCAACGCTGCGCTCGAGGCCGCAGGGATCGAGGTGCTGCGGATTCCGAGCAGCGAGCTCGGCAGCGGGCGCGGCGGCCCGCGCTGCATGTCGTGCCCAGTTTCGAGGGAGCCGCAAGCCGCGCGTTAGCTCGCGACGTGCACCGAGCCAGTCAGCTCGCAATGTGCAGAGACTCGAACGGGTGCTTGAACGGGTCGTGCGACGGCGGCCGCGACAGGTTTGCGCGTGGGCAGCTCGCGAGCGTAAGGCCCGCGTATCCGAGCGCGTCGTCGCACAGCGACGCGATCGTCCAGCCGAGCTCAGCGCCGTGCGCAGTGAGCGTCGCCCGGTAGAGCGTGATCTCATACCGAGTCGGCGATCCATAAGCGGAGCCGATGGTGCCGATCAGCTTCGAGTTGCCGGTCATCCCCGCGACGCCGTCCCAGGGCTTGTCGAAGCGCTGCCACAGCCCCGGCAATACCGACCACACCCCGCCCTTGCCCACGTCCTGGTTGCTGAGCTCTTCAACCATCTTCTCCGCGGCGTGGCGCGGCAGAACCGCGGCGGGACGAAGAACGACGCCGATCTCTTGCATCGCGAACTCCCTGGGACTGGCCGGATGCAGCGGGCTTGCCCTATCTACATCGACCCCCGCAAACCGTGAGTATGCGGCCAAACGGGTGAGCGCCCTGAACAGGCTCAGCGCACGAGCCGGCCGACAACTACATCCGGCCGGTTGGTGATGATCGCGTCGACGCCGAGCTCGGCGAGATAGTCGACGTCCTCGACCTGATCGACCGTCCACACATGGACCTCATGACCCTGACGGTGGGCCGCCTCGACAAAACCGGGGAACGCCCGGACCGCGACCAGCGACGGCCCGGCAATCGTCGCGCCGGCCCACAGCGAGCCGTTTCGTCGGCTCGCCGGGATGCGCTGCATGAGCTGAACCGTCGGCACCCGAGGCGCCAGTCGACGCGACGTCGCGATGGCCGGGGGCGAGAAGCTCATCACGCGGGGGGTGATGCGCCGATTGTCCGAGCCAACCAGGCCGAAGCGCTCGAGCAGAGCGACGACCTCGCGCTCGACTCGCCCGCCGTACCTCGTGGGGTGCTTGGTCTCGATCGCGATCTCCATGGGGCGATCAGCTGTGAGCAGCAGCTCGATGAGCTGCTCCAGCGTGAGGACCTCGGCGGGTTCACCTTTCCACGATCCGAAGTCCAGACGGTGCAGATCGGCGACCGTCATCGTCGACACGACTCCGGCGCCGTCCGAGGTCCGCTCGACCGTCCGGTCATGAATGCAGACCAGAACGCCGTCGCGCGTGAGGCGGACATCACACTCGACGCCGTCCGCGCCCATGTCGATCGCACGTTGATACGCGCGCAGGGTGTGCTCAGGTTCCACCGCGGACGCACCTCTGTGTGCAATGACGCGCGGAGCGCGACGCGCAGTGGCTCGAGGGCTACTCACCTGCCGGAGCGACCTCGATCCGTGCGAGTAGCTCGTGCAGCTGCTCCATGCCGAGGCCGACGGCGAACCACACCGGCGCGTACGCCGGACGGACCAGCCCACGCCAGTGTGCCGGCACCGGCTTGACGCCGCGCGGCCGCGAGTAGTCCCACGGCACTTCACCGGTGATCGCGCGAATCGCCTCGCCGGATGCAGCTTCGACGGCGTAGATGCCGCCGGTCCACAGCAGCGCGCGACCCCACCACGGCGTACCGGCCCGCCGCGTCGCGGCGTAGGCAGGTTCGAACAACACCGCGGCCAGCCCGTACACCGGCAGCATCCAGAGATAGGTGTGGCTGGTCAGCCGCCAGTCACCATCGCGACCGCGGCTTCGCAGTCCGGTGCTGACGACTTCGCTGCACCAACCGGCCAGGCCGTAGACCAGAGCGCGCTCGCGACGATTGAGCTTCCGTCTCACCCGCTCATCATCGTCCGGCGGCGCCACCACACCAAAGGCGCGGTCGCCACGGCGGCCGCGAGGAACGAGAAGACCGAAGCGCTCATCCAGGTCTGCACCGTCAGGTGCAGGCTCGTGTCGACGTGGTGCCACATCCGTTGCCACCAGCCGATGTAGCCGGGGTTGAGCAACTGGTACACGACGAACCCGAGCAGCCATGGGGCAACCATCAGCGGCCGGGACGGGGAGGTCGTCGAGACGTCCCAGCCGCGAAGCCGGTGGGTCCCGAAGTAGTCGACGAGGAAGACCGCAACGAGCGGCACGAGAACTGAGCCGAGCAGGTACAGGAAGTTGACGTACGACGCGATGTCCAGCCAGAGCGCGCCGGCAGTCGCCAACGCGCACACCACGATCGAGAAGACTCTGCGGTCGATCCGCGGCCACACATTCTGCAGGGAGACGACGGATGAGTAGCCGTCGGCGAAAGACTCATCCAGCTCGCGCACTACCAGGACCCCGAACGCGAGCCAGCCGACCGGCACCGCGATGAAGGCAGCGAACATGTCGTGCTGAAGGTTGACGCTGTCGGCTCGCACGACGGTCGCCAACGCGAGCAGTCCGAGGAAGTAACCGGCGATCTGGGTCGTGCTGTAACCGAGGACGGCGCTTCCAAACGCGCTCTTGGGCGACACCGCGTGGCGGGTGTAGTCGGCAGCCAGGGGTGCCCACGACACCGCAACCGCAACGACGACGTCCGCGGCCGCCCAGAAGCCCGACCACGAGCCATGGGTGAGCGACGAATGCTGGTGCCGCAGAAGCTCGATGAAGAGGTACGTCGTCGTCACCACCACCGCGCCGAGGGCGTACCGGCGCAAGATCCGTACCGCGCCCAGCGGACGGATCGTCATCGCAGTCGTGAGCGCACCCGCGACGAGGACGTATGGCCAGCGATGGTGGTGCCACGGGAACAGCTGCTTCGCCGCGGATGAGATCACGACGATCTCGAAGACGGTCCAGCCCAGCAGCTGTACGAGGTTCACGATCGTCGGCAGGTAGGAGAGCCGGCGGCCGAAGAGGCCGCGCATCAAGACCATCGCTGGCGCACCGGTCTGCGCTCCGGGGACGGCGGCGGCGCCCAACATCACGGCGCCGATCAGCGTTCCGATGACCACCGCGAGGCCCGCAGCGACGAACGACAACTGTGAGGAGCTTCCGGGGATCAGGACGAAGACCGCGCCGACCGGCGCGAGCAACGTGACCCCGAGGTTGCCCCAGAGACCGATCTGGTCGATCCAGCCGAGGACCTTGGGCGCCGGCTCGTCGAGGGTGAGCGGCGCCTCGCCGCGGCGGTCCCTCGCTACGTCAACGGTGGCGGTCATTGACTCACTCCCTACGCCGGCATGATCCGGGTCAGGTCTGCGGTCGGCGGCCGGATTGCCGCCCTCTCAGCCCAGTACGCCGGACTCCCGCGTGACAGGGGGAGCGTATTACTTCAGCAGCTTGGACATGCGCCGGTCGGCGAGTGGCTTACCGCCGGTCTGGCACGTGGCGCAGTAGTCGAGGAACGACGTCGCGAACGACACCTCGCGCACCGTGTCACCGCAGACCGGGCAGGCCTGGCCCGCTCGACCGTGCACCCGCATGCCGATCTTCTTTTCGGCCTTGAGATCAGCCGCGGCCAACCCGCGAGCTCGGTCGACGGCGTCGGTCAGCGTCGCCCGCATCGCGTCGTACAACGACTGCACCTCTTCGGAGGTCAACGTCGCGGCGAGCTTGTACGGCGACATCTTCGCGACGTGGAGGATCTCGTCGGAGTAGGCGTTGCCAATGCCTGCGATGACCCCTTGGTCGCGCAACAGGCCTTTGATCTGGACCCGCTGTCCGTCGAGCAGAGCGCCGAAACGCTCGACGGTGAAGTCCGGATCCAACGGCTCAGGGCCGAGCCGGGAGATTCCAGGCACCTCCGCCGGATCCCGGACGACGTAGACGGCCAGCCGCTTCTGGGTCCCGGCCTCGGTCAGGTCGAAGCCACCGCCGGTGTCGAGATGCACCCGCAAGGCGATAGGACCCTTGCCCGGCTTGGGCGGCATCGCCGGCAGCTCCTCCCGCCAGTGCAACCACCCCGCGCGCGACAGGTGGGTGACAAGGTGCAGGCCGTCGACGTCGAGGTCGAGGAACTTGCCGCGCCGGCTGGATCCGGTGACGGTCAGGCCGGCGAGCGACGTCACCGGCGGATCGAACGTCTTGAGCACCGCGATCGAGGCGACGTCGACCCGGGCGATGACATGACCGACGACGCGGTCGCCGAGAAAGTCGACGAGCGCTTGCACCTCGGGCAGCTCAGGCACGCCACCAGTCTGCAGTGATTAGTCGTACATTGAGCGGGTTATCAACGGGTCGGAGGAAACTCGCCATGGGGCTACGACGCACGACCATGCTGTTGATCGCGGCGTCCGCGATGACACTGCTGCCGACCGGCACGGCGGGCGCCCGTGCGCACGTCAATGGCTTCACCGCCTTCGACCAGAGGCTGCTCGCGGACATGAACGGCGCCCGAGCCGACCACGGACTGGCGCCGCTGCAGCTCAACGACCAGCTCGAGCCGGTCGCGTACAGCTGGGCCCAGCACATGGCATCCGAGCAACGCGCGTACGACAACCCGCGCTTCCGTCGCAGCATGAACGCTGCGTGCTCTGGCTGGCGGCGGATCGGCGAGGCGGTCGGCGACGCAGGTGAGGCGTCCGCAGACGACCTGTTCAACCTGTACATGCGGGACAGCGGCGGGCGACAGACGATCTTGAACCACCGGTTCCTTCAGGTCGGCGTCTCGACAGTCGCGACCGACAACAACGGAGCAACCGACTTCTGGAACGCCGTCGAGTTCACCGACCGATGCAGCGGCTGACCCGGGCGGCATGCGCCGCCCTTGCCGCGACGCTGCTCTCGGCTCTCGGCACCGCGCCGGCAACCGCCGCGCCGACGCCGCCGAGCCAGCTCAGGACGTACGACAGGCACTTGCTCAAGTACGTCAACCAGGCCCGCGCCGACAACGGCCTGAAGCCGTTGAAGCAGAGCGGCCGGCTGTACAAGATGGCGCATGCGTGGGCTGCGCACATGGCGAAGACCGGGAGCCTCGAGCACAACCCGAACTTCGGCTACGGCATGCCTTTGATCAACAAGCGGTGCCCGCACGCGACGATCGCAGGCGAGAACGTCGGCAGTCAGGCGAGCACGAACTCCAAGCAGCTCTTCGCGCTGTACATGCAGGAGCCGTATCACCGGGCGAACATCCTCAACCCGAAATACAACAAGCCAAAGCATCCGCGATACACCCAGGTCGGGATCGCCACCGTGACGGCGTCAGACGGCTCGGAGTGGAACGTGATGGACTTCGCGAATCATTGCGGCTAGCGGGCCGCACCTAACAAGCTCGCGGCTAGCGGGCCGCACCGAACAGGCTCGCGGCTAGCGCGGGGTTGAGTGACCTAGCTGCAGCCAGACGGCAGCGCTCCACAACACAGTGGCGCCGGCGACATGCAGCTCGACGACGCCCGGCGGCAGGTTGAGGAAGTACTGCGTGTAGCCGATCGCGACCTGAAGCACGACGGTGCCCGCCAACCAGTTGGAGCGCCTGCGCAGCACCTCTGAGGCCCCCGCGAGCCGCACGGCGAACAGTGTCGCGATGATCAGGCCGGTCAACAGCAAGGCCGAGTCAGCGTGGAGCTGGGTGACCCGCTCGAGTGCGAACGGCAACCGCTTCACATGCGCCTTGTCTCCCGCGTGCGGACCCGTCCCCGTCGTCACAGTGCCGAGCAGCAGCACGATCCCGGCGACGGCGACCAGCACACGTCCGAGCAGGACGAGCTCTCGTGGCGCCTCGGGCTCGCGTGGCTGCCAGTCCGGATTCGCGCGGTGAACCAGCACCAGGCCAGACCAGATCAACAGCATCGACAGCAGGAAGTGGGCCATGACCCATCCCGGGGACAGCTTGTAGAGGACCGACAGTCCGCCGATCACCGCCTGACCGACGAAACCGGCGATCAGGCTCCAGGACAGCCAAACCAGATCGCGCCGCCGCGGCGTCCGCAGCAGTGAGCCGACTGCCGTCAACCCGACGACCACGCCAACCACCGATGTGATGAGGCGGTTCCCGAACTCGACCCAGGCGTGGTACGACGGCGGCGCCACGAGTGACGTCGCGGTGCAGCGCGGCCAGGTCGGACAGCCGAGGCCGGACGAGGTGAGGCGGACCGCCGCACCACTCACCACGATCACGCCGAGAAGCACGGCGACGACGACGGTCAACCTTCGGAACGTCGAAGGTGACAGCCGTGGCACGCGCATCCGGTTAGCGTATTTAGGTGAGCTTGCGTCGCCGCGCCGCCGTCTGGGTGGGGTCCGTCAGCCTCGTGGTCGGCGGGATGGGTGCGTCACTGGCCACAGCGACGCCTCGCACGGCCGGCGCCACCTCGAGCGCGATCGCCACGAATGCGCAGCCGGCTCAGCCGATCGGACATGCCGGACGCTGGCTCACGGATGCGCACGGCCGGGTGTTACTGATCCACGGCATCAACGTGTCGATGAAGGGCTCGCTATCGCAGTCGCAGGCCTACAAGTTCGGCGCCGACGACGCTGCCTTCCTCGCGGCCAACGGGTTCAACGCGGTGCGGCTCACCGTCGAGCGCTACGACATCGAGCCGACGCCGGGTCATTTCGACACGGCGTACCTCGAGTTCATCCGCAAGACGGTCAAGCTGCTCAACGCCTACGGCGTGCTGACACTGATCGACTTCCATCAGGACGAGTTCGGGCCGGTCTTCAACGACAACGGCTACCCGTCGTGGATGACCTCCACTGGCGGACTTCCCAACGTCACCTCGGTCGGCTTCCCGTTCCAGTACCTCGCGAACCCGGCGGTCAACCACGCGTTCGACAACCTCTGGGACAACGGCCAGGACACTCGCGGCGCATCGATGTGGACCGACGACGCGCAGATCCTCCGCAAGGCGGCCGCGGCACTGCACGCCACCCCCGGAGTTCTGGGCTTCGAGATCATCAACGAGCCCTGGCCCGGATCCCAGTACGCGAGCTGCTTCGTCCTCCTGGTCGGCTGTCCCGGCTTCGACGACGGCAAGTTCAGCAACTACTACGCAGCGATGGACAAGGCGATCCGTGCCGAAGACTCGACACACCTTGTCTTCTACGAGCCACTGGTCTCGTTCAACTACGGCATCCCCACCTCGGTGACCCCACCATCGGGCGACAAGCGCCTCGCGTTCTCGTTCCACGACTACCCACTCTGCTCCGCTGCGGATGACGCCGGGATCGGGCTGTCGCTCGGCACGGCGTGTGGCGCCGAGAGCAAGCTCGCGATCAGCAACGCCGTCGGGTATGCGACGCAGCATGCGACCGGCTTGCTGGAAACCGAGTTCGGAGCGACGACGAAGCCGGCACCGATCACGCAATCGACCGCGGCGTACGACGCGGCGATGGTGCCGTGGATGTTCTGGTCCTACCAAGAGGTGGCTGGGCTCGGCAGCGACGGCGCGTTCACCACACCACCCACGAAGACGCCCAACCGCGCGGTCCTGACCAGCCTGTCGCGGCCCTACCCCCAGCTGGTTGCCGGCGTTCCCGCCGGCTACGGCTACAACGCCACCTCGCATGTTTTCACCGCCGCCTACTCGACCGAGCGCGCCGACGGCAGCGGCAGCTACGGCACGAACGCGGTGTCGCAGTTCTCGATTCCGCGGCTGGCGTATCCGCACGGGTACGACGTGACTGTGACCGGTGGGCAGGTCGTGTCCGGCACGAACAGCCCACTGCTGCTGATCACCGCGGACGCGGGCGCGAAACGGGTGAGCGTCATGGTGACGCCGGCAAGCGGCTAGCTCACAGGACCAGCTCGGGTTGACGGCTGCGGATCAGCTGTTTGCGACAGTCGATCAACGCCGCTAGCCGGCTCAGCTCGGTCGAGGTGAACCGGACGCCGTATGGTCGCGCGGCCAACACGACGTAGCCGTCAGGAAGGCCGTCCGACGCGGCCAACAGCCAGGAGCCGGTGGTGTCGTCGACGTCGACGGCCTCGCGCACCACCTCCGGTAGCCGCGAGACGTGCTGCACGATCACCCGTCCCGACGCGACTGCCTCCGCCACGATGCCCACATCGGCGACGGCGGCGGCCGGCACGACCTGAACCGGGTCGATGCCCACGATCGTGCGGATACCGATCGCGAAGATCCGTCGCCGTTCGGGCCCGTCGAGCATGACCCCCATCCAAGTCATCGCGGCGATGAGCTGATCGGTGTGTTGACTGCACGGCCCTACGGACAGCAGTGCACCACCAGCAGCCGCGATCGGCCCGGCCAGCGTGTCGAAGGACGGCATGGTCGCGCACTGCACCACGATCTCGTCGGTCGCCCGATCACCTTCGACCTCGTGAATCGCCACCTCGACCACGTTCATCGACTCAGCGGCCAGCACTCGCCCGATGGCGGCGAGGGCTCCAGGGTGGTCGGGGACGTCGATACGCAGTCGCGCGAAGGTGGCCATGCCCCATCGTCGGCCCTGCACGTAACGGCTGCTTTTCGGCAGCGCTACGTCGATGTTGAAGAATCGGGCCGTGCCGGAACCCTCGCTCGCTGACCTCCCGGCGCCGCAGACGGTCCGCGCCGTCGCGCTGGTCCTGCATGGCGGCCGGGAGCACAGCTACGACCCCGCGCTCCCATCGCAGCTCACCGCTGTCCGGATGCGACCGTTTGCTCGACGGTTGCAACGCCGTGGTGCCGAAGCCGGACTGGCGGTCTCGTCCCTCGGCTACCGGTACCGCGGCTGGAACGGCGCCGAGGAGTCTCCGGTTGCCGACACCCGGTGGGCGCTCGAACAGCTCCGGAGCCGTCACGGCGACGTGCCGGTGGTGCTCGTCGGCCATTCCATGGGGGGCCGGACGGCGCTGCGTGCCGCTGACGACAAGAACGTGGTCGGCGTCGTCGCGTTGGCGCCGTGGATCACGTCGACGGACCCAGTGGCCCAGCTCGCCGGAAAGCACATCCTGATCGCCCACGGCAACCTGGACTTCGTGACCAGTCCCCGAGCGTCACGCAGGTTTGCGCGAAAGGCCGCCGAAGCCGGCGCCGATGTGACCTATCAGGTCGTCCGGGGCGACAACCACGCGATGCTGCTGCGGGCCGCCAAGTGGCATCGCCTCACGGTCGCCGCCACGCTCCGCTTTCTCGCTGACAAGCGCCCAGCGAGTTCGTGAAGGGTTAGCGGTAGCGGGCTACTGCTAGGTCTTCACGAACCCGAAGTTGGTGGGCGAGGGGGGAGTTGAACCCGTCGACCGTCATCCCTCTGACCAGGCACTTTGCCGGATTCTCGTTGGGAACACAAGCGTTTTCGGCGACACTCACCTCCCTGAGGACACGCTCGGGAGCGAACGGTTAGGCCAGCGGGCCTAGCAAGATCACGCCCACGGGATGGTCCCCGTTCAGCGTTCTCGGCCGCGATCGGTGCGCCGGTGTTGCTCCGGCTCGCGGGAAAGGCCGACATCGGTGTCGCGCACAGAGGCTAGAGTGCGGATCCAGTCACCGACACGGACGCGAAGCTGGTCATAGGACGCGTCGTCGAGATCGAAGTCCCTCGGATCGATGGAGTCGAAGGTCCGGAGCATGCCGACCATGACCTGCCGATCGAAGCCGCTGTCCTTCTCCGTCGCGAGTTGTTCAAGTTCGTCCCAGCCGAACTGTCGGACGAGCGCATCGACATCGACGATGTCACGGGCGGCCGCTCGGCCGAACAGTGCGAGTGTCTTGTCGGCGGCGAGCTCACTCACGCTCAGCGTCGTGCCGAGCTCGGTCGAGACGGGCCGTGCCATCCGCGCGTCGAAGGCGAGGTCAACGAGCGTGCTGTCCTCGCCACTCCCGATCTGGAGGCGGATGAAGCTGTCCGACACCCGCAGCCGCTCCACGGACAGGCCGTCACCGGTCAGTGCGGCTTCAAAGGATGGAAGAAGCTGGATCGGAGCGTCCGGGGTTGTGGCGAAGTAGTCGAGGTCGTTGGTCAGCCGATCGATCGTGGTGTGCGATGAGGGCGGCACCGCCGGCTAGCGCGAAGTCGCGGGCCTCGGGCAGACCGCTCAGCAGTCGGGCGACGCGAATCTGAAGAGGGGTGAACATGCCGTCATCGACGAGAAGCCAGTACGGCTCGCCGCCAGGCGGCGCGAATCTCCGGTCGGATGACTAGATACCGCAGATCCGAGGCGAGCAACTTGGCGTTGACGAACTGGCGCAAGTCGTCAGGCAGGCCCTCTTCGAGGAGGTGCTTGTAAGCGGTGCGCCGCGCGATCGAGTCCGTGAGGTCATACGAAGCGGCCTTGCCGCTCCACTTCACGTGACGCGGCAAGGTGATCACCCCCGCCGCAGGCCCACGCAGCTCCGACAGCGGGACGACGTCGAACGGACGCTTCCGCGCGCTGAACCGCCCGGCCGGTGGTAGCGGCGCCGCCGAGGTGCTCACCTGCCCAGTGTCCACCATCTCGCCGGCTCAGCCCAGCAGCTTCAGCAGCGGGGCGATCTCTCACGAGGACATAGCGGTCGGATTGACGCTCTGCTTCGACCCAACTAACTTTCAGTTGCCCCGAGTCGATCTCGGGGTGGTGCTGACCACAGCGAAGTCCGGTGAGATCCCGGCGCTGTCCCGCAACGGTGGTCCCTCGAAACGAGGGCGAGCCCGGTCGCCTGTACTGCACCGCGTGACCGGTTCTCGGAGTTGGGGCCGTCCGTAGGCGGCAGCTCCGCCGAGGACCCGCTTCTCCGAATGCTCGAGGAGAAGCAGTGGGTCCCGATACATACCGACCTGGTCGCCGTATGGCGATCGCCATCGCAGCCAGCGCCATAGCACTTCCGCTCGTCGCTGCGTGCGGATCTAGCTCGTCCGGCGGCAGTCCCGCCGCCACCAGCTCATCGACCACCGCAGCACAGACGGCCTACCCGGTCACCGTGCAGAACTGCGGCAACCCGGTCACGGTCAGCGCAGAGCCTTCCCGCGCCGTCTCGAACGACGTCAACACGACCGAAGACATGCTCGCCCTCGGTCTCGCCCCACGCATGGTCGGGGACTTCGGCGTCGACAGCTCGGCGAACGCCGGCATGCCTTCGGAGTACAAGACGGCTTTCGCGTCCGTGAAGCACGTTTCTCCGAACTACTTCACACTCGAGCCGCTCGTCGGGCTCAAGCCGGACTTCCTGTTTGCTGGCTGGTACTACGGCCTCGACCCGACCAGCCACACCCTGACGCCCGACAACCTGAAGAAGTTCGGCATCACGACCCTGGCGCTGACCGAGTCCTGCTCACGCGTCGCAACGGAACAGTCGATCAGCATCGATGCGACATACCAGGACCTCGAGAACCTCGGCAAGATCTTCAACGTTCAGGACAAAGCCGACGCGCTTATCGCGTCGATGAAGGCGACCGTGGCGACCGTGCAGCAGAAGGTCGCCGGCCAGAAGCCCGTGTCGGTGTTCCTCTACGACAGCGGTAACAGCTCGCCTTTCACCGCTCCCGGCCTCGCAATGCCGAATGCCCTGATCAGCCTCGCCGGCGGCACGAACATCTTCGCCAGCCTCAAGCAGTCCTGGACATCGGTGTCCTGGGAGAAGGTCGTCGCGGCCCAGCCGCAGTGCATCCTCATCAACGACTACGACACTCCAACCTGGCAGCAGAAGGAGCACTTCCTCAAGACCTTCAAGCTGACCAAGGACCTGCCCGCAGTGAAGAACAACTGCATCTTCCACTTGCGTTACGACCAGCTCACTCCGAGCCCGCAGAACGCAGCGTCGGTAGAGGCGATCGCGAAGTGGCTGCACCCGACCGCGTTTGGGCTGCCCGCCAACTCGTAGCTCACAACCGCACATGACCGAACGCCGCCGGCGGGTGCCGCTGTCGCTCATCCTCGTGGTGAGTGCGGCACTCCTGGCGGCGGTCATGGCGCTGGGCATCGCGATCGGGCCGGTGCACATCGGCATCGGCGAGGTCGGGCACGTGCTTGCTGTCCATCTTTTCGGGCACGGGAACGACTCGCCGGACGACGAGATCGTCTGGCAGATCCGCGTACCAAGGGTTCTGCTCGCCGCTCTGATCGGGGCGACACTCACGACCGCAGGCACGGTCATGCAGGTGCTCGTTCGCAACCCTCTCGCGGACCCGTTCCTGCTCGGTGTCTCTTCAGGTGCAAGCGTCGGAGCCACCGCGGTACTGCTGTTCGGGGTCTTCGCCTCGCTAGGCGTGTGGGCGCTGTCCGTGGGCAGCACCATCGGGGCTCTCGTCGCGACCGCATCGGTCTTCGCGGTCGCGCGGGCCGGTGGCCGGCTCATGCCAACGCAACTGATCCTCTGCGGCGTCGTCATGTCCGCCATGTTCGAGTCAGTCGCGAGCTTCCTGCTGTTCAAGGGCAACCCGCAGGCAACGCAGTCCGTGCTGTTCTACCTGCTCGGCTCCTTCGGCTCGGCAACCTGGGACCAGCTTCCGATCCCGGCCGTCGTCCTGCTCCTATCTCTGGTCTACCTGTACTCGCAGAGCCGCCCGCTCAACGCGTTGGCCATCGGGCAGGATCAAGCCGCGTCCCTCGGCATCGATGTACGACGAGTGCGCCGCAACCTGTTCATCGTTGCCTCGGTGATGGCCGGGGTCTCTGTTGCGGTGAGCGGCGTGATCGGTTTCGTCGGCTTGGTCGTGCCGCACATCGTCCGGCTGCTCGTCCGCTCCGACCATCGCAAGGTGCTGCCGGTCGGCATGCTGCTGGGTGCGGCGTTCATGGTGCTCGGCGACCTGCTGGCGCGGACCATCGTCGCGCCGCAGGAGATGCCGATCGGTGTCGTCACGGCGTTCGTCGGCGCACCCACGTTGATCCTGCTGGTCCGTCGACGCTCCTACCGGTTCGGTGGCGGCGCGTGAGCCTCGACATAGAGCAACTCAGCGTCGACCTCGAGGGCCGGCGCATCGTCGACCACGTCACGATCCCGGTAGCCGACGGCCAGATGGTTGGCCTGCTCGGCCCGAACGGCTGCGGCAAGTCAACGCTGCTCAAGGCTGTCTACCGCGCGCATCGCCCCGCGACTGGTCAGGTTCTGCTCGACGGCGAGGACCTTCTCGCCATGCCTGCGCGGCAGGCTGCACAGCGCATCGCGATCGTCGCCCAGGAGACGCCACTCGAGTTCGAGCTCGACGTCCTCGAGATGGTGATGATCGGCCGTACCCCGCACAAGGGCGCGTTCGACCGCGATACCCCCACCGACGTCGAGATCGTCACCGATGCGCTCCGCCGCGTCGGATGCCTTGAGCTCGCCGACCGGAGCATCCACACCCTCTCGGGCGGCGAGCGGCAGCGCGTCCTGATCGCCCGGGCTCTCGCGCAAGGCGCCGACCATCTGCTGCTCGACGAGCCGACGAACCACCTCGACATCCGCTACCAGACGGAAGTCCTTGAGCTCGTCGCGAGCCTCGGCCTGACGGTCCTCACGGCCTTGCACGATCTGAGCCTTGCGGCGCTGTTCTGCGACACCGTCCATCTGATGACGGACGGACGCCTTATCGCCGGCGGTGCCCCGCGTGACGTGATCAACCCAGAGCTGATCAAGCAGGCGTACGGCGCGGACGTGCTTGTCGTCGAGCACCCTGAAGCCGGGACGCCGCAGCTGCTTCTGCGGCGGCGCTCGTGATCACCGTCTCGGTGTGCCGCGGCTGCTGCTGCGGGCAGCTGCCGGAAGGCGTGCCGGACACGACGCTTGACCTGATTCGGGCCGCCGCGAGCGAAGCCGGCGCACGGGTCAGGACGGCCGAGTGCCTCGGCCCGTGCGAGGAGAAAGATGTCGTGGTCGTGCAGCAGCGATCCGATGCCGAGACTCGGACGGTCAACCTATGGCTTGGCGGCCTGACCGATCCGACTCGACTTCTCGAACTGTGTGACTGGATTGCGACCGGAGCCGGCCCGCTGCCCGGCTCCTTGGAGCGCGCTCGATTCAGCCCGCCGCGCTCAGCTAAGGAACCGGTCTAGCGGGTACGCGCTGTCAGCTTTTGGACTTGCTCGGTCTGCTTGATCAACGACGTGGCAAGGACCGCACCGATGCCTTCGCCGGCACGCAGGCGTAGATCGAGCAAGGGCTCAAGCCCCAGTGCGTCGAGGACGGCACGATGGGCTGGCTCGGCACTGACCTGTCCGGCGACGAGGTGGCGTTGAACGGTGGGCTGGTTCCGTACGGCGAGAAGTGCGGCGGTGCCGGTGAGCATGCCGTCGAGGACGACGAGTCCGTCGGCATCGGCGACGCCCAGGCACACCCCGGTCAGGAGTGCCTGTTCGGGCCCACCGATCGCGGCGATCAGCCGTCGGAGCGCGTCGTCATCCAGCAGCTCTCGAGGTCCTCGACGACCAAGGCGCTCGAGCGCTCGCTCAACCACTTCATGTTTGCGTTGCATCGTCGCGGTGTCGCTCCCGGCACCACGGCCGACGACAGCGGCTGGCGGGACGCCAAGGACCGACGCCGCGACAACGGCACCCACGGTCGTGTTGCCGATGCCGAGCTCGCCGATCTCGACCGGACCAGTGGCGGCAAGCTCGTGGCCAAGGTCGACGCCCGCCCTGAGGAGACCGTCGACATCGTCGTCGGTCATGGCGTCGCCGGTCGCGATGTCGCCGCGGGTGCCGCTTGCGTGGTTCGGCGCCCAGCCGTCGATCGGCTCGCCGTTCATACCGCAGTCGACGAGCCGAAGGGCCATCCCAGCTGACATCGCGGCGGCAGCGCCCTGGCCCTCACCTGCCGCGAGGGCTGTCGCGACAAGTCGGGTGGTGTCCACCGGAAAGGCACTGACGCCGAGCGCCGCAACAGGATGATCCGCAGCTGCGATCAGCAGGGTGCCTTCGCCTGAAGTCGTCGATAGAGCTCCGACCCGGATGATCGTCTCGCCAAGCAGCCCGAGTGAGCCTGGAGCGGCGAGCAGCGCGTCTTCCTCGTCGCGCGCCGAGACCCTGGCCAAGCGCCGGTTATCGGTTGAGCGCGTCGTCAACGTCGGTCGGGAGCGCGCTGAATCCGAACCCCTTGATCCAGCCGTCGGGCCAGCGGTGACCGTTGGCCTCGACGAGTGCCTGGAACTTCAGTGCTGCCCGCCGGTCATCGAAGGTCTCGGACTGCCAGCGACCGCCGCGCGCTCCGCCGAGGACCCATTTGACGCGATAGGCCAACGTGCCGTCGTTGCGTCGTCGAGAGACCGTCGTCGCCATCGCACACCTCCGCGTCGTTAGGCCCTGGTTGGGCCATAGAGGTGACGGTACGAAGGTCCTGCGACAGAAACTGCAGGTCAACAGCATCTGTGGATAGTGGGCGAGGGGGGAGTTGAACCCCCACGTCCTTACGGACACACGGACCTGAACCGTGCGCGTCTGCCATTCCGCCACTCGCCCGCGGGGGATCGCCACGCTAGCACGCAGGCATCGTCGGCCCCTCCCGTTACGATCAAGCTCAGGCCGTCCCGTAGCGGCTCACATGCGTTGTCAGGCGTGCGTTGCGGGTAGTCCGGGAAAGGACGCGTCGTGGGAGTCCTGCAGTCCTTCGAGCGCCGCCTTGGCGGGCTGGTCGAAGGAGCCTTCGCGCGAGTGTTCAAGGGCGAGGTTCAGCCCGCCGAGATCGCCAGCGCGTTGCAGCGGGAATCCGACGACCGAAAGGAAGTCGTCGCGCGCGGCCGGGTGCTCGCCCCCAACGCCTACGTCGTCGAGCTTGGCGACCGTGACTACCGGCGGCTCGAGGAATGGGCCGAGCCGCTGGGCGATGAGCTGGCGGCGATGGTGAAGGAGCACGCCGCTGAGAACGGCTACTCATTCGTCGGAGCGGTCGAGGTCGGCTTTGAACATCGCGGTGACATCGGAACCGGTGTCTTCCGGATCCGCAGCAGCATGCACACCGGCGAAGACGCTCCCGCGAAGTCGACGGAGAGGCCGAAAGCCAAAGCGCCGGCCCGCGGTGCCGCAGCTGCCGGTACGACGCCGACCCCGGCCGGCGCGTACCCACGACGGCCGCGGCTGGTGACCGACGCCGGCGACGAGGAGTCTGCCTACTTCCTCACTCACGCGGTGACGGTGATCGGGCGCGCCAGCGACTGCGACCTTCGCATCGAAGACTCGGGCGTCTCGCGCAAGCACGCCGAGGTTCGCTACAGCGACGGGCGAGTCGGCGTGGTGGATCTCGGATCGACGAACGGCATCTCCGTCAACGGCAAGCCCACGGAGCGGGCGGAGCTCAAGGACGGCGACCGGATCGAGATCGGGCACACCACGCTGATCTTCCGGCGCGACGAAGGCTGAGCAGCCGTTGCCGATCGCCGTCGTATTCCTCCTCCGGACCGTGGTTCTGGTCCTGCTCTGGGGTTTCGTGATCGCCGCAGTCATGGCGGTTCGCCATGACGTGTTCGGCGTTCGGCCTGCGAAGCAGCGAGCGCCGCGCCCGGAGAAGACGCCACGCCCGGAGAAAGCGCCGCGCCCGAGCCGGCCGGTCAAGCCCGCAAAGCCGACCCGTGCGCGCAACGTGCCCCCCACACGGGTCGCCGTCATCGACGGGCCGCTGGCTGGGCGGTCCTTCGCGCTGTCCTCCCTTCCGGTGACCATCGGCCGCGCCGACGACTCGACGATCGTCATCAACGACGACTACGCCTCGAGCAACCACGCCCGGCTGGTCCCGAACGGCTCAGCGTGGATTCTCGAGGACCTCGGGTCGACGAACGGCACCGTGCTCGACGCCGCCAAGATCTCCGCGCCGACCGAGGTCCACGCCGGGTCGCAGATCCGAATCGGTCGCACTGTGCTGGAGCTTCAACCATGACCACGGGCGGCTGGCGATTCGCGGCGCGCACCCACGTGGGCCTGGTGCGCGACGGCAACGAGGATGCGATGTTCGCCGGCCCGCGGCTGCTCGCCGTCGCGGACGGCGTCGGCGGCTCGGTGGCGGGTGAGATCGCCAGCAAGATGTCGATCAGCACGCTGTCGCCGCTCGACACCGACACCACGATCCAGGACCCGCTGGACGCGCTGCGCGACGCCACCCACGCTGCGGACATCCAGCTGCGCGACGCCATCGCGGGTGACCCGGGACTCGCGGGCATGGGGACGACTCTCACAGCCATGTTGTGGGCGGGCGGCCAGGTCGGACTCGCACAGCTCGGCGACTCCCGCGCCTATCTCATGCGAAGTGGCGAGCTGACGCAGCTGACGCGCGACCAGAGCCTCGTCCAGTCGCTCGTCGACGAGGGCCAGATCACCGAGGAAGAGGCGCGCGTCCATCCGCGCCGATCGTGGATCCTGCGCTCCCTGGACGGCCGCGGCGAAGCCGAGCCGGAAGTACAGCTGATCACCCCGGTCGCCGGTGACCGCTATCTGTTGTGCAGCGACGGGCTTTCGGACTACGTCGAGGCGCCGACGATTGCCGCGACGATGAACGGCGGGGAGGACCTCCAGCTCATCTGTGACGAGCTGGTCGACCACGCGCTGTCGGTCGGTGCTCCCGACAACGTGACGGTGGTGGTCGCGGAACCGGTCGAGGGTGAGGTGCCAGCCGCGCAGGCCATCGTGGGTGGCGCAGCTGCGGCGCCGGACCGCGCCCGGCGGTCGGCGACGAATCCATCCACCGACACGGCGGCGGGCAAGGTACGCACGCGCAGCATCGGCCGGCGCCTGGCGATCCTCGCGGTCGTCATCTTGTTGCTGATCGCCGGTGCCGTCGCCGCGACCACGATCTACATCCGTGGCCAGTGGTACCTCGCCGACGACAACGGCAACGTCGCGATCTTCCACGGTGAGCGCGGCAAGGTCCTCGGGATCTCGCTGTCGCGGCTCGCCTCGACCACCCAGATTCCGACCAACCAGGTGACGCAGTCCGATCGAGAGCTGCTGGACAGCGGTCAGGTGTCCGGACGCGACAACGTCGCCGACGAGCTCACAACGGTGCGCAACGACGCCTGCAAGGAGTGGGTGGCGAGCCACCCGGCAACCGCTTCGACGAAGAGCGGGAATGCCAACAAGCGGCGAGCAGCTCCGAAGCCGCCGACGCCGCCTAGCTGGTGCCCGCAGCAGCCATGACGGAGCTCGCACCACCTGTCGGGATCAAGCGCAGTGGCACCGAGCTCGCGCTGATCGGGTTCGGGCTCGTGCTGACCATGCTCGCGTTCACGTCGGTGAGCGCGGCGTACTCCTCATCGTTCCCGAGCGGGCTGCTGAGCGACGGGCTCGGGTTCATCGCACTCGCCGGGGTCGCGC
This sequence comes from Mycobacteriales bacterium, assembly GCA_035545635.1. Taxonomy (GTDB): domain Bacteria; phylum Actinomycetota; class Actinomycetes; order JAFAQI01; family JAFAQI01; genus DASZTV01. The sequence goes on along the minus strand of DASZXY010000006.1, from coordinate 124,522 downwards.
ACCTCGCCGTCCGGCGGTTCGCGCCGTACGCCGACCCTGTGCTCCTTCCGGCCGCGATCATGCTGAACGGGCTCGGCCTCGTCCTCATCCACCGCCTCGACCTCGCGGCCGCGAGTCGTGCCAAGGGAGCCGGCGTCCACGCCGCCGCGTCGGCTGCGCCGCTGCAGCTGGTGTGGACCGTGATCGGCATCCTGCTGTTCATCGCGGTCCTCGTGGTGGTGCGCGACCACCGGCGGCTGGAGAACCTGACCTACACCGCGATGGCGGGCGGGCTGTTGCTGCTCGTCCTGCCCGCGTTGCTGCCGGCAAGCCACAGCACGGTCAACGGCGCTCGGATCTGGATCCGGTTCGGTGGCTTCTCGTTCCAGCCCGGTGAGATCGCGAAGATCGGCCTCGAGGTGTTCTTCGCCGGCTACCTCGTACGCAAGCGAGACGTCCTCGCACTTGCTGGACGGCGGATGCTCGGGGTCACGCTGCCACGCGGGCGCGACCTCGGTCCGGTACTCGTCGCGTGGGGGGCCAGCCTGCTGATCCTCACCCGCGAGAGCGACCTCGGGTCGAGCCTGCTGTTCTTCGGGATCTTCGTGGCGATGCTGTACATCGCGACCGAACGGCGCTCGTGGCTGCTTATCGGGTTGCTGCTGTTCGTATTCGGCTCGCTGTTCGCGTTCGCGGCGATCGGTCATGTCCACGACCGGGTCGAGATCTGGCTTCACCCGCTCGACCCGCACACCATCACCGGCCAGAGCTACCAGCTCGCGCAAGGCTTGTTCGGTCAGGCAACCGGCGGGATTTTCGGCACCGGGCTCGGCCAAGGCCGCCCGGACCTGGTGCCGTTCGCGAACACCGACTTCATCGCGTCGACCATCGCCGAGGAGCTCGGTCTCGCCGGGCTGATGGCAGTGCTCGTCGTCTACTTGCTGATCGTGATGCGCGGCCTGCGCGCCGCACTGGGCACCCGTGACGACTTCGGCAAGCTGCTCGGCGCGGGACTCGCCTTCGGGCTCGCGTTGCAGGTGTTCGTGCAGGTCGGCGGCGTCACCCGGCTGATTCCGCTGACCGGGCTGACCTTGCCGTTCCTGTCCTACGGCGGCTCCAGCCTGGTCTCGAACTGGATCCTGCTGGCGCTCCTGATCCGCATTAGCGACGCCTCCCGTCGGCCGGTCGCTCCCCGGCCGGCAGAGCCGGACGAGTCCGCGACGATGGCGATCAAGCTGTGAGTACCCGACGAAGGCGCTCCGCTTCGCTCCACGACTCCGCGGGGGTCCCGAAGTGAATCGCCCGCTGAAGCACGTCGTCATCGCGGCGTTGATCATGTTCGCGGCGCTGATGATCAACTCCAACATCGTCCAGGTGGGCGACGCCTCGTCGCTGCGCGCCAACCCGCACAACGTCCGCGTCCTCTACAGCGAGTACAGCCGGCAGCGCGGCGCGATCGTCGTCGCGGGGCAGGACGTCGCGCGATCGGTGAGGACGCACGACGCGCTGAAGTACCTGCGTACCTATCCGGGCGGACCGGCGTACGCGCCGGTCACGGGCTACTACTCACTCGTCGTGGGCGCCTCGGGAATCGAGCAGGCGGAGGACTCGATCCTGTCCGGCTCCGATGACCGGTTGTTCCTGCACCGCATCGCCGACGAGATCACAGGTCGCACTCCACGCGGTGGGTCCGTCGTACTCACCCTTGATCCCAACGCGCAGCAAGCGGCGTACCAGGGACTGCGAGGGGTCAAGGGCGCCGTTGTCGCGATGGATCCGAAAACGGGCGCGATCCTCGCGCTGGCGACGTCACCGTCGTACGACCCGTCCCTCGTGTCGCTGCACAGCTCCCAAGCAAGCAACCGCAACTACCGGCAGCTGCTGCACGACCCGGCGAACCCGCTGACCGACCGTGCGATCTCTGAGATCTATCCGCCGGGGTCGCTGTTCAAGATCGTCACTTCGGCGGCGGCATTCGGGACCGGCAAGTTCACGCCCGACAGCAGGATCCCGACCCCCACCCAGCTGCGGCTCCCGCAGACCAACGTGTTCCTGCACAACTTCGGCGGCGAGACGTGCGGCAATGGCAGCACCGACACAATCGCCGACTCGTTCCGGATCTCTTGCAACACCGCGTTTGCGGGCCTCGGGCTCAAGGTCGGCATCCACACTCTCGCTGCCCAGGCCAAGGCCTTCGGCATCGGGCAGTCGATGTCGATTCCGCTTCACGTCGCAGCGAGCCAGTTCGCCTCTGATGCGAACCGCCCCAATACCGCGCTGTCAGCGATCGGACAGTACGACGACGCGCTCACCCCACTGCAAGCAGCGCAGATCGCGGCCGCGATTGCCAACGACGGCACCGAGATGAAGCCGTACCTCGTCTCCGAGATCCGCGGCACCAACGCCGAGGTGTTGTCGCATACGAAGCCGCAGAAGCTCCGCCAGGCGGTCACGCCGGAAGTCGCGCATCAGGTGGCGTCGATGATGGAGCTCGTCGTGCGCGCGGGGACCGGCACTGCCGCGCAGATCCCGGGGATCACTGTCGCCGGCAAGACAGGCACCGCGCAGCACGGGCTCGACTCGCAGCACCTGCCCCCCGAGGCGTGGTTCGTCAGCTTCGCGCCCGCCGACAATCCCCGAGTCGCGGTCGCGGTGCTGGTGGAGGACGGAGGCAGCGAGGGCTCCGACGCGACCGGAGGCGCCGTCGCAGCGCCGATCGCGAAGTCGGTCATGTGCGCCGTACTGAGCTGCTGAGCACCTCCACCGATGACGACGACTCCTGACGACGCACCGACCCCACTGGAGACCGTCGGCGAGCGGTACGTCCTGGTCGCGCGCGTCGAGGCCGACGGTGATCGCGAGGTGTGGCGTGGTCACGACGACCTCGCGAGCCGCCCGGTCGCGGTGACCCGCTACCTCGATGCGACCGCGGAGTGGCGCGCGAGCTTCGACCGGCGAGCCCGCAAGCTCGAGTCGCTCTCCGACCCTGGCATCGCGACAGTCCTGCGTCACGACGCGCACGACGATGCTCCCTGGATCGCGTCGACCTGGGTTGACGGCGAGACGGTGGCGACCATCGCGACAACCACCGGATTCACCGTCGACGACGCCCTCGCCGTCATCGGACAGTCCGCCTTTGCTCTCGCGGCAGCGCACGAGGCTGGCATCGGGCACGGCCGGCTCGATGCCGACCACGTCATCGTGCGCCCCGACGGATCGGTCGCGCTGATCGGCTTCGCTGTGACCGCCGACCCATCACCCGCCGCGGACCTGGTCGCGCTGCGCGCGATCGCGGTCGGGCTGATCGACGCCGGCAATGCCACATCCGACGTGGTGGGCTTCCTCGACGGGCTAGCCGGCAAGGGCGGCTCGGGGCGCGACGACCCGGCCGAGATCGCCCGGACCGCACTCGCACTGGCATCAGCGCAACGCGGCGGACAGAGCAGCGGCGCAATCACCCCGACCGCCGGCACAGACGATGACGCCGACCGGCAAGCCGAGGCGCCTCGCCCCTGGTACACCGAGGAGGAGCGAAAGCGGGTCCGCAACCGCCTGGTCGCACTTGGTGCGATCGTCGTGATCGGCGGGGCGATCCTGCTGCGGATCTTCAGCAGCGGCGCCGGGCAGGCGACTGTGCCGCCGGTCGTGGGACTGCCGTTCACCCAGGCGCAGCACCAGCTCAACGAGGTCGGGCTTCGTGCCAGCGAGACGCTGACGACGGGACCGGTCGGCTCGATCGGCACGGTCATCGCTCAGGACCCACCCGGCGGCACCCGGGCCAAGGTCGGCGGCGTCGTCCACCTCACGGTTGCGACGACCGAGACGCGATGATCGCCGGTAGCGTCGTTGCCGTGACGCGGGCGGGAGCAAGTCGTGCCCGCTAAGCGGAGATCGCTGATTGCCGACCGTTACGAGGTCGGTGAGGTCATCGGCCACGGCGGAATGGCTGAGGTTCATCGCGGCCGCGACGTCCGGCTCGGGCGCGATGTGGCGATCAAGCTCCTGCGCAAGGACCTCGCCCGCGACCCAACTTTCCTGGCGCGATTTCGCCGCGAGGCGCAGTCCGCCGCGTCGCTGAACTCACCGGCGATCGTCGCCGTTTACGACACCGGTGAAGGGACGATCAACGGCACGGCGACGCCCTACATCGTCATGGAGTACGTCGAGGGTCGCACCCTGCGCGACATCCTCGCCGCGGAAGGCCGGCTGCTCCCCCGGCGTGCGATGGAGATCGCGGCGGCGATCTGTGCCGCACTCGAGCAGGCGCACGCGGCCGGCATCGTGCACCGCGACATCAAGCCGGGCAACGTGATGATCACGCCCACGGGCCAGGTCAAGGTCATGGACTTCGGCATCGCCCGCGCGCTGACCAGCTCGACCGCGACGATGACGCAGACCGCCGCGGTCGTGGGCACCGCGCACTACCTGTCTCCGGAGCAGGCGCGCGGCGAGCACGTCGACGCGCGCAGCGACATCTACTCCACCGGCTGCCTGCTCTACGAGCTGCTGACCGGGGCACCGCCCTTCACCGGCGAGTCGGCGGTCGCTGTGGCCTATCAGCACGTGCGCGAGGATCCGCTCCCGCCGTCGCAGGTCGAGCCCGACGTGCCGGCCGCGGTCGATGCCGTGGTGCTCGTCGCGATGGCGAAGAACCCGGTCAACCGCTACGCGTCGGCCGCGGAGATGCGCGCCGACCTCGAACGCGCACTCGCCGGACGCCCCGTTCACGCCCATCCCGTGCAGTCCGGTGCCGGTGCCTCCGGTACGACGCTGCCGGCGACGACGGTGTTGCTTCGCCAACCACGGGCACGCCGCCGCGGCGCCGCGTACCTCGTGCTGGCGGGCGCGACGCTCGCGATCTTTGTCGTCGCTCTGTTGATTGCGCGCAACGTTCTGACCAGCGGCGCGGGCGACCTCACGACGCCGAACGTGGTCGGCGAGAGCTACGCCGATGCGCAAGCGACACTCGTCGGCCAGGGACTGCAAGTCGGAAAGGTGACCGAGCAGTACACGACGCAGGACGACAAAGGCCAGGTCATCCAGCAGAACCCACCAGCCGGCATCCTGCTGCGCAAGGGCCAGTCGGTGGCGCTCGTGATCTCGAGCGGCATTCAGTACGTCGCAGTCCCTGACGGTCTCGTCGGGTTGTCGATGCAGCAGGCGAAGGACACCCTCGCCGCAGCGAACCTCAAAGCGGGGCGGATCGTCTTCAAGAACTCCTCGCTTCCTGAGGGACAGGTGCTTGAAACCGACCCGGTTGGAGGCACCTCCGTGCCGGCCGGCTCGAAGATCACGCTGACCGTGTCGAACTCGAAGACCAAGGTGCCCAATGTGAAGGCCAAGGACGAAGCAACGGCGACCGCGATTCTGCTGCAGCACGGGTTCCAGGTCTCGTCGAAGCCGGCGGCGGTCTACCGGAAGAGCCTCGACGGCCTCGTGGTCAGCCAGACACCGGCGGGCGGCGCGTACGCGGCCGCCAACTCGACGGTGACGATCTACGTCGACGAGAAGAAGACGCCGGAGACACCGAGCCCGACACCGACTACCACGGTGACGCCGTCCCCGACCACGTCGCCGATCACGCCGGGAACTCCCTAGCGAGGTCAGCCGAGCAGGCCCCGGCGGCGCGCGATCGCGACTGCCTCGGTGCGGCTACCGGCCTCGAGCTTGCCGAGCAGGTTCGAGATGTGGACGCTCACGGTCTTGGCGCTGATGAACAGCGCGGCTGCGATCTCGCGGTTGCTGCGCCCCGTCGCGACCAGCTCGAGAACGTCGCGCTCACGAGGGGTGAGGGCGTCGATCTCGCGCGACCTCGCCGTACGGCGGGCACCGCGGTCGCTATCGGCTGCGGCCCCCAGCTCGGCGAGCAACGGCGCCGCCCCGAGCCGTGACGCAACGGCGCGTGCTGCCTCAGCCTCGGCTGCGGCGCCACCTGCATCGCCGGCCGCGGCAAGCGCGGCGGCGAGCCGCGCTTTGGAGCGCGCCGTCTCGTACACGTGACCGAACGCGTCGAACGCCGCCACCGCGGCGCGCCACTTGTCGACCAGCTCGGTCGGCGACGGCTGTCGATCCGCACCCGCGAGCCAGTACAGCCGCGCGATCTCCGCTTCGAGGCGCGCCTCCCACGCGCGGCCCTCTGGCCCCGGGTACCGCATCGCGGAAGCAACCACCCGGGCGGCGTCGGTGACCTTGTCGGCACGGGTGATGAGTTCCTGTCGCTCACTGGCGCTGGCTTGGACGCCCGCGCCCGCGAGCGCGCCGACGAGCTGCGCGGCAAGCCGCACCCGCGCGTTGAAACCCATGCGTTGCCACAACGTCCCGACGAACGTCACCACGTCGTCGTGCATCGCGATCGCGGCTGCGATGTCGCCCTGCTGGCCATACAGCTCGATCGCACCGGAACCGCTCGTAATCGCTACCAAGCCGTCGAGGCCCCACCTCGCCCGCAGCCTCGGCATCTTGTTCAGCGCAGTCAGGTCGCCGCGCCCCGCCGCGATATCCATCGCGATCCCGTCGAGCAGCGCCGCGGCGAGCTCCGGTGGGTTACGCCCTGTCGTGTCCACGAGCTTGCTCGCTTGATCCCAGTCACCTGCGACGTGGGTCGCGATCGCCGCGAACACGACCGACTCAAGACCGTACGGCGCCCACTGATGACCGAGCGCGTTGGCGCGTTGTGCCGCTTGAGCGAAGGCCTCAATCGCCGCAGCGATCTCACCCTGCCCGTACTGCAGCAGGCCGAGTGTGTAGAGCCCTCGCAGTTCCGCCAGCGGCTCGGCGGCAGCCCTCGCGTCGTCAATCGCCGTTCTCACCGCGGCTAGGGCGCGCTCTGCATCACCACTACGTTCGTCGATCTTCGCCAGCAGGATCGTCGCGTCGGAGACGACGTCGGTGACGTTGTGCTCGCGCGCGAGCGCAAGCGCGTCACTTGCCCACTTCGCGGCCTCGTCGTCGCGGGCGCGGTCATACATCGCGCGGGCGTGAACCATGTGAATGCGAACCGACAGCGGACTGACCGGCTCATCGCGTACCAGACGCACCGCCTCGGTGGTGAGACTGAGGACGTCGAGATCATGGTCCATCACGAGCAGCGTCATCGCCACGCAATGGATCAGCCGGACCCGGTCGAGCGACGGCGCGTCCTCGGGCAGTGCCGTGAGCAGATCGTGGGCGAGCGCGAGAGCGCGCGCGATGTGCCCAGCGGCCATCGCGGCACCACTCGCGCGGATCACGAGGCCGACGTGATCGACCCGGGTCGGGCCGTCCGCTGCCAGCTTCGTCGCCACGGATGGATCGACCGTGAGCTCCAATGCCCGCTCGTAGTGGCGGATCGCCTCTTCGGGACCACCCACCGCCATCGCCTCGTCGCCGGCCTGGATGCTCGCCCGAGTCGCCGTGACGAGATCGTGCGAGGACCACGCGTGCCGTGACAGCTCGGCGGCTGATCCGTCGACCGCCCGGCTTGCGATCGCCTCCGCGTAGGCAGCATGCAGGCGGACGCGTTCGCCAGGCAGCAGGTCCTGGTAGATCGCCTCGGCGAGCAACGCGTGACGGAACGCGTAGTGCTCGCCATCGGTCGATACGAGGATGTTCGCCTCGACGGCCGCCCGGACCGCAGCGTCGAGTGCGCCGGGGCGAAGGTCGGTCCCTGCGGCGAGGAGCGCGTGCGATACCTGCCGGCCCGCGACACTGGCGGCACGTACGACCAGCCGCCCGTCGTCGTCGAGTCGCTCGAGCCGGACCAGCAGCAGGTCGGCAAGATCGGTCGGAAGGCGGCCGTCGCGTGTCGTCGCTGCCGCGACGAGCTCCTCGAGGAAGAACGGGTTGCCCTCTGCTCTTGCCAGGATCTGGCGGAGGTCACGCTCGCCGATCACGTCCGGCTGAAGCGTCTGCACCAGCGAGCGCGCCTCGGCGGAGGACAACGGGCCGAGCTGCAACCGGGCGACGCGCGGGAGGCGTACCCATTCGGCGAGTGTCGCCCGCAGCGGATGCCGACGGTGCAGGTCGTCGCTGCGGTAGGTCGCCAGGATGGTGACAGGAGCCTCGAGGCCGCGGGTGAACAGCCAGTGCAGCAAGTCACGGGTCGACTGGTCGGCCCAATGCAGGTCCTCGATGACGACCAGCAGTGGTGACTCGGCCGCCAGCGCGATCAGCGCGTCATGGACCGCCTCGAGCAGCGCCGCGCGCTGGGTGGGCTCGGAGTTGAGATCTGCCTCGGCGAGGCGCCGATGCGCGGGGTGCAGACGGCCGATCGCGGGGCTCGCCTCGACCAGCGACTTGGTCATCTCGGGTCGCTCGGTAGCCAATCGACCGAGCGCTTCGCTGAACGGCAGGTACGGCGGGGAGCCGTCGCCGAAGTCGAGACAGTGCCCGACCAGGACCCGCCAGCCGTCGGCGAGGGCTTCGGCGGCGATCTCCTTGGTCAGCCGGGTCTTCCCGGAACCGGCATCGCCGCCGAGGAGCACGGCACCGCCAGTGGGGCCGCCCGCGCCGAGGCCAACCAGCGACGCCAGCTCCGCCCGCTCGCCGACCCGGCCGACGAGCGGCGTCTCGATGCCGGCCGCCACCCCGTCATCATGGCTGGTCGGTGCGACGGGTTTTGTCGCACTTTGCGCGCCTGACGACAAGGCCGCAACCGACCCCACGCCTGGTTAGTGGTGTGGGGCCGGCAGCGGCCGCCGCGCCGCCAGGTTGGGCCGGCGACGTGGCGTGAACAGCGCGGCGAGCCGGCTTCGGCGCCCGGTCTTCTCGTGGCCGGAGCCCGACGGCCGATAAGCACGCGCTGAGAACTCAGCCTTGACCCGCTGCTGGCGATAGTCGATCTCCGCCTGAGCGAAGGCCGGGGGTACTGACAACATCGTGATCGCCTCCTCAGCGGTCTCTCGGCTGCGTGAGACCACACTGCCTCCCTAAGGAGGCCCGCCACATCAGACGGAATCCCTATTTGTCGAGCCCGAGCAGGGCGAACCGCCTTAGGCGCGCCTAAGCCGCAACCGCGCTGGAAGCCGCGCCCGCCGCCTACGCGACCGAGGAGCGCTGCGCTTCCAGCTTCGCTGCAAGGTCGGACACACGTTCCGAGGCGGTGAGGTCCCCAGTGACGGCGAGCCAGTTGGCGAGCATCTGGTGGCCGCCTTGGGTGAGCACCGACTCGGGGTGGAACTGGACGCTCTCGACCGGGTGTTCGCGGTGTCGGACGCCCATGATCACGCCGTTCGCGGTCCTCGCGGTGACCTCGAGGACCTCAGGCAGGTCCGGCTCGAGGACGGTCAGCGAGTGGTACCGGGTGGCGACACACGGGTTGGGCACGCCGGCGAACACGCCCTTGCCGTCGTGCTCGACCTCGCTCGTCTTCCCGTGCAGCAGCTCCGGAGCGCGGTCGACGGTCCCGCCGTACGCCACCCCGATCGCCTGATGGCCGAGGCACACGCCGAAGATCGGCGTGGTCGCGCCGTGGGTCTTGATGACGTCGATGCAGCAACCGGCGTCCTCGGGCCGGCCTGGGCCCGGCGAGAGCAGGATGCCGTCGACCTCGCCGAACAACGGGTCAGCTGCGGTGATCGCGTCGTTGCGGCGTACCTCGACGTCCGCACCGAGCTGTGCGAGGTACTGCACGAGGTTGAACACGAAGCTGTCGTAGTTGTCCACGACGAGAACCCTGCTCACCGTCGGCCGCCTTCCCCGCTCGTCGTCCCGGAGCTCTCTGCGAGCTCCTCGTCGACGAGGAGCCTGCGGAGTGCCTTGCCGACGGCGGTGCGCGGTAGCTCGTCGCGAAATTCCACGAGCTTCGGCACCTTGTACGCCGACAGGGCGGCCGCGCATGCGGCCTTCACTTCATCTTCGGTGACCTTGCCGCCAGGCGCCACCACATATGCCTTGACCGTCTCGCCGCGGTAGCGGTCGGGGAGCCCGACCACACAGCAGTCCGTCACTCCGGCGACGCCGAGGATCGCCTGCTCGACCTCGGTCGGAGAGATGTTGAAGCCGCCGGCGATGATCAGATCCTTCTTGCGGTCGACGATCGTGAACCAGCCCTCGTGGTCCATCGTCGCGATGTCGCCGGTCAACCACCAGCCGTCGATCGTCGGCGGTACGACGTCCGCCACCCGCGACCAGTACCCCAGGAAGACCTGCGGCCCCTGGATCGCGAGCTCGCCGGGCTCTCCGACCGGCCGTTCGACATTCGGTTGGTCAGGATCGACGATCCGGGCTCGCGTTCCGGGTAGCGGCAGGCCTACCGAGCCGGGCTTCCGGTCGCCGGTCAGCGGGACACAGTGCGTCACTGGCGACGTCTCGGTCATTCCGTAGCCCTCGATCAGCGGCGCCTCGGTCGCCTTCTCGAAACGCTCCACCAGGTCCGGTGGGAGCTTCATGGCCCCGGAGACGCACGCCCGGATCTTCGACAGGTCGTGCTTGCGCAGCTTCGGGTGGTCCACCAGCGCGCGAAAGATCGGTGGGACCGCGGGGAACAGCGTGGGCCGCTCCTCGTCGATCGCATCGAGCACCGCATCGACGTCGAACCGCGGCAACAGCACGAGCCGGCCGCCGAGCAGCACCGTCGTGAGCATGCACAGCGTCAGCCCATAGGCGTGAAAGAGCGGGACGGTCGCGAGCGTCACCTCCTGGCCCGGTACGGCGTCGGGGAACCACATCCGGATCTGGTGGCAGTTGGCGACGAGGTTCGCGTGGGAGAGCATCGCGGCCCGCGGCTCCCCCGTCGTACCGCTCGTGTACTGCAGCACCGCCACGTCGTCGGTCGGGTTGAGCGGTGCCTGGCGGGCCGGTGTGGCGGTGCGGGCGAGCACGCGGAACCTGTGAACCAGCGGGTTCTCCGGCACCGCCGCGACCAGCTCCGCCTTGCGGTTGCGCAGCAGGGGCAGCTCGAGCCGCCCGCGAGCGGCGCGCGTCCGCGCATCCGCGAGTGACGTGACGACGATCGCCTTCACGCGCGTCTGGCCGCGGACCTCGAGGATCTCCGCCGCCATCCGGTCCAGGCAGACGACGACACTGGCTCCCGAGTCGATCAGCTGGCCGCACAGCTCCTCCGGCGGCGAGAGCGGGTTGCAGTGCACGACGATCGCGCCGAGCCGCAGCACCGCGAAGAACGCGACGACGTGCTGCGGGCAGTTCGGCAGGACGATCGCGACCCGGGAGAGCTGCGCCACGCCGAGCTCAGCAAGCCCGGCGGCGAAGCGGTCGACCGACTCCTGCAGCGCTCGATAGGTGAGCTTGTTGCCGAGGCTCGAGATCGCGATGTTGCCCGGGTAGCTGCGTGCCGCGTCGTCGAGCAGGCGAGTCAACGGGACTTTGGGGAAGTCGCACTCGGTAGGAACGTCCGGCGGATACGCCGCCAGCCACGGCCGATCGCTGTATCCCGCCACGCGGGGATCATTTCAGTCCGGCACGGCAGGTGCAGTTGAGGTGCTCGTCGTCGTCGGACTCGGGGTGGGCGTCGTGTCGATCGTCACGTGGTTGAAGGGCAGCTTCGGGCTGGCCCACGGAAAGACCACGAGGAAGAGCAGCATCACTGTCGCGAACAGCAGCACCAAGCAGCCGAGCAGCTTGCCGGGGATGCCACCTGGAAGCTTGCGCCAGATCCACGAGTACATGTCAGGCGCCCTTGATCCGATAGCCGTTGAGAGCGTCGGGCAGTCCTTCGGACTTCGGCATCGTGTCGGTCAACAAGGCGTGGATCACGATCCGCTGCGCGGCCGAGTACCGCGGGTTGCACGACGTGAAGGTCAACACGCGCTGGGTGGGCGTCAGGTGGACGTCGGGCTGGTCCGGCACCGAGTACGCCACCGAGACGTCGGTCGGCGACACGATCTCCTGGTAGCGCGCGTGAGTTCCCGGGATGTTCTCGACGGTGTAGGTGAACCACTCCTTCGCCGTCTCGAGCACGATCTTGTCGCCGATCCGCAGTCGGTTGATCGAGTAGAACGGGTGCTCGTAGGTCGTGCGGTGGCCGGCGACCGCGAAGTTGCCGATCTCGCCCGGCATCGCCGTACCGGGGTAGTGCCCCGGTCCCTTGATCAGGTCCGCGGTCGAGGTGCCCTGGACGACCGCGAACAGGTACTTCGGGCCGAAGCGCGGGATTCGCAGGAGCGCGATCGCGGAACCGAGCGGGGGGTCCTTGATCGCAGCACCGTGCGCCCACTCGTTGTGGAGGACGGTAATCAGGCGGTGCTGGTCGCGCTTCGTGGTGAACCCGGTCCACCACAGCTCGTAGACGACGAACAGCAAGATGACGAGACCCGCCGTGATGAAGGTCTGGCCGATTCCTCGGACGACCGTCCGCCAGTGGGGCACGTGACTACGCTAGGGCCCAGCACATCGGCGAAGCGCTGGTCAGGTTGAGGTAGCTGGAGGGTTCGTGCCTAAGTCGAAGGTTCGCGCGAAGCAGGCGTACACGCCGCCACCGACGCGTTCGCCGAAGAAGAAGGTGAGCCCGCCGTGGGTCGGCTGGTCGATGCTCGGGTGCTTCCTCGTCGGTCTGGTGTGGCTGGTGATCTTCTACGTGACCGGCGGAAGCCTGCCGATCAAGGCGCTCAACAACTGGAACCTGCTGATCGGCTTCGGCTTCATCATCGGCGGCTTCGGGATTTCCACCCAGTGGCGGTGAGCCGCTCATCAGCACGGTGGCGGTAGACGCCTTTCAGACACGCGTGTAGTCACACGCCTGTGATTTACCCACAGCCCCAATCCACAGTGTGGATGAGCGCTCTATGCCCGGGTCGGGCGTAATTCATGCCGATCTATCTCTTCCGCTGCACGAAGTGCGAGGTCGAGCACGAGGAGCTGCTCGGGCTCGGCGAGACCGGCGACCGAAAGTGCCCCGAGTGCGGCGGCAAGGCCGAGCACCGCATGGCTCGGGTAGCCGTGAAGTACGAAGGCTGGGGCTTCGCCGCGACCGACAAGCTCGTCAGCGACACCAAGGGCAAGGACTTCAAGGCGCTGAGGTCCAAGGCGGAGGAGATCAGCGACTCTTAGGTCGGATCAAGATCAAACCCGCAACAACCAGGGCGAGGCTCCCCGATTGGGTCACTTTCCGCCGGCCAGCGCCGGTTTCTCGGGTTTGTGAAGGCCTACGAGTAGCCCGCTACTGCTAACCCTTCACAAACCGGGGCTGCAACGCAAGAGGGGAGCCCCAGCCTCTCGGCTGGAACTCCCCTCCTTGTTGCGCTCTTGCTCTTAGACCAGCTCGAGGATGGTGGCGTTGGAGAGGCCGCCGCCCTCGCACATGGACTGCAGGCCGTACTTGATGCCGTTGTCGACCATGTGGTGCACCAGGCGGGTCATGAGCACCGCGCCCGAGCCACCCAGCGGGTGACCGATCGCGATCGCGCCACCGAGCGGGTTCAGCGCCTTCTCATCCGCGCCGGTCTCCTTCAGCCAGGCCAGCGGCACGGTCGCGAACGCCTCGTTGATCTCGAAGGCGCCGATGTCGTTGATCTTCAGGCCGGACTTGGCGAGTGCCTTGGCGGTGGCCGGGATCGGCGCGGTCAGCATGATGATCGGGTCGTCGCCGGCGAGCGCGAACGTGTGCAGCCGGACCAGCGGCTTCAGACCGAGCTGCGCGGCCTTCTCGCTGGTCGTGATCAGCAGCGCACCGGAGCCGTCGGAAATCTGCGAGGAGTTACCGGCGGTGATGACGCCGTCCTCCTTGAACGCGGGCTTCAGCTCGCCCATCTTCTCGAGCGTGCCGCCGCGGCGAACCCCCTCGTCGACCTCGAGGCCGGTGCCCGGGATGACCGCGTACTGCTTCTGGAAGGCACCCGAGTCGATCGCCTTGGCGGCCTTCTCGTGGGAGCCCAGCGAGAACTCGTCCACCTGCTGGCGGGACAGACCCCAGCGCTCGGCGATCATCTCGGCGCCGAGGCCCTGGTTGACCAGCTTGCCGTCATAGCGCTCGAGCATCATCGGGCCGAACGGGTAGCCGACGTCCTTGCCGAGCGAGGAGCCCATCGGGACCCGGGTCATCGACTCCACGCCACCGGCGACGGCGACGTCGTACTGACCGGAGATCACGCCGGCAGCTGCGAAGTGGACCGCCTGCTGGCTCGAGCCGCACTGGCGGTCGACGCTCGTGCCGGGAACGGACTCCGGCCAGCCCGCGCCGAGGACCGCGTTGCGGCCGACGTTCATGGCCTGCTCGCCGACCTGGCCGACACAGCCCCAGACGACGTCGTCGACGACGGCGGGGTCGATGCCGGTCCGCTCGGCGAGTGCCTGGAGCACGTGCGCCGAGAGGTCGACCGGGTGGACGTCCTTGTACGAGCCGTTGCGCTTCCCAACCGGGGTGCGTACGGCCTCGACGATGACTGCATCACGCATGGCGCGCCTCCTGGCGAACGCTCTATGAGTCCGGGCGAGTCCCGGCTCTTGAGGGTGATCCTACGACGTCAACAGAATCTCGTTCTGTGATCTTCCCTACTTGGCAGACAAGGCCCCACGGTCGAATTCCGAGCAGTAGGCCGCCGGCCCGAACTGGTTCGTATTCCCGGCCCGGACCTGGTCGAAGGCGGACCGGCAGCGATTGTCGTCGTGGTGGACCGCGAGCAGGCCGCCCGCTGCCAGGAGAACGGCGATCACGGCCACCCCGCCCGCTTGGGCCAAGCCGTTTCGCGGGCCGCGCGGGGCGAACGCGATCGCGGCGGCGACCGCGGCACCAACGATCAGCCCGCCGACATGGCCGCGCCAGTCGATGTTCGAGATGGAGAAGGTGAGAACCAGGTTCATCACGATCGTGAACATGATCTGCTGCGTGTTGACGTTGCGGTGCCGCGCGATCACGTAGAAGGCCGCGAACAGCCCGAAGATCGCGCCTGAGGCGCCGGCCGCGGTCTCGTTGAGCGGGCCGATGGCAACCGACAGCAGCCCCCCGCCGACTCCAGCGAGCACATACAGCACGAGGAAGCGAAGCTTTCCCAGCACTGCTTCCAGCGCGGGGCCGGTGAACCACAGAGCCAACATGTTGAAGACGATGTGCGTGATGCCGAAATGGAGGAACGCGGAGCTGAACAGCCGCCACCATTCGCCGCCGGCGACGGCGGCCGGGATCAGCGCGAGATGCCGGTACACGTCCGAACCGCCGTTGGCCCTGACCAGACCGCCGCCGCTCGCGACGGTGATCACGAACATCACGACGTTGATGCCGATCAGCACCCGCGTGACCAGCCCGGGTGCCTCGCCGGCCCGAATCTTGCCGCCATAGATGGTGCGTGCAGTCCGGGTCGTCTTGCGGCCTTCGGTCACGCACTCGGGGCAGTGAAACCCGACCGCGGCCGGGACCATGCAACGCGGACAGATCGGTCGGTCACACCTCGTGCAGTGGACCGCGGTCTCAGTCTCCGGATGGCGGTAGCAGTGCTCCGCGGCCGTCGCCGGCTCGGCGGGATCGCTCAGCTTGCCACCCGCTCGACTGTCACCTTCTCGATCACGACGGGCGTCTTGGGCTTGTCCATCGCGCCGGTCTCGGTCGCCGCGATCTTGTCGACCACGTCGCGGCTGGCCTGGTCCGCGACCTCACCGAAGATCGTGTGCTTGCCCGTCAGCCAGGTCGTCGGCTCGACCGTGATGAAGAACTGAGAGCCGTTCGTGCCGGGACCGGCATTGGCCATTGCGAGGAGGTAAGGCTTGGTGAACGCGAGCTCGGGGTGGATCTCGTCGTTGAAGCGGTAGCCGGGTCCGCCCGTGCCCGTGCCGAGCGGGTCGCCGCCCTGGATCATGAAGCCACTGATCACGCGGTGGAAGACCGTCCCGTCGTACAGCGGCGTCTTGCTGGCCTGTCCAGTCTTCGGGTGGATCCACTCCCGGGTGCCTTCCGCGAGCTCGACGAAGTTCGCGACCGTCTTGGGCGCGTGGTTCGGGAGGAGCTGCACTCGCACGTCACCAAGTGACGTCGTGAGCGTTACGTAGATGTCCTCGGCCACGGTCCCTCGTCTCTCCCTCCATGGCGTGCGGAGCACGACACATGACCCGCGCTCGCGGGTCGCGCCATCCTTGCATGGCGCTGTGTATGGGCGGCATTGGCGATCCGTCACGCCTACCTGCGTAGTCATTTCTGACTAGGTGCGGGTCGCCCCAAATAACTCCGGGCACGTCGGTGTCGGACCTACGCGGCATGTCCGGACACGTGCGGGTCGAATGCCTGCGAATCGGACAGCGAACTAGTCAAAAAGGACTGCGCGAAACCATCCCGGATCGTCATGTGCGCAAGGACTTCGGACGCCGATTCTCAATGAGACGCCGAATCACGGAGTCGACTCATGCGAAGGGAACTCCCATGCATTACATGTACGCAGCCGTCGCTCGGGTGCGGCGTGCTTTCCGCAATGACGAAGGTGCAACCGCCGTTGAGTACGGCCTCATGGTCGCGCTGATCGCTGCCGCGATCGCCGGCATCGTCTACACCCTCGGTCAGTCGCTGAACACCAAGTTCGGCAACGTCAACACCTGTGTCAACAACGCCCCGAACTGCAACAGCCAAGGCCAGGTCGGTCAGTAGCTCGACAGCAACCTTCGCGGAGGGGTGCGCGGCCGTAGCCCAGTGGCGGCCGCGCACCCCCTCCGAAATAGCGCACCACTCACTGCAGAGAAGGGCACTCCCGTGCGAGCGTTTCGACGCAACCGCCGCGACGACGGCGCCGTAGCCGTCATCGTCGCGCTGGTTCTCGCGTTCGCGATGATCCCCGCGCTCGCGCTCGGCACAGGAAGCTACGTCCGGTCCGTTACCGGCACCGAGCAGCAGCGCGCTGCCGACTCCGGCGCACTTGCCGGCGCCTCAGAGATCCCGCTCGGCGACATCAACTTCGCCGAGAAGTACATCGCATCCATCCCCGCAGGCGGCACGATCTCCACGACGCTGGAAGACCTCGGCATCCAGAACGCCTCGGATCTCCCCGACCCGCTGCAGGACGCCTGCGACGTCGCGTTGAAGGACGCCCAGCAGACCGACAACCTCGCCGTCGCGTACTCGACGTACAACACGCAGTCCTGGTGCAAGGCCGAGTACATGTCCGACGCCGGCGTACTGGGTAGCGCGCAAAGCTGCCTCAACAGCATCGCCGGGCTGAACAACCTCACCGGCCTGGCCGGCTTGATCCTGCGCACGCTCGGCCTCGGCGCGCTGGACCCGACCAAGCTGCTCACCGCGCTGCAGGGCACTCTGCCTGCCCTTCTCGAGCCGGGCATCAAGGTCACGACGACCTGGCACGTCAAGGCCCCGTTCGATTCAGTGTTCGGGTCCGACGGATCGACTCAGACATCCATCGCGTATGCGCGCCGGCTGTTCAAGAACGCCGTCGTGCTTCCGAACATCCCGCTCGGTGGAACGACGGTGAACGTCAACCCCACCCTGCAGATCGCGCGCAACACACTGCTGAGCACCCTCACCTCTGTCGAAGGCACGTTGCGCACGCTCAACGCCGCGGTTCCCGGCATCGGCACCTGCGCGTCGATCATCGACAACCTCTCCGGTGACCTGGCTGACGCGGTCGACCCCCCGGACAACGGCCCCAGCCTCACCTCGATCCTCGATGACGCCGTCGCCTCGGGCTCGCCCGTCCTTGCGGTGTCCACCACAGTCGTAGGCCTCGGCATCCCGTTCCTCGACATGGTCCCGGTGTGCCTGTCGAAGGTGAACGGCCAGTACGTCGCCCACCTCACGAGCTTCGGTAGCTGCGTCATCAACGCACCCGGCGCCTTCCGAGCCGCACTGAGGAACTCGTGATGCCCGCCCGCCTCCGAAACGCCAAAGCGGACCTCGCCGAGGGACGCGCGAAGCGCGATGCGGGAGCTACGGCTCTCGAGTTCGCACTCGTCTTTCCCGTCGTGGCGATGGTCTGCTTCATGGCGCTCTACGGCGCGATGTTCTTCTTCTACGGAGCCGTCGCCGACCACGTCGCACGTTCGGTGGCGCGTCAGGTCTCGATCCCGGTCGGACAGAGCGGAAGCGCCTACCCGGACGCGACCGCCGGCACGATCGTCACCGACGCGAAGAACGCGGCCGGCGACCTGCTCCCCGATCCGACGACGGTCATCGCGGCGAAGGCACCGTCAACCGGGACGCCCAAACAAGGTGACTTCGTCACAGTGACGGTCACCTACCAGCTTCCGCTGTTCTCCTCGGTCCCGGGCCTGTCGTCGCTCGACACGATCACCCGCTCCGCCTCGGCGAGGCGACAGTGAACCGCCGCGGGAACAATGAGCGCCTGCGGGCGAGGTCGGACACAGACGCGGGCGTCGCGGCCATCGAGGCCGCCCTCGTCTTCGGTGTGCTGCTCAGTGTCGTCGCGCTGATCTACCCGATCGGCGAAATGTTGCTGCAGAAGATGGCCCTCGACCGTTCGATGTCCGACGTCATCCGCTACGCGACCGCAGCGCCGAACAGCCCCGAGTACGACCCCGACGGCTCGATCAACAACCCGACCAACAGCCGTCGCCCGACTTGCACCCAGGTACAGAACGAGTTCAACCGCGCCTACGACGGATCCACGACCGGAGTTGCTCCGCTCACGATCACCGTCAACGGCACACCTACTTGCCCGTCTGCCACGCAGTCGGGTCAGACCGTGACGGTCACGGTCAGCAAGACCGTAAGTCTCGGTCCGCTCGGCGACCTGCTGAGCATCGCCGGCATCACCCATTCATCGAGCGTCACCGTCTCAGCGGCCGCCTCCGGGCGTGAGGAGTAATCATGCGCAAGCTCAACATCACCGTCATCGTCGGCATCGTTGTCGCGCTCATCGGAGCGGGCATCGTCTTCGCCTACGGCCATAACGTCGACCACAAGATCTCCAGCGGCAAACAGACCGTCTCGGTCCTCGTTGCCGACGAGTTCCTCGGAAGCGGCATGACCGCGGGCGACGTCGTCTCGCACGTGCACGTCGCTCAAATCCCGTCGGCGTACGTGGTGAAGAACGCGATCGGCGACACCTCCAACCTGAGCAGCAACCAGGCGTCGAGCGCCGTGCTGTCCGGCGCGGTGCCCGAGGGCGGGCAGCTGTCCTACAACGACTTCACCGCCGCGGGTCAGTCCGGTCGCCTCGCGCCGAGCAAGGGCAACGTCGCCCTCTCGGTCGAGACCCCGTTGTCTTCCGGTGTGGCGCGCTACCTGCAGCCAGGCCAGATGGTCGACGCGTTCGTCACCTACGGCGGCGGCGGTGGGGCGTCGGGCTCCAGCAACATTGCCTCGCGCACCAAGCTGTTCGCGAGTGGCGTCAAGGTGCTGTCGGTCACCGTTGCGCAGCCCTCCAACACCAACAACAGCAGCGACAACTCGGACAACGCCGCCACGCCGACTGGCTCGGTCATCGTCCTTCTCGACCTGAGCCCGGTGAACGCGGAGAAGGTCGTGAACGCAGTCACGCTCGGTTCGATCTACCTCGCGTACACGACCAACGCCCACGACACGACGCCTTCGGGCGCCACGCCGGACAGTGTGGTGCGGAGCAACCGATGACATTTAGCGTCATCCGCTCGATCGGGACGCTGGACCGCACTGGTGCGGTCCAGACGACCCTCGCGCGAATCGACGCCGAACGGTTCGACGAGCTCGATGTCGTCCGTCCCGGTGATCTCGACGAGTGCGAGGTGGACGTCGACGTCTTGCTCGTCGGATCCAAGGAGCTGACCTCGACGGGTCTGCGTCGCATCGCACGCTGGCGGCGCGACCACCCGGTTTCGGTCGCCGTCGCGCACCTCAACGGGCACGCGATGGACAAGACCGAGCTGGCCGGGGCCGGCATCACGCAATCGGTTCGCGGACCACTCACCGTCACCAAGCTTCGTGCCGCGCTCGATCGGGCCGACGTCGCGCTGTGGGACCTGCTCGATGCCGCCGAGCGCCACGGCTACTCCTCTGATGAAGAGGCGGACGTCGAGCAAGGGGAGTACGAGCTCTACGACGACACCGATGAGGAGTACGCCGAGTACGACGACGAGGGATTCGTCGCCGTCGGTGCAGCCGAGGCCGAGGAAGAGGAGTACGACGACGAGGAAGACGCTGCCGACGAGGTGGCGAGCTATCCCGAGTCCTACGACGAGTCCGAGTACGACGATCCCGAGCTTGCCGAGGTCGCTCCGGCCGCCCACACGGTCACTGAGATCAACGACGGCGTCACGTCAGCCGCCGGCCGCTTCGCCGGTGTCATTCGCGGCGTGATCGCCGAGGTGACCGGTGCAGCCGGAAGCTCGCCCTCCAACGGTCACCACGGCTTCGAAGACACGCCTGTCGTCGTGCCCGCGCAGGCAACGGTCGTCCATGACGACCTGCCTGTTGAGGTCGACGACGAAGCCGATGACGAGGAGTACTACGAGGAAGACGACGCGGTCGAGGAGATCGACGACGCGGAGGCCGACTACGAGGACGCCGACGAGGACGAGGTCGACGCGGAGTATGAGGACGTCGAGTCGGAGTACGAAGACGAGGACGACGACGAGCCGGCCGTCATGGTTGACGACGACGAGGTCGAGGACATCGACGACCTGCCGGCCAGACGAGACGCGCGAGTCGTCACCATCGCCTCTGCAACCGGCGGATGCGGCAAGACGTTCTTCGCGACGTCAGCGGCAACCGTGCTGGCGCGGATGGGGCACCGAGTGCTCTTGGTCGACCTCGACCTGCAGTTCGGTGAGGTCGCGGCAGCCCTGCAAATCCACCACCCGTACAGCATCTACGACGGCCTGTACCGGGCGAACGGCCAGCGGCTTGACGAGGCGGAGTTCGAGACACACCTGCCGGACCTCGTCTGCCACCACGAGCTCGGCTTCGATGTGCTCGCCGCGCCGCGCGACCCGGTGCTCGCCGACTACGTCGGCGCGCGTGACGCGGGGGTCGTGCTGGACTGCGTCGTCCCGCACTACGACGTAGTCATCGTCGACACCCCGCCGTCACTGAACGACGTCGTGATCGCCGCTCTGGACCGGTCGGATTCCGTCGAGGTGCTCGCCACACCGGACGTGCCCTCGCTTCGCAACCTCACGGCCTTCACCGACGTACTGCGCCGGCTCGGGCTCGAAGACGACCGGCTGCGGCTGGTTCTCAACAAAGTCGAACCGGACGTCGGCGTGACCGTGGCGCAGGCGAACGAGGCCTTCGGCGGCCGGTTCCGCACCGTGCTGCCGGCGGACCGCGCTGTGAGCCGCGCGGTGAACCGTGGGACCACCGCACCGGCATCCGAACCTCGCTCGAAGATCAGCCGCGCCATTCTTCCGGCCGTCGCTTCGATGGCCACCAATCTCGCGCTCACGCCTCGCCAGGCAGAGTCCGGCTTCGCGCTGGCCGACACCGCACAACCGCCGCTCCGCCGACTTTGGCGAGCACTTTCAGGAGGTAACCCGTGAAGCTCCCATCCCGGATCGGCGAAGAGGGTCCGGCGGACCGGACGTCGTCGGGTCTTGCCGGCGCGCTGCAAGAGCGTCGCCAGCGAGCCGGCACCCGCGCTGAGCGCAGCGAGACCCGCGCACCCGCGGCGGAGCGGACGCGTCGTGCGACGGCGAAGCCAACGGCAGCCGCAAGCGCGATGGCCACGGTCACACCGTTGGCCGATCACCGCGGCGAGCCCGACCGGCTCGACGACCTGCGCACTGAGGTCCGCCAGGCCGTCGTCACCGACTTCGGGCCGGCGCTGTCCGAGGCGAACGTCGATGAGAACCGGATCCGCTCGTCGATCGCTAAGCAACTCGAGAAGGTGCTTCGAACGTCGACGATGAGCGTGTCGCCGGCGGAGCGCGAGGAGTTCATCGACTCCACGCTGGCCGACATGCTCGGCTGGGGCGCGTTGACCCCGCTCATGGCCGATTCGGACATCACCGAGGTCATGTGCAACGGCCCCCACACCGTCTACGTCGAGCGCGCCGGCAAGATCTCGCTCAGCCCGGTGCGGTTCCGCTCCGACGCGGCACTGCGCCAGGTGGCCGACCGGATGCTCGCGGTTGCGGGACGTCGGGTCGACGAGGCGAGCCCGATGGCCGACGGGCGACTGCACGACGGCAGCCGGATCAACGTGATCATCCCGCCGCTGTCGACGGGGTCGACGATCCTCACCATCCGACGCTTTCCCGAGCGGTCGATGACCGTAGCCGATCTGATCGGCAAGGAGTCGCTGTCGACGGACGCGGCAGTCTTCCTCGAGGCGTGCGTCCGCGGCAAGCTCAACGTCCTGGTCTCCGGCGGTACGTCGACCGGTAAGACGACGCTGCTGAACGTGCTCTCGGCCTTCATCCCGGAGGGTGAGCGAATCATCACGATCGAGGACGCCGCCGAGCTTCGGCTCGGACAGCCCCACGTCGTGGGCCTCGAGTCGCGCCCGGCCAACACCGAAGGCGCCGGCCGCATCACGATCCGCGACCTGGTTCGCAACGCACTGCGGATGCGGCCCGACCGCATCGTCGTCGGTGAGGTTCGTGGCGGCGAGGCCATCGACATGCTCCAGGCGATGAATACCGGCCACGAGGGCTCCCTCACCACGGTCCACGCCAACAGCCCCCGGGACGCTCTGCTGCGGCTCGAGACCATGGTGCTGATGAGCGGCATCGACCTGCCGCTGCGCGCGATCCGCGAGCAGATCGCGAGCGCGATCGACCTGATCGTCCAGCTCGGCCGGCACACCGACGGCTCCCGCGCGATCACGCACATCACCGAGGTGCAGGGCCGCGAAGGCGACACGATCACCCTGCAGGAGATCTTCGACCGCAGCCCGGGCGGCCCCCTGAAGGCCACCGGTCTGCGGCCCCGTAGCGCGGACCGGCTGGCCGAGCGCGGAGTCGATCTGCCGCTGTCGATCTTCCGGCGTACGTCGTCGACGAGCTCGCCCGCCGCTCCGCCACGCAAGGGAGCGCGGCGATGATCGCGCTCCTCGCGGCGGTCATGGTCGCCGGCGGTGTCATCGCCGCGGTGTGCGCCAAGGTCGCCGCCAACCAGCGGCGGGTGCAGGACCTGCGCGCCGCGCTCGACCTGCAGGCGCTTGAACCGGCTCGGGCGGAAAACGCCGAACGCACGAGCAAACTGCTCGCCAAGAGCGGACTTGCTGCCGAGCGCGTACTCGCCGACGTCGACTTCCTGGACCGGGTACGGCAGCTCCTCGACCGCAGTGACTGGTCACTGACCGCTGGTGAGTTCGCGATCACCTCGGCAGTCGGCGCGTTCATCGCCGCAGGCCTCGGCTACATCCTGGGCGGCGCGGTGCTCGCACTGATCGTCGCGCCGTTCGCACTGGTCACGCCGTACGTACTCGTCGTGCGTTCCGTCGACAAGCGCAAGAAGGCGTTCGAGGAGCAGTTCCCCGACATGCTCGACCTGATCGCCGCCAGCCTCGAGTCGGGCGCGAGCGTCATGCGGGCTCTCGAGCTGGTCGTCGAGGAAGCGGACGAGCCGACCGCAAGCGAGTTCGGCCGAGTGCTGACCTCGACCCGGATGGGCACCGACCTCTCCGAAGCGCTCGCGGCGATGAGCACCCGGCTCGGGTCGCGCGATGTCGACTGGACGGTTCAGGCAATCGGCGTACAGCAGCGCACCGGTGGCCGGCTCGCGGACATTCTTCGGATCGTCGCGCGGACCATGCGCAGCCGAAGCGAAGTCAAGCGCGAAGTCGACGCCCTCACCGTCGAGGGTCGTCTCTCCGCAGTCATCCTCGGCGCACTGCCGTTCTTCATCACCGCGGTGATGCTGATCGTCAGCCCCGACTACATCAAGCCGCTGTTTCACGAGACGGTCGGGATCGTCATGATCTCGGCCGCGGGAACCCTCATGCTCGCCGGGTTCGTGTGGATGCGCCGCCTCATCCGAGTGGAGGTCTGACCGTCATGGTCCTTCTCGCCATCGTTCTCGTAGCAGCCGGCCTCGGCGTCGCAGGCGCCGGGCTGTTCGCCAGCCGTGCCGCCATCGCGTCGCACGCGCAGGCAGCCATGAACGCGCTCGACTCGGTGCCGGCTCCCGATGCCGGGCTGGCCTACCGTCTGCTCGAACCGCTCGGAGACGCCGGCGCCCGGTTGATGCGTCCGCTGTCGCCAGCGCGACGTCTGGACCTCACTCGGCAGCGGATCATCTACGCGGGGCTCGAAGCCAAGCTCACCCTCGAGCAGATGCTCGCCTACAAGGCCGGAGCGGCAGCTGCGGGCTTCCTGTTCGGCCTGTTCATCCACCCGCACCGGGTGCCGGGCATCGTCGCTGCCGTCGTCATCGGCGTACTCGCGTCGTTCGTTCCGGATGTGCTGCTCGACTCGCGAGCTCGCGAGCGTCAGCAGCAGATCGCCCGGGCCCTGCCCGACGCGCTGGATCTGCTGTCGATCACTGTCGAGGCCGGCCTCGGCCTCGAGCAGGCGCTCGTCATCGTCACCGACCGCCTCGACGGGCCGCTCGGCGACGAACTGCGCCGGATGCTGCGCGAGATCGAGCTCGGTGTGGACCGGCGAAGGGCGCTCGAGTTCCTCCGTGCCCGCACCGACGTCCGCGAGCTGTCCGGTTTCGTCGTCGCACTGCTGCAGGCCGATGAGCTCGGGATGGCGGTCGGTGAAGTGCTGCGAGTGCAGGCCGCGCAGGTCCGCCTCGTCCGCCGCCAGCACGCCCGGGAGCAAGCCGCGAAGACGCCGGTGAAGATCCTCTTCCCGGTCATCTTCACCATCTTCCCGGCGATGTTCGTCGTGACGATCGGACCGGGCGCGATCAAGATCGCGCACACGGTTCTCAACACCTAGCCTCCGCGCCCCGGGGCTTGACCGAAGCGGCGGTCGGCCCCGGGTGCGGAGGTTCTGGAGGTCGCCCGCACGGGTTCTGCAGCCGTGCGGGCGATCTCCTGTTCAGCTCCGCGAAGCCGAGGTGAATCAGTACGGAATCTCGACGCCGGCCACGACCGGGTTGTGGTCGGACGGAATCGGGGTCACGAACTTGCCGTGGGAGAGGTTGAGCAACTCGTCCCAGGTGCTGACCCCGACACCGGGCTCCGTGAGGATGGCGTCGATGTCGTCGCTGAAGGCCGGCGGCTTCTCGTTGTAGCCGTTCGCGCTGTTGTACTTCGTGTTGTGGCGTGACTGCGCCGCGTCGAACGCATCGTCGATGCCGAACGCGCGCGCGGCAACACGCGCGCTGTCCACAACGTGCTTGCCCTCCAGCGCGCTGTTGGTGTCGCCGCCGTAGACGATCGGCACGTTGGGGAACTTGGTGTGAGCCTGCTGGAACATCGAGGTCGCCTGATCCTGGCGAGCCACATCGTCGGTCGCGGGGTTGTCGTTCTTCTGGATGAGGTGGAACGCCACGAACGCGAACTGCGCGCCGCTTCCGATGACCTGAAACTCTTGGTACGCCGCCCAGTGCTGCGTCCCGAGGGACGCGTGGCCGAGGTCCCAGTGGTCGCCGTTTCCGATCGGCGCGAGCCGGTTCGAGTTGTAGATGATGTAGTCGCCGGTGCGGAAGTAGTGCTTCTCGGTCGGCGGGATCTCGGTCCGTGCGAGCTTGTACGGTGCGCCGAGCTGATCGGTCAGACTGTCGGCCTGCCGTTCGGTCGTGCTGCCGTCGACGAACGAGGCGCCTTCCTGAATCGCGATCACGTCCGGCATCGCGCTACGAAGCAGCGCCGCCGCAGGTCCCTTGCGTGCTGACCACGGTGCACCGTGGTTGGACCCATCAGGCTCGTTGTCGTGCACGGCCTCACGAATGTTGTAGGTGACCGTCGACAGCGACTGTTCCTTCGACGCAGCAGTGCCACTGACAGCGGAGCTCCACCCGGAATGGGAGGTCAGGTTGCGGGCGCGTACCGCGAAGAAGTAGGTCGTGCCCGGCGTGAGCCCCAACGGCGTGAACTGCTGATCGGGGCCGTGCATCGTGTAGATCTTGCGGCCCTGGCTCAGCTGCGCGTCGGTTGCTTGGACGATCTGATAGCCGGTCGCGGCCTTGCTGTCCCACTTCAGCGAGATCGCACC
This sequence comes from Mycobacteriales bacterium, assembly GCA_035545635.1. GTDB lineage: Bacteria > Actinomycetota > Actinomycetes > JAFAQI01 > JAFAQI01 > DASZTV01. The sequence goes on along the minus strand of DASZXY010000006.1, from coordinate 98,632 downwards.
ACTCGGCGTGCTGAGCGCCAGGTTCGTCGGCTTGCTCGGTGCCAGCCCGACTGGACCGTCGATCGCCGAGTACGCGTGGTGCCCGCCCGCCTCCGCGATGAGCCGGTAGTAGTACGGATCCGTCGAGTACTTCAGACCGGTGATCGTGACGTGCTTGGAATGCGTCCACTTCGACGACTCCGCCGAGCCGAAGTTCACGACGGAGACACCCTTGATGGTGTGGGCGGCGTACAGCTTGAAGCGCCCGCCGGTTCCCGACACCTCGACGGTGAACGAGGTGTGCCCTACCGACACAACCTTCAGCTTCGGGGTGCCGACTGCGAACGCGGAGTCGGCCGGCGCTACCAGCAGCGCGCTGCCGGCGGCAAGGGTGAGGCCGGCCGCGATGGCGGCGGGGCGGCGGGAGGGGCGGGCTCGCAACATCGTGAAGTGTCCCGGGGTCGGTGGATGGATCGTGCGGGTGATGCTACGAGCCGTACCCAAGCCGCGAGGATTAGAACTGGTCAGGCGAGCCGATCGCGTCGCCGATTTCAGCGGCGGCGCGGGCCGCCGATCACGCGACGTCCCCGGGGACGGAACTCAGCGCCGGCGTTCTCGAGCAAGCGCCTGACCCGTCCGATCGAGTAGCCGGTCTCGTCGCAGATCTCCCGAATAGAACGGCCGGACGTGTAACGCATGAGCAGTTCTGCGCTGATCGCGGCTCGCTCTGCGTCGGACATCCGGCGGTTCCGCTCGATCGGTGGCAGGGTCACGACCACGCCTAGCGGTAGCTCGGGTACTGCTTGCCCCGCGGCGTGACGTCAGGATGAGACTCATCACCCCACGCTCCCCAGCCTTCGCGGGCATACCGCGCAAACAACTCCAGGTACGGACCCGGTGAGCACGACTCCACCAGTTCGTACGCCTCGTCAGGCTTACGGGAATGCTCGCGCTTGCGCGTCTCGATCATGTTGACCTGACGTCGGCCGGGATCCAGCGTTCGCATGCTTCCGCGGACCCCGAACAGGATCAGCTCTGTCACGTTGCGGAAGTAGAAGCCGACCCCCCGGCCGTCCGGGCCGCCGTCTTTGCGTCGCTTCGCCCACACCAGATTCGAGACGTAACGGAATCCCCACGCCTCCATGACGCGCAGCCCCTCTGGCAACAGGGCGTTGGGCACCCACAGATAGAGGTGCGCGTCGTCGGCGACCACCGTCGACACCGGGATCGCACAAATCTGGTCGATCGTCATGGTGTCGTAGCGGTCGAGACGGCGATGTTCGGGCGCGACCTTGCCGGTCCGGTTCGAGAAGCGCCACGGCGGGTCGGCGTAGACCGTCTTCCAGCCGCCGGGCGACTGCGGCAATGTCAAGACGCGTGGCTCGTTCACGTCGGCGCGCAATGGGGGCGCGAGCTGCAAGCGGCCTCGTCGCCGCGCGGCTCGACCGCCCACAACCGGGTCCGTCGTCACCGCGGGACTCCTTCGAACAAAACGGATCTTTCTACTCGGCCATGCAACCAGACCGCGGACCCCGTCTCAAGGCAACACGCGCCGCTGTGGTGGATGCGTCGAAACGCAGTGAGTGGAGACGAGGGGAATCGAACCCCTAACCCCCGCCTTGCAAAGGCGGTGCTCTGCCAATTGAGCTACGTCCCCTCGCGGGGCTAGGTGTGGGGTGGGCCTGGATGGACTTGAACCATCGACCTCTTCCTTATCAGGGAAGCGCTCTAACCGAGCTGAGCTACAGGCCCTCGTACCGAGGGCGAAAGCACCCGGTGCGGCAAGCGAGCCTACCTGAGCAGGAGCCCGGACGGTTCGGCTTACTCCCGCTCGGAGAGGGTGACCTCGACACCGCCGGTGATGTCGGTGCAGACGTTGTAGATGAAGGCGGTCAGGGTCGCAAACGCCGTTAAGAGCACCACGTTGACAAGGCCGACGACGACGGCCACGAGCAGCACTCGCCCGAAGCTCAGCCATTCACCGAGGCCCGAGCCGTTCTTGCTGTCGCTCACCGAGTCGAGGAACTTCCGTAGCGACCCGATGACCCCCATCGCGTCGATCACGCTGTACAAGAGGACGACGGCGACGACCAGGACGATCATGCCGACCAGTCCGTAGGCAAGGGAGAACTTCAGCGTCGACCACGGGTCGATGCGCTTGAGTGTGAGTCGCGCCCGGCGGCCGCGTTTGCGCACCGGTGCCGTGGTACCCACGGTCACCGTGGTGCGCTGCCCGGTCGCGCCAGGGGTCACTGTCGTGGCAGACATCTGCGCCAATGATCCCGCCCGTCCCGACGACGGGTCAGCCCGGAACGGTCCGCTCGCAGCCGAGGCGGGTCCGCCCGAAAGCGACCCGCCGCCGAATGCCGGCGGCTCCCCCGAGCCGATGGTCACGACTCAGTGCCCTCCTCTTCCTCTTCTGCTTCCGCGTTGCGCGCGACTGCTACGACAGTCTGCTCGTTCGGAAGGTTGATCAATCTCACGCCCATGGTCTGTCGACCGGCGCGGCGTACTTCCTTAACTCGAGTTCGAATCACGCCGCCACCTGACGTGATCGCGAAGATCTCCTCCTCTGGGCGTACCGCCAAGGCTCCCACGAGGCCGCCACGCTTGGCCACGATCTTGGCGGTAATGACGCCCTTACCGCCACGGCCCTGCACGGGGTATTCGCCCACCTTGGTGCGCTTCGCGTAACCGCCGTCGGTCGCGATGAGGATGTCGAGGTCCTCGTCGGTCGCGACCTCCATCGACAGCAGCTCGTCGCCTTCGGAGAACCGCATCCCGATCACGCCGCTGGTGGCGCGGCCCATCGGACGCAGCATGTCGTCGTCCGCGTGGAACCGAATCGACTGCGCGTTGCGCGATACGAGCAGCAGGTCGTCGGTCGGTGCGACCAGTCGCGCAGCGATGAGCTCGTCGTCTTCTCGCAGGTTGATCGCGACGATTCCGCCGGACCGGTTCGAGTCGAACTCGGTCAGCTTGGTCTTCTTCACCAAGCCGCGCTTCGTCGCGAGGATGAGGTACGGCGAGACGTTGTAGTCCTTGATGTCCATCACCGACGCGATGCGCTCGTCGGGCTGGAACGCAAGCACGTTGGCCACGTGTTGGCCACGTGCGGCGCGGTTCGTCTCCGGCAGCTCGTGTGCCTTCGCGCGGTAGACCCGGCCCTTGTTCGTGAAGAACAGGATCCAGTTGTGCGTCGACGTCACGAAGAAGTGCTCGACGATGTCGTCGAGCTTCAGCTGCGCCCCCATGACGCCCTTGCCGCCGCGTCGCTGCGCCCGGTAGAGGTCGGTCTTGGTGCGCTTCGCGTAGCCACCCCGCGTGATCGTGACGACGACGTCTTCCTGGGCGATCAGGTCCTCGAGGCTCATGTCGCCTTCGAAGGCGATGAGGCGCGACTTGCGGTCGGTGCCGAACCGGTTGACGATCTCGCCGAGCTCTTCGGAGATGATCGACCGCTGCCGCTCTTCGCTGGCGAGGATCGCCTCGCAGTCGGCGATGATCTCCATTTCTTTGTCGTATTCCTCTTGCAGCCGCTGCCGCTCGAGGGCGGCGAGACGGCGCAGCTGCATGTCGAGAATCGCGGTGGCCTGGATCTCGTCGATCTCCAGCAGCGCCATCAGGCCGGCGCGCGCAGTCTCGGCCGACTCGCTGCCGCGAATCAGTGCGATGACCTCATCGATCCGGTCCTGCGCCTTGAGCAGCGCGACCAAGATGTGTGCGCGCTCCTGCGCCCTGCGAAGGCGGAACCGGGTACGGCGGACGATGATCTCGATCTGGTGCGTCACGTAGTGATGCACCATCTGACCGATGTTCAGCGTGCGCGGCACGCCGTCGACCAGCGCCAGCATGTTGACGCCGAAGGAGTCCTGCAGCTGCGTGTGCTTGTAGAGGTTGTTCAGCACGACCTTCGCGACCGCGTCGCGCTTCAGCACGATCACCAACCGCTGGCCGGTGCGAAGGCTTGAGTCGTCCTTGATGTCGGCGATGCCGGCGACCTTGCCGTCGCGGACGAGGTCGGCGATCTTCTCGGCGAGCGCGTCGGGGTTCACCTGGTACGGCAGCTCGGTGATGACCAGCTGCTGGCGGCCGCGTGAGTCCTCTTCGACCTCGACGACCGCCCGCATCCGCACCGAGCCGCGGCCGGTACGTAGCGCAGACTCGATGCCGTCGCGGCCGACGATGAGGGCGCCGGTCGGGAAGTCCGGTCCCTGGATCCGTTCCACGCACGCGTCAAGGAGCTCGTCCTCGGTCGCGTTCGGGTTCTGCAACGCCCACTGCACCGCAGCCGAGACCTCGTTGAGGTTGTGCGGCGGGATGTTGGTGGCCATACCGACGGCGATGCCGGCGGCGCCGTTGACGAGCAGGTTCGGGAAGCGGCTCGGCAGGACCAGCGGCTCCTGCGAGCGGCCGTCGTAGTTCGGACCGAAGTCGACCGTCTCCTGGTCGATGTCGCGAAGCATCTCCATCGCAACAGCCGCCAGCCGGCACTCGGTGTTGTGGTTGATGAAGCCATCGGCGCGAAACGCGTGATCATCGGTATCAACGCGCAAGGAGAAGACCGGCTGTCGGCCGACACTCGCTATGCGCGCAACCTGCACGAAGCCGAACCCGTCAACCTCTCCACCGCTCGCCAACTCGCGGCCCGACACTCCCGGCCGCGTGGAGAGAAACGCTTCGGCGGAAGCGCCGCCGTCGGTGACGGCGACGATGTCACCGGGCTGGAGCTCGTTCAGCAGAACCCACTCGACCGAGTTACCGGTCGGCGCATTGACCAACGTAAGAACGGGGTGGTTTTCGGTGCCGGTTAGCGTCCGGCCATCGGAAGTCGTTAACCGATAGGTTTCCTGCTCGCCTGAATGGAACAGCATCGTGGCGCGCACGTACTCGCCGCGCGCACCGACAACCTTCAGGTCGATCGGGTTGTCCGAGTTGGGCTGCGCGCCCGGCACAATGTCGCCAATGGCGACGCTTCCTTCAGGCGTCTCCACGAGGCTCGCGGCGGCGAGACAGTAACGCATCGCTGCTGCGGGGTCGTTTCCTGGCGAGCCGAAGTTTCCTTGGCTGTCGACCAGCGGCAGGCGCATCGCCCACGGCTGCGCAAGTCGCACCAAGGTGTCGTAGATCGCGGAGTCGCCGTGCGGGTGGTACTGACCCATGACGTCACCGACGACGCGGCTGCACTTCGAGTAGCCGCGGTCGGGGCGGTAGCCGCCGTCGTACATCGCGTAGAGCACGCGGCGGTGCACCGGCTTCAGGCCATCGCGCACATCCGGAAGCGCGCGCGACACGATGACGGACATCGCGTAGTCGAGGAAGCTGCGCTGCATCTCGACTTCGAGGCCGACAGGCTCGACGCGTCCGCCTGGCGGGGTGCTGATCTCGGTCACGGGTTTCCTTCCGCTTCTTGCGGCTTGCGAGTACGGCGAACTCAGGAACTAGACGTCGAAGCTGCGCTCGTCCGGCTCCTTGACATCAGATGTCAAGGAAACGGACGTCCTTGGCATTGCGGGTGATGAAAGCGCGGCGGGCTTCGACGTCCTCGCCCATCAGCACGCTGAACATCTCGTCGGCGGTCGCGGCATCGTCAAGGCTGACCTGCAGGAGCACCCGGGTCTCCGGGTTCATCGTGGTCTCCCAGAGCTCCTCGGGATTCATCTCGCCGAGACCCTTGTAGCGCTGGATGCCTTCTTCCTTCGGCAGCTTCTTGCCGACCGCGTTTCCGGCCTCGATGAGCCCGTCCCGCTCGCGGTCGGAGTAGGCGTAGTCCGGCTCGTTCGGCTTGTTCCACTTCAGCTTGTACAGCGGTGGCTGTGCGAGGTAGACGTGCCCGGCCTCGACCAGCGGCTTCATGAAGCGGAACAACAGCGTCAGCAGCAGGGTGCGGATGTGCTGGCCGTCGACGTCGGCGTCGGCCATCAACACGATCTTGTGGTACCTGAGCTTCGCGATGTCGAAGTCGTCGTGGATGCCCGTACCAAGTGCAGTGATGAGCGCCTGCACCTCGGTGTTCTGCAGCACGCGGTCGATGCGCGCCTTCTCGACGTTGATGATCTTGCCGCGGATCGGGAGGATCGCCTGGTAGACCGGGTTGCGCCCTCCCTTCGCGGAGCCACCGGCCGAGTCACCCTCGACGATGTAGAGCTCGCACTCCTCGGGGTTCGTCGACTGGCAGTCGGCGAGCTTGCCGGGCAGGCCGCTGGACTCGAGCAGACCCTTACGGCCACGAGCCAGGTCGCGTGCCTTGCGGGCCGCGATCCGCGCCGTCGCGGCCGACGCCGCCTTCGACACGACGATCTTGCCTTCACGTGGGTTGCGTTCGAACCAGGACGACAGCCAGTCGTTGCACGCCTTCTGCACGAACGACTTCGCCTCGGTGTTGCCGAGCTTCGTCTTGGTCTGGCCTTCGAACTGCGGCGAGGCGAGCTTCACGGAGATGATCGCGGTCAGGCCCTCGCGGACGTCGTCGCCGGTGAGGTTGTCGTCCTTCTCCTTGAGGATCTTCTGGTCGCGCGCGAACTTGTTGACCACCGTTGTCAGCGCCGCACGGAAGCCTTCCTCGTGCGTACCGCCCTCGTGGGTGTTGATCGTGTTGGCGAACGTGTAGACCGACTCGGCGTACGTCGAGTTCCACTGCATCGCGACCTCGAGCGCCATGCCCTGGCCGTCGTTGTTGAAGTGGATGACGGAGTCGTGCACCGCGGTCTTGGTCGCGTTGAGGTGCTTGACGAAGTCCTCGAGCCCGCCCTTGTAGTGGTAGACGTTCTCCATCGGTGTCTCGTCACGCTCGTCACGCAAGGTGATGGACAGACCGGCGTTGAGGAATGCCATCTCCTGCAGCCGTCGGGCGAGGGTCTCGTAGGAATAGTGGGTGGTCTCGAAGATCTTGGCGTCTGCCCAGAACGTCGTGGTGGTTCCGGTGTCGCTCGTCGGGTCGCCCTTCTCGAGCTGACCATCCGGCTTGCCGCCGTCCTTGTACGCCCGGAACCAGTTGAACCCGTCGCGCCGGATGTGGACTTCCATCCGGGTGGACAGCGCGTTGACGACCGAAGCGCCAACGCCGTGCAGACCGCCGGACACGGCGTAGGACTTGCCGTCGAACTTTCCGCCGGCGTGCAGGGTCGTGAGGATGACGTCGACCGCGGGCTTCTTCTCGACCGGGTGCCTGTCGACCGGAATCCCTCGGCCGTTGTCGGTGACCCGGACTCCACCGTCGGCGAGAAGGGTGCAGACGATCGTGTCCGCATGCCCGGCGAGCGCCTCGTCGACGGAGTTGTCGACGATCTCGTAGACCAGGTGGTGCAGGCCTCGCTCACCAGTCGATCCGATGTACATGCCGGGGCGCTTGCGAACCGCCTCCAGGCCCTCGAGGACGGTGATGGACTTGGCGTCGTACGAGGACAACAGGCGCTCCAGGCGGGCAATCGGCCTCAAAACACGTCAGAGACGCGCTCGGCGGCCAGTTCGGTGACTTCCTATCCAGATTCTACCCTTGAACGGCGACAGAACTGGCCCTTTGGGGCACCTGTGGAGGGGCGTGGCGACCAAATGCCCGTGGATTAATGTCCCCCTACTCGGGACGAGGTGCGAAATGCGCTCACGGCGCTGCCAGAAAGCCTATGCGACCAGTGACCCGGCAGCCCGCTAGCCGTACGTGTCGCGGGGGCCTCTTCCGACCACCCGCAGCGGACCGTGCCGCCAGTCCGGCGCGGTCGGCCCGTGCACCCGAATCCGGGTGACGACGCCGTCTCCCACCTCTGCTGCGATCCGGGCGAGCAGCTGGCGGTTGAGCAGCCGAAGCTGGGTGGCCCACGCGGTCGATTCCGCAACGCAGACCAGCTCGCCGTCGGTCAGCCGCTCGGGGCGACAGTGCGCCGCCACCTCAGCGCCGACGATCTCGGCCCATCGCGGCAGCAGCCCTGCCTTGTTGAGGGTCTGCTGCCACGCCCGATCCTTCACCAAGTCCTCGACGGCGTTGCTGAGCAGCGTCGGATCGCGCGGGTCCGGGCCGGCGCCGCTCCACTTGGCCTCGCCCGGTGCCCGAGTCGAGGTACGCCGGACCGGCTTGGCTCGGCGAGCCCGAGCGAGCAGCCGCCGCGCCGGGTCGGCGGGAGGCGAGCCCACCTCGTCATCGGACACGGCTCACCTGCCCCGCTGCCACGTCGTACCGCGCCCCGACCAGCTGCTCCGGGACGTCGCCTGCGACCGCCGCGGTGATCAGCACCTGCTCGGCCGGCGCGACCAGCTCGGCGAGTGACTCCCGCCGCGAGGCGTCGAGCTCGGCAAACACGTCGTCGAGGATGAGCACGGGCTCGCCGCCATCGGCTCGCAACAAGTCGTAGGCCGCAAGCCGAAGCGCGAGTGCCAACGACCACGACTCGCCGTGGCTGGCGTAGCCACGGGCCGGCAGGCCGCCGATCGAGAGCACCAGGTCGTCGCGATGCGGCCCGATCAAGGTGAGTCCGCGGTCGAGCTCCTTGTCGCGGCTCGTGGCGAGGGCGGCTGACATCGCTGCCTCGAGCAGCTCACGGTCGGTGCTTCCGACGATCTCCGGCGCCACGGATGAGGAGTACTCCAATGCAGTCGGGCCGCCGCCCCGGCTGACCTGCGCGTAGGACTTGTCGACCAGCGGGCGCAACGCATCAACCAGCTCGTGCCGCCCGGCGAGCAACGCCGCCCCGGCGGTCGCGAGGTGCGCATCCCACACGTCGAGTGTTCGAAGCTCCGCGCCGGCCCGCCGCGCTCCGCCCGCGGACTTCAGCAAGGCGTTGCGCTGCTTGAGAACCCGTTCGTAGTCGGCGCAAACCGCGGCATACCTCGGGGCGCGCGCGACAAGTAGCTCGTCGAGGAAGTCACGGCGCCCTGACGGGTCGCCTTTCACGATCGCGAGATCTTCCGGTGCGAACAGCACCGTCCGCAGCGAGCCGAGCAGGTCGCGTGCCTTCGGAAGTGCAGATCCGCCGCGCCGTGCCCGGTTCGCCTTGCCCGGGTTCAGCTCCACCTCGAGCAACACGTCGCGACCGTCCTGCACGACGACGCCGCGGACGATCGCGCGCTCCGCGCCTTCGCGCACCATCGGCGCATCGAGAGAAACCCGATGACTGCCGAGGGTCGCGAGGTAGCCGATCGCCTCGATCAGGTTCGTCTTGCCTTGGCCGTTAGGCCCGACGAGTGCAGTGACGCCAGGATCGAAGTCCAGGTCGACCTGGGCGTACGAGCGGAAGTCGGTGGCGGAGAGTTTCGAGACGTACATCAGCCGGTCGGATACGCGTCGGCTGACGAGCCCGACCCGGTCGACCCGGATTGGGTGGACCCGGTGCCGGACGTCGGCCCCGCCGACTCCACCGCATGACCGCCGAACTGCGCACGCAGCGCCGCGATCATCTTCATTGCCGGTGAGTCGTCCTGGCGAGAGGCAAACCGGGCATAGAGCGCCGCAGTGATCACCGGCAGCGGCACGGCGTGGTCGATCGCCGCCTCGACTGTCCACCGACCTTCACCGGAGTCCTGCGCGAATCCCTTGAGCTTGGAAAGGTGCTCGTCGGCCTCGAGTGCTCTCACGGCCAGGTCGAGGAGCCAGGACCGTACGACGGTGCCCTTCTGCCATGACTCGAACGTCGCGCGCACATCGGTCACCAGGTCAGTCGCTTCGAGTAGTTCCCAGCCCTCGGCGTAGGCCTGCATGATTCCGTACTCGATGCCGTTGTGGACCATCTTCGCGAAGTGACCGGCACCCACCACACCGGCATGAACGAAACCGGACTCGGCGTCGGGCCGAAGGGTGTCGAAGATCGGCATCAGCCGCTCGATCGCGTCGGGTTCGCCGCCCGCCATCAGGCCGTAGCCCTCGGTCAGGCCCCACACACCGCCGGACACTCCGCAGTCGACGAACCCGATCTGCTTCTCATCGAGTGCTGCGGCGTGCAGCTGGTCGTCGGTGTACTTCGAGTTGCCGCCGTCGATGACGAGGTCGCCCGGCTCGAGAACCTCCGCGAGCTGCTCGATCGTGGACGTGGTCGGCTTGCCGGCCGGCACCATGACCCACACTGCGCGTGGCGCTGTGAGAGCGGCCTTCAGCGCCTCGAGGCTGTCGACATCGCGTCCGGAATCCGGGGACAGGTCGAAGCCGACGACTTCATGGCCACCGCGGCGCAACCGCTCGACCATGTTGCCGCCCATGCGGCCGAGGCCAATCATCCCAAGCTGCATGTCCTACCCGATTTCTGCGAAGATCGCGATGGAAGTCCCGCGGGGCTATGAAGCGAGCCGGACTGGCATCAGCAGGTACTTGTGGTCCGCGCCGCCGTTGCCGTCGACCTTCCCGGTGAGCACCGCAGGCTTCGTCGGGCCGGTGAACGACAGCGTTGCCGCGTCGGAGTCCATCGAGCCGAGCCCGTCCAGCAGGTACGTCGGGTTGAACGCGATCGACAGCGCCTCACCGTCGAACTCGGCCGGCAACGACTCGGTCGCGGCCGCGTCGTCAAGGCCACCGGCCTCGAGCTCGATGCCGTCCGCGGAGAACGACATCCGGATCGGTGACGTGCGCGACGCGACCAACGCCACGCGGCGTACCGCATCGGTGAGCGCTGCGGAGTCGACGTTCGCCGTCGCCGTCGAGGTCTCCGGCAGCAGTGAGCGGTACTTCGGGAACTCACCGTCGAGGAGCCGGCTGGTCGTCGAACGGTCGCCACCCGCCAGACCGATCAGGCCCTCACCGGTGCCCGCCGCGGCAAGCGCGATCGAGAGCTGCGCGCCGGAGGTCAGCGACTTCGCGGCGTCCGCCAGCGTCTTGGCGGGCACCAGCGCGGTCGCCTGCATCGACGGCTCTTCCGGCTGCCAGCGCAGCGTGCGAACGGCAAGCCGGTACCGGTCGGTCGCAGCGAGCGTCATCTGCTCGCCGTCGATCTCCACCCGGATGCCGGTCAGCACCGGAAGTGCGTCGTCGCGGCCGGCGGCAACGGCGACCGCGGACACCGCCGCGGCGAAGGCATCGCTACCGACGGTGCCGGACACCGCGGGCATCTCCGGCAGGGTCGGGTACTCCTCGAGCGGGAGCGTGGGCAGCGTGAACCGTGATGCTCCGCAGGTCACGACAACCCGTGAGCCGTCGGTCGCGAGGTCGATCGGCGCCGGCGGCAGGCTTCGGGTGATCTCGGCGAGGAGACGGCCGGGAACGAGAACCGACCCGCCCTCGGCGACCGTCACATCGAGGTTGGCCTGGGCAGAGACCTCGTAGTCGAACCCGGAGAGTCGCACGCCCGGGCCGGCGTCCCCACCGGCGTCGATCCGCAGACCGGACAGAACGGGCAGCGCTGCCTTCTGCGGCAGGATCCGGCTCGCCCAGGCAACGGCATCGGCGAACGCATCCCGCTCAACTCGAATCTTCACGTCAGCGCACCTCTTCCGTTGGTGGGGTCATGCACGCCCATCCACATGGTTTTAGGCGTTGGGTCAGACAAGTAAGGGATCAACTGGTGGTCGTAATAAGGGCTGTGGGTCCTGTTGGTAACCACAGAAACCGCAGGTCGGGACGGGATTGAGCGTCGTACGACGGTGTGGACGGTGCCTCGAACCCTGTGGTTGGGCTGGGGACTGAGCGTCCTACCCGCGCGATTGAACGAAGTACCCCGGAAACGTCCACAGCGTTGTCCCCAGGTTGTGTACGGCGGGTGTGAGGGGAAGGTCTGGGTCCCCCGGGTCATGTTCTGGCTTGGCTCACTGGGCACGCGGCTCACGCGCGCGCCTGGCTCTTGATGCGGTTCGTGAGCTCGCTGACCTGCGTGTAGACGGAGCGGCGCTCGGCCATCAGCGAGCGGATCTTGCGATCGGCGTGCATGACCGTGGTGTGGTCGCGGCCACCGAAGTGCTGCCCGATCTTCGGCAGTGAGAGCTCGGTGAGCTCGCGGCACAGGTACATCGCGACCTGGCGGGCCTGGACCAGCACCCGGGAGCGGGAGGAGCCGCAGAGGTCCTCCATCGAGATAGAGAAGTACGCCGCGGTCTGGGCCATGATCGTCGAGGCGGTGATCTCCGGGCCCGCGGCGTCGGCGATCAGGTCCTTCAGCACGATCTCGGCGAGCGCGAGGTCCACCGCCTGACGGTTGAGGCTGGCGAACGCGGTGACGCGGATCAGAGCGCCTTCAAGCTCCCGGATGTTCGAGGAGATCTTGCTGGCGATGAACTCCAGCACCTCTGCCGGCGCATCGAGGTGTTCTGCGGCGGCCTTCTTGCGAAGGATCGCGATCCGAGTCTCGAGCTCGGGCGGCTGGACATCGGTGATCAGGCCCCACTCGAACCGGTTGCGGAGCCGGTCTTCGAGCGTGACCAGCTGCTTCGGAGTGCGGTCGGAGGAGATGACGATCTGGGAGTTCGCGTTGTGCAACGTGTTGAACGTGTGGAAGAACTCTTCCTGCGTCTGCTCTTTGTTCTCCAGGAACTGGATGTCGTCGACCAGCAGCACGTCGATGTTGCGGTAGCGCTTGCGGAACATCTCGCCACGACCGTCGCGGATCGAGTTGATGAAGTCGTTGGTGAACTCCTCCGAGCTCACGTAGCGCACGCGGGTGCCCGGCGCGAGCGCCCGGGTGTAGTGACCGATCGCATGCAGCAGGTGGGTCTTTCCCAGCCCGGAGTCGCCGTAGATGAACAACGGGTTGTACGCCTTCGCCGGGGCTTCGGCGACCGCGACCGCGGCGGCGTGGGCGAAGCGGTTCGACGAGCCGATGACGAACGTCTCGAACTGGTACTTCGGGTTCAGCCGATCGGACTCGCCGCGCCGCACCAGCGTCGCGGGGGCACTGGGTGTCGGCTCGTCGTCGGGGTAGGGCTCGACCAGTCCGAGCGCCGGCGACGTCGTCTCGTCCGTGTCACCAACCGCGTCCGTTTCGACAGTGACGGCCACGCGGACGTCCTGGGCGAGCTCGCGGGACAGCGCATCGACGACCAACGGACGTAGCCGAGTGTCGAGGACGTCTCGCGCGAAGTCGTTCGGTGTGGCGAGCACCACCGTGTCCTGCACCAGCGCGAGCGGCTTGGTCAGGCGCAGCCAGGCGCGCTGCTGAGCAGAGACGACGTCCTCACCAAGCCCCGCGATCGCCCGGGTCCACACCGCTTCGAGATCGAGTTGGACCTGGTCCGACAACGGGCGCTCCCAGCGGCAATGTGATGAACATGACGACAGCGTGTGGCGTGTGACTTACGTGACCGACGAGACCACCGTCCACACCGCCATCCACAGTCTGTGGATCTTCGGATAAGACGGATGATCAGCCGACCGGCGGGATCAACGCCGCCGACGTCAACACGTGCGTGTCCACACCCCGTTTTTGCGGGGCGTTGGGGGAAGGTCGGCGGCGAAACGCTAACAGCCGCGTGCCCTGCGCTTCAACGGTCTATCGGCGTGTCATCTTGACAGGGACACCCGTGAGATGGGTTTGACCTGGCTTCAGCCCCGCCCGTACCTTGGCTGAGCGCGTTTCGCGGGACGGGTAGCCGTTCGCAGCGCCACCAGACCTCGCAGCGTCATCCGCGCTGCAGCACGACTTGGAGTTCCTCGTGAGCAAGCGCACGTTCCAGCCGAACAACCGCCGTCGGGCGAAGACCCACGGCTTCCGGTTGCGGATGCGCACGCGGGCCGGCCGCGCCATCCTCTCCTCGCGCCGCCGCAAGGGCCGCGCGTCGCTGTCAGCCTGACGTCCTCACTCAGGGACGTCGCTGTGCTGGCGCGCTCGTCGCGGCTGCACCGCCGTGGCGAGTTCCGCATCACAACCCGTCAGGGCCGCCGCGTGAGTGCCCCCGGGTTGGTGCTGCACGCTCAGGTCGATGAAGCCGCGACCGGTCCTCGGGTCGGTTTCGTGGTGAGCCGCCCGGTGGGGCCGGCCGTCACCCGCAACCAGGTTCGGCGACGGCTGCAGCACCTGATCGCCGCCCGGCTCGAACAGCTCCCATCCGGCGCCAGGCTCGTCGTACGGGCCACTCCCGCAGCTGCGGGGCGAAGCTCCGCGGTCCTGGGGGCCGCGCTCGACGCTGCGCTCGGGAAGGCGTTTCCGGCATGACGACGTCGACCATCGACGCTCGCGTCACGCCACGCAAGGGCGTCATCGCGTGGGTGTTGGTGGGCGTGCTACGCACCTATCAGCGGGTAGTTTCGCCCTTGTTCATGCCGAGTTGTCGGTTTTACCCGACGTGCAGCAGCTACGCGGTCACGGCCGTCACCGAGCACGGCGCCCTTCGCGGCGGCTGGCTGGCGCTCCGCCGGATCGGCCGCTGCCATCCCTTCCACCCGGGCGGCATCGACCCGGTACCCCCTGCAGACCGGGCGGAGTAGGTCATGGGCTTCTTGGATCCGCTCTACCACGCCGTCGCCTGGCTGTTGGTCCAGATTCACTCGGTCGTCGCGCACATCGTTGGTGAGAGCGCGGGGTGGCTGCTCGCTGTCGTCCTGCTCACCGTGTTGATGCGGCTGGCGATCTACCCGTTCTTCGTCAAGCAGATCCGCAACCAGCGGAAGATGCAGGAGTTCCAGCCGAAGATCAAGGAACTGCAGGCGAAGTACAAGAACGACAAGGAGAAGCTCCAGCTCGAAATGATGGCGCTGTGGCGCGAAGAGGGGATGAACCCCGTTGCGGGCTGCCTCCCGATGCTGCTGCAGATGCCGGTCTTCCTGTCGCTGTTCCACACGCTGCGCGAGATCAAGCCGATCACCCTGGTCGACAAGCAGGGGCACGCGATCAACGCAGCAGCGAGCAAGTGCCTCGAGCTGGCATCCTCGCGCGGGGTGTCGCCGACCAAGCTGATCTGCGACTACCCGAGCAACATTGCCGGCTTTCCCCAGAAGGACCTGTTCAGTGCCGCCCACGCGAAGCTGTTCGGGATCGCGCCGATGCCGGCGTCGTTCAAGACCAGCCACTCGGTCCTCACGGCACTCGGGGGGCATCAGGCCTCGACCCGGGTCCTCTGCTTGATTCTCGTCGTCGTGATGATCGCGACGACCTTCATCACGTCGCGCCAGATGATGGCGCGCAACGGCCCGATGGAGGGCCAGGCCGCTCAGACCCAGAAGATCATGATGTACATCTTCCCGCTGAGCTTCTTGATCTACGGCTGGTTCTTCCCGATCGGTGTTCTCATCTATTGGGTCATCTCGAACCTCTGGCAGGCGGGCCAGTGGAACCTCGTGGTCAGACGGCTGGATGCTGCGATCGCCGCGAAACCGGTCGTAAAACCGAGCGGGCCGCCACCGGGCGCCAAGCCCAAGCTGCCGCCGCGCGGCCCGGCGCCTAAGCCGGGTGCAGCCTCGGCGCCGCTTCCCGACCCGGCGTCAGGCTCGGACCAGCCAGCGGCGAAGCCGTCGCGGTCGACCGCCAACATCGTGCTGCCGCCGGGCGGTGCCATCGGCCCGACCCTAGGGGGAGCCCCTCGGCCCGCTCCGCCGGCGCAGCGCCCCTCTCCGAACCGTTCCAAGAAGAAGCGCAAAGGACGTAGATGACCACGCAGAGCGACGACGCCGGAACCGACGCGGTGACCGAGGCCGCTCCGACCGCCGAAGGCAGCCTCCTGGAGCGTGAGGGCGACATCGCGGCGGACTACCTCGAAGTCCTGCTCGACATCGCCGATCTCGATGGCGACATCGACATCGACGTGGAGGCCGACCGGGCCAGCGTCTCGATCATTGGCGAGGGCCTTGACTCGCTGGTTGGTCCGGGGGGCTCGACCCTCGACGCGCTGCAGGAGCTGACCCGCCTGGCGGTGTATCGCGAGACCGGCGTCCGGAGCCGCTTGATGCTCGACATCGGCGGTCACCGGGCGCGGCGCCGTGCGGAGCTGGCGACGATCGGGCGGGAGGCCGCCGAGCGGGTGCTTGCCTCCGGTGAGCCGGAGCGGCTGGCGCCGATGACGCCGTTCGAGCGCAAGGTGGTTCACGACGCCGTAGCGGCCGTCGACGGCGTCGTGAGCGAGTCCGAGGGCGAAGAGCCCGAGCGCCGCGTCGTCGTACAGCCCGCCTGAGCTTGCTCGAGACCGATCTTCGGCCCGCGGTTGAGCGTGGGTTCGGGGACAGTGCGGATCTCGCGGTCCGGTACGCCGAGATGTTGTGCACCGCAGGAATCGAGCGGGGGCTGATTGGGCCCCGCGAGGCGGACCGGATCTGGGATCGCCACCTGTTCAACAGCGTCGCGCTCGCGCCGCTCATCAAGGCGGGCGCGTCCGTGGTCGATCTCGGGAGCGGCGCCGGCCTGCCGGGTATCCCGATCGCCCTGGCGCGGCCTGACGTGGCGGTGGTGCTGGTCGAGCCGATGGCGCGCCGGATCGCGTTCCTCCGCGAGTGCGTGGCTGAGCTCGAGCTTCGCAACGTCGACATCCACTACGGCCGGGCCCCCGATGACGTTCCCCGGGGCGACGTCGTGGTCGCCCGTGCGGTGAAGGCCCTGCCGATCCTGGTCGATCTCGCACTTGCAGGGCCTAATCGGGCAGCCGAGCTCCTCGCACTCAAGGGCGCGAGCGTTGCCCGCGAAGTCGCGGAGCTCACGAAGCGGGGCGGTTTCCAGATCGAGGTGGTCGCGCTGACCGATCCGGCCGGCGGTTCCGCTACGGTCGCCCGCGTGCGGAGATCCGGATGACCGGGCCGAGCCAGCCGTCCTACCCGTTCACGGCGGCGGCTGCCGCCCACCCCGCTCCGCCGCCCGGCGATGTTTCACGTGAAACAGGACTACTGCCTCCGGAAGCCGGTGTTTCACGTGAAACAGAGGCCGCGCCGCCTGCGCCCCAGCCTGCGGCGCCCCCCGCGACCTCCCCATGGCCGGCTCCAGGGCGTACTCGGGTGCTCACCGTCGCGAACCAGAAGGGCGGGGTGGGCAAGACCACGACGACCGTGAATCTGGCCGCCGCCCTCGCCCAGCACGGCCTGCGGGTGCTGGTCGTCGACCTCGACCCGCAGGGCAACGCGTCGACCGCTTTCGACGTCCACCACGGGCGAGGGACCGCATCGGTGTACGACGTCCTGCTCGGCAAGAGCCGGCTCGACGAGATCGTGCGGCCGGTTGCCGCCGTCCCGAACCTGTGGTGTGCGCCGGCAACTGTCGACCTGGCAGGCGCCGAGGTCGAGCTGGCGCAGATGATGGCCCGTGAGTTCCGGTTGGTCCGCGCGCTCGAGGCTGAGGCCGGCGGCATGGACTACGTGTTCATCGACTGCCCGCCATCGCTCGGTCTGCTCACGATCAACGCGCTGTGCGCGGCGGCCGAGGTGCTGATCCCGGTCCAGTGCGAGTTCTACGCGCTGGAGGGCCTGACGCAGCTGCGCGAGACGATCGAGCTGGTCAAGACGCACCTGAACTCCAGGCTGGCGATCTCGACGATCCTGCTGACCATGTACGACGGCCGTACCCGGCTTGCCGACCAGGTCGTCGCAGACGTCCGGGCACATTTCGGTCCGCTCGTTCTCGACGCGGTGATTCCGCGCAGCGTGCGGGTGTCCGAGGCGCCCGGGTTCGGCCAGACGGTGATGACCTACGACCGGGCCTCGGCGGGTGCCCGGGCGTATGAGGCCGCGGCATACGATCTCGCCGTGCGCGGTGGCGGTCAGGCTCGGTTGGTGTGAAAGACAAGGCTGGTGTGAGGTCATGAGCGGGCCGAAGCGTGGGGGCCTCGGGCGCGGGCTCGGGGCGCTGATCTCCGCGTCCCCGGAGGCAGATTCCGAGGTGGGAGCGCATTTTGCCGAGGTCGCGGTGGACGCGATCGAGCCCAATCCCAAGCAACCGCGCGACGTTTTCGACGAAGCGGCGATGGCGGAGCTGGTCACCAGCATCCGCGAGGTCGGCGTCCTGCAGCCGGTCGTGGTGCGGGCACTCGGCGAGGGTCGCTACCAGCTCGTCATGGGGGAGCGGCGACTGCGGGCCTCCAAAGAGGCCGGTCTGTCGGCGGTGCCCGCGATCGTGCGGGACACCGGCGATGACGCCATGCTGCGCGACGCGTTGCTGGAGAACCTGCACCGCCAGCAGCTCAACCCGCTCGAGGAAGCCGCGGCGTACCGGCAGCTGCTCGACGAGTTCGGCGCCACCCATGAGGAGCTCGCGGAGCGGATCGGGCGCTCGCGCTCGCAGGTGAGCAACACGATCCGGCTGCTCGGCCTCCCGCCGGCCGTCCAGCGACGGGTGGCGGCCGGGGTGCTCTCCGCGGGCCACGCTCGTGCCCTGCTCGCGCTGGAGGACCCGGAAGCGCAGGAGCGGCTGGCGGCAAGGATCGTGGCCGAAGGCCTGTCGGTACGCGCGACCGAGGAAGCGGTGTCCGACAAGGCATCGCTGGGCAAGCCGCGCGCCATCAAGCGCAAGGCGCTGTCCTCACCCGCGTTGGAGCGGCTGTCCGAAGAGCTCTCCGACCTGCTCGAAACCCGCGTGACGATCGACCTCGGCAAGCAGAAGGGCAAGCTCACCGTTCAGTTCGCATCGATGGGCGACCTGCAGCGCGTGCTCAAGCTGTTGGCGCCGGGAGTGGTGGAGCGCAACCCCATCGCGCCTGACGAGGACGAGTAGCTCCGCGCGCTTCGCGCTCACAGCAATGTGGCGTTGCTGTGTTCAGAACTATGACAAACAGGCATAAACCGGGCAGGCTGAGCACTGCAATGCCACATCGCTGCCATTGAGGGAAGCGCCGGACAGCCAACAGCAAGCAGCCCCGCAGTCCCCAGGGCAAACACACCTGTCTCGAGGTCTGGTCTAGACCAGGGTTGCGCAGTAGGGTTTCTTCCCGGCGATTCCCCCGCCCGGAGGGTTGACACGATGGCTGTGGCGCGATGACGCGTCGGCTGGTGAACATCACCCTCGACAACCTCGACGACCTGCCCGGTCGCTGCCGCCGCTGCGTGTTCTGGGAGCTGGACCCCGGCGCCGGCGAGCGCGCCGCCGAGAGCGGTGACGTTGAGCTCGAGAAGGAAGCCTGGGTGTCCTCAGCGCTGCTCGAGTGGGGCAGCGTCGGCAAGATCCTCTACGTCGACACGGTCGCCGCCGGCTACGTCCTGTTCGCCCCACCGTCGTACTCGCCGCGCTCCGTCGCGTTCCCGACCTCCCCGATCAGCGCCGATGCCGTCCTGCTGATGACGGCCCACGTGCTGCCGGAGTTCGCGGGTGGTGGGCTGGGCCGGATGCTCCTGCAGGGCGTCGCCAAGGACCTGGTCCGGCGCGGGGTCAAGGCGGTCGAGGCCTTCGGCGACCTGTCGTGGGAGGGCGTTGGGCACTGCGTCATCCCCGCCGACTACCTGCTCGCGGTCGGCTTCAAGACCGTCCGACCGCATCCGCGCTATCCGCGGCTGCGCCTCGAGCTGAAGTCGGTCGCCTCCTGGCGCGAAGACGTCGAAGTCGCTCTGGAACGGTTGCTCGGATCGATGGCAGGCGATGGCGGGCTTCGTACGCCGGCGTTCACGGCGCAACGTCTCATCACCCCGGCCAACCCGAACTAGCGCCCCTGCGGCCGTTTCAGGCCCTCGGAATTTCGGGCGCGAGAAGCGGCGTCAAGTGCGTCGGCGTGTCGTGGCGCAACTTGCGGCGTCGCCGTGAGAAGGTGATGGTGTCGGAAGTACCGGCCTCCGGCAGGAGATCGAGTCAGGACCTGCGCCTCATCTCGAGGCGCTTTTTCGTTGAATGTCTTGAGTTCGAGTCGAGACTCAGTCTGGTTGAGGCGCGAGCAGTGATTGCGCCGCGCTATCCGGCCAACGCCGCCAACCGGAACTGACCGGTCGGCACGTCGAGATGCTCCGGGAGATAGAGCCGCTGCAAGGCAGCGACCACGGCCTCGGCAAGTGCGTCGCGGAACTCACCGTTCGCGAGGCGCGCCGCGTCGCTCGGGCTCGACACATAGCCGGCCTCGAGGCGCACCGCGGGCATCTTGGTGAGCCGCAGCAGCTCCCATGACTTCGGATGGACGCGGCAGTCCACCAAGTCCGTGCGTGACGCGACCTCACGCACGATCAGGTCTGCCAGCCGTTCGCCGATCGCCGAGCGGCCCATTCGGCCCGGTGTCGAAGAGCCGTAGAAGAAGCACGAGACGCCGCTCGCAGCGGTGCTCTTCAACGCGTCGTGATGCAGGGACACGACCGCCTGCGCACCGACGTCATTGGCGAAGCTGGCCCGCTCCGCCTCGGTCGGGTTCGCGTCGGCGCTACGGGTGAGGTAGGTGGTCACGCCGAGCGCGCCGAGTCGGCCCTCGATCCGCCGGGCCAGGTCCAGCGTGAGCTCCGACTCGACCAGCCCGTTGCCGGTGACCCCGTCATCGGTCCCGCCGTGGCCGGGATCGAGCACGATCGTGCGGCCGGTCAGCGTCTGCCCGCTGCGCCGTAGCCGCTCCTCCTCGCGCCGCTCGGACGGGGAGCCGCCGGTCACCGTCCGTCGCAGCTGCTCAAGCGCCCGCAGCGTGCCTGGGCCCAGCGTGCCGTCGGCGCTGAGTCCGACGTTGCGCTGGAACTCCCGAAGCGCCGCGTCGGTCAGCGGACCGAAGATGCCGTCGCACCGGCCCGGGTCGAACCCGAGCTCGAGCAGCCGCTGTTGGAGCGTCGCGACGTCGTCGCCCACGATCGGGCGGTTCACGGTGTAGGTGAGCACCCGGTCACCGAAGCGCCAGTGCGCCTCGTCCAGGCAGCGGTAGGTCTCCGGGCCGACCACCCCGTCAACCCGAAGGCCGCGTGCCTGCTGGAACCCGCGAACGGCCCGATCGAGCGTGAGGTCGAACTCCTCGCCCGAGGAGGGCTCGAGCAGGCCGAGACCGATCAGCTTCGACCGGATTTCTGCGACGCCGCTACCGCGGTCGCCCATCCGGAACTCGGTCACGCCGCGATGGTACGCAGCAGGCGGCGCCCTCAAACCCCTTACAGGACTGGAATTTTCGGGCCTCGTTGCCGGTGAGGCTTAGAGGTAGCCCTCGAGATCGCGCAGGAGAGCCGCCTTCGGCTTGGCGCCCACGATGGACTTCACGACCTCGCCGCCGGAGAACACCGACATCGTCGGGATCGACATGACCTGATAGCGCCGCGTGATCTCGGGGTTCTCGTCGGTGTTGAGCTTCACGACGACGACCTTGCCCTCGTTCTCGGCCGCGATCTCCTCGAGGACGGGGGCGACCATCTTGCACGGCCCGCACCACTCGGCCCAGAAGTCGACGATGACGGGGACGTCGCTGCCGAGCACCTCGGCGTCGAACGTGGCGTCGGTGACGGTCTTGGTTGCGGCACCCATCAGGTCTCTCCTAGGTCGGTCGGTCTAGCTGTGCAACACGGCGCTGTTCAGGGATGTTCCCATCCCGCCCCTGCCGTCAATGCTGATCTTCGAGGTACTTCTCGACGTCAATTGCTGCCGAGCAGCCCGTGCCGGCGGCGGTGATCGCCTGTCGGAAGGTCCGGTCGACGAGATCGCCGCACGCAAACACGCCCGGGAGGTTGGTCCGGGTGCGCGGCGCGTCGACGACGACGTACCCGTCTGCGTCGAGCGTCACCTGGTCGCGCACCAGCTCGCTGCGCGGGTCGTGTCCGATCGCGACGAACACGCCGCCGACCGGAAGCTTCGAGGTCTCACCGGTCGTGGTGTCCTCGAGGACCAGGTCGCTGACCTTGCCGTCGCCGGCGATCTCCTTGACGACGCTGTTCCAGGCGAAGTTGATCTTCGGGTTCGACAGGGCCCGCTCGGCCATGATCTTCGAGGCCCGCAGCGCGTCTCGGCGGTGAACGATCGTCACGGACGAGGCGAACTTGGTGAGGAACGTCGCCTCCTCGACGGCGGAGTCGCCGCCGCCGACCACCGCGATCGGCTGGTCGCGGAAGAAGAAGCCGTCGCACGTCGCGCACCACGACACGCCGTGCCCGGAGAGCTCTTTCTCCCCCGGGACGCCGAGCTCGCGGTACGCCGAGCCCATGGCGAGGATCACGGTCCTCGCCTGGTGCACCTCACCGCCGACCGTGACACGTTTGATGTCGCCTGTCAGGTCGAGCTCGGTCGCGTCGTCGGTGACGATCTCGGCCCCGAACTTCTCGGCCTGCTTGCGCATCATGTCCATGAGCTCAGGCCCCATGACACCGTCCGGGAAGCCGGGGAAGTTCTCGACCTCCGTGGTGTTCATCAAGGCACCGCCGTACTGGAAGCCCTCGATCAGCAGCGGGTGCAGGTTGGCCCGCGCCGTGTAGAGCCCAGCTGTGTAGCCAGCGGGTCCGGACCCGACGATGATCACGTCTCTGACCGTGTCGCTCATAGGTCCTCCTCGTTTGGCTATCGAGCAACGCTGAGTCTAGGAACCGCATTCCCTCGCACTTAGCTCCCAGGTCGCATGGAAGGCTGGCAGGCGTGCCCGACACCACGGTGGCGCTTCGCTGCGCAGTTCATCCGGCTCGGGCGGCGCGTGACCTGTGCCCGAAGTGCGAGCGCCCGCGCTGCCTCAACGATGGCCTGGCGTACGGCGCGAGCGGTTGTCCAGCCTGCGTGGAGGAGACGGCGGAGACCCGCCCGCGCCCGCTCCGGGAGCGCTTGGTCACCGCCGGGCTCACCATCGTCCCGGTCGCCGTGATCGGCGGCTGGATCTACTCGCAGTACGTCGAGGTCTCCACCTTCTCGTGGCTGGTGCCGGCGCTGATCGGAGTCGCGGGCGCGTCGGCGTCGACCACGGTCTTCCAGCGCGGGGGCGGCTGGGCGCGGCCGGCAGTGCTGATCGGTCTCGTGGCCGCGGTACTAGGTACCGCCTTCGGCTTCCGGCTGTATCCGCATGGTCCGCACGATCCGCTTCACCCTTGGCACGTGGTCGGTGTGCCGTACCTCTGTGCGGTGGCCGGGTCGTTGCTCTGGCCGCTCGCGCTCGGACCGCCGCGCAAGCCGAAGCGACCCCGGGAAGGCGCGCCGACCACTTAACCGTGCTTGCTGAGCACCTCGAAGTCGAGCAGTGAGGAGTCGTCGCAGGCTGCCGCGACGACGAAGACGTCGATAGTGCTGGGGTCATCGGTGTCGTTGAACACGAACACCACCGACGGCACGTGGCGAAGATTCGCTTTCGCATTCGTCCACCGGCCGAAGTCGACGGCGATCGGCGACGCACCAGGGGTGTCGGTGATGAACGCGGCACATTTCAACAACGCGCTACGCGAGTCTGCGAGTCGGCGAAGCGAAGGCGCGATGGAGGGAGCGACCGGGGCCGCCAGCGTGGGTGCCGGCGGCGCCGACGCCGGAGCCTGTCCTCGCGCGCCATGGGTGGTCTTGTTCGACTGGGACTGCCCGCTGGACGTACCACCGCCGGCGATCCCCGCCTGCGGCGCGGCACCAGCCGCGAACTCCGGCGTCGTCGCCGAAAGCGCATCAGCGGAGGCGCCGCTGGCCAGGCCGGGTGCGAGGTCGCGCAGTGTTCCCGGCGTATAGGTCCGCCCGCTTTCCTGCAGCACCAGTGCTGTCGACGGCGTGGTGGTGGGGACGAGCGGAACGCCTGCGGCCGTGTCCGCAGCTTTCGAGCCGGAGTGGTGAGTACCGAGAGCTACAGCGGTTCCACCGATGACGACGACTGCTGCGGCCGCCGCGTAGGCCCACGGCGGAACGCCTCGGACCCGCCGTGCACGATGCTCACCCAGATCCGGAACGATGTCCTCGCCAGCCGTGGTGTCGGCGTCCGCAAGCACCCGCTCCAGGCGGGCCGTGACATCGGCCGGCATCTGGACGGGGCCGAGATCACGCAGCCGCTCCTGCGTCTTGCGGAGGGCCGCCGCCTTGGCGCTGCACTCATCGCACTCCGCGAGGTGACGTGGAGCGCGACGTCGCGCGAGCAACCCCGCGTCGAGCTCGGCGAGCTCGTCGAGGGTGAAGTGCTCGCTCACGGCTTTTCCTCCGGATCAATGGATGAGGACTCGTCGGATTGGACGCGCCGGGGCGGCACATCGTTCCCGTCGCGCTCCGTGCGCGGGTTGCCGGCGCCGGGTTCCGCAGGCGAGTCCGCGTTGCGCGGATCGAGGTCGTACAACCGCTCTGCCAGTCGCGCCCGCGCTCGGGCACAGCGACTCTTCACCGTGCCGGTGGGCACGCCGAGGATCTGTGACGCCTCGTCGACGCTGAAGCCCTCGATGTCGACCAGCACGACGGCAGCGGACTGGTCGATGGGTAGGGTTTTCAACGCCGCAGTCACGGCGAGCGCAGTGTCACGATCGCCGATGACATCCGCGGCGGGAGCCGCAGGCTCGTCGGGAAGCGGCTGGGTCGGTCGCGACGACCGACGTCGTACCAGGTCCAGGCACGCGTTCACGACGATTCGGTGCAACCAGGTCGTGACCGCAGAGTTGCCGCGGAATCCGGCGGCGCCTCGGTACGCCGACAGCAGCGCGTCCTGCAGCGCGTCGGCAGCATCGTCGGGATTGCCCAGGGTGCGAAGCGAGACGGCCCAGAGGCGGTCACGGTGACGAGCGACGAGCTCACCGAACGCGTCCGGATCGCCGCTGACGTGGCGCGCGAGCAGGTCGGCATCGCCGAGCGGTTCGTCGCGCATCGCGGTCCGAGGGTATCGGTCGGCGGCACCGAAACAGCGTCAGTGCAGCAGTGCCAGCTCGGCGATTCCGAGGGAATAGGTGTTGTCGCCGGTGCGCGGCAACGACGTGATCCAAATCAGCCAGTACCGGGCTCTCACCGATCGGTCTAGCCGCAACGTGACCGATGCCGGACTGTCGCTGCGGTTCGCGACGATCGGGAGCTCGTCGGGTGTTGAGGGTGAAGTCGGGCCCGCCCGCAACTCGATGTCGGCGCCGGGCGCCGACAGCAGGAGCCGTGCAGTGTCGACCTTCTTCGGTCTACCCAGGTCGAGCAGCAGGCCGACGCCGTTCTTCAGCCCGCCGAAGCGAGGGCTGCCGCGGTAGACGTCGGTGTTCCAGGTCGTCGAGGGGTCGTCGTCGACCGCCAGCCCGACCCCGCCGGGATCCTCGATGCCGTTGCCTTGCGGGTCGAAGCTGGTCGCTGTCGGCGGCTTCGACCACACCAGGTTGACGCCGGAGGTGCTCTGACTTCGGGGTTGGGCAAAGCTCGATGCGGCGACGCGGTCTGCGCCGGGAACTCGTCCGAGCCGGCTCCCCGCCGTCCACGATGCGACGCCAACAGCGGCGACGAGCACCGGAGGGACCACCCACCACGCGATGCGACGAAGCCGCTCACGATTCTCGGAGTCGGCGTCCTCGGACGCGGCCACCAACGGCGTCTGCGGAAGACGCGCGAGGGCTCGCGCGAAGTGCGCGGCATCGCTGTATCCACCCGAAAGGGCGAGTGCCGTCACGTCGTCGAGGGCCCGCCCGACGCTGCGTCGTTGGGTGCGCGGGTGCAGGCCGTCGCCGCGCTGCACTTCCGGAAGGCCGCGCCATCCCCGTAGCGGCCAGTGTCCGGTGACGGCGGCGAACAGCAGTGCGCCAAGTCCGCGTACGTCGTCGTAGGACTCCTCCTCGCCTGCCTGCGCCTGGTGAATCTCGAGTCCGGTGAGTCGGGGATAGCCGTCGGAAGGAATCAGCACCTCGTCCGGGTGCAGCCGACCGTGCCGGGCACCGGCCGCCTGCGCAGCGGCGACGGCCTGCGCGCAGCTCGCGACGAGGAAGGTTGCGAGCTGATCGCGCATCGGCTCACGGCGCAGCAGCGTCGTCAGCGTCGTTCCTTCGACCCACTCGCACACGATCCAGACCGTGACCTTGCGGCCGGCGGGGACCGAGCCGACGTCGAGCACCCGGACCCATCGAGCGTCGGGCACACCACCCGCTCGTCCCGCCGCGGCGGCGATGGCTTTCGCGTCGGCGCGGCTGCGGGTGGCGAGCAGGTGAACGGCGACGCCGCGCTCGAGCACCTGGTCGGTGGCGTGCCACAGCTCGCGTTCACCGGAGGTGTGGCACAGCCGGTCGAGCCGATACCGGTTGTCGAGCAGGTCTCCTGCGCCAAGCCCTGCTGCCACGGGGTCGATGCTACGGAGCGCTGACTACCCCCATGGGCGCGTCGCGCCGATGAAGCCGGAGATGTAGACGGGCTGGATCTGGACGTCGGTGCCGGTGTGGGGCGCCGCGATCATCAGCCCACCTCCGAGGTACATCGTCACGTGGTGGATCGTGGCCGGGACGGAGGTGTTGGTGGCCCAGAACAGCAGGTCACCGGGGAGCAGGTTGGCGAGAGACGGGTGCGGTCCGGCGTTGTACTGATCTGCCGCGACGCGCGGCAACGTGACTCCGGCGTGGCGGTATGCCTGTTGTGTCAGGCCACTGCAGTCGAATGAGCTCGGCCCGGTCCCACCCCACTGGTAGGGCTTGCCGAGCTGCTGCTTCGCCCAGGCGATCGCATTGGCCACAGTCTGGTTCGGGGGTGCACCCTCGCCATGACCGACCGATCCTCCCGCGGCTGCCACAGCGGCGGCGAAGTCCTTCGCGCCTTGCGCGAGTTGCGCGGCTTGGGTGACACCCAGCAGACGACGGACCTCAGTGTTGGCGCTTGACAGCTCGTGTTGCTGCTGCGCGATCAGCCCGTTGATCCGGGTCGACGCCTGGGTCGCCTGGATCTGCAGCTGCCGGATCTTCGTTGTGACGTCGGCGTCGTTCTGGTTGAGGATCTCCGCCTTCGCCACGAGCTGGGCGGCGTTGTTCGCGCTGCGGACCTCGTAGTTGATGACGGCGGTGGCGAGGTTGTAGCGGTCGAGGGCGTCGAGCGGGTTCTCGCCGCCGAGCATCGAAGCGAGTACGGCCGGGTCGCCGCCGCTCTCGTACAGCGCGCGCGCTCGGTCGGCCACCTCTTGGCGTGCAGACGCGGCCCGCGCCTGAATGGCGTTGAGCGCCGCATCGGCCTGCGACTGCTCGTAGTT
Source organism: Mycobacteriales bacterium (assembly GCA_035545635.1). Lineage (GTDB taxonomy): Bacteria > Actinomycetota > Actinomycetes > JAFAQI01 > JAFAQI01 > DASZTV01. The sequence goes on along the minus strand of DASZXY010000006.1, from coordinate 71,839 downwards.
TGCCTGCAGCAGCTCGGAGTTGGCCTTGTCCCATTTCTCGGTGATGACCTCGGCCCTGGTCTGCAGCTGCTGGATCGATTCCGCGAGCTGCGCGGCACGGGCTCGGGCGTCACCGATCGGATCGGCCTTGGCTGCTCCGCTGGTGACGACGACGCCGGCGAGGGCGGCGCACAGGGCGATCCCCGCAGACTTCCTCCGCGACCCCGCGTCAGCTGGTAAGGCTCGCATCGCCGTCTTCGTAGGCCGTGAGCTCGCTGTGCATGAACCCGAGGTGCTTGAAGATCAGGGTGTTGACCGTGCGCCGAACCACCAGATGGACCGTGCCGTCGGCGTCGATCGAGAAGTGCCCTCTCGACCCGCACATCGGGTCGCTCGCCCCTTCGCACACGTGGTCGGTGGGATTGTTGGCTGCCTCGTACTGGACCGCGGCGTTGAAGACGTCCCGGATGTCGCGGTTGGCCGGGTTGTCGTTCCAGAACTCGCTCGCTGCGTAGGCAGCGTTCTGCGCGTCGTCCTGAGCTTTCAGGTGCGCCGCGATCGTGACGAACCCGTCGTAGCCGAGCAGCCCAAAGATGGCCAGGGCAACGGCAACCTTGACCATCCAGTGGACTTTGAAGGCGCCGCGATCGTCACCGCGGATGCGCATACTGCGAGATGTCGGCGGCGAACGGGGTTTTCTTTACCCGAGCGGGCCGGCCCGGTCACCGGCGGAATCGCCCAATTGGGAGCAAACCGACCAGCTGGTCCAGCTCCTGGATCCGCATCCGCCTGGCCACCAGCACGAACGCCAGGATGCCTGCCGGGGCGGCGACGGCGACGGTCGCCAGCGAGCCGGTGGCGTCGGCTCCCGCCGCGTGGCGTACCAGCTGAGCGAGCAGCTCGGTCGGCACGGCTGCGACGAGCGCCGCGACGATGAGCCGGACATGGGTGCGGATGACGAACGTGCGCTGCGTGGCCACGAACCGGCGGCGCAGCTTCGCGGCGAAGACGACCGTGCCGACCGCGTAGGAGATCGAGTAGCCGGCTGCCAGGCCCACCACCCGGTCCTCGGAAGGCAGGACGGCGTACAGCAGGACGTCTGCCGCGAGGTTCAGCGCGGTGATCCATAGGTTGACGATCATCGGCGTGCGCGAGTCGTGGACCGCGAGCCAAGCCCGCAGCTGCATCTGGAAGGCCGAGAAGGGCACCAAGCCCGCGGCGAACGCGATCAGCACGTGGCCGGTCAGCGCAGCCCCGGCCTGGGTGGTGTGGCCGTGGGCGAGAACCACCACGGCGATCGGTGTGCCGAGGGTGACCAGCATCAGGGTCGCTGGCACAAGGACGACGCCGGCGAGTGACAGCCCGTCGGACAAGGTGTGCGCGACTTCCGCGTCGGCTCCTTCGGTGCCGCTACGGCTCATCGCCGGAAAGAGCGCCGTGATCACCGTCACCGAGACCACGGCGTACGGCAACGAGAACAGCAAGAACCCGTAGGCGTAAATCGCGAGCTGTCCGCGACCGTGGTCGATGGCCTCCGCGAGGTCGGAGATCACGACGTAGCCGAGCTGGTTGGTGACGACGTACCCCAGCACCCAGGCCGCGAAAGGGCCGGCGCGGCGCAGTCCAGCGTGGCGCCAGTCCCACCGCGCCTTCAGGCGCAGTCCGACGTGCCGCAGTGCCGGCAGCAACGCAATCGTCTGGATGACGACTCCTGCCGTCGTTCCGATCGCAAGCACGAGAATCTGCGGGTGCGAAAGGTGCCCGGCCCGGGGCGGTGAGTGCGTCATCACCGAGAACGTGATGCCGCTCCCGATAACGACCAGGTTGTTGAGAACCGGAGCCCACATCGGTGCGATGAAGCTGCCCCGGATGTTGAGGATCGCGCCGAGAATCGCCCCCAGCCCGTAGAAGAGGAGCTGTGGAAGGAAGTAGCGCGCGAACGTCACCGCGAGCGCCTTCTGCGCCGGCCGCGCGTTGTGCGCATAGATCGACACCACCCACGGAGCGATCAGGACCGCGACGATGGCGACAACTGTCAGGACGACCGCGACGATCGTGACGAGTCGTTGCGCGAACGCGTCGCCGTCATCGTCGTCATCGTGTGCCGCCTGCACCAGCAGCGGTACGACGAGAGCAGACAGAATGCCGCCGAGCAGCAGGTCGTACAACGCGTTCGGCGCGGTGTTCGCGACCGTGTAGGCGTTGTTGACGCTGCCGACGCCGAGCGCATAGGCGAGGACGACTGTCCGGATGAAGCCGGTGAGGCGCGAGGCGAGGGTGCCGGTCGCCATGGCGACGCCACTCCGGGCGAGCGCGGCTCGACCAGACGTCGGGGTGGCTTGCGTCATGAGGCCGGGTTCGTGCCGGCCCACGTCCGCCACCCCACCCACCGCGCGATCAAGGAGTCAGCTCCGCTGACCTCTTTGATGCGCGCGCGCGGCGCGTGAGTCGAATCGCGACGGCGATGAGGAGCAGGCCGGTGGCAGCTCCGGTGATCACGAGTGTGATGGTCCCGTAGACCGTCGACCGGACGTACAACTGAACCGGCAGGCCGTACTTCTGTCCGCTCGGTGTGAGCAGCTGCACCTCCAGGGGGAAGACGCCCGAGGTCTTGGCAGTTGCGTGGACATCGACGGTCGTCTGCCGGTTGGCGGGGATCGTCACCTGCTCGCGGCCGTTGTGCGGCAGCTTCAGCCGTTCGCTCGCGTTCAGCTGGACGGTGATGCTCGCCGGCGCGTCGAGGTCGTTCGCAATCGTGACCGGCACCTTGCCACCGTGCCCGGTCAGCGTCACGGTGCTGCCGGGTGCCGAGACGATATGGACCGCCGCCGTCGTCGCTTCCAAGCTGTCGGCGAAGGCGTTGAGCCACACGCGACGGGCGGAAGGCTGGTCTCGCCATGCGGACGACAGCGCACGTAGCAGCGTCGTGCTGAACGGCCTCGTCTCGGAGTCATTGGGCGGCAGGATGTTCGTCAGCTGCGAGAGCAGATGCTGTTGGTGGGCGACATCGCGGACGTAGGGGCCGGGGAGCTCGGCATGCCGTGCCGCTCCCGGGTAGGTCAACGGTTGCCGTTCCACCGAAGAGTCGGGCTGACCCGACACAATCGCGCCAACTGTTGTCGAGCTCAGCCAGGGGACCTTGCCGGTGTCGGCGAGCAGGTCGGCGGCCAGTGTCGGCGTCGGCGCCCATCGGCGGGCAGGCGCGATCAAGAGACTTCGCCGGTCGGCTGGCGTCGACGGCGCTTCGGCTTCGATCATCAGGGTCTCGGCGAGGTAGCGCTGCAGGGTGAGCCGCGCATTCGCGGGAACCTCGGCGCCTTCGGACAGCGCTGTCGACAGGATCGAGTCGGAAAGTGCCGTCGGAATATCGCCGGCCGCGGTCACGAGCGAGGCGAGCGACGAGGGCGTCTGGTTCGGCGCGATCACCGGCGGCAGCGCGGTGTCCGACAGCACCATGCTGGTCGCACCATCGCTGAACAGCGCGTCCACGCCCCGTTGGTCGATCAGCCCGCCGGAGGGCCAGCCGGCCGAGACGAGCGACGCCGCCGGCAGCAGCCGCTCGACGAGCCGTCGGCCCGTGGTCGCGGCGACCCCGACCAGGGTTGCCAAGCCGTTGCGCACGGCGGCCGCGACATCGGGGTCGCCGTACGGCAGTGGGATGACGTCCGCGCCATCGGTGGCTGTGCGGAGCTTCGTCAGCGCGTCCCGCGCAGCCGCTCCGCCGGCGCCGGTCGAGGGCTTCGGTGCGTGCTCGACCTGGTAGTTGGTGCGCATCGCGTCGATGTCGTCGAGCAGCATCGGGTCGAGCGCCCAGGTGATGGCGACGTCACGTGCGGCCGGCTTTGCAGGTACGACCTTCTTGTGGTGCTTTCCCTTGGCGGGAGGGGGTGGCGGCGCCTGTTCGGCCGCCGCGGCGGCAGCATCGATCAGGCCGGACAGCCGACCGCCTGCCGCCAGCTCCTGGGTGAGGTCGTCGTCCCGCCACACCGCAGAGCTGTCCCGGTGCGGCCGGTCGATCAGCGGCCACAACCACGCGACCTGTATCGGTTGCGGCCCAATGGCCGCGCGTGGTGCCCATGGCAGGAAGGTCCGAAGGTTGCCGAGAGTGGTCTCCCCGAAGTCGTCGGTGCCGGTCACCGCGATACCCAGTTCTCGGACCTGCCAGCTCGAGGTGGGGAGGCCGGTAAGCGATGGATCGAGCGTCACCTTGAAGCCGAACGGCTCTTGTCCGCCGGCATCGAGGGAGGCGATCGGCAACGGCAGGACCGAGGTCAACGCCACCGACAGATCGCTCACCGAGCCGGTCGGATCGTCGGCGAACGCATCGAAGGTGCTGCGAGCGGACAGCGGGCCACTCATGCGCAGCTGCACCGCGAGGTCGTCGACCGACTCGGCAGAGATGTTCTTCACCGTGCCGTGAATGACCAGCGAGCCGCCGGGCTGGGGCGCGATCGGTCGCAGCGAGGCCAGCGTCACGGCGACCGGCAGGGTGTCGACACTCGTCGCGGCCGCTGCCGGGATGCCGGCGGCAACCAGCGGGAAGAGGGCGAGCCCGATCGCGAGCACCCCCGCCGCGACCGAGCGACCGGTTCGCAGTCGGCTGGGTCGGGTCGGTGTCATGCAGTGTCGGCGAGGAGCGCCGGCACCGCTTGGACGAGCCTTCGCTCGTCGTCGTAGGCGAGCCGCTCTGCGAGCTGCGTCAGCGGCACCCACTCGACCTGCTCCACCTCGACGTCCTCGTCGGAGAGCTCTCCGCTCTGCGCCATCAAGAGGAAATGGTGCACCGTCTTGTGGATTCGGCGGCCTTCCGCCACGAACCAGAAGTCGATCGTCCCCAGAGGGGCGAGCACCTTGCCGGTGATGCCGGTCTCCTCCGCCACCTCACGGATCGCGGCGGCCTCGGTGGTCTCGCCGGCCTCGACATGCCCCTTCGGCAACGACCAACGCAGTCGCCCCCGCCGGTCCAAGCGCCCGATCAGGGCTGCCCGCGCGGCCATGTCGGGGCCGTCCACGACCAACCCGCCGGCCGACGTTTCCTCGACGCGTCTGAGGTAGCGGCGCGGCGAGGGGGACATGAGTCCGATCCTACGAGCGGGTTCCAGTGCGTCTCCGAGCCCCAACTTTCCTAGTGTGGTGCGCGTGCCGGCGGCGGGGAGTGACTGGATCGCGGAGGCTGCGCCGCGCGCGATTCAGGAGCTGGTCCGGCTCAGCGCGGTGACGGATCCACTCGCACAGCGGTTCCGTGACGCGGGCCACGAGCTGTTTCTGGTCGGTGGCCCGGTGCGTGACGCGCTGCTCGGCCGGCCGACGTCCGACCTCGACTTCACGACCGCCGCGCGGCCGGAGCAGATCCTCGCGGCGGTCGAACGGTTGGGGCCGACGTGGACGACCGGCATCACGTTCGGAACCGTGGGCGTCCAGATCGGCGAGCACCGCTGTGAGATCACGACCTTTCGCAGCGATGTGTACGATCCGTCGTCGCGCAAGCCGCAGGTCGACTTCGGTGACACGATCGAGGGCGACCTGGTGCGTCGTGACTTCACGGTCAACGCGATGGCGGTGGCGCTGCCGCTGGAGGTCGCGCAGCCGATCGTCGACCCGTCGGGCGGGCTGGCAGACCTTGCTGCCGGGGTGTTGCGCACCCCGGTGACGCCGCAGCAGTCGTTCTCCGACGACCCGCTTCGCATGATGCGGGCCGCCCGGTTCGCTGCGCAGCTCGGCTTCGAGGTCGAGGCGCAGACGCTCGCCGCAATCACGCAGATGACCGACCGCCTCGACATCGTCAGCGCCGAGCGGATTCGCGACGAGCTCACCAAGCTGATGCTCGCCGACAACCCGCGGCTCGGCCTGGCGATACTCGTCGAGACCGGAATGGCCGAGCGCGAGTGCGTGCTGCCGGAAGTCGCGCGACTGCGCGACACCGTCGACGAGCACCGACGCCACAAGGACGTCTACGTGCACACGCTCACCGTGCTCGAGCAGGCGATTCAGCTCGAACCGGACGGACCCGACTTGGTGCTGCGCCTGAGCGCGCTGCTGCACGACATCGGAAAGCCGAAGACGAAGGCTGTCGATCCCGACGGGAAAGTCAGCTTCCACCACCACGAGGTGGTCGGCGCGGCGATGACCAGGAAGCGCTTGTCCGCGCTGCGCTATCCGAAGGACGTCGTCGAGGACGTGACCGAGCTCGTCGCCCTTCACCTTCGGTTCCACGGCTACTCGGGTGGCACCTGGACCGATGCGGCGGTACGCCGTTACGTGCGCGACGCAGGCCCGCTGCTCGAGCGTCTCCACCTGCTGACCCGCTCGGACTGCACGACCCGGAACGCGCGCAAGGCCGCGAACCTGGCGGCGGCCTACGACTCTCTCGAACGGCGGATCGCGGAGCTCGCCGAGCAGGAGAACCTGGCGTCGATTCGGCCGGATCTCGACGGAAACGAGATCATGAACGAGCTTGGCCTGCCGCCAGGCCCGAAGGTCGGCGAGGCATACCGCTACCTGCTCGACCTGCGGATGGAGCGGGGTCCGATGGAGCGTGACGCCGCAGTCGCCGCGCTGCGGGAATGGGCCTCGGAACAGGGTTTGTTGACCTAATTCCCGGCGTGTCCGAGGGGTCGGCGCGATCTTGGGAATAGTCATCTCTGACTATGGAGAGCATGGACGTGCAGGACGACAATGCACCAATGAGGCGAACCGGACGTTCGGCTCTGGCGCAGGGCGTGATGGCGCTTGCCGTGATGGCGGCCGGCGTGATCGTCGTCGCGACCGATGACGCCGCGCCGGTGGCGAACGCCGAGACGGTGCTCGGCGTCGTCAAGGACGCCAAGATCATCAGCCCTTCCGGTTCCACACGCCTTGCCGCCGCCGGCGATCGGCTGTTCCGCGGTGACGTGATCATGACCAGCCCCCATGGGTCGGCGCAGGTGATCACGCGGCAGCGCACGACCTTCCTCGGTGGTTCCGGTGCGCTCGTCGTCGTGAACGGCGTGCGACAGCAGCTGCGGACCGGCACCGTGGTCGTCGACGCGCTCGACGGCCCTGCGCTCGACCTGGATCTGACCGGGACCCTGGTGAAGATCCCGCTGGGCTCTGCGATCGAGGCATCGCGCGGACCGTCGACGCGGGTCGGCGCACTTGCCGGGCCGGCTGCACTGACCAGCTCGATCGGCCGACGGCTAGCGCTGCCCGCACTCGAGCAGGTCGTGCTGAGCGGCGACGCAGTCCCAGGTGCGACGACACCGCTTCATCTTTCGGACAGCGCCGAGGAAGCCCGCGTCGTCCCGCGGTTGATCGCTGACGACATCGCGCTGAAGACGTTGGCCCGCGGCATCGACACCACGGGTCGCTCGACGGCTCGCATCGTCGAGGCTTCATGGACGGGGGTCAGCCAGCCGGTCCCCAACCGGGTGAACCGCTCCGAGCGGGTGCTGCCGGTCCTGATCGCCGACTCCACCCACGGCGGCACGGCTCAGCAGCGCTACAACAACGCGGTGGCGTGGCGCGCCCAGGGTGGCTCGTGGGGTGTCGTGCTCCATCTCCTTGCTGGGCGGGCAGCTCAGGTCGAGTCCACGCTCGCTGCGCTGCAGAAGAGCGGCGCGGCTCCTGGCCGGATCGGGACCGTGGCGCCGCCGACGGTCGTTGCGGCCGGTCCGCCTGGGCCGACGGCGTTCCACACCCCGCCGGTGAACCCGGGCGGCACCAAGTACCCGGGCTCCGGGTCGAACCCGCCGACCAGCACGCCTACGACCTCGCCCCCGGACACCTTGCTGGGCGGCTTGGTGACCACGGTGCAGAACGTCATCGACGGTGTGCTCGGTCTGCTACCGCACGACAAGGTGAAGGCCGGCTCCGACCCGACGACCACGAAGGTGCCGGACAAGGTGACGCACAAGGTGTCGACCACGACGACCTCGGTGGCCACGAAGCCGAAGTCGACGACGAACGAGACGACGCAGGCGCCGACCGTCACTTCGACCCCGGCGAACGGTCTCCTAGGCGACGTCCTCGGTGGACTGCTCGGCAAGCACTGAGCGTTCCGACCTCGTCAGGGCGGCGTACGACGCCGCGATGAGCAGGTACGCCGCACTCATCGCGACGACCGTCGTCGTGCTGCGGCCGCTCAGCGGCAGCGTGTACGCGCCGACGACCGCCATCGCGGCGAAGCACGCGTTGGAGCCGGCGTCGTAGATCGCGAACGCGCGACCGCGGTAGTCGTCCTCGACGGTCTCCTGCACGATCGTGTCGACGCAGACCTTCGACGCGTGGATGCCGAAGCCGAGCACCAGAGCGGAGGCCAGATAGAGCGGGAGCCGGAACGGGGCGCCCAGTGCCAATCCGGAAACCGCCGGCAGTGTCGTCGCGATCGCAATCCACCGGTGCATTCCGATTCGCCGGGTGATGCGAGGTGTGACGACTGCGGCGAGGACGAGGCCGACGCCCCCGGCTGTCGCGGCCTGACCCGCACCCGCCAGCCCGTCGCGTAGCGGGCCGATGTCGTCGAAGGTGTTGCGGTAGAGCAGCAACGTCATGATCGTCCAGAGCCCGAACAGGCCGCGGTGGCCGTAGAGCACTCCTAGCGCGCGGGCGGCGGGCCGGTGCCGCCAGACGTAACGCGCCCCGGAGGCGAATCCCGAAGCCACGGCTGCGAACTCGTGGCGGATCGACCCGGTCGCCGGGTCGTGCGGACCGAGCTGGTCCAGCGGCAGCCGGGCCGCCATCGCTGCAGCAGCGAGATAGCCGAGGACGGAGACAGCCGCCACGACCGCGTCGCCGGCGTCGGTGGATCCGGCCAGATTCCGAATCCCGAGGCCGATGCCTCCCCCGATGATGGTCACGACGGTGCCGGCGGTGGTGCTCAGGGCGTTGCCGGGGATCAGCTGCGCATCGGGAACGATGCTCGGCAGCGCGGCGCTTTGCGCCGCTAGGTAGAAGCGGTTGACCGCGAGCGCACCGAACGCCACGACCTCGAAGATCGGCGACCGTGACCCGAGCGATCCAAGCAACACCGCGGAGAGCGCGGCGCTGACGCCATGAACCGCGGCACCGTAGGACAGCACGCGCTGGCGTCGCCATCGATCGAGGAAGACCCCGGCGAACGGACCGACCACGCTGTAGGGAAGGACCAGCAGGACCAGCCCGCCCGCAACCTCAGCGGGCCGGGTGTGGTGCTCGGGGTTGAACAGCAGCGCGCCGTACAGGCTCGCCTGAAAGATGCCGTCCGCACACTGCGAGAAAAGCCGAGCGGCCAGCAGTGTGGTGAACCACTGCTGGCCGAACAGCTCGCGCAGGCTCGCTGCGCGCCGACTCCGCACTGACGTGCGGCGAGTTTCTAACGCTCGATCGTGCCTTCGATGAAGTTGGCGACCGCCTCGCGCGCCTCGTCGTCGCTGTACTGCACCGGCGGCGACTTCATGAAGTACGACGATGCGGACAGGATCGGGCCGCCGATGCCGCGGTCCTTGGCGATCTTCGCCGCGCGGATCGCGTCGATGATGACGCCGGCGGAGTTCGGGGAGTCGTGCACCTCGAGCTTGTACTCGAGGTTCAGCGGGGTGTCACCGAACGAGCGGCCCTCGAGGCGGACGTAGGCCCACTTGCGGTCGTCGAGCCACGGCACGTGGTCGGACGGACCGATGTGCACGTCTGCGTTACGCATCTCGTGCGGGATTTGCGACGTGACGGACTGCGTCTTCGAGATCTTCTTGGACTGCAGGCGCTTGCGCTCCAGCATGTTCTTGAAGTCCATGTTGCCGCCGAAGTTCAGCTGGTAGGTGCGCAGCAGCTCGACGCCGCGGTCCTCGAACAGCTTCGCGAGCACTCGGTGCGTGATGGTCGCGCCGACCTGGCTCTTGATGTCGTCACCGACGATCGGCACGCCGGCGTCGGTGAACTTCTGCGCCCAGACCGGGTCACTCGCGATGAAGACCGGCAGTGCGTTCACGAAGGCGACCTTGGCGTCGATCGCGCACTGTGCGTAGTAGCGGTCCGCCTCCTCGCTGCCGACCGGCAGGTAGGAGACGACGACGTCAGCCTTCGAGTCCTTGAGCACCTGGACGACGTCGACGGGCTCCTCGTCGGACTCGTCGACCATCTCGCGGTAGTACTCGCCGAGACCGTCGTACGTCGGGCCGCGCTGCACGATCACACCCGACGGCGGGACGTCGGTGATGTGGATGGTGTTGTTCTCGCTGGCGACGATCGCCTCGGAGAGGTCGCGGCCGACCTTCTTGCCGTCGACGTCGAACGCGGCGACGAACTCGACGTCACGGACGTGGTACCCGCCGAAGTCGACGTGCATGAGGCCGGGGACCCGCGCCTCGGGGTTGGCGTTCTTGTAGTACTCAACGCCCTGGACGAGCGACGAGGCACAGTTGCCAACGCCGACAATGGCGACTCGGACGGAACCCATGAGCTGGTCTCCTTGTTGGGTTGCGAGTTACTTCGCGGTTTGTGGGGTGGCGGCCGGCGCGGTGGTGACGCGGGAAGTGCCGGATTTTTCAGGGGTGCTGGTACTGCGCATTCCATTGCGTGGGGTGCGTGCCGGACGCGCGGCAACACCCGCGCGCTCGGTTGCGATGAGCTCGTTGAGCCACCGCACCTCGCGCTCGACTGCCTCCAGACCATGGCGCTGCAGCTCAAGGGTGTAGCGGTCGATGCGCTCGCGGGCGGTGGTCATCGAGGAGCTGGCGGTCTGCTTCCGCTCCTCGAGCCGGCTACGGCGCCCTTCCAGGATCCGCAGTCGGGTCTCGGCGTCCGTCTGCGCGAAGAACGCGAACCGCACGCCGAAGCTTTCGTCTTCCCACGCGGCCGGGCCACCTTCGGCGAGCTGCTCCTGGAGCCGCTCCTTGCCCTCAGCGGTGAGCTTGTAGGTCGTCTTCTTGCGCTTGCCCACCTCGGCCGCGCTGTCGTCGGTCGTGATGTAACCGGCGGACTGCAGGGTGTTGAGGCAGGGGTAGAGCGAGCCGTAGAAGGTCGTCCGGAACGGGCCGAGAATGCCCTTCAAGCGCTTGTTCAGCTCGTAGCCGTGCATCGGGGACTCGTTGAGCAGACCGAGCACGGCGAGCTCCAGCACGCCGGACTTTCTGCTCACTCGGGTCCCCTATGCTTCGGGTGGTCCGGATCTGGATAGATCCTGGCGCTAGGTCGCGCCGATGTATCGGTGTGATACATCGAGCAGACTAATCCGCCACCGGTTCGATGGCAAACGACAGACGAATTCGGCGTGTCGTCGCTTCGGGAGCCGGCGGGCGCGAGCCCGCTCGGCGGGTGGGCGGCAATCTGAAATGCTGCGCGGCGAACGCGGCGTACCCTGCAGCGCATGCTCCGCTCGACCGCCGCCACCGAGGTTGCGGGGGCGCGCTGCGTCATCGACTACGCATTGGCACGCCGAGCGGTGCTCACCGGGCTGGCCAGTGGGCGGCTCCGCCGGGTTGACGCCTGCGACGCGCACGTCTACCTGCGGAGAGCGGCGCGCTACCACGGCGAGCCGACGGGCGAAGCCTGCCCGGTCTGCGCGGACGAGGAGCTCGTTCACGTCACCTACGCATACGGCGAGTGCTTCAACGGCGATACCAACGGCCGGGCTTGGGCCACGCGCGAGCTACCCGGCCTGGCCGCCCGGCTGCCGGAGTTCTCGGTGTTCGTCGTCGAGGTCTGCCTCGGTTGCGGATGGAACCACCTGGTGACATCGGCTGTCCTGGGTACCGGTGAGCTCGTGAGAGGTCGCCGCAGGTCCGGATCGCACGGGTGAGTCTTTCGCAATTCGCCCCGCGGCCGAAGCACGTGCTGTGGGGCTCACTGTTTGCGCTGGTCGCCTTCGTGATCTTTGCGGTGATCGCCTACGCCCGCACGACGATCCCGACACCGAGCGAGCTCGCCGCGCAGCAGTCGACGACGATCTACTACAGCGACGGCACCACCGTCCTCGCCCGCCTCGGTTCGACGAACCGGACCGACGTGAAGCTCTCCGAGGTTCCGGTCGCGGTGCAGCACGCGGTCCTCGCTGCTGAGGACCGGCACTTCTACAGCGAGCCGGGCATCTCCCCCACTGGCATCGTCCGCGCGCTGCTGGTCGACCTCAAAGGTGGCGACATCAGCCAGGGCGGGTCGACGATCACGCAGCAGTACGTGAAGAACGCGTACCTGTCGCCGCGTCGGACCCTGACCCGAAAGCTCAAAGAGATCCTGATCGCGACGAAGCTCGGGCAGTCGAGATCGAAGTCGACGATCCTCGAGGACTACCTCAACACCATCTACTTCGGGCGTGATGCCTACGGCATCGAGTCCGCCGCCAAGGCGTACTTCCACGAGACGTCGGCCGACCTGACCGTGGAGCAGGGCGCGCTCCTCGCCGCAGTGATCCGCGCGCCGAGCTACTACAACGAGCCGGCAAACTCGGCGGCCGAACAGGCGCGCTGGCACTACGTCATCAACGGGATGGTCAGCCAGGGATGGCTGTCGCAGCACAAGGCGAGTCGGCTCGAGTTCCCGAAGGTGAAGAAGGAGAAGAGCGCGGGCGCCAGCTGCCACGCGGAGACCTGCTTCATCCGTGACGCCGTGGAGTACGAGCTGCGCAACAAGGACGGCATCTCCTCGTCGCAGCTCGACCTCGGTGGATACAAGATCGTCACGACGATCGACAAGAAGACCGAAGACGCGATGGTTGCGGCCGAGAAGAACGTCGTACCGGACAACCGCAAGGGAACGCCGGAAAGCGGAGCGGCCTCCGTGGTCCCTGGCGACGGCGCGATCCAGGCGCTGTATGGCGGCCGGGGTTACTGCCGCTCCACCAAGACAAACCCTGACGCCTGCATCGACCTGTCCGGCGCCACCGACAGCTGGGCGCGGCCGCCAGGGTCGTCGTTCAAGGTGTTCACGTTGATCGCCGCCCTCAAGAAGGGCATTTCGCTGTCGAGCCGGTTTGACGGACCCCCGACTGTCACGCTTGCCGGCCCGCCCGTGACGCAGATCCACAACTCCTCGCCCGGTGAGTCCTGCTACGGCTGCTCGTTGCAGGTGGCGTTCGCGCGCTCGATCAACACGATCTTCGTCCCGCTCGCTAAGCGGGTGGGTCCGGACAAGGTCGTGCAGGCGGCGTACGACGCTGGGATACCGGAGTCCCGCAAGCTCAGCCCGGTGCCTGACATCGCACTTGGTCCGGACCAGGTCTCACCACTCGAGCTGGCAACGGCCTACGCGACGATCGCCGCGCAGGGCCAGTACGCCGCGCCGTACCTGGTGAAGTCGGTGACCACGCTGAACGGTCAGCGGGTCTACCACGCCTCGCCGCACCCCTCGCAGGTGTTTCCGAAGGACGTCATGGCGGACACGACGTACGCGATGACGAAGGTGCTGCAGCCCGGCGGAACGGCGTACGGGCACGGGCTGTACGGCCGGCCTTCCGCAGGCAAGACCGGCACGACCGACAACAACACCAACGCCTGGTTCACCGGCTTCACGCCGCAGCTGTGCACCTCGGTATGGATCGGCAACGTCGATCGCGAGAAGACGGTCGCGGTCGGCGGGGTGGGCGAGGTGTTCGGTGGAACGCTGCCTGCCGAGGTGTGGCAGCAGACGATGAACGCCGCTCTCGCCGGCCAGCCCGTCTTGCCGTTCCCAGGTGTCGCCGGTGTCGGCTCACCGATCGCGTCGACGACCGCCGTGCCGACCGAGACCGCTACAGCGACCACGTCGGAGACACCCACGGTCGCCCCCACCATCACGCCGACGGTGACGGTGTCGCCGACCGAGAGCCCGACCTTCAGCGAGCCACCGGTCAGCCCGACACCGACCGACAGCGCCACAACCGGGGGTGGCTTCGGGCAGTCGCCGGAGCGGGCCGGTCGGCGCGGCCGCAACTGATCCGGTTTGGTCCGCGAAAGACTGCTGCACGTGTCACCGAACCCACCCACTCGAGACGACCCCACAGTCGCCGGTGCGAGTGAGGTGATCGGCGGCCCGGTCGGCCGGCATGCGGCCGGGCCGATGTGGTCGTGGATGACGCCGGTTCGCGTCGCACTCGGCCTGACGATCTTGTGCTGCCTGTTCGGGTACTTGCAGAAGGCGCAGTGCCTGACGCACCCGTACGTCGACAACTACCAGTACACGCGGCTTTGCTACTCCGACACCTACGTGCTCTACACGGTGGAGGGACTGAACGCTCGCACCGATCAGAACGGTGCCGTCACCGGCTCGGTCGGGGTCCCGTACCGCGATCATCCGGTGGAGTACCCGCCGGTCCTCGGTGGCCTGATGTGGGTGGCAGGGGAGATCACCTCAGCCGTGCACGGAGGGGGGCCTGACACCGGCGGCAGACACGCGACGACGTTCTTCAACGTCACTGCGCTCGGCCTCGCCACCTTCGCGTTGATCTCGACGTTCACCGTCGCACGGCTCGCTGGCCGGGCACGCGCCTGGGACGCGGTGATGGTTGCGGCTTCGCCCGTCCTGTTCATGCATGCGTTCACGAACTGGGACCTGGCAGCCGTCGCGTTCACCGGCCTCGGCCTGTACGCCTGGAGTCGCGGCTCGCCGGCCTGGGCCGGCGCAGCCCTGGGGCTGGGCATCGCCACGAAGCTGTATCCGCTCCTCGTGCTGCTCGCCTTGGTGATGTTGTGCGCTCGTGCCCGCAAGTGGCGGCCCGCGGTGAAGGCGGTGGCCGCCGGCGCGGCGGCGGTGGTGATTGCCTACATCCCGGCGATCGTGCTGTCGCACCAGACGCCGAGGGCGATCTACAACAGCCGGTTCGTCTTTCCGCAGGGTTGCGGAACCGGGCACCCGTTGCGCGGTTGGCGGTGGTTCAGCTCCTTGTCGCAGATTCGTGGCGCGGACTGGGGCAGCCCGTGGCTCGTGTTGCAGCACGTCTTCTCGGGCAACGCGATCGGGCGGGCGTTCAGCCCGGCTGCGCAGTGCGGCACCGCTCCGTTCAAGACGAACGTCATCGCGAGCCTCGCGGTCGCGCTGTTCGTCGTCGGTGTCGGCGTACTGGTGTGGCGGGCGCCCTGGCGCCCCCGCGTCGGACAGATTGCGTTCCTGCTCGTCGCCGGCTTCGTCATGCTCAACAAGATCGACTCGCCGCAGTACGCGCTGTGGCTCGTGCCGTTGGCCGTGCTGGCCCGGCCGCGTTGGGCGTCGCTGCTGATCTGGCAGGTGACCGAGGTGGTGCTGGGCGCAGCGAACCTCTACACGCTGATCGCGCAGGGCAGCCCGCAGCAGGGTCTGCCGATGGACACCTACCTGGTGGTCTTGGTGTTCCGCGACATCGTCCTGGCCTGGCTGATGGCCCTGGTCGTCAGGGAAGTTCTCGACCCCCGCCGCGACATCGTGCGAAACGACGGGGTCGACGATCCCGCCGGGGGCGTACTAGTCGCTTCGTAGGTCACCATGGAGGGGTGACGCGCGCCCGGCAGCTCGCCCGTGGAGCATTGCTGCTCGCCGTCGCCACCGGCGCTGCCGGCGCTGTCGCGGCGGCGAGTGAGGCATCGGCGTCGTCCTGCAGTGCGATCACGATCTCCGCTGGTCAGAGCTTCAGCTTCGACGTGTCCTCGGTGACCGTCACCGAGGGCGGATGTGTGCGCTTCGCGAACCTCACCGACGTCACCGTGACGGTGACGGTGTCGGGCTCGGGGTTCTCGGAGCGGCTGCCCGCGCGGACGCCGGCGTCGGCGTCGCGGAGCTACACGGCGAACAAGTCCGCCGGGGTGACTGCGACCGATGGCGTCCGGTCCGGGCACGGCAGCATCACCGTGGAGTCCGCCGGCTCGACCACCGCCGCGACGCCGACACCGACGCAGACCCCGTCGACGGTCGTTGCCCCGCCCGGCAAGACACCGACACCGACGCCGACTCCCTCGTCGTCGAAGACGACCAACTCGACGGACGAGCCCCTGCCCGACAACGTGGCCACCGAGGGCGCGGCATCCGTGAACACCCAGCACCAGTTCGCCTTGCCGGCGATCCCGTCGCTGCCGCCGCAGCAGAGCAGCGGTGACAGCACCGGCGGCGGGCCACCGACCGCCAGCCACCCGGTCGTAGCGCCGCAGCAGGTCAAGAGCTCGGACCCGGCGTACACCTCGACGACGGTCGACCCGATTCACGGACCGCGCCGGGGGCTGCCGGCGACGGTCGCGGCGGTCCTGCTGTTCGGCCTAGCCACGGCCTATGCCCGCACGGCGCTGGTAGCGGGAACGGCTGTGGAAAGACGACCGGCTCCTCGGCCGGTTCGCCGTACGGTCTAGGCGGCTCGGGTTCGCTGCTAGCCTGGTCGGCGCTCGACGCAGAGCAACCTCCTGCTGCGGCATCGGCGCTGAGTCCTGTTCTCGGCCGAGGTCGTAGCCGTCTCTCCACCACCCGGGTGGCGAGCTTTGAGTCCAGAGGAGGTGGGTTGCACACATGCGTCATTACGAATTGATGGTCATCCTCGACCCTGATCTCGAGGAGCGGACGGTCCAGCCGTCGCTCGAGCAGTTCCTCGGCGTGATCCGCCAGGCCGGCGGCTCCGTCGACAAGCTCGACGTTTGGGGCCGGCGTCGCCTGTCCTACGAGATCGGTCACAAGGTCGAGGGCATCTACGCGGTCATCGACATCACGGCCGACCCGGCAGCGGTCAAGGAGCTCGACCGTCAGCTGAACCTCAACGAGGCCGTGCTGCGCACCAAGGTGCTGCGGCCGGACATGCGGTAGGAGCGAGATGGCGCAAGGCGATGTCACGGTCACGGTCGTGGGCAACCTCACCAACGACCCTGAGCTGCGCTTCACCCCGAGCGGTGCCGCCGTCGCGTCCTTCACGGTCGCCTCGACTCCGCGCATCCTCGACAAGGCCACGAACGAGTGGAAGGACGGCGACGCGCTGTTCCTTCGCTGCAGTGTGTGGCGGCAGGCCGCGGAGAACGTCGCCGAGTCGCTGACCCGGGGCGCGCGCGTCATCGTCACCGGCCGGCTCAAGCAGCGCAGCTTCGAGACCAAGGAAGGCGAGAAGCGCACTGTCGTCGAGCTCGACGTCGACGAGGTGGGCCCGTCGCTTCGCTACGCGACCGCGAAGGTCACCAAGGCATCGCGCGGCGGTGGCGGTGGTGGCGGCGGGTCGTACGGCGGCGGTGGCGGCGGTGTGCCGGTCGATGACGACCCCTGGGCCACGCCCGCGCCGAGCGGCGGCGGCATGACCGACGAGCCGCCCTTCTAGACAAGCCACTTGTCCGTGTCTGCGGTCGCGACAGCGCGCTGAGCCACGGACAACTTCCCGATCTACGACTGGAGTCACAGAGCAATGCCGAAGCCACTCGTCCGCAAGCCGAAGAAGAAGGTCTGCGGGTTCTGCAAGGACAAGACGGCGTACATCGACTACAAGGACACCGCGCTGCTGCGGAAGTTCATCTCCGACCGCGGCAAGATCCGCGCTCGGCGCGTGACCGGCAACTGCGCGCAGCATCAGCGTGACGTCGCGACCGCGGTGAAGAACTCGCGCGAGATGGCGCTGCTGCCCTACACCAGCACCGCCCGATAGGACGTCTGATGAAGCTCATCCTCACTCAGGAAGTTTCCGGGCTCGGTAGCGCCGGCGACGTCGTCGAGGTCAAGGACGGCTACGGCCGCAACTACCTGGTTCCCCGCGGTCTGGCGATTCGCTGGACGAAGGGCGGCGAGAGCCAGGTGTCCGCGCTTCGTCGCGGGCGCGACGTGCGCGAGGTCAAGGACCTCGGCGAGGCGAAGGCGATCGCGGAGACCCTCACCGGTCTGTCCGTGAAGCTGTCGTCGCGTGCCGGCGAGGGCGGGCGGCTGTTCGGCTCGGTCACGACGGCGGATGTCGTCGAGGCTGTCGCCGCGGCCGGTGGTCCGAAGCTGGACAAGCGCCGCGTCGAGCTGCCGAGCGCGCACATCAAGAACGTCGGCACGCACTCCGTGTCGGTGCGCCTGCATCCCGAGGTCACGGCATCGGTCGACATAGAGGTCGTCCCCGCGTCCTAGCTCCGCCTTGGTGATCGCATGTCACATGGGTGTTGTGACACTTCGCTCCTATGTCACACCGGTGTCGTGAATCGCGACCCCTATGTCACATGGGTGTCGTGAATCGCGACCCCTATGTGACATGCGATCGCCGCGATGGTCTGGGCGTCGGCGCCTGCATCTAGGACAGCGTCACTTTCTGGACCGTGCCGAGGCGGTTGTCCCTTGCGACGAAACAAAGGCTTGCTGTTGCACAGGAGACGACATCCTCCGAGTGCGCCTGGTAGAGCCGGGAGGCGTCGCCTTTCCCGATCGTTGCAGAGCCGCCGGAGCCGGCCACGGACAGACAAGCCTTCCCGGCGCACGAGACGCCCCCTCCGACGCCGCCGCGGTGCCACCGCCACCGTCCATGGGCGAGCTCGTACCACCCGCCGTTGCCAGTCACGACACAACGGTTCGCAGACGAGCAGGACAAGTCGCTGAGGTAGACGCTGCGTTTCACGAAGAAGCGCTTGTTCCGGTGCCACGTTCCGTGGGACCAGGTGATGATGCTGAAGGCGGAGATCGCGGCACAGAACCCGGGAGTCGGGCATGAGATCCCTCGCAGGGAATCATGCCGCCGACCCGACGGGATCCGTTCCGGGGTCGAGAACGACTTGCCGTTGTAGATCACGGCGCTGTTGGCGCCACTGACGAAGCCGCAGAACGTCGGTGACGCGCAGGACTCTCTGTTCAGGGTGAGGCCGCGGGTTGCGATCGGATCGGACCAGTGGCGGCCGTCGTAGAGGTAAGCAGCGTCGCTGCCGAGTCCGAGGCAGAACGTCGGACTCGTGCACGAGACGTCGTACAGCCCGCCGTCCCCTTCCGGAGTTGGGTGGATTCGCACCGGTGTCCGCCAGACGCCGTGGCGCATCACGGTCACCTGACCGCCGTAGTCGGTGGCGGCACAGAAGTGCGGAGTCGGACACGACAGATCACCGATTGGGCCAGCGTCCGGGTCGGCGAACTTGTAGTCGTGCAAGCCGACGGTCGGGCTGTACGTCGCGGCGTGCCTGTCGGTGATTGCGGTGCAGCTGTCGACGGTGGCGCAGTCGATGGCTTTGAAGCCCCCGTCGGGGACGCGCGGCGCGGGGCCGATCCGCCCGGTGGCCGGTGACCACGTCACACCGTTGAAGGTGGACGTGCTGCCGTCCCAGCCCTGCCCGACGCAGCGGTTCACGGCGGCGCAGCTGATGGCCATGAGGTAGACGTCAGCCGGCGTGTTCTGCGCCCACGCGCCGCCGGCCCACTCGTATGCGGTGTAGCCGTACCCGCCGTACGGCGGGCTGAGAGTCGCGGCGCAGTACGACACCGAGGGACAGGTCAGCCCCCTGACCGGATAGCCGAGCCCCGGCCCGGTGAGCGACCAGCTGTCGTCGTGGAACAGGTAGACGTTGCCGCTCGGCGGGGTGGGGTACTTGGTCCCCGTCGCCGCGAAGCATGTGTCGGTGGTCGGGCAGTCCACATCGGTTACCCGGGCCGGCCCTAGTGGCGGTATGGCCGGGCCGGGCGCCCACTGCTGGCCCGACCAGACGAAGACGTTGCCGGAGTCCTTCTGGGCGAGCAAGCAGTACGTCGTTGACGGGCACGCGACCCACGACCACTCGCCGGCCACGACAGTGCTTGCCCCGGGTAGCAGGCGACGGTTCGACCAGTGGTGGCCGTTCCACTGGTACCAGCCATCGCGTGCGTCAGTCGCTATGCAGAAGGCCTCGGTCGGGCACGAGACGTCGATCAGCCGGTGGTCGGGTGTGAGGACCTCGGCCCTTGCCCAGTCGCCGTTGTGCTTGTGCTCCACCACGGCGGTGCCGTCGTACGAGACCGCCGCACAGAAGCTCGGAGTGGGGCACGAGATCTTCTTGAGAGCAGCCCGAATCCGGAAGTCGATCGGCTTCTTGGCGCGCCACGTCGCATGCGGCGCACTGTTGGTGGTGGCAGCCGCAGGGGCCGCGGTGCCCACGGTGAGCGCCGTCAGGAACAGGGTGGTGGCCGTCGTGAGTGCCAGGAGTGTTCGGCGTACATCGACCATTTCGGACCCCCTCATCTGATCGATCAACGAGTACGGTCTGGAAAAGGTTGACCAGTGCGTGACATCCGGGCTCCGGGTATTTCCACCGCACACCCGTGGACAAGCGTTTGCGCAGGTCAGGGGGTGTGTCGCGGGTCGATCTTCGACGTTATCCACGGCGCTATCCGCAGGCTGTGCACCGAGGATCGCCGTTTGTTCACACCCCCTTCCCCAAGGCTTCCCCAAGTCGCGAGAACTGGGCGTCCCGCAGCGTGGTGATGCGGCGTCGGCACCGCATAACTTTCGTTCCTGTCGGAGGGGACTGCTGTCCTTCCTTGACGTCCACGAAGTGATCGGGAGGGTGTGTCAGCGGTGAGCATCGGCGACCTCGTACCGATGCCCGGCTCGGGCCAGATCGAGCTCGACCGCACCCCGCCGCAGGACCTCCTGGCCGAGCAGTGCGCGCTCGGCGGAATGCTGCTGTCGAAGGACGCGATCGCTGACGTCGTGGAGGTGATTCGTCCCGCGGACTTCTACCGCCCGGCACACCAGGTCGTGTACGACGCGATCATCGAGCTGTACGGCAAGGGCGAGCCGGCCGACCCGGTGACCGTCGCGGCCGAGCTGACGCGCAACGGGTCGCTCGAGCGGATCGGCGGCGCGCCGTATCTGCACACGCTCATCGCCTCGGTGCCGACGGCTGCCAACGCCGGGTACTACGCGGAGATCATCCGCGAGCGCGCGATCCTGCGCCGGCTGATCGAGGCCGGGACCAAGGTCGTTCAGCTGGGGTACGGCGCTGCGGGCGGGATGGGCGGCGACGTCGACGACGTCGTCGATCGCGCGCAGGCGGCCGTCTACGAAGTCGTCGAGCGCCGTACGAGCGAGGACTACATCGGCCTCGAAGCCGCGATGTGGGCGACGTACAACGAGATCGAGGCGATCGGCAACCGCGGCGGCGAGCTGTTCGGAGTGCCGACCGGCTTCCGCGATCTCGACGATCTGACCAATGGCCTGCACGACGGCCAGCTCATCGTCGTCGCCGGACGTCCGGGCTTGGGGAAGGCGCTATCGCTCGACACCCCGCTCGCGACGCCCTCCGGCTGGACGACCATGGGTGCCGTTGCCGTCGGTGACTACCTGATCGGCGCCGACGGCCGCCCGACTCGAGTGGTTGCTGCGACCGAGGTCATGACCGGCCGGCCGTGTTACGAGGTGCACTTCGACGACGGGTCGGTGATCGTTGCCGACGAGCAGCACCAGTGGCTGACCCAAACCCGCAAGTCGCGACGTGTCGCCCAGGAGCGTGGGCTTGACCGCGCGACGGGGTCCGAGGTGCGATCGACGCGACAGATCGCCGCGACGGTTCATTGCGCAACCGCAGATCGTCGCTTGAACCATGCGGTTGCAGTACCGAAGGCGCTGGATCTCCCGTTCCGGAACGACCTCCTGATCGGTCCGTACACCCTCGGCGTGTGGCTTGGGGATGGGCACAGCGCGGGCGGTCGGTACACGTCCGCGGATCCCGAGATCGGCATGTACATCGAGGATGAGGGCTACCTCGTCAGTCGCCAGAAGGGCCGTCTGCTCTACTCGATCCGTCTTCACGATGATTCGGCGATCGAGCAGAAGACATGCGTTGTCTGCGGTCGGGCGTTCCTTCCCCGGACGACGCAGGTACGGACTTGCGGTCGGTCGTGCGGTGGCAAAGCTCCTATGACGACCGCGCCCGTACCGCACCCGAAGTGCACGCGTTGTGGGGGGCCGACGACGACGGGCTACGCGCCATGCGCCTCTTGTCGGAGCACACACGGAAGTTTCAAAGCCCTGCTTCGAACAGTCGGGGTGCTCGACAACAAGCATGTTCCGTCGGCGTATCTACGTGCGTCGGAGTCGCAGCGCCGAGCTCTGCTCGCCGGGCTGCTGGACACCGACGGCACCGTCACGCCGACGGGGTCGGTCCAGTTCACGTCCACGAGCAACAGACTTGCCGAGGGCGTGCGTGAGCTCGTATTGAGCCTCGGTTACCGCTGCTCGATGTCCACGAAGCTGGTGAGTGGTCATACCGAGGCGTCGTCGATCGCCTACACGTTGACGTTTACGACAGACGACGAGGTATTCGCGCTCGAGCGGAAGCGAATTGCTCACAAGGAGCGCCGTCGCCCCACCAACCACCGGGCGTCCGTGCGGTTCATCACAGAGGTCCGAAAGGTCGAGTCGGTTCCGGTCCGTTGTGTGCAGGTCGACAACGACGACCACATGTACCTCGCCGGCGAGTCGATGATCCCGACGCACAACAGCACGTTGGCCATGGACTTCCTTCGCAGCGCGTCGATCGGGCATGAGCAGGCGTCGGTTCTGTTCTCGCTGGAAATGGGCAAGTCCGAGATCACGATGCGGCTGCTTTCAGCCGAGGCTCGTATCCCCCTCACGCGGATCCGCACCGGGTCGTTGAACGACGACGACTGGAACAAGCTCGCGCGTCGGATGGGTGAGGTTGCCGCCGCACCGATGTTCATCGACGACTCCCCGAACCTCACGATGATGGAGATCCGCGCGAAGGCGCGACGCCTCAAGCAGCGCCACGATCTGCGGCTGGTCGTCGTCGACTATCTCCAGCTGATGACGAGCCCGAAGCGGGTGGAGAACCGGCAGCAAGAAGTCGCCGAGATGAGCCGGTCGCTGAAGCTGCTGGCGAAGGAGCTCAGCGTCCCGGTGGTCGCGGTCAGCCAGCTGAACCGTGGTGCCGAGCAGCGATCGGACAAGCGCCCGCAGCTCTCCGACCTTCGCGAGTCGGGTGCGATCGAGCAGGACGCCGACATGGTGATCCTGCTCCATCGCGAGGACGCCTATGAGAAGGAGTCGCCCCGCGCCGGCGAAGCGGACCTGATCGTGGCCAAGCACCGAAACGGACCAACCCGGGACGTGATCGTGTCGTCACAGCTCCACTACTCGCGCTTTGTGGACATGCCTCACAGCTAGCGTGAGTGCGTCATGACTACCGCGACCGGGCATTCGGTCGACTGCACTGTCGTCATCCCGGTCTTCAACCGCGGCGAGGCGTTGGACGCGGGCGCCGAGTCGTTGCGTGCTCAGTCGCTACCCGCGGATCGAATCGAGATCATCTACGTCGACGATGGCTCGAACGACGGCACTACGCCTGTGTTGATCGACCAGACCGTCGCCGCGCTGCCGAACGCGCTCGCTTTTCACGAACTCGCATCGGGGTCACCCGGCCGCCCACGGAACATCGGGCTGGCGCGGGCCACGGGCGAGTTCGTCTTCTTCGCCGACCACGACGACTGGTTCGACGCGAAGGCACTCGAGCGGTTGGTCAAGTACGCGCGGGCGAACGACTCAGACGTCGTGATCGGAAAGGTCGTCGCGCATGGGCGTCGCGTCGCGATCCCGCGGATCTTCCGGGAAAGCCACGCAAGCCTTCCGGCCGCTGAGGCGATGATCAGCCTGACGCCGCACAAGCTGTTCCGCCGCGAGTTCCTCCTCGACCACGACATCCGATATCCCGAAGGACGGATCCGGCTCGAGGATCATCACTTCGTCACGCACGCCTACCTGCACGCACGGAAGATCTCGGTCTACGCCGACCACGTCTGCTACCACCACAACCATCCGGGCGGCGACGAGAACTTCTCCCGCTCGGCAGCAGACCCCGAGACCTACATCTCGAGCAACCGCGAGGTGATCGAGCTGGTCATCCGCCACACTGAGCAGGACGCCGCGCTTCGCGCCGCGCTCCTGGTGCGACCGGTCCAGCACGAGCTGATCAAGAAGGCGGGGCCGAGACGGCTGGCGCAGCTCGATGCGGACGGGGCATCGCGCAAGCACGCCGCGCTTCACGCCGCGCTCGTCGAGACCGTCCCTGCCGAGGTGGTGGACCGGCTAGGCGCCTTCCCTCGCGCAACGGCGCGAGCGTTGCTCAACGACGATCCCTCCGCGGTACGCCGGATAGATGACCACGAGCAACGGTTGGCTCTGGGGGCCGAAGCCACGTCGTTTGGCTCCGGGCCGGCGTCGCTGACTATCGGCTACCGCGTCGTCGTCGAACACGACGGATCGCCTGTCTTGTTCCACCCGGCCGGGCCGGATGCATGGCGCCTCGACGAGACGGTGCTCGATCCGATCGACCTCGACCGCGACGAGCGGGAGGCGGACCTGCTGTCGATCGACGTCGAGTTCCTCGTGTCGCACCGGCGCTCCGATGTGCAGTGGCATCTCCTGAACCGGATCGCCCCGATGCTCGAGGCGAGCACCGTCCAATCGCCGGCCGGTGGCGCGCGGTCTGCTCGGCTGGTCGTTCTCGGCAAGGCCGAGCTCAGTGCGGACGACCTGGCGGGCGCGCGGCTGCGTCCCGGCGTGTGGGACGTGAAACTCCGCGCGGAGGTCCTCGGGGTGGGCCTTGCCACCCGGCTCAAGGCACCTGAGCACAGCCCGGACCAGCTGCCGTCGTTGACGTTGCCGACCCGCAGCCTGCGCGCCTCGTTCGTGGTCACTCCGAAGGGAAATCTCGCCCTCGACGTCGAGCGGGTTGCACCGAGGCGGCAGAGCTAGTCGCAGCTGTTCCCCGGCGGCCGAACATCGACAGTTGCCGAGTCGTCGACCTGCATGCCTGTGGGGCCGAATCCGCTCGCACGGACGGATACCTGACCGGCCGCCTGTGGGAGCTGCGTCGTCGTGTTGATCGCGCCGTGTTCGTCGGCAACCGTGATCGACGTGTGCGCGCCGCCGCCGTCCGGCGTGATCTCGAGGGTCACCTCGGCCCCCGGGGCAAAGCCGGGATCGGAGATCTCCACCGACTGTCCGGGCGCGAATGTGCCCTCGCACTCGGGTTGGCCGCCGCCGAGCGACCGCACCGAAAGCTGGTCTGCCGATCCGGCGCCACCACCCGACGTACCGGTGCCGCAACCGGCGCACATGACGAGGGCGACCAGGATGGCTGCACGGCTGCGCACCGTCCTAGTTTCGCCGGTGGGCCCGGCGAGATCGTGGTCAGATAGCCAAAGCGACGAAGACAGGGGAAATCCGTGACCGAAAGCGCGCTCGAGCAGGCGATCCGGACCGGGTCGCTCGGTTCCTTCTGGGCGCAGCTGCAGCCCAATGTGCCCGCAGTCATCTCGCCGGATGCCGTCGCGACGTTCGCGGATCTCAACGAGCGCGCCAATCAGATCGTGCGCATGCTCAGATCCGCCGGCATCGAACACGGCGACAGCGTCGCCCTGCTGTGCTCGAACCGGCTCGAGTTCCTCGAGGTCAGCCAGGCGGTCAACCGGTCCGGTCTGCGGCTCACCCCCATCAACTGGCATGTGACGGCCGAGGAGGCGGCGTACGTCGTCGCCGACTGCGGCGCCAAGGCGCTGTTCGCCGACGTGCGCTTCGCCGAGGTGGCTCGTGCTGCGGCTGAAGCCGCCAACCCGGTCCTCAAACTGTCGATCGGCGGCGACATCCCCGGGTTCGTGCCGCTCGACGAGCAGCTCGCCGGGCTGCCGACCGATGACCTTCCTGACGCGCAGCTCGGCCTGTCGATGATGTACACGTCCGGCACCACGGGCCGTCCGAAGGGCGTGCACCGCGAGATCACCGGCCGGATGACCGAGCAGTCCATGCAGATGATGCAGACACTGCGTGAGTCGGCCGGCTACCAGCCGGGCAAGGACGCGAGCCTTGTCACCGGTCCGCTCTACCACGCGGCGCCGATGCTGTTCGGGGTCAGCCTGCCATTCGCCTACGGCGTCACCGTCGTCCTGATGGACGGGTGGGACGCCGAGGAGATGCTGCAGCTCATCGAGCAGCACGCCATCACGCACATGCATCTCGTTCCGACGATGTTTCACCGGATGTTGTCGCTTCCGAAGGACGTGCGCGAGAGCTACGACGTCAGCTCGCTGCGCCAGATCTGGCATGGCGCTGCTCCCTGCCCGGTGCCGATCAAGCAGGCGATCATCGAGTGGCTCGGGCCGATCATCTGGGAGTACTACGGCGCGACCGAAGGCCTCAACACGATCGTCAACAGCCAGGAGTGGCTGGCGCGCCCGGGCACCGTCGGCGTGACCGAGCCTGGCCAGATCCAGATCCGTGACGACGACGGCGCGCCGCTCCCGGCGGGGGAGGCCGGCACGGTGTTCATCAAGGCGCCCGACGAGGGCCGGTTCTCCTACCACGGCGACAAGGCGAAGACCGACGGCACGTACGACGGCGACTACTACACAGTGGGCGACGTCGGCTATCTCGACGCCGACGGCTGGCTCTTCCTCACCGACCGCAGCGCCAACCTGATCATCTCCGGCGGGGTCAACATCTACCCCGCCGAGATCGAGGGCGTCCTCCTCGGCCATCCCGCGGTCGGCGACGTCGCCGTGATCGGCGTGCCCAGTCCGGAGTGGGGCGAGGAGGTGAAGGCGGTCGTCGAGCTGCAGCCCGGCGTGACTGACGACGGGACGCTCGAGGCCGAGCTGTTGGCCTTCGCCAAAGAGCGGCTGTCGGGCTACAAGTGCCCGCGGAGCGTCGACTTCGTCGACCGGCTCCCTCGGGAGGACAACGGAAAGCTCTACAAGCGCCGACTGCGCGAGGAGTATCGGGCGCGCGCCGCCACCCCCTAGAGCGGTACCGTCAGATCGCGCTGAGCGATCGACGGCGACGGAAGTAGGGGATCAATGCGGGCTCGGATCGATAGCGAGAAGTGCACGGGACACGGCCGGTGCTACACCCTCGCCCCGGAAGTCTTCGGTGAGGACGACGAGGGCAACGGCACCGTGCTCATCACAGAGCCGCTCGTTGGCGAGCAGCTGAAGGCAGCGCAGAACGCGGAAGCGAACTGCCCCGAGAGCGCAGTCATCCTCGAGTCATGAGTGAGACCACCGACGATCGGTTCGTCCGCTCGTTCGACGACCTTCGTTCCGAGCGCGAGTTCGGCACCCGCAGCCCAGTCGTCGTCGGCCCTGTCGCCGACTGGGCCACGGACTGGTCGCACATGGAAGAGGAGTGGGCCGAGGACTGCTACAAGATCCAGGAGGACCTGCGCGGCCGTTGCCCCATCGCCCACACCGACCGCTTTGGTGGCGGCTGGTTGCCGGTCAACCATGAGCACGTCTCGGAGATCGCCTACGACACCGAGCGCTTCTCCTCGCGGTCACCGGTCGTCGGAAACTTCCGCCCGCCACTCGAGATCGCCCCGGTCGGTGGGATCCCGCCGATCTCGTCGGACCCGCCGTTCCATCACGACGCCCGCAAGCTGCTACTGCCTGCCTTCACCCGCACCGCCGTCTCGAAGCTCGAGCCCGCCACCCGGGAGTTCTGTCACAAGCTGATCGACGACATCGGTGACGTCGACGTCGTCGACGCGGCGACGCACTACGCGCAGCACATTCCGATGCGCGTGATCGCCTACATGATGGGCTTCCCGGCCGAGGACGGCCCGAAGTTCCGGCAGTACGTCGAGGACACCCTGGAGGGAATCAACCTCGAGCCGCAGGAGCGGCTGGAGAAGGTCGGCGCGCTGTTCAACTACCTCCTGGTGCAGATCCGCGCGCACCTGGCCGAGCCGAAAGACGACCTCACGACGTACCTGCTCGAGGCCGAGATCAACGGCGAGAAGCTCGATCCGTTCCACGTCGCGGGAACGATGTCGCTGATGCTCGTCGCCGGTATCGACACCACGTGGAGCGCAATCGGCGCATCGCTTTGGCACCTGGCCAAGACGCCCTCGGACCTGCAGCGGCTCGTGGCCGAGCCGGCACTGTTGCCGACGGCGATGGAGGAGTTCCTCCGCGCCTACGCGCCGGTGACGATGGGCCGGATCGTGACCCAGGACATGAACTGGCACGGCGTCGACATGAAGGCGGAGGACTGGGTCCTGCTGTCCTTCCCCGCAGCCAACCGGGACCCCGCGAAGTTCGACCGAGCCGACGAGGTCGTCATCGACCGCGAGGTCAACAAGCACGCGGCGTTCGGTCTGGGCATTCACCGCTGCGTCGGGTCACACCTTGCGCGGATGGAGCTGCGGGTCGCCCTCGAGGTCTGGCTCGAGCGGTTCCCGAAGTTCTCGCTCGAGGATCCGGACGCCGTGCACTGGTCGACCGGGCAGGTCCGCGGACCTCGGACACTCCCGCTGCGAGTCAAGTAGCAGAACGTCACGTGGTTCCGGGGGTTGGAGGATCGAGTACGGCAGCAGTCGAGCTAGGTGACGCTGCCGCCGTCGCCATTGCCGAGGAGGCGATCCTCGAGGGCGATGTAGCGATCCGGCCCGGCACCGCGCGCTCTGCCCTCCGCTCGCGCGACATGCGCCGGCTGTGGCTGTCGATGGTGGGGTCCAACATCGGCACCTGGATGCAGAACGTCGCACTAGGCGCCTACGCCTACAACCTCACGCACTCCGCAAGCTTCGTGTCGGTCGTGTTCTTCGCGCAGCTCGGTCCGGTACTCGTGCTGGCGCCATTCGCCGGTCTGCTCGCCGATGCCGTCGACCGCCGCAAGCTGCTCGTCATCACGAACCTCGAGCAGCTGGTGTTCTCGGGCCTGCTCTCCTTGGTAGCCGCGGCACATCACCCGTCGAAGGCGATTCTGATCATGGTGGTGGTGGCGATCGGCGTCGGCAACGCGTTGAGTGGACCTCCGCTGTCCAGCCTGCTGCCCAATCTCGTGCCACGCGAGGACCTGCCCGGCGCGATTTCCCTTCAGTCCATCCAGATGAACCTCTCGCGCGTCATCGGGCCGGCCATCGGGGGCCTGCTCTTGTCCAAGCTGGACGCGAGTGGGCTGTTCGCCCTCACGGCGTCGACCTACCTCTTCGCGGTAGTCGGGGTGCTGTCGATCAAGCCGGTCAGACAACCGGCCGTGGACGGTGGATTCGGCGTACGCCGACTGCTCGGCGGCTTCGCGGTCGCGCGCCGCGACCCCCTGATCCGCAGGTCGCTCCTGACGATTGCTTCCCTGTCGCTGTTCTGTCTGCCGTTCGTCGGACTGATCCCGGTGCTCGCAGCACAGAACCTCGGGCTCGACGTCAAGAGTGCCGCTTACGGCTGGCTCTACGCGTGCTTCGGCCTCGGTGCGATGTCGGGCGCGATCGCGGTCGGATCGGTCCTTGCCGGCCGGCCGAGGGCGCCGGTCATCGCCGGCTCTCTCGCGTTGTTCGGAATCGTGCTCGCAGGCTTCTCGCTGCTCCGCCACCCTGGCCCGGCGTACCCGCTCATCTTCGTTGTCGGGCTGTTCTACTTCTCGGCCGTCACCTCGTTGTCGACTCAGCTGCAGGAGAACCTCGAGGACGCGACTCGCGGCCGGGTCATGGCGCTCTACATGATGGGTTTCGGTGGCACCGTGCCCATCGGGGTGTTCGCCGGCGGACACCTCGTCAACGCGACCTCGATCACCGATGTCGTGTTCGTCGGCGGAGTGATCGCCTTGTTGCTGGCTTGGGCGGTGCGGCCCCGTCGTGCCAGCGGCTCCTACGTCATCGGGCTAGTCGAACAGTCGCACTAGCCCCTCTTGGCCGACGGTCACGACGTGCGTGCCGTCGATGGTGTGCAGCGTGCCGATCCCGAGACCGCGTGAGCTGTACGTCGACTTGGCGTGGATGTCGTAGAGCAGCCACTCATCGGCGCGCGCCGGACGGTGGAACCACACCGCGTGGTCGAGGCTCGCCGCCATCGCGGGTTTGCGCATGTCGCCGCGCGTCGTGCGCACCGCACCGAGCACGCCCATGTCCGAGATGAACGTGAGCGCACACGCCTGAATCGTCGCGTCGTCCGGCAACGGTGAGCGAAGCCGAATCCAGAAGGCGCGGCGCGGCTCGGTGTTGCGGTCACGGAAGGAATAGCCCGGGATGTCGAGCCGCTCGAAGGGCGAGTCGACGCCCATGCGGTCGAAACGTGGCTCCTGGTCCTTCATCAGCTCGTCCGGAAGCGGCAGGTCAGGCGCGATCGGCGTCGCGAAGTCACCGCCCGGCTCGTCGCGGTGGAACGACGCGGTCAGGTTGAAGATCGCCTCATCGCCCTGGTACGCGACGACGGTGCGGGTCGAGAAGGACTTGCCGTCGCGGATCCGGACCACCTGCAGCTCGGTGGGCGCGTTGTCCTTGCCAGGTCGCAGGAAGTAGCCGTGCAGCGAGTGCACGCGATGATCGACCTCAAGCGTCAGCTGCGCAGCGCGCAGCGAGTGCGCCGCGACCTGCCCACCGAACAACGACTGCTGGACGTGCCCCTCCGGGTGCGGCGGATTCCACGCCTTGAACCGATCCCCGCCAAGCGACTCGAGCTCGAGCAGCTCGACGAACCGCGCGACTTCCTCCGATGACACCTAGCTGCTGTGGGACGGGGCTTTGAAGACCGGCTTGTCTGCCCGGCACCAAGCGTTGTCAGGCACGCCCTTGCACGGGTTAGGCATTGTCTTCTGGGCCTCCGGTCGCGGGCCTGGACCCTTGTAGTCCTTCTTCTCCGTGATGCCGACGGCGTTCAGCGCGGTCATGATGCTGAACAGTGGATCACCCGGCTCGTAGATGCCGCGTCCCTGCTTGCGGCCCGGGTTCGAGCTGCCGCAGTTGCTCAGGTTCGCCACGTTCGCCGGGTCCAGCGTCGCCGGGTGCGCCTTGCCGCCGGTCATGTCGACGTTGCCATCGGAGCAGTTCATGATTCCGGTGACGTCGTTGGCGACATCGGCGTCGCCCGGCGTCCCCGAGTAGCCGACGTGCTTGAACGTGTTGTTCAACACCTGATTGAACGCCGTGGGCGTGTACAGCCAGTGCAGCGCGACGCCGGCGTGCTTCTCGTTGACGATGAGGTTGCTGCGGATGATGTCGTTCCAGCCGCCGGCGATCTCGATGCCGTAGCCGACCGGTGCGATCGCCGTGATTCCCGCTCCGGGGGTGTTCGTCTGGTTGTTGTCATGGACGTAGTTGTTCGCGATGACGACGCCGTCCTGCGGCGGGTCAGGCTCGCTCGTGAGGGTGTTCGGCACGATGCCGCTCGCGTTGTGATCCCACTCGCTGTTGAGGAGGTAGAGCGCACCGCCGGCGTTGGTGCCGGAGTAGCCGATCGGGTTGTACTCGGCCTGCGAGTTCGTGATGACCGCGTTGCAGTCGCGGCAGCCACCGATGTAGATGCCGCTGTCCGCGTTCCACGAGCCGTAGTCGAACGCAAAAGTCGACGGCGTCGGGCCGGTCGAGGTCGAGTCGTAGGCGTAGATGCCGTAGTCGCCGTTGTCGTACGCCGTGAGGTAGTTGCCCCAGTAGCCGTCGACGCCCGTCCAGTAGAACGCGTTCGCGGAACCCGAGTGGTAGTGCTGCCCGGTCATGTTCTCGACCCAGGTGTTCTTCACGCCGATGACATGAACCGCCGAGCCCCCGGTCTTGGTCCCGTCGAAGACGACCCCGTTGCGGTTCATCCCGATGATGTGCAGGTCGTGACTGAGGCCGTGACCCGGCTGCACCGTGACCGACTCCTTGTAGAGCCCCGGCCACACCATGATGTAGTCGCCACTGACCGCTCTTGAGACCGCGAGCGCGAGCGACTTGTAGTAGTGCGTGCCCTTCGCGTCCGGGCACTTCACAGTCCCGTTGCAGACGAGCAGCACGTGGTGCTTCGGCTTGGCCGCCGCGGCCTCGGTGTTCGCGACTGCGAACGACGTACCGATGGCGAGCATGGCCAGCGCGCCGATGGCGCGCCGCGGCCGCAGCAGTCGGCGGGACAGGCTCACGGAGATCCCCTTTGTGATGATCACGGACGAACAGACCGTACGACGAAGCCAACGGGAAGTCGCGGCGAGCGGATACGGCCGCGCCGCCAGGCGAGGAGAGCAAAGAGCTGAGAAAGGGCGAAAACGACCCCGATCGAGCGCGCCAGGCGAGCGCCCGCCGCCGACCAGCCTGACGGAGCGAGCGTCGCCGTGGCAGCGGTCGCGGTCATGCCGGGCATCCCGGCCATTCCCATCTCGCGCATGTGCGCGGTGGGCCGGACGCCGGCTGCCTTGTCCGCCGCGAGCTCGATCGCGCGGGTGAACGGGACTTTCGCCAGTCCCGCCGGCGTCGTGGTGCCGGTCGCGAGGTAGTACCCACGTCGAGTGAGGCTCAGCGGCAAGCCGGACGAACCACCCTTGGTGACGGCGAACTGGGCCATCATCCCGTGATCTTCGTGGTCGAGCATGTGGCAGTGCAGCATGAAGACGCCGGTGAAGTCGGTGACCTTCGCGGCCACCTCTACCGACTGCCCGGGATCGATCTCCCAGGTGTCGACGAGGCCGTCCTCCCAGGGTGGCGGCCGCGCGCCGTTGACCTGGATCGTGTGCCACTGCTCCTCGTGCAGATGGATGTAGTGCGTGATCGTGCTGAGGTTCACGAGGAGCCAGGTCTGAGTCGATCCGAGCGGCACGGTCATGTCGATCCGCTTCGGGTCGTAAGCCTGGCCGTTGACGGTCCAGGTCAGCCCAGCACCACCTTGCAGGCTGCCGCCGAGCCCGAACACCCACACGGCGGTTGGTGCGCTTGCCGCCGCCACCGGTGCAGGCGTCGGAAGCTTGCTGGGCACGTGGCTGGAGTCAGCGGTCTTGCTGCCGACGCGGAACTGCATGATCGGCGCTGCCGCCGTACCGATTGCAGCCGGCGCCGCTCCCTTTCTCGCGATGCTGCGCAGGATGACCTGCTTGTGCGCGTGATGCGAGAAGTCGACCACGACGTCGGCGCGCTGGGCCGGTCCGAGCACGATGTCCTGCCGCCGCACCGGCTTCGGCAGCAGGCTGTCGCCCGTCCCGATCTGGGTGAACGACATCCCACCCGAGAGCGCGAAGTCGTAGGAAGAGAAGTTCGACGCGTTGAGCAGCCGGAACCGGTAGCGCTGCGCCTTCACATCGAGATGCGGTGAGTAGGTGCCGTTGACCAGGATGTCCTGGCCGACCGTTGCGTCGCCGGGCGGGGTGTTCGCGCCGAAAGGCCCAGCGCTCGTCGCCGAGAACGGATCGGTCAGCTGGTTGAGGCTGTCGAACGAGCGGTCGGTGACCATCAGCGGCACGTCGCGCTTGCCCCTCGGCAGGTGCAGGCGGCTTTGTCGCGCGGAGTCGATGAGGAACATCCCCTGCAGCCCGAACCAGTTTGCCCGGCCGGTCGAACCCATCCGGTGGTCGTGGTAGAAGTCGAACGCCGCCGGCTCCGGCTTTCCTGAGTCCGTCAGCGGATACACATAGGTACGTCGTCCGCCCGGCTTGATCAGCTTCGAGTCCGGCTGCCCGTCGCTTGCCGACGGATGGTGATCGCCGTGCAGGTGGACCGTGATGTCGCCGACGTAGCCCGGCAGGTGGTTGACGAATGTGACGGTCGTCCGGTGCCCGGCGGGCCGGCGGATGGTGGGTCCCGGGTACATCCCGTCGAAGGTCCACATCCGGGTCTTCGGGCCGTGCGGCTTGATCCGGACGTTGGCGAGCTTGACCGGGATGGTGATGTGGGAGCCGGTCAGCACCTTGGGGATGTTCAACGGTGACACGAACTTCGGCGGGCCGGTCTTGATCGGTGGGTTGCCCTGCCCCTCGACGATCAGCTCGCCGGTCATGTTCGGGTGGAACTGGCAGTAGAACTGGTAGGTCCCGGCGGGGAGCTTCTCGACGCCTTCGACTTTGGCGGTCTTGCCCGGCAGCGCGTTGCCGTTGAACAGCGGTGAGCCGTCCGGCTTGCGGGCGACCGACGTGACCGTGTGGGCCAGCTGGTCGAGGTTGATGAAGGTCAGCGAGCTGCCGGTGGTCATCACCGAGATCCGGGTGTAGTAGCCGGTCGATGCGCCGCCAGGCCCGACGACGACCGCGCCGGAAAGCGGCCCGGCGGCTGCGGGAAGCGTCTGGGCGGTCAGGCGAGGGGTGCTGGCGCCGGCAGTGAGCGGGGCGGCGACGTACCCCGCGACCCCGAGGAACAGGACGAAGCCCGCGACCAGTGGTCGCCAGTGTCCAAGCCGCACTTTTACCCGTTCGCCGTGCCTGCGCCCGAAGCCTTCCGCCCGCAATGCTCTCAGAGCGTGATTTGACCGTTTTGGGGAGGTAGAACGACGTTCGATAGGATCAAAGGTCCGTGCGCGCATCCCTGTCGCGCCAGCGAATGAGGTGCGGCAGCCGCGTGGTCGATTCTTCCCCCGAAAGGTCGCGCCCTGCGCGCCCGGAGTCCCTGCGCATCGCGCTGTTGTCGTACCGGAGCAAGCCGCACTGCGGCGGCCAGGGCGTCTACGTCCGCCACGTCTCGCGTGAGCTGGTCGAGCTCGGCCACCAGGTCGAGGTGATCAGCGGCCAGCCCTATCCCGAGCTCGATGCCGGCCCGTCGCTGACCAAGCTGGCCAGCCTCGACCTCTACCGCGAGCCGGACCCGTTCCGGGTGCCGAAGCCTCGTGAGTTCCGCGACTGGATCGACGCCCTCGAGTTCGCTCACATGGGCACCGGCGGCTTTCCGGAGCCGCTGACCTTCTCGCTGCGGGCGGCACGGCTGCTCAGGGAGCGGGTAGCCGACTTCGACGTCGTCCACGACAACCAGACGCTCGGCTACGGGATGCTCAAGATCCAGAAGATCCTGCCGCTGATCGCGACGATCCACCACCCCGTCAGCGTCGACCGGGTGGTCGAGATCGCCAACGCGCAAGGCCTCCGCCAGAAGCTCGGCAAGCGCCGCTGGTACGCGTTCACCAAGATGCAGGGGAAGGTCGCGAGCCAGCTGTCCTCGATCGTCACCGTCTCGACGAACTCGGGCCAGGACATCGCGCGGGACTTCAATGTCGACCCGTCGGTGATGAAGGTGGTTCCGATCGGTGTCGACACGGCCACGTTCCGTCCGCCGAAGGCGCCGCGGGTGCCCGGCCGGATCGTCGCCGTCTCCAGCTCCGACTCGCCGATCAAGGGCGTCAAGGTGCTGCTCGAGGCCGTCGCAAAGGTCCGGACCGGCCACGACATCGAGCTCGTGGTCGTCGGCAAGCCGAATCCTGACGGCCCGGTCGCCCGCGCGGTGAAGGACCTCAACCTCTCCGACATCGTCCGGTTCGTCTCTGGCCTGTCGAACGACGCGATCGCGGAGCTGCTCGGCTCGGCCGAGATCGCGGTCGTCCCGTCGCTCTACGAGGGCTTCTCGATCCCCGCGGTCGAGGCGATGGCCTGTGCCACGCCGCTCATCGCGACCACCGGCGGCGCACTGCCTGAGGTCTGCGGCACCGACGGCAAGACCGCCGTGCTCGTGGCACCGGGCGATCCCGCCGAGCTCGCCGACGCGATCGACGCGTTGTTCAGCGACGACGCTCGCCGCAAGAAGATCGGTACCGCCGGTCGCAAGCGGATCGAGACGTCGTACACCTGGCGCCGCGTGGCGGAGTCGATGGTCGAGGTCTACCGCGAGGCAATCGAGCGGCGGAACGCCGAGACCAAGCGGGCGTAGTGCTCACCGTCGACTTCGACCAGTTCCCGATCGCCCCCGGCGAGCGGGTGCTCGACCTGGGTTGCGGCGGCGGCCGTCACGCCTTCGAGCTCTACCGGCGTGGGGCGGAGGTCGTCGCGTGCGACTACAGCCTCGACGAGCTGCGCCAGGTCGCGACGATGTTCTACGCGATGAGCACCAGCGGTGAGGTGCCGGACACGGCGTCAGCGAAGGTGGTTCGCGGTGACATCGGCTGCTTGCCGTTCCCTGACGCGTCGTTCGACGCGGTGATCGTCGCCGAGGTGCTCGAGCACATCCCCGACGACGTGCGCGCGATGGCCGAGATCACCCGCATTCTCAAGCCCGGGGGGCGGTTGGCGGTCACGGTGCCGCGGTGGTGGCCCGAGCAGATCAACTGGGCGCTGCCGGGTGAGTACCAGCACGTGCCGGGCGGTCACATTCGTATCTATCGCGGCGACCAGCTGAAGTCGCGCCTCAGCGAGGCCGGCGTCGTACCACGTGCTCAACACCACGCGCACGCGCTGCACTCGCCGTACTGGTGGCTCAACTGCACCTTCGGGCGGGAGAGTCTGCCGTCTCGGCTCTACAACAAGGTGCTGGTCTGGGACATCATGTCGGCGCCGTGGATCACTCGCACCGTTGAGAAGGTTCTCAACCCGGTGATGGGCAAGAGCCTCGTGGTCTATGCCGACAAGCCGGCCGAGGCAGGGACTGCAAGTGCGGCGGCGTAACTCGCTGACGATCCCGTCCGTCAAGGGGATCATCACCGCGGAGCAGGTGCGGGAGACCGCGGAGTCGATCGCGCGGCAGCAGGAGCCTGACGGCGCGATCCCGTGGTTCGTCGGCGGTCACTGCGACCCGTGGGACCACATCGAAGGCGCGATGGCGATGACGGTTGTCGGTCTCGACGAGCCGGTGGCGCGCGCGTATGACTGGTTGCGCCGGACGCAGCGACCGGATGGCTCATGGGCCTCGAAGGTCACCGGCGGTGCGGTCGAAGACGCCACCGCCGAGACCAACCAGTGCGCCTACATCGCGATCGGCGCGTGGCACCACTACCTGATCACCGGCGACGAGGCCGAGCTCGAGCGGATGTGGCCTCACGTGCGGGCCGGTCTCGACTTTGTGACCTCATTCGCCAGTGAGCGCGGTGAGATCGCATGGTCGGTCACCCCCGAAGGTGAGGAGCGCGAAGGCGGCCCGCTGCTGACCGGGTCGTCCTCGACGTACCACTCGCTGCGGGCAGGGCTCGCGCTCGCCGACTACTTCGACGAGCCGCAGCCGGAGTGGGAGATCGCCGCCGGCCGGATCGCGCACCTGATCGTCGAGCACCCGGATGTCTTCGCCGAGAAGGACCGCTTCTCGATGGACTGGTACTACCCGGTGCTCGGTGGTGCCCTTCGCGGCGCGAGCGCGATCGAGCGGTTCAAGACTCGCTGGGACCGCTACGTCGTGCCGGGTCTTGGCCTGCGCTGCGTCGACGACGAACCGTGGGTCACGGGCGCGGAGTCTGCGGAGTGCGTGATGGCCCTCGATGCCGTCGACATGGGCGACGAGGCGTTGCAGCTGTACGCCGACATCCAGCACATGCGTGACCAGGACGGCGCGTTCTGGACCGGCTGGCAGTTCGAGGCGCAGGTGTTCTGGCCGGCCGAGAAGTCGACCTGGACCGCGGCCGCTGTCGTGCTCGCCGCGGACGCGCTGTCCCGGTCGACCGCGGCGAGCGGCATCTTCCGGGCCGACGAGCTTCCGCTTCCGGTGCGAATCGAGACCGAAGCCTGCGGCTGCGAAGCCGAGACCGTTCGCGCTGACTTATAACCGTCCGGCCCATTGCCGATGCACACGTTGTGAACGGCAGATGGGCCTGGCGCATCTGGAGCCCGGCGGCGGCGTTCGTCGTCCTCCTGAGCGGGTGGTATTTCGCCAACGTGGCGGCGTTCAGCGCCTCGTTGCGCACGATGCGCCGCGCTGACTCCATCTTCGTGGCCGCGGGGCATCCGGCCCCCTTCGGCAACTGGTCTTACCCGTCGGTGTGGGACTGGACCTACCAAGCGACGCTGCGTTCGGTCGGCTTCGGCGTTGTGGGCGCCGCGTTGCTGGCACTTGTCCTGCGGCGGGCATCCAGGACACCGCTGTTCGTCCTTGCCGGTGCGTTGCCCGTCGTTGTCGGCCACACCGGCCGGATCCACGATTGGTGGGCAGCCGGACCAGGCATCGACCAGTGGACCTCCGGCGCGGGCGTCGGCACCCAGGATCTCGACCTGTCGCACTTCGGCGCAGGTCCGTCCTGGACGCTTGCGGGCGGGACGGCGCTGGCGATCGCGGCTGTGATCGTGCCGGCATTGCTCGTCCGGCCGGCGGCAGAACGAGCGCCTCGGGCTTTGTTCGTTCGGGCGTTGCCGTACGTCGCGCTGTTGGTCGTCGCCGCGTCGACGTTGACCGGCGCGCTCCACGTCGACACGAGCGGTGATGGCAGCAGTCACGAGATGCTGGTCGCGGCCCTGGCCTCGGCGCTGTTCGCGGGGTCGGCGGCGTTCGTCGTGACCGAACGCGGCTTCTGGCGTACGACGGGTGTGATGGCGGCAGCGGCAGGATTGGTGATGGTCTCGGGTCTCAACCCCGCTGCGATGTCGAGTACGAAGTGGGCGGCGTTCGCCACCGCCGCCGCGATCGCGGTCCTCGGCGCAGTCGCAGCCCGCCGACCAGGACTTTGCGTGCCGCTTCAGGTGGTTAGCGGCGGAGAATTCTGAGACTTCCCACTGCGCGTACTTCTCTGAAGCCGTCGGCGATCGCCCGTTCGTAGATGTGGAACGGGGCCTGCCCGCCGTCCTTGGGATCCGGGAAGACGTCGTGGATGGCGAGCACACCGTCCGGCATCACGAAGCCCGACCAGTTCGTGTAGTCGGCCTGCGCATGCTCCTCGGCGTGGCCACCGTCGATGAACAGCATCGCGAGCGGCGTCGACCACAACGCGGCAGCGGTCGGGCTTTTCGCGATCACGGCCGTGACGACGTCTTCGAGTCCTGCTGCGTGAATCGTCTTGCGAAAGAACGGCAGGGTGTCCATCAGGCCGGTCGACGGGTCGACGACTTCGCTGTCGTGGTGCTCCCAGCCCGACTGGTTCTCCTCGGACCCGCGGTGGTGGTCGATCGTCACCACATTGCCGCCGCGAGCCTGCGCCGCTGCTCCCAGCCAGGTCGCCGACTTTCCGCAGTAAGTGCCGATCTCGAGGATTGGACCGTACGGCGCCATCGCCCACGCCGCGTCGTACAGTGCCTCGGCTTCGTCCTCTGGCATGAAGCCCTTGGCGTCGTCAGCGACCTTCTTGCGCGCGGCGTCGATGCGTTGCGGCGCGAGCGCGGCGGGATCTTCCACGCAACGACCCTATGGATGCGGCTGGGGCAATGTGCCATTGCCCCGTCAAAACGCGGTAATTCGAAGCGAATCGTGGGGGTGATGCCACATTGTTTGGCTACTTCGGTGGGTCGCCGCCGGCGAGGGCAAGCTGGCGCGACTGCGCGACGAGACGCCCGGTCGAGTCCCACACGGAGGCTTCCTCGTCGAACCAGCCGTCACCGACGAGCCGGGTGTGCGCTTCACAGGCGAGCCATCCCGGTGCAGGGACGCCACGCAGCAAGACACTCAGCTCGACCGTCGGTGCCCAGCCGAAGCGGCCGAGGTGGAACACCGTGGGGAATGCACAGTCGACGGCAATCAGCAGCGACAGTACGTCGGGCTCGGCGCCGTCGCGAAGCCGGAACCAGTAGCGCTCTGCAGGCGTGCCGTTCGGGATCGGCTTGCCGGTCTCGAGATCGAAGGCGATGGTCGCCGGGTCGACCCGCATCTCGACGTTGTCGAACAGCGAGATCGGAAAGTTTGGATTTCCCCGGCCGTCGCACTCTTCCGGCGGCGGCATGTCCGGCGGCCCGCCTTCGACCCAGTCGGGGGTGACGTCGTTCAACTTCCCGCTGGTCACGGTCGCGTCGAGGTAGGGCTTGTCGCCCTGCCACAGGACCGCACGCGACGTCGATGCCCGGCGCCCGCTGCGCACCACCTCGGCGCGGATCTCCGCCGGACCGGAGTTAGGCGCACGCAGGTAGTGCGCCGACACGGCGAGTGGGTGCTCGGTGCCGACGACATCGCACGCGGCACGCGCGAGGACGGCAAGCAGGTAGCCGCCGTTCGGCTTGTCTCCGATGTTCCAACCTGGGTCGAGCTCCGTGTCGTACCGCGCGTTGTCCGACGCCGTGTCGGACTCGCTGGACTCACTGCGGCGGCGGATCGCCGTCGCCTTTTCGAACGCGCTCACAGCGCCAACAAGGCCGGTGCGAGCTCTTGCCACTCTCGGCGCGGCAAGCCGCGGCGATCATCGACGAGTACCTGCACCGCAACGTGGTCGGCGCCGGCATCGAGATGCGCCTGCACGCGGGCCGCCACCTCGTCGACCGTCCCCCAGACGCAGATCGTGTCGACGAGCCGGTCGTTGCCGCCATCGGTGAACTCGTCGTCCTCGAAGCCGAAGCGCTTCAAGTTGGAGGTGTAGTTCGACAGCCGCAGGTATGACGTCGTGTGACGACGCGCGATCTCGCGGGCGACCGTCGGGTCCTCCGACAGCACGCACACTTGTTCCGGCACCAGCAGCTTGTCCGCACCCAGCACCTCGCGAGCCACGGCGGTGTGCTCCGGCGGAACGAAGTACGTGTGTGCGCCGTCAGCTCGTTCCCCCGCAAGCGCGAGCATCTTCGGCCCGAGCGCCGCGAGCAGCCGCGGCGGGCGGGAGGCAGGTTGCACCGCGCGGTATACGCCGAACCCGTGATCCATGCCGTCGAGGTACTCGCGCATGAAGGTGAGAGGTGTCCGGTAGTCCTCGCCGCGCACGTCGAGCAGCGGCTTGTGCGAGACGCCGATCCCGAGGATGAACCGGTCCGGATACGCCTCGCCGAGCGCGAGCTGCCCGGCTGCCGTCGCGAGCGCGTCGCGGGCCCAGATGTTCGCGATCCCGGTCGCGACGATCAGCGACTCGGTCGCCGAGAGGAGCAGCTGCGCGGCGGTCAGGACTTCGCGGCCCACCGCTTCGCCGGTCCACAGTGCGCGAAACCCCGTCGCCTCGACCTCGCGCGCGGTCTCGCGGACGTAGTCCGCCGTCGAGAAGTCGAGCTGGCCGGTCCAGATGCCGACCCGGCCGAGCCGCGCCGGCCAGCCGACGAGATCCGAACCGGGTTCACTCACGGGGCCGACGCTACCGGCCCGGTCAGGCGGTCCGGTTGAAGCCCTCCGAGATCTTCTGCATCGCGGTGGTGAGCTCGCTCGGCACCAGGATCGTCGTGTTGCCGTACGACGCGACCTTCGCCAGTGCGTCGAGATACTGGTAGGCGAGCAGCGGCGCGTCCGGGTTGCCGGCGTGGATCGCGTTGAAGACGGTCTCGATCGCCTTCGCCTGGCCCTCGGCCTTGAGGATCTCGGCCTCTCGCTGACCCTGGGCGGACAGGATGGCGGACTGCTTGTCGCCTTCGGCGTTGAGAATCGCCGCCTGCTTGGTGCCTTCGGCGGTAAGGATGGCGGCGCGCTTCTCACGGTCGGCACGCATCTGCTTCTCCATCGACTCCTGCACGCTGGCGGGCGGGTCGATCGACTTCAGCTCGACGCGGTTGACCCGGATTCCC
Organism: Mycobacteriales bacterium; assembly: GCA_035545635.1. Taxonomy (GTDB): domain Bacteria; phylum Actinomycetota; class Actinomycetes; order JAFAQI01; family JAFAQI01; genus DASZTV01. The sequence goes on along the minus strand of DASZXY010000006.1, from coordinate 30,819 downwards.
CACTGTCCGGTGGCCTCGTCAAGGACGCCGCGCAGCTGGCCGTTGATCTGGTCGCGGCTGGTGAGTGTCGCCTCGAGGTCCATGCCACCGATCACGTTTCGCAGCGTCGTGACGGTGAGCTGCTCGATGGCCTGCAGGAAGTTCGCGATCTCATACGTCGCGGCTCGGGGGTCGGTCACCGTGAAGTAGATGACGGTGTCGATGTTCACGACGAGGTTGTCGGAGGTGATCACCGGCTGTGGCGGGAAGCTCACCACCTGCTCGCGCAGGTCGATGAGCGGACGGAGCCGGTCGAAGAACGGGATCACGATCGCGACGCCGGCGTTGACGGTGCGGCTATAGCGACCGAGTCGCTCGATGACGCCGGCACGGGCCTGCGGCACGATCCGGATCGACCGCAACAGCGGAATGATGATGATCGCGATCACGATGATCGCGATGACGACTCCTGCGTTCACGCTGGTCTCCCCCTAGGACGTCGGGCTTGGAGCAACTGTCGGCTGGACCAGAGCGGTCGCACCGTCGATCTTCACAACCTCGACCCACGCGCCAGCGGGTATCTCCGTGCCGTCGGCGTACGGACGCGCGCTCCATTCATTGCCCGCGAGCTTCACGCGTCCGCCCTCAGCCGTGGTGATCGCGGTCAGTGACATCGCCCGGTCCCCCACGAGGCGGGCGGCGCCCGACTTGAGCTCGGACGGCTGACGAAGGTGCTTGCGCGCGATCGGCAGCAGGCCCGCGAGCAGGACGATGTCGGTGACGCCGAAGACAATCCACTGCACGGCCCCCGAACCGCCGGAGCCGGCGGCGATGGCGGCCGCTCCACACCCCGCAGCGAACATCGCGAGCACGAACGTCAGCGACAGCACCTCGGCGACGGCGAGCGCGGCGGCGGCGATGATCCAGATCACCCAGGCGTCCACGGCGGAAGCGTAAGCGAAGACCGGGCTGAGGTCATTCGTTGTACTTCGGCACCGTCCTGAGTGGTTGCTGTGTGCAAAGCACACATAGCCAGTACCGGGCCTGCGTGTCACGATGAGCCTTGGATTCCCACAAGGAGTGCAAAGTGACAGAAGCGCTGCAACCGCAGCCCTCGGAAGGCCCCGATTTCGTCCAGCTGCTGACCCCGGAAGGGCAGCGCGTCGAGCACCCCGACTACTCGCTCGACATCTCCGACGACGAGATCAAAGGTTTGTACCGCGACCTCGTGCTGGTGCGCCGCATCGACGCGGAGGGCACGGCGCTACAGCGTCAGGGCCAGCTCGGTCTGTGGGCGAGTCTGCTGGGTCAGGAGGCCGCGCAGGTCGGCGCCGGCCGTTCGCTCACCGAAAAGGACTTCGCCTTCCCGACCTACCGGGAGCACGGCGTCGCCTACTGCAAGGGGGTCGACCCGGTCACGCTGCTCGGCCTGTTCCGCGGCGCGAGCCAGGGTGGCTGGGACCCCTACCAGAACGGGTTCGGGCTCTACACGATCGTCATCGGCTCGCAGACCCTGCATGCGACCGGATACGCGATGGGAATCCAGCGCGACGGCAACGACGGCGCGGCGATGGCTTTCTTCGGTGACGGCGCGACGAGTCAGGGCGACGTCAACGAGGCCTTCGTCTGGGCTGCTTCCTTCAACGCGCCGATCGTCTTCTTCTGCCAGAACAACCAGTGGGCGATCTCCGAGCCGGTGGCCCGCCAGACGCGCATCGCGCTCTACCACCGTGCAGAGGGATTCGGCTTTCCCGGCGTGCAGGTAGACGGCAACGACGTCCTCGCGGTGCTCGCCGTGACGCGTGCGGCGCTGGCGCGCGCCCGCGAGGGCAGCGGGCCGTCTCTGATCGAGGCGTACACGTACCGGATGGCCCCGCACACCACGTCGGACGATCCGACCCGCTACCGGCTCGCCGCCGATCTCGAGACCTGGAAGCTCAAGGACCCGATCGAGCGCGTGAAGGCTTACCTGTCGCGCCATGGCGTCGCGGGCGCTGACTTCTTTGCCGAGGTCGATGCCGCAGCCGACGGGCTGGCCGCGCACATTCGGGCGGCCTGCATCGAGATGCCCGACCCCGAGCCGCTGTCGTTGTTCGACCACGTCTACGCCGGCGGGTCGAAGCTGCTGGACGAGGAGCGCACGCAGATGGCGGCCTACCTCGCTTCGTTCGAAGACCAGGGTGGCGTCGCGGCGCAGTCGAGTGCGGCGGTCCGCTGATGGCCACCTTCACTCTCGCGAAGGCGTTGAACGAGGGCCTGCGCAAGTCGATGGAGAACGATCCGAAGGTGCTCGTCATGGGCGAGGACGTCGGTGCGCTCGGCGGCGTCTTCCGGGTCACTGACGGTCTCGCGAAGGACTTCGGTGACGATCGGGTCATCGACACTCCGCTGGCCGAGTCCGGGATCATCGGCACGGCGATCGGCCTGTCCATGCGCGGGTTCCGGCCGGTGTGCGAGATCCAGTTCGACGGTTTCGTCTTCCCGGCGTTCGACCAGATCGTGACCCAGGTCGCGCACATGCACTACCGCTCCTCGGGCCACGTGAAGCTGCCGATCACGATCCGCATCCCGTACGGCGGGGGCATCGGCGCGGTCGAGCATCACAGCGAGTCGCCCGAGGCGTACTTCGCACACACCGCGGGCTTGAAGGTCGTCACCTGCTCCAACCCCGCAGACGCCTACTGGATGATCCAGCAGGCGGTTGCCTGCGACGACCCCGTCGTCTTCTTCGAGCCGAAGCGCCGCTACTGGGACAAGGCTGAGATCGACACCTCCACCGCCCCGACGGACCTCTGGTCGGCGCGGGTCGCTCGCTCCGGTACGGACGCGACGCTGATCACCTACGGCCCGAGCGTTCGGACCTGTCTCGAAGCGTCCGCCGCGGCGTTCGCCGAAGGCAAGGAGCTCGAGGTCGTGGACCTACGAGCGCTGTCGCCGATCGACTGGGACACCGTGTTGACGTCGGTGCGAAAGACCGGTCACGCAATCGTCGTTGCGGAGGCGCCGGTGTTCGCCTCGCTTGCGGCTGAGGTCGCGGCTCGCGTCACCGAGCAGTGCTTCTACTCCCTCGAGGCACCGGTGCTTCGGGTCGGCGGGTACTCCACGCCGTATCCCGCGTCGCGCATCGAGGAGGACTACCTGCCCGACCTCGACCGAGTACTCGACGCGGTCGACCGATCGATGGCGTTCTGAGTGGCGAGGCAGTAGTGGCGATCAAGGACTTCAACCTGCCTGATCTCGGCGAGGGGCTGACCGAGGCAGAGATCTTGCACTGGCTGGTTACTGAAGGCGACACCGTCACCCTCAACCAGCCGATCGTCGAGGTGGAGACGGCGAAGGCTGCGGTCGAGATCCCTTCGCCATACGCCGGCGTCGTCACTACGCTGCACCACGGCGAAGGCGCGACCGTCGACGTGGGCCTGCCGCTGATCAGCTTCGAGGTCGGCGGTGGGGACGCGGCCGCCACGGCGGAAGCCCCGACGATCCAGGGCGGCGACCTCGTGCCGTCGGCACCGAAGGCCGATGCCGAGGAGAAGATCGAGGTCCTCGTCGGGAGTGGCCCGAAGGCCGGCAAGCTCACGCGTCGGCCCCGCAGGCAAGCCGCCGAAGTGCCTGCACCGGCGGCCGGTGTCGCCGCCGCAGCACCCGCATTGGCTGAGGTGCACGTGCTGGCCAAGCCACCGGTGCGCAAGCTCGCGCGCGACCTCGGCGTCGATCTTCGCGTCGTCGGCGGCAGCGGCCCCAACGGCACGGTCACGCGCGCCGACGTACAGGCCGCGGCGAGCGGCGCTCCCGCGACGCGTGGATCAGGCGCGGTCGTTCTCGCACCGCATCCCGACTTCGACGCTGCAACGCGTGAGCAGCGGATCCCGATCAAGGGCGTGCGCAAGGCCACCGCGTCGGCGATGGTGCAGAGCGCGTTCACCGCGCCGCACGTCACGGAGTGGATCACCGTCGACGTCACCGAGATGATGGCGCTTGCGAAGCGGTTGCGCACCTACCCGGACTTCGCCGACGTGAAGGTCTCGCCGCTCTTGCTCGTCGCGCGGGCGCTGATCCTCGCGGTTCGCCGGCACCCGATGATCAACTCGTCGTGGGACGAGGCGGCGCAGGAGATCGTCGTCAAGGACTACGTGAACCTCGGCATCGCCGCAGCGACTCCGCGTGGCTTGATCGTCCCGAACATCAAGGACGCCGGCGGGCTCTCGCTACCGCAGCTGGCGGCTGCCCTGGACGCCCTTGTCGCTACGGCCCGTGACGGCAAGACGCCGCCGGCTGACATGCAACGCGGAACGATCACGATCACGAATGTCGGGGTGTTCGGCGTCGATGCTGGTACGCCGATCCTCAACCCCGGCGAGTCGGCGATCCTCTGCTTCGGTGCGGTGCGCGAACAGCCCTGGGTGCACGAAGGTGCGATCGCCATCCGTCAGATCACGACGCTGGCGCTGTCGTTCGACCACCGCATCGTCGACGGCCAGCTCGGCAGCGAGTTCCTCGCCGACCTCGCCGGAATGCTCGTCGACCCCTGGAAGATGGTCGACTTCAGGTAACTAGCCCAAAACCACCCAGCTTCGCCATGGTCTCTGTCGTAGCCGGCAAGCACGATGAGGACATGATCTGGTGGGTCCTCGGCGCGGCGGTGCTCGTCATCATCGGTCTCGTCTACGTGATGAGCCACGAGGCCGACCTCTGTGAGCTCAGGGGTGAAACAGCTCGTCGAGCTCGGTGATCTGACCTGCGGTGTTCTTGTTGATGCCGAAGACGCCCGTGTAGTAGCCGCCGAACTGCGGATCGTCGGTCTTGTCGTCGAGGAGCCGGGCGAGCCGACTCAAGGTCACCTGCTGCAGCTTCGGGCCGTTCGCGCCCTGAAGGTCGAGGTGGATGCGCACTGACGGCGCGAGCTGGGCGGTGTAGCTCTGGCCGGTCGGGTCGTAGCTGACGTCGTCCGGAACCCCGCACGTCACCGTCACCCGCTGTACCACCAGCGCCGCGTGAGGTGCTGCGCCTTGGACGGAATGCGCGAACACGGCACCGCTGTAGCCCGGGACCTGGCAGGGATGCGGGCTGTACTCACTCGACGGCGAGGTGCTCACGGCTGCCGTCTCGGAGACTGCTGGCTGGGCGGTCGTCCCTGAGGACCCGCTGCTCGAGCAGCCGCTGACAACTCCGACAAGGGCCGCGCCGATGGCCCAGCCCAAGGATCTCCGCGAGACGCCCACGATCGTCATGCGACGCATTATGGGGCGTCGGACGCGCCACTATCGGCCCGAAGATCCTTAACGAACTTTTCAGAAGGCGGATTCGGGGAGGTCCATGACCTCGAGGTTCGTGCCTTCCACGATCACCCGTTCTGCGGCGAGCAGCGGCAGGCGGGTCTGGGCGAAGAACTTCGCTGCGATGACCTTGCCCTCGTAGAAGTCCTTGTCCTTGCCTGCGTCGCCAGCGGTGAGCGCGTTGAGTGCGACCTCGGCCTGGCGCAGCAGCAGCCAGCCGATGACGACGTCACCGAGCGAGAGCAGCAGGCGGCTGGTGTTGAGGCCGACCTTGTACATGCTCGGTTGGTCCTCCATGGCCGCGGTGAGGTAGCCGACCATCGTCTCGACCATGCCTTGCACGTCGCCGAGCGCGTTGGCGAGCAGTTCGCGCTCGTTCTTCAGCCGACCGTTGCCGGCTTCCGAGTCTGCGAACTGCTGGATCTGCGTGACGAGTCCGGTCAGGGCGGCACCCTGGTCGCGCACGATCTTGCGGAAGAACAGGTCCATGCCCTGGATCGCGGTCGTGCCCTCGTAGAGGGTGTCGATCTTCGCGTCGCGGATGTACTGCTCGATCGGGTAGTCCTGCAGGAAGCCGGAGCCGCCGAAGGTCTGCAGCGACTGCGAGCCGAGCAGCTCGTAGGAGCGCTCCGAGCCGCAGCCCTTGACCAGCGGCAGCAGCAGGTCGTTGAGCCGCGAGGCTTCCGTCGCATCCTCGCCGCGGAATGTGGCGTCGAGCACGGTGTCTTGCTGGCTTGCCGTGTAGAGCACCAGAGCGCGCATGCCCTCGGCGTAGGACTTCTGCAGCATCAGCGACCGACGTACGTCGGGGTGATGAGTGATCGTGACCCGCGGCGCGGCCTTGTCGAGCATCTGCGTGAGGTCGGCGCCCTGCACACGGTTCTTCGCGAAGTCGAGTGCGTTGAGGTAGCCGGTCGACAGCGTTGCGATCGCCTTGGTGCCGACCATCATGCGGGCCATCTCGATGACCTCGAACATCTGCGCGATGCCGTCGTGCACGTCACCGACGAGCCAGCCGACCGCGGGCGTACCGTTCTCGCCGAACGTGACCTCGCAGGTCGCGGACACCTTCAGGCCCATCTTCTTCTCGACGTTGGTGACGAAGGCGCCGTTGCGCTCGCCGATCTCACCGGTCTCCGGGTCGAAGTGGAACTTCGGCACGACGAACAGTGACAGACCCTTGGTGCCTGGACCAGCGCCCTCGGGGCGGGCCAGCACGAGATGAATGATGTTCTCCGGGACGTCCCACTCACCGCTGGTGATGAAGCGCTTCACGCCCTCGATGTGCCAGGACCCGTCGGCCTGCTCGGTCGCCTTGGTGCGTCCGGCGCCGACGTCGGAGCCGGCGTCCGGCTCCGTGAGCACCATGGTGGCGCCCCAGTTGCGGTCGATCATCAGCTGCGCGACCTTGCGCTGGGTCTCGTTGCCGTTGCGGTAGAGGATCTGGGCGAAGGCGGGTCCCGCGGCGTACATGTGAATCGCAGGGTTGGCGCCGATGACCATTTCGCTCGCCGCCCACGTGATCGACGGCGGGAGGCCCGGACCACCGAGCTCCTGCGGCAGGGGCAGCTTGTCCCAGCCGGCGTCGATGAGCGCGGCGTAGGACTTCTTGAACGACTCCGGAAGCGTCACGGTGTGGGTGTCGGGGTCGAAGACCGGCGGGTGGCGATCGGCGTCCGCGAAGGACTCGGCGATCGGCCCCTCGGCTAGATGGCGGACTTCGGCGAGAATCGACTTGGCGGTGTCGACGTCGAGGTCGGCAAAGGCGCCCTGACCAAGGATGTCGCCGCGGCCGAGGACCTCGAAGAGGGTGAACTCGGCATCGCGCAGGTTCGACTTGTAGTGACCCATCGTGAATCGCTCCTTGTAAGGGCGGGTTGGGCGCCGCTTTCCGCATCGGCTACCCACCGGTAACAACTGAATGTTACCCACAGGTAACTCGTCCCACGCAAGCGCCTCGCGAGTGATTTTCGGCTGCCGCGGGACGTGCGGGCGCTTGGCTCCGCCCTCTGTCAGAGAACAGGTGCAAACTGGATCGATGTCCCGAAATTCGGAGGTCGAGCGGGAGCAGGCTCATGTCGCCGTGCTTTACGCCCGGCTCGACGAGCTTCGGGAGCAGGCGCGGGAGCGGCTGAAGGAGGTGCTGAGTCGGGGCGCCTCCGGAACCCATCAGAACCGCAGCGAGCGCGACCTGTTCGCGGTGATGTACCAGGAGCGGCTGTCTCAGCTCGAGGCCGTCGAGCCAGGGCTGTGCTTCGGCCGGCTCGACACGACCGGCGGCGACCGCCTCTACGTGGGCCGAATCGGGCTGACCGACGAGGGGCACGAGTCGATGCTGGTCGACTGGCGGGCGCCGGCCGCCGAGCCGTTCTACCGTGCGACGCCGGCGGAGTCCCTCGGCGTCATCCGTCGACGGCACCTGCGCACCAAGGCCCGCCAGGTGATCGACGTCGAAGACGACGTCTTCGACGTGGACGAGCTCACTGACGCCGATCGCGAGACGCTCGGGGGTGGCGGCGCGCTTCTGGCCGCGCTGACCGAGAGCCGGACCGGCCGGATGCGCGACATCGTCGCCACGATCCAGGCCGAGCAGGACCGGATCATCCGCGCCGACTCAACTGGTGTGCTCGTCGTGCAAGGAGGGCCCGGCACCGGTAAGACCGCCGTGGCGCTGCACCGGGCGGCGTACCTGCTCTATACGAAGCGAGAGCGGCTTGCGCGTAACGGCGTGCTGGTCGTAGGTCCGGGTTCGACCTTCCTTCGCTACATCGAGCAGGTTCTCCCATCGCTTGGTGAGACCGGCGTCGTGCTTGCGACGCTCGAAGGCCTGCTGCCGGGCATCAAGGTCGGTGCGACCGAGTCATTGGAAGTCGCGCGGCTGAAGTCGGACCCGCGCATGGCGAGGGTTGTCGCTGCCGCGGTTGCCGCCCATCAGCGGGTGCCCTCGCGGCCCATGATGGTCGAGGTAGAGGACCTCGAGATCACTCTTGATCCCTCCGATCTGGCGGCTGCGCGCGCGAGAGCGCGACGTAGCCGCCGCCGTCACAACCGCGCGCGCTACCTGTTTGCGAAGAACGTGCTCCGCACGGTCATGGGGCGCGTCGCGGAGACCGATCCGGAGCTCGCCAAGGACCGCACTGTCGTTCGCGCGGTGATGCAGTCCGACGAGTTCCGCGCCGTGATCGACGCCTGCTGGCCGCGGATCACGATGACCGAGCTGATCGCCGAGCTCTTCACGCCGAAGGGGATCGCGGAGGCCGGGCGGGACGTGCTGAGCCGCCAGGAACGCGACCTGCTCGTCCGCGAACGTGGATCGGCTTGGACGGCGGCCGACGTCCCGTTGCTCGACGAGGCGTGGTCGGTGCTCGGCGACCCCGAAGAAGTGCTGCGTGTCGCCGCCGAGCGCCGCCGCCTTCGGCTCGAGAAGATCTACGCGCAGGAAGCCATCGCGGCCAGTGGTTACCAGGGACAGGTCGACGCCGACGCGCTCGCCGAGCGGTTCGGCGCGCCGGGCGCCGGTGGCAGAACGATCACTGAGCGCGCCTCCGGCGACCCCGACTGGGAGTTCGGCCACCTCATCGTCGACGAGGCGCAGGAGCTCTCTCCGATGGCGTGGCGGATGCTCGTGCGCCGATGCCCGATCCGGTCGATGACGATCGTCGGCGACGTGGATCAGCTCGCCGCGCCCTGGGGCACTCGTCGCTGGTCGGAGACCCTCGACGTCGTCGCTCCGGACAGGTGGGAGACGCGCGAGCTCACCGTCAACTACCGCACGCCGAGCGAGATCATGGCGGTTGCTGCGGATGTGCTGGCGGCCGCGGACCCGCAGGCCGTACCGCCGTCGTCGGTGCGCGACGCCGGGTCTCCGCCGCAGGCGCATCGCGTCTGGCCGGGCGAAGATCGCAACGGCATCGTCGTCGACACGGTCGCAACGGCCCGTACGTCGATCGGCGACGGCCGGCTCGCCGTCCTCACCTCGCGGGCGGACTTCGACGCGGTGCGCGAAGCGCTCACCGATCGTTTCGGCAACGACATCGGGATCGGCGCCGCGGGACTCGATGCCCCCATCGCGGTACTCGAGATCGGCGAAGCCAAAGGGCTCGAGTTCGACGGTGTGGTCTTGGTCGAGCCGGGCGGCTGGCTCACCGAGGGTGAGCGCGGGCTTCGCGACCTCTACGTCGCACTCACCCGGGCAACCCAGCGCCTCGACGTCGTCTACTCCCGGCCGCTGCCCGGTGTGCTCTCGCGACTGGCCGACGCCCGCTCCCTAGGCTGGCAACGTGCCGCAGACGGCGACGTCGGAGTCGTTTCCCAGGTTGAGGGCGAGGACTCAGCGCTTCACGCTCGGTGAGCCGCGCACCTTCTCGATCTGCGCCGACGGCTCGCGCATCCTCTTTCTTCGCGCCGCTGCAGGCGACGATGCACGCACCGGCCTGTGGGTGCTCGATGTCGCCGACGGGATCGAACACGCCGTCGTCGACCCGGCTGCCGACGCCGAGCTGACCGCTGCCGAACGTGCCCGTCGCGAGCGGCTGCGCGAGGGCGCGGTCGGGGTCGTGTCGTACGCGGCTGACGACGCGGGAAGGGTTGTCGCGTTCGCCCAGGCCGGTCGGCTGTGCGTCGTCGACGTGGACTCTCGGGAAGTTCGAGAGCTCGGCACCGCCACCGCCTGTTTTGACCCGCGCCCGGATCCGACCGGCAGGCACATCGCCTATGTCGAAGGCCGCGAGCTGCGCGTCATCGGTGTCGACGGCGGTGACGAGCGGACTCTCGCCGTCGAACCGGACGAGGCCGTGAGCTGGGGTCGCGCCGAGTTCGTCGCGGCGGAGGAGATGAACCGGTTCCGCGGCTTCTGGTGGTCGCCCGACGGCTCAGCGCTGCTCGTCGCGCGCGTAGACGAGGCGCCGGTTGCACAGTGGTGGATCGCTGATCCTGCGCACCCTGACCAGCCGCCCACAGCTGTCCGATATCCCGCGGCGGGGACGGCCGACGCCGACGTCACGTTGTGGCTGATCGACGTCGAGGCCGGCACCCGTCGCGAGGTCGAGTGGGACCGGCGGCGTTCGCCGTACCTCGGTCGCGTGCACTGGAGCGGCACGGGTGCACCCTTGCTCGCTGTGGTCAGCCGCGACCAGAAAGAGGTTCGCGTCCTGGCGGTCGACACCGGCACGGGCGCGACAGCGGAGCGCAGTGTCGACCGGGACATGGCCTGGGTGGAGCTGTTCGACGGGGTGCCCGCGTGGCACGGCGACAACGTGCTGCGCATCGCCGACGTCGAAGGCGTCCGTGGTTTGTTCAGCGGGTCGGAGCGACTCACGCGCGACGACATGTACGTCCACGCGGTTGTCGGCTCGACCGACGCCGGCCCGGTGTTCACGGCATCGGTCGGCGATTCGACGTCGGTCGGCGTGTATCGGGTCGCGGGGACCGACGTGGTCGAGATCGCGGCGGGCGCCGGCGTCCATCGCGCGGTCGCCGCGAACGGCACGGCGATTGTCGTGTCAGCCGGGTTCGATCACTTCGGCAGCCGCGCCGTCGTCCATGCCGATGGCAACGAAGTCGCGTTGAAGTCCGTCGCGATCGAGCCGCCTTTTGCACCCGAGGTCCGGATGCTCGCCCTCGGCGACCGAGCGCTGCGGGGCGGGCTGCTGCTGCCTCGCGATCATGTCCCTGGCACCAAGCTGCCGGTGTTGATGGACCCGTACGGCGGTCCTCACGCGCAGCGCGTCATGTCGTCGCGAGGGGCGTGGCTCGAGCCGCAGTGGCTGGCCGACCAGGGCTTCGCGGTGCTCGTCGTCGACGGTCGCGGGACTGCCGGCCGTGATCCTGCCTGGGAGCGCGCGATCCGGTTCGACTTCGCCGGTCCGGTGCTCGATGACCAGGTCGACGCGTTGCGCGCTGCAGCAGCGATCGAGCCGGACCTCGACCTGAGCCGGGTGGGCATCCGCGGCTGGTCGTTCGGTGGCTGGCTCGCCGCCCTCGCGGTGCTCCGCCGTCCCGACGTGTTTCACGTCGCCATCGCGGGCGCACCCGTCACCGACTGGGCGCTCTACGACACCTATTACACGGAGCGGTACCTGGGTACGCCCCTGGAGCAGCCCGATGCGTATCGCACGAACTCCTTGCTCGACGATGCGCCTTCACTTTCGCGGCCCCTGTTGCTGATCCACGGTCTCGCCGACGACAACGTCGTCTCGGCGCACACGCTGCGGCTGTCGCAGCGACTGACCGAGAGCGGGCGGCCGCACACCGTACTGCCCCTGACCGGTGTCACCCACATGACGCCGCAGGAGACCGTCGCCGAGAACCTCCTGCTGCTGCAGGTCGACTTCCTACGGCGCCATCTGCAGGCCGCCGAGTAGGTCAGCCGGCCTCGGCGGCCGCCTTGGCTGCAGCCTTCGCGGCGCGTTCCTTCGCGAAGGCAAGTGCGTCGTCGAAGGAGGCGCCGGTCGCGAGCATCGCTCGGTACTTCATGACCTGTGACCGCGCCTCGAGCGCGAGCGCACCGAGCAGGCGGTCGGCTTTGCGGTAGAGCACGACGAAGGTGTCGCCGTCGAGGTCGCCAGCGACCGTCACGATCTCGTCCGCCTCGGCCGCGCCCCCCACCATCTGGATCCGCTTGCCGTACCAGTCGGACCAGAAGTAGGGCACCGTCTCGAATGGCGTCGCGTCGTCCGGGTCGACCGCGTTGCGGCCGGCCACACCACCCTGCTCCGCAGCGATCGTCCAATGCTCGAGGCGCATCTTGGCGTCGAATGTCGGGTTGTGCCAGCGCGCGATGTCGCCCGCGGCGTAGATGCCGTCGACTCCGGTGCACAGCGTCGCGTCGCACTCGACCCCGTCGCCGATCTGAAGTCCGGAGCCGGCAAGCCAGCTGATGTTGGGCGAGACGCCGATGCCCACGACGACGAGCTCTGCGTCGATGCTCGTGCCGTCGGCAAGGCGTACGGCGCGGACCGCACCGTCGCCGTCGAGGCCTTCGACGCCGACACCGACTCGGAGAGTCGTGCCGTTCTTCTCGTGCAGCGAAGCGAGCACGCGGCCCATCCTTTCGCCGACCTGGCGAGCGAGCGGCGTGGGCAATGCTTCGACCACCGTGACCTCGCAGCCGCGGCTGCGCGCGGAAGCTGCGATCTCCGAGCCGATGAATCCGGCCCCGACGACGACGGTGCGGGCTCCGGCATCGAGAGCGTTCCGGATCGCCCGCGCGTCGTCGATGGTGCGCAGGACGTGGACGCCGCTGAGGCGTTCGGCACCCGGCAGCGTCCGAGGCGTTGCCCCGGTGGCGAGCACCAGCGACGTGAAGCTGAACTCACCACGATCGGTCACGACGACGCGACGCTCGGTGTCGAGTCCGGTCGCCACGGTGCCTAGCTGAAGCGTGATGTCGAGGTCGCCGCGTAGCGCCGCCTCGTCGCGCAGCAACGTCGGAGTCGGCTCGTCCTCGGTGGTGAGGAACTCCTTCGACAGCGGAGGACGGTCGTAAGGGAGGTGCTCTTCGGCCCCGAGCAACGTGATCGGGCCGGTGAAGCCGTTGCGCCGCGCGCTCTCAGCTGCTCGCAACCCGGCGAGCGAGGCGCCGACGACAAGCAAGTGCGGGTCGCGCCCCGCGGCAGACGCCACCGGTCAGCCTTCGAGGGTCAGGGCTCTGGAGGGGCACTCCGCGACCGCCGACTCGAGCGAGGGGCGCAGGTCTTCGGTGAGCTCGCCGGAGAGCAGATGCACCAACCCGTCGTCACCCACCTCGAAGACAGTGGGGAGGATCGACTCGCAGATCCCGTGTCCGGTGCACAGGTCGGTGTCGGTGTGAATCCGCACCGGGCAACCGTACCTGCGGGCAGTTCCCCGCCCTGCGCCAGAATGGGCGGGTGGAGCCCTTCTACGCAGGTGGCACCGGCAGCCCGATGGTGCTGCTGCATGGGTTCACCGATACTTGGAAGACGTGGAAGCCGGTGCTTCCCGCACTCGAGGCGCACCACGCGGTGTTCGCACCGTCGCTGCCGGGACACTTCGGCGGCGAGGCGTTCGCGCCCGGAGCGCCCTTCAGCCTGGCGGCGAGCCTCGACATGCTCGAGCGCCAGCTCGGCGCCCGGGGGATCGAGCAGGCGCATCTGGTCGGCAACTCACTCGGGGGCTGGGGTGCTCTCCAGCTCGGCGCCCGAGGCCGCGCGCTGTCCGTCGTCGCGCTGTGCCCCGGCGGCGGCTACGAGCACGGCAGTCCGGAGGAGCGCGCCGTTCTCCGCTACTTCCGTAACAGCGAGCGCCAGCTCCGCGCCGGCAAGGCGATGCTGCCCCGGGTCGCGAGGTCGCCGCGGCTGCGCCGCCTTGCGTTCCGGGAGCTCATGGCGCGCCCGGGCAACGTCGGCGCGGAGGACGCGAGGGCGTTCTTCGACGGCGCGGTGGGGTGCTCCGTCTATCGGGACGCGATCGCGCTCAGCGAGACGGGAGAGGCGTACGGCGAGCTCGGTCCGATCGATTGCCGGGTACGAGTTCTCTACGGCACCCGCGACCGGATCATTCGGTGGCCGACCCACTACACCCGCTTGAAGACACTGCTCCCGACGGCCGAGTTCGTCCCCCTTCACGGCCTGGGCCATCTGCCGATGTGGGACGACCCGCAGGTCGTGTCTCGACGGATCCTGGAGATCACCGCACCCAACTCGGCGGTGGCGGCGTAAGTTGAGGGCCGACGGCACGCGATAGCGTGCCGTCCACTACTTCAGGTGGCGGGAGGTGGGACGTGGCTGAGACCAGCAGGGTGATTCGCCCGGCTGCTGTGCTGAAGCAAGCCGAAGCACAGCTCGTGGTCGATGAGCTCGCCCGCCTCGACGTCGCCAACGGCGGCGTCTGGATCGTCAACCCGGGCTTGTGGCAGCGGTTCGACAAGCCGTGGGACGGTCCGGGCGGAATGGCCGGGTCCTCGATGCTGGTCGGCACCATCGCCACGGCGTACGGCGCTCCGACTCGTTACGACATCACCATCTACCGCGTCACCGTGACCGACCACGGAAGCAAGCGCGGATGGACCGTGGATTCGCTGTGCAACGACGCCCTCGGCTACGCCGGGCTCACTCTCGACACCTGCTCGCGGGCCGAGCTGAAGGACCCGCCGTCGCGGGATCCGTTCAAGATGTAGGTAGCCAGGGCCTTTCTCCCCTGTTCGGTGCAACCGATGCGCGCTTCGATGCGTCTGACGGTCAACGACTCCAGCTGGAGGGGACATGGACCTGACTCGACTGCGCCACCACATCACCCGAACGGTTGTCGCGACGACCTTGGCCGTCGGCGGCCTGGGCATCGCAAGCACTGCGCCGGCATTCGCCGCTGCTGACGACAACACCAACGACACCGTCAGCGTGTCCGGGCACGGCAGCGTCAAGGGAACCCCCGACACGCTGATCAGCCACTTCAAGGCGCATACCAAGCGGGCGTCGACGAAAGACGCGCTCGACGCGTGCGGCCAAGTCGTCACACAGGTGACCGATGCGCTGAAGGCGGAGGGAGTGGCCGCCAGCGACATCCAGACCACCGGGCTCACCGTCGGCCCGACGTACAACCGGCACGGCAAGCCCACTGGCATGTACCGCGCGACCGAGGGCCTGACCGCCAAGATGCATCCGCTGGACGTCGCGGAGAAGGCGCTCGATGCCGCCGCTTCGGCCGGTGGGAACTCGCTGCGGATCGGCTATTCGTCGCTGACGATCCTCGACAAGGAGAAGTTCCGCTCCGAGGCTCGCGCGCAGGCGTTCGAGAACGCGAAAGCCGCAGCCGAGCAGTACGCCGAGCTCGCTGGGCGCCAGCTGGGTCGGGCGGAGCAGATCGTCGGCAACGCGACCGGCCCCAGCCCTGAGGCCCTTTCACCGCCGCGGCAGACGGCGCTGCCGAACAGTGGTTCGGCCGGCGGGGCGGCGGCACCGTCGTCGTCGGTGCCCGTCAGTCCCGGCAAGCAGAAGATCAGCGCCTCGGTGGACGTCGTCTGGGCACTGGAGGACGCCCCGGCACCCGCTACCTAGGCTGCGTACGCTGCCCTCATGACGCAGGGGGCAGAGGCCGGCCAGCCGTACGTCGTGGTGTCCGCGGACGCCCATGCGGCGCCGGACGACCTCGAGCACTTCTTGTCCTACGTCGACCCTGATCATCGCGAGGCGGTCGCTGCCTTCGGTGACCTTTCGTCGACCGCGATGTCGATGCTCGGCGGGCATGACCCGGGACCGATCGATGACCCCGATCCGGTGCGAGCGACCGCAGCCCGCCGACTTGCCGGTATGGGAGTCGACATCAAGGCGACAGAGGAGTGGCTGTCGCGCTACAGCACTGACTGGGTGTTCGCCGGCGATGCCGACGGCAAGCGGCTCGCCGTCCTCGAGGAGCAGGGCATTCAGGCCGAGGTCTCCTACCCCGGCCCGATCCTCGCAGGTGGCATCTCCCCCGCGATGTACCTCGGTTCCGCGACCGCGGACGGGCTCGATGTCGTCTGGCCCGCCCTGCACGGATACAACCGATGGCTCGCCGACTTCTGCAACGCCGCGAAGGGTCGCCGCGCGGGCGTCATGCCGATCGACCTGCACGACATCGACCGCGCTGTCGAGGAGCTGTCCTGGGCACGCGACAACGGCATCTTCGGCGGCGTCATGATGCCGGCGATGTCGGTGCGCGCGAAGCTGCCTGGCTACGCCGCCGACTACTACGAGCCGTTTTGGTCGGCGTGTGAGGACCTCGGCATCATCCTCAACTTCCACACCGGCGCGTCCGGTATGGCCACGGACTCGAAGTACCTGTACGACGACGAGCACGCCGGCATGCTCGGTCTCTACGAGGTCTTCGTATTCACCCGTCGCCCGCTGTGGTTCATGATCTTCGGCGGTGTCTTCGACCGGCACCCGAAGCTGAAGGTCGTCATGGCTGAGAACGGCGTGCAGTGGCTGCCCTCACTCGTGCGCGACATGGAGTCGTTCTTCGACACGCACGGCGGCGCGCCGGTGCGGTCGGTGCTCAAGCTTCGCCCCGCCGAGTACGTCGAGAAGCACGTCTACCTTGCCGGATCGCTGATGAAGCGCTACGAGGCCGAGATGTGCCACGAGGTCGGCGTCGACAAGCTCATGTGGGGCGCGGACTACCCGCACCTCGAAGGCGCCGTTCCCGTGCATCGCGAAGTTGTCCGGCACATCTTCAGCGGACTGCCGGAACCCGAGGTCCGCGCGATGCTTGGTGGCAACGCAACCAACCTGTGGGACTTCGACCGCGCGGCGCTACGCGAGGCGGCAGACCGCGGCGGAATGACGGTCGAGGAGGTTGCCGCGCCGATCGGCTTCAGCGACTTCCCGGAGACCTTCAGCTGGAGCCTCGCCCGCCCGGTGCCGCTCTCCGCCCACGCCTAAGGATCAAGCGCTGCTCCGCGACGAGACGGATTGAGCGCACGGGCAGGAGGATGCCATGCGGGCCGTGGCGAAACTGCACCGCATGAACCGCACCGTTCGTCTGCTCGCCGGGCTCGGCGCCGGCTGCCTGGGGATCGCAGCGCTGGTACCGACCGCCGCCGCCACTGCGACGCCGCACCACGTGGCCCCGCAGGCTGCTACGGCACCTTCCGCAACCTCGGCGCTGCCGCGTCACGCGATGCAGTTCTCCCATGAGGTGGTGGTGGACGAGCAGCGCAACGGCTTCGAGCCAGACGTGCTGATCGACTCGAAGGACCGCTACTACACGTCGGTCCCCAACGGCTCGAGCCAGGGCACGAGCTTCGTGTGGGTGTCCTCCGACCACGGCAACACGTTCCGGCTGGTGCCTGGTTCGGTGCTGCACGGCAAGCCCGTCACCTGCGTCGGAGGCGGCGACACGGAGCTGCAGCTGGACAAGAGCGACAACCTCTTCCTGTCCGACCTGCAGAACCTCACCAACCTGTCGAACAGCGTGACCAAGGACCAGGGCCGGACCTGGCAGACCAGCTGTGTCGGCGCAGTCAACACCCCCGTCGACCGCATGTGGTACGCGATCCAGGGCGCTCTCGGCGATCCGAACTTCGCCATCTACGAGGAGTACGACGCAGTCGACAGCAGCGCGTCGGTGGGCAACCAGCTGGTCGAAGAGGTCAGCAGCAACGGCCTGCTGTTCGTGCCGGTGACCAACCCGGACTTCGCCAACGGCTGTCTCGGTGGCGGCTTTCTGAACTGTGTGTCCGGCGACGAAGGCATCTCCGGAAACCAGTTCGTCCTGCCCAACGGCGAGGTCGTGATCGGCCACACATCATCGGATGGCAACCTCGCGCAGGTCAGCTACGCGACGCCGGTGTTGAGCCGGACGAACGGCATCATCACCGGAGCGTCCGCGAAGTGGCACACCGTGACCATCAACCGCAGCCTGTGCCCGGACCAGCCGAACAAGGCGCCGGGTATCTGCGGCGCCGCGATGTTCGTGACCGTGTCGCACGACAGCGCGAACAACATCTACGCATCGTTCGCGTCGGCGAAGACGAACGCCTCCGGCGCCCAGATCGGCCCGTACAACGTCTACGTCGCGATCTCGCGTAACGGCGGCAAGACCTTCGGCAAGCCGATCCGGGTCAGCCGCGGCGGCTCCAACGCGTTCTCGTGGGTGACCGCCGGGTCGAAGGGGCGCGTCGCGATGGGCTGGTACCACGCGAACGAAAGCCACGAGGGCAAGAGCGGCTACGTCTTCGACGACCTGCACCACGCCGAGTTCAGCGTGCAGGTCGGGCAGAGCATCAACGCGCTTTCAGCGCACCCGACGTTCAAGGTCTCGACGGTCAGCGAGCACCCGATCAAGTACGGCCCGATCTGCACTCAGGGGACCGCGTGCCTGATCAGCGGCGGCGACCGCTCGCTCGGCGACTTCCTCGAGGTCAGCCACGACGCCAAGGGCGCGATGGTCTTCGCCTACGTCGACGACACGTCGAACACGTTCAGCACCGGCACCGACGGCGTCGAGGAGAACGGCCCGCCGGTCATCGTCAAGCAGATCCACGGCACCGGTCTGATCAAGGGCCCGGCGAATCCGTCCGGTTTCATCAACGGGCCGGGCAACGGTCCCGGGGCTGCGATGGACCACGTCACCGATCCCGCCGGCGACGACTTCTACTCGGCGAACGGCGCCCTGACCCCGGCCGGCTCCGCGCTCGACCTGCGTGACGCTGGGATCAAGGTCAACAAGGCACGTACCGGCCTGATCGTCACGATGCGCATCAACCCGCAGGCGGGGCTCGGCGTACCCGCTTCAGCCGGTGGGACGACCGGGGAGTGGATCACGCGATTCACGACGTACAACCCCGGCAGCCCGGGCAACGGGCACGTCTACTACGCCGGGATGCAGTCGATCCTCGGCGGCAAGCCGACCTTCTATCTTGGCGACACCGAGGCGCCGAACCCGGTGTCGCTGGTGAACCTGCAGCTGTCGATGATGTTCAGCGCCGACCACCAGGCGCAGGGCTCGTACAACTCCGGCCGCGGCGTGATCACGGTGAAGGTCCCGTTCAGCGCGGTGCCTGGTGTCGCCAAGCACGCGACGCTCTACAGCGCCACGGCGTTCAGCGGCACGACGATCGGACCGCTCGGTCCGGCGAACGCGACGGGGCAGGGCGGGAGAATCAACCAGACCGACGCGACGGCGCCGTTCAACGTGACCGTGGATCGGTCGTCGACGTCACGGTTCGCGGATGGCGGGGTCGCGGCGCGAGCCACCTCCGTGCCGTTCACGGTCGGGTTGGCTGCGGTGGGTGCCGTGCTGCTGGTTGGTGCGGCGGTGCTGGCGCGGCGGCCGCGATTCGGCCGCCACGTCCCGGTCGGCTAGGCCGCCGCTGAGGACAGCTTGGCTTCTTCGTCGTCGATCTCGAGATCCTTCGGCAGGTACACCGCGACCGCGGCGGCTGCGGCGGCGGTGACGAGCAGTCCGATCGTCGTCGCGAGGTGCAGGCCTCCGACGAAGGCACGGCTTGCAACGGCGTGTACGCGCGTGGCGACGTCGACCGGTAGGTGGTGCGAGGCGAGGACGGCCTGACCGATCTGCTCGCTGATTGCACTTCGCTGACCGCGCGGCACTGCTCGCAGCGCGCCGTCATACGCCGCGTTGACGTGTGAGCGGTAGTACGTGGTAGCGAGAGTCCCGACGATTGCGACTCCGAAGGCTCCTCCTAGCCACTGCACCATGCTGCGCAATCCCGACCCCACGCCCACCTTCGCCTCTGGCAGAACGCTGACCACCGCCGTCGAGGCAGGCGCGATCGCCAACCCCATGCCCGAGCCGACGAGCGTGAAGGCGACGCCGACCATCAAGAAGCCGGACGTCGCCGAGACGGTCACGGTGAACAACCCGAGACCGACGATGACCATCGTCATCCCCGACAGGACGGTGTTGCGCAGTCCCCACCGGTGAGCGAGACGCGACGAGAGGTTGCTCGCGAGCACGTTGCCGATCGCCATCGGGGCGAACCGCAGACCGACCGACAACACCGATGCGCCTTGGATGAACTGGATGTACTGACTGAGCAGGAAGCTCACGCTGAACATCGCAAAGAACATCGAGCTCACCGCGGCGATGCCGGCGGAGAATCCCGGGTTGCGGAACAGCCCAAGGTCGATGAGGGGGTCGTCGCGCCGGGTGTCCCAGGAGAAGAACGCGTTGAGCAGGACGAGCGATGCCCCGATCCCGCCGAGGACGACGCGTGACCCCCAATGCTCGTTGGGTGCGACGATCACGGCGTAGGTGAGGGCTGTGAGACCGCCCGCAGAAAGCACGACGCCGATCGGATCGATCGGGTTCGGGTTCAGCGCCTTGGTCTCACTGAAGGCGTAGAGCGCGCCGATGATCGCGATCACGGCGATCGGCACATTGATGAGGAACACCGACCCCCACCAGAACTTCTGCAGCAGCACGCCGCCGAGGATCGGGCCGGCGGCACCACCGAGTCCGCCGATGCCCGACCAGATCCCGATCGCGCGTGCGCGGTGGTGACCTTCAAAGGTCGCCACGATGATCGCGAGCGTGGCCGGCATCAGACCGGCGGCGCCGAGGCCGGTCACGATCCGCATTGCGACGAGCGGCCAGGTGCTGTGCACCAGCGCGCAGCCCAGCGATCCACCGCCGAACAGCGCGCTGCCGATGATGAACATCCGGCGTCGCCCGAAGCGGTCCCCGAGCGCACCGCTGAACACGAGCAGCACGGCCTGGGTCAGCGTGTAGCTGTCGACGATCCACGCCAGCCCGGTGTTGGACGGGTGGAGGTCCTTGACCAGGGTGGGAAGCGCGATGTTGAGGACGGTCTGATCGAGGCTGATCAGCAGGATCGTGAAGCACAGCACCGCAAGGACGAACCACTGCTTGACCGACAACGACCCGTCCTTAGCCTCGCTAAATATCTTAGCGAGCGACGAGGAGTGACAGCGAGAAGTCACCGGCCGCGTCGGTCCACGCCTCGGCGACGTCGAACCCCGCGACCTCCAGCTCGGCGTGCAGCACCGGCAGGTCGAACTTCACGCTGATCTCCGTCAGCATCTCCCCGCCCGCCGGGAGATCCCACTCGATGCCGATCAGCCGGAAGCTCGCGTGGATGTCACGCCTGGCGCGCAGCCACATCTCGATCTGTCCGAGGTCGTCGTTCCAGCGTGCGATGTGGTCGAAGTCGCTCGACTCGATGCCTTCGGCGTCGAGCTCGCGCCGCAACACGTCGATCAAGTTGCGGTTGAACTCGGCGGTCACGCCGGCACTGTCGTCGTACGCCGCCACCAGCCGGGCCGGATCTTTCTTCAGGTCCGCTCCGAGCAGGAAGTGGTCGCTTTGGTCGAGGGAGTCGCGAAGCCGGTCGAAGAACGCGGCGCGACCGGCGGCGGTGTAGTTGCCGATCGTGCCGCCGAGGAAGGCAACCAGCCGCTGACCCGGATCGCCCGGGAGCGGCCCGAGCGGGTCGTCGAGGTCCGCGACGAGCGCGTGCACCGTGACGTCCGGGTAGTCGTCGGCGGTTCGCTGCGCCGCACCGGTCAGCACCTCGACGCTGATGTCGATCGGCACGAAGGTAAGCGCGCCGCGGTGGCTGAACGCATCCAGGAGCAGCCGGGTCTTTGCCGATGTCCCCGAGCCGAGCTCGACAAGTGTGGTGGCTTTGGTCAGCGTGACGATGTCGCGCGCGTGCTGGACGAGGATCTCGGTCTCTCGACGTGTCGGGTAGTACTCCGGTAGCCGCGTGATCTCGTCGAACAGCTTGCTGCCGCGTTCGTCGTAGAACCAGCGGGCCGGCAGCGTCGGCGGGCTCTGGTGGAGGCCCGCGCGGACGTCAGCGGCGAGCCGCTCGGCCGTGGAGACGACGGTTCGCCGGCCGGACACCGTCCACCGAGTGGGACCGAGGACGAGATCGGCGCCGGTCGTGGCCTTGTCGACGGTGGTCACGAGCGCGCCAGTCGCAGGCCGCTGAACGCCCATCGCGCGGACGCCGGAAAGAAGTTGCGGTAGGTGAGCCGCTGATGGCCAGGCGGCGTGGCCGCGCTCGCGCCGCGCAGAACGTGCTGGTCGCACATGAACTTCCCGTTGTACTCACCCACGGCGCCCGCAGCCGGCTGGAACCCCGGGTACGGCAGGTACGCGCTCGCGGTCCACTCCCAGACGTCGCCGATCATCGCGGTGCCGGCGAGGCCCGGATGACATCGGGCCGGATCGAGCAGCGTGCCGACCTCGTCGCCGAGTGCGCGCGCCGCGGTCTCCCACTCCTGCTCGGTGGGCAGCCGCGCACCGGCCCAGCGGGCATAGGCGTCTGCCTCGTAGAACGACACGTGGCAGACCGGCTCACCGGCGCGCACCGGACGCCGACCGGACAGCGTGAACGTCGTCCACCCGCCGTCGTCGTTTCGCCAGTAGCCAGGCGCGTTCCAGCCGTCCTGCTGTACGCGCGCCCAGCCGTCGGAGAGCCACAGGTCCGGCCGCGCGTATCCGCCGTCAGCCATGAACTCCAGCCACTCGCCATTGGTGACGCCGCGCGTGGCGATCTCGAACGCCGGCAGATGATGGGCGTGTGTCGGCCCTTCGTTGTCGAAGGCGAAGTCACTCGACCCATGACCGATCTCGACGACCCCGCCATCGACAGCTCGCCAGCCGAGCGAAGGTGCCGATTCGTCGAGCTCAACGGCCCGCTCGACGTACGCGGGTTCGAAGGCGTTCATCGACAGCAGGTGCTTGGCGTCCATGAGGATGAGCTCTTGGTGCTGCTGCTCGTGGTGGCAGCCGAGCTCGGTGAGGCCCAGCGCGCGTTCGTCGAAGCGGCCAGCGTCGAGCCGCTCGCGCATCGCCGCGTCGACGGCGTTGCGGTAGCGGCCGATGTCCGCGGCACCGGGTCTCGTCACGAGACCGCGTTGTGGCCGCGGGTGTCTGGGACCGACCGTCTCGTAGTAGGAGTTGAAGAGGTACCGGTAGGTCGGGTCGAACACGTCGTACGACGAGTCGGCGCTGAGCACGAACTCCTCGAAGAACCAAGACGTGTGCGCGCGGTGCCACTTCGTCGGACTCGCGTCGGGCATCGACTGCGCGGTCTGGTCCTCAGCCGACAGCTTCGCTGCAAGGGTGTCCGTCAGCGCGCGCACACCTGCGAATGTGTCGAGCAGGGTTGTCGGGGATGACGTCATCGTCACGACGGCCTCCTTCGCCGCAAGACTGGTCTGCCTTTTGTGTCCCGTGGCTTGCACCACGCGTGTCTGGCAGCGCCTTGGGCAACGGGCCGGAGCCCGAGCGGAAGGTGCCGCTTCTAGCTATTTCGTTGTTGTTCGCTACCCGGTTCAAACCTTAGGCAACCTGAGTGACATTTCGCCAGCGAAGCCCCGTCAACGTTCATAGCGGTCGGCGCGATCACACCGTTGGTGTCAGGCCCCCGTCGATGCGCAGGGTCGTCCCGGTCGTGGAGCTTGCGCGCGGGCTTGCGAGGAACGCGACGGCACTCGCGATCTCTTCTGCGGTGGAGAAACGACCCATCGGGATCGACCGCTCCGCATCGGCCACGATGTCGGCCGGCTCGCCCGCGCCCATCGCGGACGCCTGCGCAGCGGCGCCATAGTCACCTAGCCACAGCGGAGTGCTCACCGGGCCGGGCGCGATCCCGACCACCCGGACGCCCTGGCCGGCGTACTCCCTGCCGAGCCCGACCGTGAGGTTGTTCATCGCGGCTTTCGTCGCGCTGTAGGAGTAGATGCCCGACTCGGGCAGCTCGCCGTTGACGCTCGAGATGTTGACGATCACGCCCTTGGTCTCGACCAGGTGCGGCAGCGCCGCCCGGCTGGCCCGGACCGCCGACATGAAGTTGAGCTCCCAGTACTTTGCCCAGATCTCGTCTGACTCGGCGGCGAAGCCGCCGGTGATCGTCGCGCTGCCGACGTTGTTCACGAGGATGTCGAGCTGCCCCAGCTGATCGATGCAGTCCTGCACCGCTCGATCGGCGGCGTCCGCCTCGCTCATGTCGAGCTCGAGGTGGGTGAGGCCGTCTAACGCGGGCGGCTCGGTCCGGCTCGTCCCGGCGACTCGCACGCCTTCGGCGATCAGCGTCTCCGCGACGGCGAGCCCGATCCCCCGGCTCACGCCCGTGACGAGCGCGACCTTGCCGTCCAGCTTCAGATCCATGGCAACCCCCGTGTGCAGGTGTCGATGTACCGCCATCATGACGCCTATGGCAGGCATGCTCTCGATGGCCGACCGCTACGTCCGGCCGGACTGGGTCCGCCGGATCAACGCGATGGCGGATGCCGGCGGCTCCGCCGTGCATCTCGTGCCTCTTGACGCGGCGGCGCTCATCGACGCCGCTCGTGAGTCGACGGGCATCGCGGAGGTCGGTGACGTCGGCGACGGCGACTGGGAGGGGCGACTACGGTCAGTCGTCGCTTCGATCAACCGCTCCGACCTCACCGTCGTCGGTCGGCTGATGACCCGCGAGGAGCTGCTGCGGTGCCTGCGCACCCGGATCTATCTGGGTGCGGAGCGCAGGAGCAACCCGGCGGTTGCCGACGAGCAGATCGTCGCGCCGATCGTCGTGACGGGTCCGGCGCGGTCGGGTACGACGATCCTGTTCGAGCTGCTTTCTCTCGACGCCGGTTTGCGTTCCCCGATCGCGACTGACGTGATGCACCCGGCGCTGCCCTGGGATGTCAGCGCAGCCGTCCGTCGTGCGATGACAGAGTCGGAGCAGGAGCTGTGGGCCGACGTACAGCCGGAGTTCGCGGCGATCCACGAGCTTCGCTCGGACCTCCCAGTTGAATGCATCACGATCTGCGCACCGTCGTTCGCCGGGTCGCACTGGTCGATGGTGTTGGACGATCCGGGCGACTGGGCCCCCGACCCGGTTGCGGACTTCGCCTTCCACAAGGCGGTGTTGCAGTCGGTACAGCACGGCAAGCCGGCGAAGCAGTGGCTGCTCAAGACTCCCGCGTACCTGTTCATGTTCGACGACCTGCTCAAGGCATATCCGGATGCCGCCGTTGTCTTCACGCATCGCGACCCGGCGCGCACGATGCCGTCGACGGTCAGCACGACCGCAATGGTGCGTTGGATTCGCAGCGACCACCTCGACCTGCCGTCACTGGCAGAGCTGATCAACCTCATGTTCTCGGCCGGACTCAACACCGTCGCCGATCGTCACCACGACGGCACGCTGCCGAAGCAGACCGGACATGTGCGGTTCACCGACCTGATGAGCGAACCGACGGAGGCGATCGCCGCGGCGTACGACGGCATCGGTCGCGTGTTCACCGACGAGCATCGCGCCGCGATCACGGACTACCTTGCCGACAAGCCGCGCGGCAAGCATGGCCGCCACGACTACACCGCAGAAGAATGGGGGTACGACGCGGACGAGTTGCGGTCGGGCACCGCGTCGTACATCTCCACCTTCGAGATCCCTAGCGAGAGCTGACCTCGTCGACTGGCATGACCTCGCGAACCTAGCCGGCGCTCACGCTCGGTGCGTGAAGGGTTATCAGTAGCCCGCTACTCCTCACCCTTCACGAACCCGAGGTGCCGCTAGTGGGTGACCTCGTCGACGGGAACGACCTCGGCCTCGATCGGTTCGATGGCGCCTTCGGCGAGCAGGAAGCGCCAGAACACCAGACCGAACGGCCGTCCCTCGGTGGTCAGCCAGTTCGGCACCCCGGGGTCGCGCTGCGCGATCACGATCGTCGCGATGCCGTCCTCGCTCGTGACTGCCTGTGCGCGGTTGAGCCCGACCGGGCCGCGCAGGTAGTCGAAGGTCTGAAGGTGCCGGTTCCACAGCGCGACTCCGCCGTACCGGCACCGCGGCCATCGCACCCGCATCACAAGCGCCTCGTCCGGACCGAGCACGTAGGGCGCGAGGCTGTACGCCGCGTCGGCCGCAGCCAGGGCGTGGTCACCCGGCGGCACCGGTGACACGAACTGGTTCGGCATCTGCGACACGAAGGCGGGGGGTGCGGCCGACCCGGGCGGTGGTGTCGCCTCCATTACCCGGCTGCGTACGAAGGTCGACGTCCGCCGAATCGCCTTCGCGACGTCCGCGTCGGTGGGGAGTGGCCCTTGCTCGGGCACGTCACCGTCGATCAGCTCGATCGCCAGTCCAAGGCTCGGCGCAGGTGGCGTAGCCGGCGGTGTGTTGTGCTCCCAGTAGTGCCGCACGGTGATGCGGGTGGCGTCGTCGGGAAGCGGGAGCCAGCCGCGCCCCTGCTGCGGACCGCCGATGGTCAGCTCGAACGATCCGTCCGGCGCGACGTCGAAGTCGTCGTCGTTGAGAACTCCGGCGGTGCGTTCGGGCATCCGGCCGTCCGGTACGCCGGCCTCGACGGTGAAGGAGACGTAGACCGCACCATCGGTGTTGCCCCGCACCCGGTAGACGCCGGCGGGGTGGACCACGGCGTCGTGGTAGCGCGCGTCCGGGTTGTCGCCGAGCAGCTTGCGCCAGGGAGTGACGATCTCGCGGAAGATCGGGTGTCGGGCATCGTCTTCGAACTGCGTCTCGAGCGCCGTGCCGAGACCGTGAACCACCGCGCGCAACGCACCTGCGACATCGTCGGGCGTGCTGACCATCCACTCGTCGCCGGCGTAGCGGTCTGCGACCTCGCGCAAGGTGTCGAGCAGCTCGTCGAACGCGACCCGACTCTCCGCCGTCATGGCGGGAGCCTATTCAGCGGTGATCAGCCTCAGTCGAGGATCGGCTCGGTGAGGTCGTAGAACGTGGGCGGCCCGTCGAACATGTCCTGGAACCGCTCGCGCATCTCGTTGCCTTCAGTGGCACGTTCGAGGTCGCGCGTCTCGGCCTCCGACGTGAAGTACACGGCCTGTGTGAAGTCGTTGCTGTCGCCGTGCCACGCCACGACGATCCCGAGGATGTCCGGCCGGGTGGCCTTGAGCTGGTCCTGCTCCCCCTGCATGAACTTCCGGATCGCGTCGCGATCTTTCGCACGACCCTGGATCACCTGTACGAACCCGGCATCGTTGGACCCACCGCCGAGGAAAAGGTCGACCGTCGTGCAGTTGTTGAACGCCGGGGTGCCTTCGTAGGCAGCGGCGGTGTGGTCCCACCACTGGCCCTGCTCGGAGCGCTCACTGTTTGCCTGCGCGGCCGCCTCCGACTCGAAGCGGGCGATCGCAATCGCACGGCCGTCCGCGGTCGTGCCGCCGGTGAAGCCGAGGTAGCCCGTGGCGCCCGGCTTGAGGTCGGCCAGCCAGCGCTCGTTTTGTTGGTTCAGCAGATTGGTGTCCACGACCTTGCCGGAGATGACCTGGATGAACATCGCGTCCCCTCTCGACTGCGGCGAGCCGGCGGAAGGTTCCCGGTCCGCTGACGCCGAACGCTATGCCCATGAGGTGCGGGCCGTCGATGCGTCTGTTCCTTTCCGTAGCCCTGGCCGGGGTCTGTTTGGTCGGCGTGGACGGAGCCGCGTCGGCGAAAGATGCGGCGCCCGCGAAGCCGACGCTCGTCACGATCACCATCCCCGCGGTGC
The DNA here is from genome assembly GCA_035545635.1 of Mycobacteriales bacterium. Lineage (GTDB taxonomy): Bacteria > Actinomycetota > Actinomycetes > JAFAQI01 > JAFAQI01 > DASZTV01. The sequence goes on along the minus strand of DASZXY010000006.1, from coordinate 3,617 downwards.
ACGCGAAGATCGACCCGAAGTGGTGGGGCTATCAAGGACCGCCGCGGGCCAATGTGCTGCTACCGGCCGGCTACGACCCGCACCGGCGTTACCCGCTGATCGTGGCGCTGCACGGTCTCAACTGCAACTACGCGTGGTGGCAGCAGTGGAAGCTCACCGACCCGTTCGAGAAGCTGCACGCGATCATCGTCATGCCGGAGGGGGCGAGCGGCTGGTACACCGATTGGTGGAACCACGGTGACCGCACCGAACCGCAGTGGGAGACCTACGAGCTCGACGACATGCTGCCGACGATCCTGAAGCGCTACCCGATCCTTCCGCAGCGTCGCTACCACGCGCTCGTCGGCATCTCGATGGGCGGACTTGGTGCGGCGTACCTCGGCGGTCGAGTGCCCGGCTTCTTCGGGACAGTCGCGCCGTTGTCCGGCTTCGTCGATCCGCAGCTCGCTGGCGTCGTCGCCGAGCCGGCGATGGGTGCTACCGCCCTTGCACCGCTCAAGGGCAACGACAACGCGTTCGCGGTCGACGGCCAGCCCAGCGGTTACTACATGACGGGACACAACCCGACGCGGCTCGGCGTGAACCTGCGGCAGACGCGCGTGTTCGTCAGCAGTGGCGATGGCCGTCCCAGTCCGTACGCGCCGCTCAACCACCCGGGGTCGGAAGAAGAGGGCGGGGTGATCTACCCGATGAACCAGCAGTACGTGCCGGCACTCGTCGCTGCTGGAGTCAACGTGACCTACCAGCCGCACACCGGCGGGCCCGACATCAACGACTTCATGGAAGAGGTCAGGGCCTTCGTTCGGTGGGGTGTCTTCAAGCCGGTCGTGACGCATCCGAAGTCGTGGATCAACAAGACCGTCGCAACGCACGGACGGCTGTGGGACATCGGCTACCGGTTCGCGAAGCCGCCGACCGATCTGGTCCAGTTTGCGCGGTCCGGCGACAAGCTCCGGATCAGCGCCGCCGGTTCCGCCGTGACGGTCACCACCACGGGTGGTTGCGTGATGCGGACGAGGACGCCGGGCACGGTGAGGGTTCCGCGAAAGCGCTGCGCATAGCCTTCGGCTCGTGCCTGCCTTCAACCGCGGCGACATCACCCTCTACGCCGAGCGCCGCGGCGCCGGGCCGCCGCTGCTGTTCATCCACGGCACCGGCTCTGATCTGCGCGCGCGACCCAACGGCTTCGACCTGCCGTTCGCTGCGGAGTTCGATCTCACCTGTTACGACCATCGAGGCCTCGGCCAAAGCGCACGGCCGCGCGACGGTGAGTCGTGGTCAATGGCGGACTACGGCGACGACGCCGCCGCCGTCATGGACTGGGCCGGTTGGGAGCAGGCTGCGGTCGTCGGCGTCTCGTTCGGCGGGATGGTCACCCAGGAGCTGCTGATCCGTCATCCCGACCGGGTGAGTCGCGCGGTGCTGTGTTGCACGTCGAGCGGGGGTGCCGGCGCCTCGTCCTACCCGTTGCATGAACTGGCCGATCTCGCCCCCGCGGATCGCGCGGCGGCGATGGTGCGGATCATCGACACGCGCTGGTCGGAAGCCGGAGCGGGCGATCCGCTGTATGACTACCTGCTCAAGTCGATGAGCGCCGCTCCGCCGGCCGACGCGGGCGCGCGGGCCCAGCTTGCCGCGCGAGCCACCCATGACAGCTGGGACCGGCTGCCGCAGATCGACGTACCGGTGTTGATCTGCGCCGGCGAGTACGACGGCATCGCGCCGCTTGCCAACAGCGAGGCGCTCAACCGCCAGATCCCGCACAGCTTGCTCGAGGTCTTCGAAGGCGGTCACGGGTTCCTCTACCAGGACGTTCGAGCACCGGAACTGATCCGGGACTTCTTGCTCGCCGACTGATCGCATCGCGCGGAGATGTCCGGCCCGCCCGACTTTGTCATCGGCCGATTGCGCGGACAAGTCACTGCCGTCGGTGCAGTGCTGGGCTGTCGGCCTCTCGTTGATCTGGGTAGCGGCGGATCATTCGCCGGACCCGGAAGGACGAGGCATGTTGCACGCATCGATCACCAAGTTCGGCGTCGTCCGCGGAACCAGCCGCGACCTCGTCGAGGCGGCCGCACTCATCCTCGCCTCCCCGCCCAGTCTCGAAGAGCTGCTCGCTTCCCTGCCCGAGCAGCTGGCCAACGACTGCGCCGGCTAAGAAGTTCGTACCTCCGACAGGCGTTTGTGCCTCCAGACGGGGGCACCAACGGGTCATGACCACACCCGAATCCGGCTCGACCCGACCAGCAGGCGAGGGTCTCTCCGACGAGGAGGCGGCCGCCGAAGTCGCCGATCAGACCTCATCCGACTTGAAGAACGCGGACGTGTTCAAGCGAGAGGCCGATGGCGCGAGCAGCGATGCGCCAATCGAGGAGACCTCAGCCGAAGACCTGGCGTAGCCGCCGGGCCGGCGACGGGGCCGCGGTGTCGGCCGTCGGACCTACGCTCGGCCCGATGACGGAGGCACCCGAGCTGCTCGTCGCGGACGAGATCGCGTGGCGTGAATGGCTTCTCTCCAACCACGCGGCTTCGTCTGGGGTCCGGCTCGTGCTGGCGAAGAAGGGCGTCACTGATCCGACGCGTCTGACCTACGACGACGCCCTACCCGCGGCACTTTGCTTCGGCTGGATAGACGGACAGCTCACACGTCGTGACGACGCGACGTACCGGGTCCGCTTCACGCCGCGACGCGCGCGCAGCCCCTGGTCGAAACGCAATGTCGACGCGGCAGAACGGTTGATCGCGCAAGGGCAGATGCAGCCGGCCGGCCTCGCCGAGGTCGAGCGAGCCAAGGCCGATGGACGTTGGGCGAAGGCGTACGACGGGTCCGCGTCCATCGCGGTTCCGGAGGATCTCCGGGAAGCGATCGCTAAATCGCCGGAGGCACAGGCGATGTGGGACGTGCTGACCCGGACCAACCGCTACGCCGTGCTGTATCGCGTCCAGGACGCCAAGCGCGCCGAGACTCGGGCGCGCCGGATCTCGCAGTACGTCGAGATGCTCGCCCGCGGTGAGACGCCGCATCCGCAGAAAGCGAAGCCTGAGGGCTGATCGGTGAGCAGAGCGGGTGACGGGAATCGAACCCGCACTGTCAGCTTGGGAATCGTCTGGATCGTGCCGCACTGCCAGCCTTCCCGGCCGCCGCGAGTGCCGGACGCGGCCTGGAGTGACCTGGTGCAGCCCGGGGTAATGGCCCGTTAATGGCCCGCGCCCGCGCCGGCCCGCAGTAGGCTGCCCGACCGTGGTCAGTACTGATCAGCTATGGGGCGGTCGCCTGGCCGCATTGCGGTTCGACCCGACGCGGCGTGTCCTCGAACTCGCTATCGACGTACACCGGGACGGCCTGGACGAGTCCTGGTCTGTGCGGCTCGAAGGCGTCAGCGAGCTGCGCATTGATCGCCCTGACGACGAGTGGGACTACACCGAGGTCACGGAGCTACACGCGGACGAGGGCGCGCAGGGCGGTCACCTTGAGATGGTGTTCTGGACCGAGCCGAACGGGCTGCGCGCATCCTTCTCGGTGCTCGCGGTCAACCAGATGACCTGACGGCAGTTGTGGCGCTCCAGACTCGTCCCTGCCCTTCGTAGCTGCCGCCTTGCTCGGCTGGCCGGTCGTG
>DASZXY010000005.1:0-71932 GCA_035545635.1 Mycobacteriales bacterium | reverse complement strand
CGGCCAGGTCGTAGACGTGCCGCCAGGTGAGGATGCGCTCGCCGTCCACCTCGACGCCCGGCATCGTCCGCGGGCGTGCCCCCACCGACACGAGCACGACGTCGGCGCGCAGCTCCTCACCGCCTGCCTCGACCCGGCCGGGCCCGAGCAGCCGGCCCGTCTCGGGGACGATGGTGACACCCTCGGTCACGAGACGCTTGCCGATGTCCGCCGACTGCGCCCGCGCCAGGTCGCGCACGCGCCCGTTCACCCTGCTGATGTCGACGCCGACGCCCCCGCCGTCGAGCCGCAGGCCCAGCATGCCTGCCTGCTCGAGACCGTGCACCGACTCCGCGGTGGCGATCAGTGTCTTCGACGGCACGCAGTCGGCGAGCACGCAGGCGCCGCCGGGGCCGTCCCGCTCGACGAGCGTCACGTCGGCGCCGAGCTGCGCGGCGACCAGCGCCGCCTCGTAGCCGCCGGGCCCGCCGCCAAGAATTGCGATGCGCGTCACCACGCCATTCTCCCCGCTGCCCCTTACCGTCAGTGCCGTGGCGGTGTACGCGGCGTACGGGTCGAACCTCGACCCCGAGCAGATGCACGAGCGCTGCCCCCACTCCCCCTGCCGCGGCCCGGGCTGGCTCGAAGGCTGGCGGCTGACGTTCGGCGGCGAGGAGCTGGGCTGGGAAGGGGCCCTCGCGACGGTCGTGGAAGACCCCGACTCTCACGTCTTCGTGATGCTGTACGACATCGAGACCTACGACGAGGCGACGCTCGACGAGATCGAGTTCGCGACGACCGGGTTGTACAAGAAGATCCGGGTCCGGGTCGCGACGCTCGACGGTGTCCAGCTCGCCTGGCTGTACGTTCTCGCGGGCTACGAGGGCGGGCGCCCCTCTGCGCGTTACCTCGGCGTGATGGCGGATGCCGCCGAGCGTGGCGGCGCCCCCGCCGACTACGTGGCGGACCTGCGCAGCAGGCCGTGCCGCACCGTCGGCGAAGATCACTAAGTGATGAAGACCGAACGGATCGGGCATACGCCGCTGCAGCGGCTGCTCGGGATCTACTACCTCGACGACCTCGACAACCCGCCCGCCGACGGCTCGGCCACGGTGCAGGGCGACGTGCGCGATGACTTCAAAGGCCCAGCCGGGTCGATGGAAGGCGGGCTGGTCTCCACTCTCATCGACACCGCCGGGGCAACGGCGGCGGCGAGGGCCCTCGACGGACTGGTCGCGACGCAGTCGATGACGATCGCGTTCCTCTCCCCTGTGCGGGTCGGACCGGCGGTCGCGAGAGGTGTGCCGGTCCGGGTCGGCAAGCGCGACGCGGTCGTGGAGGTCCACCTGACGGACGCCGGTAACGGCGACCGGCTGTGCGCGACGGCGCTGATGACCGTCGTCCGGATCGGAGACCGACCGTCGCTGGGCGCGGACGGTCTCGCGGCTAGCTGAGGGCGACCGCCGTCAACAGCGAGACCCCGATCCCGATGCATCGCTCGTCGACGTCGAATGTCGACTGGTGAAGGTCGTACAGGGCACCTCCGCCCGGCGGGCGGACGCCTAGCCGGGCGAACGCGCCGTCGACCTTGTCGAGGTACCACGCAAAGTCCTCACCGCCCAGGCTCTGCACGGTCTCGGCGACCGTCACGCCCGGCACCGCCGCCGCGGCGTCCGCGAGACGTGACACACAGGCCGCGACGTTGACCACCGGCGGTACGCCGCGGACGTGCGCGATCTCGATCTCAGCGCCGTACGGCGCGAGCACCCCGCGGACCACCTCCTCGAGCAGCGGCGGCAGGGCGTCCCAGGTCGCCCGCGACAGCGTTCGGACCGTGCCTGCCAGCACGCCGGCGGTCGGGATGACGTTGGCGGCGGTGCCCATCTCCGCCTTCCCCCACACCAGCGTCGTGCCGGTGCGCGGGTCGGCGCGCCGCGCGAGGAGTCCGGGCGCGGCACCGATAACCGCGCCCATCGCGGCAACGAGATCGACGGTGAGGTGCGGGCGCGCGGTGTGACCGCCCGGCCCGGCGAAGCGGACCTCGAGCAGATCGCTGGCCGCCGTCACCGCGCCGTTCTTCAGCCCGACTGTGCCGACCTCCACCGAGGGGTCGCAGTGCACGGCGTACATCTGCTCGATTCCATCGAGGCCGCCGGCGCCGATAACGTCGAGAGCGCCACCTGGAATGAGCTCCTCAGCGGGCTGGAACACGAGCCGGACCCCTCGGGTCAGCAGACCGCGAGCGGCCAGGTCTGCGAGTGCCAGACCGGCACCGAGCACGACCGTGGCGTGCACGTCGTGGCCGCATGCGTGCGCGACACCCTCGACGGTCGACCGGTACGGCACGTCCTTGGCGTCGGGGATCGGCAGCGCGTCGAGGTCGGCGCGTAGGGCGACCGTCGGCGGTTCCGGACCGACGTCACAGGTCAGGCCCGTACCCCCGGCCAGCACCTGCGGCTTGAGGCCCGCCGCCGAAAGCGCGTCGCACACGAGCTCCGTCGTGCGGAACTCGTTGCGACCGAGCTCGGGGTGGGCGTGCAGGTCGCGGCGCAGGCCGATCAACCGTTCCTCGTGCTCGGCGAGGAACTCCTCCGCCGTCACAGTGCGAGACCGGCGGGCGCGTCCTGCCGCATCTCCGTCAGAAGCCCGTCGACCACGGCGCGAAGGTCACCGCCCGCGGCATCGGCCCACGCCCGCTGCCGCAGATAGCTCGGGCCGACGTCGAGCATGTCCTTGATCCGCAGCAGCTCCTTGGCGCAGTCGAGCCGCTCGCCGATCGGCACGAGCTCGTCGACGAGCTCGACGAGCAGCTCGCGGAGCGGCCGAGTGGTGCCGTCGTCGGACACGATCACGTCGGCGTCGATCCCGTACCGTGCCGCGCGCCATTTGTTCTCCCGAACCGTCCACCCCTTGGGCACCGGAAGAACGTAGCCGCGATCGAGCTGTCCGTTGAGCATCTCGACCAGGCACTGCGACAGCGCCGCGGCCCAGGAGATCTCGTAGAGCGTCGGAAGCCCGTCGCAGATCCGCAGCTCGACCGTCCCGAACTGCGGGTGTGGCCGGACGTCCCACCACACCTCACGAACCGAGCTGATCGTGTTGGCGCAGATCAGTGTCGACATGAACTCCTCGAAGTCCTCCCAGCCCGACAGCTGGTAAGGGACCCCCGCGGTCGGCAACCCCTCGAACACTTTGCTCCGTGCCGAGGCGAGCCCCGTGTCGGTGCCCACCCAGTACGGCGATGACGCCGACAAGGCGAGGAAGTGAGGGATATAGGCCGTCAGCGCATTCACGATCGGGATCACCTTGTCCGGCGACCGCACGCCGACGTGGACGTGCACCCCGAAGATCTGCAGGCGCCTGGCTAGCCACTGCATCTGCTCGACGAGCTGGGCGTAGCGCGGGTTCGGGCTGATCTGCTGCTCGGTCCAGTCGCTGGTCGGGTGGGTGCCGGAGCACATCACGCCAAGGCCGCGACGCTGCGCGGCGTCCGACACCTCGCCGAGTGTGGACCGCAGGTCCGCCACGGCCTCCTCCACCGTCCCGCAGACACCGGTGATGATCTCGACGCAGGACTCCAGCAGTTCGTGCTTGGCCTTGGGATGCTCGCCGCCAGCTCCGAGCTCGGCCAGGATGTCCGACGCCGCCGGACTCAGCTCGCCGGAGCCCAGGTCCACCAGCTCGAGCTCCCACTCGACCCCCAGGCTCGTCACCGGAGACGAGGTAAACGGGATTTCCACAGCCCTCAGCCAGCCGATCCGGGGTCAGGCCCGATACCGTGGAGCCAATGGCTCGTCGCCTCGCCGCAGGCTTGACCGCGGCATTCCTGATCGCCCTGTCTGCACAGCCGAGTGCTGCGGTGGCGGCGTTTCCCCGTGCCCAAGGGCAGCCGATCGGGGGCGACCAGCTCGGCTCCAGCGGGGTCGTCGTGAACTGGGTGCCGGGGGCGCCGCCGCTGCCCCCGTCCTCGCAGCTACCGGCCGGGTCATGGCTGGTCGCCAACCTCACGACAGGCGAAGTTCTCGCCGCGAAGGCGCCACACGCCAGGTTCCTTCCCGCCAGCACGCTAAAAATGCTCACGGCGACGACATTGATCCCGCGGCTCAACCCGAACGCGATGTTCCCGGTCTCCTACCACGACGAGGTCGTCGACGGGACCAAGGCTGGGCTGACCGTCGGCAAGCGCTACAAGATCTCGATGCTCTTCCAGTGCATGCTCGAGATGAGCGCGAACGACGCCGCGGAGGCACTGGCCCGGGCGTTCGGCGGGGTCCCGGAGACGTTGCACGCAATGAATGAGGAGGCCCGCGTCCTGCAGGCCTACGACACCCACGCAGTGACGCCGAGCGGCCTCGACGGACCCGGTGAGACGACCTCGGCGTACGACCTGGCACTGATCGCGCAGGCCGCGTTCAAGATCCCGGCGTTCCGGCACTACATCACGCAGGCCAGCACCGAGGTCCCCGCCAAGGGCCACCGGCACTTCCAGATCCAGAGCCACAACGACCTGCTCACCACCTACCGAGGTGATGTCGGCGGCAAGAACGGCTACACGGTAGCCGCTCAGGCGACGTACGTCGGTGCAGCGCGACGGCACGGCCAGACGATCGTCGTGTCGTTGATGCACGCCTACCCGAACTGGCCGCCGATGGCACGCGCCCTGCTCGACTGGGGCTTCAAGGCGACCGGCAAGGTCACCCCGGTCGGAAAGCTCGTGCAGCCGATCCCGCCGGCGCCGATCGTCACACCGCAGCCGACGAACGTTGCTGCGGCAACCGTTGCAGAGGACCCACACAAGCGCCACACGGCCTCGCTCGTGGAGACACTCGCGGTGATGCTGAGCGCGTTCGTGGCGGGCATGGTCGCGATCCGCCGGATCGTGCCGAGGCGCAGCCCGAGCCGGCTGAAGCTCCCGCCGATCTGAGCCTTCTCGCCCTATGGCGGGTGCGGTTGCCTACGGGTATTGTCCCCCGCAATCTGCTCCATACCGGAGCGAGGATCGAGCACCTGGGGTCGTTGTGGCGCAAGGCACGGTGAAGTGGTTCAACGGTGAGAAGGGCTACGGCTTCATCGCCGTAGACGGCGGCAGTGACGTCTTCGTTCACTACAGCGCGATCGAGATGGACGGCTACAAGACTCTCGAAGAGGGCCAGCGAGTCGAGTTCGAAGTCACCCAGGGGCAAAAGGGCCCGCAGGCCGACAAGGTGCGCGCCGCTAGCGCGTAAGACTGCGGGGCCACATGTGGTCCTGCCTCACGACGTTCACCTGTGCGGCGAACAACAACACCTGCGCCTGCAGGAAGAACCACGAGAGCAAGACGATGACGGTCCCGAAAGAGCCGTACGTCGCAGACGCATGCTGCAGCTTGTGAGAGATGAAGGCTGACGCGAGCGCCTGCAGCAGCGCGAGGACCACTGCGGCCAGCGCCGCGCCGGGAAGCACCTGGAACGCGGTGACTTTCCGCACCGTGAGCCAGCGGAAGACGACAACCAGCAACATGGTGTTGAGCAGCGCGGTCACGGCAACGCCGAGAACCGTCAGTCCCCAGCCGACCGGGATGCCCACTGCGTGACCGCTGGTCACGATGCCCGCGATCGACGTCGTCGCAATCAGACCGAGTCCGCCGACCAGCACGGTGCGCAACGCACGCCAGTTCTTCTGCCACAAGTTCGGCCGCTCTTCGCGTTCGACGCCGTACACCGTGTCCCATGCCTGCTGAGCCGCCTTCGCAACGCCGAGTCCGCTGTAGACCGCCAGCAGCAGACCGAGCACCACCACCCACACGCTCCCGTGATGCGGCAACGGTGATCCCTTGATCAGCGGCAGGTTCTGCAACGCAGAGTCTTCGATCCGCAGCCGGAGATGCGGGTGTCCAGAGAGCACGAAGCCGAGCACCGACGACAGCGCGAGCAGCAGTGGGAAGACGGAGAAGAACGCGTAATAGGTGATCACGACCGCGAGATTGGCCGAGGAGTCATCACCGAACTTCAGCAGCACCGCGGCGGGAAACGCGAGCCACGGCCGGCGCTGCTGGTATGCATCGATGCGGTCGCGCAACGCCTCCAAGTCCGGAATGGCCTACCAGCCTTCGTCGGTCCGCGCGTACCGCTCTTCCGGCGGACCAGGGAGCCCGCCCGAGGAGAAGGTGAAGTCGCGTTGCGGTCGCCAATGCAGGTCCGGCCCCTGCTCGAACAAGGAGAACCCCCAAACCTCGAACTGCGCGTCATAGCCCGACAGCTCGTGCAGCGCGCGATACAGCGCCTCGTCCGGAAGGTCATGCGCGACGGTGACATGCGGGTGGTAGGAGTAGTCGAGCGCGCGGGTCAGCGGGCCGGACCGTACTTGCGCTTCGATCTGCTCGCACTCCGCGATGCCCTGAACGAGCGGCACGAACACGACGGACGACACCGGAAGGAACGTCGCCGAGCCGCGCAGCCGGAGGTCGAACGGCTTGAAGCGGGCCGCAACCCGGCGGAGATGCTCTTCGATCTCCGGCAGTGCGCCACTGCCGACGGTCGTCGGCGGCAACAACGTCACGTGCGGAACGATCCGGAGCGCGTTGGGATCTCCGAGCCGTTCCCGCCAGCCCTGCAGCTCAGCGCCGAACGGCTCCGGAATCCCGATCGCGACGCCGATCTTGCGCGTCTCCCCCACTTCCGTCATGGGCGAGCGGGCAGGAAGCCGACGGCGTCGTAGGCCGCGGCCAGCGTCGTCGCCGCGACCTCGCGTGCGCGTTCCGCACCAGCCGCCAGGACGGCGTCCAGGGCGGCGTCGTCGGCCAGCCACTTCTGGGTGCGCTCGCGGATCGGTGTGAGGTAGTCCACGACGACAGTGGCGACCTCGCTCTTCAGGTCGCCGTAACCCCTTCCGGCGTAGGACGTCACGAGGTCAGCCACCGGGACGCCGGACAGCGTCGACTGGATGGTGAGCAGATTGCTGACACCCGGCTGGTTCTCCGCGTCGAAGCGCACCTCGGAGCCGGTGTCGGTGACCGCCCGCTTGATCTTCTTCGTGATCGCAGCCGGATCATCGAGGATGTCGATCACGCCGGCCTGCGAGTCGCTCGACTTGCTCATCTTCGAGGTCGGATCGGCGAGGTCCACGATCTTCGCCGTCTCCTTGACGATCATCGCGTCGGGGATGACGAAGGTCTCGCCGAACCGGCTGTTGAAGCGCTGCGCGAGGTCACGGGTGAGCTCGATGTGCTGGCGCTGGTCCTCGCCGATCGGCACCGCGTTCGCCTGGTACAGCAGGATGTCGGCTGCCTGCAGGATCGGATAGGTGAATACCCCGACGCCGATCTTGTCGCTGCCGTAGCGCGCGGTGCGGTCCTTGAACTGCGTCATTCGGCTCGCCTCACCGAACCCGGTGAGGCACTCCATCACCCACGCGAGCTCGGCGTGCTGCGGCACGTGGCTCTGCACGAACAGCGCGCAACGCTCTGGGTCCAGCCCCGCGGCAAGCAGCTGCGCGGCGGCGACGCGGGTCCGGCTGCGTAGTGCGGCGGGGTCGTGGGGGTTCGTGATGGCGTGGAGGTCGACCACGCAGTAGAACGCGTCGTGCGTGTCCTGCAACGGGACCCAGTTGCGCACGGCGCCGAGGTAGTTGCCCAGGTGGAACGAGTCAGACGTCGGCTGGATACCCGACAGCACCCGCGGACGACTCATGAATCCAGTTTCCCAGTTAGATTGTCTGCAGAGCGTGGCAGAACCGTCACCCGGATTTTCGCGACGCGGCGACCATCGAGCTTGGTGACCTTGAGGCGTACGCCGTCGAGCTCGACGGCGTCGCCGACCTTCGGCAGGCGGCCGAGCGTCGCGACAAGGGCCCCCGCGACCGTTTCGTAGGGCCCATCGGTCAGCGTGACGTCGACCGCGTCGGCGAAGTCGTCGAGGTTCATCAGCCCGTCGACCTCGATGTCACCGCCTCGGAGCGGGCGCGCTTCGTCGTCGTCCGCGTCGTACTCGTCGCGGATGTCGCCGACGAGCTCCTCGATCAGGTCCTCGAGCGTGACGATGCCGGCGGTGCCGCCGTACTCGTCGACCACGACGGCGAGGTGGTCGCCCGATCGGCGCATCTCCGACATCGCCGCGAGGACGCGGTTGGTGGACGGCACCATCGGCACTTCCCGGACCAGGTCGGCGACCTTCACGCCCCGGCGCTGGCCCGTCGGCGGGCGGAACAAGTCGCGAACGTGGATGAAGCCGATGACGTCGTCCTGCGAGCCACGCACGACCGGGAAGCGACTGTGCGGGGAGTCGTGCGCAGCCCGGGTCGCCTTGGTCAGCGACCATCCGGCGTCGAAGAACTCCACCTCGGTGCGGGGGACCATGATCTCGCGCAGCTGCCGGTCGCCGGCTTCGAAGACCTCGTCGATGAGCCGGCGCTCCTCGCGCGAGAGCGCCTCATGCCCGACCACGAGGTCGCGGAGCTCGCCTTCAGTGATCTCCTCGCGGTTGATCGACGGGTCGCCGCCGAGCATCCGTACGACGACATCGGTCGAGATCGAGAGCAGCCAGATCACCGGGCGCATCGAGCCGGCGAACCGGTCCAGCGCCGGGGCGACGGCATTGGCGATGCCGGCGCCGCGCTGCAACGCGATCCGCTTCGGCGCAAGCTCCCCGATCACAAGGGTCACGTAGGCGATCAGCAGGGTCACCCCGAGGAAGCCGACGACGTCGGCGAGGCCCTTGCCCATGCCGGCGTCGCGCAGCTGGTCGGACACGGTCTCCGACAACGTCACCGCGCCAAATGCGCTGGAGAGCAGCGCGGTCGTCGTCACGCCGATCTGCACCGCTGACAGGAACCGGTTCGGGTTGGAGACCAACGAGGCGAGACGTTGGCCCCGCTTGCCGTGTCCGGCGAGGGTGTTGACCTGGCCTTCGCGCAGCGTGACCAGCGCCATCTCGCTCGCGACGAACGCGCCCTCGACGAGGATCAGCAGCAGCACCACGATGAGGCTGAGCCACCAGCTCATGGCGCCACCGACCTCGCGGGACTACGTCTAGAGATTGGCGACGTCAGCTTGTTTCGCGCGGACGGCCTCGGCCGCCTCCGCGAGCCCGGCCTTCTCCGCGTCCGTGAGGTCGCGCTCCACGACCTTGCGGACACCGCCCGCGCCGAGCTCCGCCTCAACGCCGAGGTAGACGCCAGAGATGCCGTACTCGCCGTCGACCCACGTGCACACGGGCATGACCGCGCCGCTGTCCTCAGCGACTGCCTTGGCCATGCGCGCGGCCGCGGCGGACGGCGCGTAGAACGCCGAGCCGGTCTTGAGCAGCGCCACGACCTCCGCACCGCCGTTGCGGGTCTTGTCGACCAGCTCGTCGATCTTGGCCTGATCGAGCACTTCGGACAGCGGCTTGCCGTTGACCGTGCAGGCGCTCGGCACCGGCACCATCGTGTCGCCGTGCGACCCGAGAGTCAGCGTCGTCACGGACCCGACATCGACGCCGGCGGCCTCGGCCACGAAGTTGGTGAACCGGGCGGTGTCGAGCATGCCGGCCTGACCGATCACGCGCGACTTGGGGAACCCAGTGACGTTGGCGGCCAGCGCCGTCATCTCGTCGAGCGGATTGGAGACGACGATCACCACGGCCTCGGGCGAGTGCTTCGCGACCTGCTCCGCGACCTGGCGCACGATCTTCGCGTTGGTCTCGATGAGGTCCATGCGGCTCATGCCGGGCTTTCGCGGCAAGCCTGCCGTGATGACGACGATGTCGGAGCCGGCCGTCTTCTCGTAGCCCGAGCCGTCGGTGCCGGTCGTGACACCGACCAGCTTCGTCTCGAAGCCCTCGATCGGCCGCGACTGGTTGAGGTCCAGCGCCAGCCCCTCGGGCCGGCCCTCGAGGATGTCGGTCAGGTAGACCGTTTCGAAGATGTTGTACTCCGCGAGCCGCTGCGCGGTCGTCGAGCCGTAGAAGCCGGCGCCGACAACGGTGACTGTCTTACCCACTACGACTTCATTCCTTCCAGCTTTTCGATGATCGCGTCGGCGTACTCGGATGTTCCGACTGCGGTCGGGTCGTCGCGGTGCGGCTTGAGGTCGTAGGTCACGCTCTTGCCCTCGGCGATGACCTCAGAGACAGCGCGCTCGAGGTTGTCAGCCGCCGCCGTCTCGCCGATGTGTCGAAGCATCATCTGTCCGGACAGGATCATCGCGGTCGGGTTCACCTTGTTCTGGCCCTTGTACTTCGGCGCCGAGCCGTGAGTGGCCTCGAACACAGCGGCGTTCTCGCCGATGTTCGCGCCCGGCGCGACACCAAGACCACCGACCATGCCGGCGGTGAGGTCGGACAGGATGTCGCCGTACAGGTTCGGAAGCACCAGCACGTCCCACTCTTCGGGACGCTGGATCAGGCCCATGCACGTCGCGTCGACGAGGTTCTCCCACGGCTCGATGTCCGTGTAGTCCTTCGCGACCTCGCGAAACACCGACAGGAACAGGCCGTCGGTGTACTTCATGATGTTGGACTTCGTCACGCAGTGGACCCGCTTGCGGCCGTTGCTGCGGGCGTAGTCGAAGGCGTACCGGATGATCCGCTCGGAGCCGAACTCACTCATCGGCTTGATCGACAGCCCCGAGCCCGCGCGGATCTTCTTGTCCTGCAGCGGGTTCAGGAACTCGATGACCCTCTCGGCGTCCGGCGTGCCGGCTTCGTACTCGATGCCGGCGTAGAGGTCCTCGGTGTTCTCGCGCACGATCACGACGTCGACGTGGTCGAAACGGGTGCGCATTCCCTCGTAGGTCTTGCAAGGGCGCACACAGGCGTAGAGGTCGAGCTCGTAGCGAAGCGCCACGTTCACCGACCGGAAGCCGGTGCCGATCGGCGTCGTGATCGGGCCCTTGATCGCCAGCCCGGTACGACGAGCCGACTCGAGGGTGGCATCGGGAAGCGGCGTGCCCGCTGTCTCCATGATGTCGATGCCGGCTTCCTGGGTGTCCCAGGTGAACGACGACCCGGCGGTCGCGGCGGCGGCTTCGAGCACCCGGCGGGTGGCTTCGGTGAGCTCGGGACCGGTCCCGTCACCGGGGATAAGGGTCACCTCGTGGGTGGTCATGCAGGCTCCTGCGATCGTCGGCCCGGGTTGTCCGGCCCGGGCACGAGGTTAGTGCAGTCGCCCAGCCCGACTTCGGTCAGCCCTTGCCGCTGGGGAACGGGGTGACCGCCGCCAGCACTCCGAGCGCGACCGCCAAACCGGCCATGATCAGCACGTCGAGCCGCCGTGCCCGCACGACGAGGGAGCCGGCGTCGCGCTCGCGCAGGACCAGGCGCAGGATCGCCCCTCCAGCGAGGGCGGCACACACGATCCAGATCCCGACCTGCGGCTGGTGGCACGCCGCCACGATCAGGCCGGCCGCCACCAGCACGGTGACACCGGCAAGCGGATCGATCCGGCGCTTCGGCGGCGGCGGCGGGACGGTCATTTCTTCTCGGCGGCCTCGACGCAGTTGCGGAAGAGCATCGCAATCGTCGTCGGGCCGACACCGCCGATGCGCGGAGTGATGGCGCCGGCTACCGCCTCGCACGACTCATCGACGTCCGGCAGCAGCTTGCGCCCCTCGTAGCGCACGCCGCCGCCAATGACGGTGGCGCCAGGAGTGATGTGCTCGGGCTGCAGGATGCCCGGTACCCCCGCGGCGGCGATCACGATTTCGGCCTGCCGCGTGTAGTCAGCCCAGTTCGGCACGCCGGTGTGCACGACAGTGACGGCGGCGTTCGCGGTCGGCCGCTTCTGGCTCAGCAACAAGGCGAGCGGGCGGCCGAGGGTCGTGCCTCGCCCCAGGACGCAGACGTGGCGGCCTGACACCGGGATGTCGTAGTGCGCGAGCAGCGCCTCGATTCCGGCGGGCGTGCAGGGCACCGGGCCGGGCATCCCGAGCGCAAGCCGGCCCATGTTGACCGGATGCAGGCCGTCGACATCTTTGTCGGGATCCATTTCGAGCAGCGCGGCGTCGAAGTCGATCTGCGGTGGTGTCGGATGCTGCACGAGCATGGCGGTGACTTCCGGTGCGTTGTTGAAGTCACGGATCGCGCCGATCACGTCTGCCTGCGTCGCGTCCTGCGGCAGGTGGATGTGCGGAGAGACCATGCCGAGTTCCCCGGCCTTCTCCTGCTTCATCCGGATGTAGCCCGCGCTCGCCCCTTCGTCGCCGACGAGGATCGTGCCCAGACCCGGGGTTTGTCCGGACTCGACGAGCGCCTTGATCCGCGGCTCGAGGTCGGCGAAGACCGCCTCCGCAACCGGAGCGCCGGGCAGCATCCGTGCCGTCATGTCCTCGGTCTCCTCAACTTGTCCGTGTCTGCGCTGCCTATAGCGCGCGCAGACAAGGACAAGTCTGTCTCAGTGGTAGAAGTGCCGGGTTCCGGTGAAGTACAGCGTGACGCCGGCCGCCTTCGCCGCGGCGATCACTTCCTCGTCGCGCACCGATCCGCCTGGCTCGACGATCGCCTTCACCCCGGCCTCGGTGAGGATCTCCAGCCCGTCGGGGAACGGGAAGAACGCGTCGCTTGCCGCGACGGATCCCTTCGCGCGGTCGCCGGCGCGGGACACCGCGAGCCGCGCGGAGTCGACCCGGTTGACCTGTCCCATCCCGACACCCACGGAGGCACCGCCACTCGCCAGGAGGATCGCGTTGGACTTCACGGAACGGCACGCCCTCCAAGCGAACGCGAGATCGGCGAGCGTCTCCGCGTCAGCGGCCTCGCCCGTCTGCAGCGTCCATGCCGACGGATCGTCGCCTTCCGCATCGACGTGGTCGACCGTCTGCATCAGCAGGCCACCGCTCACCGGACGGATCTCGACGGCAGCCTTCGCCGCGTCGTCGGGGCAGAGCAGCACTCGCAGCTTGGCCTTGGCTTTGAAGACCTCCAGCGCGTCATCGTCGTAGCCCGGCGCGCAGATCACCTCGGTCAGCACTCCGGAAAGCTGGTCGGCGAGCTCCTTGGTGACGGTGCGGTTAGCCGCGATGACACCGCCGTACGCGGAGACCGGGTCACACGCGTGTGCGAGCCGGTGCGCCTCGCCGATGTCCTTGCCGACCGCAATTCCGCACGGGTTGGCGTGCTTGATGATCGCGACACATGGCTCGGCGAAGTCGTACGCCGCACGTCGCGCGGCGTCGGTGTCGACGTAGTTGTTGTAGGAGAGCTCCGGGCCGTGCAGCTGCTCGGCACCGGCAAGTCCGCCACCCCGCCCACTCACGTAGAGCGCCGCGCGCTGGTGCGGGTTCTCGCCGTAGCGCAGGACCGCTGACCGCTCCCAGCTCGCACCCGCCCACGCCGGGAAGCTGGTGCCGTCGTCGCTCGGCGCCAGCACGCTGCCCATCCACGACGCGACCGCGACGTCGTACGACGCGGTGTGCTCGAACGCCTTGCCGGCGAGCCGCTGCCGCTGCGCGAGAGTGAACCCACCGCCGCCGAGAGCTTCGATGATGTCGCCGTATGCCGCGGGGTCGACGACGACCGCAACCGACGGGTGGTTCTTCGCGGCCGCGCGCACCATCGAGGGGCCACCGATGTCGATCTGCTCGACGCATTCGTCGGGGGTCGCGCCGGAAGCGACGGTGGCGGTGAACGGGTAGAGGTTCACGACGACGAGCTCGAACGGTGCGACCCCGAGCTCCTCGAGCTGCTTCGCGTGGTCGTCCTTACGGAGGTCGGCGAGGATGCCGGCGTGCACCTTCGGGTGCAGTGTCTTGACGCGTCCCTCGAGACACTCGGGGAAACCGGTGAGCTCCTCGACCGGCGTGACGGGGACACCCACCTCCCGCAGCTTCGCGGCTGTGGAGCCGGTCGACACGACGTCGACACCTGCCGCCGCCAACGCCTTGCCGAGGTCCTCGAGCCCGGTCTTGTCATAGACGCTGACCAGCGCCCGCTTGATCGGCCGCTTGCCGTCGCTCACGTTCGCACCTTTCCTTCGTTCACCTCAGTGGCGAGGCGATGCACAGCATCGACGAGCATCTCCCGCTCCGCGATCTTGATCCGGCCATGAAGAGACGCCTCGTCGTCACCGGGCTCGACAGCGACTTCGACCTGCGCGATCACCGGCCCGGTGTCGACGCCGGCATCGACGTAGTGCACGGTCGCCCCGGTCACAGCGACACCTGCCTCGAGCGCAGCGCGCACCGCTGTGGCGCCCGGAAACGCGGGCAGCAGGGAGGGGTGGGTGTTGATGATCCTGCGCGGGAAGGTGGCGAGGAAGGTCGCACCCAGGATCTTCATGAAGCCCGCGGAGACGACGAGGTCGGGCTCGTAGGCGGCGACCTGGTCGGCAAGGGCGCGATCCCAGGCTTCCCGCTCGGGAAAGTCGGCGAGGCGCAGCACGAAACTCGGAACTCCCACCCGCTCGGCGCGCGCCAAAGCCTCGATGTTGTCGCGGTCGGCGCCCACCGCAACAACCTCCGCGCCGTAGGCCGCGTCGGCGCACGCGTCCAGAAGTGCGCCGAGGTTGGTGCCCGACCCGGACACCAGTACGACGAGCCGCGCAGCCAAGGAGCTCCCCAGAAGAGACCAGCAAAGGGAAGGACCCTCACGATACCGTCGCGCACATGACGCAGCCGTACGACCCGAACCAGCCACCTCCGTACGGTGCCCCGCCACCCCCGCCGCCGGCATACGGCGCACCACCGCCGGGCGCGTACGGGACTCCCCCTCCGGGTTACGGCACTCCCCCTCCGGGTTACGGCGCGCCACCGCCGCAGTACGGCGGTCCGGCGTACGGCGGCGGCTACGGACCGCCGCCGGGACAGCGCGTCAACGACCCCGCGCCGATGGGCATGCGGCTGCTCGCCCGAATCATCGACGCCATCCTCACCTCGGTCATCGCGACCGTGGTCTCGTATGCGATCGGGATGCACCCGTTCCAGACGTCGACCAGCGCGGACGGGACACACACTGCGTCCTTCCAGCTCTACAACGGCGACTACTTCAAGTTCGCCCTGATCACCCTCATCGTGACCGGCATCTACGAGGTGGCGATGCTTGTCACCCGAGGAGCCACCCTGGGGAAGATGGCCGTCGGCGTTCGTGTCGCGAAGCTGGAAGACGGCACCAACCCCGACGTGCAGGCGGCCCTGGTCCGCTGGGCGATCCCAGGCGCCGCCCAGGCATTGATCCCGTTCCTCGGCTGGGTCATCTGGCTGTCGCCGTTCTTCGACTCCAGCCACCGAAACCGAGGGTGGTACGACTACGCCGCGAAGACGATCGCGGTCCGCACGAAGTAGGGGTCAGCGGCGGGCGACGCCGGGAAGCGATCGCCACAGCCGCCACCAGGCCTGGACGGCGACGACGACCAAGGCGACGCCGCCGACCTCGCCGCCGATGACCAGCCCTACCTGCCACGGGGAGGGACCGACCGCGGCCATGCGGCCCGGCCCGAACGGACCGCCGGCAAGGGCAGCGAGCAATGCCGCGCCGCCACCCACCACCACGGCGGTCGCGGCCACGGTCTTGATCTGGGAGACGAGCTCGTCGCCGACGTCCTGACGGATCCGCCAGCCGGCCAGCAGACCGGCGCCGAGCGCCGACACCACTGCGAGCGCAACGACCGGCCAGGCCGCGCTGCCGCGCGGCAGTGCCGCGAGGACCGGGAGGGCCGGGGTCGCGCCGACGTGAACCGTCGCGAGATTCACCGTCGTGCCGCTTCCAACAGCGAAGCCGGGGCCGGCGAGGTAGGACGCCGTGAACAACATGGCGTTGGGGACGAAGAAGAGGCTGAGCGCCGCAACCGCGAAGCGGCCTGTTCCGTTGCTGTAGCCGTCGATGCTGTGGCCGACGAGGTCGGCGTGATGCCACAGCGCCGCCACCGTCAGGACGGTGGATGTCCCGAACAGCACCACCGCAGCCTGGCCACCGGCGCGCATCGCGTGCCGGAAGCTGTCCGGGAGCTGCGCCCACAGGCCTGACCACTGGTTGGCTCCGCGCAGTCCGCCGACCGTCGTCGCGACCAGGGCGAGGATGCCGGCGGTGACGAACGCCGCTCCCGCCGACGGGTGGATCGTCGAAGTGCGCGCAAGAACGGACAGACCAGCCGCGAGACCGGCGTACGGAAGGGTGATCGCCAGCACCATCGCGCCGACCGCACCTGTCTCCTGCCTCGCCGCTCCGCGCGCCACTACCGCAGCGAACCGCGCGAGCAGGAGCCCGAGCAACACGGTGAGACCGAGCGGAGCGACAGCGATCTTTCCGCCTGGCACGTCGAGGGGCACCCGCTGCGCATCCAGCCACAGCGCCACCGCGAACCGCATCGCGGAGCTGGCGCTCGTCGTCGTGCGCGAGTCGGCCGACCAGACCGCCAGCGACACGACGACAAGCACGGCGTTGCCCACGATCGTGGTCCAGCCCGCGGCTATCAGACTGCGCAGCCAGAGGGGTGTCGGCCGCTCGATCCGTGCAGGCGCCCGCCGCGAAGCGGAGCCCGGTTTCCCAGCGACGTGGCGATCGAGGACCTGGGTCACTGTCCGATCGTGACAGCAAGCCTCTGCAGTGACTGGTGTTACACGCCGGAGGAGGGCTAGGAGGTCGAGGCCGCTGCCACGAGCACACCGATCAAGGCGAGGGTGCCCACACCGATCCAGCCGAGCACGATGCCGGCAGTGGCCATGCCGCCGCCACCTTCGCCGCGCTCCCGGATCTGGCTCTTGGCGATGTAGCCGAACGCAAGCGCGAGCACGCTCCCGACCCAGTAGATCCACAAGATGCCAAGGACCATCGACGCGATCGCCATGCCGTTGGTCCGTGGCTGCGGATGCCCGTAGTACGGGTACGGCGGATACCCGGGTTGCGGCGGATAGCTGTACTGCGGTGGCGGGTAGCCGGGCTGCTGGGGTGGCCAGCCGGGTTGCTGCGGCTGCCAGTCCGGTTGGGTCGGCGGTTGAGGCGGCCAGCCGGGCTGGTCTGGCGGTGGTTGCGTCATCCGGCCCCCTGTCGCGCTACTTCATCAGCTCCGTCAGTATCCGCGCCGCCTCGCTCGGTGTCTTTCCGACTCGAACGCCGGCCGCTTCCAACGCCTCGGCCTTCGCCGCCGCCGTACCTGACGAGCCAGACACGATTGCGCCGGCATGGCCCATCGTCTTGCCTTCCGGCGCCGTGAAGCCCGCGACGTAGCCGACGACCGGCTTCGTGACGTTCGCCTTGATGAAGTCGGCCGCCCGCTCCTCTGCGTCGCCACCGATCTCGCCGATCATGATGATCGCCTCGGTGTCGGGGTCGTCCTGGAACGCCGCGAGGCAGTCGATGTGCGTCGTGCCGATGACGGGATCACCGCCGATGCCGACAGCGGTGGTGAAGCCGATGTCCCTCAGCTCGTACATCATCTGGTAGGTCAACGTGCCGGACTTCGAGACGAGACCGATGCGACCGGGACCGCTGATGTCCGCCGGGATGATGCCGGCGTTGGACTGTCCCGGCGAGATCAGGCCTGGGCAGTTCGGCCCGACGATCCGGGTCTTCCCGCGCTGCTCGGCATAGGACCGGAAGTACGCCGTGTCCTGCACCGGCACACCTTCGGTGATCACGACGAGCAGCGGGATCTCCGCGTCGACCGCCTCGATCGCCGCATCGCGGGTGAACGCCGGTGGGACGAAGCCGACGGACACGTCGGCGCCGGTCTCCTTCATCGCCTCGGCGACGGTCGCAAACACCGGGATGCCGTCGACGTCGGTCCCGGCCTTGCGAGCGTTGACGCCGCCGACGACGTTGGTACCCGACGCGACCATGCGCCGGGTGTGCTTGGTGCCCTCCGAGCCGGTGATGCCCTGGACGATCACCTTGCTGTCCTTGGTCAGCCAGATCGCCACGACTACGCCGCCTTCCCCGCGAGCTCGGCGGCTCGTCGCGCCGCGCCGTCCATCGTTTCCACCTGCTCGACGAGCGGGTGGGCTGCCTCATTGAGGATCCGGCGGCCCTCTTCGGCGTTGTTGCCGTCGAGGCGCACGACGAGCGGCTTACTGACTTCCTCCCCGCGAGAGGCGAGCAGCTCGAGCGCCTGCACGATCCCGTTCGCGACAGCATCACAAGCGGTGATGCCCCCGAACACGTTGACGAAGACCGAACGCACCGACGGGTCGGACAGGATCACGTCCAGCCCGTTGGCCATCACCTCCGCGGAGGCGCCACCACCGATGTCGAGGAAGTTCGCCGGTCGCACGTTGCCGAACTCCTCCCCGGCGTACGCGACGACATCGAGCGTCGACATGACCAGGCCGGCACCGTTGCCGATGATCCCGACCTCGCCGTCGAGCTTCACGTAGTTGAGGTCCATCTGCTTGGCACGAACCTCGAGTGGGTCCGTCGCAGCGACATCGCGATAGTCGTCGTGCACCTGGGCGTGACGGAACGCCGCGTTCTCGTCGAGGGTCACCTTGCCGTCGAGAGCGAGCACCTGGTCATCCGGTGTGCGGACCAGCGGGTTGACCTCGACCAGGGTCGCCTCTTCGCCGGTGAAGACGTCCCAGAGTTGGCGAATCACCTTGGCGGCCTTGTCTCGCACCGCCTCGGGGATGTTGCCGGCCGTCGCGATCTCGAGCGCCTTCGCGTCATCGACGCCCGCGACCGGGTCGACGGCCACGCGCGCGAGCGCCTGCGGCTTCTCGACCGCGAGCTGCTCGATCTCCATGCCGCCCTCGGCCGAGCACATGGCGAGGTAAGAGCGGTTCGCGCGATCCAGCAGGAAGGAGAAGTAGTACTCCTCGCCGATGTCGGCGGCCTCGGAGATCAAGATGCTGCGCACCGTGTGGCCCTTGATGTCCATCCCGAGGATGTTCTTCGCGTGCGACTCGGCGTCATCCGCGGTCGGCGCGAACTTCACACCACCGGCCTTGCCGCGGCCACCCGCCTTGACCTGCGCCTTGACCATCACCGGCAGCCCGAGCTCCTCCGCCGCTGCCCGCGCCGCCTCCGGTGTCGTCACGACCCGCTGCTTGGTCGTGGGCACGCCGTACTTGCCGAACAGCTCCTTCGCCTGCCACTCGAACAGGTCCACTACGCCTCGCTCCGCTCGCCCGATTACGTCTCAGCGTGGAACGTTACCCGCCTCCCGCCGCAGGACTTCGAGGGGCCACGAGGAACGAATGAAGGATGCGCAGGCGAGCGAGGATCGCGATCGCAACCCTCGCCGCCCTGAGCGCAGCGTCAACGCCATCCGTCGTGGCGAGCGCAGCGTCGGCGAAGCCGGCACCCGCTTTCACCGTGAAGACGATGACCTTCCACGTGACCGTGCCCAACGAGGCCGTGGGCGGCACCGGCACTCAGCAGTGCTCGATCATCGGCGACCTCTATCGGCCGCTCGACGCCTCCGAGCACCCGGTGCCGGCGATCCTCACGACCAACGGCTTCACCGGCAGCAAGAACGACCAGACCGGGATGGCGGAGGTGCTCGCCAGCCACGGATACGGCGTGCTGTCCTACTCCGGCCTCGGTTTCGGTGGCTCCGGCTGCAAGATCACCCTCGACGACCGCGCTCATGACGGCCGCGCCGGCAGCCAGCTCGTGACGTTCCTCGGCCGGCAGTCCTGGATCGTCCACGACGCCATCGACCACGCCGGCCGCCATGACCGGTACGACCCACGCGTCGGGATGATCGGCAACTCCTACGGCGGCGGCATCCAGTACGCCGTCGCGGAAGTCGACCCGCGGGTTGACGCGATCGTCCCGATGATCACGTGGAACAACATGGCCTACTCGATCGCGCCGAACAACACGAACCTGCTGCACGGCGTCACATACGCGACGAACGCACCGGGCATCGCGAAGGAAGTCTGGTTGCCGGAGCTGTTCGCCGCGGGTGTCGCAGCGACGGGACAACATGGCAGCACCGACCCGACGCGTGCGGTGGCGTGCGGCGGCTTCATCGAGATCGTCTGTCCCGCGGTCGCCCAGCTCATGCTCAACGAGTACTTCGCGGACAACCTGTACCAGTTTGCGGCGCAACGGTCAGTCGCCAACCACATCCACGACATCCGCATCCCCGTGCTCCTCATGCAAGGCGAGAACGACACGCTGTTCAACCTGCAGGAAGCCATCGCGACCTACCGCGCGCTGCGCAAGCAAGGAACGCCGGTCAAGATGGTGTGGCACTCGTGGGGCCACAACCTGCAAGTACCGGCGCGTGGTGAGTGGATTCAGAACCACGGCATGTTGCAGACCTACGAAGGCCAGCGCGTCTACGCGTGGTTCAACCACTACCTCAAGGACGAGGACGTCTCGACCGGACCGCGCTTCGCGTACTGGCGGGACTGGGCGCCGTTCGACGGCGACGGACCCGACACGCCGTCGTACGGCACGTCGAGCCACTACCCGGTGGGCCACACCGTCACCTACTTCACTTCCGGCAGCTCAGACCTGGTAGCGAGCCGCGCAGCGGTGAGCGCCGGTTCCAGCACCTACGCGAACCTGCTTGGGCCGGCGCCGCTCTCCTACTCCGAGGTCTCCGACGTCCAGCACCAGCGACCGTTCAGCGACGTTCCGCCTTTCGACACCCCCGGCAGCTACGCGCACTGGACGACTGCGCCCCTGCGACACAACGTCGACGTCGCGGGCGTTCCCACCGCGACCCTTCACCTGTCGGCCCCTGTCGTCGCCGACGCGATCCCGGGCACCGAGCTCGAGCTGTTCCTGAAGCTCTACGACGTCGCTCCGGATGGCACGGTCGAGCTTCTGCACCGGCTGGTCTCGGCCGTCCGCGTCCTCGACCCGAGCCAGCCGCTGCAGGTCGAGCTACCCGGAATCGTCCACCGCTTCGCGCAGGGGCACCGCTTCGAGCTCGTGGCTGCCGCGACCGACTCTGCGTTCCGCAACTCCAACGTCGTACAGCCCGTCACGATCACCACCAACCGCATGTCACCCGGCGTGCTGCGACTGCCTGTAGTGGAGTAACGATCATGAAACGGATTCTGGTCGCCGCCAGCGCAGCCGCCGTAGCGGCAAGCTTCGCTGTGACGCCCGTCGCTGCTGCAACCGATGGGAAGCACGCGGCGCAGTACACGAAGACGACACGCGACTTCTACGTCACAGTGCCGAACGAGACGCCGGATGGCACCGGGACCCAGAAGTGCCTGATCGTCGGCGACGTCTACAAGCCGACCAGCGCATCCCCGGCCCACCCCGTCCCCGTGATCCTCACGACGAACGGCTTCGGCGGGAGCAAGAACGACCAGGCCAGCCTCGCCCGCTACGCCGCCAGCCACGGCTACGGCGTGCTGTCGTACTCCGGCCTCGGCTTCGGCGGGTCGGGCTGCAAGATCTCCCTTGACGACCCTTCGTACGACGGCCGAGCGGGCAGCCAGCTGATCAGCTACCTCGGTGACCTCGACTGGACCGTCCACGACGGGCCGGATGACCCGCGGGTCGGGATGATCGGCGGCTCGTACGGCGGCGGCATCCAGTTCGCGGTTGCGAAGGTCGACCCTCGGCTGGACACGATCGTCCCGATCATCACGTGGAACGACCTGCGCTACTCCCTCGCACCGAACAACCTCACCGACCCAGGCCAGGTGACTGACGCGGTGGGCGACCCCGATACTCCCGGCGCGCAGAAGCTGGAGTGGTCGCTGCTGTTGTTCGCCGACGGGCTCGTCGCCGGGCTCACCGGCGTGCGCGCCGACCTCACTCGCGATGTCGGGTGCGTGGACTATCTCTTCGATGTCTGCCCGTTCGCGGCGGAGACGTCAGCCAATGCCGTGTTCACCCAAGGTGTCCTGCACTTCCTCGCGCACGCTTCGGTCGGCACGTACGTCAACAAGATTCGGATCCCGACGCTGCTGATGCAGGGACAGGGCGACAGCCTGTTCAACCTGCGAGAGGCGGCAGTGACCTATCGACAGCTGCGTCAGCAGGGCACGCCGGTGAAGATGATCTGGCAGTCCTGGGGGCACAGCACGTCACGGCCCGCGCCAGGTGAGTGGAGCCAAGGCTCGGACATCACGCAGACCTACGAGGGTCGCAGGGTGCTGGCTTGGTTCGCGCACTACCTGAAGGGAGAGGACGTCTCGACCGGTCCGCGCTTTGCCTACTACCGCGACTACATCCCGTTCCACGGCAAGGGACCCGACACCGTGCAGTACGCGACCGCGAACCACTTCCCGGTCGGACGAATGCGGACGTTCTACGGCTCAGCGGGCGGCTCGCTGATGACGAAGCGAAGCGACGTCCTCGCCGGCAAGGCGGAGTACGCCAACCTCGCCGGCCCGACACCGCTGTCGTACTCCGAGGTATCGGCGCTTCAAGGCTCGGCCATCCCCGACGCCTCGACGGCGCCGTTCGACACCGCAGGGAGCTACGCCGGATGGCTGACCGCACCGCTGTCACACCACCTCGACGTCGCCGGCATCCCCTCGGTGTCGCTGCACGTAGAGACGCCGGTATCGACGGACGCGACCGCGGCGACCGAGCTGCAGCTGTTCGTGAAGGTGTACGACGTCTCACCAAACGGTGATCTGACCCTGGTCCACCGGCTGGTCGCACCGGTCCGGGTGCGCGACGACGCGGGTGTGATCCACGTACTGCTGCCCGGCATCGTGCACCGGTTCCCGAAGGGTCACCGCATCGAGCTCGCGGTGGCCGCGACGGACACGGCGTACCGCAACTCCGACCTGGTGCAGGTCGCGCTCATCTCCACGAGCAGGTCGATGCCGGTGACGGTGAAGCTCCCGGTCGTCACCGACTGACAACGAGGGCGGGAAGCGCGACGAGCTTCAGGCTCCGGCCGTTGCGGGAACGTGGTCGCGGACCCAGTCCACGATCGTCGTCATCGGCGTTCCCGGAGTGAAGACCTCGGCGACGCCGAGCTCCTTCAGCGGCGGGATGTCAGCGTCGGGAATGATGCCGCCACCGAAAACCACGATGTCGCCGGCGTCCTGCTCCTTGAGGAGATCGACCAGCTTGCGGAACAAGGTCATGTGCGCCCCGGACAGGACCGAGAGGCCCACTGCTTGCGCGTCCTCCTGGATGGCGGTCGCCACGATCTGCTCGGGTGTCTGGTGCAGCCCGGTGTAGATGACCTCCATGCCGGCATCACGCAATGCCCGAGCGACAACCTTCGCGCCACGGTCGTGACCGTCGAGGCCCGGCTTCGCGACAACTACCCGGATCGGCATGTTTGCCAGACTAACGCGGTCATGAGCACCAACGAACCGAGGCTTCCGGGCTGGAGCGAGGCCCTCGCGCCTGCTGTTGAGGAGCTTCAGAGCTCCGATGCGCTGCACGCGTCGATCGGCGAGGTCGGGGGGCGCGGCGCTGTCTTCCTGCGTTGGGACTTCGGTCGGCAAGGCGGAACGTTCGGCATCGCGGAAGCCGGCGTCTTCGAATCGGCGGTGCGAACCGCGATCGGCCGCGCACTTCCCCTCGTCACGATCACCCGGTCCGGCGGGACGCGGCTGCCCGAAGGCATGCGGGCTCTCGTGGGCATTCCCCGGGCGGTGCTCGCGCTAGCCGAGCTGCGCGCGGCTGGACTTCCCCACCTCTCGATCGCCGACAACCCGACGACGGGCGGGGTCTGGGTCGCGATCGGCACGCAGGCCGACCTGCGCCTCGCGATTCGCGGAGCAACTGTCGGGTTCTCCGGCCCGCGCGTCGTCCCACTCATGACCGGCCGCGAGCTGATCGCGGGCGGCAACACAGCAGAGGCGGCGTACGACGCGGGGCTGGTCGACGCGATCGGCGACCACCACGAAGCGGGCACCTGGCTGGCGACAGCGCTGACGACGCTGGGCCGAGATGATCCTGAACCGGTCGAGGCGCCCGCCGAGACAATTCCGCCGAGGATGGACGCCGCAGAACTGTTCGAAGCCACCCGCAGGGTGGCCAGACCTAGCGGCAGCGACCTGATCGACTGCGTGCTGACCGACCGCATCGAGCTGCGCAGCAGCGATGAGACGACCCGGGCGACGTTGGGGCGAATCGCCGGAAGACCGGCGCTCGCGGTCGCGCTGTCAGCGCAACGCGGCGGCATGCCCACCCCCGCCGGCTTCGGACTGCTGAGCCGCGCCGCGAGACTCGCAGGCGCTCTCGACATCTCCCTGGTCACGCTGATCGACACTCCTGGGGCCGACCCGCACACCGAGGCCGATGGGCTGTCGGCGGCGATCGCCGCAGCCATGACGGAAGTGCTCGTCACATCCGCACCAACGGTTGCGCTGCTGCATGGAGAAGGGGGTTCCGGCGGGGCGCTCGCCGCCGCAACGACGGACGTCATCGGCGTCGGACCGCACGGCTGGTTCGGCGCGCTCGGCCCTGATGGCGCGGCCGCCGCGCTGCGAACGACCCCCGGCGATGCCGCCCGCCTCATGCGCATCACGCCGTACGAGCTCGTCGAAGACGGGGTCGCAACCGCCTTCGTCGCCAAGGGCGACGAGACGAGCTGGCTCGCTACGACAATCGACGGATTGAAAAGGGTCCCTTCGGAGCAGCGACTTTCAGTCCGACGCACCCGCTGGTCAAACCCACTGTGAAAAACACCACGACACGTTCAAGGTCGGGCATGTCGCGACGATGGAACGGGTAGCGTCGGCTCGGCCGCCGCAAGGCTTCCCGCCGCACAGCTCCTTCCCCAGAGGACAACCGGAGGACGAAGAGTGGGCATCAGCCGCGGTGCGCGCACCCTGCTGACCGTTGGCAGCGTGACCGGAACCGTCGTCGAGGTCGCGTGGCTCGCCGCACACGTCGCGAGCTATCCGTTCGGCGTCGTCCAGGAGAAGGCGCGCGACACCGAAGAGCCGTTCACCATGGACCGTCTGCGACCGATTCAGCGCGGCCTGCTGATCAACGACGTCGAAGCGGCTGGCACTCCGATTCTCTTGCTGCACGGCATGGTCGACAACCGCTCGATCTTCACGCTGCTGCGCCGTCAGCTTCGGCGTCGCGGGTTCGGCCGGGTCGCGACGATGAACTACAAGATCTGGACGTCGGACGTCCGGACGGCCGCGAAGCAGCTCGGCGCGACGATCGAGGCGATCTGTGAGCAGACCGGCTACGAGCGAATCCACGTCGTCGGCCACTCGATGGGCGGCCTGATCGCCCGCTACTACGTGCAGCGACTCGGCGGAGACGCGCGCGTGCACACGATCGTGACGCTCGGTACGCCGCACCGCGGCACCCATGCTGCGCGACTCCTCCCGACCGGGGTCTGCAAGCAGCTGGTGCCGGGCAGCGAGGTGCTCGAGGAGCTGGAGGCTCCCGCGCCGACGTGCCAGACCCGATTCGTCTGCTTCTGGAGCGACATCGACGCGCTCATCACGCCGAAGCAGTCAGCGCGGCTCGACCACCCCGATCTTGCGGCACGGAACATCCTGGTCCGCGGCGTCGGTCACCTCTCGCTGCCGATCCACCGCCGGATCGTGCACGAGATCGTCTCGACCCTGGCGCACCTCGACTCCGACGGCGCGACCGTCACCGCGGGCGTGACGCGCCTCGCCGGCGCGGCACCCGCACCGCAGAAGCTCCGCACGAAGCTGCGCGCGCCCCGCCGCACCGTCTCTGCTGGCTAGCGCGCACAGCGCGACGCCGGCTAGCTCCTCTCTGCATTACCTTCAGTCACCGAGGGGATCGGTTGACTGATGACGATCACTGAGCATCGCGCGCCGCGGGTTGCCGACACGGTCGCGCCGGCTTTCAAGCGCCCGACCTGGTGGGTCCAGGTGCTGATCATCGTCGGCTTCGCCATCGCCTACGACGAGGTCCGCTCCCTGCACGGCAACGTCGTGGCGGTCGGCGTACGTCATGGCCGTGCCGTGCTGCATCTGGACAAGGCGCTCCACCTCGACTGGTCGGAGCCAATGAACCGCTGGCTCGTCCACCATGAGTGGTTGGGCGACGCGCTCTCCGGCTACTACGTCGTGATGCATCTCGGCATGACCGCGCTGACGTTGCTGGTGCTGTGGGTCCACGGCCCGCGGTATCGCTACCACCGCAACGTGCTGATCGTCCTCAGCCTGATCGGGCTCGGCGTCTACTGGCTGTATCCGACGGCGCCGCCGCGGCTGGTCGGCGCCGGGTTTCACGACACCGTCGCGGCGTCGTTGCCGTTCGCGTACCGCGTCGAGACAGCAAGCGCGAACCTTTACGCCGCCGTACCGTCGCTGCACATGGCCTGGGCGCTGTGGGTGACGATCGCGATCTGGTCGATCACCACCCGATGGTGGTTGCGCGCTCTCGCCGCGCTGCACCCGGTTGTGACGGCCGCCACGGTTCTGGCGACCGGCAACCACTACACGACCGATCTCGTGGCCGGCCTCGTTCTTACTTCGGTTGGCTATCTGACCTACGACTCGGTGCGGCGGTTGGCAGGTCGGGAATCGGCCGAAGCAAGAATGCGGCCAGCACCGCGAAGAACAACAGGAAGTTGATGATGTGCACTCCGGTGCAGTACTCGCAGATCGACCCCAGGTGGATCTCGACGGCGACGAGGTAGATGACCATCCCCATAGCTCCGGCGACAGCGGCGAGCCGGAACCGATGCACCCACTCGTTGGCCATCTGCCACGCCCATGGGGTCATCAGCAGCGTCATGATCGCGAAGTAGACCAGGCCCACGATCGCGACCGGGATGTGGCCGAAGATCTCCGAGAACGAGCTCGTCGTGACCTTCGCACAGTCGATCTTGCCGCCGGACTTGCAGATCAGGGCACCCGGATGAAAGTGCGTGTAGGTCAGGTACGACGAGTCGGCGAGCCCGAGCAGCGCGAGCGGAAGGCTGAACCGCCACGCCCAGTCGGCGTTCGGCCGCGTCGGCGCGTCAGGCACTTTGGGTCGGAAGACTGATCTTCGTGACCCCGGCAGCCGAGCACACCGACGCCGGCTGGCCGTTCGTCATCTTGCAGATCATGGCGGTGAAGACGTTGGCCTCGCCAAGGACGTCCTGCGCGACCTTGGTCGTCGGATCCTTGAGCTGATCCGCGATCTGGGTCCACGTGAGGCCCTTCAGGTCACCCGGGTCGAACGACGGGCCCGTGATCACGTACTTGCCACCGAAGTCCAGGAACGGGAAGCCCTGGCTGTACTTGAACCAGGTCGCCTTCTGCGACTTCGTCACGTCCTGAAGTGGCTGTCCGGTCCGGTCTTCGTTCTCGACCGGAGTGAACGCCAGGTACTTGCTGGTGTACGACGACTTGTAGAAGCTCAATGTCGAGGTGTTCGGGTCGACGTCGGTCGACGAGGACTGGATCTGCTTCAGATCCTTGAACGTCCCGAACTTCGACAGCGCGACCACCAGCGGCCACCGCTCAGCAGCGCAGTAGGGGCAGAACTCGGCCAGCACGCCGAACAGCTCAGGCTTGCCATCCTGGACCAGCGGCGGGTCGTTGATCGCCTTCGCCGTCATCTGCGCTGTGCCCTCGCCAACCTGGTCCAACGAGGCCGGCGCAACGCTCGTGATGCTGTTGACCAACGAGTCGGCGGCGTCGGTGCGGTTGCCGCCCGCACTCTGCTTCCCGCCCGCCGTGATCGCAAAGACGGCGATCAGCGCGATGACAACAGCGCCACCGACGACCGAGCTGAGGATCACCTTGGCGCGGCGCCGCTGGTCGACGCGCGCCTGAACCGCCCTCGCCGCGGCTGCCTTCTCCCGCGCGGTGGTCGCCTGGCGTTCCCGGCGCTGCTTGTTGGTCTCGCGTCCCACGACAACCCTTTCACCTGGCTTGTGCTTGGACCCCAGGCTAACTGGCGGCCTTGCGCTGACCCTGAGAGAGCGTTCAGGTCGGCTGCGTGTGACTAGAGCTTGGTGAGTGGCGCGTAGCGCAGCAGCAGACGCTTACGCCCGACCTCGTCGCCAAAGTCGACCTCGGCCTCGGCGGTGGTGTCCGCCCCGCGGACCGCCACGACCGTACCCATCCCGAAGGCGTCGTGCGTGACTCGGTCACCGGGCGACAGCGAGGGGACGACTCGCAGGCCGGTGCCGGCACTCCGCCCTGCCCGGTTCGCCCGGGTGACGACGTGCTGGGAGGCCCGCACCTGTGTCTCCCCGTGCCAGTCGACCAGTTCGGGCGGTACGTCGTCGAGGAAGCGAGAGGGCGGGTAGAACTCCGGTGACCCCCACGCCGAGCGGACGTTGGAGCGGCTCAGATACAGACGCTTCTCAGCTCGCGTGATCCCGACATAGGCGAGGCGCCGTTCCTCCTCGAGCTCCTTCGGGTCCCCGAGCGACCGCAGGTGCGGGAAGACGCCATCCTCGAGCCCCGTCATGAACACGACCGGGAACTCCAGGCCCTTCGCCGTGTGCAAGGTCATCAGGGTGACGACACCTTCTCCCCCGTCGTCGGTCGGGACCTGGTCGGCGTCAGCGACAAGTGCGACCTGTTCGAGGAAGTCGATGAGAGTGCCCTCGGGCCGGGTCTGCTCGAACTCGCGCGCGACGGAGATCAGCTCTTCGAGGTTCTCGATTCGGCCCTCGTCCTGCGGGTCCGCGCTCGCCCGAAGCTCGGCGAGGTAGCCGCTCTTGTCGAGCACCGCTTCCATGATGTCGCCAGCAGAGTCCTCGCTCATCGCGGCAAGCTCGTCGTACAGCCGGACGAACGCCTTGATCGCGTTGACCGACCGCGAGACCAGGTCAGGGATCTCCTCGACGCGGTGCATCGCGTCGGCGAAGCTGATCCGCTCCCGTTCCGCGAAGGATGCGATCGCACCTTCGGCGCGGTCGCCGATCCCCCGCTTCGGCACGTTGATGATCCGGCGCAACGAGACGGCGTCGTCGGGGTTCACGACGGCACGCAGATACGCGAGCGCGTCCCTCACCTCGCGACGTTCGTAGAACCGCACGCCTCCGACGACCTTGTACGGGAGTCCGACCCGAATGAAGACTTCTTCGAAGACTCGGCTCTGCGCGTTGGTCCGATAGAAGACCGCGACGTCACACGCGCGCAGACCGTGCTCGTCGTGCAGCTTGTCGATCTCGCGGGCGACGAACGCCGCCTCGTCGTGCTCGTTGTCGGCGACGTACCCGACGATCTTCTCGCCCTGTCCCTGGTCGGACCACAGCCGCTTGGGCTTGCGGTCGGGATTGCGCGAGATGACGGCGTTGGCGGCGGACAGGATCGTCTGGGTCGAGCGGTAGTTCTGCTCGAGCAGGATCGTCGTGGCGTTTGGGTAGTCCTCCTCGAACTGGAGGATGTTGCGGATCGTGGCGCCGCGAAACGCGTAGACCGACTGGTCGGCATCACCGACGACGCACAGCTCGGCCGCTTCTTGACCCGGACCCGCACCGGACAGCTCATGGATTAGGACGTACTGCGCGTGGTTCGTGTCCTGGTACTCGTCGACGAGGATGTGGCGGAAACGACGTCGGTAGTGGTCCGCGACGTCAGGGAAGAGCTGCAGCAACGAGACCGTCGTCATGATCAGGTCGTCGAAGTCCATCGCGTTGCCGCGCCGCAACCGGTCCTGGTAGCGCTCGTACGCCTCGGCTGTTGTCCGCTCGATGTGATTGGTCGCCCGAGCCTTCGCGTCCTCGAAGTCGATCAGCTCGTTCTTGAGGTTGCTGATCTGGT
Source organism: Mycobacteriales bacterium (assembly GCA_035545635.1). Classification (GTDB taxonomy): domain Bacteria; phylum Actinomycetota; class Actinomycetes; order JAFAQI01; family JAFAQI01; genus DASZTV01. The sequence continues at coordinate 42,474 of DASZXY010000005.1, read as the reverse complement.
TCGCGATCGAGCGCGCCGGAAAGCGCTTCGGGTCGAGGTCGAGGTCTCGTACGACGGTCGTCATCAGCCGGCGCGAGTCATCAGCGTCGTAAATCGAGAAAGTGCTCGTGAAGCCGAGTCGCTTGCCTTCAGCCCGCAGAATCCGGACGCAGGCGGAGTGGAACGTCGACACCCACATCGCGCGGGCGCGAGGCCCGACGAGGCTCGCGACCCGCTCCTTCATCTCGCCGGCGGCCTTGTTGGTGAACGTGATCGCGAGAACCTGGCCGGGCTGCACGTTGCGCTCGCCGAGGAGCCAAGCGATGCGGTGGGTGAGCACCCGGGTCTTGCCCGATCCCGCACCGGCGACGATCAACAGCGGACTGCCTTCGTGCACGACCGCCTTGCGCTGCTCCGGGTTCAGGCCCGCCAGAAAGGTCTCCGGATCGAACCGCTGGGCACCCGGCCGCTCCGGCCCGCGGTCCGGCTCCGGAAAGTCGTCATCGAACAAGGTGCTCATCAGCCCGTCGAGCCTATGTCCCGACTCGGACCCAAACCCCTGCGGACTAGCCTCGGCTTCGTGCTTGATGACAGCGCGGTGGAGCGGATTCTTTGCGTCATGGCCCACCCGGACGACGTGGACTACGGGCTTGCCGGGACGGTGGCGAGCTGGACCGACGCCGGCATCGAGGTCAGCTACTGCATGATCACGAGCGGTGACGCCGGCGGCTTCGACCCGAGCGTTCCACGCAACGAGATCGCCGGCATCCGCGAGCGGGAGCAGACCGCCGCAGCCCAAGAGGTCGGCGTCAGCGACGTACGGTTCCTCGGCTACCCGGACGGTCAGCTGGAGGTCAGCCTCCCCCTCCGACGCGATATCGCGCGGGTGATCCGCGAGGTGCGACCCCAGCGCGTCGTCTGCCAATCACCAGAGCGCAACTGGGAACGCATCTACGGCAGCCACCCCGATCACCTCGCCGCCGGCGAGGCGACGATGTGCGCGGTCTACCCAGACTCACGCAACCCGTTCACCTTCGCCGACTCGATCGGTGACCTCGAGGCCTGGACCGTCAACGAGGTGTGGATCAGCTCTGGCGGCCAGGCCAACCACTACGTGGACATCACCAAGCAGTTCGACCGCAAGAAGCGAGCACTGCTCTGTCACGAGAGCCAGATCGCCAGCGAGGAGAACCTGCACAACATCCTGACGTTCTGGAACGGCGGCAACGCGAAGGCCGCAGGGATGCCCGAAGGCACGTACGCCGAGGCGTTCTGGGTGATGGACGTCACCTGACGCCAAGCGTCAGGTGACGTTCAGAGCTCGAGCAGCATGCGGGTGTTGCCGAGGATGTTCGGCTTCACGCGCTCGAGGCCGAGGAACTCGGCGACACCTTCGTCGTACGAGCGCAGCAGCTCCTCGTACACCTCCGGCTCGACCGGGGTCGCGTCGAAGGCGACGAAACCGTGCGCGGCGAAGAAGTCGACCTCGAAGGTCAGGCAGTAAACGCGGCTGATGCCGAGGTTGCGCGCGCGATCGAGCAAAGCCTCCAGCAGCGCATGTCCGACGCCGGCGCCCTGGCTCGAGGGATCGACGGCGAGCGTGCGCACCTCCGCCAGGTCCGCCCAGAGGACGTGCAGCGCGCCGCAACCAACGACCTCACCGTCGACCTCGGCGACGACGAACTCCTGCACGTCCTCGTAGAGCGTGACCGTCGGCTTGTCGAGCAGGATGCGCTTCGGCGCATAGAAGTCGATGAAGCGGCGGATCGCGGTGACGTCGTCGGTCCTCGCGGCCCTTACGGAGACCGTCACGCTGTGGTGTCGGCCAGCGCGGCTTCCGCGGCATCGCACTCCGCTGCTGCGGCCACCTCGACTTCGTTCGCCGCGGCGCAGTCGGCCTGGCCGATCCCGGACAGCCCGCCTAGGGCATCGACGAGTGCATCGCACTGCTGTTCGGACAGGTGGTCCAGCAAGTGCTCCCGCACCCCTCGCAGGTGAACCGGGTACGCCGACTCCAGCCGCTCTAGTCCTTCCGGAGTCAGCACGGCGTAGATCACGCGGGCGTCCGCACCGCAGCGGTCGCGACGCACCAGACCCTCGCGGGCCAGCTTGTCGACCAGCCGGGTCAGGCCGCTCGGGCTGAGGACGGCGTGCACCGCGAGGGCGCTCATCCGCAGCCGCTGCTCGGGAGCCTCGGAGAGGTGAGCGAGCACCTCGTACGCGGGGAGGCTGAGGCCACGCTCGGCCTCCAGCTCGGCCTCGAGTCGCCTGATCACCCGGTTGTGGGAGCGAATCAAGGCATGCCAGGCCGCCATCTCGCGCTCGTCGAGCGGCCGCGGGCCCTGAACTGCCATGCGTCGAGGATACGGCCTTCTGCCAGGTACTTGCGGATGCAATAAAACTGTCCTAGGGTTTGTTGCAGATGCAAGTACAAGCCATCTAGGAGGACACCATGACCACTCAGACCGTCACCACCCCGACGCTCACCGGTGACTACGACGTCGACGTCGCCCACAGCCGGCTCGGGTTCGCGGCAAAGCACGCGATGGTCACCACCGTCCGCGGCGCCTTCAAGGACTTCACCGCGGAGCTTCATGTCGACGAGGACGACGTGACCAAGAGCACGGCTCGGGTGGTCATCCAGGCTGCGAGCATCGACACCGGTAACCAGATGCGCGACGACCACGTCCGCAACTCCGACTTCCTCGAGGTCGAGACATATCCCACGATCACCTTCGTCAGCACGCGCGCCGAGCGGACCGGCGAAGACACCTACCGGCTGCACGGTGACCTGACGATCAAGAAGACCACCTTGCCGGTTTCGGTCGACCTCGAGCTGACCGGCGCGGCGGATGACCCCTGGGGCAACTTCCGGCTCGGGTTCGAAGGCCACACCGTGATCAACCGCAACGACTACGGCGTCAGCTTCAACGCGCCGCTCGGCTCCGGTGGCGTCGTCGTCAGCGAGAAGATCAAGCTCGACTTCGACATCGCTGCCGTCCGCCGCAGCTGACTTCCGGCTCTCACAGCTCGCCCACGTGACAGGCTTGTCACGTGGGCGAGCTGGTGTTGACGCTGTCGTGTCCCGACCGGCCGGGCATCGTGCACGCCGTTTCGGGATTCCTGGCCGAGCGCAACTGCAACATCCTCGACTCACAGCAGTACGGCAGCCCGGTCACGTCGACCTTCTTCATGCGGGTGCACATCGACTCCCCCGCCACCTCGACCACCCTTCGCTCGGATTTCGACGGGCTCGCGTCCGGCTTCGCCATGTCATGGGAGCTGCACGAGCAGGACGACCGGCCCAACGTCGTGGTGCTCGTGTCGCGCGAAGGTCACTGCCTCGCCGACCTTTTGTATCGCTGGCGCAGCGGCTACCTGCCGGGCCGCCTCGCAGCGGTCGCGTCGAACCATGCGGACCTCGCCCCGCTGGCGACGTCGTACGACGTCCCGTTCCACCACCTTCCGGTTGACGCTGCGACCCGAGCCGCACAGGAGGATCGGATCCTCGCGCTGGTCGAGCAGACGCAGGCCGAGCTCGTCGTGCTCGCCCGCTACATGCAGATCCTCACGCCGAGGCTTTGTGAGGCATTGCCCGGCCGCATCATCAACATCCACCACTCCTTCCTGCCGAGCTTTCGCGGCGGCCGGCCCTACGAGCAGGCCTACCAGCGAGGCGTGAAGCTGATCGGCGCGACCGCGCACTACGTGACGGCGGACCTCGACGAGGGTCCGATCATCGAGCAGGAGATCTCGCGGGTCAGCCATCAACAAGACGCCGCTGCCCTCGCCGCCGTCGGTCGGGATCTCGAGTGCATTGCGCTTGCCCGTGCGGTGAGATGGCACCTCGAGCACAGGGTGCTCCTCGATGGCAGCCGGACGGTGGTGTTCCCATGACGGAGATCACGCCAGAGGAGTGGGAGGCACGCCGTACGTCGTTCGGACCCGCTGCCGAGCAGTACAAGGCAGGGCGGCCGGGCTACCCGCGCGAGATCCTGCTGCAGTGCCTGCCGGACGGGGCCAACGAGGTGCTCGACCTCGCCGCCGGCACCGGCCCCCTCACGGCGAACCTCCTCGATATCGGGCTGTCCGTCGTTGCGGTCGAGCCGCTCGACGAGATGCGTGCCCTCATCCCGCCGGCGGCGCGATCCCTCGCCGGTACGGCGGAAGACATCCCGCTTCCTGACGAGAGCGTCGACGCAGTCTTCATCGGCCAGGCGTGGCATTGGTTCGACGTACCGCGCGCAGTCAAGGAGATCCACCGCGTGCTGCGGCCCGGCGGCGTCGTCGCGCCGATGTGGAACCTGCTCGACGAGAACGACCCGGTGAGCCGGCGACTCGCGGAGGTGGCCGCGAAGGACGAATGCAGCGCCGACATGAACGACGAGGCGCAGCCGCCGTTCGACCCGGCCGGCATGTTCTCCCCACCGGAGCGGTTGGTCGTGTCCTATGCACTCCCCTACAACCGCGAGCGAGTGGCGGCGTTGATCTCTTCGATCAGCGTCACCATCAACGCCTCGCCCGAGGACCGCATGCAGATCCTCGATGCCGCAACGAACGCCGTCCCCGACGGGGACTTCTTCATGTCCTGGGTCTGCGAAGCCTGGAAAGCCGTCAAGATCGCCCCCTAATAGGCTCGCGGGATGTCTGCTTTCTCGACGCGCAACGCACTCGCCGCCGTCACCGCGTCGGTGATCGGTGTCTCGCTCATCGCCGCGGTCCCCGCGGCGGCTCGCACCGATGCCTCGAGAGCTGCTCACGCGAAGCTGCCCAGCCAGGCCTACCGCGCCGGCGACTACGCCCACGGTCAGGCGATGAGCATCCTGCCGCCCGGCGAGAACGGCACCGTGACGGCTGCGCAGATCGCGGCGTTCGAGCTGACCAAGGCACGCGCGCCTCACAGCCAGGACCAGCTGGGCAAGTACGAGAACCTGCTCTACGGCTACCCGACCCTCACCGACGACAAGCTCGGGAAGTACTACGACGACGAGTCGTTCGGCGTCCGTCCCTCCGATGTCATTCGTCGGGAGGAGCCGACCAGCTCGGCCTACCCCGCGGGCAACGTGAAGATCCTGCGCGACTCCCATGACGTGCCGCACATCTACGGCGCAACGAACGAGGCGGCCGCCTTCGGTGCCGGCTACGCGCAGGCCGAGGACCGGCTGTTCCTGATGGACGTCTTGCGTCACTACGGCGCCGGCACGCTGAGCGAGTTCATCGGGCCGTCGTGCGCGGACGAGCAGATGGACCACGACGAGCTGCTCCTAGCGCCATACACGGACACGCAGGCCCAGGCCCAGATCGACCGCTTGTCCGACGAGTACGGCAAGCAGGGCCAGCTCGCCGAGGACATGCTCACGGCCTACGTCGCCGGCGTGAACGCCTGGATCGCGCACACGCAGCTGAACCCCACCTCGCTCGACGGCGACTACGCGGCCGCGCTCGGACCGCCCACGATGTGGAGTCCGGCTGACGTCGTCGACGTCGCCGGGCTGATCGGTGGCATCTTCGGCAAGGGCGGTGGCAGCGAGGTAGCGAACGCGGCGCTCTACAAGTACTTGCAGGACAAGCTCGGCAAGAAGGCCGGCCAGGACGCGTTCCTTCAGTTCAAGGAGCAGAACGACCCCGGCGCGCAGATGACGGTGGTCGACAAGCGCTTCCCGTACGAGATCGTGAAGCACCCGAACCCGAAGCTCACCGCGCTGCCCGACACCACCGCGCTGATCGGTGGACCGACCAGCACGACAGCCAACTGCAACCTGACGGCGGTGAACCCGACGGCTCTCGCGACGATCGCCTCGCTGCAGAACATGCCTCGGCACATGAGCAACGCGCTGGTCGTCGACGCGAAGGAGACGAAGGCACACCACCCGATCGCCGTGTTCGGTCCGCAGGTGTCCTACTTCGCGCCGCAGATCCTCTCGGAGGAGGAGATCAGCGCGCCTGACTACCACGCCGAGGGCGCGTCCTTCCCCGGTACGGGGCTGGTGGAGCTCGGTCGCGGCGTCGACTACGCGTGGTCGGCGACGTCCGCCGGCAGTGACCTGATCGACCAGCGCGTCGAGAAGGTGTGCGCCCCTGGCGGCGGCAAGGCCGCCGCTACAGGGAAGTTCTACGAGTTCCGCGGTCGATGTGTGCCGATGACGCACGAGACGTTCACGGAGAACGCCTTCACCAAACCTGGTGGGCTCGGTGCCCCCGTCACGATCAACCACGAGATCTACCTGACCCGCCACGGCGTCGTACAGGGCTGGACGACGGTCAAGGGCAAGCCGGTAGCTGTCGTCGACCAGCGCAGCACCTATGGCCACGACGTGGACTCCGTGACCGGCTTCCTCCGTTGGGGCGACCCCAAGCAGACGCACAGCGTGAAGACCTGGCAGAAGGGCGCAGCCGAGGTCCAGTACACGTTCAACTGGTTCTACGTCGACGACAAGCACACGTCGTACTTCGTGAGCGGAAAGGACCCAGTCCGCGCCAAGGATGCCGATCCGAACCTTCCGACGTGGGGAACCGGAAAGGCGGAGTGGCAGGGCTTCCTGACTCCGAAGCAGCACGTGCATGAGACCGACCCGAAGCAGGGCTTCTTCGTCAGCTGGAACAACAAGCCGGCACCCCGCTTCTCCGCCGCTGATGACCAGTACGGCTACGGCCCGACGTTCCGGTCGCAGATGCTGGTCAACCAGCTCAAGCACCAGATTCGGATCACGCACCACGAGCTGACCCGCGCCGACGTCGTGAAGGCGATGGAGACGGCCGCCAGCCAGGACCTCGACGGTCTCACCGTGCTTCCGCAGCTCCTCAGGTATGAGAAGGGCCGTCACCTGTCCCCTGGTGTGCGGCGGATGCTGGCCGTGCTGGCCGACTGGCAGTCCTCTGGCGCGCATCGCCGCCGGGCACATGCCGGTGCCGGACAGTATGCCGACCATGCGGCTGTCGCGATCATGGACGAGCTCGAGCCGGAGCTGATCGAGGCCGTCTACAACAAGCTGTTCGGTGCCGCGGGAATCGGTGGGCAGGGCAGCACCGGCGGCGCGACGACGAGCGGCTACAACATCCTTCCGATGCAGTTCACCAACACCCCCAACAGCGGGGACGCGCATCTCGGCAGCGCATACGACGGCGGCTGGGAGGGCTACCTGCAGAAGACACTGCAGCAGCTACGCGGACTGCACCCGGTCGCGCCGTTCACCTCGGTCGTCACCGACAAGTGGTGCGGCGGTGGGCCGGCGGACTGCCACACAGCGATCGACGCCGTACTTCTGCACGTCTACCGGACGCTGAAGGGCGAGAACGGCACCGGCAAGGTCTCGCGCTGGACGATCAACAGCGAGCTGATCGCCGACCGCGCGTCATCGGGCGACGCCAACGAGACGCTGCCGCTGTACGACGCGATCAGCTTCCGTCCGCTCGGCATCGTCACGCAGCCGTTGATCGACTGGCAGAACCGGCCCACCTTCCAGCAGGTGGTCCAGTTTCCGGCACATCGCTAAGGGCGCGGAGCGACGGAGTAGACCGCTAGCTCGTCGGGGACACCCTTGACCTTCAGCAAGGCGAAGGCGCGCTTCTTCTTGGCGGTGACCTGCTCGGGATCGAGCAGCGCCACGGTGGACTGGGAAGCGAGGATCTCTCCCGCGGTCGCCTTCTCTGCGACGCGTGCTGCGATATTGACATCGATCCCGAGGTAGTCGCCGCCGAGCCGTCGCGGGTTGCCGGTGTGCATGCCGGCGCGGATCCGCGGGCGGTACTTGCCGGCCTTCACGTCGCGAAGGTTCTGGTTCGCCTCGACAAGAGCATCGAATGCTTCAGTCGGCGACACGAAGACGGCCATCATGCCGTCGCCCAGTCGCTTCACGACTTCGCCACCGCGACGCTTCACCGGCGGCTCGATGGCCACGGCCACGTCACGCAGCAAGCGCAGCGCCTCGTCATCGCCGGCGCTCAGCGCCCAGGAGGAGAAGTCCACGAGATCGGTGAAGACAACCGTGAGCTGGATGTCGCCGTGGTCGTGGCCTCTCGCCTCAAGGACGGACTGCCAGACCTGAAGGGCGCCGCGACCGATCTCACGAACGACACCAGGCCGGTTCTCTGTGAGGTCGGTCCACTGGCGGTTGGCGGCCTCGAGGTGGTTGAACCGGGCGGTCGACAGCGGGTCGCCGAAATCCTCGTCGCCCGGCAGGCGGGACCGCAGCCGTCGGACGAAGGACAACAGCGCTTCGTTCTTGTCGATCGCCTGCATCCCACGGCGCACGGCGCGCCGCGCCGGAACCTCGGGGTCGGTCATGGCTCAATCATGCCGAAGCCGGTTCGGTAGCGTTATCCCGTGTCACGGCGCCGCGTATTTGCCGTAGTCGGCGCACTTCTCGTTCTCACCGGCGTCGGCTGGTTGCTGAATGCGCTCGTCGGAATCGACACGAACCTGCTGTGGTTCCGCGCCATCGACCACGAGTCGGCGTACACCCGCCGGTTCTGGACCGAGGCTCTGCTGTTCGTGACGTTCGGCGCCCTCATGGCGGCTGCCGTCGCGCACACCCTCGTGGTGGCGGTCCGGCAGCGGCCTGACTTCAACCCCGACCCGACCCGGCAACGCTGGCGCTACCTGTTCAGCCGGATCGAGCGACGGCTTCGAAAGCCGCTGTTCGTGGTGATCGTTGCCGTCCTCTCGGTGATGACGGGCGGAGCGGCCGCAAGCGGCTGGCAGACCTGGCTGCTGTGGCGCAACCGGGTGCCGGTCGGCCGCGCCGATCCACAGTTCCACCGCGACCTCTCCTACTTCCTGTTCGTGTACCCACAGCACCGCATGGTGCTCAACCTGCTGTTCCGGGTGATCGGTACGGCGATCGTCGTGCTGCTGGTCACTGCCTACGGCTACGGCGCACTCCGGATTCGCGGCAAGGGTCCGAGGCTCACCCGCGCGCTGCAGATCCACCTCTCCGCGCTGCTGGGCATCTACCTGGTGCTGAAGGTCTTCGGCTACTGGCTGGACCGCCTCGCGACCGCGACCTCGAACCGCGGTGTGGTCACGGGTCCCGGATACACCGACGTCCACGCGGTGCTGCCAGGCAAGCTGATCCTGCTCGTGATCGCTGCTATCTGCGCAGCACTGATGTTTGGCAACGTCGCCGCGCAGAGCAACAAGCTCATGCTCTGGACCCTCGGCGTGATGGCCGGTTCCGCCCTCGTGATCGGCGTCGCCCTGCCGCGCGTCGTCCAGCAGTTCTGGGAGAAGCCGAGCGCGGCACTGGTCGAGAAGCAGTACATCCAGCGCAACATCAATGCGACTCGCACCGCGTTCGGCGTGGACAACGTCTCCGCGTCCAGTCTCGCCGGAGCACCGACCACATCGGGGACGGACCTGCTTGCCGGCGTACGCAGCGCGGACGAGATCCGGCTGCTCGACCCGAACCGGATGTCGCCGACCTTCACGGTGCTGCAGCAGCAACGCTCCTTCTACGGCTTCAAGTCGACGCTCGATCTCGACCACTACACGATCAACGGTCGCGAGCACGACGTGGAGATCGCACTCCGCGAGCTCAACTTGTCAGGCCTGCCGAAGTCACAGCGGTCATGGACCAACCAGCATTTCGTCTACACGCATGGGTACGGCGTGGTGGCTGCCGATACCGACGTCACCCACAACGGTCAGCCGGTGTTTGTGGCCGGCGACGTGCCGCAGAACGGCGCGATCCTGGTCCGTGAGCCGCGCGTCTACTACGGGCTGAGCTCGCCGTCGTACTCGATCGTCGGCACCCCCCATCAGGAGATCGATCGTCCGAGCTCGAGCGGATCAGGCGACGTCACCACGATGCACATCGGCGGTGGCGGCGTCCCGGTCGGCGGCTTCTTCCACCGGCTGCTCTACACCTGGAAGCTGCGCAGCAGCAGCATCCTCTTCTCCAGCCAGATCCACCCGGGGTCGCAGCTCCTCTACAACCGCAACCCACTCACCCGAGTGTCCGCCGTCGCCCCGTGGCTCAAGCTCGACGGCGATGCTTACCCGGTCGTCGTCGACGGCCAGGTCGACTGGGTCGTCGACGGCTACACGACGTCGAACAGCTATCCGTACTCGCAGCAGATCAACCTGCGGTCGGCGACGACGACGACGCTGAACAAGAACGGGGCGTCGGTTCTGCAACCGAGCACCTCGATCAACTACATGCGCAACTCGGTGAAAGCGGTCGTCAATGCCTACACCGGAGCGGTCACGCTGTACGCCTGGAACGGCGCGAGCGACCCCGTGCTGCAGACGTGGGAGAAGGCGTTCCCCGGCCTGATCCGGCCACAGACCTCGATTCCGGCGAGCCTGCTGCCGCACCTGCGCTACCCCACCGACCTGTTCAACGTGCAGCGCACGGTGCTCGCCCGCTACCACCTCACGGACCCGAGCCAGTTCTACAGCGGCAGCGACTTCTGGAAGGTTCCTTACGACCCGACGGTCAACGGCGGCACCAAGACGACGGCGACCGGCGGGACGGTCAGCACGCCACCGCCGCCGCAGCCCTCGGCGTACTTCACGATGTCGGAGACCGGCATGGTGACGCTTGCGTACCCGGCACTTCCCCCCGGTGCGAACACCCCGCCACCGCCGGCCTTCTCACAATCGATCTACTCGTTGTCGTCGCCGATGGTGACGCTGAACCGGCGCAACCTCGCCGCATTCCTGTCCGTGGACTCCGAGCCTGGCCCCGACTACGGCCACTTCACCTTGCTCGAGCTGCCGTCGAGCAGCGTTGTGGATGCGCCATCGCAGATCCAGAACGACATCGAGTCGACGCCGCGGATCGCGAACGCACTGAGCCTCGAGCGGGCCGGGAGCTCCAAGGTGGTGCTCGCGAACCTGATCACCATCCCGCTGGACGGGCAGATCCTCTACGTCGAGCCGATCTACACACAGTCCACCGGCGGCAACCCGTACCCCATCCTGCGGCATGTCGCGGCGGTCTACGGCAACGGCCCGGTCGGGTTCGGACCGACCCTTGACGGCGCGCTGCGGCAGGCCTTCGGGGTGACGGCTACCAGCCCAGGTCGAACACCGCGCTGACCAGCAGTCCCAGCACGAGCAACGCGCCCGCGCGACGCACGTGCAGGAACGCCGCAGCGGCGTACCAGAGCGGCCAGATCGGGTAGTGCTTCGGCGGCTCCGCAGGCGGCGACGCTTGGAACGCCTTCCATACCTGCCCGAGCCGAGGCAGCGCGAGCGCGACGATCGATGTCATCCAGGGCAGCGCCTGCACTGCGATGCCGATGCCTACCGTCACGTAGAACGCTGCAAGCAACCCGAGAGTGACCCGCTTCGCGAGCTTGTCGCCGAGGATCACGGGCAGCGTCTTGGTGCCGGCCGGCTCGTCGTACGGGATCTTGTCGACATGCTTGCCCATCAGCACCGTCGTGCAGAGCAGGCCGTAGGGGATGCTCGCGACGATGACCTGCCACGGCAGGTGACCGGTCGCTGACAGGTAGGTGCCGCCGACCATCAGCGGTCCCCATACGACGAGCACATCCGGCTCGCCAAGACCATGCTTCTTCAGCCGCACCGGAGGAGCGGTGTAAGCGATCGACAGGATGATGCCGGCGGTCGCGAACGCGACCACTCCCCAACCGCGGCGGTCGAGCAGGACCGCCGCGATGACGAGATCACCGACCGTGGTCAGCGCGATCGCGGTGTAGAGCTGGCGCTTCGTCACCAGGTTCGTCAGCAGGGGGTGCGGCGCATAGAGCGCGCGGGGGTAGGACTCGCCGTCGGTCCCGACATTCGTGTCGAAGAGGTCGTTCGTGAGGTTGTTGTTGAGGTGGGCTAGGACGATCCCGACGATCGCGAGCACCAAATCCAGGGTGTTGAAGCCGTGGTGCCGTACCGCGAGCAGCCCGCCGACCAGCCCGGCGAAGAGCGTCATCGGTAGTACGGCTGCCCGGGTGACGACGATCCAGCGGGTGATCCAGTCGATGTCGTTGCCTGCAGCAGGCGGCGGGTTCGTGGTCGTCAGCGCGTAGAGCCAGGAGCGCGGCCCTCGGCCGCTCGTGGGAGGCGCGGCGAGCTCCCTGCGGCGCTCCTCGGTGACCGTCATGTCGCCAAGGGTGGCACGCATGCCAGAGTTGCGGAATGCAGTATCAGGGAAAGATCGCAGTCGTCACCGGCGCCGGATCGGGAATCGGCCGGGCGCTGGCCACCGAGCTCGCCTCGCGTGGCTCCCGGCTCGCCATCTCGGACGTCAACGAGACCGGGCTCGGCGAGACCGTCGCCATGTGCGAGAAGACTGGGGCCGAGGTCCACGGCTACCACCTCGACGTCGCCGACCGAGCGGCTGTGCTCGCACACGCCGAGCAGGTCACGAAAGACCTCGGTGAGGCGAACCTCGTCATCAACAACGCCGGTGTGGCGCTGATGGCGAACGTCGAGGAGATGAGCTGGGAAGACCTCGACTGGCTGATGGGTATCAACTTCTGGGGCGTGATCCACGGGACGAAGGCGTTCCTTCCCCATCTCATCGCCTCCGGCGACGGCCACCTCGTCAACATCTCCAGCGTCTTCGGCTTCGTCGGAGTGCCATCGCAGAGCGCGTACAACGCGGCCAAGTTCGGCGTCCGCGGTTTCACCGAGGCACTGCGCCAGGAGATGCTGATCGCGCAGCGTCCGGTCGCCGTCAGCTGCGTGCACCCGGGCGGGATCAAGACGAACATCGCCCGCGACGCCCGCGCCGCGCGCGACCTGATCCCGGTCGAGGAACGCGCGACCCGCTTCGAAAAGGCCGCCCGTACGACGCCGGAAAAGGCGGCCCGCACGATCCTGCGCGGCGTCGACCGCAAGAGCCCGCGCATCCTGATCGGCGCGGACGCCCGGATGTTCGATGTCACCGCCCGGGTGTCGGGAGCTCGCTACCAGCGGGTGGTTGCGACGGTGATGCGGAGGGCGAGCGAGCGGCTAGGGATCGAGCTCTAGCCGACGGCTGGTCGAACGCAGAACGGCAGACCGTTTCGCACCTCCGATGCCCGAATCACGTGCAGCGGATCGACGAGCACTCCGACCGGCTCGACCAGCTTGCACCCGCCCAGCCGGCGCCCTAGCTGCAACGACACCGCACCGCTGCCATTGATCGTCTCGTTAGCCGTGCGCCATCTCCCGCCTGGTTGGACGAGCCGAGACAACGGTCGCGCGCACCCCTGCTCCGGGCAGTACAGGAACGTCACCGATCGCGGCAGGTCGTTGCGGAACTCGAGGATCTGCCCGCCACCCACGCTGGTCAGGCTCTGACCGCATCCCACCAGCACGACTCCCGTCGCGACCGCGAGCAGCCACCGCACCCGCCCAGGCTCTCACTGTGCGGCTAGCGTCAGTCCCGATGAGCGAAACTGCCGAACCGTTCTTGCGGGCGCGCGGGCTGACGAAGTCCTACCGCGCGACCATGGCGTTGCGCGGCGTCGACATCGACGTCGGTGCAGGCGAGGTGGTTGGCCTGCTCGGGCCCAACGGCGCCGGCAAGTCCACGCTGACGAAACTGCTCTGCGGCCTGGTCCGCGCCGACAGCGGTACGGCGACCATCGGCGGCTCACCTGCCGGATCGACCCCGGCCCGCAGCCGGATCGGGTATCTCGCCGAGCTGTTCCGCTTTCCCGGCTGGGCAACGGCCGAGGAGGTACTGACAACGCATCAGCGGCTCGTTCACCGCCCGGCGGCAGATCCGGCGGCGGAGCGACAGGCGCTGCTGTCGGAGGTCGGGCTCGGGCATGCCGCGGCAACCCGCGTCGAGGCGATGAGCAAGGGGATGCAGCAACGCCTCGGCCTGGCGCAGGCCCTGATAGGTGGCCCGTCGCTGCTGCTGCTCGACGAGCCGACTTCCGCGCTCGACCCGGCTGGACGTCACACCGTGCGCGAGGTGCTCGCGCGGGCTCGCGACCGGGGGACCGCTGTGCTCCTCAACACTCACCTGCTCGGTGAGGTGGAGCTGCTCGCAGACCGGGTGGTGCTGATCGACGCCGGCAAGGTCGTCGCAGCAGGCTCCGTCGCCGAACTCACCGCGATCCACGGCGTCACCATCGAGACTGACGAAGGCCGGGTCGACCATCCGGACATCAGCAGGGACAAGATTCCCGCGCTCGTGAAGAAGCTGATCCGCGACGGCCGATCGATCTACGCCGTGGAGCCACATCACTCGACGCTGGAAGACCTGTATCTCGAGCTCGTCGGCGACCGGGAGACACAACGATGAACGACTACCGACGCGGAGCGGAGGTGGCACGCCCGAATGCGTTGAGCGACGTCCTCGTCATCGCACGGCTCGCGCTGCAAGAGGCAGTACGTCGCCGTGTGCTCACGGTCGTCGGGATCCTCACGCTGCTGAGTGGTGGTCTGTACCTGGTCGGTTGCCTCAGCCTCAAACAGAACGTCGGCGGCATCCTCGACACCGAGACAATCAAGCCGATCGTGCCCGCGACCCTGCTCGGGCTGGCGTCCTTCTCGACCCTTTTCCTCGGCAGCGTGCTGTCTGTCTTCCTCACCGCGAGCGCGGTCCGCGGCGACGTCGACCGGGGATTGGTGCAGCCGCTGGTCGTGCGGCCGGTGGGCCGTAACGCCTACCTCGGCGGGCGGGCCCTGGCCGCCGCGGTGGTGTCGTGCAGCTATGTGTTGATCGTCTCGGTGTTCGCAACCATCGTCACGCGGCTCATCTTCGACAACCTCCCGCCAAGTGCCTGGCAAGTGGTCCCGCGGCTAGTCGTCGGTGTACTGGTCGTGACGTCGCTGACCATGCTCGTCTCCTGCATGCTCTCCACAGTCGCGACCGGCATCAGCGTGCTGATGGCGTACGGCGCCGGGTTGATCGCCGGAGTGCTCGGCCAGATCGGCCAGAGTCTCAACGCCCACACCCTCGCCCACATCGCGCAGGTCGTGTCCTGGCTGCTGCCGTTCGAGGGGATGTATCGCGACGCTCTTCAGAAGCTCTCGCCCAGCGGACCGCTCGGCCAGCTCGTGCAGCTCGGCCCGCTGGGCGGTGCGAACAGCGGCGGGATCGGGCTGTGGGTATTCACCGCGGCCTACATCGTCGCGTGCGGCCTGCTCGCGAGCTGGCGGTTCGGCAAGGCGGACCTGTAGATGCTGGAGCTCGACGGGCTGACCCGACGGTTCGGGGCGACCCTCGCCCTGGACGGGCTCAGCTTCGACGTGAACCCCGGCCGGGTCACCGGGTTCCTCGGCCCCAACGGTGCCGGCAAGACGACAACGATGCGCGTCATCTTCGGCCTCACCGATCTCGACGCCGGCAGCGTCCGATGGAACGAGCGGCCGGTCGACCTCCGGACGAGACGCCGGTTCGGCTACATGCCTGAGGAACGCGGGATCTATCCCGCGATGACAGTAGGCGAACAGGTCGAGTACTTCGCCCGGTTGCACGGCGTCTCGGGGCCCGACGCCGGGGCCAGGACCCGGCGCTGCCTGGAGCGACTCGAGATCGCCCACCACTTCGGCGCGAAGGTCGAGACGCTGTCCCACGGCAACCAGCAACGCGTGCAGCTCGCGATCGCGCTCGTCCACGAGCCCGACCTGCTGGTACTCGACGAGCCCCTCGCCGGACTGGACCCGGGCGGAATCGACTCGATCGGCGACGTGCTCCGCGAAGAAGCGCATAGAGGCTGCAGCGTGCTGCTGTCCAGCCATCAGCTCGATCTCGTGGAAGACCTCTGCGAGACCGTCACGATCATCGATCACGGTCGCGTCGTCGTGGCCGGTGACGTCGATGACCTGACCACGCACGGGGCGCGCCGGCTCGTCGTGCGGGTGGAGGGTGATCGCACGGGTCGCTGGGCGCAGAAGCTTCGGGGCGCACGGGTTTCGGAGATCGACGCGGGTGCGGTACGGCTCGCGCTCGGCGACCGGACCGACAGCGAGAAGATCCTCGACGCCGCGCGGACGGCCGGCAAGGTCACCGAGTTCCGCTTCGAGCGACGCCGGCTCTCCGAGGTGTTTCGCGAGGCGCTCGGATGATCGGCCTGGTCGCCAGACGCGAGATCCAGCAACGGCTGCGTGGTCGAACGTTCCGTGTCGCCACGGGGGTGATGCTGCTTGCCATCGCGGTCTCGATCGTCATTCCAACCCTGCGGAACGGCAGCGAGGATCATGAGAGGGTCGGCCTGTTCCACTTCGGCGGCGCCCGCGCCCGCATCGCAGTCGTGGCGGCGGGCACTCAGATCGGAAGCGCCGTCGACCTGATCGATGAGCGGACTCCCGCTGCCGGTGCGGCCGACCTACGGTCCGGGCAGGTTGACATCCTGCTGGTCGGTCACAACCACGTACTCGTCGACCACGCGCTCCGAGACAGGGACACCTCCAAGAAGGCGCAGCTCGCCCGTGCGCTCGCCCTGCTGCTCGGTGAGGAGCAGGCCTTCGCCGCCGCTCACCTCACGCCGACCCAAGCCGAGGCGGTCAGTCACATCGAGCCACTCCCGGTGGTCGGGGTGTCATCCGCGGCCAGCACGGGATCCGAGCAGGGCACCGCGGTGATCGGGCTGGTCCTGCTCTTCATCCTGCTCAGCCAGTACGGCACGTGGACGCTGATCGGGGTGATGGAGGAGAAGGCCAGCCGGGTGGTCGAGGTGCTGCTGGCCGCCGTACGCCCGACTCAGCTGCTCGCCGGCAAAGTGATCGGCATCGGCGCCCTGGTGTTCGCGCAAGCCTCGATTCTCGTCGGGTTCGCGCTCGGCCTGGGCGCAGCGGTCGGCTCCGAGGTCCTGAAGGGCACGGCACCCGCAGAGGTCGTCGCGACACTCGGCTGGCTGTTGCTGGGCTACGCCTTCTACAGCTGGGTGTTCGCCGCCGCGGGCTCGATGGTGGAACGGCAGGATCAGATTCAGGCGATCGCCTTCCCGATCACGATCCCGTTGTTCGTCGGATACGTGTCGTGCGTCGCGGCGATCGGCGGGAACCATGCGTCTGGCTTCGTGACCGCTCTCGCCTACATCCCGCTCACCGCGCCGTTCGCGATGCCGACCCTGGTCGCGCTGCACGCGGTGACCTGGTGGGGGTTCCTGATCTCCGCCCTGACCACCATCGTCGCGACGTTCGGCATGGCGAGCTTCGCAGGGACGGTCTACCGCCGGGCGGTGCTTCGGACCGGGCGCAGGGTTCACCTGCGCGAGGTGCTCAGCCGAGCGCCGTCTCAATCGCCTGGATGACCTCCCGGGAGTCCGGTTTGACCGGGGTACGGAAGCGCCCGACCACCTGTCCGTCGCGGTTGATGAGGAACTTCTCGAAGTTCCACTTCACCCAGCCGGCCTTGCCGTTTGCGTCCGGCGTCTTCGTGAGCTCGGCGTACAGCGGATGCTGGTTTCGGCCGTTGACCTTGAGCTTCGCGAACAACGGAAACGTCACGTGGTAGGTCGTCCGGCAGAAGGCGGCGATCTTCTCAGCGGAGCCGGGCTCCTGGAACAGGAACTGGTTGCACGGGAAGCCGAGCACTGTGAAGCCGCGATCGGAGTAGGTCTCGTGGAGCTTCTGGAGTGCCTCGTACTGCGGAGTGTGCCCGCAGTTTGACGCCACGTTGACCACGAGCATTACCTCGCCCTGATGGTCACCGAGTGACGCGGGCCGGCCATCGATGGTGACCAGCGGGATCTCGTAAAGGGACACGCAAAGATCGTACGATCCGGTCATGGCCGACGCAGGGTTCGAGGTCCGCGGAGTCAACCACCTGGCGCTTGTCTGCAGCGACATGGCGAAGACGGTCGCGTTCTACACCGAGGTCCTCGGCCTGCCGCTCACCAAGACCATCGAACTGCCCAACGGAATGGGCCAACATTTCTTCTTCGACATCGGCAACGGTGACTCACTCGCGTTCTTCTGGTTCCCGGGAGCGCCGGCACGGGAACCCGGCGTCACCGCACCCGCGGCACTTCCGGGCCTCGGCGACATCACGACTGCGGTCTCGACCATGAACCACGTCGCTTTCGACGTCGCCCCGGAGAAGATCGACGAGTACGCCGCGAAGCTGCGTGAACGGGGCGTGCGGTGCATCGGGCCCGTCAACCACGACGACAGCCCGGAGGGCTGGTCGATGGAGATGCATGACGGGGTTTTCATGCGCTCGGTTTACTTCTTCGACCCGGACGGGCTAAGCCTCGAGTTCGCCTGCTGGCTGCGCGCCCTGCGTCCAGACGACGTGAGACACGCGCCTGCGGGTTCCGCGGTCACTGCGTAACCGCGATCACGCCTTTCATCTCGAGCTGTTCGAGCTCCTCGGCACTGACGCCGGCAATGTCTGTAAGGACCTCCCTGGTGTGCTTGCCCAAGGGCGCGCCCGTCGTACGGACCCCGCCCGGCGTCTCGGAGAACTTGGGAACGACGCCCGTCATCGGAACGGTCCAGCCCTGGTGGGACGCGAGCCGCAACACCATCTCGCGGGCCTCGTAGTGCGGGTCGCTCACCATGTCGGCGGCGGTGAAGATGCGGCCGGCCGGCACCCCGCCCGCGTTCAATCGGCGCAACAACTCCTCCCCGTCGAGTGTCGCCGCCCACTCCCCGATCAGGGCATCGAGCTCGTCCTGCCGTTCGGCGCGACCGTGGTGGGTCGCATACCGGGGGTCGTCGGCGAGCTCAGCCCGCTCCATCACTGAGCAGAGCCGCGCGAACACCGCGTCCGCATTCGCCGCGATCACCACCTCGGTGCCGTCGGCGGCCGCATAGACGTTCGACGGGGCGACGCCAGGGAGCACGCTGCCGGCTCGTTCGCGAATGACGCCACCGATCTCGTAGTCGGCCATCGTCGACTCCATCAGCGCGGCGACCGCCTCGTAGATGGCGACGTCCACCTCCTGCCCGCGACCGGTGCGACGTACCTCGTTCAGCGCTGCCAGCACCCCGATGACCGTGAACAGAGAGGTGAGCGCGTCGCCGAGGCTTACGCCGTACCGGCTCGGCGGGCGGTCAGGGCTACCGGTCGTGTAGCGGATGCCGCCCATCGCCTCACCGATGCTGCCGAATCCGGCGTCGGCAGAGCGCGGTCCGGTCTGCCCGAAGCCGGAGACGTGGGCGACGATCAGCGCTGGATTGCTGGCCGACAGCGCCTCGTAGTCCAGGCCCCACTCGGCCATCCGGCCCGGGCGGAAGTTCTCCGTGACGATGTCGACCCGCGCGCTCATCCTGCGAATCAGGTCTTGGCCGTCAGCCTGGCGCAGGTCGATGCATACCGACCGCTTGTTGCGGCCGATCGTCGGCCACCAGAGGCCCTCGCCCTCGTGCAGCACTCCCCAGCGCCGCATCGGGTCGCCGTCTTCCAGCGCCTCGACTTTGATGACATCCGCGCCGTAGTCGCCGAGCAGCTGGCCCGCGAACGGCCCCGCGATCAGCGAGCCCAGCTCCAGGACCGTGGTACCGACGAGCGGACCGCCGGCATCGCTCACCAACGCGCGCCGACCCAGTCGACGATCAGATCGGCGACCACGTCGCGGGCGTTGTCCGGAGTCTCGAAGTAGTGCGCGCCGGGCAGCGAGTGAAGCGACTTGTCAGTGGATGCGATCGCGTCGATGATCTTCGCCGCGTCACTGGGGAACACCCCGACGTCTGCGTCGGCGTTGACGACCAGGGCAGGCACGGCGACGCGAGCGAGGTGCGGCTCGCCCCGGCACTGCGAGGTCTCGAGGCTCCACATCGACAGCCAGGTCCTGAGTGTGTTCGCGACGCCGAGTCCCCACACCGACTTGTTGGCACGCTCCGGCACGCCGCCGTAGCAGAGGTTCGGCGTGCGGTCGCTTGGGTCCAGCGTCGGGTCGACCATGCGCGGATCGGCCCAGCTGCGTGACAGCGGGAAGATGCGGTCGACGAAGCCCGCCGCGGTGATGCGCTCAAGCTCACTCTTGCACCAGTCGGTGATGCGCTGGTTGCGAGCAACCTGTGCCGCGCGGTAGCGGGCGACGAACTCGGCGGAGTAAGGCGGACCGTTGTCAGGGTTCCACAGGTCGAGCTCGGGGTCGGTCTGCGTCGGGTCGAACTCGTCGAGCACCGCGGCGTCGAGCCAGTTGGTGAGCACGTCGGGGCGGCCCGGATGCGCGGCGAGCGCGACGTAGCCGTCTGCGGGGATCAGCTCGTCGACGCCAGCCGCCGGCTTCATCCCGAAGGCAGGCACGACGTTGGGCTCGATCGCCTGCGATTGATACGCCGACATCAGGGAGCCGCCCCCCGAGTTGCCGAGCAGGACCACCGTCTCGACGCCCGCGACCTCCTTGAGCCACCGCACGCCCACTCCGATGTCGACCAGCGCGTGATCGAGGAGGAAGTACTGCTCGCCTCCCCTGAACCGCGTGTTCCAGCCCAGGAATCCGACACCTCGTCGCGCGACGTACTCGGCAAGGTAGTGCTGAGAGAAGTCGACGTTGTAGTGCGTCGCGATGATCGCGACGGTTGGACGCTTGCCGCTCGGCGTGTAGTAGACGCCCTGGCATGGCCAGCCACCGGCGCCCGCGCGGTGACCGCCGGGGGCCGCAAGACCGATGAACTCCTGGTCGCATCCGGGTGTGCTCATCGACCTAACCTGGCACACCCGTCCAACGCCGGTCAGGCCAGGTACATCACCAGGATCGTCGCCCAGAGCAACGACAGCCAGCCGTCGGTAGCCCAACCCAGCCAGGCGGGCGCCGATCTGACCTCCATGAACTCCCGGATGATCAAACGGCCCTTGATCAACGCGACCGCGAGCACTCCGACCGTCGCCGCAGTGCTCGCGGACAGCGCCCCTCGGTCGTGTACGACGCGAAGCAGCCATGACCCAAGAGTGAGGACCGACAGCGCCAACCAGACGACCGACGTACGACGAGCGCCGCTCATCGCATCACGTACAGGATCGCGAACAGGACGACCCAGATCAGGTCGACCATGTGCCAGTACGTCGCGCCGGCCTCGACCACCCAGGCGCGGCGCAGGTCGGCTCGGCGCAGCTCGCGACCGACGAACCCGAGGACGAACATTCCGAGCAGCACGTGGAAGACGTGGATGGCGGTGAGCGCAAAGTAGAACATGAAGAAATCGTTGGTCGACAGCTTGAAGCCGTGGTGCGCCAGCGCGTACCACTCGTGGATCTTCAGCGCAACGAATGCAACACCGAAGCCGCCGCCGGCCGCCACCAACCGCAGCGCGCGCTCGTGCATGTCGTCGCGAACCGCCTGCACGGCGCGCGCCACGAACCATGAGCTCGCCAACAGGAACAACGTGTTGACGACGCCGCTGGCGAGGCTGAGGTGTCGCTGCGAAAGAAGGAACATGTCCTGCTGGCGCGTGCGGTAGTACATGAAGATCACGAAGTAGGCGCCGAAGAACACCATGTCGCCCAGAACGAAGACCCACATGTTGACGTCGCCGGGGAGGCGACGTGCGCTCGGCGACATGGCGGTCTCAGCGGCCATCAGTCCTGAACCACTTCTCCCGCGCGCTGATCCTGAACCGCCTTGCGCAACAGCAGGATGAAGCAGTTCAGGTAGATGACGAAGATGACCGTGCCTTCCCAGAAGCTGATCGCGCCGTTCCACGAGAACGGGCCCTTCTTGAACACGAAGACCGGCGCCGCGAGCAGCTCGGTGATGACGTTCCAGAACGAGACGTACGCGAACCACTTCGGGAAGATCTCGTTCTTGTCGAGCAGGATCGCGATGCCGAGAGTCAGGTACTGCGCGGCGAAGCAGCCGAGCGAGCCTACGAACGTGAGAAGCGCAACGTCGTACAGCATCGCGACGATGTGCGGGTCGCGGTCAGGGCGGAACGACGCGACCAGGAACGAGAACGCACACATCAGGCAGCCCGGGATCGCACCGACTGCGAGAGTGGCAATGTAGGTGTAGGCGAAGACCGGCGTCACCGACATCCGCTTCATCTCGTAGGCGACGAAGCCGTTGAGGATGCCGCTGCCACCGATGACCACC
This sequence comes from Mycobacteriales bacterium, assembly GCA_035545635.1. Taxonomy (GTDB): domain Bacteria; phylum Actinomycetota; class Actinomycetes; order JAFAQI01; family JAFAQI01; genus DASZTV01. The sequence goes on along the minus strand of DASZXY010000005.1, from coordinate 20,604 downwards.
ATGAGGATCGCGAAGCCGATCTGGATCGTGGTGCCGTGCGCATGGAAGAACGCGGTGATCTGCTCGTCCGTCTTGTGCGGCGAGGGCGGCGGCATCACGTGGGTGAGCAGGACGAAGATCAGCCCGAAGAACGAGTAGAAGAACGGCAGCACCCACCAGCAGAACCAGAGGTCTCGCTTGTCGGCCTCCGGCATGTCCTCGCTCGCCGCGATCGGCGGCGCGGCAACACTCATGCGGTCTCCGCCGCCTCTCGGCGGATCGCCTTCATCAGTACGACGAACATCACCGCGAAGTACACGCCGTAGGCGATGATCCGCAGCCAGAACGACACGAGCCCGTTCCAGGCCAGCGGACCGTTGTGAACGATCGCGCCGCAGCATGCCGGCACCATCGCCGCCGCGATCAGCAGGCTGAACGGTGCGACCCACTTCGGGAAGACGGGCACCGGACGCGCATCGAGCCGAACCGCGATCGCGAGGCAGATGTTCTGAGCGACGATCGCGCCGACGGGCGCCGTGAAGATGATCCAGGCGAAGTCGTTGAGAAGCATGACCAGCTGGGGGTCGCGCATCGGACGGAAGGCCGCGATCAGCCACATCAGGTCCGCGATCGCGAACAGGGTGAAGCCACTCACCGCTGCGCTGAGGTAGCAGTATGCGAGCACCTGCGTCGGCGTCGCCATCCGCTTCATCTGGTAGACGATCACCATGAAGAACGGGACGAGCATCAGCCCGCACAGGTTGAAGATCACCATGCTCGTGCGGATCAGCGTCGCGTGGTGGGCGTAGAAGTCGGCGACGTGCTGGGCCGACCAGTTCGGGGACATCGGCGGGAAGAAGCCCGGGAAGATCAAGAAGGCGACGAGCATCACGGCACCGAAGAACGCCGCTAGCCCCAGGCTGATCCACTGCGCGGTCGGCTTCACGGGCGGCAACCTAGCCGATCGGCTAGCCGAGGACAAGGACCGCCTACCGCCCGGCCGACACACCCTCGACTAGACCGCGAAGACCCGGCGCGCAACCTCGAGCAGCTCGTCGCGGAGCTCGTCGTCGCCGAGGCCTGCAACCGCCGGATGCACCACGGAAGCCGCGATCGCGGAGGACAGCAACGCGACCCGAACGTCGGCCCGCGGCCCGGCGCCCTCCCCCAGCAGCACCTGGTAGAGCCGCACCACGATCTGCTGCAACGGCTGGTGCCCCGCGAGCAGCCGGATCATCACCGGATCGTTCTGCAGGGCGCGGACCCACCTGCGGCGACGCACCGCGACGCCGATGACCTCTTCGAGCAGCACCTGCCGAGCATGCTCCCGCGAGGTCTCCGCCTCCGCGAGCTCGAGTGCCGCTTCCAGCTCGCAGAACTCGCGCTCGGCAACGGCGAGCACGATCTCGTCCTTGGTATGGAACTGGTGGTAGACCGCCGCTTTGGTGACCCCCATCCGATCAGCGATCATCTGCAGCGACGTACCGCTCACCCCGTGATCGGCGAACAAGTCCATCGCCGCGGTCAGCACCCGGGTCTGCGCCGGCGTACGACGGATCGACCGCAGGACGGTCAAGTCCAGCTCGGCGCGGCGACGAGGCACGCGCCGACGCTAGCCGAAAGGCCCCCTTCGGCTACTTCGTCCCGAAGAGGTCTAGGTAGACCGCTGCCGCTTGCGGGAAGTCCTTGCCGTCGATGTTGAAGGCGGCGCCGTGCGCCGATGGGTCGGCGAAGTAGTCCTCGAACGCGGTGTCGTGAGAGACGAACCACGCGTGCATGTTGCGGATGAACAGCGGGTCGTCCTCTCCAGCGGTCTTGATATCGGGGTCGTGGACCAGGCCCCACTCCGGGAACGACAGCGGCATGTGGTGCGCGGCGGCGAACTGCGCGTGCCACTCCAGGCCGTAGCGCTGATGCAGGAGCCCGTCCCATCGTTGCTCCGCAGTCTCGCCCGGCCGCTGGCTGCGGTCATAGACATCAAGTCCGATCGAGTCGACGTACTCATCACCCGGGTAGGCCAGGGCGGGGTCGACTCCCTTGTCAGTCAGGTCCGGGTTCCACACGAACTGGAAGTGCTCACCGCTGACGGACCGCATCGCGCCGACAGCCTGCCGCCACGCCTCGGCGTACTGCGCGGCTTCCGCCGGCGTCTTGACCTGCCAGCGAAAGAACGGCGTGTTGAACTCCCAGCCGAGCCGGACGATCGTGTCGGGCCGATGCTCCTGGATCAGCGTGGTCGCGAGGGCGCGGAAGTAGCGGTTGTGCGCGCCCGAGGCGACGTCGGCGAAGCCGCCGCCGGAGTCGGGCCACAGCGGCACACTGAGAACGAGGCGCACCGGATGGTCGGTCCGCCAGGCGAGAGACAGCAGGAACGGATGTCCGATCTGCTGCCAGGTCGGCGTGCCCATGAAGTCCGTCGCGGTCTGGATTTCCGCGCGCCGCCATTTCGCGAACGCCTCGTCCGGTGCCGGCCCGTGCCCGGCGTACACGCCAGACAGCCAGGGCTGCTTGCGGGCGTGTGTCGAATAGTGATGCACCGGCCGGATCAGGTACGCGATGATCGCCACGACGAGTGCAACGAACCCGACGACGATCGCAAGCAGTACCCACGGCCAGCGCCGGCGGGCAGGTTGGGATCTGGGAAGGACGCTGATACCGACAGCATGCCCGCCCTGGCGCGGTTATGCCGCAGAGGCCTGTGGCGCCTTCGGTCCGGCGTAGCTTCGAAGCTCGGCCGGCGTCGCGCGCCGTTTGGTGCGCTCCGGTGGCTCGGGCTCTGACGTGGTGCGCTTGCCGGGAAGGCTCAGCTTCATGATCGTGCGGAGCGTTTGGCCGTACTGACGGTGGAGCGGGCCGATCGTGTACGGGAGGTCGTACTTCTCGCAGAGCGCCTTCACTCGTTCGGCGATCTCCGGGTACCGGTTGCTCGGCAGGTCCGGGAAGAGGTGATGCTCGATCTGGTAGCCGAGACTGCCGGACGCGATGTGCAGGAACCGGTTGCCGGTGAAGTTCGCGGAACCGAGCAGCTGCCGCAGGTACCACTCGGCCTGCGTCTCGTTCTCGAGCTCTTCCTCGGTGAACTTCTCCGCCCCGTCGGGGAAGTGACCGCAGAAGATGATCATGTACGACCAGAGGTTACGAATGACGTTCGCCGTCGCGTTGGCGGTCAGTGTCGAGACGAACTGCGGACCGGTGAGCGCCGGGAAGATCAGGTAGTCCTTGGCGACCTGCTTGCGGACCTTGCGCCAGATCCCTTTCAGCTGGCGCTTCATCTCGGCCGGGTCCTTCTCCCGCTTGCGAATCGCCTCGATGTCGAGATCGTGCAGCGCGACGCCCCACTCGAAGAGCAGCGCAAGCAGCGCGTTGTAGACCGGCTGACCCAGGTTCGCGGGGTGCCACTTCTGGTCTTTGGTCACCCGCAGGATGCCGTAGCCGACGTCGTTGTCCTTGCCGATGACGTTCGTGTAGGTGTGGTGCACGTAGTTGTGCGAGTGCTTCCACTGCTCGGCGGGGCAAGTCGTGTCCCACTCCCACGTGCCGGAGTGGATCTCCGGGTCGTTCATCCAGTCCCACTGACCGTGCATCACGTTGTGCCCGATCTCCATGTTTTCCAGGATCTTCCCCGCAGCGAGCATCGCGGTGCCCGCGATCCACGCCGGCGGGAAGGCGCTGGCGAACAACGTCACGCGACCCCCCACCACAAGCTTGCGGTGGATGCCGATCATCTTGCGGATGTACGCAGCGTCTTTCGCGCCGCGGGACTCCTCGATGTCACGCCGGATCTGGTCGAACTCGCGTCCTAGCTCGTCGACCTGCTCGGGAGTCAGGTGAGCGAAGGTGGCAACGTCAGAGATGGCCATGTGAGTCTCAGTCCTCAGATCTCGATTACGCAGTCACCGGCGGCAGCCGTGACGCAGGTCTGGATGTTCTGGTTCTCCTGGTACTCCGCGCCGTTGCGAAGGTCTTTGACAATTCCCTTTTTCAGCGGCAGCACACAGGTGTGGCAGATCCCCATCCGGCAACCAAACGGCATCTGCACCCCCGCCGCTTCGCCGGCCTCTAGCAACGTGGTCGCACCGTCGAGGTCGGCCTCCTTCCCCGACTTTGCGAACGTGACGTGCCCGCCCGTCGCAGACGCGGTGAGGTTGGCGGAGAAGCGCTCGATGTGCAGCGTCTTGGTGAGGCCGGCAGCGGCCCAGTGCTTCTCGGCCGACTCGAGCATCGGCGCAGGGCCGCACACCCACGCCTCCCGGTCCCGCCAGTCAGGACACGCGTCCTCGAGCTTGGTGACGTCGAGGATGCCGTGCTCGTCGTCGAAGTTCTCGATGCTCACCAGACGCCCGTCGTACTTCTCCGCGAGAGCGAGCCGCTCGTCGCGGAAGATCGCCTGGTCTCGCGATGGGGCGGAGTGGACGTGTACGACGTCGGGCATCGTGCCTCGGCGGTCGAACGTGCGGAGCATCGACATGACCGGGGTGATGCCACTGCCGCCGGTCCAGAACAGCACCTTCGCCGGCGGCGGGTCCGGCAGCACGAACTCGCCCTGAGGCATCGCCAGCCGGACGATCGTGCCGGGCTCGAGACCTCGCACCAGATGCTCCGAGACGAACCCCTCCGGCATCGCCTTGACGGTGATCGACAGCGTGTCGTCACTCGCGTCAGGGGTCGAGGAGATCGAGTATGAGCGCCAGTGCCACTTGCCGTCGCGATCGACGCCGATCCCGACGTACTGTCCGGGTTGGTACTCCGTACGGAAGCCCCAGCCCGGCTTGATGACGATCGTCGCCGCGTCGTCGGTCTCCGGGATGACCTCCACGACCTTGCCGCGCAGCTCGCGGGCGGTCCACAGCGGGTTGAGCAGCTTCAGGTAGTCGTCGGGCAGCAGCGGTGTCGTGATCCGGGAGGCGACCCGGCGCACCAGCTCTGTGGTGGTGGGACTCATTCGGCGGCTCCCTGCTCGGGAATAAGTGTTACTGGAAGTAACTGTTACGATAAGTTCATGGCACTGGATACGTCAAGTCCGCCGGTCGGCGACGGCCGAAAAGAGCGCTGGCGGGTGCATCGAGAGGCGCGGCGGGCCGAGCTGATCCAGCACGTGGTCGAGGCGGTCGAGGACCGTGGTGCGGACATCGGCATGGACGACATCTCCGCCTCGTCGGGGATCGCGAAACCTGTCTTCTATCGCTACTTCCACGACAAGGCCGACCTATTCCTCGCCGTCGGGCGTGCGGTGGCGGAGGACGTGGTCACGGAGGTCATGGCCGCCATCGACAGCCAGGACAAACCGCGGCGGAAACTGCAAGCCGGCATCGACGCGTACGTCGGAAAGGTCGAGGCCAACCCCGAGCTTCATCGGTTCGTGTCGGCACACCAGGCGCACCGGTCCTCGCAAAGCGACCTCCTCAACGACTACGCATCAACGGTCGGAGCGCACGCGTCTCGGGTGATCGGGGAGATCCTTCGCGCCCAGGGACTCGACTCGGGTGCCGCCGACCCGTGGGGCTTCGGCATCGTCGGCATGGTGCGCGCAGCGACGGACCGGTGGCTGGAGCAGCAGACGATGTCGCGGGCGGACTTCGTGAGCTATCTGACCGACTTCACGTGGGCCGGCATGGCCAGCCGCTCACCTCGCCGAAACGGCTAGACCCGTTGGAGGTCACCGACACCAGGAGCACGCGACCGGATCACGCCCTCCGGACGGTTCGTAGCTTCACTAGACGGGGCACGCGGCTCAAAGTCGGCCAGCAACGCGCCTGGGACGCGAACGCCGCTCGATTCGTGCTGCCTGCGGCGGCGTACGAGACTGACGGCTTTCGCTTGACGGATGCGTTCGACCGGCGCGCGCCGCTCGCCGTCGAGATCGGGTTCGGCATCGGCGAGGCCGTCGTACCGCTCGCCGTCAGTCGACCGGACTGGAACATCCTCGGGTTCGAGGTGTGGCAGCCGGGCGTCGCGGACTGCCTCGCCGCACTCGCAGGGCACGGCGTCGACAACGTGCGGCTGTCGACCTGGGATGCGTCGTGGTGTCTCGAGCATCTCGTCGAGCCGGAGACGATCAGCGAGCTCTGGACCTTCTTCCCGGACCCGTGGCCGAAGGCTCGTCACCAGAAGCGCCGGCTGATAAACCCCCGCTTCGCCGCCATGGCCGTTTCACGGCTCGAGCCGGGCGGCATCTGGCGGCTCGCGACCGACTGGCCGGACTATGCCGAGCAGATGCAGAGCGTTCTCGATGCCGAGCCGCTGCTGTCCGGCGGCGTGACGGAGCGCTACGACGGCCGTCCGCTCACTCGCTTCGAACGTCGCGGGATCGCGGAAGGGCGCCCGATCATCGACCTCGCCTACCGCCGGTCGGTAGCACACAACTAGGGCGGCGGGCGCCGGGCGGCTTGCTTGTCGCTTCGACGACGATGCGGTTGATCTCGCGGTTGCAGGTTCCTCCTATCAACCCAGCGTTTGATTGGCCAGCGGCGACCCGGTCAAGAGCGGTTCACCCCGCATCACGTCTTCTGACGACCGCACAAGCCGTTTGCGGGTCGTTTATTCCTGTCACCTAGCGTCGGTGCGTGATGCACCTCCGCAGGGCAGTGGCCGGCCTCGGCTTGTTGCCGGCCGCCGTTCTACCGTCGGCCATGCACGCTGCCGCGGGCACACCCCACTCGCCGGCGGATCGAGTCGCCCGAATAGAGATCGCGTTGCGCATTCGCCACGCGGATGATCTTCGGCACCAGATCGAGAAGACATCTGATCCGAGTTCATCTAGCTACGGCCACGTCCTGTCACATGGGTTGTTCGCCGCCCGGTACGGCGCGTCACGGCACACATTCAGCAGGCTCACTGCGTGGCTCACCGCAAGCGGATACTCCGATGTGGCCATCGCCGCCGACCGCCTGTTCGTCTCGGCGTCCGGTCCGTCCGTCCTGCCAACGATCCCAGCGGCGCTGGCGCACGATGTGCTCGGCGTTGTCGACACTGCCCCGGATAGGGGCTTCACCTCGCACCTGCGCCAACCGGCGCCGACTCGCAATGCGGAGCGAGGGTGCCGCGCCGCTCGCAGCGTCGGACCCGGCGATCAAGGACGGACGGCCTTCTTCCCAGGTCGACGCGGCGACCGGTACCTGACGCTCCCCCGTATCGCCGGCGCTTACGGGCTGCCGCGGGCCTACAACAGGGGTTACCTCGGACGCGGGATCGAGGTCGACGTCTTCGAGGCCGAAGCCAGCTTCCGGGTAGACCTGCCTACGTTCGATCGCTGCTTCGGACTTCGGACCCACATCACCTACCGACCAATCGATGGCGGTGTCCCGGACGCCGGGGGGGAAGTCTCCCAACAGCCGTTCGTGGGGTTGGAGACGGCAGTCGACGTCGAGACGATCGCCAGCTTCGCCCCGAAGGCGCACATCGTCGTCTACCAGGGACCAAACTCGGCGAGCGGGATCATCCACACGTTCGCGGCGATGGTTCAGAGTGACCGGGCTCGCATCATCTCGAATTCCTTCGGCGGATGTGAGGACCTGGCCCCCACGGCCCTGGGAGCGACGTTCGTACGCAGCCTCCATCAAATTCTCGAGCAGGCCGCGGCACAGGGTCAGACCGTCACCGCCGCCTCGGGCGACACGGGTGCCGAGGACTGCGCGGCCTCGTTCGGGGTTGCGGGCCTCGACCCCTTGCTGAATCCCATCGACGTGCAAGCCGTCGACTTTCCGGCCAGCGACCCGAACACACTGGCAGTTGGCGGCACTCGACTCGACGTCGACGACGCCGGCGATCGGGTCGGTGAGATCGTGTGGAACGACGGACCTGCTGGCGGCCCGACGGCTCGTTTCGCTGGCGGCGGAGGCCCATCGCACGACTTCGGCATGTCCGCATGGCAGAGGCGGACGGTCTCGGGTCCGTCGAATGTCAGCGACGCAACAGCCGCAACCGGCGTCTGCCCGGCCGCCGCAGGCGTCTGCCGCCAAGTGCCGGACGTCGCAGCCAACGCCTCGTTCGCAACCGGTCCGATCGTTTACTGGCACGGCGAGTGGACCGATGCGGGTGGGACATCAGCAGCCAGCCCGGAGTGGGCGGGGCTACTCGCCGTCGCGAACAGCTGCGCCGTACAGCACGGCCGCCGGATCGGATTCGTCCCGCCCCTGCTTTACCGCATTGCGCGATCCGCGCATTCGTATCGCGAGGCATTCCTGGATGTCACGCGCGGAAACAACGACTACGTCAGTCCGCGGCGGCCTGTGATCGGATACTCCGCCCGACGTGGCTTCGATCAAGCATCCGGACTCGGCGCTCCCCGCAACCGAACGTTCCACAGCGGAATAGTTGGTCAGCTCTGCCGGCTGGCACCAAGTAGCCGAGGTTGACGACTTCTCGTCACCGCTCCGGGACTACTCCCACTCGATCGTGCCGGGAGGCTTGCTGGTCACGTCGAGCACTACGCGGTTGATCTCGCGGACCTCGTTGGTGATGCGCGTCGAGATCCGAGCGAGCACTTCGTAGGGAATGCGGGTCCAGTCGGCCGTCATCGCGTCCTCGCTGGACACCGGGCGGAGCACGACCGGGTGACCGTACGTGCGGCCGTCGCCCTGCACGCCGACGGAGCGGACATCGGCGAGCAGCACGACGGGGCACTGCCAGATGTCGCGGTCGAGGCCGGCTGCGGAGAGCTCCTCACGGGCGATCGCGTCGGCTTCGCGCAGCACCTCTAGCCGGTCTCGCGTGACCTCACCGACGATGCGGATACCGAGACCCGGGCCAGGGAACGGCTGCCGCCACACGATCTCAGCCGGAAGCCCCAGCTGCTCGCCAACCTTTCTGACCTCGTCCTTGAACAGCGTGCGCAACGGCTCGACGAGCGCAAACTGGAGGTCGTCGGGCAGGCCACCGACGTTGTGGTGGCTCTTGATGTTGGCCGCGCCCTCACCGCCGCCGGACTCGACAACGTCCGGGTAGAGCGTGCCTTGCACCAGGAAGTCGACAGTCTCGCCATGCGCCTCGGACTCGGCGACGATCTCGCGTGCGGCAGCCTCGAAGACGCGGATGAACTCGCGCCCGATGATCTTGCGCTTGTCCTCCGGGTCGCTGACCCCGGCAAGGGCGTCGAGGAAGCGGTCGGTCGCGTCGACGACCTTGAGCGTCACCCCGGTCGACGCGACGAAGTCGCGTTCGACCTGTTCGGGCTCACCCTTGCGAAGCAGTCCGTGGTCCACGAACACGCAGGTGAGGCGGTCACCGATCGCTCGCTGTACGAGGGCGGCCGCGACGGCTGAGTCCACCCCGCCGGAGAGACCGCAGATCGCCCGCTTGCCACCGACCTGCAACCGGATCCGGTCGATCTGCTCGTCGACGATGTTGACCATCGTCCACGTCGGGCGACAGCCGGCGACGTCGTACAAGAAGTGCTCGAGCACTGTCTGGCCGTGCGTTGTGTGCATCACCTCAGGGTGGAACTGCACGCCGGCTAGGCCGCGGCTCCTGTCTTCGAACCCAGCGACCGGCGCGCCGTCACTCGACGCTGTAATGATGAAGCCGGGTGGTGCTTCGAAGACAGCGTCGCCGTGCGACATCCAGACCTGCTGCGTCGCCGGCAGCCCGGCCAGCACGGCGCCACCGTCGCCGGTGACGGTCAGCTGTGTCGCGCCGAACTCCGACAGCCCGGTACGCCGTACCTCGCCGCCGAGGGCGAGCGCCATGGCCTGGAAGCCGTAGCAGATGCCGAAGGTGGGAACGCCCGCTTCGAACAGCTCGGGGTCCACCTGGGGGGCACCCTCGGCGTAGACCGAAGACGGGCCGCCGGAGAGGATGACCGCCTTCGGGCGCTTGGCCAGCATGTCCGCGACGGGCATGGAGGACGGCACGATCTCGCTGTAGACGCGGCACTCGCGAACGCGCCGAGCGATCAGCTGGGCGTACTGCGCCCCGAAGTCCACGACCAGGACCCTGTCGAAACCGTCGGAGACGATGTCGAAGCCGTCCGCTGATCCCGCCATCACCTCTAGGGTAACGGCCGTGAGCGCAGCAGGCGGGCCGATCTTCATCGTCGGCTCGAACGGGTCGGGAAGCACGCTGCTGCGACTGATGCTCGACAGCCACCCGAACATCGCGATCCCGGAGGAGACGGGGTTTCTTCGCCTCGCCGCGATGCACCGCTGGGTGCCGTACTGGAAGCTCGGCGGCGACTGGTACCGCAACCTCGGCCTGTCCGAATCCGACCTCGACGCCGCGCTGGGCGCGTTCTACGGGGACCTGTTCTCGTCGTATGCCAGCGGGCGCGGCAAGTCGCGGTGGGGCGACAAGACGCCGTTCCATGTCTGGCATCTGGACCTGGCGACGCGCCTGTTCCCCGACGCGCGGGTGATCGGGATCATCCGCCACCCCGCGGGTTCGGCACTTTCGATGCGCCGTCGCTTTCGGCGGCCGATCAAGGCCGGCATCACGCATTGGCGTCGGGCGAACCGGCAGCTGCTGCACGCCGGCGCGGCGCTCGGCGACCGCTTTGCGCTGGTCCGCTACGAGGACCTCGTCACCTCACCCGAGCCGGTGATGCGCGCGCTGCTGGAGCGGATCGGCGAACCGTGGTCCGCCACCGTGCTGGCCCACCACGAGGTCCAGCCGAGTATCGAGTCGACCGGCTTCACCCGGACCGACCGCGCGGTCGACACCGCGTCACTGACGGAGTGGGAGCAGCACGTGACAGGCGCCGCGCTCAAGCGCGCCGTCGCCCGCACGGGCGCGCTTTCAGAGTTCCTCGGCTACGACCCGCAGCGCGGCCTGCCGGCATCACCGCTCGGCGAGCCGATCCTCTCCGGGACCCAGCTCGCCGCGCGACAGCGTGATCTCGGCAGGGCAATCGACTGGACGCCACCTCGACCTCGCGTCGAAGACCGTGCGCTGAAGCCGCCGACACCGCGGAAGCGCCGACGCAAGACCGATCCGTCTGAAGTCACGCTGCGCGATCTGCTGCGCCACCGACTCGGCGAACGACTGCCCGAGGACAAGCGGCGGAAGGTGCACAAGGTTCGCCGGTCGCGGCCGCTGCTCGACCGGCTGATCGGCCCTCGCTAGAGCGGAAGCCTGAGCGCGCCCGGCGCTGACGCAGGCACGGCGGGCATGCGTGGCTCGACGGCCGCGATCTCGACGTACGGCGAGCCCAGCTCCGGACGCGGGTCGGCGTCGCCCTTGTTGGGCCAGAACGCCATCGCGCGCTCAGCCTGTGCGGTGATGGTCAGTGACGGGTTCACCCCGAGGTTGGCCGTGACCGCCGCGCCGTCGGTGACGTGAAGCCCAGGGTGACCGAACAAGCGGTGCCACGGGTCGACGACACCATCGTCGGCGGTGAGCCCGATCGGTGCGCCACCGATGATGTGAGCCGTCATCGGGATGTTCGCGAGCTCGCCGACGGACCCGCCTGCGACACCGTTGATCCGCTGAGCGAGCCGTCGCGTTGCGTCGTTGCCCGCAGGAATCCAGGTTGGGTTCGGCTCGCCGTGTCCCTGCTTCGACACGAGCTTGTCGCGGAACCGGCCCTTCTTGCGTGACACCGTCAGCGAGTTGTCGAGCGACTGCATGACGAGCACGATGATCGTCTGCTCCGCCCAGCCCTTCAGCCAGAACAGCTTCTTCAAGTCGCGTGGGTTCTTGCGGACCTCACGCAGCGCCTCCCGCCACCGCGGACCCTTGTCGCCGTCGGTGAGGATCGACTGCAGCAGGCCCATCGAGTTCGAGCCCTTGCCGTAGCGCACCGGCTCGATGTGGGTGCGGTCGTCCGGGTGGAACGACGACGTGATCGCGACGCCCTTCGAGTAGTCGGCGGTCACGTCCCGCGCACGCGCTCCGAGAATTGCCTCTGAGTTGGTGCGGGTGAGCTGACCGAGTCGCTCCGACAGCTTCGGCAGGAAACCTTCGTCACGCATCCGGTGCAGAAGCTTCTGCGTGCCGAGCGTGCCCGCCGCGAAGACCACCTGCTCGGCAGTCAGGGTGCGCTTGTCTCGCCGGCGAGTGGTGTGGCGGGTGTCGACGAAGTAGCCGCCGTCACGGCGGGGACGGACCGCGGTGACCGTCGTCTCGGGATGGATCGTCGTACCGAGACCTTCGGCGAGATAGAGGTAGTTCAGGTCGAGGCGGTTCTTGGCGTTGAAGCGGCAGCCGATCATGCAGTTGCCGCACTCTATGCAGCCGGCGCGGTTCGGGCCGGCCCCGCCGAAGTACGGGTCCGCGACCGTCTTGCCGGGCTCACCGAAGAACACGCCGACCGGCGTGTGGTGGTAGGTGTGACCGACGCCCATCTCTTCGGCGACGGCGCGCATCTCGACGTCGGCCTTCGTCTCCGTCGGGTTTTCGACGACACCGAGCATCCGGGACGCCTGGTCGTAGTACGGCGCGAGCTCAGACTTCCAGTCGGCTATGTGTGACCACTGCGGGTCGTTGTAGAAGGCGTCGAGCGGTGTGTAGAGAGTGTTTGCGTAGACCAGGGAGCCACCGCCGACGCCTGCCCCGGACAGGCAGACGACGTCGGTCAGCGGCGTGATCTTCTGGATTCCCATCCACCCGACGGCGGGTGCCCACAGGAAGTCCTTCAGGTCCCAGCTGGTTTCAGGAAGCGTGTCGTTCGTGAACCGCCGGCCGGCCTCGAGCACCCCGACGCGATAGCCCTTCTCGGCGGCCCGCAGCGCAGCAACGCTGCCACCGAAGCCGCTCCCGATGACGACGACGTCGTAGTCGAAATCCGCCATGGTGCTAGCCCTTGACTACGAGCTCGACTCGCTGGAACTCCTTGAGGTCGCTATAGCCGGCCTTGGCGATCGCGCGGCGCAGACCTCCGAACAGGTTGAGGTCGCCGTCTGGCGATGACGACGCGCCGCGCAACACCTCGGCGAGCGGCGCGAGCGGCCATCCGGCAGCGGCTTCGGCGAAGCGGCCGCGCGGCAGTCGCGGGTGCGACGCAGCCGCGTGCCACCATGCGCCTTTGCCCGGCGCCTCGGCTGCCGCAGTCAGCGGCTCACCGAGCATGACGGCGTCGGCACCGCAAGCGAGCGCCTTCGCGATGTCGCCACTCGTCTCGATCTCGCCCGCCGCGATGACATGCACGTACCGCCCACCGGTCTCGTCGAGATAGTCACGACGCGCCGCGGCGGCATCGACGATCGCCGTGGCCATCGGCACCTCGATGCCGAGCACGCGCCCGGTCGTCGACCACTCGTCGGACGCGGTGCCGACGATCACGCCGGCAGCGCCGGTACGCATGAGGTGTAAGGCCGTCTGGTAGTTGGTGCAGCCGCCGACGATCACCGGTACGTCGAGGTCCGCGATGAACGTCTTAAGGTTCAGCGGCTGGTCAGTGGCCGACGCGGCCACGTGCTCCGCAGAGACGATCGTGCCCTGGATGACCAGCAGGTCGACTCCAGCGGCGAGGATCGTCGGTGCGTAGCGCAGCGTGTGCTGCGGGGACACTCGCACCGAGGTCGTCGCGCCGGTGTCCCGCAGCTCCTTGATCCGCTGGGTGATCAGCTCGTCGCGGACCGGTTCGGCGTAGATTCGCTGCAGGACCGGAGTTGCCTCGTCGCTGTCAAGGCCCGCGAGCTCGTCGAGCACCGCCGTCGGGTCGTCGTACCGGGTCCAGAGCCCCTCAGCGTCGAGGACACCGAGGGCGCCCATGCGACCCATCTCGCTGATCGTTGCGGGCGACATCGTCGCGTCGGACGGCAAGCCGACGAGCGGCAGGTCGAAACGGTAGGCGTCGATCTGCCACGTGAGTGAGACGACGTCGAAGTCGCGGGTACGGCGCGACGGGACGATCGCGATGTCGTCCAGCGAATAGCCCCGCCGGGCCGACCGGCCGAGGCCGATCTCCACGTTGTCGCGCATCATCTGGCCGTGTAGTTCGGAGCCTCGGTCGTCATCGCGACGTCGTGCGGATGGCTCTCCTTCAGGCCGGCGGCAGTGATGCGGACCAGCTGCGCGTGCTTGAGCTCGGGGATGGTGTGCGCACCGCAGTAACCCATGGCCGCCCGGAGCCCGCCGAGAAGCTGATGCGCGACAGCGCCGAGCGGGCCGCGATAGGGCACCTGTCCTTCGACACCCTCGGGGACGAGCTTGTCGTCGGAGAGCACGTCGTCCTGGAAGTAGCGGTCCTTGGAGTATGACCGGCCCTGGCCGCGGGACTGCATCGCGCCGAGCGAGCCCATGCCGCGGTAGGACTTGAACTGCTTGCCGTTGACGAAGAGCAGCTCGCCGGGTGACTCCTCGCAGCCCGCCAGCAACGAGCCGAGCATCACGCTGTCTGCACCGGCCGCGATGGCTTTGGCGATGTCGCCCGAGTACTGCATGCCGCCGTCCGCGATGACCGGCACGCCCGCGGGCCCAGCGACCTGCGCAACCTCGTAGATCGCCGAGATCTGCGGCACGCCGACACCCGCGACGACGCGAGTGGTGCAGATCGAGTTGTGCACGATCACGTTGTCGGCGATGAAGCTGTGACTGTCGTCCTCGACCTCGATGTCGTACACCGGTGCAGCGAAGCCCATTTCACGAACGCCAAGAAGCTTCACGGCCGAGTAGTCGTCGACGTGCCGCTTCGCGTGAGTGACATTCAGGCGTGCCTTGGGCGAAGACAGACACTTGCCCTTGACCCCTTCGAGTCCGCCCGGCGATCCGGATTCGAGCGTCGTGTTGGGCAAGGATCCCTTCACGATCAGGCAGAGCACACCGAACAGCTCGCTCAGCGCCCGCGAGGTGTTGCGGAAGCACACACGCCCGCCGGCCTCGATGTAGCCGTCTGAGGCGACCAACCCATCGAGCAGACCCGTCAGGTATGCGGGATCGCCGCAGAGCCACTTGGCTGGGAGGTGCTTTTCGTGTCGCTTGCCGCATTCCGCGAGAGCTCTCGCCCACTGCAGCGAGTACAGATGGAGTTGGCGCACACCGCGGATGACCCCGCCATCCTTGAGCGCGACGCCGGTGACCTTCTCCACGGCTGCTTGCAGGCGCGCGATGTTCTCTGACTCATGCACACCGAAGTACCAGCTGACACGCCCGATCTCGCTGTTGCGCGCCTTGTTCAGGAAGGCGTGGCCATCGCCGAGGAAGCTTCCCAGCATGAATCCGAGCTCGGCGCTCTCCTCCACCACGAGGTTGTAGCGACCGAGGTCCCGTCCGCGGATCGCATAGTCGCGGAGGTCGATGCGAATGTGGTCGGGAAGCTCGAACTGGATGCGTCGGGGTGTGAGCAGCGCGGCTCGCTCGACCTCCCCGATCTCGCGCCACCCGATCTTCGACTCGCCGTACCGAGTTGGGGCTGTGAGCACCTTCGCATAGCCCCGATTCATGACGGTCGCGGCGCCCACTGAAGAAAGGTCTCCCACCAAGAAGCGATGGTCTGGCGTGCAGAAGGTTTCCGACCCGTACGCGACGTGACGCACGGCGACGAGGTCGCGGACTCCGGTGCACCACGCCCGCACAACGGTCGTCGGCGATCCATTGCCCGTGATGACGCGGTCACCGGCAACGACGTGCTCGATGTTCTTGTAGGTACCGTCCGCCATGAGGACGCGCGTGCCAGCGGCAAAACAGCCCGGCCCGACCCCTGTCTTGACCGCGTCCGCGCCGGCCTCGATAAGCGCCTTAGCTGCTGCGCCTGTCGCGATGTTGCCGCCGATGACGTCGACGGCGACGGCGGCCTTGAGTCGCGCGACCATCTCGAGCACTGCTTTCGAATGACCATGCGCCGTATCCACGACCAGCAGGTCGACGCCCGCCTCGATCAGCGTCATCGCCCGCTTGTAGGCATCTTCACCCACTCCGACCGCGGCACCGACGACGAGCCGGCCGGCCGCGTCCTTCGTCGCCTGCGGGTACTCCTCGCTCTTGGCGAAGTCCTTCACCGTGATCAGGCCGCGCAGCCGGTTTGCCTCATCGACGATCGGCAGCTTCTCGATCTTGTGGCGCTGCAACAGGTCGAGCGCATCGTCATGGGAGACGCCGACCGGCGCGGTCACGAGCGGCATCGCGGTCATGACGTCACGGACCAGGCGAGAGGAGTCACGCTCGAAGCGGATGTCGCGGTTGGTGACGATGCCGACGAGGACTCCGTCACCGTCCGTGACCGGCACCCCGGAGATCCGGTAGCGGCCCATCAGCGCGTCGGCGTCGGCGATCGAGTCGTCAGCGCTGCAGGTGACGGGCGAGGTCACCATGCCCGCCTCGGAGCGTTTCACGATGTCGACCTGGACCGCCTGGTCCTCGATCGACAGGTTGCGGTGCAGGATCCCCACGCCGCCCTGGCGGGCCATCGCGATCGCCATCCGGCCTTCGGTGACCGTGTCCATCGCGCTGGACAGCAGCGGAGTACGAACCGAGATGTTCCTGGAGATCTGCGTGGAGGTGTCGACCTCGCTGGGCACGACGTCAGAGGCGGCAGGCAGGAGCAGTACGTCGTCGAAGGTCAGTCCGAGCGGCGCAAACTTCTCCGGGAACGACGCCTCCATTGCCCACCTTCCCAACTCCAGGGGAAACCTTGAGTCTACCGAGGCGCTGACGTATAGCGTTGGTACGTGCGAGACGACAGCCCGGTGGACCCGTTCGCGGGTGACCCGAGCGACCCCGCGGCGGCGCTGTCCGACGACGACTACGACGACGAGCCGCTGTCCGAGGACGAGCGACGTGACTTGCTCGAGGACCTCGAGGACCTCGACGTCTTCCAGGCGCTGCTCGGCCCTCGCGGCATCCGTGGGCTCGTGGTCGACTGCGACGACTGCCACGAGGCGCACTACTTCTCGTGGGACCTGATCCGCGGCAACCTCCGCAGCCTGCTCGACCAGGGCGCGCCGCACGTCCACGAGCCGGCGTACGCACCCGACCCCGCGGACTACGTCAGCTGGGACTACGCCCGCGGCTTCGCCGACGGCGTGATGTCAGCCGACGACGAAGAAGACTGACCGACCGACTGCATCGAAGTTGTCCGAGTCTCGGATCGCCATAGCGATCTGAGACAAGGACAGGTCAGGTGACGAGGCCGTGGCGGAAGCCCGCCGCTACCGCTTCGGCGCGGTCGCCGACCTCGAGCTTGCGGAACAGCCGGCGCGCGTGGGTCTTGATGGTGTCCTCGGAGAGGAACAGGTCACGTCCGATCTGCGCGTTGCTCTTGCCGCCCGCCATGCCGGTGAGCACCTGCAGCTCCCGCTGAGTCAGATCGGGAACGTCGCCACTGCCCCGCCGCTGGGCGGGCGCAGTGATGCCTGCGTGGACGCCGAGGCTCGAGATGGTGAGTGCATTCGCGACCGTTGCGGCAACCTCCTCACGCGACACCTCCTTCTGCAGGAAGCCGCGGGCACCGCCCGCGATCGCGGCGGCAACGGCTTCGCGATCGGTGGCGCCGGAGAGCATGACGACGGTGACCTCGGGATACTCCCGGGTCAGGCGGCGCGTGGCCTCGACGCCGCCGAGCCCTGGCATCTGCACGTCCATGAGCACCAGGTCCTGACGCTCCAGGGGCCAGCGGGCGAGAACCTCCTCGCCGCTGGCTGCCGTGTCCACCCGCACTACGCCTGGGACGGACGCCACGCAGCGCGCGAGCCCGTCCCGCACTGCGCGCTGGTCGTCGCAGATCAGCACGGTTGTCACGGCTCATACATCGGCACAAGGTGGGCGGGACTTCACCCGTAAGGCCCAACCAAGTGAGCCTGAGCGAGCGCCTAGCCCTCGAGGAGCGCGCTCACGTTGGGCCGATCCAGCCACTCGTCCCGAAGATCAGCCGGCAAGTCACCCGCAATGACGAGCACGGCGTTGCGTGCGGCGGCGAGCGAGCGGGCGCCCTCGTCGGTCTCGGTCCCGAGCAGGGCACCCACCAGTGCGCGCGCCTGCCAGACCACCGGGAGCGTTCCTAGGCCTTCGGCAAGCGTCGCAGAACGGCGCAGCGTGGCCGCGGGATCGCCGCTGCCGGACTGCAGCTCTGCGACCCCCTGGAAGAGCAGACCCTTCGCGACGTGGCGGGGAGCGCGGGCCTTCTCGGCCCCTTTGACCGCGGCAACGGCCGCCGTTCGGGCATCCTCGGGCCGCTCGTTGAGCATGGCGATCTCTGCGCGGACCCAGTCCAGCCGGACCCGCTGGCGCCACCAGTCCCCCCCGTGGCCTTCGATGACCGCGCTCGCCTGGCTGAACCGCAGGTTCGCGTCGTCGAGCCGACCCGCACCCACGCAGTCCGCGGCAAGGCCGAGCAAACAGTCGAAGGCAGGCTCGCCGGGACCCTCGGTGAGGGCGAGCCCTCTGGCGTCGAGCTCCATCGCGGCGTCGGCCCGGCTCAGTCCGCGATGCACCGCTGCGGCGGTCGCCGCGGACAGGGAGGCGAAGAGCTTGAGCTCCGGGTTCGCCGCGGCGTCCGGGGCTTCGCCCGCCTCGAGCAGCGGGATGAGCACCTTGAGTGAGGTGCCGTAACGACCTGACGCCGACAACGCGACGCCGAGCAACCACACGGCCGCAGCCACCTCGGCGTACAGCCCGCTGCTTTGGGCAACGGCTACTGCACTTTCGAGGTCGGCGATCGCCTTGCTCGGCGTGCCACGGAAGACCGCCCGCTCGCTGTCAGCGAGCAGGGACGCCAGGTCCTGTTCCGTCGTCACTGGACGGCAATAGTGGCAGGCGCAGGCCTAGTGGTGGTGACCGCCTGGCCCGTGAGAGTGGCCGTGACCGCCGTGAGCCGCGGGCTCCTCTTCCTCGGGCTTGTCGACCACGAGCGTCTCGGTCGTCAGCAACATGCCCGCGATGCTCGCCGCGTTGCGGACCGCAGAGCGGGTCACCTTGACTGGATCGACGACGCCGGCCTTCAGCAGGTCGACGTACTCGCCGGTCGCGGCGTTCAGGCCGTTGCCGCCCTTGAGGTCGCTGACCTTCTGGACCGCGACGTAGCCCTCGAGCCCGGCGTTCTGCGCGATCCAGCGCAGCGGCTCGACGAGCGCCTTCCGCACGATCGCGACGCCGGTCGCCTCGTCGCCGGTGAGGCCGAGATCGTCCTTGAGCGCCGGAAGCGCGCGAATCAGCGCGGAGCCCCCGCCTGCGACGATGCCTTCCTCGATCGCGGCGCGAGTCGCGGAGATGGCGTCCTCGAGACGGTGCTTCTTCTCCTTGAGCTCGACCTCGGTGTGCGCACCGACGCGAATCACGCCGACCCCGCCGGAGAGCTTCGCAAGCCGCTCCTGCAGCTTCTCGCGGTCCCAGTCGGAGTCGGTGTCGTCGATCTCCTTGCGGATCTGACGGATCCGGTCGGAGATGTCGGCCTTCTTGCCGGCGCCGTCGACGATCGTCGTGGTGTCCTTCGTGATGGTCACTCGGCGGGCCTTGCCGAGGCTCTCGAGGCCGACGCCGTCGAGCTTGAGACCGACCTCTTCGCTGATGACCTCGCCGCCGGTCAGGATCGCCATGTCCTGCAGCATCGCCTTGCGGCGATCACCGAAGCCCGGCGCCTTGACCGCGACCACGGTGAACGTGCCGCGGATCTTGTTCACGACCAGCGTCGACAGCGCCTCGCCCTCGACGTCCTCTGCGATCACCAGCAGCGGCTTGGCAGACTGCACGACCTTCTCGAGCAACGGGAGGATCTCGTTGACCGCGCTGATCTTGCCCTGGTGGATCAGGACGTAGGCGTCGTCGAGCACGGCTTCCATGCGCTCGGGGTCGGTCACCATGTACGGCGAGATGTAGCCCTTGTCGAACTGCATGCCCTCGGTGAACTCGAGCTCGAGGCCCATGGTCTGGGCCTCCTCGACGGTGATGACACCGTCCTTGCCGACCTTCGCGAACGCCTCGGCGATCAGGCCGCCGATGACGGAGTCCTGCGCGGAGATCGAGGCGACGTTGGCGACCTCGTCCTGGTCACCGACCTCACGGGCGATCGAGAGCAGCTTGTCGTTGACCGCCTCCACGGCCGCGTCGATGCCGCGCTTGAGAGCGAGCGGCTGAGCGCCGGCAGCGACGTTGCGGAGACCTTCACGCACCATCGCCTGGGCGAGCACCGTTGCGGTGGTCGTGCCGTCGCCTGCGACGTCGTTGGTCTTGGTCGCGACTTCCTTGGCGAGCTGGGCCCCGAGGTTCTCGTACGGGTCCTCGAGCTCGACCTCCTTGGCAATGGTGACGCCATCGTTCGTGATCGTCGGCGCGCCCCACTTCTTGTCGATGACGACGTTGCGCCCACGCGGGCCGAGGGTCACCTTGACGACGTCGGCGAGGGCGTCGACGCCCCGCTGCAACGAGTCACGGGCATCGCTGTGGAAGGAAAGGATCTTCGGCATACCTAGCACTCTAATAGGGAGAGTGCTAAATAGAAAAGCCCGGGCACAGCCCGGGCTTTTCTCGATGCGCTGAGCGCGCGGCAGCTACTTCTTGACGATCGCCAGCACGTCGCGGGCCGACAGGATGAGGTACTCATCCGCGCCGTACTTCACCTCGGTACCGCCGTACTTGGAGAAGATCACGGTGTCCCCCTCGCTGATGTCGAGCGGCACGCGTGCGCCGTCCTCGAAGCGGCCGGGGCCGACTGCGATGACGGTGCCCTCCTGGGGCTTCTCCTTGGCGGTGTCCGGGATCACGATGCCCGACGCCGTGGTCTGCTCGCTCTCCAGCACCGTCACGACGATGCGGTCCTCGAGC
>DASZXY010000004.1:0-1604 GCA_035545635.1 Mycobacteriales bacterium | reverse complement strand
CTTGTTGGCCTGGGGCGCGAACGCGGCGATCCCCGGTGGCGCCGGTGGCTTCACGACCAGCGCGAGCACCGCGACGAGGACGAGAACGGTGCCGGCAACGATCCCGTTGACCGCCGGGACAGACCAGTTCCCGCGGCGCTTCGCGGTCATGTCAGCCGATGCCCGTCATGGCCTACCGGCAGATTCCGGGCTCGTAGAAGATGTCCTGCGTCGGCCAGGTGCCTTCGCTCCAGCGCCGGCCACGTCCTGCTTCGCAGAACGCGTTTCCTTCATTCGCGCCGACTGACTTGCCGACGCTCGAACCGGGATAACGGTTGTCGAGCCAGAACGCCGTGTAGTCGCTGACCATGAACGGGTCGTCGCCGGGGAAGCCGACCGAGGCTTGGTAGAACGGCGGGCCGCCGGCCCCAGGATTGGGGAAGGTCGTCTTGTGCAGCGCGTCGGCGAACGTCTCCGGTGTGAGGTCGGGCCCGGCCATCTGGATGCCCGAGGCGAGCAGCATCATCTCCTGATAGAACGCTCGCGCGTCCGGAAGCGTGGTGTCGATTCCGCCGGCGCTCATCCCCGCTTGGGCCCACGGTTCGAGCGCTGCCTGTAGCGGTTGCTTGTTCCACGCGCCGATGCCGAACGCCCCAGCGGTCTCCGCCGGCGGGTCGTTCAGCATGTACGCGGTGTTGTAGTTCTCCCAGCCGATCACGTCCCACTCGGGGCGATAGCCGATCTGCCTGGCGGTGGTGAGTGGCGCACCGGGCGTGCCGTTGCCGCCGTACGGATAGAAGATCACCGTCGTCACGCCGTCGTTCTTGAGCCGGCTCATGGCACCGACCATCTCGGTCGAATACAGCCGGCCGGTTGGTTGGTGCACGACTGGCGCGTCGATTCCGCATCCCTTGAGGATGCTTTGCATCGTGCTGAGCCCCGGCAGCGGGCCGCCGAGCAGTGTGTCCGCGGGGAGCCAGATCACGTACTTGCGAGGGGTGTTCTTCAGCTTTGGGTCAGGGGAGTGGATTGCCTTCCCGCCTGCCATCTGCCGACAGGTCATGGTCGCGACATTGCGCATCAGCTCGTCGACGGTCGGGTAGTAAGACCAGAGGTACGGCGCGCCCGAGATCATCGCCTGCTTCGACGTGTACGGCGTGACGTCGCCGCCGTTGAGCGCGATGATCTTGTGCTTGACCATCGCGTCGAGGAAGACCGGGAGTGTCGCGCTTTCCGGGATCGGGTCGACGAAGTCGGTCGTGGCGAACACCTTCGCGGCTGCGATCTGCGCGGCGTCGGCGCGTTGGAACTGGGGGTTGTTCCACTTGCCGGTAGTGATGTTGTCCGCTTGCTGGGAGGGGACCGGAACGATGTTGATCTTGCGACCGTAGAACTGGAAGTGCGCGTTGAAGAAGTCGACGATCGGTTTCAGGCCCGGCCAGCTCGCCGTGGCGCTCGAGACCGGGAGGGCCACGTTGATCGTCGTACCGGTCACGCCGGGAGCGGTAGCGCCACCGTTGCCCTTGCTGTCGTCCCACCGGGAGATGCACGGGGGTGACTGCGGGTCGAAGGTCTGGGTGATCGAGCCGTCCGGCCACTTGTAGCACTGCAATCCGGGTGGCAGG
>DASZXY010000003.1:0-90484 GCA_035545635.1 Mycobacteriales bacterium | reverse complement strand
TTCGGCGAGCTGGCCGTCGCGGTCCTCGGCGTGCTCGCGATCACCGCGGAGTACTCGAGCGGCACGATTCGCAGCAGCGTCGCGGCGGCGCCGCGTCGTACGCCACTGCTTGTGGCGAAGGCTCTGGTGTTCGGCGGCGTCTCGCTGGCGGTCGGCGAGGTGATCTCGTTCGTCTCCTACTTCATGGGACAGGCGCTGTTCGCGGGCCATGCGCCGATCAGTCACCTCACCGACCCGGGTGTGGTCCGTGCCGTCACCATGACGGGTGGCTATCTCGCGCTGGTGTGCCTGATGGCGCTGGGCGTCGGCTTCGTGCTCCGTCACACGGCCGGCGCGATCGCCTCTCTCGTCGGCGTGCTGCTCGTCCTGCCGGGCGTGTTCGCGGCGCTGCCTGCCGGCGCGCAGAACGCACTGGAGAGGTTCATGCCGGAGCAGATCGCGGCGTCGTCGACCGGCGCCGTGGTTGCCGAGCCGCACTTCTTCGGTCCGTGGGTCGGCCTGGGCCTGCTGCTGCTGTACGCCGCGGGCGCGATGGTCGCGGGAATGTGGCGGTTCACCCGCCGCGACGTCTGAGCTTCGCCGAGAGCGGGTGACGGGAATCGAACCCGCACTGTCAGCTTGGGAAGCTGATGTTCTGCCATTGAACTACACCCGCGGCCGTCGCCTCTCGGCGTACGAACGCAGCCGAGGATAGCCGTCCAGGAGGTCGGGGTTGGCTGGTCCGCGGACAATGAGCGCATGCCCCTGAGTCGTCGTTGGTCTGTGTTCTTGTTTCTGTTCGGCGTCTGGTCCTGGGTGATCTGGCCGACCTTCATTCACAACATTGCCAACGATCCGCGGGCCTTCACCGGAAACCGACCGCACGCGTTCTTCATCGTGCACCTGATCCTGACCGTCATCTCACTCGGTTTTGGGACTGCGATCGGCTGGCTCGGCGTCAGAGGTCTACGCGCCCGCCGAGGCGGCTAGCCGGCGCATCGCAGCGATCTCGGTCGCGCTCATGTTGGTGTCGAGCGCCTTCCACTCCGCAGCAACGGACAACGCCGGCGCAAGAGCGGCACGGTCGTATCGACGTACGAAGGAGTCCGCGAGCCAGGACCGACCGAGCGCGATGACGGCTCCCTGCACCCGTCCGGACGGCACTGCGGCGGTTGCCATGAGCAGGTACGCGGCGGCCACATCCGTCATCGGGTCGCCGCGGCCCGGCCGCGCCCAGTCGATGACCACCGGACCACGCGCCGAGATGATCACGTTCAGCGGATGCAGATCCATGTGCACGACTTGCGTGCCTTGACCGACGTCCGCGTCCCATAGGAAGTCAGGCGCGCTGATCGCGTGCAGCTGGTCGTGGAGGTCGGCGAGCATCGCGGCGCCGCGCGGCAAGGTCCAGGGTCTGTGCGACATCCAGTGCGCCATCGACGGACCGTCGATGCGCTCCATCACGAGGTCCAGTTCGTCGGCGCTGAGCTCGTCAACTCTCGGGACCGGGTAGCCCTGCTCATGCATGAACGTCATGACGCGGGCCTCGTCGGCGAGCGAGCGGGCATGCCGAGAGCGGCGCAGAACGAGGCCGGGACCGCACTCGAAGATGTCGGCGTCACGGCCCGCGCCCAGCAACTCCCCCGGCTCGCGCATGTCACCCGGACGGTACCGATATCTTCGGCGCGTGCTGCTCTCCGACCGCGACCTCAAGGCTGAGATCAAGGCCGGCCGGCTCGGGATCGATCCGTACGACGAGTCGCTCGTCCAGCCGTCGAGTGTCGATGTCCGGCTGGATCGGATGTTCCGCGTCTTCGAGAACCATCGCTACCCGCACATCGACCCTGCCGAGGAGCAGGAGGACCTGACCCGGATGGTGGAGGTCGGGGTCGACGAGCCGTTCATCCTGCATCCGGGGGAGTTCGTTCTCGGCTCGACGTACGAGGTCATCAGCCTTGCCGACGACCTCGCCGCGCGGCTCGAAGGCAAGAGCTCGCTCGGCCGGCTCGGCCTGCTGACGCACTCGACCGCGGGCTTCATCGACCCAGGTTTCTCCGGCCACGTGACTCTCGAGCTGTCCAACGTTGCGACGCTGCCGATCAAGCTTTGGCCCGGCATGAAGATCGGCCAGGTGTGCGTCTTGCGGCTGACCTCACCCGCCGAGAACCCCTACGGCTCGGCGATCTACGGTTCGCGCTACCAGGGGCAGCGCGGACCCACTGCGTCGCGCTCCAGCATCAACTTCCGCCGCGGCGACATCGCGTAGCGGAGCGGCTCCGCGCGGCAGATCGCCCAGGTAGAGCGACTCCGTTCGGCGAAAGCGGGTAGCGGAGCGGCTCCGCTACTCGCCCGACTTGTCGTCGAGGTCGATGACGGGGTCGTCACTGCTCGCCACCGACGGTGACGGGTCGACCGGAGGCGTCTCCGGGTTCGTGGTCGAGGCCTCGAGCGGCTGCTCCGGAGTCGGCTCCGACGCGGTCTCGTCGGTCGGTGCGCCCGCTCCCCCGGCGGTCTCCGGCGCCGCGCCCGCTCCCCCGGCGGTCTCCGGCGCCGCGGCCTCTGCCTCGGCCGCCGCCGCGGGTGCGCCGGCCATCGCCGGCTGCAGCTTGCGGAGCCCGATCGAGTCGCCGATGACCTGCGCGATGTCGATGACCTTGACGTTCTGAGCCTTGCCTTCGGCGCGCTTTCCGTTGATGGCGTCGTCCATCATGATCAGGCAGTAGGGGCACGATGTCGCGATCAGCTCGGCGCCGGTGTCGATCGCCTCCTCGGTGCGCTCGACGTTGACCCGCTTGCCGATCCGCTCCTCCATCCACATTCGCGCGCCACCCGCGCCGCAGCAGAAGCCGCGCTTGCCGTGGCGGTGCATCTCGACGCGCTCGAGCCCAGGGATCGCGTCGAGCACCGTGCGCGGCGCGTCCATCACGTCGTTGTGGCGACCGAGGTAGCACGGGTCGTGGTAGGTGAGCCGCGCAACGATCGGGTCCTGCGGCGAGAGCTTGCCGTCGGAGACGAGTCGGGCCAGCAGCTGCGAGTGGTGCACGACCTCGTAGTTGCCGCCCAGCGCCGGGTACTCGTTACCAAGCGTGTTGAAGCAGTGCGGGCAGGACGCGACGATCTTCTTCGTCCCGACGCCGTCGAGGATCTCGATGTTGGCCTTCGCCATCTCCTGGAAGAGGTACTCGTTACCGATCCGGCGGGCCGGGTCACCGGTGCACGCCTCCTGCGGCCCGAGGATCGCGAACTTCACGCCGGCCGCGTGGAACACGCTGGCGATCGCCTGGGTCGACTTGCGCGCGCGGTCGTCGAGCGAGCCGGCGCAGCCGACCCAGTAGAGCCACTCGACGTCGTCCGGGATCGAGTCGGTGACGATCGGGATCTCGAAGTCGACACCTTCGAGCCACTCGGTGCGCATGTCAGCGCGCAGGCCCCACGGATTGCCCTGGTTCTCGATGTTGCGCAACATCGTGCCGGCTTCGCTCGGGAAGCTCGACTCCATCAGCACCTGGTAGCGCCGCATGTCGACGATCGCGTCGACGTGCTCGATGTCGACCGGGCACTCCTCGACGCAGGCGCCGCAGGTGGTGCAGGACCACAGCACGTCCGGGTCGATCACGTCCGGCACGAGCCCCTTCGGCTCTGCCTCGGTGTCACCACCGATGAGTCGCGGCGCTTCGGCGAACAGCGCGTCGCGGATCCCGGTGATGACGAGCTTCGGGTTCAGCGGCTTGCCGGTGTTCCACGCCGGGCACTTGTCCTGGCAGCGCCCGCATTCGGTGCACGCGAGGGTCTGCAGCAGCTGCTGCTGGTGGAAGTGCTCGACCTGACCCACACCGAGGACGGCGTTCTCGTCCTCCATCAGCTTCTCGAGGTCGGGCGTCGTACCGAGCGCACCCAGTCCCTTCGGGTGCCGCTTCAGCGAGGCGTTGATCGGAGCAGTGACGATGTGCATGTGCTTGCCGTAGAGCAGGAAGACGAGGAAGCCGACGACGACCGCGATCTGCGCGACGACGAACGTCGACTCGAAGGCGATGCCGTTCGGCGTGATGTAGCTGGTCGCCTTCGAGGCGAACGCCCACCAGCCGTCGTCCTGGTAGGGGAAGTAGCCGTTGGAGTACTGCGCGCCGCGGTAGAGCAGCAGCGTCGCGATGACCAGGAAGATCATCCCGAGGACGATGAAGGCCTGGTCGACGTGCGAGCCGTAGAAGCGTGACTTGCGGCCGATCCGGTGCGGGGAGCGCGCGATCCGGATGCCGGTGAAGATGATGATCGCGAGCAGCACGGCGACCGCGAAGATGTCCTCGATCAGGCCGAGCGCCCGGCTCCGGCCGATCCACGGGAGTGCGAAGTCGCGCTGGAACAGCGCGCCGTACGCCTCGATGATCGTCAGGAACAGCACCGTGAAGCCCCAGAAGGTGAAGGCGTGGGCGGTGCCGGAGCCCTTCAGCTTGAACAGCTTGCGCTGAGCGAGGACGTCCACGAGCTGGGCCTTGACCGCGCCGACGACGTTCGGCTTGCGTTCGGGCGGGATCGGGGCGCCGGCGAGGACCAGGCGGCCGAGCCACTGGAGTCGGTATCCCGCGACAGCGAACGCGGCAAGCGTCACGGCCAGGCCAGCGATGAGGCGAATCGTCACGCCGCGACTGTACTGAGGGGTCGCCCGGACTCAGAGCAAGTGGTGCGCCACCCACGCCACGAGCGGCACGACGACCAGGGGCGCGGTCAAAACGATCATGCCGAGGATCACGAGCGCCGCCATCGCACGGGTGCGAAGCGCGGGCTCGCCACGGCGGTCCTGGAGCCGACCCAGCACGAGTGGCACGGTACGCCGCCGGACCGGGGAATCCACCTTGCTTGGGTGAAGTTGAAGAAAGTTGAGCCAATATCGCTCAACGGGGAATGACAGGAAGGGCCTCACGCGTTATCTTGAGTGACAGCGGCTCAACTTCCCGAGCCGACGGACGTAAATGACTGGAGAACAGACATGGGACGAGCGGTCGGCATCGACCTCGGTACGACGAACAGCGTCGTCACCGTGCTCGAGGGCGGAGAGCCCAACGTCATCGCCAACGCCGAGGGCTCCCGGACCACGCCGAGCGTCGTGGCCTTCGCCAAGAACGGCGAGGTGCTCGTCGGCGAGGTCGCGAAGCGGCAGGCCATCACCAATCCGGACCGGACCATCCGCTCGGTGAAGCGTGAGATGGGCACCGACTGGACGATCGACATCGACGGCAAGAGCCAGACGCCACAGCAGATCTCAGCCTTCGTGCTGCAAAAGCTCAAGCGCGACGCGGAGGCCTACCTGGGCGAGCCGGTCACCGACGCGGTGATCACGGTCCCGGCGTACTTCTCCGACGCCCAGCGCCAGGCCACCAAGGAAGCCGGCCAGATCGCGGGCCTCAACGTGCTCCGCATCATCAACGAGCCGACTGCGGCTGCCCTTGCCTACGGCCTCGACAAGGAGGCCGACCAGACCATCCTCGTCTTCGACCTCGGCGGCGGCACCTTCGACGTGTCGCTGCTGGAGATCGGTGACGGTGTCATCGAGGTCAAGGCCACGAGTGGTGACAACCACCTCGGCGGCGACGACTGGGACGACAAGATCGTCGAGTGGCTCGTGGACCGGTTCAAGGCCGGTCACAACATCGACTTGTCCAAGGACAAGATGGCGATGCAGCGACTCCGCGAAGCTGCGGAGAAGGCCAAGATCGAGCTGTCGAGCTCGTCCGAGGCCGCGATCAACCTGCCGTACATCTCGGCCGGCGAAGCCGGCCCGCTGCACCTCGACGAGAAGCTGACCCGCGCGGACTTCCAGCGGCTGACGGCTGACCTGCTCGAGCGCACCAAGGGTCCGTTCCAGCAGGCCGTCCGCGACGCAGGCGTCAATGTCTCCGACATCCACCACGTCGTGCTCGTCGGCGGCTCGACCCGCATGCCTGCGGTCGTCGATGTCGTCAAGGAGCTGACCGGTGGCCGTGAGCCCAACAAGGGCGTCAACCCCGACGAGGTCGTCGCGGTCGGCGCAGCGTTGCAGGCCGGTGTGCTCAAGGGTGAGGTCAAGGACGTCCTGCTTCTCGACGTGACTCCGCTGTCCCTCGGCATCGAGACCAAGGGCGGCATCATGACCAAGCTGATCGAGCGCAACACCACGATCCCGACCAAGCGCAGCGAGATCTTCACGACGGCCGACGACAACCAGCCGTCCGTGCTGATCCAGGTCTTCCAGGGCGAGCGCGAGATCGCGTCGTACAACAAGTCGCTCGGCAACTTCGAGCTGACCGGTCTGCCGCCGGCTCCGCGTGGCGTGCCGCAGATTGAGGTCACCTTCGACATCGATGCGAACGGCATCGTGCACGTCGGCGCCAAGGACCTCGGCACCGGCAAGGAGCAGTCGATGACGATCACCGGCGGCTCGGCGCTGCCGAAGGACGACATCGACCGCATGATGCGCGAGGCCGAGCAGTACGCCGAAGAGGACAAGAAGCGCCGCGAGTCCGCCGAGGTGCGCAACCAGGCCGAGGGTCTCGTCTACACGACCGAGAAGTTCCTCGCCGACAACGGCGAGAAGGTCCCGGACGACGTGAAGAACGAGGTCAACGAAGCGGTCGCCGAGGTGAAGAAGGCGCTCGACGCCGACGACCTCGACGCGATCAAGCGGACCTCTGAGGCGCTCGGCACCGTCAGCCAGAAGATGGGTCAGGCGATGTACGCCGACACCGGTGCGGCTGCCGGCGCTGCGGGTGGCTCGGGCGATGCGACCGCTGAGGACGACAACGTCGTCGACGCCGAGATCGTGGACGAGGGTTCCGACGGGAGCACTGAATGAGCGACTCCCCGACCGGGGGCGCGGTTGGACCGGACGGCGAGGAGCACGAGCGCCCCGTCGTCCGGGACAAGCGTCGCTTCGACCCGGAGACCGGCGAGCGTCGCGCCGAGGTACCGGATGCGACGCCCGACCCGATGGTGCAGGCGGAGGCGGCCGTGGCGGGCGCTTCGGCCGACGTCGTCGCGGAGCTGACCGAAGACCTGCAGCGGTTGCAGGCGGAGTTCGCCAACTACCGGCGGCGCGTCGAGCGTGACCGCCAAGCGGTCGGGGAGGCGGCACTCGCTTCGGTCATGGTGGGCCTGCTGTCAGTGCTCGACGACATCGACCGAGCGCGTGCCCACGGCGAGGTCGATGGCGGCTTCGCGCTCGTCGCAGACGGGCTCGAGGCCACGCTGACCAAGCTGGGGCTGTCGCGCTTCGGCGATGCCGGCGAGCCGTTCGATCCGACGGTGCACGAAGCACTGACGCACGGTCACTCGGCCGACGTGACCGAGCCGGTGTGCAGCGAGATCTACCAGCCCGGCTACCGGGTCGGGGAGCGAGTACTTCGTCCCGCGCGGGTCGCCGTACTCGAGCCCGAAGCCGGAGCAACCAACGACAACTAACGCAGCACCAAGGAAGGAGGGACACCGATGAGCGTTCGCGACTATGTCGAGAAGGACTACTACGCCTCGCTCGGTGTCCCGAAGGACGCGTCGGCCGCTGACATCAAGAAGGCCTACCGCAAGCTCGCTCGCACTCATCACCCGGACACCAACGCGGGTGACGCGAAAGCCGAGGAGAAGTTCAAGGAGATCTCTGAGGCGTACGACGTGCTCTCCGACGCCACGAAGCGCAAGGAGTACGACGAGGCGCGCGCGATGTTCGCGAACGGCGGGTTCAGAATGCCTCCGCCTGGTGCCGGTGGCTACAACGCGACCTTCGACCTGAACGACCTGTTCGGTGGCGGCAACGCCGGCAGCGGTGGGCTCGGCGACATCCTCGGCGGGCTGTTCGGCGGCGGCGGTCGCAGCCGCGCAGCCGCACCGCGTAGGGGTGCAGACGTCGAGGCCGAGGTCACGCTGTCGTTCAACGACGCGACCGCAGGTGTGACGGTCCCGCTGACCATCTCTGGCCCACACACCTGCCCGACGTGTCGGGGGAGTGGGGCCAAGCCGGGCACCACGCCGCGGACCTGCCAGCGTTGCGGTGGCACGGGGATGTCGAGCACCAACCAGGGCGGCTTCGCGTTTGCGGAACCATGTCGCGAGTGCCGCGGTCGTGGCGTGCTGATCGACGACCCTTGCCCGACGTGCAGCGGGACCGGCGAGGCGATCACCAGCCGCACCCTGCGCGCTCGCATTCCCGCCGGCGTTGCCGACGGCCAGAAGATCCGGCTCAAGGGCAAAGGCGAGCCGGGGGAGCGCGGCGGACCGGCCGGTGACCTGCTCGTGCTCGTGCACGTCGGCAAGCACAAGCTGTTCGGGCGCAAGGGCGACAACCTCACCCTGACTGTCCCCGTGACGTTCCCCGAGGCTGCCCTCGGCGCGACGGTGAAGGTGCCGACGCTTGACGGGTCGACCGTGTCGGTGAAGATCCCGGCCGGCACCGCAAGCGGTCGCGTGCTGCGAGTGCGCGGCAAGGGGGTCAGCCGCCGCGACAACAGCAAGGGCGACCTCCTCGTCACGGTCGAGGTCGCGGTGCCGAAGCAGCTCAGCGATGAGGCGAAGCAGGCCCTCGAGGCCTACGCAGCGGCGCAACCGGACAACCCGCGTGCCCATCTCGAACAGATGACGGGTGAGGGCGATGGCTGAGGACTTCATGAGC
This sequence comes from Mycobacteriales bacterium, assembly GCA_035545635.1. Classification (GTDB taxonomy): domain Bacteria; phylum Actinomycetota; class Actinomycetes; order JAFAQI01; family JAFAQI01; genus DASZTV01. The sequence continues at coordinate 81,873 of DASZXY010000003.1, read as the reverse complement.
GGACTTGGTGCCGACGAGCACACCCCGGTGTTCGTCATCTCCGTTGCCGCGACGATGGCGGGGATGCATCCGCAGACCCTGCGCCAGTACGACCGGATGGGCCTGGTGTCTCCCGGACGGGCCAGCGGCCGGGGCCGCCGCTACTCCGCCCACGACATCGCGATGCTGCGCGAGGTGCAGCGGCTCTCGCAGGACGAGGGCATCAACCTCGCCGGCGTGAAGCGCATCCTCGAGCTCGAGTCACACGTCGCTGCGCTGCAGCAACGGCTGTCGGAGGTGCTCGCGGAGCTCGACGCCACCCGCGCCGAGATCGCGCGACGGGAGCAGGCGGTACACCGCTCCTACCGGCGCGACCTGGTCCCCTTCACGCCACCGGCAGTCGTCGTGTGGCAACCCCCCAAGAAGTAACCCACTACGGCGGTGATCATGGCGTTTTGGTCAGACACGCCCGGCGTTTCTGCCCACTTCGCCATGATCACGCGAAGAAGAGATTGATCTGATGGATAGCTACCGATTCACTACTCGTAGTCAGCAGGCGCTCAGTGACGCCGTCGCTTCGGCCGCGGCTGCGGGCCACCCGCACGTCGAGCCGCTGCACCTGCTGGTCGCACTGCTCAGCCCGGCTGACGGTGTGCCCCGCCCGTTGATCGACGCGGCTGGCGGCGATCCCGCGAAGGTGCTCTCCGAAGCCCAGGCTGCACTCGGCCGGCTGCCGTCGGCGTCCGGCTCGACGGTCGCTGCTCCCGGCTTGTCGCGGCCCGCGATCGCGGTCGTCAACGCGGCTGCTGATCTCGCCAAGTCACTCGGCGACGAGTACGTGTCGACGGAGCACCTCATCGTTGGTCTCGCGAAGGACGGCGGCACACCGGTCACCGACCTGCTGCCCGCCGCGAGCGCGCTGCAGGATGCGTTTGCCGCGGTGCGCGGCTCGTCGCGAGTGACGAGCCCCGAGCCGGAAGGCACCTACCAGACCCTCGAGAAGTACGGCGTCGACCTCACCGCCGCCGCACGTGACGGCAAGCTGGACCCGGTCATCGGGCGTGACACCGAGATCCGCCGCGTCGTGCAGGTGCTGTCTCGTCGTACCAAGAACAACCCTGTCCTGATCGGTGAGCCCGGCGTCGGCAAGACGGCAGTGGTCGAAGGCTTGGCGCAGCGCATCGTCGCCGGCGACGTTCCGGAGTCGTTGCGCGGCAAGCGGCTGGTGTCGCTCGACCTCGCGGCGATGGTCGCGGGAGCGAAGTACCGCGGCGAGTTCGAGGAGCGGCTCAAGGCCGTGCTCGCCGAGATCAAGGAGAGCGACGGCCAGGTCGTCACGTTCATCGACGAGCTGCACACCGTCGTCGGCGCCGGCTCGACCGGCGAGGGCGCGATGGATGCCGGCAACATGCTCAAGCCGATGCTTGCCCGCGGTGAGCTTCGCCTGATCGGTGCGACGACGCTCGACGAGTACCGCGAGTCGATCGAGAAGGACCCCGCGCTCGAGCGGCGGTTCGCTCCGGTGATGGTCGGTGAGCCCACCGTCGAGGACACCATCGCGATCCTGCGTGGGTTGAAGGGCCGCTACGAGGCGCACCACAAGGTGGAGATCACCGACGCAGCGCTGGTCGCCGCGGCGACGCTGTCCAACCGCTACATCACGTCGCGTTTCCTGCCGGACAAGGCGATCGACCTCATCGACGAAGCCGCCTCGCGGCTGCGGATGGAGATCGACTCGCGACCGGTCGAGATCGACGAGCTCCAGCGGGCGGTCGACCGGTTGCGCATGGAGGAGATGGCTCTCGAACGCGAGGACGATGCCGCGTCGCGCGAGCGCCTCGAGAAGCTGCGCGCTGAGCTCGCCGACAAGACCGAGCAGCTCAATGCTCTGAACGCCCGGTGGGAGCACGAGAAGACCGGGCTCAACCGGGTCGGCGACCTCAAGCAGCGGCTCGACGCGTTGCGCACGCAGGCCGAGTCGGCGCAGCGCGCCGGCGACCTCGAGACCGCCGGCCGGCTGCTGTACGGCGAGATCCCCGCCGCTGAGGCGGAGCTCGCGTCGGCTGCTGCGGCCGAGCAGTCCGCTGACAGCGAGCTGCTGCCGATGGTGAAGGAGGAGGTCGGCCCCGACGACGTGGCAGAGGTTGTCGCGTCGTGGACCGGCATCCCCGCCGGTCGGCTGCTCGAAGGCGAGACGCAGAAGCTGCTGCGCATGGAGGCCGCGCTCGAGGCGCGTGTCGTCGGACAGGCCGACGCGGTGCGTGCCGTTTCCGATGCGGTGCGCCGTGCGCGCTCCGGAATTGCCGACCCCGACCGGCCCACGGGCTCGTTCCTGTTCCTCGGCCCCACCGGCGTCGGCAAGACCGAGCTCGCGAAGGCCCTCGCGTCGTACCTGTTCGACGACGAGCGCGCGATGGTCCGCATCGACATGAGCGAGTACGGCGAGAAGCACTCGGTGGCCCGGTTGGTCGGGGCGCCTCCCGGCTACGTCGGCTACGACGAGGGCGGGCAGCTGACCGAAGCGGTTCGCCGCCGGCCCTACACCGTCGTGCTGCTCGACGAGGTCGAGAAAGCGCACCCGGATGTCTTCGACGTGCTGCTGCAGGTGCTCGACGACGGCCGGCTCACCGACGGTCAGGGCAGGACGGTCGACTTCCGCAACACGATCCTCCTGCTGACGTCGAACATCGGGTCGGCGTTCATCAACGACGCCGCCCTCGATGACGACGCGAAGCGTGAGGCGGCACTCGGTGCGGCGCGGGTGCACTTCAAGCCCGAGTTCCTCAACCGCCTCGACGACATCGTGGTGTTCCACTCGCTCGGCAGCGAGCAGCTCGGGGCCATCGTCGACATCCAGGTCGCACGGCTCGCGGCTCGGCTGGCGGACCGGCGACTCACGCTCCAGGTCACGGATGCGGCACGTGAGTGGCTCGCGATCTCCGGCTTCGACCCGGTCTACGGCGCGCGCCCGTTGCGGCGGTTGATCCAGTCGGCCATCGGTGACCAGCTCGCGAAGGCGCTGCTGTCCGGGGAGATCAAGGACGGAGACACCGTCGAGGTCGACACGACCGACGATCGCACCGGTTTGACGCTCCACGCCGGATAACCTGGGCACCGGGCCGGCGAAGCCGGCTCCTTCAATGGGCGGAGGGTGGCGGACGTGAGCGACCGCGACGAACTACTGGCCCTGATCAAGTCCCACGCCGTGGTCCACGGCAAGGTGACGCTTTCATCCGGTCGCGAAGCCGACTACTACGTCGACTTGCGCCGCGTGACTCTGTCGGGTCAGGCCGCGCCGCTGGTCGGTCGCGTGATGCGCGACCTGACGCGAGACCTCGACTACGAGGCCGTCGGCGGGTTGACGCTCGGTGCCGACCCGGTCGCTGCGGCGATGCTGCACGCGGCTGCCGCTGATGGCGACAAGCTCGACGCCTTCGTCGTGCGCAAGGAAGGCAAGGCGCACGGCTTGCAGCGACGGATCGAAGGTCCGGACGTCGTCGGTCGCCGTGTCCTCGCCGTCGAGGACACATCGACGACGGGTGGCTCGGTGCTCACCGCGGTCGAGGCGCTACGCGAGGCCGGTGCAGAGGTGGTCGGGGTCGCGGTGATCGTCGAGCGTGGCGCGTCCGACGCTGTCGCCGCCGCAGGCCTCGAGTATCGCGCGGCGTACTCGTTGTCCGACCTCGGGCTCGACTAAAAGAGAGGCGGCGCCATGCCGCGCTATCAGTTCAAGTCGGCGCTCGTCACGGGCGCGTCGAGTGGCATCGGCTGGGAGTACGCGCAAGAGCTTGCGCGTCGCGGTGCCGAGCTGACTGTCGTCGCCCGCCGGACCGAGCGGCTGCATGACCTCGCCAAAGGCATCAAGAACGTCAAGGTCAACGTCATCACCGCGGACCTGTGCAGCGAGGAAGGCGTCACGACCGTCGAGCAGCGGCTCGCGGACTCTCCGGTGGAGCTGCTGATCAACAACGCCGGCGCGGATGGCGGTGGCGGTGGCTTCGCATCACGGCCGCCGGAGCAGGAAGCAGGCATGGTCCGCCTCAACGTGCTTGCGCTCGTGCGCCTGACGCGCGCAGTTGTCGAGCCGATGGTCGCGGCCGGCAAGGGCGGCATCCTCAACGTGTCGTCACTCGCCGGCGACCAGCCGTTGCGGGGGTTCGTCACCTACGCCGCGACGAAGGCGTTCGTCTCGAACTTCACCGAGGGACTGTCGGCCGAGCTGCGAGGCACCGGCGTGCACGTCACCCTGCTGAAGCCGGGCTACGTCTACACCGAGATGAACCCCGATGGTCCCGACCCGAAGTCACTAGCGGGCCGGTTCTGGCTGACGCCGGACGCGGTGGCGAAGGCGTCGTTGGACGCGGTCGAGCGGGGCCGACTGTTGTCGGTGCCGGGCCTGCACTACCGAGCAGCGAGCGGCCTGGTCAACGCGCTGCCCCACCAGCTGGTCCGCGCGCTTTCGTCACGAGTCGACGCGTCAGGCTGAGGCGGCGCTCTTCTTGGTGCGGGCCATGTGGATCAGGGCCGGGACGATCGAGAGCACCACCGCCGCGATGGCGAGGATCTCGACGTACTTGCGGATGAACGACACGTGCCCGAGGTAGTGGCCGAGCAGGATGATCGGCACCGTCCAGACCAGGCCGCCGACGAGGTTGGCGAGGCTGTAGCGGGGGATCGAGACGCCGGCGATGCCGACGATGGGTGAAGAGAAGGTGCGTACGACGGGGACGAACCTCGACAACGCGACCGCCTTGCCGGCCCCGAACCGTTCGAGGAACTGCTCGGTCCGCTCGACGTACTCCTTCTTGTAGAACCGCGACTCCTTGCGGTGTTCCATCGACTTGCCGGCGCGCCGCCCGACCTCGTAGCCGAGCTGGCCGCCGACGATCGCGCCCGCCGCTGCCGCGATCAGCAGCCAGCCGAGCGGAAGGTGGACGTGCAGGTTGTTGTGCCGGTCCGTGGCGTAGCCGGCGAGGAACAGGAGCGAGTCGCCCGGCAGAAAGAAGCCGACCAGCAGCCCGGTCTGGGCGAAGAGCACGACCATGACACCGATGACGCCGAACGTCTCCAGAAGGTGACTTGGCGAGATCGATCCGAGCAGCGCGGCCTGCTGGTGCACCGGCCGAGGGTATCGGCCCATACTTGCGGGCAGGTTCACGCAGACATCAGGTTGAGGAGACGAGTCAGATGCCGGTAGCGAGTCCCGAGGTCTACGCCGAGATGTTCGACCGGGCGAAGGCCGGTGGCTTCGCCTATCCGGCGATCAACGTGACCTCGTCCGCCACCGTCAACGCGGCGCTGCGCGGGTTCGCCGAGGCCGAGAGCGACGGCATCCTGCAGGTCTCGTGGGGTGGCGCGGAGTTCGCCTCAGGTGCGTCGATCAAGGACATGGTCACCGGCGCGATCGCCCTGGCCGACTTCGCGCGCGAGGTCGCGAAGAACTATCCCGTCACCATCGGCCTGCACACCGACCACTGCCCGCCGGAGAAGCTCGCCGGGTTCATGCGCCCGCTGCTCGAGCGCTCGATCGAGCGGGTGAAGGCCGGCCAGGAGCCGATCTTCGGCTCGCACATGTGGGATGGCTCCGGAATCGATCTCGAGGACAACCTCAAGACCGCGGACGAGCTGTTCGCGATGTCGATCGAGGCGCACACGATCCTCGAGCTCGAGATCGGCGTCGTCGGCGGCGAGGAAGACGGCATCTCCAACGAGATGAACGAGAAGCTCTACACCTCCCCCAAGGACATGGAACGCGTCACCGAGGTGCTTGGTGCACCCGGCGAACGCGGTCGCTATCTCCTTGCCGCGGTGTTCGGCAACGTGCACGGCGTCTACAAGCCCGGTGCGGTGAAGCTCCGCCCCGAGATCCTCAAGGAGGGCCAGGAGCACGTCGGCAAGAAGCTCGGCGTGACCAACCCGTTCGACCTCGTCTTCCACGGCGGCTCGGGATCGGAGCTCAGCGAGATCCACGAGACGCTGAGCTACGGCGTCGTGAAGATGAACATCGACACCGACACCCAGTACGCCTACAGCCGGCCGGTGGCCGACCACATGTTCACCAACTACTCCGGCGTGCTGAAGGTCGACGGCGAGGTCGGCAACAAGAAGATGTACGACCCGCGCGCGTGGGGTCGGGCTGCCGAGGCGGGGATGGCGGAACGTGTCGTCCAGGGTTGCCAGGACCTCAAGAGCGCGGGGACCCGGCTCACCTGATGCTTGGGCGGTGCCCTCACGTGCCCCTTACGCCACAAGGGTGAAACCGGACATTACGCCGCAACCAGCACTTCAACCCGTATCGTTGGAGGACTGGCGTCTCACCTAGTGGGGGAATCGGGGACCATGTCGCGCTCGCTTCGCGCTGCGGCGGTCACCGGCTGCGCGGCAGCGCTGTGGACCGTGGGCGGTCTCGGCGCGCCGGCATTTGCGGATGACGGCAACTCCTTCACGGTCTCCCCGTCGTACGGACCGGTCGGTCAGACCGTCACGCTTACCGCTGAGGGTGCGACGACCTTCCCGACTGACGGCACCGCCTCGGTCACCTTCAACCAGAACGTCTCAGCGACGGCGGTCGACTCGGTCAGCCCGACCCAGCTCACCGTGGTGGTGCCTGACGGCGCAACGACCGGCCCGGTCGACGTCGTCGCCGAGAACACGACGTACGCCGGGCCGACCTTCACACTCCAGCAACCGACATCGTGGACCGCGTCACTGACGCCGGCCGTCGTCACCTACGGACACAAGGCCATGGTCAGTGCCGCACTCAGTACCGCGGGTGCGATCAGCGGCCCGGTCTCCGGTGCCGCGGCGACACTGCAGCAGCGCGACGGCTCGACCGACGCGTGGCAGGCGGTGCCGAAGGGAGCGCACAAGAACACCGGCACCAATGGTCGGGTCCGGTGGATGGTGAAGCCGAGCCGCAACGGTCAGTACCGCGTGATCTTCAGTGACACACCGGAGTACAGCGGGTCGACGAGCACGCCGCTGTCGATGGCGGTCCGTCCGCTGATCAAGGTGCACAAGATCGCCACCGCCCCGGCGGGCACGCCGACGCACATCACGGGCCGGATCTTCCCGAAGAACCTCGGCTCCCTCTACCTCGAGAAGCGCGGCAGCGGCGGCTGGCACGGCATCGAGAAGTCCGCCGCGCACCACGGGCGCTTCAACTTCACCGTCTCTCCGGAGGCGTACTCGGTCGCGCACTACCGCATCACCCGTTCTGCGGACTCGGTCTACGCGACGGGCATCAGCCGGCCGCTCAACATCGAGGTGATCAACCGCCTCCTGCACTACGGCGACCAGGGGCCGGACGTCCGCACCTTGCAGGCGCGGTTGCGGGCGCTGCACTACGACGTCGGGCCGAAGACCAACTACTACGGCTGGGACATGCTTCACGCCGTGACGGTCTTCGAGAAGGTGCAGGGCATCCACCGCGACGGCGTTGCTACGACGAAGGTGTGGAAGTCGCTCGCGCACCCGAAGCGGGTCCACCTGCGTCACGCCAGCAGCGGCCACCCCTACGAGGTCGAGGTCAACCTCACCAAGCAGGTCCTCGCGATCGCGAAGAACGGCAAGGTCTGGCGCATCCTCGACACCTCCACCGGTGGTGGCTACAGCTACACCGGATCGAACGGCCAGCCTTCGGTCGCGATCACGCCGACCGGTCACTTCACCGTCCAGTACAAGCAGACCGGTTGGCAGAAGTCGAAGCTCGGCGAGCTGTACTACCCGTCGTACTTCACCAACACCGGCTTCGCGATCCACGGCGAAGGTGACACCAACGCGGGCAGCAACGTGCCGTCGTACCCGGCCAGCCACGGCTGTGTCCGGATCACCAACAGCTCGGTGCTTCGCTACTACTTCAAGGTGTTCACCGTCGGTACGCCGGTCTGGATCTTCCGTACCTCATGACGCACTCGCACAACCTGCTCGGCGAGCCTCCGGCGACCTTGCTTCCGGACGACGCGGCCGCTCGCGAGGCCCTCGAGCGTGGGAGTGATCCGACTGAGGTGGCTGCTGCCTTCCCGGCGTACTCCGGAGCTTGGGCCGCACTGGCGGACCGGGCATTTGCTGCGGGGTCCGTCATCGAGTCCTATGCGTATGCCCGCGTCGGCTACCACCGTGGGCTTGACTCGCTGCGCCGCGCCGGCTGGAAGGGCCACGGCCCGGTGCCCTGGTCGCACGAGCCGAACCAAGGCTTCCTGCGCTGCCTACATGCGCTGGGCCGGGCTGCGGGCGCGATCGGGGAGGCCGACGAAGCTGCGCGCTGCAACCAGTTCCTCGACGACAGCGACCCGAGCGCCGCCACGGCCATCGGCTAGCCAACTTGTCCGTGTCTTCGGCGCCTATAGCGATCTGAGCCAAGGACAAGTCGGAGGCGTTCGGCGGATTTTCCGGGTAGCCTTTTTTCGCAAGAGGCTCCGCGTCGCTTGCGACCCGGGGCTTTTTCATTGTTGGGCCTCGGGACCGGCACTGAAGGGACGGACTCGATGCCGGCGATTGCGCTGCTCGGCGCCCAGTGGGGTGACGAGGGCAAAGGCAAAGCCACCGACTTGCTCGGCGAGCAGGTCGACTATGTCGTGAAGTTCAACGGCGGCAACAACGCCGGCCACACGATCGTGGTCGACGGCGAGACGTACGCACTCCATCTGCTCCCCGCCGGCGTGCTCACGCCGGGTGTCACGCCGGTCATCGGCAACGGTGTCGTCGTGGACTTGGGCGTGTTGTTCGGCGAGATCGATGCGATCAGCGCGCGCGGGGTCGACTGCTCGCGGCTCGTCGTCTCCGCCAACGCGCACGTCATCACGCCGTACCACGTGCTCATGGACAAGGTTGCCGAGCGCTTCCTCGGCAACTCGAAGATCGGGACGACGGGGCGGGGCATCGGCCCTGCGTACGCCGACAAGATGTCCCGCGTCGGCGTGCGAATCCAGGACCTGCTCGACGAGAAGATCCTGCGACAGAAGGTCGAAGGCGCACTCGTCGGCAAGAACCAGGTGTTGGTCAAGGTCTACAACCGCAAGGCCGTGAGCATTGACGAGGTCGTCGAGGAGCTGCTCGGCTACGTCGAGCGGTTGCGACCGATGGTCGCCGACACGTCGCTGCTGCTCGCGAAGGCGCTCGACGAAGGCAAGGTCGTCCTGCTCGAGGCCGGCCAGGCCACGATGCTGGATGTCGACCACGGCACGTACCCGTTCGTGACGTCGTCGAGTGCAACAGCTGGTGGCGCGTGCACGGGATCCGGCATTCCGCCGACGCGGATCGATCGAGTTGCCGCGGTCGTGAAGGCGTATGCGACGCGCGTCGGGTCCGGCCCGATGCCGACCGAGCTGCTCGACGACGATGGCGAGAAGCTGCGGACGATCGGCGGCGAGTTCGGGGTCACAACCGGCCGGCCGCGCCGCTGCGGGTGGTACGACGCGGTCGTCGCGCGTTACGCGGCGCGGGTCAACGGCGTCACCGACTTCGTGTTGACCAAGCTCGACGTGCTCACCGGCTGGGAGCAGATCCCGGTCTGCACCGGCTACCGGATCAACGGCACGGTGCACGACGAGATGCCGATGACGCAGACCGAGTACCACCACGCCGAGCCGGTGTACGAGATGTTCCCCGGCTGGGACGAGGACATCACCGGCGCGCGTTCCCTCGGCGATCTGCCGAAGCATGCGCAGTCCTACGTCGAAGCCCTCGAGGCGATGTCGGGCGCACCGATCTCCGTTGTCGGCGTGGGACCTGGCCGGGAGCAGACGATCGTCCTGCGACCTCTGGTTTGACCGCGACTGCACCGGACGGCCGCTCGCTGGTCGGGCGGACGGTCCGGCTCGACCTGGCAGAGCCGCGCGACGCCGAAGCGCTGTTCCAAGCACTCGACGACGACCGGGTGTGGGAGATGGGTTACGGCGGCGCGAAGCCGCGGCCCGAGTCGGCAGACGGCTGGCTGCGCGCCATGGAACAGGCGAGGAAGGACGACCGCGTCATGTACGTCGTCCGCCTGGTCAATGCCGACGTGGCACTTGATGGTCGCATCGTCGGGACGACGAGCATCGGCGACATCGAGATCGACAACGAGAAGGCGCACATCGGCTGGACGGCCTACGCGCCCGACTTCTGGCAGACGACCGTCAACCCGGAGTGCAAGCTGCTGTTGTTGCGGCACTGCTTCGAGGACTGCGGTCTGGGTCGCGTGAAGATCCAGACCGACGTCATCAACGTTCGCTCGCAAGCCGCGATTGCCAAGCTGGGTGCGACGCGCGAGGGCGTGGTGCGGCGTGACATGAAGCGTTCGGATGGAACGTGGCGCGACTCGGTTGTCTTCTCGGTGATCATCGACGACTGGCCGCAGGTCGAGGCGGGCCTCGAAGCGCGGCTCTCAGGCTGAGAAGGCGCGCCTGGCCAACGGGTCAACCTTTTGCCGTGTCGCCTCGTTAGACAGGTAGGGCGAAGGGGGTCCAGCCATGCGTTGGTTGCTAGCCGCAGGTGCAGCCGCAGTCCTTGCCGTGCCGACCGCCCCGGCGGTCGCGGCCGCCGATAGCGCGGCAGGTTCTCCGGCGCCGGCCGCCGTATGGGGAGCTGTCCAGCACGTCGACACCGCGACCGGCGGCCGGCTGACGGCGATCTCCTGCCCGACCAAGCGTGTGTGCGTGGCGATCGACCGCGACGGCGTTGCGCTGGTAGAGCGGGACGGCAAGTGGTCGAAGCCGGTCGTCGTCGTAGAGCACCGGCAGCACCTTCAGGGGCTGTCTTGTCCTACCGCCACGTTTTGCATGGCTGTCGACCACAACGGTGGCTGGTACAGATGGAACGGCCACAAGTGGGCAACGGGTGCGCCGAAGCTGCAAGCCGGCCACGGCCCAGCCCGCCACGTCGCCACCCGGCTGTCCGTGGCCTGCTTGTCTCCGACGAGCTGTTTCGCCATCAGCGGACCGTCGGGCAACGGCTTCCGATGGGACGGCAGGCGTTGGTCCGCCGGGCCGTCGATACCGGAGCGGTACCCGGGGGTCAGAGCGCTTTCCTGTCCGTCTGCATCCGCCTGCTACGTCGCAGGTGAGTCGTCAGTGGGAGGCAGCAAACGCGACGGCGCCATCTACTACCTGCATGACGGCCGCTGGAGCACGTCCCGTGAGCACGGGGTGTTCATCGATCTCTGGTGCATGGCGCCCTCGCACTGCCTCGCGGAGGACTCCGATGGCACCTTCTACGCGGTCTCCGGCGCAAAGGTGGCCCGCACCACGCGGCCTCCGATCGATCCCGCTGACATGTCGTGCCCCACGCCGACCTATTGCGTCGCGGTGGGGGCCGAGGGTGAGACCAGCACCTTCGACGGCTCGGCCTGGTCGACGCCCACACCCAAGGTGTACAAGGACTACACGGCCCCATTCACCTCGATCAGCTGTGCCGCCGTGGGGCACTGCCGGGCGGTCGGTTACGAGGGTCACGGCGCCCGCTTAGCCGCAGCCGGTCTCACTGATGTTCGGCGGATCGAGAGGGAGAGTGGCGGCATCACGTCGATCTCGTGTGCCACCCCGACCTTCTGCGTCGCCGTCGACGTCAGTGGCCAGGCGGTCGAGTGGGACGGATCAACCTGGCAGCGGCCCGTGCGGATCGATACCACCAACTACGGGTTGAGCGATGTCTCGTGCGCGACGCCGTCGTTCTGCCTGGCTGTCGATCGAGTGGGGCGGGCGTACCGGTACGACGGCAGCTCCTGGACGGCGCCGCAAACGGTCATGCAGGCGAACTACGCCGGATCGGTTGTCTCCTGTCCGACCGCGACGTTCTGCATGCTGGTCAGCGACGAGAACCAGTCGGTGACGTATGACCACGGGGTCTACGGCATCCCGACGTACGTTCCCGGCGACATCGGGAACTACCGGGATCTCTCCTGTCCGACGACCACCTTCTGCGAAGCTCTGCTGGGCGGCAAGATGATCCCCTGGTCGCACGGCGCGTGGCAGAAGCCGCAACGCCTCTTGCACTCGCGCGCGTCCCAGCCGACCGGGGTCTCCTGCACGTCGGAGACCTACTGTGTCGCCGTGAGTGAGTACACCCACGTGTACGACGGCACCAGCTGGCAGCTGCGCACCGGTCGCCCCGCGACTGCGGTCTCTTGCGGAAGCCAGTCGAGCTGCCTGGCCATCGCCACCTATGTGGATGGGACGAGAGGCCCAGAGGGGTCGACCGTGCTCGGGTCGAATAACCGCTTCGCCTTCTACAAGCACCACCGGCCGGACGCCGTCAGCTGTGTGGGAAGAACGTGCATGGTCGCGTTCCGCGATCGCAAAGGCACCGTCCAGACCGTCACGCTGAGGTAGCCGCCGGTAGCCTCGCGGCGTGCGGGTGCTGGTCATTGGTAGCGGCGGTCGTGAGCACGCGATCTGTCTCTCGCTCTCGCGGGAACGCTCGGTCGACGGCCTGTTCTGTGCCCCTGGAAACCCCGGGATCGCCGAGGTTGCGCAGCTGCTTCCGGGTGGCGACTGGATCGCCGCCGCGAAGACCGCGAGGCCCGATCTGGTCGTGATCGGGCCCGAGGCTCCGCTCGTGGCAGGTGCTGCTGACGACCTTCGCGCGGCCGGCTTTAGCGTCTTCGGTCCCAGCGCCGCCGCCGCGCAGCTGGAAGGCAGCAAGGCGTTTGCCAAGGAGGTCATGGTCGCTGCCGGCGTCCCTACTGCCGGCTACCGGCGCTGCGCGACACCGGAGGAAGTAGCCGCAGCGCTCAAGGCGTATGGCGCGCCGTACGTCGTGAAGCACGACGAGCTTGCCGCAGGGAAGGGAGTCGTCGTCACTCACGACCGCGCCGAAGCCCTCGCCCACGCCGCAGGCCACACGGTCGTCGTCGAGGAGTACCTCGACGGACCCGAGGTCTCGCTGTTCTGCGTCACGGATGGCGAGGCGGTTGTCCCGCTGATCCCCGCCCAGGACTTCAAACGCGTCGGTGACGACGACACCGGACCCAACACCGGCGGGATGGGCGCCTACGCGCCGCTGCCGTGGGCGCCTGCCGACCTGGTCGATGAGGTCGTGGCGACGGTGGTGCGACCGACGATCGAGGAGATGGCACGGCGCGGTACGCCGTTCTCTGGGCTGCTCTACGCCGGCCTCGCCCTCACCTCGCGCGGCGTCCGGGTGGTTGAGTTCAACGCGCGGTTCGGCGATCCGGAGACGCAGTCCGTGCTCGCGTTGCTGGACTCGCCGCTCTCGGAACTGCTGCACGCCTCGGCAACCGGCTGGCTCGCTGCCCATCCCCCACTCCTGTGGAAGAAGGGGGCATCGGTGACAGTGGTGGTCGCCTCAGCGGGCTACCCGGCCGCGCCGCGCACGGGCGATCCGATCGAGGGTCTCGACGAGGTGACTACTGCGGACGTGCTGCATGCCGGCACCGCGATGGACGGCGATCGGCTCGTCACGAGCGGTGGCCGGGTGCTCGCCGTGACGTCGGTCGGCGGCGACCTTCGGAGTGCGAGAGAATCGGCGTACGACGCCGTCAAGCACGTCCGGATCGACGGTGCCCACTACCGCAGCGACATCGCACTGCGCGCTGCCGAGGAGAGCCGATGATCGAGCGCTACACCCTCCCGGAGATGGGACAGGTGTGGAGTGAGGCGCACAAGTACGAGCTGTGGTGCAAGGTCGAAGCGCTAGTTCTAGAAGCACACGCCGCGGCGGGGACTGTGCCCGCCGACGCCGTTGCTCCCGTACTGGCCGCGCCGGCGCCGACCCCTGAGGCGGTTGCCGCAGTCGAGGCCGTGACGCAGCACGACGTCATCGCGTTCCTCACCGCTTGGGCGGACAACACAAATCCCCGGGAGGCCGCTGCCTGGGTCCACCACGGCATGACCTCGTCGGACCTGCTCGACACCGCGCTCGCGATCCAGCTGACCGAGGCGACCGATCTCCTGGTCGACCGTGCGACCGAACTGGTGGTCGCGCTTCGCGACCACGCGCTGACGCACCGCGCGACGTTGCGGGTCGGACGCACGCACGGAGTGCACGCGGAGCCCGACACCTGGGGTCACCGAGTTGCCGACTTCGCCTTTGCGATGGCACGGTCCCGCGACCGGCTCAAGGCGGCCCGTGACGCCGTCGGAGTCATCAAGATCTCTGGCGCTGTCGGGACGTACTCCAACATCGACCCGTCGATCGAGCAGCACGTCGCCGCGTCACTCGGCCTGCGACCGGCCGAGGTCGCGACCCAGGTCGTGATCCGCGACAGCATCAGCGAGTGGGTCTCCGCGCTCGCCGTCATCGCCACCGTCTGCGAGGCGATCGCCCTCGAGGTCCGGCACGGTCAGCGCACCGAGGTTCGCGAGGTGGCCGAGCCGTTCGGGTCAGGCCAAAAGGGCTCGAGTGCGATGCCGCACAAGCGCAACCCGATCATGTGCGAGCGGATCTGCGGGCTCGCGCGCGTCGTACGGGCGCAGATCGTCCCCGTCATGGAAGGCATCCCGCTCTGGCACGAGCGCGACATCTCGCACTCGTCCGTGGAGCGGATCGCGCTACCCGATGCAGCGATCGGCACCGACTACCTGCTGCACCTGACGCTGCGTTTGGTCAATGGCCTCGTCGTCGACGCAGACCGGATGCGGGCCAACCTCGACGCCACCGGCGGCCTGATCTACTCCAGCACCGTGCTGCTCGAGCTCGTCGACTCCGGTCTGTCCCGAGAAGACGCGTACGCACTCACGCAGGCGGCGGCGATGGAGACCTGGGGGTCGGGCGTGCCGTTCCGGGAGACGCTTCGCAAGCACGCAGCCGACAACAACCAGACCCTCGACGAGGGTCGCCTCGACGAGGTCTGCCGGCCGGAGCGCTACCTCGAGCGGCTGGCGCCCGTGTTCGACCGCGTGGCCACCCTCGCATGATCGAAGGTCTCGAGGATCGCCATCTCTACACCGGGAAGGTTCGAGACCTGTACGACGCGGGCGATGGCCTGCTGCTGATGGTCGCGAGCGACAAGATCTCTGCGTTCGACTACGACCTCGCCACCGCAATCCCCGACAAGGGCGCGATCCTCACCCAGATGTCACTGTGGTGGTTCGAGCAGCTCGCGGACATCATTCCGAACCACGTGGTGTCGGCCGACGTCACCGAATATCCCGCGCCGTTCTCGTCGTACGTCGAGGAGCTGCGCGGCCGCTCGGTGCTTTGCCGCAAGCTGGAGATGGTCAGCGTCGAGTGCGTCGCACGTGGCTACCTCGCGGGCAGTGGCGTCATCGACTACGAGGCGAACGGCTCGGTGTGTGGCGTGCCGTTGCCGCCGGGCCTTGAGGACGGCTCGAAGCTGCCGGAGGCGATCTTCACCCCGACGACCAAGGCTCCGGTTGGTGAGCACGACGAGGCGATGACCTTCGAAGAGGTTGTCGCACAGGTTGGCGCCGACGTGGCCGAGCAGCTGCGAGCCCTCACCCTCGCCGTCTACTCGCGGGGCCGCGACTTGGCGGAGCGCGCGGGCATTCTGCTGGCGGACACCAAGGTCGAGCTCGGCTGGCTCGACGGCCGGCTGGTCCTCGGCGACGAGGTGCTCACCCCGGACTCGTCGCGGTTCTGGCCGGCGGACACCTGGAAGCCCGGCGGCGCGCAGCCGTCGTACGACAAGCAGTACGTCCGCGACTGGTTGCGGTTCGAGTCGGGCTGGGACCGCGCCGCTGGTGGACCCCCGCCGCCGCTGCCCGACGACGTCGTCGCGAAGACCCGAGAGAAGTACCTCGAGGCCTACGAGCGCCTCACCGGTCGACCGTTCACGCTTGGTTAGGGTTAGCCCCATGGTGCGGGTCGTTGTTGATGTGATGCCGAAGCCGGAGATCCTCGACCCGCAGGGTCAGGCGATCGTTCGGGCGCTGCCCGGTCTCGGTTTCGACGGAGTCGCATCGGTCCGGCAGGGCAAGCGGTTCGAGCTCGAGATCGACTCGGCCGACGCCGAGGAGGTGGCACGCCGCGCTGCTGAGGAGCTGCTCGCGAATCCCGCGATCGAGGACTTCACTGTTCGTCTCGAGGCTTAACGTCCTCGCTCTTGACCCGGCCCAGTGCCTGGCTGATCTCCTGCACCGCGCGGTCGGTGCGCCCAGCGGAGGCGAACGCAAGCCCGTCGAGGTGGAGCACGTCGCCGATCTTCAGCTGCAGGGCGACATGACTTCCGGTCGCGCCTGAGACGGCGATGACTTCTCGAATCTCGGTACGGCGGACCGGGATGTCGCCGCGAAAGTTGCGAACGATGGCGCCGGACTCATTCACGATCAGGCATACGACCCAAAGTCGCCAGAGCCCCACCAGGTAGGCGATCTCCATGATGACCGTGGGGACGAGAGCGATGATGCGCAGCGTGGTGTCGACGCCGTAGAAGGTGATCTCGGCGTGAATCGCCCACCCGAAGCCCACGGCGAGGAGGGCGCACAGACTGCCACGCGCCGCACGGGTCAGGCGGGCGCGGAAGATCACTCCGCGGACCCTAGCGAGTGCGGGTCAGTTGATCCCGGGCATGGCGGCGGTGTTCAGGTTCATCGAGGCGGCTGCCTGCTCCAGGCCCCACCCGGTCGGCGGGATGAACTGGAGCTCGCGGCGAGGCCGCGGGATCCGTGGCGCTGGCTTCGGGACGTCGGCGCCGCACTCGACGCAGTGGTCATCCTTGACGAAGACCTCGCGGGCGCAGGCCGAGCACTTGCGCATCGCGCACAGCACCAGTGCTCGGTACTGACGAGGCGACTCGCTTGCCATGGCTTCCCCCAAGATCGTTCCGGATACCTGGAGTGTGGTCGCAATGCCCGATTCGTCGCCATCGCCTATTCGGACCGTTTTGCGTGATCTCAGATGACTAGTCCCTGAAAAAGAGAACACAAACGTTGCGCGGGTCGCCTGCTGAGAAGGCCGGAGCGCCTCGTGTGATGACCCTCGTAACGGTTGTGTGCCGGAACGCGGGTTCTGGCTGTGTCGCCGTCAGCCGAGGAAGGCCAGCCACCTAGACTTGACGCTGTGCCCGCCACCCCTCGCGTCGGTGTGGTGACCTTCCCTGGATCACTCGATGACCGGGACGCGGCGCGGGCTGTGAAGGCCGCCGGGGCAGAGCCGGTCAGCCTCTGGCACGGCGACGCCACTCTCAACGGGGTGGAGGCGGTTGTCCTGCCCGGTGGCTTCTCCTACGGCGACTACCTGCGGGCCGGCGCGATCGCGCGGTTTTCACCAGTGGTGGCCGAGATCGTCGCCGCCGCAGCTGACGGGCTGCCGGTCCTGGGCATCTGCAACGGCTTCCAGGTGCTGTGCGAGGCGGGCCTGCTGCCGGGTGCGCTGATCCGCAATGCCGGCCTCCACTTCGTCTGCCGCGATCAGCGGCTGCGGGTCGAGTCGACCTCCACCCGGTGGACCTCGCACTACGCCGACCGTGCCGAGATCGTCATCCCGGTCAAGCACGGCGAGGGCCGTTACGTCGCGGACGCAGCAACGATCGAAGAGCTGGAGCGTGAGGGCCGGGTTGCCTTCCGCTATCTCGACGGCAACCCGAACGGAGCCCTCAATGACATTGCCGGGATCCGTAACGCGGCGGGCAACGTCGTCGGCCTGATGCCGCACCCAGAGCACGCCATCGAGCTGCTCACCGGTCCGTCGGCGGATGGCCTCCCGATGTTCGCATCGGTGATCGAGGCGCTAGTACCTGCATGACCAGCACCGTCGACACCGTCTCGCACGCCACCAAAACACCTGATCAGCCACAGCCCTACGCCGAGCTCGGGCTCAAGCACGACGAGTACGCCCGGATCCGCGAGATCCTCGGCCGCCGCCCGACCGACAGCGAGCTGGCGATGTACTCGGTGATGTGGAGCGAGCACTGCTCCTACAAGTCCAGCAAGGTTCACCTGCGCCAGTTCGCGGAGGACCCTCCGGCGAGCGACGCGATGCTGGTCGGGATGGGCGAGAACGCCGGCGTCGTGGATGTCGGTGATGGCCTCGCCGTGACGTTCAAGGTCGAGAGCCACAACCACCCGAGCTACGTCGAGCCGTACCAGGGCGCCGCGACCGGTGTCGGCGGGATCGTGCGCGACATCCTCACCATGGGCGCGCGCCCGATCGCGGTGATGGACTCGCTGCGGTTCGGGGACGCCGAGGCGCGCGATACCAAGCGGCTGGTCACGGGCGTCGTCGCCGGCGTCGGTGGCTACGGCAACTGCCTGGGCCTGCCAAACATCGGCGGCGAGGTGGGGTTCGACCCGACGTACAGCGGTAACCCGCTCGTCAACGCACTGTGCGTCGGGGTGCTGCCGCACAACCGCCTGCAGCTGTCCCAGGCGAAGGGCACGGGCAACCAGATCGTCCTGCTGGGCGCTCTGACCGGTCGTGACGGCATCGGCGGCGTCTCCGTGCTCGCCAGCGCGACTTTCGAGGAAGCGGGCGAGAGCAAGCGGCCGAGCGTCCAGGTGGGCGACCCGTTCACGGAGAAGATCCTCATCGAGTGCTGCCTCGAGCTCTTCGATGCGGGACTGGTCACCGGCATCCAGGACCTCGGCGGTGCGGGCCTGTCGTGCGCGACCAGTGAGACCGCGTCCCACGGCGACGGAGGGATGCGCATCGAGCTCGACAGGGTGCCCCTCCGTGAGGCGTCGATGTCGCCACTCGAAGTCCTGATGAGCGAGTCGCAGGAGCGCATGCTCGCGATCGTCACGCCTGGCGACGTCGACGCCGTGCTCGAGAGGTGCAGGAAGTGGGGTGTCCTCGCGACGGTCATCGGTGAGGTGACCGACGGCGACCATCTCGTCATCACCTGGCACGGCGAGGTCGTCGTCGACGCACCGCCTGGCTCGCTGGCCGACGATGGCCCGGTCTATCACCGCCCGGTAGCTCGGCCCGACGAGGCGCAAGACGCACTCGTCGCCGACGGCTCTGCGCGACTGTCACGTCCGGCTACCGGGGAAGAGATCCGGGAGACCTTGCTGAGGCTCGTCGCCTCACCCGAGCTCTGCTCGCGCCGATGGGTGACCGAACAGTACGACCGTTACGTCATCGGAGGCACGGTGCTGGCGATGCCGCACGACTCCGGCGTGGTCCGACTTGGTGACGACACCAAGCGGGGGATCGCGTTGTCGCTCGACGGCAACGGGCGATACGCCCGGCTCGACCCGCACGACGGCGCGCAGCTCGCGTTGTCGGAGGCCCACCGCAACGTTGCGTGCAGCGGCGCGACGCCACTCGCGGTCTCGGACTGTCTGAACTTCGGGTCTCCCGAGGACCCGTCGGTGATGTGGCAGTTCGCTGAGGCCACGCGCGGGCTCGCGGAGGCCTGCCGCTCCCTCGGCACGCCGGTGACGGGCGGCAACGTCAGCTTCTACAACCAGACCGGTGCGACCGCGATCAACCCGACGCCGGTGATCGGCGTGCTCGGTGTGATCGCCGACGTCACCAGGCGAGTGCCAAGTGGCTTCACCACGGCGGGTCAGCAGATCGTGTTGCTCGGCGAGACCGCCGACGAGCTTGACGGGTCGGCGTGGGCGTGGGTCGTCCACCGGCACCTCGGCGGCAGGCCGCCGCAGGTGCGACTCGACGCGGAGCGCGCACTCGCCGCCGTACTTGTTGCAGCATCCGAGCGATCGATGACGAGTGCTGCCCACGACCTTGCCGAAGGCGGTCTCGCCCAGGCACTCGTCGAGGCTTGCCTTCTCGAGGGGGTCGGTGCCTCGGTGCGCCTCGACGGCGACCCGTTCGTCGCGTTGTTCAGCGAGAGTTCGGCACGAGCGATCGTCGCCACCGATGACGTCGATGCGGTCCTCGGCCTGGCCGCGAAGCACCACGTTGTGGCCAAGGTGATCGGGCAGACGGGTGGGACGTCGTTCGTCGTCGAGGGGTTGTTCGACGTCGGTGTCGAACAGCTGCGCGAGCAGTCAGAAGGAACGCTGCCCGCGCTCTTCGGATAAGAGACGCCAGTGGCAACCAAGCTCGCCACGGCTCGCACGGCCTACCTTGCGCAGCAACGCCACGTCGTCGACTGGCTGCTCGCCCTGCCGCCTGACATCTGGAAGCGTTCGTCGCGGCTCTCGCCGTGGACCGTTCGCGAGCTGGGCTTTCACGTGACGGACATGACCGGCGTCGTCGTACGGGCGCTTGCAGCCGGTCGCGTGAAGGACAAGGCACTCACGATCGCCGCATACACGTCGGCATGGCGTGATGCTGCTCCCGAGATCGCGCAGCGTGACCGCGAGGCGGCCCACGGCCTGACGCCGGGTGACGTCATCACGAACGCTGCGAGGGCGAGGGCGGACCTCCTCGCCGCGCTCGACGCGACGCCGGGCGATCCCGTGGTGATGGCGCGGCGTGGCCCGCTTCGGCTGTCCGACTTGATGGCGACCCGCGTCAACGAGCTGGTTGTGCACTCACTCGATCTGTCGGCTTCGGTGCCGGATGTGGACCCCGTGGTTGTCGACCAGGGTGCGGTAGGAATCTCGACCCGGATGCTGACCGGCATCCTCGCGGAGCGTGTCCCAGGTCACAGTGTGGAACTTCGCGTACCGCCGTACGCTGCGGTTCAGTGCGTGGCCGGACCGCGTCATACCCGCGGGACGCCACCGAACGTCGTGGAGGTCGAGCCGGTGACGTGGATCGAGATCGCGACGGGTCGCTTGTCGTGGACGGATGCGGTCGACTCCGGCCGGGTGCGCGCTAGTGGTGACCGTGCCGACATCTCCGAGCACCTGCCGGTGTTGTCATGAAGCGTCGGCCGGAAGGACCGCAGCCGCCGGTTGTCCGCGCGGCACCGAAGACGTTCCGCGCGTTGTTCGACCGCACCCGGAGCACCGCGATGTTCGAAAGCGTCGCCGCCCGCGGCGACGTGGTCGAGCTGCGCGGCCCGAGGCTTCGCCTGTGGGTGGTCTCCGACCCGGCGCTGGCGCGCGAGGTGCTGGTCGACAAGAGCCGGTCGATGACCAAGGGCTTCGGAGTCCGGATGATCGCCATCGGGCTCGGCAACGGCATCCTCACCAATGAGGACCTGGTGTCGCACAAACGCAACCGGCGGCTCATCAACCCCGCGTTCTCGTCCACGGCTCTGAAGAAGTACGCCGGCGTGATGGGTGAAGCAGCGATGCGCGCCGACGAACGCTGGCAAGCCGGGCAGGTCGTCGAGATCACTGACGAGATGGGTCGCGTGACGCTCGACGTCGTCGGCCGCACGCTGCTCGGCGACGAGACCGATCGCGATGCTCGGACGGTGATCGACTCGCTCGAGGTCATCCTCAAGCGTTTCGGCATCGGGTTCATCCCCGGAGCGACCAAGCTGCTGAACACCAAGCTGCCGCCGGCGGTGAAGATCAACAACGCTGTGGTCTCGATGCGCAACACGGTCGAGCGGGTGGTCAGTGATCACAAGCGCAGCGATCACCGCTTCGACGACATGGTCGCCGCGCTGCTCGCCGCGACCGAGGACGGCGAAGGCTTCACCGAGCAGCAGGTGCTCGACGAGACGCTGACCCTCATGCTCGCGGGGTTCGAGACGACGGCAAACGCGCTGTCGTGGACCTGGTGGCTGCTCGCCCAGAACCCGGACGTCGCCGCGAAGCTGCGCGCCGAGATCGATCTGACGATCGGCGATGCCGTTCCGACGTACGACGACATCGCACGGCTGCCGTACACGATGGCGACGATCGCCGAGACGATGCGACTTCGCCCGCCGGCGTGGATTCTCGAGCGCGAGACGCTTGAGCCGGTTGACATCGGCGGCTACCGCGCGGGTGCCGGCCACACCATCCTGATGAGCCCGTGGATCATTCACCAGGATCCACGGTGGTGGGGACCAGACGCGCATGCGTATCGACCCGATCGGTGGATCAACGCCGAAGGTGCGTTCGACCACAGTGCGCCGGGTCAGCCGCGCGGCGCCTACTTCCCGTTCGGCGCCGGCAACCGGATGTGCATCGGCGAGCAGTTTGCGTGGTCGGAGGCGGTGCTCGTGCTCGCGACACTCGCACGGCGTTGGGCGCCAGAGATCGTCCCCGGCCAGCACGTGAAGACGTGGGCGGCGGTCACGTTGCGTCCGCACCCCGGAATCCAGATGCGGCTCGAGCCGGCTCCAGCCCTGGTGCGCGCCTAGCTCTTTCGACCGGTCGCGAGCACTCCAGCGCCGACCGCCATGATGGCGAGGCCGCCGGTGCCACCGACCAGCTCCAGGCGCCTCGGTGAGCCCGCGAACCATGACCGCACCCGGCTCGCGGCGAGGATCCAGCCGGAGTCGGACACCATGGCGAGCGCGAAGAAGATCAGCCCCAGCAGCATGATCTGCAGTGGCACATTTCCATCGCCGCGACTAGTGAACTGCGGCAGTACGGCGACCAGGAAAACGATCGTCTTCGGGTTCGTGACGCCCACCGTCATGCCCTCGACGAAGGCACGACGGTCGGAACGAGCCTCGCCGTACGAGCCGCTGATCGCACCCGCAAGCGACTTGCGCTCGTGGAACGTCTTGGCGCCGAGGTAGAGCAAGTAACAGCCGCCGAGCAGCTTCACGATGGTGAAGGCAGCGACCGACTCCTCGACGAGGGTGCCGATGCCGAAGGCAACGGCGATCGTCTGGAGGTAGACGCCGAACGAGTTGCCGACCATCGACAGCAGCGCGACCCGGCGGCCGTTGGAGAGCGCTCGCCCGACGACGAACAACACGCTCGGCCCCGGGATCACGATCACCAGGAACCCGGTGAGCGCGAAGGCGATGAGATGGTCGGTCGGTGGCATGCAGGTCACGGTAGCCATGGGGCCGAACATTTCGATCATGATTTCTGCCCGGCTGCGTCGCTCCGTGCTCACCGGCTGCGGGGCACTGCTGCTGTCCTCCGTCGTGCCCGCCGCAGCCGCGACCCACCGGGCGCAGCACTCAGCGCCACCCCGGTCGCACGCGCGTCACACGCTGTCGATCCAGACGCTGTCGGTGCGCGCGGACCTCGTCTCCGGCGGTCGGGTGCTGACGCGGATCCTCGTCCCCTCCGACTCCCCGACACAGCGACTGCAGGTCGCGCTGAACGGCCGCGACGTGAGCGGCTGGTTCGCGATGCGGGCGGACCATCAGGTGGAGGGACTCGTACGACACCTGCGCCTCGGCCCGAACCGCCTTGTCGCCAAGGTCGCCGGCCTGCGCGCCGAGTTGACGATCACCAACCATCCGATCGGCGGTCCGATCTTCGCCGGTCCGCAGGTCAAGCCGTGGAAATGCCAGGCGGGGGCGAAGGACGCGCAGTGCAACCAGCGCCCGTCGTACAGCTACCAGTACGTCCCGGTCGGAACGAACACGCTTGGGGTCGGCATCACCGGGGTGGCGTCGGTCGGCTCGTTCCGTCCGTACGACCCGCAGTCGCCGCCGCCGTCGGAGCTGATCGCGACCACCACGACGCGCAACGGAGTGACGGTCCCCTTCATCGTGCGCGAGGAGATCGGCTACATCGACCGCGACCAGTACTCGATCGCGGCGCTCTGGCAGCCGGGTAAGCCGTGGCACCCGTGGGCGCCGCAGCCGCAGTACATCGACCGGCTCGTGATCACTCACGGCGCGAGCTGCGACACGACGTACGGCACCGGTGACGCGCCCGGCGTTCTCGATGCGGACCTGCTCGGCGCCGGCTTCATCTTGATGAGCAACGCCCTCGACAACGCGGGTCACAACTGCAACCTGCTCACCCAGGCCGAGTCGCTGGTCATGACCAAGCAGCGCGTGATCGACGAGTACGGCCCGGTGAAGTGGACGATCGGCACCGGTTGCTCCGGCGGCTCACTAGTGCAGCAGCAGGTCGCCAACGCCTACCCGGGGATCTACCAAGGCATCACGCCGCAGTGCAGCTTCACCGATGCGTGGTCCTCGGCCCTGGAGTACGTCGACTACACGATTCTGTTGAAGTACTTCGAGAACCCCGGCGGCTGGGCGGCGGGCGCGGTGTGGACGCCGCTCGGGATCTCGCAGGTGCTCGACCATCCGAACATCGGCAACCCGATCACGTTCACCAACGTCATCCCGAACAGCGCGAACCCGTCGCGCTCCTGCCCGGACGTGCCGGCGTCGAGGGTCTACAAGCCGGGCTCGAACCCGCGCGGTGTGAAGTGCACGTTGCAGCAGTACATGGTCAACGTGTTCGGCCTGCGCAAGGACGGCTTCGCCAACCGGCCGTTCGGGAACGACGGCATCCAGTACGGCCTGCAGGGCCTGCTCAACGGCGAGATCTCGCCGGCTGCGTTCGTCGACATCAACGCGAAGGTCGGCGGCCTCACCCAGGACGACACCTACCAGAAGGCACGCAGCACCCCTGACCTGATCGGCTTGAAGCGCGCCTACAGAAGCGGCGCCGTCGACTCGGCGAACAACCTGAACCGGGTTGCGATCATCGACCTGCGTGGTCCGGACCCGGGCGCCTTCCACGACGTGTACCGGACGTATGCGATGCGGGCACGTTTGCTTCGCGACTTCGGTACGGCGGCGAACCAGGTCCTGTGGCGGGGGCTGGCCCCGTTGATCGGAGATGCCCGTTACGCCGACGAGGCCGTGCTCGCGATGGATCGCTGGCTCGCGCAGGTGAACGCCGACCACCGGTCGATTCCGTTGTCCCAGAAGATCATCGTGGACAAGCCCTACGACCTCACCGATCGCTGCACCGACGGCGCCGGCGTCGACCTGCCGGTCGAGGCGTGCGACGAGGCGGTGCAGGCCTACGGCACGCCGAGAATGTCGGCCGGCATGCCGATGAGCGACGACATCCTCGAGTGCCAGCTGCAGCCGCTACGCCGTTCGTCGTACCCGGTGCAGTTCACCGTCTCGCAGTGGCAGCAGCTGAAGGAGACGTTCCCCCACGGGGTGTGCAACTACAACCTTCGGGGCGTCGACCAGCGCGGCGCGATCCCGTGGCTGACCTACCAGCGAGCCGACGGCAAGGTCGTCTACGGCGGGACGCCGCTCGGCCCGCCACCTCGCTCCCGGCTGAGGTTAGGGCTCGGCTAGCTCGAGGAGCAGGTCGAGGCCTTCGTCTTCGGCTTCCTCGTCATCGAGGGTGAGGTAGTTGCGCAGCCGCGACAGGCTGCGTACCGGTCGCGGAGCGTCGTCCTCCGACCACGAGATCTGGACGTCCTCTCGCAGGCCGTCGACGTCGTGGCCGTCGAGGTTGCTGGTCGCCGCCTCCAGGTCCTCCGGGTCACGCATCGGGACGATGACGATCGGAGGTCGTCTCGGCGCGGCCTTGGGCGGCACGGTTCGGCCGGTCGAGTCGACGACCCGGATCATCGACTCGTGCTCGTGGCGTAGTTCCTCGGCTATCCGCTCGACCCACTCGCTGACGTGGTGGCGATCGCGGAAGTCGCCCTCGGGTCCGTAGGCGAACAGGCCGAACAGGCCGGCCGGACGCTTGTCGAGCAGCCCGCCGAAGGTCATGTGGCCGCGGATCTCGATCTCGCGGGCAAGTGAGTTGACCTGGGGCACCGGCGCGATCGCGCCCGAGCGAGCCGAGTCGTCCAGTGGCCCGCTGGAGAAGAACCAGACCGGCAGCCGGCGCAGCTCGGCGCGGTTCCGGCCGACAAAGGCGGTCGCGTCCGGGTGCCAGCGGTTGCTGTAGAGAGCTCCGCCCACGATCACCGCGTCGTAGTCGCCGAAACTGCGGACCTCCCCCGCGCGGCGCACCTCGGCATGGATGTGATGCCGCACGAAAGCGTCGGCGACCAGGTGCGCCAGCCCCGCGGTTCCACCCCGCGTCGAGCCGTAGACGACCAGCACTCGGACCGTGTCCACGTCAGGATTTCCGCCTCATTGTCGCCCCGTACCGACCGGCACCGTCCACCATGCCGGATTCACCCCGAAACGTCACCGCCGAAACGCTGTCGATGCGCTCTAGGATGTGAACAGTCCCGTGTCGACGACGACAAGGAGCCGGTCGGTGGCGCCGAGCCTGTCCGACTTCCCTTCCGCGCACGACCACACCCAGCCCGACGCTGCTGAAGCGCCCCGGGTTGGATTCTCGGATATCCCCGACGAGCAGCCACCGAAGGATGCCTGTGGCGTCTTCGGGGTCTGGGCGCCCGGTGAAGAGGTCGCAAAGCTCACCTACTACGGGCTTTATGCGCTCCAGCACCGCGGTCAGGAGGCGGCGGGCATGGCCGTCTCCGACGGTCGCACCGTCGTCGTCTACAAGGACCTCGGTCTGGTCGCGCAGGTCTTCGACGAGCCCACGCTCGGGGCGATGACCGGTCACCTCGCGATCGGCCACAACCGGTACTCGACCACCGGCTCCTGCACCTGGGAGAACGCCCAACCGTCGTACCGTCCCGCGCCGCAGGGCGGGGGCATCGCGCTAGGGCACAACGGCAACCTCACCAACACTGCGCAGCTCGCCGCCGAGATCGGCGTCGATCGCGGTCCGCGCAACGGCGAGCCCCGGGCGACGAGTGACTCGGACCTGATCACGGAGCTGTTGGCGCGCGACCCGGACCTCTCGCTTGAGGCGGCCGCAATCCAGGTGCTGCCGCGGCTGCGAGGCGCGTTCTCTCTGGTCTTCATGGACGAGCACACGCTCTACGCGACGCGCGACCCGCACGGCGTGCGCCCGCTGGTCCTCGGCCGGCTCGAGCGCGGCTGGGTCGTCGCGAGCGAAACCGCGGCGCTCGACATCGTCGGTGCGTCGTTCGTCCGCGAGATCGAGCCGGGTGAGCTGATCGCGATCGACGAGCACGGCCTGCGCTCGCAGCGCTACGCCGAGGCCGTGCCGAAGGGCTGCCTGTTCGAGTACGTCTACCTCGCGCGCCCGGACACGGCCATCGCCGGACGGTCGGTGCAGGAGACCCGCGTGGAGGTCGGGCGCCGGCTTGCCAAAGAGCACCCGGTCGACGCGGACCTGGTGATCCCGGTGCCGGAGAGCGGTACGCCGGCCGCGGTCGGCTACGCCGAGGCGAGTGGCATCCCTTATGGCATCGGCCTGGTGAAGAACGCCTACGTCGGCCGCACCTTCATCCAGCCGTCCCAGACGATTCGCCAGCTCGGTATTCGGCTCAAGCTGAATCCGCTGCGCTCGGCGATCTCCGGGAAGCGACTGGTCGTCGTCGATGACTCGATCGTGCGCGGCAACACGCAACGCGCGCTCGTGCGGATGCTGCGTGAGGCGGGCGCCGCCGAGGTGCACGTCCGGATCTCCTCGCCGCCGGTGCAGTGGCCCTGCTTCTATGGCATCGACTTCGCGTCGCGCGCCGAGCTCATCGCCAACGGCCTGACCGTCGATCAGGTGTGCGCCTCCATCGGTGCGGACACCCTCGGCTACATCTCGTTGGAGCAGCTGACCGAGGCCACCACGATCCCGGGCGAGCGACTGTGCCGCGCCTGCTTCGACGGCGAGTACCCGATCGAGCTTCCGGCACCCGAGCTGCTCGGAAAGCACATGCTGGAGAGCATCGAGCGCAACGTCGAGGACGTCGATCCGACCCAGGACATGCTGTTGCCAGGCGTGGGCGCGTCCGACGCCCTCTCTCGTCCGTGACGCCCGCTGAGGGTGCCGCTACTTACGCGGCGGCTGGCGTCTCGATCGAAGCCGGTGACCGTGCGGTCGAGCTCATCAAGGCCCGCCTGACCTCAACTCGCCCCGAGGTGGTCGGCGGCCTCGGCGGCTTCGCCGGGTTGTTCCGGATCGACGCGAACCGGCTGCTCGCGACGTCGACCGACGGGGTGGGTACGAAGGTCGCCATCGCGCAGGCGCTCGACCGGCACGACACCATCGGCCACGATCTGGTCGGCATGGTCGTCGACGACATCGTCGTCTGCGGCGCGGAGCCGCTGTTCATGACCGACTACATCGCCTGCGGCCGAGTGCTGCCGGAGCGGATCGCGGACATCGTCGCCGGGATCGACGCCGGGTGCGCTCTCGCGGGCTGCGCGCTGATCGGGGGCGAGACGGCCGAGCATCCGGGGCTGCTCGGTCCGGACGAGTACGACGTCGCCGGCGCGGCCACCGGAATGGTGCGCGACGAGGACCTGATCACGCCTGAGCGGGTTGCTGCCGGTGACGTCGTCGTCGCGATGGCGTCGAGCGGCCTGCACTCGAATGGCTACTCACTGGCCCGCCACGTGTTGCTCTCGGTGGCGAAGATCCCGCTCGACTCCGCTGCCGAGCTGGGGACTCCGCTCGGCGAGGTGTTGCTGACCCCGACCCGGATCTACGCGAAGGACTGCCTCAGCCTCGCGGCGGCGATGAGGGTGCACGCGTTCTCACACGTGACCGGTGGTGGGCTGACCGCGAACCTCGCCAGAGTGCTCCCCGATGGCCTTCGACCGGAGATCGACCGCGACTCGTGGACCCCCGCGCCGATCTTCGGCCTGATCGCCGAACGCGGCCAGGTGGCGCCGGAGGAGATGGAGCGGACGTTCAACCTCGGTGTCGGGATGGTGGCCGTGGTCGCCGAATCGGATGCCCAGGCAGCCGTCGACCACTTGGTGGGGCGGGGCGTGGACGCGTGGGTGTGCGGCGAGATCGTGACTGCCGCCGACTGACGGCTAGTCGTCCTCGTCGTCGACCGCGTAAGGGTCGACGTACTCCTCTTCGTCGTCCTCATCAGATGAAGACGTAGCGATGATCGCGGAGCCGTTGCTGCCGCGTTCGGCGGCAAGCTCCTGCGCCAGACGATCGAGGTCAGTTCCGCCGCTGGAGTACTTCAGCTCGCGGGCGACCTTCGTCTGCTTGGCCTTGGCACGGCCGCGCCCCATTGGCTCGACCCCCTCGTTGCGCCCCGGGACCACCCGGTAGCGATACGGAAGTTGTTTCGGTCATCCCGACCCGGTGCCCCGGATCGACAGTCAGGATATCAGCGCTCGGAGCCGCCTTGCCCATCCCGTGCGGGGAGGCGAAGCGGACGGCCCGCTGCGGCGACTGCCATCCGCTCCTCGGCCATCCGATCGGCGGCGATCGACGGCGGTACGCCGTCCGCCGCAGCCGTGGCGAGGATCCGGGCCGTCGTACTGAAGATCTCGGCCGCCTTCGCTCGCGCCCGGTCCGGGTCGTAGCCATCGATCTCGTCGGCGACCTGGATCACCCCGCCCGCGTTCACGACGTAGTCCGGCGCGTAGAGGATGCCGCGCTGCTCCAGCAGAGCCTCGACGCCGGGGTGGGCCAGCTGGTTGTTCGCGCCGCCACAGACGATGCGGGCCGACAGCCGCCCGACCGTGTCGTCGGTGAGGGCGTGGCCGAGTGCGCAGGGTGAGAAGACGTCCATCGGCTCGTCGATGAGCCGGGTGGGGTCGGTGGCCGCAACCTCCGGGTGGCGTTCCACGATGGCCGCGACGGCGTCGGAGTTGACGTCGGCGACCACGATCGAGGCGCCGTCCTCGAGCAGGTGTTCGACCAGATGCCGACCGACCTTCCCGACGCCGGAGATCGCCACCCGCCGCCCGCGCAACGTCGGCTCGCCCCAAGCGGCCTCGGCCGCGGCGCGCATCCCCTCGAAGACGCCGAACGCGGTGAGAACGGAGGAGTCCCCGGCGCCGCCTTTCTCCGGCGAGCGCCCCGTCGTGAAGCGGCACTCCTGCGCGACGACGTCCATGTCCGCGACGTACGTGCCGACGTCGCATGCCGTGTAGTAGCGGCCGGACAGCGAGTCGACGAACCGACCGTAGGCGCGCAGCAGCGCCTCGGACTTGTCCTTGGTGGGGTCGCCGATGATGACCGCCTTGCCGCCCCCGAGCTCCAAACCGGCGCACGCGGCCTTGTAGGCCATCGCCTTGGACAGCTCGAGCACGTCGGCGAGCGCCGCCGCTTCGTCGGCGTACGGGTAGAAACGGGTGCCGCCGAGCGAGGGACCGAGCGCCGTCGAGTAGATCGCGACGATTGCGCGCAGTCCGGTCGCCGGGTCGTTGCAGAACACGACTTGCTCGTGTTCCGGCGCCTGCGCGAACAGCCCCACGTCGCCGAGGCTAGTCAGCGCCGTTTGAAGTCGTGCTTGGATTGATGGCGTGATGGGGTACGCCGCGCACTTGCGGGTGTACGAGCCGCTGTCCGGGATGGCCGAGGCCGAGCGCGAGCGGTGGCAGGCGTACATCGCCGCTGGTGACGTCGCGAGCCGGCCGATGCAGATGGTCCGCGAGCACCAGGTCGCGCTGTCAGCGGTGCTCGCGATCCCGCCGCGGCTGGACCTGTCCGACGGCAGCGACCACGCCTATGTGCGTGAGCTCGACGGGCTCACCTACGTCTGCCCGTGGCGGCTGCAGGTGCGCGCGTGGGACGCACTCGACAGCTTCCGGTCGCAGTTGCCCGACGAGCTTCGGGACGCGTTCTTCCCGGCGGCGCTCAGCGCTGCCGCAGAAGACGCGCGTGACGTGTGGCGCGCCAACAACCCGCAGCTTCGCGCCGGGATCCTCACGGCGACCTGGCAGGTGCCGATCTCCTGGTTCCTCGCGTTCGAGGCGAGTGAGCGCCGGATGGTGCTGGGCGAGCGCCGGATGGATGGCGGGGGCCTCGATCGCGCTTTGGTCTACCTGACCGCGATGTCGCGCGCCCGTCGGCGGATCGCAAAGGCCCTGCGCGTCGTACAGCGCATCTTCGGCGACGGTCCCGCGACCTCGGCGATCGAGGACGTCGGCCGGTGGCTCGAGGACTTCCACCCGCACTCGCTGGTCGAGCTCGACTACGGCGGCCTGGTCCACCTCGTGGACGATGACGCGCTGTCAGAGGACACCTCAGTCGCCGACGTGAACGAGGCGCTCGAGCGGCTGCAGTCGGGCGATCTGCCGGCGGCGGGCCAGTGCTACGAGCGGGTCATCGCCCGCTGGCGCTCGGTGGCAGCGCTGGAGCACGCCAACTAGCTGGGATCGCATGTGACATAGGTGTCGTGATTTACGACCCGTATGTCACATAGGTGCTGCAATTCGCGACCCGTATGTCACATAGGTGCTGCAATTCGCGACCCGAATGTCACATAGGTGCGGCATTTCGCGACCCGTATGTCACATAGGTGCGGCATTTCGCGACACGTATGTGACATACGGGCTGCCTTTCGCCCGTAGCGGGCGAAACGGACTAGTTACCTCCGGCCCGAAAGATGGTCCCGATGGGCCATACCGGATATCGCGCGACATCTTCACCATGGGGACCTGACCGCGCCCAACGGTCGCCACGAAACGGAGTTTCCCTGATGACCACCCGTACCGCAGACGCCGAACCGCTGCTCACCCCCGCCGAGGTCGCGACGATGTTCCGCGTCGACCCCAAGACCGTCACGCGGTGGGCCAAGGCAGGCAAGCTGACCTCGATCCGCACTCTCGGCGGTCACCGCCGTTACCGCGAGTCCGAGGTTCGGGCGTTGCTCGCCGGCGTGCCGGCCCAGCGCTCGATCTAAGCCCCACAACTTCACCCGGGCCGATTTGGCCCAACCTGGTCCCCGTCGCGCCGATGCCCAGTGCCGGCGCGACGGAATACCTCAGAGGCCGCGTCACAATCCGGCGGTGACGCGGTCTCTGTGGTGCTTTCTGCCCTCGGCGCGTGGAGCGCGACCGAACGAAATACGCGCGACGCCTCGAGCCTGCGCCCGTACCCTCGATTCATGGATCTCCGCCAATCCGACAAGCTGCAGCACGTCGCGTACGACGTGCGCGGGCCGCTGCTCGAAGAAGCGGCGCGGATGGAGGCAGACGGCCAGCGGGTCCTCAAGCTCAACATCGGCAACCCTGCGCCGTTCGGCTTTGACGCGCCGGACGAGATCCTTCAGGCGGTCACCCGCAACCTGATCAGCGCGCAGGGGTACAGCGAGTCCAAGGGCCTCTACTCCGCGCGGACCGCAGTCGAGCAGTACTACCAGCTGTGCGGCATCGACGGCGTCACGGTCGACGACATCTATCTGGGCAACGGGGTCAGCGAGCTCATCTCGATGACGTTGCAGGCTCTGCTCAACAACGGTGACGAGGTCCTCATCCCGTCGCCCGACTACCCGCTCTGGACGGCGACGACGTCGCTGTCGGGTGGCACCGCCGTGCACTACCGATGCGACGAGACCTCGGGCTGGCTGCCGGACCTCGAGCACCTTGAGCAGCAGGTCAGCGACCGCACCAAGGCGATCGTCATCATCAGCCCGAACAACCCGACCGGCGCGGTCTACCCTCGCGCCACGATCGAGGCGCTCGTCGAGTTCGCGCGCCAGCACGATCTGGTGATCTTCTCCGACGAGATCTACGACAAGATCCTGTACGACGACGCCACCCACACCGTGGTCGCGTCGATCGCCCCGGACGTTCTCTGCCTCACCTTCAGCGGGCTTTCGAAGGCTTATCGTCTCGCCGGCTTCCGCTCCGGCTGGTGCGTCGTGAGCGGTCCGAAGGAGCACGCGCAGAGCTACATCGCCGGTCTCAACGTCCTCGCCAACATGCGGCTGTGCCCCAACGTTCCGGCGCAGCTAGCGATCCAGACGGCGCTTGGCGGCTACCAGAGCATCAACGAGCTGATCCTTCCGGGCGGCCGGCTGCGGGAGCAGCGTGACGTCGCCTGGCGAATGCTCAACGACATCCCGGGCGTCTCCTGCACCAAGCCCGAAGGCGCGCTCTACGTCTTCCCGCGGCTCGACCCCGAGGTCTACCCGATCGTCGACGACGAGCGGATGGCGCTCGACCTGCTGCGCGCGAAGCAGATTCTCATCACCCACGGCACCGGCTTCAACTGGGCGGAGCCTGACCACCTGCGGATCGTGACGCTGCCGCACGCCGAGGTGCTCGCCGACGCGATCGACCGCTTCGGGTCGTTCCTGTCGACGTACCAGCAGTAGCGAGAAGGACGTCTACTTCACGGTCAGCTGGAACGGGATCTGATCCGGGTTCGGTTCCGCGTTCTGCGACTGGACGACGACCGTGAACGGGTGGACGCCCGGCTTCAGTCCCTTCGCCGAGACGTTCACGGTGATCGCCGTCGTCCCAGTCGGCGGAACGGTGCCTGCGAAGTCGGCCCCGCTGATCGTCGCCCATGACCGGTTGGTGCCGGCGCTGTAGGCGTACCCGCAGGCGCCGTCGCCGTCGCTGAGCTGGATGTGGAATGTGGCCTTTCCGCCGGACTTGACGGTCGCCGCCGTCGACTTCGCGTAGGTGCGCACGTACGGCGTGCCGTGTCCGTTGCCGAGGACCAACCGCGCATGCACTGTGCGAACCACCCGCGGATCTGCGAGGTCGTAGACCTTGACGTTGCCGTGGTAGAGCCCTTGTTGCATCCCGGGATATCCGCCGACGGCGTTGCTGTTACCGAGAGAGACCAGTCGCAGCAGGTCGGAGTGGCCGCGGGTGGCGGTCCCGTCGGTCGGCACGAGCGCGGGACCGGGCTTGGTCTTCACCTTCCCATGTTGCAGGTCCACGTTGAGCCAGGCGCCGGTCTGGCTGTCAGGCAGTGCCTGCCAGTGGAGCTTGCTACCGGCGGCGCCGACGTTGGTGATCCGAAGGGTCTGCTTCGACTCAGGGGTGGCCTTGTGGCCGGTCGTGCCGTTGACCGCGTCGTAGAACTCGTCGTCCCACGTCGGTCCCGCGCAGGTCGCGATCGTCGGCCGTCCCGAGGCGTTGAGCGCGCCCTCGTGGAACCGCAGATGCGTGGTCGAGAGCTTCAGCTTCGCGCGCGGCGACACCGAGTACGTGACGTGCAGCGTCGCGCTTCGTCCGTTGCTGTGGACGGTGATGACGCCACGATGGGCGCCTGATGCGAGGGAGCCGGGGGATACCGACCAGCGCAGGCTTCCGGGCGCCTTCCCGGTCGTGGCGTGCAGCCAGGACTGGTTGCTGGAAGCCGTGTACGTCGCATCGCGATAGCCGCTGCTCGCGACGACTGGTGCCGTCGTCGCGACGCCGTGGCGGTACCCGTAGACCGTCACGTGGTCAGGGACCAGCGTGATCTGCTCAGCTTCGGCGACCAGGTCCGCACCGAGGTTCGTCGCGTCGTAGCTGCCGAGCCCGGTGGCCATGTCGTAGCCCTTCGCCGCGGCGTACAGATGCTTCGGGTTGCATCCGGCCGGGCAGTCTTCCGGGTCGTACTGCGCGGAGTTGCTGTCGCTGGTGATGTCGTGGAAGTCGCGGGCGTAACGAACCGGGTCGGCCGCGATCCGGTAGAGGCTGGGGTTGATCAGGCCGAGTCCGTTGAGGCGCGCGGCCTTCGCCTGCTGGCCCCAGAGCACCGCCGCGGACGCGGTGAGCGGCGCTGACAGGCTGGTGCCGCCGATCGGCTGCCAGCCACCTGTACCGCCCGGCAGCGCCACGCCCACTGGGCCGCAGTTGGCGGTCGCACAGTAAATGGAATAGCCCGGCGACCCGACAGAGTCGGTGAACTGCAGCTTGCTGCCTTGCATGCCGAACGACGGGTCCGCGTTGGCGGACAGGTCGGGGACGGACCGACAGAGCTGGCCCTTTGGTGCGCCGCAGGCTTGCCGGGTCGCACCGGGCGCGTGTCGCGCGGACGGAAGTGCGTACTGCCACGACGGCATCCGCCACAGCGCGCTGACGCCGCCGCCTCCGGCGCCGTCGGAGTTCCACGTCGCCTCGTCCCGGGGACCGGGCAGCCCGTTAGCGGTGCGTTCCCCGAGGTTCGTTCCGCCGACGCCGGTCACCCACGGGACCGCTGCTTCCTGCTCGACGCTGATGCTGTCTCCGGTCGGTGCCGGGAAGATTCCGCTGCAGTCGACCGCGCCGGAGTCGCCGCTGGCATCGAAGATCTGCTGTCCCTGTGCCGCTGCCTCCGCGGTGATCTCGGCGTAGAGCCGGTTGTCGGCTGCGCTGGCGAGGTCCTCACAGTTGCCCCAGGACGACGACATCACCGAGGCGACGTTGTCGGTGACGAAGCTGGAGTACAGCTGCAGCTCACCGACGCTGGTGATCGGTGCGACATAGACGTAGAGGTGCTCCAGCTTCGGCATCATCTCGAGCATCGTCGTGATGTCGGCCATGTCCTCGATCTCGCCACCCGCAGGCGGACCGCCGGTACCGCCGGCGACGAGTCGCCGTGTGACCGGCGTCTGCAGGTGGTAGCAGGACTTCACACCGGCCACGTTGCTGTCGTGGTAGTCGTCGAACTCGACCAGGGCTGCGGACATGCCCTGCCCGAGGAACCCCTTGGCATAGAGCCCGTTGAAGTTGTACGCCGTGGCCAGCTGCGGTGCCGTGTAGCCGACGCCTGCGATCGCCGCCGCGCACGGCGTCACACCGCCACTTTGACCGATGGGGCCGATTGCGGGCGCCGCTGCCCGCGAGTCGGCGGGCTCGACTGTTCGAGCCTTCGGAGTCGGTCGAGCAAGATCGTCGAGACCGATCACACCCGTCACCGCATCGCCCAGGGTGGCGGGTAGCCGAATGTCGCGGGTGTTCGCGAAGAACGATCGGCCGGACAGCCTGAAACTGTGCAGCGTCGTACCGAAGACGCGCTGCAGCAGCGCGACCGGGCCACTTGCTTCCACGAAGAGCCGATTCGCCGACGGAGCGTCGACCTGCAGGCCGAGTCCCTGTAGAGCTCGGGTGACCGCGCTGATCTCCTCCGGTGCCGCGCCGAAGCGCTGCCCGAAGGCGGCGGGTGACAGGAACTGGTGGAACTGTGCACTGTGCGGTTGGTAGACGGACCCGACGTACTTCTCGAGTGCGTCTTGGCGCGGCAGGGCGAGCGGCAGCAGCACGTGAAGTACGTGCCTCGGATCGACGGCGCCGAGGTCGATTGCGGAGTGGACGAGCTTCGGCACGGTGCCGAACAGCACGCGTAGCGGCTGCGGCTCGATCGACGCGGTCGCCGGCGCAGCCGTCGCGGTCGGCGTGATGGCAGGTGCGACGCCACCGAACGCGATGGCCGCGAGGGCGGCGCCGACGACGAAGCGGCGCCGGCCCGTCACTGGACGATGACCTTTGCCTGCATTCTGGGGTGAATAGAGCAGATGTAGTTGTACGTCCCCGGCTTGCTGAAGGTCACTGTGTAGCTCTGGCCCTTCATGAGGGTTGGCGAGTGGATGAACGCGGACGTACCGCTTCCCGCTACGTCGTGAGGTACCGCGTCCTGCTGCACGAAGGTCACCTTCGTGCCTGCTTTGACGGTCAGCGTCGAAGGGTGAAAGGCAAAGCCTGAAATCGTTACTATCGGCTTGCCCGAGACGGTCGACGGCGAGTTGTCGCCCGGGGTCAGGCCGCCTCCGGAGCTCGAGCCCCCGCATCCGGCAAGGGCGACCGAGAGAAGCACACAAGCCATCGGGACCAGCGCGCGGCGGATGCGGAGCATGTCGATCCTCCGGGAAGTGGGGAGCATTCGGTGGTGAGGCTATCCACACGCATTCCGGCGGCTGTCGCGTGCGTCCTGGTTGTGGCCGGGTGTGGTGGTGCCTCGAGTGGTCATTCGGCGCGCTACACCGGCCTCGATGCTGCTCAGGTCGGGAATCTGTTGCGTGGTGGGGTGCTGTCCCCGCCGAACGGCGAGCCTCGCATCGTGCTCACTGACACTGGCGGCCGCCGCTACGACGTGAGGCAACGCGGCGACGGCAAGGTCACGTTGGTCTACTTCGGCTACACGCACTGTCCTGACGTATGTCCGACGACGATGGCTGACATCGCGCAGGCGCTGCGAGAAAGCAGCGCAGACGTGCGCCGACAGGTGGGTGTCGTGTTCGTCACCGTCGACCCGCATCGCGACCGGCTTGCGGTCCTGCGTCGATGGCTCGACAACTTCAGCCCCGACTTCGTCGGGTTGCGTGGCACGCTGCGCCAAGTGATCGCCGCGCAACGCGACGCGGGCCTGCCGGTGAGCAAGGTCAGCCGGGACGGCAAGACCGTGGAGCACGCTGCTCAGGTCATCGCCTACACCCCCGACCATGTCGGCCATGTTCTTTACTTCGACGGTCCGTCGACCGTCGGCGATCTCCGGCACGACCTTCCGATCCTCACCAGCGCCGTAGCGTATGGATCGTGATCGTTCGGCGCGTGGTGGCAGCCCTTGCAGTCGCCGCGTCGGCGGTGGCAGGCGGCCTTCTCGCGCAGTCCACATCGGCCGCGACGATCGTCTTGCCGACGCACGATGCGTTCTACAAGTACACAGGTGATCGCCCGCTCGCGGCGATCTCGCCGGGCACGATCCTGAACTCGCGCGCCGTGACGATGGCGCTGCCGAACCTGACGACGCCGATCCGCGCCGAACAGCTGTTGTTCCGAACCCGCGACGAGGTCGGCGACCCATCTGTCGAGGTGACGACGGTCGTCGTACCGCTCGTGACGCCGCCAGCGACCCACCTGGTCGCCTACCTCAGCTTCTACGACGCGCTCGGGCCGCAGTGCGATCCCAGCTACACGCTGCGTGGTGGCTGGGCAGGCAACACGTCGAACGAGAATCAGGCCAAGGAAGAGGATGCGCTGGTCGTGTCGAACCTCGCGCAGGGCTTCATCGTGACGGTGCCCGACTTCGAAGGCACCGACGAGCACTGGGCGGCCGGCCACGAGGCCGGCTACGGGACGCTCGATGCGGTCCGCGCGACCGAGACCTACCTGCAGCTGTCACCGGCGACGAAGGTCGGGATGTACGGGTACTCAGGCGGCTCGATCGCGGCCGACTGGGCGGCAGAGCTCGCGCCCCGTTATGCACCTGCCTTGAACATCGTCGGGGTGGCAATGGGCGGCATCCCGGTCGATCTGGCGCACAACCTGGCCTACGTCAACGGCAGCAAAGGCTGGTCGGGCGTCGTTCCCGCCGTGATGGTGTCGCTGACCCGCGCCTTTCATCTCGACCTCGCCAAGTACGGATCGGCGTACGGCGCGAAGATCTTCGATCAGGTGCGCCGGCAGTGCATCGGGTCCTTTCTCGGCGCGTATCCGGGACTGCGGGTGCAGAAGCTGGTGAAGCACCGCTATCGAGACATCCTCCAGGTCCCGGTGTTCAAGCGGATCGCGAACCGGCTGATCATGGGCAGCGTCCCCGGCCGTCCGAACACCTCGTTCTTCATGGCCGTCGGCAACGCGGACGGCGTGGGCGACGGCGTGATGGTCGCGCGGGACGTCCAGGCGTTGGCGCATGAGTACTGCCACCAAGGGGACCCCGTCGAGCTGCACGTGTACAAGGGCGCGGTGCACACGGAGGCGGCGCTGCATTTCGAGTCGCCAGCGGTGGCCTTCCTGGTGGCCCGCTTCGCCGGGGTGACTGCGACGGGCAACTGCAGCTCGATCCCGCGAGGAAATTCCCTCTCGCCTTTGCGATGATCTGGTTCGTCCGACTGTGTCCGTCCCGCACCCTGTCAGGTGGCAAATGCGCCCGCTGTCCGAGCTGACGCTTGGCGGCGAACCCGATGCCGTGCCCACGGCGCGCCGGTTCACCGCCAAGTCGCTCGCGGCTGAGCCGGATTACCTGGTCGAGGACGCCGAGCAGGTCGTCTCCGAGCTCGTCACCAACGCGATACTGCACGGGTCCGAGCCCGTGACACTTCGGATCCTGCGCGGCGAGCACGCGCTGCGGCTCGAGGTGGAGGACGGCGGCCGGACGCTTCCGGTGGTCAGCCGCCCGTCCGCCGACACGATGACCGGGCGGGGGCTGTCGCTGGTAGCGGCGATCGCGAGCGGATGGGGGGTCCAGGAGTCGCCCGCTGGAAAGGTCGTCTGGGCAGAGCTCGCCGAGAAGCAGGGCAACCTCGACCCGGCGCCGGCCACCGGCCTCGACATCTCGCTAGGGCCTTCCGTCACCTCCGGAGCCCCCGGGGCGCGGCACACGGTCCGGCTCGGTGCGGTACGTACGGATCTTCTGCTGGCAGCGAAGTCACACATCGACAACGTGGCGCGCGAGCTGCAGCTCATCAAGGCAAACGAGGCGACCGGTGGCCAGCCGCTCCCTGCTCCGATGGCCGAGCTGGTGCACGCAGTGGAGTCCGACTTCGCCGAGGCTCGCGAGGAGATCAAGCGCCAGGCGCTGGCCGCGGCGGCCCGGGGTGACGAAGAGACCGACCTCGTGTTGACGTTGCCAGTGAGTGCGGCGGCGGCGGGAGAGCGGTATCTAGCGGCGCTCGACGCGGCGGATCGATACGCGCGCGCGACGAAGCTGCTGACGATGGCTCCCCCTGTCGCGCACCGCGTCTTTCGTCGCTGGTACGTCGAGGCGTTGATCGATCAGCTGCGCGCAGTTGAGCGCGGGGAGACGCCGGTGCCGGCTCCTGCGTTCATGCAGGTGCTCGCCGACGAGGTGGAGCGACTGTCGACCCTCGAGGAGATCTCCGACCGGCTCGAGGTGCTGCAGCGGTTCACAGCTGATCTTGCTGGGGCGGTATCGGTGAGCGAGATCACCGACGTCGCGGTACGCAACGCGTGTAATGACCTCAGCGCTCAGTCCGTCCGGCTGTATCTCCTCAGCGACAACGTGCTGCGCGCTGCGGCCTGGCGTGGCGACATCGCGGTCCCGGAAGGTGCCTACTCCGGGTACGCCGATCTGCCGATCGATGCAGATCTGCCAGGCCCGCTGGTGGTGCGAACCGGTGTGGCGATGTATTTCCGCAACCGCCAGCAGCTGACGTCACGGTTCCCGCAGCTTGCCGGGATCTATCCCGAGGAAAGCAGCCTTCACGTCGCGCCGCTGCGCGTCGGTGCTCACATGCTCGGTGTGATCTCGATGACCTTCGCCGCCTCGAGCGAGGTCGATGACGAAACCCAGCGCGGCTTCGTGGGCGCGATCGCGGACGCCACGGCACAGGCGCTCGAACGTGCGCTTGCGATGGAGCGCGCCGATGCCGCGCGCCAGCGGCTGGCATTTCTCGCTGAAGCCTCCGTGGTGTTCTCCTCGAGCCTGGACTTCCAGGCGACGCTGGACGCGGTCAACCGGTTGCTCGTCCCGACGCTTGCCGACTGGTCGATCGTGCAGCTGTTGCGCGACGGCGAGCTCGAGATCGCGGCTCTGCACCACTCCGACGCGGGACAGGTCGCGTGGGCGAAGAGCATGTCGGGTCGCTTCCCGATGGCCGGTAAGCGGCAGGGCGGCGCTCCGACCGTCGTAGCGACCGGTGAGTCGATGTTCTTCGGCCAGCTTGACCAGGGCTTGCTCGAGGAGATGGCGACGAGCGACGAGCACCGCGACGTCATTCGCGCGCTGGGGATGTCGAGTGCGATGGTCGTGCCGCTGACGGGTCGCAGCGGAACCTTTGGTGCCATCACCCTGCTCTACGCCGACTCAGGTCGGCGGTACGCCATCGAGGACATGAGCTTCGTGGAGGACGTTGCGCGCCGCGCGGCGCTCGCCCTCGAGACAGCGGAGACGTTCCGGGAGCAGTCGGGCCAGCTCGCGGATGTGAAGCGGGTGGCGGACGCGACGCAGCGTGCGATCCTCGCGCCAGTACCGCAGCGGATCGGGGCGGTATCCCTCGCCGGACGCTACGTCAGCGCCACAGCGGAGGCGCTCATCGGCGGTGATCTCTATGAGGTCGTGCCCCGGCCCGGCGGCGTCCGGCTGCTGGTGGGTGACGTGCGCGGGAAGGGTCTCGCCGCGATCAGAATCGCGACGGTTGTGCTGGGCGAGTTTCGAGCCGCTGCGGCCGACCTTGCGGACATCGCCGAGGTGGCGCGCCAGATGGATCGAAGGCTCCGCCCTTACCTCGACGACGAGGACTTCGCCACCGCCGTCGTCGCTGACGTCTCCGACGACGGCGCGTACTCCGTCGTCTCCTGCGGGCATCCGGCGCCGTTGCTCGTCACAGGCGGCGCGATCGGCGAGTTGTCCGTGGTTCATTCGCTGCCCCTCGGCCTCGGTGCTGCTCCGGAGCCGGCCAGCGGGTGGCTGACTCCCGGCGATCGGCTACTCCTCTATACCGACGGCGTTATCGAGGCGCGCGATCCCGAGCGGCGCTTCGTGGACCTCACCTGGGTCGTCGCACCGTTGGCGAGCGGCGAGCTTCAGTACGCGCTGAACGACGTGCTCGATCGACTGCACCGGTTCGCCGGCGCCCGGCTGGGCGACGACGTCGCTCTGGTTGCCGCGGAGTTCAGCCCCTGAACCGAGGCGGCGTCTAACCGAAGATCGCGTGCGGTCGCTTGACGTGGACCGGCCGCCCCCAGTCCGTGAACGTCTGCGTCAGCTGGCTGCTCGTGGTCGAGGCGTCGAACTCGACCGGGAGAGGATGCTCGCCCGTGGAGATCCACCACGTTGCGACGGAGTGCTTGCGGACGCCCCCACCCGCGCCTTCCCCCTGAATCCCGATGGCGCGGACTCCGTCGACACGGCGCTGCGGCAGCATCTGCAGTCGTCCCACGATCCGTTCGTTGTCCAGCAGCGATCCAAGCGTGACGCCGTCGGTAAGAACTCGGTAGCCGCGGTTTCCGGCGATCAGCGGAACCCACCGTCGGCCGATCGCCGCCGCGATCCTGGGCGTGTAGAGGAAGAACCTGACCAAGCCGCGCTTGTCACCGGTGTAGTACGTCGTGGAACCGACGACGCGGATGGTGATGTGTCCGCCCTGGATCGTGAGGTGCTGCTCACCGTGGTGCAGCGCATCGCGGTTGTCGTAGACCGCTGTGCCGTGCCGTGTGACGAAGCGGGCGACGGCGTGGACCGAGCGTCTCGCCAGCGCGTTCGCTCGTGCTTTCGCCAGCAGGCTCTTGGCTTCGCGCTGCTCCGCCGTTGCGGCATCAGGCGATGGGGTGGCCGACGACAACGACGGGGTCGTGAAGCCTCCTGCCGTCGCGATGACGCGACCACTCGACGACTGATCGGCCACGGTCGGGAGGCTGCTCTTGGGGCTCGCTGTGCGACTGACCGCGACAGCCGCGCCGGCGCCGGCGACCGCGACCGTGGCAACCGCGATGACCAGAGCGGTGCGTGAGGCGTTGTGAATCGCCGCGACCGCGAACCGGGCAGGCTGCGCGAGCCTGGGCTGGGTCACGTCCTGGATGTCGACGGACTTGCGCGATCGCTTGAGGCCCGGCGCGGCGTTACGCCAACTGGGTGGTCAACCGGACGCATCGGACGATCGGTCACAGTCGAGGACAACTCCTCCACCTGGTCCGTCTCAAGTAGGCTGTCTGCCACGCCGACACCTACCCAGACGGCCCATACTGGGCTGGAAGACCGAAGGGCAAGAGGTGTTCGACCGAACCTGCCACCGCCGAGGCGGTCGCCTCGCCGACGATGGCTTCGGCATGGTCGAGATGATGGCCGCGCTGGTCCTCATCGCACTCGTGTCGGCCGCGAGCGCCACCTTCTTCATCTCGAGCATCAGCGGGGCCAACGGCAACAAGGTCCGGACCACGGCGGCCTACGTCGCCGACGAAGAGCTGGAGCAGATCACCTCCCTCCCGCCGACCGACCTCGTGTGGGGCCGCACCAAGACCGCGGTCACCGCCTTGTGGGCGACGGCGGCCGCAACCAGGTTGAAGATCTCCTCGCAGGACGACCTGACAAGTACCAGCAACTACGACAGCGTCACCACTCACACGCCGTACATCCAGACTCAGCCCCCGGCCCGCGTCGTCAACGGCACCGTCTTCAACCTCTTCGACTTCATCGACGTCTGCTGGATGGACGTCGCTGCCGGCGTGTGCGGGCCGACTCAGAATCCGGCGAACGGGCACTCGACGATCAAGGAGTACCGCGCGTCGGTCGACGTGGCCTGGGTCGCCAACGGCGGTTGCCATTCGGGTTGTGACTACTCGACTTCGACCATCATCGATCCGTCATCCGACCCGACGTTCAACAGCGACCTCGACATCCCCGTCATCGACACCTTCACACCGAGCTCGTTCTATACGAACAACGCCCTCGTGGACGCGTCGACGCCCTGCGTGATCAACGGCACTTCCTACGCGGGTGACCTGGTGAAGGTCATCACGTCGTCGGGCCTGGATGCCAACGCGACAGTCCGCGTCTCGAGTGGCGGAGGCAGCGTCCCTACCGGCGCGGTCATCGAGATCGGCAGCTCAGAGATCGACTTCTGTCTGAAGACCGCGGATGTCCCGGGAAACTACTACGTCACCATTCTCAACACTGATGGTGGCCACGCCAACCAGCCCATCACCGAGACCGGTGTGGTGACGAGTGCGGCTTGGAACCCCTCGACCCTGAAGCTGACTCTCTCAGGCACGGGGTTTGAGCCCAACGCCACGCTTACGGACACCCTCGCGGAGTCCATGACCTCCGCGACGATCGCCAACAACTACCCCACCGCCGACACCGCAAGCGTTCCGAACTACAGCCCGCCGACCAATGGCGGCAAGGACACCATCACCATCACGAACCCCGACACGACGACCATCCCCTACACGATCTTTGCGCCGAGGGTCACCTCTTCGGGATTGACCGCCTACGCCGGTCAGCCGACCAACCTGGCTGTGGCGGGCAGCGCATTTGCGTCGGGTATGACGGTGAGCACGACTTCCGGCAACTGCACCAACGTGTCGGTGACGGTCACCTCGGCGGGGTCAGCGACGCTGAACCTCACCGGTGGCACGGCGAACACGACGTGCGTCTTCAAGTTCATCAACCCCGATGGCGGGACTGCCACCAACATCACCGTCACCAACCTGGTGACTCCACCGCAGGTCAGCAACGTCTCGCCCGCCGTGATTGACGCCGGCAACGTCCAAACCACGATTTCGCTCACCGGCACGGGGTTCCAGGGTGGGATGGCGGCCAGCGTGACATCGGGGTCCTGCACCGGCGTGACGACGCCTAACCTCAGCGGCTCCACGAGTGCCACCCTCAAGGTGACGTCCGGGACGAACGCCGGTAGCTGCACGATCAAACTGACCAATCCCGACGGCGGCACGACCAGCTTCACCGTGACGACGACCAAGATCTCGATCAGCGGGATGACCGAGTCCTCCGCGAAGGTCCGGGGCACGCAGATCTACACGTGGACGGTCACTGGTACCAGCTTCTCGACCACCGGCCAGCCGACCGTGACACTGACTGAAAAGGCCGGCAGCACCACCCAGACGTTGACCGTGAGTGGCGTCAACGTCGCCAGCAGCACGCAGCTCAGCTTCCAGGCCACCCCCTTCAACACCGGCAAAGCGAACTACACGGTCACCGTGACGAACCCGAGCGGGGCCACGGCCAGCTTCGCCCTTAACAACTTCACCGTGACATGAGCACCCTTCGTGATCGGCTCCGAGCCGGCGACGCGCAAGCTCAGGGCTTCACGATGATCGAGACAATCGTCGTGACGCTTGTCTTCACTTTCATCCTCTCGATCGTCTCGGCCGGGGCGATCGAGATGATCCGGCAGACGGATCGTGCGGGTGACCGGGGAAACGATCTGTCCGCGGGCCAGAAGGTCCTGTCGCTGCTCGACCACCAGGTGCGTTACGCGAACGAGATCAACCGGCCCGGAACCGGCTCAGACGGCGCGTACTACTTCGAGTTCCGCACCGGCAACACCGACCAGCAGCAGACCTGCCACCAGTGGCGCTACATCCCGTCGAGTGGGGCGGTGCAGTGGCGCACCTGGAAGCCGCCGTTCAAGGGCGCCGGTTCGGCGAGCGCGTCACTGACGGATTGGGCGCCCGCGGCAACTGGTGTCTCTTTGGTGTCGACGACGCCGATCTGGCAGATCGATGTTCCGACGGCGGGCTCAACCACGGATGCCGGCAGCACGAAGGAAACCTTCACCGTGGACTTCAAGGTGTCGAGTGGCGTGCCGACCAAGCAGGTACAGCAGTTCCAACTGACTCTGACCGCGATCAACTCGGTCAGCCCAACCCCCCCGGCAAACACCTGCACTGACATTGGACGACCGACGTGATTCTCGACCGCCTTCCCGGCAAAGTCGCGCGGTTCATCGCTCGCAGGAGCGATCGAAGTGGCGATGCCGGCTTCGCCATGATCTTCGCGTTGTTCCTGGTCCTCGCCTTGGCGACGGCGAGCATCGCCGTTGCCGGTGTCTTCGCGAGTCAGCTCCAGCCGACGCGGCTGGCACGAAAGGCAGTTCAGAGCGGCGACGCAGCCGGAGCCGGACTGCAGTCAGCACTTGGTGTGCTGCGCAACACGATCACAAACGGGGTGGGCGACCTCACCAAGCTGCCGTGCTCCTCACCGGCCGACTCAGGCGGCGTCACTCTGCAGATCGGAAGTCCGC
Organism: Mycobacteriales bacterium; assembly: GCA_035545635.1. Classification (GTDB taxonomy): domain Bacteria; phylum Actinomycetota; class Actinomycetes; order JAFAQI01; family JAFAQI01; genus DASZTV01. Next base: position 36,918 of record DASZXY010000003.1, on the reverse strand, counting down.
CCACCACGTTGTCGGTCCCAGGAAACCGGGTTTCCGGGACGGCCGTCACGACGACGAACCCGGGAGCAACCGAGACCTACACGGTGTCGATCGTGTACTACACCGAGGACCCGACTCAGTACGAGAAGGGGGACTCCGCGAGTATCACCTGGCTGCGGAACAACGCGATCGGCTGTGAGGCCGGGATCGTCGACGAAGTGCCGACCTACGCGCTGTTGGAGTCCTACGGCTACGACACCCAGGTGACCGGTGCGAACAGCACCTCGGGAAACCGACAGCTGTACGCCGTGTACCAGTTCAACGCCGTGGCCAACCCCAACGTCTCGGGTGGCCGGATCGCGCAGTTCAACTCCGCCAACCCGGATTCGATGTGCCTCGACACGTCGAAGACGGCGACCTCGAGCGCGCCCGATCCGGTGGCAAATCAGAAGCTCTACATGCAGCCATGTCTGGCGGCGGGCACGCCGCAACAGACCTGGCGCTACCGGTCCGACCTCACGATCCAGTACGGCGGAAACACCGCACTCAACCTTTGCATCACCAACCAGGGCTCGTCGGGGCCGATGTCGCCTCCCACCAGCGCCGGTACTCCCGAGCTCGAGACCTGCGTCACCAACGGGAGCGCGCAGACCTACGACAGCACCAACCGGAAGTACCCAGGCGGCAACGCGCAGGAAGACCAGGAGTGGGCCTACGACGACAACGGTCACTTCCAGGCACCGTCGTCGACCGGCACCGTCGGTGCCGGGATCTGCCTGACCGGCAACGGTGGGACGGCGAACGCCGCCACCGCGGGCACCCAGTTCACCCTCAGCTCTGCAGCCTGTTCGGCCGGTTCCTCCACCGACCCGTCATCGTGGTACCCCGACGCACAGGTCGGTGCCGGTCAGGCGGGCGGCAACACCACCGGCGCGCCGGGCTCGCCGACCAACCAGTTCGTCAACTACGAGCTGTACGGGCGCTGCCTGGACGTCAGCGGGCAGAACTTCGCCAACAACCTCATCGCCTACCCGTGCAAGCAGGCGCCCAACGCGAGCACTCTGGCCTGGAACGAGCTGTGGAACTTCCAGGTCCAGCAGACGGTCTCCGGGGTCAGCTGGGGCATCTTCTACACCAACTGCCCGCCCAACACCGGTGGCTGCGTCGGGGGGTCGACGAGCACCGGCGAGAAGGACTGTCTCGTCGGTCCGACGACTGAGAACAGCCAGGTGACCGGGGTGAAATGTCCAACCGGAACCGTGCCGGCCAACCAGCTGTGGCAGGTGACCGGCGACCTCGCGGGTGACTATCCGGACTCCTATCTGCTGGTCAACAAGCAGTCCGGCATGTGCATGGCGGCAGACCCCTCGCAGCTGAACTCGAGCAGCCATGTGACGGAGATCGTCGTCACCAACTGCAACGGGGAGGACGTCCCGTCTGCTTCCAACGCGGTGAAGAACGACCTGTTGCTGAAGTGGAATGCGCCTCCCAACAACCCGACGCCGGGGCTCTCCGACGTCCAGCGGGTGTCGACGAGCGGCGGCAACGCGGCCGGCTGACGCCGATGCAGGGTGCCGCCCCAAGGCGGCGTGTTCGGTGGGCAGGGGCGGGGTCGAACCGCCGACCTTCCGCTTTTCAGGCGGACGCTCGTACCAACTGAGCTACCTGCCCGCGCGACCTGGGCCGCAGGGACCGGACGAGTCTACTGGCTGGGCGTGGGGGACCTTCGCCGGGCCAAAAAACGGTCAAAAGTCACTATAGATACCCAGGCAGGCTGTCGAATAACTTCGAAACCACATATCGCCCAGCACCTGTCATCGAACTCACGGGGAACCCAGACATGCGCCCAGCCCGGCTCCGGGCTGCGGTCGTCACGCTCGTCACCGTCCTGTCCGCCTTTGGCGTGGCCGGTGAGCTTGCAGCGACCGCAGCTCCCCAGACCACCTACACCCACGGCTACGACATCTCCTGGCCGCAATGCCACGGCCATCACGCCCATCGCGTCCCGCACGGCCGTGCCCACTACGTGATCCTCGGCCTCACCCATGGCACCGGGCACACGACGAACCCTTGCCTTCGCGACCAGCTGCGGTGGGCCCGCCACCACCACGCCAAGGTTGGTGGCTACCTCGTGGCCTCCTACCCGTCGCACCGGCAGATGCGGGTCGCCGGCCGAATCGGTCACTGCCATGGCCGCTCGTTGTGCCAGCTGCGCACCGACGGCGCGCGCCAGGCGCTGGATGCCCTGCGCACTCTGCACCGGGTGCACATGCGCTCGCCGATGGTGTGGCTGGACGTGGAGTTCCGCTCAACCCGCGCCTGGCACAAGTCGAACGCTCACAACCGCGCCGTGGTCCAGGGCATGGTTCACACGCTGCGCCGCAACCACAAGCGGTTCGGCGTCTACACCACGGGCTACATGTGGCATGCGATCGTCGGGCACTACCGGCTGCGGGTCCCGCAGTGGCTGCCGAGTGGCACGGCCAGCGCGCGTCGCACCAAGCACATGTGTCGGCAGACCGCGACCGGCGGACGCACCTGGCTCGTGCAGTACACCCGCCGGCTCGACGAGAACCTCACCTGTCCGTTGCTCGACCCGACGCGCAACCATCTGCGCGGCCGGTCAGCCGGGCACGGATTCCTGCTGAACCGAGCCGTCGCCTAGCTGCGGGTCGACCAGCGCAGTACGTCGGGGTCCGCCCAGGCGGTGGCCAGCTGGTCGCGGCTCAGTGCGCTGAGGGCGGTCCTCGTCATCGCCAGCGGAACTGCCGGCATGGCGAGGAGCTCGGCGACGAGCTGATCGGTCGCGGCGTCGAGCTCTTCCAGTGGGACCAGCCGTTGGATGAAGCCTGCGCGGAGCGCGTCGTCCGCCGGGAGCATCCTGCCCGTCATCACCAGATCACGGGTGAGGGGCAACCCGATCTCTCGGCGAAGGCGCGGCAGGCCGCCCCAGGTCAGCGGGATGTTCAGCGCGAGCTCGGGAATCCGGACCTGGAGGTCGGCCGCGCCAATGCGCAGGTCGCATGCAGCAGCGATCAGGGCGGCGCCGCCGATGCAATGACCGTGCAGACGCGCGACCGTCACCTGCGGAACCTGCTCAAGGAGATCGAGGATGCGCTGCCACTTGCCCGTGGCCAGTCGCTCGTGTGCTTCGTCCACCGCTTCCCGCTCGCTGGCGACCGCGGCCAGGTCGACGCCGGCGGAGAACGCCCGCCCGTTGCCGCTCAGCACGAGGACCCGCGTCGTTCCGTCGTCGAGCAGCTCGCTCAGCTCGGCCCACAACGCATCGCGAATCTCAGGATTCAGCGCGTTGAGCTTCTCCGGCCGGTTGAGCTGCAACCATCGGACGCCCGGCTTGTCGATGCGCTTGAGGGCGGCGTTCTCCGTCATCGCCGCAACGTACCGGCAGGTGTGGCGGTCCTGACGGGACTTGAACCCGCGACCTCCGCCTTGACAGGGCGGCGAGCACTCCAACTGCTCCACAGGACCTTGCTTGCTCGACTGGGTCGAGCGTCGTACCCCCAACGGGATTCGAACCCGTGTTACCGGCGTGAAAGGCCAGCGTCCTAGGCCTCTAGACGATAGGGGCAAGCCCCCGTCGGGGACTGCACAAGTGTAGGGGAGACTCCGCCTGGCGAGCGAAGTCGATCCCGAAGGGGGAGGTGCCCGATGGGGGATCCCGTCGATGAGGTCCGCTACGAGCGGCGCGGCGCGGCGGCGCTGGTCACCATCGACCGTCCGGCCCGCCGCAACGCCATCGACGGCAAGACCGCGGATGCGCTCGTCGCGGCGCTCGAGTCCTTCGAGGCCGACGACGAGGCGCGGGTCATGGCGCTGACCGGCGCGGGCGAGGCGTTCTGCGCAGGCGCCGACCTCACCGCGATCGAGACCCTCGAGCCACGGGCTCGCCGCGGCGAAGGGCCGCTGGGCTTCACGCGCCGCGTCGCCGGCAAGCCGACGATCGCCGCCGTCGACGGCTGGGCGGTGGCCGGCGGTCTCGAGCTCGCCCTCTGGTGTGACATCCGGATCGCTTCGCCGGGAGCGCGGTTCGGGTGCCTCGAGCGACGCTTCGGCGTACCGCTCATCGACGGCGGCACATGGCGACTGCCCCGCATCGTGGGGTTCGGTCGCGCGATGGACCTGGTGCTCACCGGCCGCCTCGTCGATGCCGACGAGGCTCTGGCGATCGGCTTGGTGACCGCCGTCGTCGAGAACCCTGTCGCGCATGCGCTCGCGATCGCGGAGCAGCTCGCGACGTACCCGCAGGAGACGATGCTGTCCGACCGCAAGTCGATGTACGACGGCTGGGGACACACGCTGGAGGAAGCGCTGGCGATCGAGGCTCGTTACGGCGGCGAGGTCCTGCAGGTCGGCCGAGCCGGTGCGGCCCGCTTCGCCTCGGGAGAAGGAAGAGGCGCCAAAGGCGTGTGATCTCTCAGCAATGCCACATCGCTGATAACAACAGCTCGATAACGGCGTGTCGTCACAGCAATGTCACATTGCTGAGCGGGGAATGGTCGTCGTGTGACGGACCTCAAGGACCTTTTCGAGAAGCTGGTCGCCGACCTCGACTATCCGATGTACGTCGTCACTGCGTCGTTCGATGGTGAGCGCGCTGGATGTCTGGTCGGCTTCGCCACCCAGGCGAGCATCGATCCGCCGCGGCTTCTCGTGCTGGTCTCCAAGGCGAACGAGACCTTCCGCATCGCAAGCCGGGCGGACGTCCTCGGTGTGCACTTCCTCGGGGCGGACAACAAGGACCTCGCGGAGCTGTTCGGTGAGGAGTCCGGTGACTGGACCGACAAGTTCGCGCGCTGCGACTGGCAGGACGGGCCGGGCGGCGTACCGGTGCTGGTCGGGGTGAGGGGATGGGTTGCCGGCCGCGTCCTCGAGCGACTCGACGCCGGTGACCACGTCGCGCATCTGCTGGAACCGATCGATGCGGGATTCGCTGACGGACAGCGCCCGCTGATGCTTCAGACGGTCACAGATCTTGACGCCGGCCATTCGGCGTGACGGAGCCGGCGACCGGAGCGTCCGAGACGTCGCTGGCGGTTCGTGGGCTGCTGCTGACGGCGGGCGTCGTGGCCCTCGTGATGTTCGGGTTCTCCGCGAGGTACGGCTACCACCGCGACGAGCTGTACTTCATCGCCTGCGGCCATCACCTCGCATGGGGCTACCCGGATCAGCCTCCTCTCGTGCCGTTCATCGCCAGGCTCATGACCGACATCAGCCCGCACTCACTGATGGTGCTGCGCCTCCCGTCGGACATCGCGGTCGCCGGGACGGTCTTCCTCACCGGAATGATCGCTCGCGAGCTCGGTGCCGGGCCCAAGGCGCAGGTTCTCGCCGCGGTCGCCACCGCGGTCAGCAATGTTGTCATCGGATCGGGTCATCTGCTCAGTACGACGACGTTCGGCCTCACGGCGTGGGCCGGCACGTTGTTGCTTGCGCTTCGTGCCGTGCGCACGGGCAACGACCGGTCGTGGCTGTGGGTGGGTGCGGTCGCGGGTGCGGGTCTGCTCGACAACGATCTGCAGGCGTTTCTGGTGGCGGCGCTGGTGTGCGGTGTCGTCGCGTGCGGCCCTCGCCGGATCTTCCGTTCGCCGTGGTTGTGGATGGGCGCGGTCGTGATGCTGGCGATGTGGTCGCCGTACGTCGTGTGGCAGGCAGCGCACTCGTTCCCCGAGCTGACGATCGCGCGCGCGATCGCGAACGGCTCCTCGGGAACGTCCGCGCCCCGCTGGCAGCTGATCCCGTTCCAGTTCGTGCTCGCCGGGATCGCCGTGACGCCGCTATGGGTGACCGGCCTGATCCGGCTGATCCGTTCGCCCTCCCTGCGGTGGGCGCGCGCCGTCGCCGTCGCCTACATCCTGCTCGTCGTCGTCTTCCTCATCGAGTCCGGCAAGCCGTACTACCTGTCCGGAATGCTGCCGGTGCTCTACGCCGCGGGCGCCGCACCCGTGTTCGATTGGTGGCGGCGGGCGCGCGGCCGGACGGTGCTGGCAGTCGCTGCGGTGGTCGTGGTCGTCGTGGGTCTACCTGTCACCCTGCCGATCGTCCCGCCGCGCGACCTGCACAACACCCCGATCGTCGCCCTCAACTACGACGCGGGAGAGACCGTCGCTTGGCCCACATACGTCGATGAGATCACTGCGGCGTACAGCAGCGTGGGATCGCATCCGGTCGTCATCACGAGGAACTACGGCGAACTGGGTGCGATCGACCGCTACCGCGATCCCGCGCGGCTACCCGCGGCGTACGGGGTGCAGAACTCCAACTGGCTGTGGGGCCCGCCGCGACGCACGACGTCTGCCGTCCTTGCCGTGGGCTTCGCACAGTGGCGGCTGACGCCGCTGTTCGCTGACGTGCGCCTCGTCGCCCGGCTCGACAACCACCTTGGGGTGGATGACGACGAGCAGGGCGTGCCGGTCTGGGTCTGCACCGGCATGAGGCAACCGTGGCCGACGGCGTGGCGGGCGCTCCGCAACTACGGCTGAACGACTAGCCGAGAATGCCGAGGCTTTGGTCTCGCTTGCCGGAAGCGCGCGCGGTCGCGAACCGCTCCAGCCACGCCTTCATCTCCTCGCTGCCGTGCTCGTCGGCCCAGCGTCGCGGGATAGCCGGGAAGGAGTAGCCCTCGGGCAGGGATGGTGGTCCCGGTTGGTCGGCGCGACGTTGCATCGCCGCCTCCATCGCCGGCTCGAGTCGCTTGAGCTTCGCCGATACGTGCGCGTCGTCGCGGTCCTGGAATGCCGGCAGCACCTCGCGGCCGAACAGCTCGAGTGACTCGCAGATGTGCTCGTGGCGGTTCTTGCCGGCCTGCAGGACGAAGATGATCTGGTCGACGCCGGCCTGTTCGAAGCGTTCGAGGAACGCGCGCACCTGGTCCGGCGTACCGGTCGCACCGCGCAGTCCGGTGCGGTCGCCTGCTGCGAGCTTCGCGCCGAGCCGTTCCTGCTCGAGCGCGGCGTCGACCTCCGGTGAGTAGCCGACCTCGCCTCGGCGGGCAAGGTATTCCGCCCACACGTCGGAGGCACCGGGCTGATGCTCGCCGAAGACGTAGTAGTGGCCGAGTGAGTAGCCGAAGAAGTTGCCGCCTTCGAGTCCGCGGTCGAGCGCGACGCGCTCGTCGGGGTGCAGCATCATCTGCGTCACGCACGCGATGTTCGGGTTGACGAAGTGACCGACGGGGACGCACTTCTCGGCGAGCGTCTGTTCGTAGTCACCGACCCACTTCGTGGCTTCTTCGGGGTCGATGAAGGCGAAGGTCAGCGCTCCGATCCCCTTCTCGGCCGCGAGCAGGATCGTGTCGCGTCGTGAGCACGCCACCCACAACGGCGGATGCGGCCGCTGCATCGGCTTCGGTACGACATTGCGCGGCGGCATCTGTACGAACTGCCCGTCCACGCCGGTGAACGGCGTCTCCGTCATGCAGCGGATCGCAACCTCAAGGCCCTCGAGCCAGGCCTCGCGCTTGGTCGCCGGGTCGACGAGGAAGCCGCCGAGCTCAGCCTCCGAGCCGGACTCACCGGACCCGAACTCGACCCGGCCGCCGGAGATCAGATCGAGGGTCGCGATGCGCTCCGCGGTGCGAGCTGGGTGGTTGTAGCCGGGCGCGGTCTGGACGATGCCGTGACCGAGCCTGATGTTCTTCGTGCGCTGGCTGCAGGCGCCGAGAAAGACCTCGGGGGCGGAGGAGTGGCTGTACTCCTCCAAGAAGTGGTGCTCGACCTCCCACACGACGTCGAAGCCGAGTGAGTCGGCGAGCTCGACCTGCGCGAGTGCGTCCTGCAGAAGCCGGTGCTCATCGCCGTCGTTCCAGGGGCGGGGTAGCTGGTGTTCGTAGAAGATGCCGAACTTCATGCCGCGCCCTGCTTCATCGTGGACCGAGGCTCATCGTGAACCGAGGGAGTGGAACTCCGCGAGCAGGTCGGCCCCGTTGGGTCGCTGTCCGCACCAGTGCTCGATCTCGCGGAGCGTCGCGTTGCGGCCGTCCTCGCGCATCGGGCCGAGGCTCGCGGCGAGCAGCGGATCCCAGATCCGCTCGACCATCTCGCTGCCGGCGTACTTCCTCCCGCTCTCGCCGATCCAGGTGCGGTCACGCATCTCTGAAAGGGATGCCCGCAGGTACCCGACGTGCGGCGTCTCGTCGGCGCGGATGTAGGAGACCAGCCGGGCCGCGGCACCGTCGCCGCCGACCAGGTCGGTGTCCGACATCCACTCCTCGGCCCACGCGAAGGTGTGGAACGCCGAGATCTCGATGAAGAGGACCCGGATCATCAGCGTGACCATGACCTCGAGCTCCGCGGAGATGTCGTCCGGCAGCCGCCGGGCCTTGGCCCCTCCGGCGTTCTGGCCGATCCCCATTCGCTCGAGCATCGCCGTGATGTCGATGTCGTCACATCCGCGGTCGAAGGCGATGTCACGCGCCGCGAACCACATGTCGCGGTGTCCGGCGATCGGGCGCCCCGCGGATTCACCCCAGCCCGCCTCGTCGCGCCCGTGCGCCTCGAACAGGCCCCGACCGAGGTGGTCGGTCGCGGTGCCGCGGATGTCTTCCACGAAGTGGCGTTGCAGGTTGCCGGGCTGGAGCAGCCGGATGTTCGCGCCGTACCCCTCGACGGTCCCGATCCGGGTCAGCGCCGCCATCAGGGGCTCGGGGACGCCGGCGCGGATCAGCAGCTTCGCCTGCGCAACGCTAGGGAACGTCTTCTCCCACCGTTCGAGCGGAGCGTCGATCAGCTCGGTGCCGAACCGCTCGCGGTTCTGCTCGCTCCAGGCATCGATCGCGGCGGTCCGGAAGCGCGTGCGCGGCGGTAGGTAGCTGCCGTCGTCGGAGAACCCGCCGTGGCAGCGAATCCCTCCTGCGATCAGGGGCGCGGTCACGTCCGGGTCGGCGAGCAGCTCGCTCTCGGTGAACTCGACCTGTGCGGTACCCACCGTCGGAACTTATCGCTCGGTGGTCCCCCTGTCGGCTCGCCCAGATTCCAGATAGCGTCGTCTGGCGAACTCAGGGGTGGGTATCGGCGAGGGAGGGACCCAGCATGGGACTGCTCGACAAGGTCAAGGGCCAGTTCATCGACATCGTCGAGTTCCTCGACGACAGTCGCGACACGATCGTCTGGCGTTTTCCGCGCCAGGGCAACGAGATCAAGATGGGCGCTCAGCTGGTCTGCCGTGAGGGGCAGGCGGCTGTGTTCGAGAACGAAGGCAAGATCGCCGACGTCTTCCAGCCCGGCACCTACACCCTCGAGACGCAGAACCTTCCGATCCTGTCCGACCTCAAGGGCTGGAAGTACGGCTTCAACTCGCCGTTCAAGGCGGAGGTCTACTTCGTCGGCACCCGGCTCTACACGGACATGAAGTGGGGCACGCAGGAGCCGGTCACCATCCGCGACTCCGAGTTCGGCATGGTGCGGCTGCGCGCGTTCGGGACTTTCGGTATGCGCGTCACCGACCCGGCGGCCCTGATCCGCGAGATGGTCGGTACCGACCCCAACTTCTCGACCGACGAGGTCCAGGACTTCCTTCGCGAGAAGATGGTCAGCGAGGTAGGTACGGCGCTCGCGACCTCGGGTGTGCCCATGCTCGACCTCGCCGCCAACCAGCAGGCGATCTCGCAGAAGCTCGCCGAGACCCTGACCACGAGCTTCGCCGACATCGGCATCGCGATCCCGAAGTTCATCATCCAGAACATCTCGCTGCCGCCGGAGGTGTCCGCGGCTCTGGACAAGCGCACCCAGATGGGTGTGCTCGGCAACCTCGACCAGTTCACGAAGTTCCAGGCCGCCACGGCGATCACCGAGGCCGCTCAGAACCCGGGTGGCGTTGCCGGTGCCGGCGTCGGCCTTGGTGCCGGTCTGGCGATGGGCCAGCAGATGGCGGCCGCGATGCAGCCGGCCGCTCCTGCTGCAGCGGCGGCCGCGCCACCGCCGCTGCCGGGTCAGGCCGGCTACTTCCTCGGGATCAACGGTCAGCAGGTCGGCCCTGTGACGATCGCCGAGATGCCCGCGCGGATCGCGAGCGGGGAGCTGACGCGCGACACGTTGGTGTGGCGTGAGGGCATGGCCGAGTGGACCCGCGCCGGCGACGTGGCTGAGGTCAACGCGGCGTTCCCGGCGGCACCGCCGCCGCTGCCGCCGACGGCCCCGCCCGCTCCGCCCTCGGCCTGATCCAGCCCGTCTGAGAGGGCTCGCCATGACGACGCCTCCGCCCATGCCCGGCGCGACGGAACCGCCGGTTCCGCCGATGCCGCCGCCCGCCATGCCGCCGCCCGCCATGCCGCCTCCGGCCATGCCGGCCGACCCGGCGACGGCGCCTGCTGCCGCGGCTGGAGTCGCGCCGGCACCGCCCACGCCCCCGCTGACTGGCGAGGACGGCTCGGCGGCGCTGTTGTCAGTCGCCTGCAAGTCGTGCGGTTCGCAGATGATGTACAAGCCCGGCACAACGATGTTGAAGTGCCAGGCGTGTGGCGCCGAGCAGGCGATCGAGAGCACCGAGACGATCGACGAGCACTCCTACGACGAGTGGGCGTCGCGCCCCGAAAAGCGAGTCGCGACGATCGGCAAGCAGGTCTGCAAGTGCCAGAGCTGCGGCGCGACAACCGAGACCGATGAGCTCTCCGGCGCCTGCCAGTTCTGCGGCGGTGTGCTGCTTCCCGTGAGCAACCCTGAGGGCTTGATCGCTCCTGAAGCCGTTTTGCCGTTCGGTCTGGTCAAGAAGGACGCGAATGCGGCGTTCGGCAAGTGGGTCAAGTCGCGGTGGTTCGCGCCCAACGCGTTGAAGCAGGTCGGGTCGACGGAGGCGATGAAGGGCACGTACGTGCCGCACTGGACCTATGACGCGCAGACCGCCACTTCCTACACCGGCGAGCGCGGCGAGCACTACTACACGACCGAGACGCGGACGGTTAACGGCCGGACCGAGACGCACCAGGTCCAGCACACCCGCTGGTGGCCGGCGTCGGGCAACGTCTCGCGTGCGTTCGACGACGTCCTCGTGCCCGCCAGCACGTTGCTCGAGCAGAAGAAGCTCGACAAGATGGGCCCCTGGACGCTTGCCTCGGCGCAGGCGTTCGAGCCGCAGTACCTCGCGGGTTACACCGCGGTGCGGTATGACATCGATCCCGATACCGGTCTGGTGACCGCGAAGGGAAAGATGGAGGACGTCATCCGCGACGACTGTCGCCGCGACATCGGTGGCGACGAGCAGCGGGTCACCTCGATGTCGGTGCAGTACGCCGCGCTGATGTTCAAGCTGATGCTGTTGCCGATCTGGATCGCGTCCTACATCTACGCGGGCAAGACCTACCAGGTCCTGGTCAACGCGAACACCGGCGAGGTGGTCGGTGATCGCCCGTACAGCAAGCTCAAGATCGCGCTCGCGATCATCGGTGCGCTGATCGTCATCGGTGTCGGTGTCGCGGTCTACCTCGCCGCGAAGCACAAAGACACGGCAACGGCTGCGCTCGCGATGCTCGGAGTCGGCTAGCGCGGCGACGTCACGCCGTGATGGGTGTCGCTGCGCCCATGCCGACATCGATGCCGCAGTGCCTCCCGGTGTCGATCGGCTGCGGTGAGAAGTAGCGCGTCGCCGCTGTGACCCGCGGGTTGGCAGGCGGCGCGGTCTTGCCCGAAGCGCCAGGTCGCGATCATGCGTCTGCGCGCCGTCCGGTCGTGCTTCACCACTGACGATTCTTTCCCACGCTGGCGCGGTGCGATACGGCGGCGCACTACCCTTCCGCGCAGGGCCGTTAGCTCAATTGGCAGAGCTGCGGACTTTTAATCCGTAGGTTGTGGGTTCGAGTCCCACACGGCCCACAAGCGAATGTGTGTTACTTCGGCTGATACCTCTCACTCGACCTTCGGGTGAGGGGTAACAGTGTTTCGGGTGATGGGTGACACCTACTTCGGCTGATTGGTGACACTCCCGGTTCATGCGGGAGATGTCTGTGGCTGAACAGCGGTATGAGGCCGTTCGGGCGGTGATCGCCGACGGCGAGACGGTGAAGGATGTCGCGGCCCGGTTCGGGGTGTCGCGCAAGACGGTGCATGTGTGGCTGGCCCGGTATGAGGTGGGCGGGCTGGAGGAGTTGGCGGACCGGTCGCATCGGCCGCGGTCGTGTCCGCATCAGATGTCGGCGGCGGCCGAGGTCGCGCTGGTGGAGCTGCGGATGGCGCATCCGTCGTGGGGTCCGCGCCGGCTGAGTTTCGAGCTTGGCAAGCGGGGTGTGGCGGTGAGCGAGTCGGCGGCGTATCGGGCGCTGGTGCGGTTGAGCCTGGTCGATCCGGCGGCCAGACGGCCGCGGGACCGCAAGTGGAAGCGGTGGGAGCGGGGCGCGCCGATGGAGCTGTGGCAGATGGATGTGGTGGGCGGGTTCGCGCTGGCTGACGGCCGCCGGGTGAAGGTGCTTTCCGGGGTTGATGACCACTCGCGGTTCTGCGTCAGCGCGCACGTGATGGCCAGGGAGAGCTCGCAGAAGGTGTGTGACGGGCTGGGGAAAGCGCTTCGCGCGTATGGGGTTCCCGAGCAGATCCTCACCGACAACGGCAAGGTGTTCACCGGTCGGTTCGGCCGCCCGCCGGTCGAGGTGCTCTTTGACCGCATCTGCCGGGAGAACGGGATCCGGCATCTGCTCACTCAGCCCCGCTCACCCACGACGACCGGGAAGATCGAGCGGTTCCACCGGGCGATCCGCACCGAGTTCCGCACCGACCGGGCGTTCGCCTCGATCGAGGCGCTGCAGGGCGAGCTCGACGAGTGGGTCCTCGACTACAACACCGCCAGGCCGCATCAGGCGCTGGACATGGCCACCCCGGCGCAACGGTTCTGGCGGGGGAACACCGCCGAGGTGGCCGTCCTGCGGCCGGCAGCGGAAATGTCACGGCGACCCGACGCCGCCCGGGGTGACGGCTACTGGGTGGCTCGCCGCGCCTCGGCGGTCGGCGTGGTCTGCGTCAACTGGCAACAGGTCTGCCTCGGCGCCGCCGCCGCGGGCCGCGACATCGACGTGTGGGTCACCGACGAGGTCCTGCAGTGCTTCGACGGCGACCAGCTGCTGCGCACCAGCGCCAGGACCACCGAAGGGCCGGTGAGAAAGAAGCGGGCTCAGGTCCCAGGAGGGCAACGTAAGGTTCGTTCGGGTGTCACCGATCAACCGAAGTAGATCTGTCACCCATCAACCGAAGTACCGCAGGCCCACAAGCGAATGCCCAGGTCAGTGCCTCGTTGCCTGCGGGCTACGGCTGGGACGACACCGCCAATGGTCACGTCGTGGTCACGAGCGGTGTCCGACCAGCGTGAGGCACGCACCTCTGGAACCGGAACGCTGGCCGCCCGGTGGAGGCCAGAAGCGGCGTCGTGACCCCACCCGTAGCCGTCCGAAATAGGGGCGGGCGTCAATCATTCATCCGCGACGAAGCCACGCACGGCTCTTCAGCCCACGCTCAGCAGAGCCTGTCAGGCTGCATGGACTCGCCGTCGATGGCCCGTATACGGCGTGTCGGCGTGTGCGACGCTAGTTGGGTGTGGAAGGTGAGCCTCGTAGGGCTTCGTGGCGGGAGACGACGTCGATGACGGGGACTCAGACGCCTCCCGTTAATGAGGTGGTCCTGTCCGTTGCCATTGCGCCGCAGGATCTGCTGACCGGACCCCTGCTGTACCAGCTTCTTGGCGGTCGTTTCGATACATTTCCCGAGATTCGCGCTGTGCCGCCATACGAAATGCCGATGGAACATCCCCAGCCCCAAATGGGTCTGCGTCCGCCGTTTCCTCAGATCGAAATCATCGCGCCAGGGATGCCTGCTCGGTACTGGCTGAGCTCACCCGACCATCCGTATCTCCTACAAGTGCAGCGCGACTACTTGGCGCTCAACTGGCGCCGTCGTGGCCCTGAAAGCGACTACGTTCACTACGACGCTATTCGAGCCGAGTTTGTCGCGGTCCTCGACGAGATCAGCCGCAACCTGCAGGAGCGCGGAGGCGAACTACGGCCAATGCGTGCTGAGTTGACGTACATCGACGTGATCGAGCCGAACGAGTTGTGGGCGCGTACGGGCGAGCTGCACCGTCTCTTCAGACTCTCTTTTCCAGGTGAGACGAATTATGAGCAACTCTCTTTCGCGTACTCGAAGCCGATAGCGCCGGATGACTACTGGATGGGGCGCATGCACTTGAATGTGCAGTCAGGTTTCGACGTACTGAAGGATGAGCCGCGCCTCTCGATGACGCTCACGGCACGGACGGGTCCGATGCCTGTCCCGAGCATGTCCGCTGCACTTCAGTTTCTCGATATTGCCCACGATCAGATCAATGAGACGTTTCGTGACTTCCTGACAGATGAGGCACGTCAGATTTGGGGGCTCGCATGACCGAAACGCTCACCGAGACTTGGGCGCGAGTCGCGACATCGACGGCAGCAAGCGTCGGTGCAAGTTTCGCGGGGGAAGAAGTCTCAGCCGGTTCGCAGGTGAGCAGCCTCCTTTGGGATCGAAACGCTCAGAGCTGGTGGCCCGACCTGTTTGACGAGATACGACGCAGGGTGCCGCACAGGGAGGTCAACCCGGTGGCGTTGGCTGCTGCCGTGGATTGGCTAATGGATCTTCCGTCAGGCATGCCGAAGCCGACCGTTGGCTTCGGCGACGACCGAACCGTGTCGGTCGAGTGGGACCGGGGTGGCAATGTGCTGCATGCGATGTTCTCGTCCGACGATGCAGAGATCTATTTTGCCGCTCAGAACGGCGACGAGTTCGAGACCGTGATTGATGCGGGCGCGGATAAGATTCGCGCAGCGATCCTGACCATCCGACGCTCGTAGGTAGCACCCCGCTCGCGCAGTGGCTGAGGACGCCGTCGAGACCTCGACCACCGACCTACCTGGTGATACGCGTGTGATCCGTGTCATCAGGCCCGGTGAGATCGGGCCGAAGTCCGGCGGAGGAACGCGTCCCAACTCATCGGAGTTCTCCGACAGTCGCCAGGACGGGGCTATGTCGGTCTTCCTAGAGCCGGACATCATTGCGGCAGGACGAAGGCCGGACGAGCTGTTGCACACGAACAGATTCGAGACCGGCTCGCGCCTGTCGTGGGTCACACTCAGCTTCTATCGTCAGCAGAAGCAGATCGTTACGCGCCGTCCTGTCGACTGGTTTCCGGGCCATGCCAACGTGCGAGATGAGTCCGGCCGCAGATCTGGCGGGAAGAAGACGAAGCTTGCGGGCGAGAGCAAGTGGCTGGGGGAGGCGGACGACGGCGAGTCCGCGAAGAGTTCCCAAGACTTGGCGAACTAAAGAGCCTGGCTGGATGCCAACGTCCGTTCGCAGGACTTCGGGCGCGATGATGGGGCGTGGCCCCTCGCCAGGAGCGCGGATCCTCCGGTCCGGACGCCGACATCGGTGACATGACCGCTGCTGACATTGAACGCTTCTGGGCCAAGGTGGATGCCGATCCGGAGTCCTGTTGGCGCTGGACAGCGTCGACCAATCCACGCGGGCACGGGCTGTTCTTCTTCCGAGGCCGGACGTTCCGAGCGCATCGCGTCGCGTGGGAACTGCTCCGTCGCCCGCTACTGACTTGGGGTGATGTGCTTGAGCCGGTGTGCGGGACCGCGAACTGCGTCCGGCCGGACCACCATCGCGTCACGCGGAAGAACTCGAACCTTGGTGACAGGAATGCCGCGCACGCCAATCGTGCGCGGACCCACTGTCCCAGGGGACACGAGTATGCGGGCGACAACGTCATGCTTGTACGTCGCCGGTCGGGTCGACGCGCCGGGCTCACGGAGCGTCAGTGTCGTCAATGCTGGCTCGAGCGCCGCCGTCGATCCAATTGACGAAACGTCGGCGTCGGGACCTGAGGACAGGTCAGTTGGGACCCGAAAACAGGTGCGGCCGGGCGGTGACAATTAGACGAGGGGCGCCTTAACCGCTGAGCGGTCCAGCAAGAACGTTCGGATCTCATTGGCTCGGGTCTCGTCGGCGTCGGCGGGATAGGGCCCCCATGCGCTGCTGGCGTCGACCAGGAGATCCACGAGTTCGCGCTGTAGCTCATGCCATACGGCCTCGTCGTCGGAGATCTGAACGGCCGCGACAGTCTCTGCAAGCAGGCTTGAGAGTTCGGGCATGAGAGTTCGAGGCGCGAGAAAGCGGAACCAAGGGTCGTTGCTCTCACGGTCGTGCAGTGTCCGGAGTGCGCCGAGCCGGGCCGCAAGTGCTTCATGGCGTGACAGTGGAAGAACCTCCTACGTCGAAGAGACGAACCTGACCTAGGGTCCCATACCTCAGAGCGGATGTCACCAAACTCGCTCGTTCGAAGGGCGGTACCCCCCGGGTTTCGCCGGAGGAAGAGCAAGCGAGGGTGAACAGGTACGGCAGGGTGGCTTCCGCGATGAACCTCGATTTGCTCGATTTAGGTGCTGCGAACGTTCGTTAGCAGCATCCGTGGGCGCGCAGCGTCAGCCGCTGCCAGCAGCCGCAAGCAAGCTGGTGGCGAAGCCAGCAGATCCTCCAACGACAACCAAGACGACGACCAGCCACTGCCGCGACAGGATCTCCAGGGCGTCCGCGATCCCAACCATCAGTCCGTACTTGTCGTCAGTGTGGATGGTGTACGTCGCGTCGTTGTTGTCCGTGACCGAGCGCACCCCGCTGGCGAGAAACCCTGACGCCCGTCGTGCCGACTTGATCAGCAGGAGTGCGCCAGCGAGCTGGCAAACGAAGGCCACTACAGCGCAAGCGAGCGAGGCGGTTGTCACAGCGGGATAGTGCCAGCCGAGGACGACGATTCGGTCAAGAACGTCGGAGACGCTGGGTACATTCCGCTGAATGGACGAACGCAACTGGCGGGGAAAATGGTGGCTCCCTGGCGGACCCGACGAGCCGGTGGCCGGAACGCTCTATTGCGCCGCCGACGGGGGCCTGCGCCTCGAACTGATTGGTGGCTTCGACACCGAGGTCCGTACCCCGCTCCCGAGCGGCAATGGCTACACAGTGAGCATGGAGTCGCGCGATCTCCCACTTATCCACGGAAGATCGGGCGGAGAGGCGTTCACTCTCATCGATTGCTTCGCAATCAATACGAGCGGCGGAATGCATCCCCGGAACATCGTCAAGCAGGATCTTGTCGCCAATCGCGCCCTTCGGGGAGTGCTCCTCGACAGTCTCGATGAGCCGGTCTTCGTTCGGGCGTACCTGCAAGTTGAGCGTCTCCTCAAGTGGGCCGATCGGAGCACCTTTGACCTCCAGCGGTTGATGAACGAGGAGCGGACTCAGGTTCTAGAACGAAAGGCGTCGACGCACGCCGTAGAGCCGGTGTCGGCAGAGCACGGCGACATGACCGTTTCGCTGATGGTCCGAGGGACCGAGTTCTACATCAAGGACCGCGTTGTCGCTAACCGTCGGTCGATGGAGACCGTCGAGTGGGCGACGCTGAGGTTCGAGATACCGGAGCCCGCGTCATATTCCGCGTACGACGAGGTCGCGAAGGACCTCCAGGATCTCTTGACGCTGTGCGCATATGAAGCGTGCGGTGCGCACTCCCGCACCCTGGTCTGTGAGCTTCCGAGCAGCAGTGGCGATGGGATGGACAGCGAAGAAATCGAGGTTCTCGGTCGCCAGATCTTCAGCACGCCGCAAGAGGCTGACACGCAACATCACAACTTCCTGTTCACCCTCCGGGATGTCGAGTTCACGGATCTGGTGCCGAGGTGGCTTTCGTTGAAGGACGAAGCACGGCTCGGCTTCAACATCCTTTTTGGCCTCCGATACATCCGCAGCGGGTACGTCGGCACCCGCCTCCTGGGTGTCGCCACCGCCGCCGAGAGCATTCATCGCGCACTTTGCGAGACATCGACCCCACTGCCGAAAGCTGTATTCCGCGAGCTCAAGAAGAAGCTGAATCAGGCGGTCGCCGACGAGCCAGAGATCGTCCAGAACTTCGTCCGGAATCTGCAGAACAATCCGGCGTACAAAGACCGAATGCTGGAGCTGGCATCGATTCCGGATGACGAGGCCGTCGATAGGTTGCTCAGCGATCGCCTGGCCTGGGCGTCACAACTCCGGGACGCTAGGCACGATCTCGCTCATGCAAATGAGACGGCAGACGACGGCCGCGAGTCAGGCGCGCTCTGGCTTCTCGAGGTGACGTACGCGCTGCTGTGTCTGGTTGCGATGGCGAGACTTGGAATGAGCGCGGAGTTGCAGCGACGCGCGGTCGAGCACCCGACAATGATTTGGGCCGCGCGGCAGTTCCGGAAAACCTGTGCTTGATGGCGGCTCAGAGGCTGCGAACATCCGTTCGCACCACCTTTGGCCAGCCAAACCGGCAATGATGGCGCGGGGCACTGGACGGGAGTTGGAAGGTCGTGGACGGGTTCAGCGACAAGGTTGCCTTCATTTGGTCGGTAGCCGATCTGCTCCGCGGTGACTACAAGCCGCACGAGTACGGGCGGGTCATTCTTCCGCTGACGGTCCTCAGACGGTTGGACGCGACGCTCGCGCCCACGAAGGCCGCCGTGCTGGCCAAGGACGCGGAGCTTGATCGCCAGGGCCTGGTGAATCGAGCAAAGGTGCTTGAGCGGGTCGCGGGGCTGTCGTTCTACAACACCTCTCCACTGGACTTCCGTCGGCTCCTTGACGACCCAGATCACATCGCGGCGAACCTGCGCACCTACATCGCTGGCTTCTCCCCGGGTGCCGCCGATGTCTTGGTTCGCTACGGCCTTGATGAGCACATCAAGCGTCTGTCAGAAGCCAAGCTGCTGTACCCGGTTCTTGCGAAGTTTGCTGACATCGACCTGCACCCGGACGCGGTCTCGAACGTTGAGATGGGCTACATCTTCGAGGAGTTGATCCGGCGCTTCTCCGAGGCGAGCAACGAGACCGCAGGTGAGCACTTCACCCCGCGTGAGGTGATCCGCCTCATGGTGAACCTGCTGCTTCACGAGGACGACGATGTTCTCCGTACGCCGGGGACGGTCCGAACCCTCTATGACCCTGCGTGCGGCACTGGCGGCATGCTCACTGTGGCCGAGAACTACGTCCGCGAGCTCAACCCGACGGCGCGCCTGGAGGTTTTCGGGCAGGAGCTGAACCCAGAGACGTGGGCTATCTGCCGCTCAGACATGATGCTGACGGGTCACGATCCCAGCCGGATCGTCTTCGGCAACTCGTTCTCCGCCGACGGGCTACCGGACGAGCAGTTCGACTACATGCTCGCCAACCCGCCGTTCGGGGTGGAGTGGAAGAAGGTCAAGGACGAGGTCGAGGCGGAGTACCAGACTCTTGGCTTCAAGGGCCGTTTTGGCGCTGGACTGCCCCGGATCAACGACGGGTCTTTCCTATTTCTCCAGCACATGATCAGCAAGATGAAGCCCGTCGAGAAGGGCGGATCGCGGCTGGCGATTGTGTTCAACGGGAGTCCATTGTTCACGGGCGGCGCGGGCTCGGGTGAATCCGAAATTCGGCGGTGGATTCTTGAGAACGACTGGCTGGAGGGGATCGTCGGCCTCCCTGACCAGCTCTTCTACAACACCAGCATCTCTACGTACTTCTGGGTCTTGTCGAACCGTAAGAGCGCGGAGCGCAAGGGAAAGGTTGCGCTCATCGATGCGCGCGAGATGCACGTCAAGATGCGGAAGAGCCTCGGGGACAAGCGGAAGCAGATCAGTGACGAGCAGATTGACGAGATCACGCGCCTGTACGCCGATGCGCTTGATCTGGCCGCCGAGGGGCACGGGCAGGTCAAGGTGTTCGACACCGCGGCTTTCGGCTATCAGCGAATCACTGTCGAGCGCCCGCTGCGACTGCGCTTCGAGGTGAGCGACGACACGCTGGCAGCGTTCACCGAGTCCAAGGCGTTTCTGGCGCTGGGGCTGCCGACGAAGGCTGCAGGGGATGCCGTGGAGGCGCTGCATGATGCCGAGGCGCACCAGACCAAGGTGCTGGGGGCGCTCCGCTCATTGGTTGGTGTGTCGGCCGCGAGTGGGAAGGAGTTGACCGAGCTGGTCGACAAGGCGTTCGCTGCAGTGGGCGTTAGGCGTGACGCCAAGCTGGACAAGGTCATCCGCGATGCATCGTCCTTTCCAGCCGCAGATGGCGAGCTTCAGATCGACCGAAAGGGTCGACCCCTGCCCGATCCGGATCTGCGAGATAGCGAGAACGTTCCTCTTAGCGAGGACGTCGAGGAGTACATCAAGCGCGAGGTGCTTTCACACGTGCCTGATGCCTGGGTGGATGGCGACAAGACCAAGATCGGCTACGAGGTCCCATTCACTCGGTATTTCTATGTCTACCGTCCACCGCGACCACTTCCTGATATTGAGGCCGACATACGAGCAACCGAGGCCGAGATCCGCTCCCTGCTGGCGGCGGATGTCCAGTGACAGTCATTCCCTGGCTGGGACGGTGCCGATTTTCCGCCGCTCCTTTGCGGCGCGGCTTTGAAACCACCTTGGGAAAGATGCTCCAGTCGGCTCCGAGTGGTGACGGCGATTTCGAGGTGCCCTACCTGAACGCGTCATCCGTTCAGTGGGAGGGGGTGGTCGCCGACGAGACGGAGCAGCGCACGATGTGGGCATCGGCGAGCGACGTTCGCACCTACTCTGTGCGGCCTGGCGACCTCCTCGTCTGCGAGGGGGGCGACGTCGGGCGCGCAGCTGTGTACGACGGCCCGCCAGGATTCCTATTCCAGAACTCCCTGCATCGTGTGCGGGCCCGAGGCGCGAACGATGTCCGGTTCCTGCGGTATGTATTCATGGCGCTCGCCGGGACCGATTTTCTGGATGTGTTGTGCAACAAGGCAACAATCCGCCATCTGACGCGAGAGAAGCTCGGCGAACTGCTCCTTCCCATGCCCGAGCCGAGTGAGCAGCGCCGGATCTCCGACTTCCTAGATGTGGAGATTGCCCGTCTGGATCGCGTGATTGCGGTCAACGAACGCAACCTCGCCCTCCTGCAAGAGCGATGGGACGCGCGGGTTGCGAATCTCGTTACTGGGGCCGAATCAGCCGGTAGCGGTCGGCCCACCACCAATGCCTTTGTGCCCGTGGTTGGAAGCGGATGGCGCCTGGGTCGGCTTAAGGACTTGGCCTCCCGCATAGACGTCGGGATCGCAGAGGCCGCGACGCACGCGTTTGCAGACGCAGGCGTGCCGATGTTTCGGTCCACCAACATCAGACCGAACGTGCTCGAGGTCGATGACTTGTTGTTCATCGATCCAGCGTTCGACCAGCGAAACCATCGCAAGCGGGTTAGGGCCAACGACATTCTGACCGTCCGCACCGGAAACGCTGGCGTGAGTGCAGTGGTCCCGGTCGAGTGGGCGGGTAGTCAAACCTTCACCCAACTCATCACGAGCTTGCACCCGTACAACGATTCGTATTTCGTGTGCTTCTACCTGAACTCGTTGCCCGCTCGGAACTACTTCGCCGCGACGAGCTGGGGTACCGCCCAGCGGAATATCAGCGTGCCCCTGCTGGCGAACATGCCCGTACCCTTCCCGAGCGAGCGAGCGCAGGCCGAACTGGGTCGCCTACTTCTGGCGGAACGCGAGAACTTCGTGTTGTCGGTGGCCGCCATTCAAAGGCGAACGGATCTATTGCGGGAGCGCCGGGTGGGCCTAGTGAGTGCCGCGATTGCGGGGGACCTGGACGCGAGGGTGGCCGCATGATCGCGGGCATACATCGGGAGGCGCGATTCGAGGCCGCGATTGAGGCGCATCTTCTCTCGACGGAATGCGGCTGGGTTCGCGGCAGGGCTGAAAACTATCGCGCCGCGCTGGCGCTAGACACCGCTGAGCTCTTTGATTTCGTCGGCGGCACACAAGGGGATGAGTGGGCGCGTTTGGTTGGCCTACATGGCGGTCCCGAGGTCGCACAGCGGAAGTTCGCAGAGCGACTGGCTGCCGAAATCAATCAACGCGGCACCGTTGACGTATTCCGTCGTGGCGTAAAGGACATGGGTGTCCACATCGACCTCGCGTACTTCCGCCCGGCGCACGAGATCACGCCGGAACTCCTCACCCGCTATACCGCGAACAGGTGCACGGTGACACGCCAGGTTCACTACTCCGAGACCGATGCCGACAGGAGCCTGGACGTGGTCCTGTTCGTCAACGGGCTGCCGGTCGCCACGGCGGAGCTGAAGAACCCACTGACCGGCCAGGATGTGCATCACGCGATCCAGCAATACAGGCGTGATCGCAAACCGACCGAGACGATCTTCGCCAAGCGTGCGGTGGTGCACTTCGCGGTCGACCCCGATGAGGTCTACCTAACGACTCGCTTGGAAGGCGAGACCACACGGTTTCTGCCGTTCAACCAAGGATCAGGTGGTCCTGGGCAGTCGGGCGGTGCGGGGAATCCTGCGCATGGATCTGGCTACAAGACGGCCTACCTGTGGGAGCAGGTTTGGGAGCGCGACGCATGGCTCGACCTGCTAGCGCGCTTCGTGCACGTCGAACCCGAGCCGTCAGGTAAGAAGAAGAGAACAGCTGCACGCCACGTGATCTTCCCGCGCTTCCATCAGTGGCACGCCGTGCGTGCGCTAACTGCGCACGCCTCAGTGAATGGCGCCGGTCAGAACTATCTGATCGAGCACTCGGCTGGCAGTGGCAAGTCGAACACTATCGCTTGGCTAGCGCATCGGTTGTCGAGTTTGCACACGCCAGCCGACTCCGGCGTGCTTGTTGGAGAGGGTCTCGAGACGAACGAGAAGGTCTTCGACAAGGTGATCGTCATCACGGATCGTGTGGTTCTCGACCGGCAGTTGCAGGACACAATCTTCCAGTTCGACCACACGGTCGGCGTCGTACAGAAGATCGACGAGTCGTCCACACAGCTCGCCGACGCGCTCGGTGGCGAGACGGCCAAGGTCATCATCACGACCCTGCAGAAGTTCCCCTTCGTCCTCGACCAGGCGGAAAAGACCTTGGTCGGTAAACGGTTCGCGGTGATCGTCGATGAAGCTCATTCCTCTCAGACGGGCGAGTCCGCCAAGGCGCTGAAGGCGGTACTCGGCCAGGCGTCCCGCGAGGTCGCTGCGGTGGGTTCCGGCGCGAACAGTGTCGAGGCTGCGTTCGATGCGGCGGAGAGGCTGGAAGCCGAAATCGAGGCGTCCGACGACCCGCAAGACGTGCTGGCGGCGTCGGTGGCGGCCCGGGGCCGACAGGGCAACCTGTCGTTCTTCGCGTTCACGGCTACTCCCAAGGCGAAGACCCTGGAGCTCTTCGGCACCAAGAGCGATCTCGATGGCCTCTACCGGCCCTTCCACCTGTACTCAATGCGCCAGGCCATCGAGGAAGGCTTCATCCTCGACGTACTGCGCAACTACTTGACCTACACGACGTACTTCAAGCTGGCGAACGCATCGAGTGACGACCCCGAGGTAGACCAGCGCAAGGCCGCCGCCGCGCTGGCGAGGTTCGTCTCGCTGCACCCCACGAACCTCGCGCAGAAGGCCGAGATCATCGTCGAGCACTTCCGCCGGGTCACCGCCAAGAAGATCGGCGGAAGAGCCAAGGCGATGGTCGTCACACGCTCACGGCTCCACGCCGTGAAGTACTACCAGGCCATCAGCGGATACATCTCCGACAAGGGCTACAGCGACTGCAAGGCCCTCGTCGCATTCTCCGGGACGGTCCTCGACCCCGAGCTGGATGGCGTGACCTACACGGAGACGCTGCTCAACGGCTTCCCCGAGTCGCAGACTGCTGAGCGGTTCGGCACTGAGGAGTATCAGGTCCTCGTCGTCGCCGAGAAGTTCCAAACCGGCTTCGACCAGCCGCTGCTGCACACCATGTATGTCGACAAGAAGCTCGAAGGCGTCAAGGCGGTCCAGACACTCTCTCGGCTCAACCGCACGCACGCTGGCAAGAGCGACACGTTCGTCCTCGACTTCGCCAACACCGCCGAGGACATTCAGAAGGCGTTCAAACCATTCTACGACGTGACCGTCACCGAGCCCACGGACCCGAACCTCCTCTACAACGCAGCTCAACAGATCGATGACTTCCAGGTGATCGACGAGTCAGACCGAGCGGCGCTGGTCGCGGCGTACCTCGCACTCGATCCGTCAGCACAGGAGAGTGCACACGCTGCGCTGTACAAGCACACCGAGCCCGCCCGCGAGCGGTACAAGGCGCTTGAACCAGCCGACCGCGAGGAGTTCCGCTCCGCGCTACGGAGCTATGTCCGCATGTACGCCTTCCTCGCGCAGGTCTTGCCGTTCACCGACACGGATTTGGAGTCTCAGTACATCTACGGGCGGTTCCTGCTGCCACGCCTTCCTCGCGAACACGATGGAGCTGTTGATCTCGGTGACGATGTAGTCCTTGCGGCGCTGCGTACAGAGACCACCGGCACCTACGACGTGAGCCTGGGGGAAGGCGAGGGGGAGCAGGTTCTTCCTGGCTTCACTGGCGAAGGCGTTGGGCCACAGGCGGAGCGTAAGAAGGTGTCACTGTCGACCATCATCGAGAAGCTCAACGACCGGTTCGGCACACACCTGACACAGGCCGATCAGGTATGGGTTGAGCAGCAGATCATCGTCGCCGTCGATGACCCAGAGATTCACTCAAGTGCGCTGGCTAACACCGAGGAGAACTTCGGCTTCACGTTCGACCGGCGCTTCGAGGGCCTTGTCATCGACCGCCACGACGCCAACAGCGAGATGCTTCGCCGCTTCCTGGACCAGCCGGAGTTCGCCGAGATGTTCACCGCGTGGGCGCGGTCTGAGACGTATCGCCAAGTACGAGAGGCTGCCGATGGGGCCTAGCGACCAAGACGGGACCGACGACGATCCCTGGGCAGGACTGCTCATTGCGGACGATGACCCCTGGCTAGACCTCGAAGAGCTGGCCATCGCGTGGTCGGCAGTGTGGACAGACGGCTCGGAAGTCGCATGGCTGCAGTACGCCTGGTCGCGACTAAGTGAGGCGGGTCTGACCGCATACGACGATGAGATCGAACGTGCCGAGGCTGTGGTCCGCTTAGCGGCACTAGTGGTCTTGTACAGGGTCTTCCATTCCTACTATCACCAAATGGAGTCGGTCGATGCTTGGCGGTACGACGCTCCTGACCTCGCTGGTCCCTATCCGCGATGCGATGCATTCAGTCTCGGCCAGCTCGCGCACAGCTGCGACCTGGGGATCGTGCGCGTTGAGCCTGCTGACGATCCTTTAGACCTCCCTGAGGACGCTGTTGTCGAGTTCGTCACTTGGGCGGCGCCAGATGTCGCCGCGGCGTTGCTTGCCGATCTCGGTACGGAGGTCCTCTTCGCGAGCCTCTACGCTTCGTCGCGGGCGAACGTCGCGTTCCCACTGAGCGCCGAGCTTTTCGCTGAAGTGGTCGAGGACTTGTCTGCCGACAAGCTGGCGGGACACTCGTGGGTACGCGAGGGGTTGCCCCTCTGAGGCGACCTCGAAATCTGCCGTCTCCGACTAGGTGCGCAGGCTGCGAACGGGCGTTACGAGCCCTGATCCATCGGCTTGATGTTCGCGCCTCGCGCGCGCGTCATATATCTATCGATAACTTATAGACCGAAAGACCGGTTCTGGGGACGCTCTGCCGCCGCTCCCCAGGCCCCTAGGCGGTGAAATCCTATCGATTTCGTCAAGTCACGCGCCATGCGACACGCCGCGAAGTCGGTGTCTATTCGACGTGCGGTGGTGGCTCCGCTACAGCGAGACCGTGGGCCAATCGGGTGATCTTCGCGCGGCTCTGAGCGTGGACCCGGACGACAACGTTCGTTGGCAGAAAGTCTTTGTTTGCAACGCTTCCCGCCCCTGTCTTCCACTCGTACCGTGACCATCCGATTGGTTGGTCAGCACCAGAGAGGAAGCATGAGAGGCAGCGTTTCGAGGCACGGGCCGACTTGGCGGTATCGGTTCGATGAGGGGGTTGCCGCCGACGGAAAGCGACGTCAGTACACCCGTGGCGGGTTTCCTACGCAAAAGAAGGCGCAGGAGGAACTGCGCAAGGCCATGGATCAGATCGAGCAAGGCGTGTCGCCCGATGCCTCGAAGATGACCGTCAGCGAATGGCTGGACGCCTGGTTGCTCACCAAGAAGCGGATCCGTCCCACGACGCTGCTGTCTTACGAGAGTCACGTCCGCGTCCACCTCAAGCCGCTGGTCGGGCACATTCCGCTGCGGCAACTACGAGCTGAGCATCTCGACGAGATGTACGCGGGGCTTGAGGCAGGTCGGTCCGCAGCCACACTGCATCGCATTCATGCCACTCTGCGTGCGGCGCTGAACAGCGCGGTGAAGCGGCGGCTGATGACCTGGAATCCAGCCAACCAAGTCGAGTTGCCGCAGGTGCCTAAGGTCCGACGAAAGTTCCTCACGCCTGCGCAGCTTGATCACTTCCTCCAGGAGATCCGCGAGGATCGTCTCTACGCCGCGTACTACCTCCTCGCGGACACTGGGATGCGTCGTGGGGAAGTCTGCGGTCTCCGTTGGAGTGATCTCGATCTGGATGCCGAGGTGCCGCTGCTCACGGTTGAACAAGCGCGCGTCCAATGCGGTTCGGCGACGATCATCTCTGAGCCGAAGTCAGGCGCATCGCGTGAGGTTCCGCTCGGGGCTGATGCAGTCGCCATCCTCAAGGGACATCGCAAGCTGCAGGCGGCGGAGCGTTTGGCATGGCCGGGCGCCTGGCCGGACCACGATCTGGTCTTCACCAAGCCGGATGGCCAGCCGGTGCGACCTGACTACGTCACGAAGCATTTCCAGAGCAGGTGTGAGGCGGCGGGACTCGCGCGGATGCGACTACACGAGCTTCGCCACACCCACGCCACGCACCTCAAGCAGGCAGGTGTGGACCTCAAGGTCGCCCAGGCACGCCTTGGGCATTCGACGATTGCGATGACAGCCGACATCTACACGCATGTACCGGACGTAATGGCAGTTGGAGCAGCTAATGCCGCTGCGTCGCTTCGTGAAGCAGTTCACGTCGAGCAGGAGGCGAAGTGACGATCTGGGGAATCTGCGTGGTCTGCGACGGCGCGTTCGCGGTCAAGAGGGATGGAACGTTACGCATGCACCGCAACAGGATGATGACCGGCGAGGAGGGGGAGGACTGTCCTCCGTATCCGTGTATCGGAAGCGGGCTCGACTTGGTGACGGACTTCTACGACCCCGCCCAGATCGACTACGTAGCTCAGCGAATCGGGGTCGGGCGTCGCCAGGCGCTCGAATGGATGAATCGTTCTCGACGTGGCGAACTCTCCAGCAGTCGGTAGGCATCCTTACCATCGGTCAGCCGATGTCGTCATCGACCAGTGGCTCCTCACAGTCCTTGGCCCCGCCAGCCTTGACGACACGGTGGTGGAGGCTGTCGGCGATCTCGGCTCGTGCGCCCTATCAGCGGTTGCGCGTGAGCCGACCGATCTGCTTCGGGCGCGTGCGGCTGGGCCGCTCCACGTCTGGGTCAGGCGCTAGAGAACGAGCCGGTTACCCAGCCTTCGCGAGGCCCGCGACAAACCAGATCACGAAAATGACGGCACCGACCGCGACCAAGACCTGGATGGGTCGCGTCACGTCGCCACCCCAGAAGGTGTCGCCAACGGGCGTTGGCAAGGGGGCAGGAGGCTGAGGTGGGGGCTGGACGGGCTGCCAGCTCTGACCGTTCCACCACCACTGGCCATCGGGGGAGACCTGAGGCGGTGCCGTGGGTGGAGTTGGCTCTGTCATGCCCTCGACATCTCCTGATTCGCGATGGCGCGAATAGTGCGCCGGTTCACTCGATCTGTCCTTCGTTGCCAAGGCTCGCGATGTCGTCGGGTATGACCACGTCATCCGACAGCGCCTCAGCAACGCTCTCGGGGATCGGGTGCGTGATCTGTATGCGGGTGCTGCCCGGCGTGTCCTCGTCGTCAATGACGAGCTTCGCCTTGGCTCGTACGGTGACGAGCTGCTGCTGCAGCAACGACAATGGAGTGCCGCTCTGGATCATGTTCATCGTGAGCGCCAGGTGCATCGCCAAGCTCTCGACCGGGTCGGTCGGAAGCTCGCTCACGGCGCTAGTCCCTTCATCGACCAGTACTGCTCGCGCACCAGCGATGCGGTCATCTCAAGGTGGTCCGCGAGGTGAAGGAGCTCTCGGGAGATCGAAGCCGCACGCTGACGGTCGGCGGTGTTGTCCTTGGAGCCGGTCGGATTGCCGCTGTCGGTGTCAACGAGGTCTGACCCGTCGAGTTCCCTGATGATCTCCACGGCCGAATCTAGCCGCGACCGCACGCCGGACAAGTCGATCATTCAGTCCCCCGATGCAGGCCGGTGCTCTCGATTGTGACTGGGATTCGGTCGACTCGGATTATGCCGCTCTTTAGCGTCCGCGCGTGGACGAGGCGCGACGCTGGGAACAGCGACAACGCACCTTCGGGCTACAAGTCGCGGCACTCCGTCACGAACGAGGCTTGTCGCAGGAGCAACTCGCCGACGCATCGGGGCTGCATCGCACCTACATCGGCCAGGTTGAAGGCGGTCATCGGAACGTCGCTCTGCGCAACATCTACCGGCTGGCCGACGCACTCGGCGTGACCGTCGGACGCCTTTGCGACAGGACCTGACGTGTGGTCACGTCGTGGTCACGTACCGAGCGCGACTCCGACCCATGAATCCGGACAGGGCGACATCTCAGACCGTCGTCGCGCGCACGGGCGGGTATGAGGAAGTATCGAGACGGACGGGTCGCAATCACCTTCTGCTGACTTTTAATCCGTAGGTTGTGGGTTCGAGTCCCACACGGCCCACTGAACTCAAATTCTTGGGGGTGGATGCGTGCAGACACCTGAGTTCCGCGTCGTCTCCGATCAGCAGCCTGTGCTGTTCAGAGCCGGGGAGCAGCCTGAGGTCTGGCATCCCGGCGACTTCCTCCTCACTCACGGCGATGCTTTCTTCAGCAAGATGATCCGGTTCGGCGAGGGTCTTCGCGTTCACGGCGCCGATCGGAAGTACACCTGGTTCAACCACGCCGCTCTCGTCATCGACGAAGAAGGCACGCTGGCCGAGGCGCTCGCTACTGGAGTCGTCCAGTCCCCGGCCGACAAGTACCAGCCGAAGGACTACGTCATCGTGCCCAGTGGGGCGTCGCCCGACGACGTCGACGAGATCCTCAAGTTCGCGCGCTGGGTGCTGGAGACGCGTCACAAGTACGGGAAGCTCACGATCGTCAGCATCGCCTTCACGTTGCTGACCGGGTCGAAGTTCACGTTCTTCGTTGATGGCGAGTTCATCTGCTCAGGGTTCGTCGCCCGCGCCATGGAGCGCACCGGCGTCATCTTCAACCGCGACCCGGTGCACATCACGCCGGCCGACCTCGCGAAGTACTACAACGCGATTCCACCCCCTAAGGTGAGCCGGTCAGGGGGATGAAGGGCGGGGTTGACTGGTGCTGAGGTCTCAGCCGTATTTGCCTTCCGAGGGCGCGGAGTTCGTCGCCTACATGGACCGCGTCAACACCGAGGTCGCGGCACTCAAGGCTGAAGGGCGAGTCCCGGGTGACGACGGAATCGAGAGCCTGCTCGAACTGTGGCGGGTGGTCACAGACCAGGTGAGGCGTGATGTCGGCGTCGCCGGCGCAGACTCGCCTCGGCCGATCACCTCGATGGTCCCGATGACTGAAGCGGAGTTCAAGCAGAGCTCGGCGATGTTCGAGACCTTCTACCAGCTGCTTCGCATCCTGGAGATGCGTGGCGCGATCAACCTTCGGCGCACCGATGGGGTCGGCAAGGTCGCGATGGCCGTCTACCAGGGCACCTTGCTCTAACTAGGCCATCTCGACGCTCGCGCGCTGAGCGGGGATGTGCACGGCCGCCGCGCGGTCGGCGTCTTCGTGCCAAGCCGCGATCTCCTCGGCGGGCACCGGCCGGCTGTAGAGGAATCCTTGCGCAACGTCGCACCCTGAGGCGCGCAGCTCTTGGCAGACCTCGGGACTCTCGACGCCTTCGGCGACGACTGACAAGCCGAGATTGTGACCCAGCTCGATCACTGCCTGTGTCAGGACGCGCTGCTGCTGGTCGGTGATCATCCGGGCCACGAAGCTCCGGTCGATCTTCAGCTCGTCGAGCGGCAGGTTCTTCAGGTAGACCATCGACGCGTAGCCGGTGCCGTAGTCGTCTACCGACAGCCGGATGCCGAGGTCGTGGAGAGCACGCAGTGTGCGGGCGCAGCGCGCGGAGTCACGCATGACCGTCGTCTCTGTCACCTCGACGCAGATCAGCGAGGCGTCGACGGCGTACTCCTTCAGCAGGTCCGCGACGTCTTCTGCAAACGATGCGTTGAGCAGAGCGCGGGTCGCGACATTCACGGAGATCGGGATGCGCATTCCCTGGGCCTCCCACGCCTTCGCCTGGCGCAGCGCCTTGGCGAACACGACATGGGTGATGCGGTCGATCAGCTGGTGGTCCTCGACTGCGGGAAGGAACTCCGCAGGGCCGACCAGGCCGCGGACGGGGTGGTCCCAGCGCAGCAGCGCCTCGACGCCGACCAGCTTGTGATCGTCGAGCCTCACCTGCGGCTGGTAGTGGAGCACCAGCTCGTCGTGGTCGAGTGCCCGCCGGACCTGTCCGACGATCGTGAGCTTCTCCGAGATGCGGGTGCCGAGCTCCGGGGTGTAACGGACGTGGCCTCCACCGAGCTCCTTCGCGGCGTACATGGCAAGGTCCGCAGCGCGGAGCAACGCGCTCGGGTGTCGAAGGTCATCTTGGTCGCCGCCCGAGATGGCGATGCCGATGCTGACATCGAGAGACAGCTCGATGCTGTCGATGGTGAACGGCACGCAGAGCGCGGACCGCAGGCGCGCCGCGACAGCTTCGGCGTCCTCGCCTGTGGCCGAGTCGAGCACTACGACGAACTCGTCGCCGCCGATCCGGGCGACCGTGTCCCCGGCGGACACGCTGTTCCGCAGCCGTGCGGCAACTGCGCGGAGGAGCTCGTCACCGTACTCGTGGCCGAGGCCGTCGTTGATCTCTTTGAAGCGATCGAGGTCGAGGAGAAGCAACGCACAACCGTGAGCTGACTTCGCCAGGTCGTGATCCTCGCGAAGCGCGGAGCTGACGACGTTGGCGAGAGCGAGCCGATTCGGCAGTCCGGTGAGTGAGTCGGTCGTCGCCAGCTCGGTCATCCGGCGCCGGTCGCGCACGAGCACCATGCAGACGAGCAGCGCGAGGAGAAGTACGCCGCCGAGAACGATTGGCGTGGCGAACTCCAGTCGGTTCGCGTTGCGGCGGATTCTCTGGAGACTGGTGCTGCTGCGCGCTTGGGCATCGATCTCGCTCTGGCTGAGGGCGACGATCGCTGCGCGCGCGGCGGCATCGGTCTGCAGGTCCACCTTCGCTTCTGCCGCGTGGCGTCCTGCGGTTTTGAGAGCGTGCGACCGCTTGCCCAGCGCGACGACGTCATTTGCCCGCCTCTGCAGCGCGGCGACCGTGGCCGCCTCGCTGGGGATCTGGCCGAGCAACTTGAACGTGGCCCGCAGCTGGTCGACCGCGGCGTTGGCAGCATCGCTGGCGGCCTTGTCATGGTGAAGCTGGTACTGGTCGAAGAAGCCAAGCGCCTGCGCCGAGTAGAACCGCGCGTCCTGGTAGAGGCCGGCCGTGGTGGCGGCGTTCGCCGTCCGCGCGGTATCGGCACGAATCCAGCGCGTGGTGGCGATCGCGAGACTCGCAACTGCCACCACGACGGCGAGCAGGCCGAACAGGGCGATCTGCTGTCGCCGTCCGCCCAGCGCAGCAAGCCTGCCGGTCGAGGGGCCGTTCGTCGTTGGCGTGAGTTCGTGCTGAGGGCGGTCCATCGTCGTCTCCAACGGTCGAGTGCGGCCTGTGGGCTTGACACATGAACTTGCCGGAACTTGTCAACCGCTCGTAGAGTCCTTGGTCCCATCAGAGGGGGCCCGGGAGGACCAAAGTTCGATAGCCGCCGTCAGATCCGAGCGTGGAACGGCGAAACACGCTTCCCCGTCGAGGTGGCATTTCGTTGACAACATCGACAAGCGCTGTCAACTTCTGGTTGTAGGACGCGCTTGTTGGGGGGCAACCGCGTCGAAGGTGAGCCTCCTCCCGACCCAGATGGGAGACCACGTTGGACGCTGAATTGGCGGGCCGGCTCCACGACGCCGATCCAGTCGAGCTCGGCCAGCGGATACGCAACTTGCGGCTGGCACGCGGTCTCACCCAGACCGCCCTCGCGGACGGCGCGGTGACGATCGGCTACGTGTCAAGGATCGAGGCGGGTCAGCGCCGCCCGGATGTGGCGTTGCTCGAGCGGTTCGCGCGGGTCCTCGAAACGACGCCTGAGCATCTCGTCACGGGGGTCGAACCTGCTCGCGCCGATGAGATCACGCTGACGCTTCTGAACGCAGAGCTGGCGTTGGAGACGGGCGCGGCGGGGGAGGCGCTCTCGGCGCTGCAGGCGTTGGACAGTAGCGGCGAACTCCCACGCGATGTTCGGCAGCGAGTTGCGCTATTGACTGCGCGGGCGCTCGAGGCGCTTGGTGACTACGACGAAGCGATTCTTGCCCTCGACCACCTCGTGGCTGAACAAGGGCCGACCCTCATCCCCGCGATGCTCGCTCTGAGCCGCTGCCATAGGGAAACCGGAGACATCAACCGAGCAATCGACGTCGGCGAGCGTGCGCTTGTCGCCTTGAAAGAGGTCGGTATCGACGGTGGGGACGAAGCGATTCGTCTGGTGGTCACCCTTGCGGCCGCGTATTACGAGCGTGGAGACATCGGCCACGGCGCGCGAATTGCGATGGAGGCCATCCGAAGGGCCGAAGCGATGGGATCGGCCGAGGCGCGAGCGGCCGCCTACTGGGAAGCCAGCATCTTCGAGTCCCGCAGGGGTGACACGTCGACGGCTGTTCTGCATGCCCGGCGCG
Source organism: Mycobacteriales bacterium (assembly GCA_035545635.1). Taxonomy (GTDB): domain Bacteria; phylum Actinomycetota; class Actinomycetes; order JAFAQI01; family JAFAQI01; genus DASZTV01. Next base: position 4,061 of record DASZXY010000003.1, on the reverse strand, counting down.
CTCTCGACCTTCTCACGGGTGGCGAGGATTACCGGAATCTCGCCCGGTTGCACATCCAACTCGGAAACATGCTGCTCCGTACCGACCCGCCGCAGGTAGACGAGGCGATTGCGCAGCTCGAAGGCGCCAAGATCAAGCTTGCAACGTCGAGCGCAAGCGTGATCGACATCGCGCATTGCGATGTCGCGCTTGCCCGCGCGCGGACGCTTGCGGGGGACACCTCAGCCGCAACCGAGATCGCCATCCGTGTCCTTGAGGCGACCGAAGGCATCGCCCCCTCGGTGGCCGCCGAGGCCGCCTCCATCCTCGGGGCCCTCGCTGCAAGCCGGGGCGACACCGCCGCAGCAGCGAAGTTCTACCGAGATGCGGTCGCGCTGCTCACGGCGGTCGGGCAGGACCGCCGTGCGGCACAACTCTGGCTCGAACTCGGTTCACAACTCGAACAGCTCGGCGACTCCGATGCCTCCCGCGACGCCTACCGCCGGGCCGCGGTCGCGTCGGGCCTTCAGATTCCCGCCGCGCTCCGCGTCTCGGTCTGACGCGTCAGGGTCATTCGACCCCGAGGCATTAGCAGCAGTGCACCTCGCCCATCGGGCGGGCGTTGCCGGTTGCGGCGGAGGCGGGCGCGGCGACGCTCAGGGTGCCCAACACAACGGCGATCACGACGGTGGAAATTCGGCGAATCATGGCGGAGCTCCTCTCGGTACGCCAATCTGGCGTGCCGTGAGTAAAGATTCGTCAAACTCGGTAGTCAAGAGCCGTATGTCCCAAATCGCCTTAAAAAGAACGAAAGGAGCCAGGTATGGCGACCGAGTTCGTGTCGGTCGGCTGGCGTGAATCGACGCAAACGAGTGAATCACTTGCCAAAACTTGACTAGTGATGCAAATCGGACGTTCAATCGCTCCGCTGTCGAGAGGACGCGGAGATGCGCCAGGCAACTTGGCGGGGATTCGGATTCGTCGCGAGCGCTGCGTTGCTGATGACGATCGCGCTCGGACCAGCCGGACCGGCAGCCGCGGCGCGCCGAGCTCCGACCCGACCCCTGGAGCTCGGTGCGCCGATGCACGTCGGAGGTCGGGGCCAGATCGCTGTCCCCGCCCTGACCCACCCGCCGCGCAACCGGGCACCCCAGCCGAGCTTCCTCACCGCCTGCTCACGGAACTGGCGGAGCGCCGAGTGCACTCGGCTCGCGCTCATGGCGATCGAGAACGCGCGGGCCGCGGAGGGAGTCAAGCACCCGGCCTTGGTGCTGCCCCGGAACTACGCCAAGCTCTCCGTCGCCGAGCAGACCTTCGTGCTCACAGATCTCGAGCGCGTCGCGCGCGGACTCAAGCCGTTCATGGGCCTGACTCGCCCGCTCAACCTCGTTTCACACACGGCCGCGGTCGCCGGCGTCGACCCGGAACCCGTCCTGTCGTTGCTCCGAAAGCTCGACATCTTCGAGTACGGGTCGAACTGGGCCGGCGACTTCGGTCCGCTCGCGTCCGACTACGACTGGATGTACAACGACGGCTACTCCAGTAGCGGCATCAACCTGGCATGCCTGTCGCCACAGTCGAACGGTTGCTGGGGACACCGCGACAACATCCTCGGGACCTATCAGCACTTGCCCACCTTGCTCTCAGGCGCCGGTACCGCGTCACCCCCCGGAGCATCGATCGCTGTGGTCTTGAGCGGCAGCCGCAGCAAGGCTCCGGAGTTCACCTACACGTGGCAGGAAGCCAAACGCCACGGCGCTGATGCGCACGGCTAGACGGGCGGTCGCCCTCCGAGGCTGAATGCACACCACACTGACTTGCCGGCGGCGGTCGGGCGGATGCCCCACTCACTTGCCAGCAGTCTGACGATCTGCAGGCCCCTGCCGTGCTCGTCATCTTCTCGTGGACGGATCCGTCGCGGCATCGCGTTCAGTGAGTCGTGGACCTGAAGCACCACGTCGCGTTCACTGTGCCGAAGCCGGAGCGCGATCGGCGGGTTTCCGTGAAGGATGGCGTTGGTCACCAGCTCGCCGGCGCACAGTACGACGTCGTCGATCAGCTCAGGATGCACATCCCAAGCCGCGAGCGTTGTTGCGACGAAGTTGCGCGCGGAGTGCACCGCCCGTTCGTCGGACTCCACCGAAGTAGCACCGGTCAGCGGCTGCGGGCTGTCCGTGGGAACCTTTGCCATCAGAATCGCGATGTCGTCGCTGGGACCGTCGGGAAGCAGCTGAGCCACCAGGTGCTCGGGGACCAACGGGGCCGAGCCGTCGTAGAACCTCAGCGCGTCCGCGAGAAGTCCGATCCCCTCCTCGATGTCGCGCGTGCGGTGTTCGACGAGCCCGTCGGTGTAGAGCGTGATGAGCGCTCCAGGTGGAAGGTCGAAGATCTCGGTCTCGCGAAGCAGAACCGGGCCTGATCCCAGCGGCGGTCCGGCGTGACCGACGACCTCGCAGGTGTCGTCGATCAGCAGCAGTGGCGGCATGTGACCGGCGTTCGCGAAGCTGAGGCTTCGGTCGTACGGGTCGTAGACGGCATAGATGCAGGTGACCAGCTGGTCATCGCCAAGATCGCGGACGACGCCGTCGAGTTGTTCGAGCACGTCAGCAGGCGGCAGGTCGAGGTGAGCGAACGCGCGGGTGGCTGAGCGGAGCTGTCCCATGATCGCCGCGGCGGCGACGCCGCGGCCCATGACGTCGCCGATGACCACAGCCGTCCGGCCGGCTCCCAGCCGGATCACGTCGTACCAGTCGCCGCCGACCTGCGTGCCCGCAACTCCCGCGCGGTAGTAGGTCGAAACGTCGAGCTGGTCGGGGTCGAAGTCTCGCGCGGGCAAGAGGCTGCGTTGCAGCTGGTCAGCGATCAGGTGCTCTCGCGCGGCGGCCTCCCGGCTGGCAGCGGCCGCCGCGAGCGCTTCGTCCATCCGCCGCTGTTCGGTGATGTCCTGCATCGACCCGCGCAGCGCGACCACGCGCCCGTCCTCCGTGGCGGCCTCGCCGCGGATCCGTGCGATCCGTTCGCCGTTGCTCGTCGCGAGACGCAGGTCGTAGGTGAAGGGCTCATGGTCTGAAACGGCCCGTTCGACGGCGCGGGCCACGAGGTCACGGTCATCCGGGTGCACCCACTGCAGGACGGCGTTCTCGAGGCCGGCCTCGTTGAGCTGGTCCGCGGTCACGCCGACGATGCGCAGGAACTCGTCGGAGGCGAGGATTCGTCCGGACGGGAGCTGTAGCTCCCAGCTGCCAAGATTCGCCAGCCGCTGGGCCTGGTCGAGCAGCGCGCGCTGGTGTTGCAGCGCCTGCTGGGTGCGCCTCGACCGATCGAGCTCGAGGCTGTTGCGGACCCGCGCGAGCAGCTCGCGGGCCGCGAACGGCTTGACGAGGTAGTCGTCGGCGCCGGCTTCGAGACCCTCGATCACGCCCTCTTCGCCCGCGCGCGCCGACATCATCACGATCGGCACCGCCACCGTCGCGGGATTGCTCCGCAATGCGCGGAGCAGGCCGAATCCGTCGAGGCGCGGCATCATCACGTCAGTCAGCACCACGTCGGGCGGCGAGACGGTCGCTCGCTCGAGGGCGGCCTGGCCGTCGGCCGCCAGCTCCACGTCGTAGTGTGCGGACAGCAATCCGGCGAGGTAGTCGCGCATGTCGGCGTTGTCGTCGGCGACCAGGATCTCGGCGTCGTCCACCGGATGGGCCGCCGGCAGATCGGCGGCGGAAAACGCGTCGCGGTCGGCGAAACCCTCGTCCCGTGGCGCCTTTTCCGGCAGCCAGCGGAGCGCCTCCTCGACGAAGGCCTCGGCGCGCGCGGGGCGTATATGTCGTGCCGGCTCCGACCGGAGCTGGTCTGCCGGCAGGTGGCGCACGCCGAAGGGAAGCGAGATCTTGAAGCGCGTGCCGCGCTCGATCTCGCTCTCGACCTTGATCGTGCCGCCATGCGCCTTGACCAGTTCCTGGACCAGGGCGAGGCCGATGCCGGATCCTTCGAAGGACCGGCTTCTTTGTCCCTCGACGCGGTGGAAGCGCTCGAAGAGGCGGGGCAGGGCGTCGTCGGGAATGCCGACGCCGGTATCGGCGACGATC
>DASZXY010000002.1:0-146638 GCA_035545635.1 Mycobacteriales bacterium | reverse complement strand
CGGCGCGATGAAGCCGTAGCCCTTCTCGCCGTTGAACCACTTGACGGTGCCCTGAGCCATTACTTGATTCCTTTTACTGATTCGCCCCGATGCGGGACTAGGTCGACGCGGTGCTCTCGAGTGACAGCCTGACGATCGCGTTCAAAATTCCCGCTAACAGCGCCTTGCGACCCGTGCACAACGAGAACCTCGACCTCGCGGAAAAGGCTAACACTCACTCCTGGTCACGCCTAGCCTCCGGATACGAGCGCGTCGGCCTCCGCCGGAGGCGGTGTCGGGTCCATCGCGTTCTCCCGCCAGCCCGCCGGGAGCGTGACGCGTCGGGGACCGTGCGTATGGCCGCGCGCGATGCGCTCGGAACCGGCCGGCAATGGCGTGTCGCGACCCACGCGGTCCAGCATCGCCTCGAGCCCGTCGTCGAGCTCGGCAAGAGAGGAGGTCTGGGCGAGGTCCCGCCGAGACCGCCCGCCCACAGGGTACCCGGCGAGGTACCAGCTCACGTGCTTGCGGAAGTCTCGTACGCCGAGGAACTCGTCGGCCATCCACTCCGCGAGCAGCCGGGCATGCCGGCGCATCACGTCGACCACCCCGGCGAGCACCGGCGCCGGCTGGATCGGCCGGCCGGCGTGGGCGTCGACCAGGTCTCGGAACAGCCAGGGCTTGCCGAGGCACCCACGTCCGACGACGACACCGTCGCAGCCGGTCTCGCGCATCATCTCGATGCCGTCCGCTGCGACCCAGATGTCGCCGTTTCCGAGGACCGGTACGTCGGTGACGGCCTCCTTGAGACGAGTGATGGCCGACCAGTCGGCGTAACCGGAGTACAACTGCTCCGCGGTGCGCGCATGCAACGCGACGGCGGCCACACCCTCGTCGGCGGCGATTCGCCCGGAGTCCAGATAGGTGATGGAGGTGTCGTCGACCCCGATCCGCATCTTCACGGTGACAGGGATGTCGCCGGCGCTGCTGACCGCCGAACGGATCAGGTCGGTGAACAGCACGCGGTGCATGGGGAGCGCCGCGCCCCCACCGAGCTTCGTCACCTTCGGCACCGGGCAGCCCATGTTGAGGTCGATGTGGTCGACGCCGTGGTCGAGCAGGATGTCGACCGCGCGTCCGACGACGTCGGGGTCCACGCCGTACAGCTGGATGCTCCGGATGTCCTCGTCCGGTCCGAACGTCAGCATCTGCCGGGTCCGGGAGCTCCCTTCGACGAGCGCGCGCGCCGACACCATCTCGCTCACGTAGAGGCCGGCGCCGAACGACCGGCACAGCGTGCGGAAGGGCGAGTTGGTGACTCCTGCCATCGGCGCGAGCACCACGGGCGGCTCGACGGTGATCGGACCGATCGCCAGGGGTTCGTGGGTCAGCGCCATAGCTCGATGATCCCCACTCCGACCTCGGCGAGGATGCGGCGTACGACGGGAAGCGACAGCCCGACGACGTTGCTGTGGTCGCCCTCGATGCGGTCGACGAACGGCGCACCGCGTCCGTCGAGTGTGAACGCGCCGGCGACCTGGATCGGTTCGCCGGAGGCGACGTACGCAGCGACCTCCTCGTCGCTCGGGGTGCCGAAGTAGACCTCGGTGCTGCCGACAGCGCCGGCAGACTTGCCGCTCTCGCAGTCGATGACGAAATGCCCGGTGAGCAGGGTGCCGTGTCGGCCGCGCATCTGTCGCCACCGCTCAGTAGCAGCGTCGGCGCTGCCCGGCTTTCCGAGTGTGGCGCCGTCGAGCACGAGCGTGGAGTCCGCGCCGAGCACGAGCGCGCCCGGCTTGGTGACCGACTCGGCGACGGCGCGGGCCTTCAGCTCGGCGAGCGTGAGGACCATCGCGTGCGGGTCGTCGGTGGGCACGGCGTCCTCGTCGACGCCGCTCACGACGACTTCCGGCTCGATTCCGGCATCGCGGAGCAGCCGGAGCCGGGCAGGGGAGGCCGACGCGAGGATCACGCTCCGACCGGCCACACATTCATGCAAGCACGCAGGTATCGGTAATACTTCGAGGTGGAGGTCACTGATGACACAGCTCGCAGCGCACGGCACGATCGCTATTCCGGAAGCCACCTCGACCCAGAAGGCGACGTCTATCGCCGACTGCGACACCGCCGTCGCTGATCTGGTCGCTCATGCGAAGAGCTGGATCGAGGAGCCGGCGGCCGACATGCTCGGGCTGCTCGAGCGGCTCACCGACTCCGTCCTGACCTTCGCCGAGGAGTGGGTGAAGGTCTCCTGCGAGGCGAAGCACTACCCCATCGACTCACCGCCGGCGGCCGAGGACTGGACCAGTGTGATGATCACCGGTCGCTACCTGCGGATGCTGCATGCCGCACTCACCGACATTGCCGCCGGCCGCAAGCCGAGCCTGCCCGGCAAGCCCCATCCGGTTGCCGCCGGATACACCGGCATTCCGGCGTTCCCCGTGGACGCGTTCGACAAGGTCGCCTTCTCGGGCTTCACCGGTGACATCTGGCTGCGCCGCGGCGTGACCGGCGCGGAAGCGTCGGAGCGCCAGGCGAAGGCCTGGTTCGGTGGCGGCGTACCTGGCGTCTCGCTCGTGCTCGGCGCAGGGAACCAGAGCTCGATCCCGATCACCGACGCGCTTGACCGCCTCTTCATCGCCAGGCACCCGGTGATCTTGAAGATGAACCCGGTCAACGACTACGCGGGGCCGGTCTTCGAGAAGATCTGCGCCGAGCTCATCGACCGCGGCGTGCTGCGGATCGTCTACGGGGGCGCCGAGGTCGGCACGCACCTCGTCCGCCACGACGACGTCGCCGATGTTCACGTGACCGGCTCGGACAAGACGTTCGAGGCAATCGTGTTCGGCGGCGGTCCGGAGGGCCTCACCCGCAAGGCGGCGAAGGACCCGTTGGTCACCAAGCCCGTCACCGGCGAGCTCGGCAACGTCTCGCCCGTGATCGTCGTACCGGGTCCGTGGACGGCGAAGGACATCTCCTTCCAGGCCCAGAACATCGCCTCGATGCTGACCAACAACGCCGGCTTCAACTGCATCGCGTTGCGCGCGCTCATCACGTCGAACTCGTGGTCGCAACGCGGCGAGCTGCTCGAAGCGATGCGCGCGACGTTGAAGGACACCGAGGACCGCTACGCCTACTACCCGGGTGCCCGCGCGCGGTGGGACGCGTTCACCGCAGCGCATCCGGAGTCGGAGCGCTTCGGTCAGGAGGAGCAGGGGTGTGTGCCGTGGACGATGATCCCCGGCTTGCGCACCGACACGAAGGACGAGATCGCGTTCACGACCGAGGCTTTCAACGGTGTGTTCGGTGAGGTCGGAATCGATGCGACGGACACCGTTGACTTCATTCGCAAGGCCGTCGAGTTCTCCAACGACGGGTTGTGGGGCACGCTCGGCTGCTCGATCGTCGTGCACCCGAAGTCGATGAAGGACCCGGCCGTCAACGCGGCGGTCGAACAGGCGATCGCTGATCTCAAGTACGGCACGATCGGGGTCAACATCTGGTCAGCGGTGGGCTTCACGTTGGGTACGACGCCATGGGGCGCCTACCCCGGCCACACGATCGACGACGTGCAGTCCGGCATCGGCTTCGTGCACAACTCGATCATGCTCGCGGAAGAGGACATCGAGAAGACGGTCGTACGCGGCCCGTTCCGGATGCCGATCAAGCCCACCTGGTTCGCGTCGAACAAGACGGCACACAAGGCCGGCGAGCTCGCCGCGAAGCTGATGACCAAGCCGTCGTGGGGCAAGGTTCCCGCGCTAGTCACAACAGCACTCCGCGGATAGGGGACCAACACGTGAAACGCGTCGCGGTCGGGCTGGCGGCGGTGGTGACGGCTGGCGTAGCCGTTGCCGGCTGCGGAAGCTCGAGCTCGGGTGCAGGTGTGGCGACCGGCAAGCCGGCGGCGACCACGGCGATCGGCACCATCCCCGGTTGCACCCCGGACGCGCTGAAGACGGTGTCTTCGGGCGAGATCACGATCGGGGTCGACCAGCCGGTCTACCCGCCGTGGTTCAACGACAACAAGGACCCGATCGGCGGTGACGGCTACGAGAGTGCCGTCGATCTCGCGATCGCGAAGCGACTCGGCTACTCGACCGACCAGATCAAGGTGAAGCGCATCAGCTTCACCCAGGCGATCGGCCCGGCGGCGCGAAGCTTCGACTTCGACCTCGACGAGTTCTCGATCACGCCGGCACGCGAGAAGGCGGTGGACTTCTCCGCGCCGTACTACGACGTGGCCGAGGCCATCGTGGCGATGAAGGGGACCAAGGCTGCCGCCGCGACGTCACTGGCCGCGATCGCCTCGCTCAAGCTCGGCGCGCAGAGCGGTAGCACGGACCAGCAGACGATCAGCCAGGTGATCAAGCCGTCGAAGAGCGCGTTTTACGCGAGCAATGCGCTGGCCGTGCAGGCGCTGAAGAACGGGCAGATCGACGGGCTCGTCGTCGACCTCCCCACTGCGTTCTACATCACCGGCGCGCAGGTGAAGGGAAGCGTCATCGTCGGCCAGCTGCCGGTGGGATCGAATCCCGAGCAGTTCGGCGCGCTGCTGGCGAAGGAGAGCCCGCTGACGTCGTGCGTCAGCAAGGCGGTCGACGCGCTGAAGGACGACGGAACGCTCGCGGCCATCGGTGACAAATGGCTGGCGAAGGAAGCCGACGCGCCCGTTCTGCAGTAGCGCAACCCGTGTCATCCCAGGGCGACGCCTATGTGGTGTCGGACAAAGAGCGGCAACGGCGGGAGTTCCGTCGCGCCCGTCAGCGCAGGTCGACGATGGTCGCGACCGGCAGCACGATCGTGGTGGCCGTTGCGCTCTGGTTCGGCATCACCCACGCGCCGGGCTGGCATGACGCCCGTGCCACGTTCTTCTCCGGTGGTTCGTTCCGCCACGACGCTCCCGACATCGCCAAGGGTCTCCTGATCGATCTCGAGATTCTCGCGATTGCCTCGCCTTGCGTCGTGGTGCTTGCCTTGATCATCGCGACGATGCGGACCTCGGTGAGTCCGGTGCTCGCGCCATTTCGGATCGGGGGCGCGCTGTACGTCGACCTCTTCCGTGGCTGCCCGATGATCCTCCTGCTGATCCTGTTCGGCGTTGGAATCCCATCGCTTCGGCTGCACGGCGTCACGAACTCGGCAGAGGTGTGGGGCACCGCGGCGATCGTCTTGTCGTACAGCGGCTTCGTCACTGAGGACTTCCGTGCCGGCATCCTGTCGGTTCATCCCAGCCAGCGCGCAGCGGCCCGCTCGCTTGGGCTCAACTCCGCCCAGACCCTTCGCCTTGTCGTGTTGCCACAGGCGATCCGGAACGTCGTACCTGTGCTGCTCAACGAGTTCGTGTCCCTGCAGCGGGACGTCGGACTAGTCGGCATCGTGGGTGCCGCGGTCGACGCGGTCCAACAGGCGACGATCGACAACGAGAGCACGTTCAACTTCACGCCGTACGTGATCGCCGCTCTGCTCTTCATGGTCTTGGCGATCCCCAGTGGCCGGCTGGCCGATCGCTACACCATCCGTGCCTTCCAGCGGCAGCAGGCCGGTGGCGCGGTATGAGCGAGGTAGTGCTCGAGGTGCGAGATGTGCACAAGCACTTCGGTGACGCGCGGGTTCTCAACGGCGTGAACCTCCAGGTCGGGGAGGGCCAGGTGGTCGTCTTGATCGGAGGTTCTGGCTCCGGCAAGTCGACGCTGTTGCGCTGCATCAACCTGCTCGAGGTCGTGACCGACGGCGAGATCGTCCTCGACGGTCAGGAGATCACTGATCCGCGCGTGGATGTCGACGCGGTTCGGCGCCGCATCGGCATCGTCTTCCAGTCCTACAACCTGTTCCCGCACATGACGGCGCTCCGCAACGTCGCGCTTGCGCCCCGCGTCGTCGGAGGTCTGTCACGCGCGGCGGCGGACTCCCGCGCAACCGACCTGCTCAGGCGGGTCGGGCTCGGTGACAAGGCCTCGTCGTACCCCGACCGGCTGTCGGGCGGCCAGCAGCAGCGCACCGCGATCGCCCGTGCATTGGCGAGTGATCCGCGGTTGCTGCTGCTCGACGAGGTGACGAGCGCGCTGGATCCCGAGTTGGTGGGGGAGGTGCTCGACCTGATCGGGGAGCTCAAGGCGTCCGGCATGACGATCGTCATGGCGACACACGAGATGGGCTTCGCGCGTCGGGTTGCCGACCAGGTCTGCTTTCTCGCCGACGGCGTGGTCGCGGAGTCCGGTCCACCTGAGCAGGTGCTCGGCAATCCGGAGCATCCACGACTCCAGCAATTCCTATCCCGCGTGCTTTCCCACTAGCCCGCCCGGTAGGAAGGAGAGATGACACTTCCCTCTCGCACGCTTGGCCGTGACAGTGCGCTGACCGTCTCGATGCAGGGTCTGGGCTGCATGGGCATGTCGCAGTCCTACGGCAAGGCCGATCCTGAGGAGTCGCGGCTGACGATCGAGCGCGCGCTGGACCTCGGCGTCACGTTCCTCGACACCGCCGACATCTACGGCGGCGGCCACAACGAGCACATCGTCGGCAAGGCGATCAAGTCGCGCCGTGACGAGGTGGTCCTCGCGACGAAGTTCTCGCTGTCTCGCGCCGAGGACGGCACGATGACGATCAACGGCCATCCGGACTACGTCCGCAAGTGCATCGACGCCAGCCTCGAACGACTCGGCGTCGACTACATCGACCTCTACTACCAGCACCGTGTCGACTCGACCGTGCCGATCGAGGACACCGTCGGCGCGATGGCCGAGCAGGTTGCCGCCGGCAAGGTGAAGCACCTCGGGTTGTCGGAAGCGAGCGCGCAGAGCCTCGAGCGTGCCGTCACGGTGCACCCGATTACCGCGCTTCAATCGGAGTGGTCGTTGTGGACGCGAGACCTCGAGGACGAGGTTGTACCGACCGCCCGTCGACTGGGGATCGGGCTGGTGCCGTTCAGCCCACTCGGCCGCGGATTTCTCACCGGCGCGATCAAGAGCCCCGATGACTTCGGCGAGGACGACTTCCGCCGGTTCAACCCCCGCTTCATGGGCGAGAACTTCGACAAGAACCTGCAGCTCGTCGATGCCGTCACCGCAATGGCAGCGGACAAGGGCTGCTCGCCGGGGCAGCTGGCGCTGGCGTGGGTGATGGCGCAGGGCGAGGACGTCGTACCGATTCCCGGGACGAAGCGGCGCGTGTACCTGGAGGAGAACGTCGGCGCCTCCGACGTCACGATCACCGACGAGGACAAGAAGCGCCTCGATGAGATCGCGCCGGTCGGCATCGCGGCGGGTGGGCGCTACCTGGCCTCGGCCGGGCTCGCCACGACGTACGGCGACTCCCCGCAGCGCTCCTGAACTTGTCGTAGGCCGGTCATACGGTCGGCCGCATGGCCGACCTGGCGTGGCAGCCGTCGCTGCTCGACGGCGGTGAGCCGCGCATCGACGTCTCCTACGAGGGGCTGCGCCGGATCGTTCTCGACGAGCGGTCCTGGGTGGACTACTGCCCGGGCTGGCTCTCCGGCTCCGACAGCGTCTTCGAGCTCCTCGCGTCGACGGGGGAGTGGCGGCAGCGCACCCGCAAGATGTGGGACCACGAGGTGCTCGAGCCGAGGCTGACCGCCGGTTGGTCGCCGACGGCTTCGGAGGCGCCGCCCGTCCTCGGGGAGATGTGCGGGCTGCTGTCCGCTCGGTACTCCGTCGAGTTCGACAGTGTGTGGGTGAACCTCTATCGCAATGAGCAGGACAGCGTCGCCTGGCACGGCGACACCAACCGGCTGACCATGGAGTCGCCGCTGGTGGCAACGGTCTCCCTGGGTGCGCGCCGACGGTTCCTGCTCCGCCGGCGGGGGAGCAGCCGGATCGCACACGAGCTGCGTCCCGGCGCCGGCGACCTCGTGGTCATGGGTGGCAGGTGCCAGCACGACTGGGAGCACACAGTGCCGAAGACCGCGAAGTCGGTCGGGCCGCGGATGTCAGTGACGATCCGTCATTCCCGACCCGTCGTAGCTACCTGAGCACGGTAGAAGCTCGCTCAACCCGCTATCAGGAAGCCGGTACCCGCTCTAGCTGAAGCGGTGACTCGTGTGCGAGAACGTTCCTTTGCCGAAGGCGAGCACCCGATCCGGATGGACCGCGAACACCAGCACCTGGTTGTGGTCGGGATCGTCGGAGTGCTCGAAACCGGTGTCCGTGACGACGTACTGCCATCGCCCGTCCCACTTTTCGGTCCAGACCTCGGCCACCTGTTCAAGCCGGTCGCGGTCCGTGACCCGTTCGGCCTCGCCTTCGACGACGACATCGAGTCCTTGGTCCCAGTCATTGCGGCCGGTCATCAGGATGACCCGGCTGTTTCGACGAAGGTTGACCTCCTTCTGCTCGCCCAGACCCGTGCAGAAGTACAGCGCCCCGCCCGACCACACCGCCACGAGAGGAGTGACGTGAGGGCGACCGTCGGGCCGCACAGTCGTCACCCAGAACAGCTCGGCCTGATCAAGGACGCGAAGCGTGTCGTCCCAGCTCGTGGCATCTGCAGCCGAGTCGGAGAAGCGGGGATCGAGACGTGATTCGACGGGGTCGGCCATATCGAGATTGACGCATGACCCGCTAGAAACTCATCGCACTCGACCACCTACGGTGGGCTGGTGAGTGAGGAGTCGGCATCGGCGGGGCCCGCAAAGGCAGAGTTTCGGCAGTATCGCTATGCACCGCCGCCTGGTGCGACCGTCATCCTGCTGGTCCGCCACGGTGAGTCGGCCCCAGCGGTGGAAGGCGAAGTCGGGCCGATGCGTGACGGCCACACGGACCCGCCGCTCGACCCGGTTGGACAGGAACAGGCGCGGCTCGTCGGCGAACGGCTCGGCCACGAGCCGATCGCCGCGCTCTACGTGACGACCTTGCAGCGCACGCACGAGACCGCTGCACCGCTGGCGGCGAAGCTCGGGCTGACGCCGAGCGTCGAGCCAGACCTGCGCGAAGTCGGTCTCGGCGAGTGGGAGGGCTACAAGTTCCGCAAGTACGTCGCGGAGCGACATGAGATCGCCGTCAAGATGTTCACCGAGCAGCGCTGGGACGCGATTCCGGGCGCGGAGTCGAACGAGCACTTCGCCGATCGCATCCGCGGTGCGATCGGTCGCATCCACGCCGCGCACCCCGACCAGCGTGTCGTTGCGTTCGTCCATGGCGGCGTGATCGGGATGACCATGGCGATCGCCTCCGGCAGCAACGCCTTCGCCTTCATGGGCACCGACAACGGCGCAATCTCCGAGATCGTCGTCCTTGGCGAGCAATGGGCGGTACGGCGCTACAACGACACCGCACACCTCGACCCGAGTCTCAGCATCACGACCGAGCCGCTCATCTAGGGAAGTAGCCGGCGCTCGCTGACCCACCGCGACAGCTCGCGGCGGTTGGACAGCTGCAGCTTCCTCAGCACTGCGGAGACGTGGGTCTCGATCGTCTTCACCGACAGGAACAGCTCCTCGGCTGCTTCCTTGTACGTGTAGCCGCGTGCGATCAGCTGCAGGACCTCGCGCTCGCGGGGCGTCAGCACGTCGAGCTCGCTCGGCGCCGGCGCCGCTGGCGCCTCTCCGGTGAACGCGTCGAGGACGAAACCGGCGAGACGCGGGGAGAAGACGGCGTCTCCCGCCGCTACTCGCTCGACCGCGCTAGCGAGCTCGTCCCCGCTGATGCTCTTCGTCACGTAGCCGCGGGCACCAGCACGGATCACCCGGATCACGTCGTCGGGTGCGTCCGACACCGACAGCGCGAGAAACCGCGTCTCGGGATGATCCGGGAGCACGGCGTGGATCACCGCGTCGCCCGTCCCGCTTGGCAGGTGGACATCGAGCAGTACGACGTCGGGCTTCGTCTCCTTGATCCGTACGACGGCCTCTGCAACATCGGCGGCCTCGCCGACCACGTCGAGCCGCCCGCCGATCTCGCTGCGCACACCGGAGCGAACGAGGGAGTGGTCATCGACCAGCACGACGCGCGGTTTCGCCATCAGACCGATGCCTTCTTGCGCAGCGGGAGCGACAACCGCACTTCGGTTCCGGTGCGCTTGGTCGACCTGATCGTCGTCTGCCCGCCGTGGCGTTCCATTCGCGCGATCAGCGACTCGCGCACGCCGTAGCGGTCCGCCGGGATCGCGCCTACCTGGAAGCCCTTGCCGCGGTCGCGGACATAGACAGTCAGCTCGTCAGCGCCCACTTCGACGTAGATCGAGAACGTGCGAAGGCCCGAGTGCTTCGCGGCGTTCACGGCCGCCTCACGCATGGCCTGCACGATCGCCTCGACCTCAGTCGTTGCCGGCAGGTCGCCGACGATCACGAGATCGATCGTGACGTCGTACTCGTCCTCGACCTCCGCGCAGGCGGTGGTCACCATCGCGCGTAGCGACGCCGCCGGCTGCGCCGGGCGGTAGAGCCAACCGCGCAGCTCTCGGTCGGACGCACGCGCGAGGCGTCTGACCTCGTCGGGGTTCTCGGCGTGACGCTGGATCAACGTCAGCGTTTGCAGCATCGAGTCGTGGATACGCCCGGCAAGCTCGACCCGCTCGTGCTCGCGGATCCGGGCGGTGCGCTCTTCGGTCGCCTCGCGCCAGTAGCGCAGCAGCCAAGGGCCGACCACGACAACGATGCCGAGTGTCGCGACCAGTGCCGGCAGGAACGCGCGGCGGGCGACCGGGAACGCGTTCTGCGTCGCGAGGAACGTGCCCATGCCGACCAGAACCAGCGCGATACCACCGAGATAGCGCAACGCGGTGCGGCCACGGCTGCCGGTCAACGCGAGCCGCTCCCGCTCGGCGACCGAGCGCCACCGGTTGCGGCTGGAGTCGTCGGCCTGTCGCCACAACAGGGCAGCACCGGTGATCATCGCTGCCGCGGGCCAGATCAGGCCGGCGCCGAAGCCGAGCAGCTGGGCGAGCAGCAACATGGCTGCACCGAGCGCGGCGAAGCCGACCAGCTGGGCCCGCGCCTCGGTACGGTCGCGGGGAGTGGGGTCGTCCTTCGCCTGCGGTACGACGATCCAGAAGGCCGCATAGAGCACGATGCCGAGT
Source organism: Mycobacteriales bacterium (assembly GCA_035545635.1). GTDB lineage: Bacteria > Actinomycetota > Actinomycetes > JAFAQI01 > JAFAQI01 > DASZTV01. Next base: position 135,625 of record DASZXY010000002.1, on the reverse strand, counting down.
CCGCTCAGGACGATGCTGGCGACGAACGCGATCCGGAGGAACAGGACGTCGATGCCGAGGTGCTCCGACAGCCCTGAGGCCACTCCGGCGATGAGTCGCCCGTCCCGCTGCCGATACAGCCGGCGCAAAGGGCGCGCGGCGCCGGGGTTGGCCATGCACAGATCGTCACACGATCCCGGCCGGCTGGCGCCGCCCCGGCTGAGGTTCAGGGTCTATCTCAGGGTCTGTCCCTGATGGCACGACACCCGCGGGACCGCACGATCGACACCATGACCACTGCAGATGTGCCCACTGGTACCGAGCGCCGCCTCACGAGGGCCCGCGGCGGCCGAGTAATCGCTGGCGTGTGCCAAGGTGCCGCCCAGTACTTCGACGTAGATCCGGTGATCTTCCGCATCGTCCTCGCGGTGCTGACGGTCTTCGGTGGCGCCGGCGTCGTCATGTACGCCCTGTGCTGGGCGTTCATCCCGGAAGAGGGCAGCCCCGAGACGCGCGTCGAGCGCTGGCTGCACCGCGGCCATGACGACCTGCGCCGCGTGCTGCTGCTCGCCGCGATTGCGATCTGCGTCGTGATCTTCCTGAGCAACACCAACATCTTCGCTCACCGGGTCGGTGCCGCAGCGGTTGCTGTCATCGCCGCCCTGCTGATCACCGACGTGGTGGGACGTCGACGCGGACATGGCTTGTTCGCATCGCGCCGGGCCGCCGCGCCGACCTACTTCGGTCCACCTGCAGAGTCAGTCTCGGCACCCGAGGTGCCGCCAACACTGACCATGCCGATTCCGCGGCCGCCGAGGGAACGCGCATGGCTCGGGTGGCTGAGCTTCGGTGCGGTCGTGCTGACTGCGGGCGTGATGGCGCTGGTGGCTAGCTCAGGTGCCGCGCATCCGCAGCCGGCCGATGTGTTCGCCGTATGCGTCGCGATCGCCGGCGTCGGGCTTGTCGTGAGCGGCTTCGTCGGGCGGGCGCGCGCCATGATCCCGATCGGTGTTCTGCTGGTCGTGGGACTCGGAGTGACCAATGCGCTTCCGCGCGACCTCACATGGTCCGCGGGCACTCGGGACTGGGAGCCGGTTGCGAGTGACATCGCACCGTCCTACGTACTCGGCGCGGGAAAGGCCGACCTCGATCTCAGCCGCCTCCCCGTTACGACGAACGCGACGATCGATGTACGAATCGGCGCCGGACGGTTGCATGTCTTCCTGCCTCCGGGCGTGGGCGCGGTAGTCGATGCGAAGCTCGGGGCGGGCCGGCTACACATCCTCGGCCGGGATCAGGACGGCAGCGGTCTGGACATGCACCAAGTCATTCCCGCCACCCGTCCCCACGCGGGGACGATCACCCTTCACCTGGAGGGCGGCTTCGGCGACCTGGAGGTTCTCGATGAAGCAGCATGATCTCGACCCGGTGTCCTTGTTCTTCGGACTGGTCTTCGTCTTCGTGTCGGGTGCCTACCTGCTGACCCACACCACGGACGTGCACCTGCACTGGCTGCTCGCACTCCCGGCGGCACTCATCGCGCTGGGAGTCGCAATTCTCGGCTACACTGTGCGCCGGATGCAGCGATCAGATGTCGATGTCGACAACAACAGGGGCGTGGTCTGACGGGCCGGTGCCCTTGCGAGCATCGCGGTCGACGTAGGCGTCCTTGACGCCCGCGGCGACCGCTTTGCTTGCGTAGACGAGGTCGATGCGCATGCCCTCGTTCTTGTGGAACATGCCGGCGCGGTAGTCCCAGTACGTGTAGTTCGTCGGGTACTTCATTCCGCGCGGAAGCACGTCGGTCAGCCCGAGATCGCGCAGTGCGGCAAGCGCCTTGCGCTCCGGTTCGGTCACGTGGGTCGCGCCGACGAACTTCGACGCGTCCCACACGTCGTCATCGGTCGGGATGATGTTGAAGTCGCCCGTGACGACGAACCGCTCGTTGGCGTCGACCTCCGGCTCGAGTGCGTCGCGGAGCGCGGCAAGCCACTGGAGCTTGTACGGATAGTGCGGGCTGTCCAGCGTGCGGCCGTTGGGCACGTACACCGACCAGATCCGAAGGCCACCGCACATCGCCCCGACCGCTCGCGCCTCGACCTTCGGGGGCTCGCCGATCAGCGCCGGCTCGTCCTCGTCCGCCGGCGGCTCGTACGCCGGCTGGCCAGGAAAGTCGCGGGTCACGTCTTCCAGCCCGACCCTGGAGAGGATCGCGACACCGTTCCAGCGACCCTCCCCGTGCGCGGCTACCTCGTAGCCCAGCTCCTCGGCGCGCTCGCCGGGAAACGCGTCGGTCTCGCACTTGATCTCCTGCAGGCACAAGACGTCAGGTTCGGCGAGTTCCAGCCACTCGTTGAGGCGCGGGAGCCGCGCGCCGACCGAGTTGACGTTCCACGTCGCGATCCGCACCCTGTCACCCTAAGGTCAGCCTCATGGCTGACGCGGACCTGGTCGCGCTGCCGAAAGCGCACCTGCACCTGCACCTCACGGGCGGGATGCGCCACGCGACGTTGGTGGAGCTTGCCGACAAGTACGGCGTGCATCTGCCGGAGCGGCTGATCGACGAGCAGCCCGACAACTGGCGGGTGCTGGGTTGGGCCAGGTTCCAGCGGCTCTACGACCTCGCGCGAGGGGTGCTGCGGTCCGCTGCGGACATCACGCGGCTGATCCGGGAGATCGCAGCGGACGAGCACGCGAACGGGTCTCGATGGCTCGAGCTGCAGATCACCCCGAGCGGCTACGCGACGCGCCTCGGTGACCTCGTGACGGCGATGGAGGTGTTCTGCGACAGCGCGGTCGAAGCGCAGCGGGCGACCGGCGTGGGCATTCGCCTCATCGTCGCCGCCAACCGGACCCGTCCGCCGTGGGAGGCAGAGACCCAGGCGCGACTTGCGGTCCGGTTCGCCGACCACGGCGTTGTCGGGTTCGGGTTGTCCAACGACGAGCGCATCAACCAGACCGAGGACTTCGCCAAGGCTTTCCGGATCGCCCGCGAGGGCGGGCTGGCCGCGATGCCTCACGCCGGCGAGCTGCTCGGCGCCGAGTCCGTCGATCGCGCGGTCCGGGCGCTCCGGCCGTCCCGCATCGGGCACGGGGTGCGCGCGGTCGAGGATCCAGAGGTGCTGGCCATGCTCGCCGAGCGTCGGATTGCCTGCGAGGTCTGTCCGGCATCGAACGTTGCGCTGGGTGTCGCGGCGGGTCACGCCGACGTGCCGCTGCGGCGACTCTCAGAGGCGGGCGTGCCAGTGGTTCTCGCGGCGGACGACCCGTTGCTCTTCGGGGCCTCGCTGGTCGAGCAGTACACGATCGCACGCGATGTTCTTGCTTTCTCCCGAGCCGAGCTGGCGGAGCTGGCGCGTACCTCGGTGTCCTTCTCGACGATGCCGGCGGAGCTCGCCAAGCCGGTGATGGCAGACATCGATGCCTGGGAGCGCCAGACCGCTCAAGACACCTAGGTTGTCCGTGTCTCCGCTGCCTATGGCGCGCGGAGACACGGACAAGTTGGGCCTGCGGAGCGTCAGGAGGGCGTCGCGCGGCGAGACGAGCTGTACGCCGTCGGGGTGCCTCGGCATCTGGTGCAGAGAATGCTCTCCGCGGGTCGCTGGCGCGCACGCGGTCAGGTCGTCATCGTCATGCACAACGGGCCGCTGACCCACCGCCAGGAGATGTGGGCCGCGGTCCGTAATGCCGGCTGGCCTTCGGCGCTCGCAGCTCGAACGGCAGCGGCGGAACACGGCCTCGTCGGGTGGCAGGCCGACTGCGTCGAGATCGTCGTTCCGAAAGGCACTCTCATCCCGCCCGGGCTGGGCATCGACGTAAAGGTTCATGAGTCGCGACGGTTCTCCCCTGACGACATCCACGTAGGGCGTGGCCTTCCGCAGGTGCGGGTCGAGCGTGCCCTCGTCGATGCCGCCGTTTGGAGCCGGGCGTGCCGCACCGCGTGCGGGCTGATGGCCGCCGGCGTACAGCAGCGACTCACGACCGCCGCGAGACTTCGCGCAGAGTTGGAGGCTGCAGGCGCAGTGCGCCACCGGCGTGTTCTCTTGGCTGCGCTCGCGGACATCGAAGGCGGGGCAGAGGCCGTGAGCGAGATCGACTTCATCCGCTTCTGTCGTCGCAATGGCCTTCCGAAGCCGGTGCATCAGGAGGTGAGGAGGGATGACTCGGGTCGCCGGCGATATCTGGATGCCACTCTTCACGGCCCGGACGGGCGCCTCGTTCACGTCGAGATCGACGGGGCGTTGCACCTCGTCGCGCAGACCTACTGGGCGGATATGGCGCGTGGCAACGATCTGCTGATCGCTGAGACCGTCGTGCTTCGGTTCCCGAGCTACGTGATCCACTCCAACGACTCAGTAGCCGTAACCCAGCTGCGCCGCGCCTTGGGGTTGTCCTTGCCTCAGCCGCGTATAGCGAGCTGAGGCAAGGACAACTACCCGTAGCCTGGTATGTCGTGGCCCAACGCACCGACCTCCGCAACGTGGCGATCATCGCCCACGTCGACCACGGCAAGACCACGCTCGTCGACGCGATGCTGTGGCAGTCCGGCGCGTTCACCGCGCATCAGGCCGACGAGGGCAGCGTCAACGAGCGCGTCATGGACTCGATGGACCTCGAGCGCGAGAAGGGCATCACGATCCTCGCCAAGAACACCGCGGTCCGTCACGGCGACATGACGATCAACATCGTCGACACCCCCGGTCACGCCGACTTCGGCGGCGAGGTGGAGCGGGCGCTGTCGATGGTCGACGGCGTTGCGCTGCTCGTCGACGCGAGCGAAGGCCCGCTGCCGCAGACCCGCTTCGTCCTTCGCAAGGCGCTCGCTGCCAACCTGCCCGTCGTCCTGATCATCAACAAAGTCGACCGCTCCGACGCCCGGATCGGCGAGGTCGTCGACGAGACCTACGAGCTGTTCCTCGACCTCGACGCGGACGAGAAGCAGATCGACTTCCCGATCGTCTACTGCCAGGCCAAGACCGGTCAGGCGTCGCTCAACCGCCCGGCCGACGGCGCCAGCCCGGACAGCCCGGACCTCGAGCCGCTGTTCCAGGTGCTGCGCGACACGATCCCCGCACCGACGTACGACGAGACCGCGCCCCTTCAGGCGCACGTCACCAACCTCGACGCGTCGCCGTACCTCGGCCGGCTTGCGCTCTGCCGGATCCACAACGGAGAGCTGAAGAAGGGCCAGACGGTGGCGTGGTGCCGTCACGACGGCAGCATTGAGAGGGTCAAGCTCACCGAGCTGCTCGGCACGGAGGCCCTCGAGCGGGTGCCGATCGAGGTGGCCGGCCCGGGCGACATCGTCGCCATCGCCGGCATCCCCGAAATCATGATCGGCGACACTCTCGCCGACCCGGACGACTCACGACCGCTTCCGGTCATCACGATCGACGAGCCGAACATCTCGATGACCATCGGCATCAACACCTCGCCGCTGGCGGGCAAGAGCGGCAAGAAGCTCACCGCCCGCTTGGTGAAGAACCGGCTCGAATCCGAGCTTGTCGGCAACGTCTCCATTCGCGTGCTTCCGACTGACCGCCCCGACACGTGGGAGGTGCAGGGCCGCGGCGAGCTGCAGCTCGCGATCCTCGTCGAGCTGATGCGCCGCGAGAGCTTCGAGCTGACGGTCGGCAAGCCGCAGGTCGTCACCCGCGAGATCGATGGCAAGCTGCACGAGCCGGTCGAGCGGCTGACGATCGATGCGCCGAGTGACTACCAGGGCGTGCTGATCCAGCTGATGGCACTGCGCAAGGGTCGTCTCGAGCAGATGGTCGATCACGGCACCGGCTGGGTGCGGATGGAGTACCTCGTCCCGGCACGCGGTCTGATCGGCTTCCGCACCGAGTTCCTTACCGAGACACGGGGGACCGGGCTGCTGCACCACGTGCACGAGGGCTACGAGCCGTGGTTCGGCGAGCTGCGCACCAGGCCGACCGGATCGCTCGTCGCCGACCGCGCCGGCTCGACCACAGGCTTCGCGCTCGCCAACCTGCAGGAACGCGGCACCATGTTCGTCGGTCCCGGTACCGACGTCTATGAGGGCATGATCGTCGGCGAGAACTCACGGGCGGACGACATCGATGTCAATCCGACGAAGGAGAAGAAGCTCACCAACATGCGGGCGAGCACCGGTGACGTTCTCGTCCCGCTGATCCCGCACAAGGTGCTAAGCCTCGAGCAGTCGCTGGAGTTCTGCCGCGAGGACGAGTGCGTCGAGGTGACACCCGACACCGTCCGGCTGCGAAAGGTAACGCTGGACGCGGCGACCAGATATCGAGAGGCTAAGCGGCGCAGCAACTAAAGGGGAGGTGCCGCCATGGGTCTGTTCAGCAAAGTCTCTGAGATGCGGATGAAGGACCCGGCCGAGGGGACTCTCCGCGTGGTCGGCATCAGCATGCCGGACCCGACCGCCACGAGCTGCAACTACCGGATGGACGGCGTCGTCTCCGCCGATGGCCTTCTGCCGACTGCAGTCGTGCATCACGGCATGTGCTCCACCAGTCGCTGGCCGTCCGCCGGCGACACGCTCCCCGTGACCGTCGATCGCTCCAAGCCGGAGCGAATCGTCGTGCACTGGAAGGAGCTGCCGACCGGTGCGCAGACCGCGCAAAGCATGGCTGAGCAGCTCGCCACGCAGATGCGCGGCGGCCAGATGGGAGGCGGCGCTGCCACGGTCCCCGGCACGACGACGACCAACACCACGGTCACCGTCAACGGGCAGCCGGTGAACCTCGGTGCGGGGATGACCGCCGACCTGGGCGCGCTGATCGAGAACGCCGTCGCGGCAGCCGGCACGATGCCGGCGATGGCCGGGATGGCGGGTGCGATGCCGGCGATCCCGACGGTCAGCAACGACGACATCCTGTCCCGCGGCACCCCTGGCAACGCGACGCTGCTCGGCACCTTCCCGCCGCCGGTCCCGGTGGTGAAGGAAGGTCGAACGGGCGTCGGGCTGATGCTGAACGTGATGGTCGACGGGAAGCCGCCGTACCAGATCCAGAACGTCTACGCCGTGCCGCAGGACAAGGTCGCCGCGCTCAAGGTGGGCTCGCTGCTACCGGTCCGCGCAGACCAGACGATGCCGAATCTCGTCGCGATTGACTGGGACTCGGTCCACCCGTAGGCCGGTCTACTCGTTGAGCGCGTCGTAGCTGACGCCGGTCAGCTCCTCTGACACCGACCACAGTCGGGCGGCGGTGTCGAGATCTTTGGACGCAGGGATCGAGTCGACCCGCTTGGGATAGCCGAACGACTCGGCGAGCCCGTTAGGGCCGAAGTACTCGCCGCCCTTCACGTCGGGCGCGGTCGCGGCGTACAGCTGCGGGAGCGCGCCCTTGGCCGCGGACTGGCTGATCAGTCGCGCTCCAGCCGGCATCACGATCCGTTTGATGATGTTGTCCTGCGCGCTGACCGCGACCAGGTTGGTCGCCGAGGTGCCCGGATGTGCGGCAACGCTGATCAAGCCGGAGCCCACTGCCGTCAGCCGGCGCTGCAGCTCGTAGGCAAACAGCAGGTTGGCGAGCTTCGAGTCTGAGTAGACCTTCCACTTCCGGTAGCTCTTCTCGTGCTGCAGGTCGTCGAAGTCGATCCGGCCGGGCTTGTGCGCGGTGCTGCTGACGGTGACGACACGGGCATCCGCGGTGCGCATCAGCAGCGGCAGCATGAGCCCGGTCAACGCGAAGTGCCCGAGATGGTTGGTGCCGAACTGCATCTCGAAGCCGTCTTTGGTGAGCTGGCGCGGGATCGCCATGACACCGGCGTTGTTGATCAGCAGGTCGACGGACGGGTACGACGCCTGGATCCCGTCAGCGAACGACCGGACGCTCGCGAGGTCAGCCAGGTCGAGACCGCGCAGATCGACGTCGGCGTCAGGGACCTCGGCGATGAGGCGCGCGACGGCTTCCTTGCCTTTCACGTCACTACGGGAGGCCACGACAACCCTCGCGCCGTGGCGCGCGAGCTCCAGGGCAGTGTGATAGCCCAGCCCACTGTTCGCGCCGGTCACGACCGCGACCCGGCCCGACTGGTCCGGGATGTCCTGCGCTGTCCATCTGGCCATGGCGCGAATGATTGCACGCGTAGGGGAATGCTGGCGGGCCTGCGCTACGTTAAGAACACGGACGCCGTAAGGCGCCCGCCGGCTCGATCCATGGCCCCCGGTCCCAACCTTTGTCGCTTAGAGCGAACCTTTGCCGAGAGGCAGACCTGGCGAGTCGGACGCGAGAGCTCGGACTGGTTACCAGTCCGAGCTTTTCGTGTTCCTCCGGCGCTCCAGCCGGCCGTAGTAGACCGGCGCGTTGAGGTCGATGTCGGCCATCGCGCCGCGGAGCAGCTGGAGCGCGTTGCGGGTGAGCGCGTCGGCGTCCACCGGGTCGAGGTCCAGCTCGACCGCCACTCCCGCCGCCCCTTCGCCGAGGCCGATCGCCACCATCGCCGCAGCCCGTTCAGCCGGCGGGAGGGTCGCCAGCGCCTCGTAGAGCAGCGCCGTCAGCTCAGCGTCGTCCAACCCCTCGGGCGCGCTGACGTTGTCCGAGATCGTCCCAGGCGAGATTGGGCGCAGACGCGGCGGACGGTCGCTCGGCATCGATCCACGCTACGCGGGTGCGAACGCGTCGAGGATCTGGTGCGCGACATCGACGGATCGCGCGGGGTCGGCGTCCGGGTTGCCGATCTCCTCGTCGAAGTTCAGGTCGAGGAAGACCTCCGTCGCCCCCGCCTCGGCGTACCGATCGAGCCCCGACCGGATCGCCTCGATCGGACCGGTGAGCGGCCCGGCCTCGGCGTCCGCGGCGTCGCGCAGCCGTGCCACGCCGCGGATCACGATCCGCACCTTCTCCGGGTCGCGCCCGGCGTCGCTCGCTCCTCGGCGAACCGTCTCGACGGCAGTCGGGATGTCGGCGATGTCGAACCGGCTGGAGGAGATCCAGCCATCGCCTTGGCGGCCGGCACGCAACAGCGCGGCTTCAGCGGTCCCGCCCAGCAGCACTGGCGGATGAGGTTGCTGCACCGGCCGCGGATCGACCCAGCCCCGCGGCACCTTGTAGAACTCGCCGCTGAACTCTGCCGGATCGCCGGTCCAGATCTCACTGAGGCAAGCGAGGTACTCCGCCATCCGTGCGCCCTTGCGTGCCGGGTCGGTGCCAGTCGCCTCATACTCGTCCGGCGACCAGCCGATGCCCAGGCCGGCGTCGAGGCGCCCATTGGAGACGATGTCGAGGCTCGTCATCGCCTTCGCGAGGGCGATGGGCGGGTAGAACGGCGCGTTGACGACGGCGAAGCCGAGCCGGATCCGCTCGGTGACACCGGCGAGGAACGACGCGATGACGATCGGGTCGTGGACGCTGCGGTACGGCGGCGCGAGGCGCATCCCCTCGGGCCAGTCCGAGTAGATGAGGCGCGAGAACGTCCACAGCGACGCGTAGCCGAGCGCTTCGGCTCGCCGGGCGATCGCGACCTGGTTGGCGGGCGTCGCCCACGATCCCGATACCGGTGCACCGAATCCGATCAGCATTCCTCGAAGATAGAGCGGTGGGTGCGCCGTACCGGATCTGCTTCGTCTGCATGGGCAACATCTGTCGCTCGCCGATCGCCGAGGTCGTGATGCGGGCGAAGGTCGACGCGGCGGGACTGGCGGAACGAATCGTGGTCGACAGCGCCGGAACCGGCGACTGGCACGCCGGCGGTCCGGCTGACGACCGCACGATCGACACGCTGCGGGCGCACGGGTACGACGACGGCGGGCATGTCGCCCGACAGTTCAAGGCCGACTGGTTCGACGAGATCGACTTGGTCGTCGCGATGGACGGCAAGAACCTGCAGTCGCTCCGCTGGCTCGCCTCAGCTGACCAGACCGCAAAGATCGTGCGGCTGCGTTCCTTTGACCCCGCGAGCCGCGGCGGCGACCTCGATGTCCCGGACCCGTACTACGGGGGTGCGGATCACTTCGAGGAAGTGCTCGCGTTGGTTGAGGCCAGCTGCGACGGACTGCTCGCGCACGTCCGCTCGCTGATCGCGTGAAGGTTGCCGGCCTCGAGCTGCGTGACCCCGCTCCGGTCGGCGGTGGCGACATCTCCGAGGCCTTCCGGGCGACCTACGACGGCGAGGTCGTCTTCGCCAAACGCCAGGACGCGGCGCCATCCGGCATGTTCGTCGCCGAGGCGCGCGGCCTCGCCCGGCTTCGAGTCGAGGGCGGGCCCCCGATTCCGCGGGTGGTCGCAGTCGCCGACGACGGGATCGTGATCGAGTGGGTCGAAGGAGCTCAACCGAGTCGTGCGGCGGCGGCGCGGTTCGGCGAAGCGCTCGCCGCCATGCATCGTGAGGGGGACGTCGACTTCGGAGCTGACGCGCCCGGCTACCTCGCGACGATCCCGCTCGACAACAGCTTCGAACCCGACTGGCCGACGTTCTACGCCAACCGGCGACTGCTGCCGCTGCTCGAGGCGGCGCGAGAACGCGGCGCAGTGGACGACGACGCCGCGACCACGATTCGTCGGGTGGTCGAGCGAATCGAAGAGCTGGCCGGGCCACCGGAGCCGCCCGCGCTGATTCACGGTGACCTCTGGTCCGGCAACCTCCTGTGGGCGGCGGATGGCGCGGTATGGCTGGTCGACGCGGCGAGTGCGCATCACGGCCACCGCGAGACCGATCTGGCCATGCTTGCGCTGTTCGGTGCGCCGTATCTCGACGACATTCTCACGTCGTATGACGCCGCCTACCCGTTGGCGGACGGCTGGCAAAGGCGCGTCCCGCTGCACCAGCTGCTGCCGCTTCTTGCGCACGCCGTGCTGTTCGGTCGTGGTTACGGTTCGCGCGCCGCAGCGGTCGCTCTGGCTGTGGACGGCTGACGTCCGTCCACCATCTAGCTGATCACCCTGGTGTGAGGTGGCCGTTCGCGCCGACCTTGCGCGGCGTGACGCTACCTATCCGACCCACGATCCGGCTGAGCTCTCCCGGCGATCTGGCGATCGCCATTCCGATGCTGCTCGGTTACCACCCCGAGGAGAGCCTCGTCGTCAGCTGCTTGCGCGGGGCGGCCGTCGACCTGACGATGCGCTTCGACCTCGCCCACATCCCGCCGGCGGAGGAGTTCGCCTGCGAGCTCGCCGATCGCATCGAGCAGGCGAAGGCCGACCTGACGATCGTTGCGGTCTTCACCGACCAGCGACCGGTCGACGGCGAGCTTCCGTTCGCCGAGGTCATCGACGAGCTGTACGGCGACGAGCGGTTGCGCGTCGTCGAGGCGGTCCTGGTCAGCGATCGCCGCTGGTGGTCCTACCTGTGCGCTGATCCGGTGTGCTGCCCGCCGGCAGGACGACCGCTCGACGCCAGCTCCGATGTCGCCACGAGCCTCAGTGCGGCCTTCGCGATCAACGGTTCCGGTGTGCTTGCCGACCGCGAGGCACTCGTCGCGTCGCTCGCCTTCGATCCATCGGTCGGAGCGGATGCAGCCGATCGACGCGTGCGCTCGGCGGCGAAGCGAGCGATTGCGAAAGAACCGGCGCAGCTGAGGACCGAGATCGCGACACTCGTCGACACTCTCGTGGAGCGGTTCGAGGACCCGCGCGCCGAGCTGACTGACGCGGAGGTCGCGTCGCTGGCTGGTCTGATCCACGATGTGACCGCGCGCGACGAGGTGCTCATCCAGGCAGTTCCCCCACGTCGACGCGAAGCCATCCTCCGCGTTCTGCGGGTCGCGGTACGCCGCGTCCCGCCGCCGCACGACGCGCCGTTGTGCACGGCACTCGCCTGGTTCGCCTACGCCGACGGCGACGGAACGACCGCGAACATCGCACTGGATCGGGCATTGCGGTCCGATCCCGAGTACTCGCTGGCTCTGCTGATCGAAGCGAGCCTGGAGCGCCAACTTCCGCCCGACGCACTCGTGGAGGTGATGAAGGGGGCTGCGCGCGACCTCGATGCGCGCGATGCGGCAGGCTGACTGGGTGCCTCAAGCGGTCGTCGTCGGTGCCGGGCCAGGCGGCCTGGCAGCAGCCGCGATGCTCAAACGCCGCGGCATCGACACCGAGATCGTCGAGCGAGCCGACGCGGTCGCGTCGGCTTGGCGCGGACACTACGAGCGGCTTCACCTCCACACCGTTCGCTGGCTGTCGAACCTTCCGGGCTACCGGATCCCGCGCGCCTACGGACCTTGGGTAGCCCGCGACGACGTGGTGCGCTACCTCGAGGCCTATGCCGCGCATCATGATTTGAAGCCGACGTTCGGTACGACGGTCGATCGGATCGATCGGGAGGCTGGCCGCTGGGTGCTCCGGAGCGCACAAGGGGACCGCGCGACCCGAAACGTCGTGGTCGCCACCGGTCACAACCACACGCCGATGCTGCCGGACTGGCCCGGCGCTTCCAGCTTCACCGGCGAGCTGCTGCACGCCAGCAAGTACCGCAACGCCGCGCCGTACGTCGGGAAGGACGTCCTCGTCGTCGGCTCCGGCAACACCGGTGCTGAGATCGCGCTGGACCTCGTCGAGTCGGGAGCTGGCCGGGTGCGCCTGGCGATTCGGACGCCGCCTCACATCGTCCTGCGCCAGCAGGGGATCGTTTACAACCCGTCTCTCGGGCTGCTCGCGCGCCACCTGCCGCCCAAGCTGTTCGACCCGGTCGCGCTGCGGATGCGAAGGCTGACGGTCGGCGACCTCTCTCGCTTCGGCCTTCCGGATCCGCCTGAAGGGCTCCTCGAGCGGGTGCGGCGTGACGACCAGATCCCGCTCGTTGACATGGGGTTCCTCAAGGTCGTGAAGGCAGGCCAGGTCGAGATCGTCGCCGGCGTAACCGGGTTCGACGGTGCCGCCGTGACGCTCGCGGACGACACGTCGATCAAACCGCAGGTGGTCATCGCGGCGACCGGATACCGGCGCGGCCTCGAGCCACTTGTCGGCCACCTCGGCGTGCTCAACGCGGCCGGTCGTCCTAGCGTGCATGGGACCGCTACCCATCCGGCCGCACCGAATCTCTGGTTCACCGGGTTCACCAATCCGGTCAGCGGGATGTTCCGGGAGATGGGCATCGACGCGCGCAAGATCGCACGCGCCGTGGCACGACAGGAGAAGCGCCGATGACAGGCATCACCCGCCGAGGTCTGCTCCAGGGTGGAGCTGCACTGTCGGCCGCCGCAGGTGTGGGCGCTGCAGCCCACGCATCAGCTGAGCCGTTGAAGCGGCGGCACCGGACCGTCGACGTCGTCGTCGTTGGCGCCGGACTCGCTGGCCTGTCCGCTGCGCGTCGGCTGCAGGACCATGGCCACTCCGTCGTCGTACTCGAGGCTCGGGACCGGGTCGGGGGACGGACCTTGAACAAGCCGCTGCCGCACGGCTACCACGCGGACATGGGCGGCACCTGGATCGGTCCGACGCAGACCGAGATCGCGAAGCTCGCGAAAGAGATGCACGTCCACTCGTTCCCGCAGCCCGACAAGGGCCAGCAGGTCTTCTACAACGGTGACGGCGTCATCAAGTACGACGACACCACGCCGCTGCTCGGCACGGCACCGCCGGACCCGACGATCCTGCCGGACATCGTCGCGGTCATCCCGCTGATCGACCAGCTCGCGACCACGATTCCGCCGGACAAGCCCTGGGAGGCGGTCAACGCAGCCGAGTACGACCGGCTGACACTCGACGGGTGGTTGCGCGACGTCGCCCCCGTGGCAACCAAGAAGTTCATGAAGGTGGTGTCGGCGGCATTCGAGTCGATTGCGGGTGCCGAGCCGCGCGACGTCTCGCTGCTGGATGCGCTTGCGTACGTGGCGACAGCGACTGATGGCTCGACCGACGGCACCTTCGAGCGGCTCATCGACACCCGCGGGGGCGCGCAGGCAGAGCGCTTCGTCGAAGGCTCGCAGATGATCTCGATCCGGTTGGCGAAGCACATCGGCAACGACCGCGTGCTGTTGGACAACCCGGTCTACAAGATCGAGCAGCACCGCCACGGTGTCACCGTCACTGCCGAGCACGTAACTGTTCGCGCGAAGTACGTCATCGTCGCGATTCCGCCCACCCTCGCCGGCCGCATCGAGTACGACCCGTTGATGCCGTCGCAGCGCGACGGGTTCACGCAGCGCAACCCGCAGGGCGCGCTGATCAAGGTGGAGGCGTTCTTCGAGCGGCCATGGTGGCGTGACAACGGCCTCACGGGTGCGGCGGTCAGCACTCTTGGTCCTGCGAAGACGACGTTCGACGTCTCTCCCGAGGATGGCAAGATCGGCGGCCTGCTCGGATTCGTCGGCGGTGACGAGGCGCGCAAGTACAGCGGCCATCCAGATGCTTTGAAGCGCGCGGTGCTGAGCAACTTCTCGTTGTACTTCAACGACGGCAAGCCGATTCCAAAGCCGACGTCGATGCACGTCATGGACTGGACCATGGAGGAGTGGACGCGCGGTTGCCCGGTCGCGATCGCCGCCCCGGGTGTCATCACGGAGTACGGCCCGCACATCGCGCGGCCGGTTGGCCGGATCCATTGGGCCGGCACGGACACCGCGACGTACTGGCACGGCTACATGGACGGAGCCGTGCGTTCCGGCTACCGCGCCGCCGCCGAGGTGCGGGCCAAGCTGTGAGACGCCGCATGGTGGCGGTCGCAGCGGCCATGACCGTGGCGACGGCCACCGCAGGTGCGTCGTCGGCCGGCCAAAGCGCGTACGGGCATGTGTCCGTGTTCGCGCACATCGAAGCGCCCGGCGAGCCGTCGCTCACTCTGGTCACCCCCAACCAGAAGCGGGTGTTCGTCGGAACCTTCGAGGACGTCACCGGCAGCAACTCCTCGCCGTCGAAGGTGTTCGAGTACGACGCGCACGGCAAGCTCGCCAAGTCGTTCGTGATCAAGGGCCAGACGCCCGCGAAAGCGCACGGCGTGCAGGTCGCTGCCCGAGACCGGAAGGGCCGGCTCTACGTACTGGACCAGGAGCCGGCGCGCGTGATCGCGCTCGACCCGAAGACCGGCTCGCAGCGCACCTACGCGACGTTTGCTGACGTTCCGACCTGCGCCTCAGCCGGTCGAACTGCCGGTTGCAGCAACAGCGTGCTCGACAACGCGCCGGAGCCGGACTACGCAGCCTGGCTGCCTGACGGCAGCATCCTCGTCACCGACTATGCGCAGCAGCTGATCTGGCGAGTACCCGCCGGTGGCGGCAGGGCGCGGGTGTGGATGAACAGCGCTCGCCTCGACGGCGAGCTGTTCGGTCCGGCCGGCATTGTGCTGATGCCCAGCCATCGAAGCGTCCTGGTGACTGCCGCGACCGGTGGCGTCACGACGATCGATCTCCCCAACAACTCTGCGCGCGGGCGGCTCTACCGGATTGCGCTGGCCAAGCACTACCGGGCGGGCAAGGTCACCACGATGTGGTCGAGCGACTTGGCGCAGGCACCCGACGGCTTTGCCGTCTCCGCCGACTCCCGCCATGTCTTCATCGCCATGGCAGGTCCGGCGGCGAACTGTGTCGTCGAGGTCGCCCGCCAGTACCGCGGTTGGCGTCAGGTCTGGCAGGTGCCGTCCTGCCTTCACGGCACGGGCAGCGACGCGACGGTGCCTTGGGACACCCCAACCAGCGTCCAGTTCCTCGACCACAGCATCTTGGTGACGAACCAGGCGTACTTCACCGGTACGGCGTCGCACTGGGTGATCTTCCGGGTCACCGAGCCGCTGCGCGGGATGCGGATCTTCGTGCCGCGCTCCGCGGGCTCTGCTTCTTAGCGCGCGGAGCGCGACGTCGTGGCGGTTTGAGGGGGCCGCCCCGCTTCGCTGACCACACTCGATCCGGCCCGACCGCGACGAGGTCGAGCAGTGTCGACGATGTGGCGGCCAGCCGTTCGCCCAGCATCGTCCAGAGCCGGCGGTCGGAATGAGACGGGCGCCCGTCAATGCGATGTATCGCGACGACGACTCCTGGCGCTGCGACGTCGGTGATCATCCGTTCGAGGTACAACGCGAAGAACTGATCGGCGCCGTCAGCGAGCTCACTCGGCGTCTGGACCAGGCCGATCCGGCCGCCGTCGCGAACGAACATCAGCCGGACCATGCCCTCCGCCGAGGGGCCGCCGGACGCTCGCCGAATTGCTGCGAGCGACGGATTGCGGACGGCCATCCCACGAGCGTCGGGGAGCGTGAGCTGGTCTCGCCATCCCCAACTCGTCGATGTGGACAACACTTGAACCGTGCGGCGGGCGGAGGTGGTTCCGGCTCCGGTGCTCGTCCTCGGCGCGATCGCCAGCGTGCAGAGCGGCGCGGCCGTCGCCATCAAGCTGTTCCCACAGGTCGGTGCCGGCGGCGCGGTCTTCCTGCGCCTCGCGCTGTCGGCGTTCATCGTGTGCCTGTTCGTCCGCCCCAACATCTCCGTCGTGCTTCGCGCGCCCAGCAGGGAAGTCCGCGGGGACATCCGGCTGATGCTCGCGTACGGCGCGGTGCTGGGTGCGATGAACCTGACCTTCTACCTGGCACTCGCGCGCATCCCGCTCGGCGTCGCAGTGACCATCGAGTTCCTCGGGCCGCTCGCGGTGGCGATCGGGGGCTCACGCCGTCTGCTCGACCTGTTGTGGGTGTTGCTCGCAGCCGTTGGTGTCGTGCTGCTCGCCGGCGGTGGCGGCCACTTGTCTGCAACGGGTGTCCTGTTCGCGGCGACCGCCGCGGTGCTTTGGGCGACGTACATCCTGCTCGTACAACGGGTCGGTCGTGCAGTGCCCGGTATGACCGGCCTCGCCATCGCGCTCATCGTTGGCGCGGCTCTGACCGCCCCGTTCGGGGTGATTGACGGCGGCACGGCACTCGCGCGGGGATCGGTTCTTGCAAAGGGAGCGGCGGTCGCCGTCCTGTCATCCGCCGTTCCCTACTCACTCGAGCTCGCGGCACTGCGGCGGCTGCGCGCGGCGACGTTCGGGATCCTCATGTCGCTCGAGCCCGCAATGGGAGCGCTGTCCGGTCTGGTGTTCCTCGGCCAGCACCTGCGCCTGCTCGAGTGGGTTGCGGTCGCATGTGTGATGGTCGCCTCGGTCGGCGCAACCTCGACGTCGGACAGCGACGAGCCAGTAGAGATGATCGACGGGTGAAGCTCGAGCTGCTGCAGGACGCTGAGCGCCCGGGCGGCTGGTGGCTCATCGTGGGTGGCTCGGAGCAGTCGTTCATCGACCTTGACGACCCCTCGCATCTCGAGTTCGAGTACGTCCAGATGATGGGTTACGTCATCGAGACCGTCTTTCCGGATGACACCCCACTTCGGGCGCTGCACCTCGGCGGGGGACTGTGCACCGTGCCTCGCTGGCTCGCGGATCGCTATCCGGGGTCCAAGCAGCGGGTGGTCGAAAGAGACGAGGAGGTGGCGAAGATCGCGACCTCGTTGCGCCCGATGCCGAAGCTGGAACTCGTCATCGGCGACGCGCGCGAGACGCTAGCCAGGATGAAGCCTCGGTCGCTCGACCTGCTGGTGAGCGACGTCTACGTCGGACCCGAGACGGTCATGTCGGTATATCCGCAGCCTGCTCTCGAGATGGCGAAGAAGACGCTTATGCCCGACGGGTTGTATGTCTGCAACATCTCCGACGCGGCACCCTTCGATCTGGCCCGGACCGTTGCAGGCATGCTGCGCGAGCTGTACGGGGACGTGGTCCTGCTTGCGGAGCCAGGCGTGCTTCGCGGCCGGCGCTCCGGCAACTTCGTGCTCGGGGCGACGGACAACTACCTCGACGTCGAAGAGCTGGGCCGGCGCGCCGCAGGCGGCCCCGTCAAAGTCCGGCTGATCGCCGATGACGACCTCGAGGCATTCATCGACGGCGCAGAGCCGGCCCATGACGAGGACGATCTCCCGCGCTCCGGCGAGTCAGTCGGTCGCCGGCTCCGTTGATCGCCAGGTCTCCAGGAGCCGGAGCCAGATCTCGCTCATCGTCGGAAACGACGGCACTGCGTGCCAGAGGGTGTCCAGCGTGACCTTGCCGACCAGTGCGACCGTCGCGGCGTGGACGAGCTCGCCGACCTCCGGGCCGACGAAGGTCGCACCGAGCAGAGTCTGGCTGGGCACGTCGACGACCAGCTTGGCGCGCCCGCTGTAGTTCTCGCGCATCAACGCTGCGCCGGAGACGTTGCCGATCTCGTACTCGACACACCGCACCTCGTGACCCGCGTCGATTGCCTCGGCTTCGGACAGGCCGACCGAGGCGACCTGCGGATCAGTGAAGGTGACCTGCGGGACGGCGCCGTGGTCGCTGGTCGCACGGAAGCGCGGAGCGTCGATCGATTCACCCTTGGCCCGCGCAGCGATGACGTCGCCGCAGACCCTCGCTTGGTATTTGCCCATGTGGGTCAGGAGAGCGCGACGGGTGATGTCGCCGACCGCGTAGAGCCATCCGCCGTCGACGCCCTTCACGAGCATCGTGTCGTCGGTCTCGACGTAGCCGCCTGGCTCCAAGCCGACGACGTCCAGACCGAGGTCTGCGCTGCGCGGCGTACGTCCGGCCGCGATCAGCACCTCGTCCGCGACGACGTTGTTCCCGTCGATGACGACGGTCACCGGCGTGCCGCGGAGCCTGCCTTCGTGTGACATCTCGATCGGACCGCGTCGGACCTCGGTGATGTCGGCGTTGAGCCGCACATCGACTCCCGACTCGCGCAGCGCCAGGGCGAGCAGGTCGCCGGCAAACGGCTCGTTGCGAGGGAGCAACCGCGGGTCACGTGCGGCGAGCGTCACGTGGGCGCCGAGCCCGTTGAGCCACACCGTCGCCTCGCACCCGACGACGCCGCCGCCGATCACGATGATCCGTTCCGGAATCTCGTGCAAGTTGGTGACATCACGTGACGTCCACGGATTCGCCTCGCGGAGGCCGGGCATCGGCGGGACCGTCGCCGACGTGCCGGTCGCCAAGACGACAGCCTGCCGAGCGCGAAGCGTGAGGCTCGAACCGTCGGTGCGGTCAACCGAGACCTCGCACACGCCGGCAAGCCTCGCGTGGCCGCGGATCACCCTGATGCCGGCACCCTCAGCCCACTTCACCTGTGAGGAGTCGTCGTGACCGGCGAAGTAGTCGCGGCGCTCGAGGACCTTCGCAACGTCGAGCTCGTCGCCAATCGGCACACCAGGCAGCGCGCGAGCCTGTGAGGCGAGCTCTACCGGTCGCAGCAACGCCTTGCTAGGGATGCACGCCCAGTACGAGCACTCGCCGCCGACCAGCTCGTGCTCGACGATCGCGGCGGTGAGGCCGCCCTTCGTCGCGTAGTCGGCGGCATTCTCGCCCGGAGGTCCACCGCCGATCACGATCACGTCGAAAGTGTCAGATTCTGCGGCGGTCATTCGTGTGTCGTACCACAATGACCGGGTGGCGAAGCTGCTCGTGGTCCATCACACCCCCTCGCCAGCAACGCAGGAGATGCTCGAAGCGGTCCTTGCCGGGACCCGTGACGAGGCGATCGAAGGCCTCGAAGTGACTGCTGTGCCCGCGCTGGTGGCGGGTCCGATCGACGTGCTCGGGGCCGACGGCTACCTGCTCGGTACGCCGGCGAACATCGGCTACATCTCCGGGGCTTTGAAGCACTTCTTCGACACCGTTTACTACCCGGTGCTCAACGCGGCGAAGGACCGGCCGTTCGCGGCCTACGTGCACGGCAACCTCGGCGTCGAGGGTGCGGTCAAGGCCATCGAGACGATCACCACGGGCCTCGGATGGAAGCCGGTCAGCAAGGTGGTGACGGTCGAGGGCGCGCCGACGCGTGCCGACCGCGAGGCGCTCTACGAGCTGGGCGCCACGGTCGCTGCGACCTTGGCGAGTCGCTGAACCGCCTCGTCGATCACCTCGGGGCGCTTGCAGAAGGCAAACCTCACGAACGGTCCGCCGACATCGGGTGAGTCGCAGAACACCGCGGTGGGGATGCCGACCACGCCGGCCAGGTGCGGCAGGTCGCGCGCGAACTTCTCACCGTCGGAGGTGCCGAGCGGTCGGACGTCGGCCTGGATGAAGTACGTCCCCTGCGGCCGCGTGACCCGCATCCCGATCTGCTCGAGGCCCGCAGCAAGCTGATCGCGGCGCTCCTGCAGCGATGAGCGAAGCGAGTCGACCCAAGCCATCTCGTTTCGCAGCGCGTAGGCGACCGCGTTCTGCATCGCGGGGTTGTGCGTGTAGGTGAGGAACTGCTTCACGGTGTTGACCATGCGCAGCAGCGGTGGAGGAGCGCAGACCCAGCCGATCTTCCAGCCGGTGACACTGAACGACTTTCCGGCGCTCGAGATCGCGATGCATCGCTCACGCATTCCCGGAAGCGTCGCCACCGGGATGTGCTCGACGCCGTCGTAGGTGAGGTGCTCATAGACCTCGTCGGTCACCACGGTCAGGTCGTGCTCGATGCAGATCGCGGCGATCGCCTCGAGCTCCGCCCGTGTGAGCACGGTCCCGGTCGGGTTGTGTGGCGAGTTGAGGAGCAGAACCTTGGTGCGCGGCGTCACTGCGGCGCGCAGCTCGTCGTGGTCGAAGCCGAAGCGACCGGTCGGGTCGGGCCGCAACGGTACGACGGTCCGGGTGGCACCGGCGAGCGCGATGGTCGCGGCATAGGAGTCGTAGTAGGGCTCGAAAACGACTACCTCATCGCCGGGATCGCACAAGCCGAGTACGGCGGCGCTGATCGCCTCGGTCGCGCCCACGGTCACGAGGATCTCCGACGCCGGGTCGTACTCGAGCCGGTAGTAGTGCTGCTGATGCTCGGCGATCGCCTCACGGAGCGCCGGCACACCGGGGCCGGGCGGGTACTGGTTCTCTCCGTTGCGCAGGCCCTCGACAGCTCGCTCGAGCATCGCTTCGGGACCGTCGGTGTCGGGGAAGCCCTGGCCGAGGTTGATCGAGCCGGTCTCGAGCGCAAGCGCGCTCATCTCGGCGAAGATCGTGGTGCCGAAACCGCGTAGGACCATCTAGTCGCGCGGCCGGATGACGAGACCGAGGAATCGGTCGGTGACGGCCGGAGGCAGCTTCGCGATCGTTGCCTGAACCCGGGCGTCGGGCCCCACGAGATACCGACCCCGCGGTCGCCGCGCCGTAAGCGCACGCTCGATGACCTTCGCGACGCGGTCCGGCGGGATCGCGGCCTTCGCGGACATCTCGGCGGCCTTGAGTGCGCCGTTGAAGTAGCGCTGGTAGCGACCGCGAAGCTCCGCCGGTAGCGCGTCGAGCCGTGCGACCGCCTCATCGGTCCCCTTGTTCCACAGCGGGGTGTCGATGGCGCCCGGCTCGATCAGCACGGCCTGGACGCCTTGCGGCGCGAGCTCGAGGCGCAGTGCGTCCATCCAGGCACGAACAGCGTGTTTCGAAGCCGTGTAGGGGCCCATGTACGGAAGGGCCATGCGGCCGCCGATCGACCCGACCGTGATGACGCGACCCTGGTTTTCCAGCAGGCCGGTCATCAGCTGCCCGGTGATCTCGATGTGGCCGAAGAAGTTGATCTCGAACTGTCGGCGCCAGTCGTCGAGGGTCAGGCCCTCGAACGCGCCGCTGATGCTCATTCCGGCGTTGTTGATCAGCCCGACCAGCTTGCCGTCGGCGCGGTCCAGCACCTCGGCGCACGCGGGCGCGAGGGTCTTGGGCTTGGCGAGGTCGAGCAGCACCGGCTTGGCGACCGGGTCGGGGAGGGGCTCGTCACGTCGAAGGCCTGGAATGACGGTGTAGCCGGCGTTGGCCAGCCGCAGCGCTGTGGCGCGCCCGATGCCGGTGCTGGCCCCGGTGACGAAAACAGTCCCACGACTCATGGCGGCAGCGTAGTTGGATGGGTCCATGAAGGTCGCGGTGATGCAGATCGCAGCCAGCCTGGACAAGGCCGAGAACCTCGGTCGGCTGCGCGCGCTGATCGAGCACGCGGCCGACCACGGCGCCGACCTGGTGGTCGCACCGGAAGGGGCGATGCACGACTTCGGTACGCCCGACCTTGCATTGGGGCCGGTAGCGGAGCAGCTAGATGGACCCTTCGTGAGCGGAGTCGCGGAGGCCGCGAGGCGGCGAGGCATCGCGGTCATTGCCGGAATGTTCGAGGTCGCCGACGGCGCCCGGGTCTTCAACACGGTCGTTGCGGTTTCCCCGCAGGGCGACCTGCTGGGCCGCTACCGGAAGCAGCACCTGTTCGATGCACTCGGTTGGATGGAGTCGGATCGGCTCGCCTCAGGGGATCCGGATGACCGACTCGTCGTACCGATCGCCGGGATGAGCGTCGGCGTCATGACTTGCTACGACGTCCGGTTCCCGGAGCTTGCGCGCGCACTTGCGGATGACGGTGCCGAGGTCCTCGTGGTGCCGTCCGCCTGGGTGGCGGGGGAGCACAAGCTCGAGCAGTGGCAGGCGCTCACGACGGCTCGTGCAATTGAGAACGTCTGTTACGTGGCCGGCTCGGTCCAGAACCCGCCGCTCTACACCGGTGGCAGCCGCATCGTCGACCCGTGGGGGCGAGTCATCGCCGAGATCGCTGCGGGCGACGAAGGACTGGCGATGGCCGAGCTGAGCGCCGACGAAGTGAAGCGATGCCGGGAGAAGATGCCGAGCCTTGCCAACCGCCGCTGGAAGGTCGAGCCGCGCTAGTCGCGGTTGCGGCGCCAGATCTCGAGGTTGAGCATCCCGAGATAGCTGACCGCGAACAGCGAGGGCAGCATCAAGGCCGCAGCGACGCGATGCCGCCGTGCGAATTCGGCGATCGTCAGCGACAGCGCCACCCACAGCACGATCGCCTCCAGAAGCGCGAGCCCGGGCTTGCGTAGCCCGAAGAACAGCAGCAGCCAGGCCAGGCTGAGCCACACGGAGACGGCGTACGACGACACTGCCGGCACGTCGAGCGCATCCCGCTCGTCGTCGGCCCGCCACGCGAGCCACGCACCGACCGCCTGGCTCGCCGCGACGAGCGACCAGGCAGGAGCAAACGCGATCGTCGGGCTTGCCCAACGCGGCTTGTCGAGGCCGTCGTACCACTTGCGGCTCACGTTGATCAGCACGGCACCGGTCGCGGCAGTGGTGGTGATTCCGCCGAGCGAACCCGTGAGACCGAGTGCCCGAGTGGTTGGACTGGAAGGCACGTCTCGCAGTCTTCCACCCCCTCGATATCCTGACCAAATGGCTGAGATCACCTTTGACGGACGGGTAGCGATTGTTACGGGCGCAGGCGGAGGCCTGGGCCGGACCTACGCACTCGAGTTGGCACGGCGAGGCGCGAAGGTCGTCGTGAACGACCTCGGAGGCTCGGTCGACGGGACCGGCGGCGAGCACACGGCCGCGCAGAAGGTCGTCGACGAGATCAAGGCGGCCGGTGGCGAGGCGACCCCTAACTACGACTCGGTGTCGACGCCCGAGGGTGGCGAGAACATCGTCAAGACCGCAGTCGACGCCTACGGCAAGGTCGACGTCGTCATCAACAACGCCGGAATCCTGCGCGACAAGTCCTTCGCGAAGCTCACCTGGGATGACCTCGACGCGGTGCTCGACGTGCACCTCAAGGGCGCGTTCTACGTCTCGCAGCCCGCGTTCAAGATCATGAAGGAGAACGGCTACGGCCGGTTCGTCTTCACCGCCTCCAACGCAGGGGTCTTCGGCAACTTCGGCCAGACCAACTACGGCGCCGCCAAGATGGGCCTCGTCGGCCTTTCCAACATCATCGCGATCGAGGGCGAGAAGGCCGGCATCAAGTCCAACGTTCTGTGCCCGGTCGCCGCGACCCGCATGACGATGGAGCTGCTCGGCGACTTCGCCTCGCAGCTCGAGCCGGAGCTCGTCACGCCGCTGGTCACGTATCTCGCGTCGGAGGCGTGCGACAAGACGCACGAGATCTTCTCCGCCGCCGGTGGCCGCTATGCACGGGTGTTCGTCGGCCTTGCGCCCGGATGGTTCGGTGGCAAAGGCCACGTTCCGTCCGCTGAGGACGTGCTCGACAACATCGACCAGATCGAGAAGCAGGACGGCTACATCGTGCCGGGCTCGGTCGGTGACGAGCTTGGTGCCCTCGTGAGTGTTCTCTCGGGGTGACCCCACTCCGCGATGTCGGCGCCGTTGTCGGCGCCGTCATCGTCCTTCTCACGAGCGTCAGCGTTCTGCGCACGCTGATCGTTCCGCGTGCCAGCCTTGGTCCGATCGGGCGCGTCGTCGACCGGGTCACGGACAGCGGTTTCAGGCTGGCGACCCGACGTACGTCGTCGTACGAGGAGCGCGACACGATCCTTGCCGCGCAGGCCGCGGTCTATCTCGTGACGTTGCTCGCGATGTGGCTCGGCGGATACCTCCTCGGCTACGCCCTGATGCTCTGGCCGTTCACCCATCACATCGGGTTCGCGTTTCGCGAGTGCGGCTCGTCGATGTTCACACTCGGGTTCGTGCCCCCAGCGGGACGAGGATCCGTGGCGGTCGACGTACTCGCCGCGGCATCGGGCCTGTTCGTGATCGCTGCGCAGATCGGCTACCTGCCGACGCTGTACGGCGCGTTCAACCGGCGCGAGACCGAGGTCACGCTTCTCGGCTCGCGAGCCGGCACCCCTCCGTGGGGTCCTGAGCTGCTCGCCCGCACGAAGTACGGCATCGGCACCAGGAGCGATGACCTGACGCAGTTCTACGCAGCGTGGGAGCGCTGGGCGGCCGACGTCGCGGAGAGTCACTCGAACTACCCGATCCTGATGCGCTTCCGCTCACCGCAGCCGCTGTCGTCCTGGCTGATCGGTCTGCTGGCGGTGATGGACTCCGCGGCGCTGCTGCTCGCCATTGCGCCGAGCCGCGAAAGCCTCGAGCCGCGACTGTGTCTGCGGATGGGGTTCACCGCGCTGCAGCAGATGGGCCGAGCCGTGGGGATACCCGTCGAGCACGACCCGAACCCTGATGGCGAGACGATGCTGACGTTCGAAGAGTTCGAGGGCGGAGTTCAGCGACTGCTGGACGTCGGCTTCGAGGTGGAGCGCACCGCCGAGGAGGCGTGGCCGCATTTCAAAGGCTGGCGCGTGAACTACGAGTCGGTCGCGTACTCACTCGCTTACAAAACTGACGCCGTGCCCGCGTTGTGGTCCGGGCCCCGTCGCTGGGAGCACGAGCCGATGCCGCCGGTCCGCCCGCCCAACCGGGCGCCCGGTGGCGTGGTCGGCGCTAGTCGGGTGGACATCCCGAGGTCGTGAAGATGCTGCACTGGGTCAGGCTGGCCAAGTAGATCCCGTGATCTGAGTACGGGCTGTGGTTGACGGTGGACGCGGCCGGGTCCGCCGAGAAGAAGTACTGGCTGGCAAACACGAAGTCGATCTTCTTGTTGAGCTTCGTGTTGCCGTCGCCGTCGTTGTCCTTGGTGTTCTCGTCGCAGGTGAGCCGGTGGTCGGGGCGACCCGAGTCGCACTGATCCGCCTCTTCGAAGGTGCCGTACCCGCCGTGCGCGTCGTCGTAGAGCTCGTCGAGCGAGTCGTTGCCGGGCTTGACGTTGAGATCTCCCGCGAAGATCTCCGGATAGCCGTCGCCGTAGCTCTTGGCCAGCGTGTCGTAGAAGTACGCGATCTGTTGTGGAGCCATAACCAAGGGGTCGGGCGATGTGTGCGCCAAACAGACCCGCGTGTCGTACGGCTCGTCAGCGAGGGTGACGCAGATCCCCTTCTGGACGCCTTTCGGGCTGTTGTTGGCGTCGACGTTGATCGGGATCTCGAGCCGGTTCGACATGGGAGTTCCCGCAACGGCCAGCACCGCATTGCCGAAGGTCCGCGCGCCGGTCGAGGTGGCGCGGTCGCAGCCCGCCCGTGGAATCGCGGTGTCCGTCGTACGTCGGTGGTCGACGGCTGCGAAACCGACTGGCAGGTTGCTCACGTAGTGGGGTGGATGCGCGCCGTCGTACGTCGTGCTCGTCGCGACGGCTGGGCCGGCATCCATCGGCCAGGTGGTCGTGCTGAGGTCCGTGATGAGCTGCTCGAGCTGCGCGAGGCAGACCTCGTCGAGCAGCACCACGTGCGGCTGCCAGGTGGTGATCTTCGCTTCGAGCTCCGTCAGCTTGTCTGCGGTATCGCCACCGGACCGGTCGGTCGCTCCCGTCTTTGGCATCGGGTACGGGCAGTCACTGCCGCAGAAGTTGAACTCCATCACCCAGAGGGCCCGGGACGACCCGTTGTAGGTGTCGGCCGTCGCCTGCGACAGGGAAAGTCCGAGGGACGCGATTGCGAGCATCGCGACGGCGACGGACTTCATCACCCGCGATCTCATCGAATGTGCCAATCGTTGCCCCCGCGTCGCACTCAGAACTCCTTCAGTGTCTCATCTAGGCTGGCTCGCATGTCCGAGCTGCTCGTTCCGGAGCGCGCGTGTCTTGTGCACATCGGCTTCCCGAAGACTGGTACGACGTCGATCCAGCGATCGCTGCACCAGGCGCGTGATGAGATGCGCGGCTTAGGCGTGTCCTACCCGGGCACGGACCGATATCACAAGATGCCGGGCATCGCGATCACGCAGGCGCCGGGTCGGCTCGGCGACCGGCCCGCCGACGAGCGGGACTGGATCGAGCTCGTCGACGAGGTACGTCGAGAGCAAAGCCGCCGGGTGATCATCAGCAGCGAGTGGCTGAGCCAGGCGACCGACGAGCAGGCCCAGCGAGTGGTCGACGATCTCGGTGGCGACCGCGTGCATATTCTCGCAACGCTGCGGCCGCTCGCGAAGATCCTTCCGTCGGCCTGGCAGCAGTATCTGCAGAACGGCGTGCGCGTCGACTACGACACCTGGTTGCGAGGGATGCTGCTCGAAGCGCCCTACGACAGGCCGACCCCGACGTTCTGGAAACGGCACCGGCATGACGAGATCCTCGCCCGGTGGGCGAAGGCTGCCGGCACTGAGCGCGTGACCGCGATCGTCGTCGACTCGCGCGACCACGACTTGCTGCTGCGCCAGTTCGAGGCACTCCTCGGGTTGCCTGACGGCACGCTCACGCCCGGGCCCACCGAACGCGACAACCGCTCGTTGAGCTGGGGCGAAGCCGAGATGCTGCGTCTGGTCAACGCCGAGTTCAAGAAGCGGAAATGGCCGGACGGCTTGTACAAGGACGCGATCCGTAACGGTGTCGTGAACCGGCTCGCGCTCAGCCGCCCCGCCGCCACCGATCTGCAGTCGATTCCCACTCCGGACTGGGCGCTCGACCGCGCCGCCGAGGTGGGCAGCGAGATCGCCGACGGCATCGGCTCGCTCGGCATTCGAGTCGTCGGTGACCTGGATGAGCTGCGCGCTCGTCAGTCGTCCAAGGGCGACGCCCAGGCGACGCCGACGCTGCCCGTTGGGCTGGCCGCCGAAGCGGTGGTCGCGGCAATCGCAGCGATGCGGCGCGAACAGGCGAAGGGGCCGAAGGCACTCAAGGCCGCGGCGGCAAGCGCACACAAGTCGAGCGGCAAAGGACTGGTCGGCCGGCTCCGTCGTCGATAACGACAGATTCAGTCCTTCGGAACGACTCGGCCTGCTTTCGCCTCCGCCACGGCGAGCGCCCGACGGCGAGACCGCCATCTTCTGAACTTGCGAACCGTCCGCCGCGCCGCCCGCTCCGCGGCCGTCGCGATGCCCGGACCGTCCTCTTCGTTGTCGGCGGCGAGGTCCTGCGGTGACTCGACGAGGCCGGCGCGATACAGCAGGGCGACGATCGAGCCGACGCCGGCATCAACCGGGAGCTCAGCGGGCCGGGACGACCCCGCTGGTGCGTCGTCGATTTGCGTCAGCACCTCGGGGTCCCCGATGACGCGAACACCTCTGTGCTGGATGTTGTGCACCGCCTTGGCGCCTGCAGCGGCCGCTCGCTCCAGCGCCCACTGCGGCGTGATGATGCGCTGCTCGTCCGGTGCCGGCATGCGTCGCAGCAGTCGCCACACGACCCCGTTGCGAACGAACTTGTGGTAGACCTCCTCGTTCCAGCCGTACTCCTGGAACTGCAGGTTCAGCTGGCGGATCAGCTCGATCTCCGCAGCAGTCAGCGATCGGTTCGTCCGATCAGGGCTCGGGATCAGCGTGGCCTTCGGCAGTCCCAGCAGGTCTTCGAACGCGTGGATCATTCCGTCGCGGTCACGCTCGTCGGCGACGACCACGGAGACGTTCTCAGGCCCGACGATGCTCGCCCACTTTGCGACGAGCTTCCCGTGCCGGTGACGGCGCCAGAACGAAGGCGTGGGTTCGCGGTACGGGGCGCGGTTGAACATCGCGTCCAGCCACTCGTCGTACGGCGTGGTCAGCATGTTGCGGACGTACTGCTGCCACGCGGACGGCAGGATCTTCGCGAGCGGCCGAACGGTGACGACCACGTGTACGCGACCTTGACCGATCTGGTTCACGATCTCGGTCGCGGCGCTCTTGCCGGCGTCGCAGAGGAACTCGCTGCTGAGGACTGCACGCGGTGTGTCCGCGCGATGAATGTCGGCGAGGAGATTCTTCCAAAGCGCTTCGCTCGGCGGCTCGTCGCCGCTCAGCCCGCGGTTGCCCGTCACTGACAGCACCGCGCGCCGCACGTTGCGACGGTTCTGCCCGACGAGCGTGACGCCGTGTTCCTTCAGGACCGGGATCGCGTTACGGAAACCGGTCTGGATGGCAGTCGTGCCGGTCTTGAACGGACCGATGTGAAGGAGGAGCGATCCCTCGGGGATGAGGAGGTCGTCGGAAGGCATCGCTACCGATTATCGGCGACGGGGCTTCGCGTCGTAGTCACGCAACGCCGCTTCCGCTGCTTCCAGCTTCGCGCGCAATGCGGCGCGCTCGGCTTCGACGACAGATCGGCAGGAGTCGACCGCTTCGACCAGAGCCTCACGGAGCCCTTCATCGTCAAGGTGGTCTGCGAGCGCGCTCACCGCGCCCGGGCGAAGCGGCGTTGGACGCGCCAGCCTGCGGGAACCGCGCTGCGCCTCGACCGTCCAGCCGCTGTCACGGAACCGCAGGGTGACGGTGATCGGCGCTACCCGCTTGCCGGGAGCGGAGCGCTTCACGGGAGAGCGCTTGGCAACCTGGCGCGGAGCGGCAGAAGCGGTCGCCGGGGCTTTCACGGGAGCGACGCTTCTGGGGGCAGGCGGCGCAGAGCGGCCGGGAATGCCCAGCTCGTTGGGTGCGAAGGGGACCTCGTCCTTGCCGAGCCGGACGACGATGTACTCGCCTTCCTTCGGGTTGCCGACCTTGATCACGTTGCCGCGCGTACCCGCAGCTACGGCCGCCGAGGCGGCCCGGATCACGACGCGCGGTTTCTCACCCGACTTCACCTTCTCTCGCAGTGACGCGACGTCCTCGTCGCTCAAAGCGGGTGGCGTGGCTGGCGTTCGACGCGTAGGCACGCAGAAATCGTAGGCGTACCGTTCGAGACGTGGGCTTCTATCGCCGCGTGGGCAACGTTCCTGCGAAGCGTCACACCCAGCATCGCGATGCTGACGGAAAGCTCTACGCCGAGGAGCTGGTGGGGGAGGAGGGTTTCAGCTTCGACTCGTCCCTGCTCTACCACCGCGGTATTCCGTCCGCGATAACCGCGGCGCGGCCGTGGCAAGCCGACAGCACCGTCGCATCGCCCAACGAGCCGCTCCTCCCGCGCCACTTCCGGCTTCACGACCTGACGGACGGCTGGGAAGAGCGCAACGCCGTGACGGGCCGTCAGCTGGTGCTCGGCAACGCCGACGTCCGAATCCAGTACGTCGCGGCGGGCGCCGACTCGCCGTACTACCGCAATGCGATCGGTGACGAGTGCGTCTTCGTCGAGTCGGGTGGCGCTGTCGTCGAGACGGTGTTCGGGAGGCTCGAGGCGAAGCCGGGCGACTATGTCGTGGTTCCACGCGCGACGACACATCGTTGGCTGCCCGTCGACGGCGGACCGCTGCGCCTGTATGCGATCGAGGCCGCCAGTCACATCGGTCCGCCGAGGCGCTACCTGTCGCGCAACGGGCAGTTCCTCGAGCACTCGCCGTACTGCGAGCGCGACTTGCGCGGGCCCGATGAGCCGCTGCTGGCAGACGGAAACGACGTAGAGGTCCATGTGAAGCACCGCGCCGGCAGTGGTGTCACCGGCACGATCTACACGCAGCAGACGCATCCGTTCGACGTGGTCGGCTGGGACGGCTGCCTCTACCCGTACACGTTCAACATCGCTGACTTCGAGCCGATCACCGGACGGATCCATCAGCCGCCGCCGGTGCACCAGGTGTTCGAGGCGACCAACTTCGTCGTATGCAACTTCGTGCCGCGAAAGGTCGACTACCACCCCGACGCGATCCCGGTGCCGTACTACCACTCGAACGTCGACAGCGACGAGGTGATGTTCTACTGCGGCGGCGACTACGAGGCACGTAAAGGCTCCGGCATCGGGCTCGGCTCGGTGTCGTTGCACCCGGGTGGCTTCACCCACGGTCCGCAGCCCGGTGCCGTCGAGCGCAGCCTCGGCGTCGAGGCGTTCGACGAGCTCGCCGTGATGGTCGACACCTTCCGCCCGCTCGACATCGGAAGCGGAGGCGCAACATGCGAGGACGCCGCCTACGCCTGGAGCTGGTCCCGCTAAGTGAGCGAGTCCTATCCGCTCGGCGTCTACAGCCGATCCGGGGCGCCGAGACGAATCGGTTTGCGGAGCGGCGACGAGGTGCTCGACCTGGCCGACGCCGCGAAGCAGCAAGGCCACCACTGGGCGCCGATGGCGGAGTCGTCCACGCTGAATGCGTTGATGGCAGGCGGACCGGACGTGTGGGCCGAGCTGCGTGAGGCAGCGCCGGAGCTGGACGGCCCGAGGTACCCGATCGTTGACGTAGAGCTGCACCTGCCCTTCGAAGTGGCGGACTACGTCGACTTCTACACCAGCGAGCACCACGCAACGCGCCTCGGGCGGCTGTTTCGGCCAGGCCAGGACCCGCTCCCGCCGGCCTGGCATGACCAGCCGCTCGGCTATCACGGAAGGGCGGGGACGGTCGTCGTCTCGAACACGCCGGTGCGCCGCCCGACGGGCAGATACCGGACGGCGGACGGCGACGTCGTCATCGGTCCGACCCGACGTCTCGACGTGGAAGTCGAGGTGGGTTTCGTGGTCGGTGTCCCTTCGCCGCTCGGTGCGACCATCGGCGAAGCCGACGCCATGCAGCACGTCTTCGGTGTCGTGCTGGTCAACGACTGGTCGGCCCGTGACCTGCAGGCGTTCGAGACAGTCCCGCTGGGCCCGTTCCTCGGCAAGTCCTTTCAGACGTCGGTGTCGGCATGGGTGACGCCGATAGCAGCGCTCGCGCCGGCCATGCTGCCCGACGGCGGTTACGACATCGACCTCGAGCTGCGGGTCAACGGCGAGTTGCTGTCATCTCCGCCGTACCGGACGATGCGTTGGTCGCCTGCCCAGATGCTGGCGCACCTCACGTCGAACGGCGCATCGGTGCGGACCGGCGACCTGTTCGCATCCGGGACGGTAAGCGGTCCGAACGACGACGAGGTCGGGTCGCTGATCGAGCTACCTGGTCAGCCCTTCCTCGCAGACGGCGACGAGGTGGTGATCACCGGGACCGCGCCAGACGGCTCGCGAGGCGGGATCGACCTCGGCGAGGTGCGGGCGCGGGTTCTTCCGGCTCAGGCGTGAGACCGGACCACTGCCGCGAGCGCCGCGTCGATGTGGTTGTTCGCGGTCGTGATGCTCCGAACCCCGCTGAACAAGAACGAGAAGACGACGAACCGCTTGCCGGAGGTCTCGGTATAGCCCGACAGGCTCGTGATGTGCGTCAGGGTTCCGGTCTTCGCGTGCACCTTGTGCTTCAGGCGCGGCCCGCACATTCGGTAGTGGAGGGTGCCGTCGGCCTTGCAGGACACGGCGAGTCCGTCGTACACCGTGCCGTAGGTCTGGGGCTGCGAGGGGAGCTTGGACAGCCACGCGATGTAGGTACCGGGTGTTTCGCGGTTCGCGTAGCTCAGTCCTGAGCCGTCCTTGACCTTGCCGACCGGCAGGCCGAGGCCGTCCGCGTAGCTGCGGATCGCTGCGATGCCGCTCTTCCGGCTGCCATGCGAGGAGTACTGGTAGCCGACCTCGCGGAGCATCATCTCGGCGTAGTAGTTGATCGACTCGCGAAGGGTGACCTTCACGATCTTCGACAACGGTCGGGACATATGTTCGGCGAGCAGGATGGAGGAGATCGGGCGCGCTGCGACGAGCATCGAGCCGGCGACGTGAATGCTGTGACGTCGCAGCGCTTCGCGCCAGAGGCTGGCATTGGCGTTCGTCGGATTCGCCAGGAACGCCGAGTCCGAGCGCCAGTTGTCGTTGTTGACGCTGAACGCGTCGACCGCGCCGGACTCGCCCGGCAGGAAGTCGTGGTGCCACCCGGGTGCCCTGGTCCCGTGGGCGTAACGGGTGTCGTCGATCACGAGATGTCCGGTCACGCGCCGCAAGCCGGTCGTGTGCAGCTCCTTGGCGAGGCTGCCGAGATCCTGGCGGGTCAGCGTCGGGTCGCCCGACCCGACGAGCACGAGGTCGCCGTTCAGCACACCGTTGACGGGCTGCACGGTGCCCCACACCTGCGTGGCGTAGCGGTAGGCCGGGCCGAGCTTGTCCACGAGCGCGATCGACGTGAAGAGCTTCTCGTTGCTTGCCGGGGCGCTGGCCCGGTTCGGGTGAGCGCTGATGTCGCCGAGCCCGGCGACTGAGATCTTGTAGTGGACGTGGCTTGCGGTGTTTCCACGCAACGCCTTCTGCACCTTGGCGGTGAGCTGCGACAGCGCCGACGCCGGCGTGGGGGAGTCGCTCGGGGTCGGACTCGCGGTCGGCGAGGACGACGGTGACGGCGCCGACGAAGGAGATGGTGACGGCGCCGCTGCCAGCTGAGGGGACCCACCGAGCACACCGGACACGATCACGGCCGCGGCGAGCACAGCCAGTCTGGGGGAGGCCATAGGACACCTACCGTATGTCGTCATGGAGGACGAGGTCGCCAATCCTGAGGTCGGGGTCGGGCCGCACCCTCAGCCGTGGCCAGAGGATGTGAAGTACGACGCTGAGCTGCTGCAGCACGGTGACCGGCGCAACGTCGTGGACCGCTACCGCTACTGGTCGAATGAAGCGATCGTGGCCGACCTGGCGTTACACCGCCGCGACTTCCACGTTGCCATCGAGAACTGGCAGCACGACTTCAACATCGGGACCGTGGTCCGCAACGCGAACGCCTTTCAGGCTGCCGCCGTACACATCGTCGGCAACCGCCGGTGGAACCGCCGCGGCGCGATGGTCACCGACCGGTACGTCGACGTCCGCCACCACCCGTCCGTGGCCGATCTGGCGTCGTGGGCGGCAGGCGAGTCGATGCCGCTGGTCGGCATCGATCTGCTGCCCGGTTCGCAAAGCATCGTCGACGCGGACCTACCGCGTCGATGTGTGCTGGTCTTCGGCCAAGAGGGCCCCGGGCTGTCGGATGCGGCGCGGGAGGCATGTACTGCGGTCCTCCACATCCCGCAGCACGGCTCCACCCGCTCGATCAACGCGGGGGTGGCGAGCGGGATCGCCATGTATGAGTGGCTAAGGCGCCACGAGCGCGCCTAGCGCAGTCGCGAGCGGCTAGCGCACGGTGCAGCGCTCCGGGAGGATGTTGATCGCGATCGGGTAGGCACGGCAGATCGGCGGCCGGTCGTCGTGCGCCGTACAGAGCCGTGTCGCCGGGTCGAACCGATCGCACTGGTAGGCGTGCAGGTCTTCGCGTCGCTCACCGGTTGCGCTCCAGTGGGCAGTCGCGAAGACGAGGTCCGCGGATCCAGTCGTGCCGGCTGACTGGCGGATGTCGGCCGGGCCGAGCGGGTACCAAATCGGGTCGCAGCAGTCACCGCACGCGGTGCAGACTCCAACCACATTGGGAGGATAGGCCCGTGACTGGACTACCCGAGTGGCTTGCGAGCACCGTCGCTTCGGATGCGGCCGGCGGTGACGGCGCCCTGAGCGCGGAGATCCACGCTCTGTCGCCCGAGCGCACGGTCGCCGGACCGGCGCTCGTGGCGCAGACCTCCCTCAACGACAACCTCGTGATGAAAGAGGTGCCCGCCGCGGTGACCGGACCGGGAACGGTGCTCGTCGTGGCCGGCGCCGCAGCATCGCGTACGGCGGTGCTCGGCGATCTGGTCGCGAGGGAGCTGCTTGCCGCCGGCGTAATCGCCGTCGTCACCGATGGACCGATCCGTGACTCCCAGGCAGTCGCCGATCTCGGTCTCGCCGTGTGGTCGAAGGGCACGACACCGGTGGCGTCGGCGAAGAACGGACCGGGGCGCGTGGGCGGCACCGTCGAGATCGCCGGCGTCACGGTGACGGACGGCGATCTCGTGGTTGCGGACGCTGACGGTGTCGTGGTGTGGCCGGCCGCGGACGTCGAGACGCTCCTCGCGAAGGCGGAGGCGAAGCAGCGTGCCGACGAGGAACGTCTCGCCGCGCTCACCAGACGCTGAGTCGCTGGAGTGTTCGCCCGTTATCGCGAGGTCCTTCGCGAGCCGCACGTAGCGCGGTTGCTGTTCACCGCGCTCGTCGGCCGGCTGCCGCAGGGCATGACGGGCCTTGCGACCCTGTTGCTCCTGACGCCATCGGTCGGATACGGCAAGGCGGGCGTCGCGAGCGGGCTTTGCATCGCCTC
Organism: Mycobacteriales bacterium; assembly: GCA_035545635.1. Classification (GTDB taxonomy): domain Bacteria; phylum Actinomycetota; class Actinomycetes; order JAFAQI01; family JAFAQI01; genus DASZTV01. The sequence goes on along the minus strand of DASZXY010000002.1, from coordinate 101,124 downwards.
CTCCGGCGTGGCGAACATCGTGCTTGCCCGTGCCGTCGACCGGTTCGGGGTACGACCAACGCTGTTGCCGGCAGCGTTGGTCTACGCGGTCTTCTCGGTGGCGCTCGCTGCGGTGTCGCACCGCGGCTACGGCCCCGCCCTCGGCCTGTGCGGCGTGCTGGGTCTTGCGGCGGCGCCGATCTCGTCGGTGTCGCGCGGCCTGTGGCCGGACCTGCTCGGGCCGGAACGCGCCCAGGTCCTCTACGGCCTCGAGGCGACCGCCCAGGAGCTCGTGTTCATCGTCGGGCCCGCGGGAGTCGCACTCATCGCAGGACTGGCGAGTCCGCGCGCGGCGCTGGTCACCAGCGGAGTGCTGGGTCTGGTCGGCGTCCTCGGCTTCGCCACCGCCCCCACATTCGCGACTGACCACCGCGCGCAACACGACTTCGAAGCGCCGGCGTCGTTGTTGCGCACCCGAGTGCTCAACTACTCCCTGGTCGGCGTGGCGCTGACGGTCGGGCTGTCGATGGCGGAGATCGCGACGGTCGCTTTCGTCGGCGGGCGGCACGCCACCGCCGCATCCGGCGTCGTCCTCGCGGTCTGGAGCGTGGGGTCGCTGCTTGGCGGGCTCGCCTTCGGTGCGGGCGCTACCCGGGTCACCGACGGCGGCCTCGCGCTGTGGGTGGCGATCGCGGGCGGGGGTCTCGCGGTCGCAACGCTCTCCCCGGGGCGGGTCGGGCTGGCCGTGATCCTGTTCGCGAGCGGTGGCTCGATCGCACCCGCGCTCGCCCGGCTCTACACCCGGCTCGGCGATGTCGCGCCCTCGAGCTCCCCGACCGAGTCGTTCGGCTGGCTCGCCGTCGGGTTGCAGGTGGGCTCCTCGCTCGGCGCGGCTCTCGGCGGCTGGTCGATCGACGGGATCGGAGCGCGATGGACGTTCGCGCTCTCCGGGCTGGCCGCGCTGTTGGGCTTGCTCGTGATCCGCCCGGTAGCGTCGTACGGTGCCGTCCGACAAGCTGCCCATCAAGATGCTGCATGACCGCGTCCTGGTGAGCATCGACGCGGAGGCTGCGGAGCGGCGCTCCACCGGTGGGATCGTGATCCCCGCGACCGCAAAGATGGGGCACCGGCTCGCTTGGGCCGAGGTGGTCGCGCTCGGGCGCAACGTTCGCACGATGGAGGTCGGCGACCGGGTCTTGTTCGACCCCGAAGACCGCGCCGAGGTCGAGCTGCACGGCACGCCGTACACGCTGCTTCGGGAGCGGGACATCCACGCCGTGGCGGCCGAGCGGCTCGAGGACACCGAAGCCGCTCCAGGGCTCTATCTGTAGCTCGATCTGCCATCGACGCAGCCCTCAGACGGCAGGAGTCGCGCGAGCGCGCGACGAAAGCGAATACCTATGCGCCGCGCACTATCGCTTCTGACAATCGTTGCTGTCGCTCTCCCGGCATACACCTCCGCAGCAGCAGCCCCGCAGGGGCGGCCCGCGGTGGCGAGCCACTGGGTCAACCACGACCGTGACGCGTGGGCAGGGGCGGCGGGCCAGGGTGCCACGGACGCGCTGACCAACCCGCAGGGCTGCGACCCGATCGACCCGGCGCAGTGCATGCTGCCGTACCCGAACGACTGGTTCACCAAGGCCGACCCGTCCAGCGCGACCGGGCGGCGACTCGACCTGAACGCACTCGCGATGCCCCGCAACGTCGCCGGGCTCCCGATCGACCCGACCTTCTGGAACGCCAGCGACGGCTTCAGTGCGGGCTCGGAGATCCTCACCGTCGTACCGGGCATGACCAACAACGCTGACCTGGCCAAGTCGCGGCTGCCAACCGACATCGATCTCGCCGTCAACGACAAGCCCAACCTCGGCGTCGTGCTGTTCGACGCGACCACTGGCCGCAAGTGGCCGGTGTGGGCAGAGATCGACCACTACACCTCCGAGGCCGGCGTGGTACCGGCGGGTACGACGAGTCCGGTCCAGCAGGACCTGATGATCCACCCGGCGATGAACCTGCTCGACGGCCACCGCTACGTCATCGGGCTTCGGCACATCGTCACCGACAACGGCAGCTTGGCGAAGCAGTCCGCGGGCTTCGCGAAGTATGTGCAGAACTACCGCAGCCACACGACCGGTGGCGATCCCCGCAGCAGCCACATGGCGGGCATTCTGGACGATCTCAAGGAAGCCGGCTGGAACGTCTCGTCCAACCCCAAGGACCTGTTCCTCGCGTGGGACTTCACGACCGCGTCGTCGCAGAGCGTGGCCGGCCGGCTGCTTTCGATTCGTGACGACGCGTTCGAACAGCTGGGCATGACGAAGTCGGAGATCGACCACGGCAAGCTCACTGGCCGGGCGCCGTCGTTCACGATCGACTCGGTCACGAACTACACGCCCAAGCAGAACCCGGAGATCGCCCGCGAGATCCACGGCAGCTTCACGGTGCCCTGCTACATCACACCGACGTGCTCGCCGCCGGTGAAGTGCGAGCAAGTCCCGGAGAGCCCGGTCGACGACTGCCCGTCGCCAGGCGTGTTCGCCTACAAGGACCCGACCGACCCGGACTCCGAGCCGATGCAGGCGCCCGGCGGCCAGACCTACGACGCCGATTTCACCTGCAACGTCGGCCAAACCGGGTTCCACTCCGGCCAGATGTACCGACCGGTGGAGTACGGACACGGTCTGTTCGGCGGCCGCGGCGAAGTGAGCTCCTCGCCGCAGCGGGAGATGGCGAACCGCGAAGGGATGCTCTACTGCGCGGTCAACTGGTTCGGCTTCGCGAACGCCGATGTGCCGAACGCGGTCGTGGCGCTGTCGAACCTGTCGGCGTTCCCGATCCTCGCCGACCGGACGTTGCAGGGGGAGCTCGACTTCCTCTACCTCGCGCGCCTGATGATCCACCCGAAGGGCTTTGCGTCGAACTCCGCGTTCAAGCGCGGCGGCAAGACGTTCATCAACCTGCATGACGGCGTCTACTACGACGGCAACAGCCAAGGCGGCATCTACGGCGGGACCGTCTGCGCCGTCTCGATCGACGTACGGCACTGCTCGCTCGGCGTGCTCGGCATGGACTACCCGCTGCTGTTGCCGCGGTCGGTCGACTACATCGCGGACCGTCCGCTCACGGCTCAGGGCACTGCTCTGCTCGAGTCGTTTGCCAGCGACCCGGCGGGGTTCGACCCGGGCGACATCCTGGACTACGTCGGGTACTCGAACATCCTCGACACGTTCTATCCGGACCAGGCGGAGCGACAGCTGACGCTCGACATCCTGTCGACGTTGTGGGACCGCGACGACCCGGATGGCTACGCGGGACACATGACGTCGTCGTCGGTCGGTGGCCTGCTGCGCGACTGCACGGGGCTCGGTGCGGTGCCGGTCGCGGAGGTCGACAAGAAATGCCCGATTGCGACACCCGACCACCACGTGCTGCTTCAGGTCGCGTGGGGCGACCACCAGGTCGCGAACATCACGGCGTTCGATGAGGCGCGCACCATCGGTGCACGTGGGGTGGGGGAGCCTGCGACCTCGAACCGGATCGGCAGCGGAGACGCTCTGCTCGCCAGTCGGCGGTGCAGCAACGAGCCGCACAACAACAAGGTCAACGACCCGACCGACGGCAACTACTGCTGGAAGGCCTCGTCGGTCTTCTGGAACATCAAGCCGATCAAGAGCTACCCGTACGACGGGTCAGCTGTCGTGATCTTCGATGGCGGGCATCCCGACAAGGACCTGCCGTTCGCCACGGACCCGCCGCCGCCGTCAGACGTCCCGCAGCCGGACACCGACACCAACCACGACCCGCACGAGGGGCCGCGGCGGGCGTGTGCGGCGCAGGACCAGAAGAGCGCCTTCTTCCATGTCCACCACGGTTACGTGACGGCACCGAAGCAGACGTTCACCAACGGTCACAAGCCCGCGGGTCCGCCGTACTTCGACGGCAACTTCAACGGGGTCTGCTCACTGCCCTAACCTGCCGCGGCCGGTTCGTGAAGGGTTACGGGTAGCCCGCTACTGCTAACCCTTCACGAACCCGGGCAGGCCGGGCACCGCTTGAAGCGGCCGGGCCAGCCTTGCTGCCTGAGGAGCTCTGCCTGTTGTGCGGCCACCTCGCAGGGCCGGTCGACGATGTCAGACCAGCCGTAGCGAAGGTGCCGGAGCCTTGCCATCTCGCTGCGGTTGTCCCGTCGCATGTCTCTCCACTGCTCCCTCGCGGCGTCGTGACCTAACCGACCGTCAAGCTCGATGTGTACGCCGTACTCCGGAATCAGTACGTCGAGGTACTCGGCGCCGTCTCCGAGCCGTCGCCATTGGCGCTCACCTTTTGGAAGCCCGTGCTTCCGGCGCAACCGGGCGTCGCGGAGCTCGAGCGGGGAGTGTGCGCCGGCGGCCACGTCGGGTAGCGCCTCGAGGATCACCTTTCGCCACCGCGTCTTGGGTAGGTCGTTGACCAGTGCGCGAATCCGGTCTGCGTCCGTATGCCGTCCACGAATCGCGCTCGCGATGAGCCCCAGTGCGGCATCGGCTGATCGTCGCGTTGCGAGCAGATCGACGACAGTGCGTTCGATCCGAGTGCGCCGAGGTTCTAGGCCCGGATGGACGTCACTGTCGCTGAGCGTTCGGGAGCGGTGGATGACGAGATTCGGCTGGGGATCGATGTCTCTCAGGTATGGCACCGTGAGGTGGATGGCATCCGCCGGCGAGACGAGCCGCCAGAGCGCGCCCGCTGTGTCATGGCTCAGGGTTGATCCTGCCCCGGCGTAGAGGAGTGCGGCGAACTGCATCGTGTCTGCGGGGATTGGACCGCTGAAGGTCACGAACACGCGCGGAAACGGGCTCTGCCAGCGTCCGGTGTCGACCAGCCAGTGCACACGTTGGTCTGACAGGCCAGCCCGACGGCACTCGTAGATGTCGACCGCGCCTGCTGTGCTGGCGCCTAGGCCGATGAGTTCTCGGTCGCGGGACGGGTTGAGCATGTCCGGAAGATGCGGCTTCGAGCCGGCTCGGGCGAGCACAGGATGCGAAGTTGTGGACGGCCGCCGGCCGTCCACACAGCTGTTTGTGAAGGGTTACGGGTAGCCCGCTACCGCTGACCCCTCACGAACTCGCAAGTCGCGGCCAGGTTGCCGCGAAGCCCGGATGGAGGTCGAGGTCGGCGACGGCCGTGGCGGCAACCCAGCGCATCTCGGCGGTCTCGCGGCTGCGGGCCTTCGCCGCGGTCGGGGTGGCGATGGTGGCGATCACGGTCCAGTAGGACCATCCGCCGTGGTCGTCGTGGTGGATTCGCTCGACGGTGACGCCGTCGACCGCCATCTCGACCTCTTCGGCCAGCTCGCGGAGCGCCGCCTCCTCGGGGGTCTCCCACGACGCCTTCGCACCGCCCGGCACGCCCCAGGTGCCGCCGTGGTGGGTCCACCACGCTCGCTTTTGCAGGAGGACCTGCTGTGACCCGTCCTCGTGGACGGTGCGGAGCAGCAGGCCGGCCGCGCCGTGGCGGCCCCAGTGCTGGTGCCCAGCGTTGCACGTCGTCCAGCCGTCGCCGTCGACGAGATTTCCGACCACGTCGCCATTCTCTCGCGTCCGGGAACGTCCCGGGCACCCCGGGCGTTGTGCTCGGTGTACGCCTGCCGAGAGGATGTCGAACGTGCTGTTCACCAAGCAGAAGACGACCATGGTTTCCGCCGACGAGGCCCTGCCCGGGCGTGACACCCGGCCGTTCTCGATCACGAACCGCCACTTCGTGCTGGACACGCCGCTCGAGCCGCCGTACCCCGGCACAGTCGAGGTGGCGTACTTCGGCATGGGCTGCTTCTGGGGCGCTGAGAGGCTGTTCTGGAACCTCGACGGCGTCGTGTCGACCGCGGTCGGCTACCAGGGTGGGCATACGCCCAACCCGACGTACGAAGAGGTCTGCTCGGCCCGCACCGGCCACGCCGAGGTCGTGAAGGTCGTCTACGACCCCGCGAAGATCTCCTACGCCGATCTGCTGAAGGTGTTCTGGGAGTCACACGACCCGACCCAGGGGATGCGCCAGGGCAACGACGTCGGCACGCAGTACCGCTCGACGATCTACACGACGACCGACGAGCAGCTGAAGCTCGCCGAGGAGTCGCGCGACCTGATGAACCCCTCGTTCAAGTCAGCGGGGTACGGCGACATCACTGCGGAGATCGCGCCCGCGGCCGAGTTCTATTACGCAGAGGACTACCACCAGCAGTACTTGGCCAAAAACCCGAACGGCTACTGCGGCATCAAGGGGACCGGCGTGAGCTGCGCGATCGGGTCCGGTACGGCCTAGGTCGCGAGAACGGCGTCGAGCAGTCCGGGGAAGCGCTCATCGAGCTCGTCCTTGCGCAGGGTTACCGTGCGCTGCCGTCCGGCGGGCTCGTTGCGGATGAGCCCTGCTTCGCGAAGCGTCTTCAGATGATGGGAGAACGTCGACTTAGGAACGGTCGGGTCAGCGGACTGACACTCCGCAACAGTGAGTGGGCCTTGGGCGGCAAGTTCCCGGACCAAGTCCAAGCGCGCCGCGTCGCTGAGCGCGAACAACACCGTCGGAAGTTCGACATCCGACAGGTCAGGATGCGCGAGCTCGCGGCTGGTCGTGGACGTGGTCACAAATAGTTCGACAATCTTGGAATCAATCTTGTTCCCGCCCGGTTGGGCTAACTGTTCGATACAGATCGAACGGTGGCGGAATCGAGGCGGTACCCATGACCACGCTGACGGCAGGCGCGTCGTTTTCCTCCGAGCGCACCCGAGTGCTCGCGCGGCCCGCCGCCTTCTGGGGGGTCGTCGCGGCGACGGCGACCTTGCTTGCGGCATCCAGCGCACCGAGTCCGCTCTATGCGGTCTATCAAGCGGAGTACCACTTCTCTGCGATCACCCTGACCGCGGTCTTTGCGGTCTACGTGCTCGCCCTTCTCGCGAGCCTGCTGACGATCGGCCGAATTTCAGACGTGCTCGGACGCCGCCCGGTTCTCGCTGCGGCGTTGGTGTTGGAGGCGGCCGCGATGGGGGTCTTTCTCGATGCGCGAGGCGTCAGCTGGCTGTACGCCGCCCGCACCCTGCAGGGGATCGCGACAGGTGCCGCCGTCGGCGTGCTCGGTGCGTATCTCCTCGACCTTCAACCGCCGGGCGGCTCGCGACTCGGCTCGTTGATGAACAGTGTCGCCGCAACCGGTGGGCTAGGGGTTGGCGCCGTCGTGACCGGCGTACTGGTGCAGTTCGCTCCGCATCCAACGCGGCTGATCTTCGTCGTATTCATCGCCGCCTTCGCGCTGCTGTTGGTGCTCACCGCGTTCCTGCCTGAGACCGCACCACGTGTGCCCGGCGCCCGCCCGTCGATCCGCCCGCAGATTGCGGTGCCGACGGCGGCACGCCGTCACTTCGTGAAGGCAGCGCCGACAATGATCTCCACCTGGATGTTGGGCGGCCTGATCTTCTCGGTGGGTGGCTCGGTCCTCGTAACGCTGTTCGGTGAGACGAACCACGCGATCGTTGGGCTTGTCATCGGTGCCTTCTCTGGTGCGGGGGCGATCACCTCGACCCTGCTGCGAGACGTGGCGCCGGTACGGATGGCGCGTATTGGAACGCTGATTCTCGTCGTAGGAGTTGCGCTGTTCGTAGGGGCTCTCGCGACGACCTCGCTGGCGGTGTTCATCGTCGGCGCGGTGTTGGCCGGCGCGGGCTTCGGGCCGGCGTTCCTAGGGGCGTTCCGCACCGTGAGCCAGCTCGCTGAGCCGCACGCACGGGCGGGCCTGATCTCTGCGATCTACGTCGTGAGCTATCTCGCCTTCAGCATCCCGGCGCTGACGGCAGGTCTCGTCATCGGGCATGCCGGCCTGCGCGCGACGGCGATGGTGTACGGCGCAGTGGTCGGGCTGGTCGCTGTGGCCACGTTGGGCAGCTCCGCCAAGACCGACTAGGTCTCGCGGAGGATCCGGGCTTTCTCCTGCTCGAACTCCGCATCCGACAGCACGCCTTCCTTGCGGAGCTCGCCGAGCTGCTGAAGCTGGTCGAGACGCGACGCCGATGATGGTGCGCTTGAGCTGCTGGACGGTGGAGGTGCTGCGCCGGTGCGCTCGGCCTCCTCGAGGTCCATCAGCTCCTGCAGCTCCGGATCGAGGATCGGGATGCCGTCGTAGGTCTTGGCCGGAGGCGTCGACCCGGGCGTGGCGTTGAGCAACGCCTGCTGCCTTGCCTTCTCCGCCTCCCGCTTCAGACGCGGGTCGTAGCGCGGATCGCCGTCGAGCAAGAGATCAACCTTGTGCGACTTCGCGTCGTACTTGCAGTTGACGACATCACCGACCGCGGGACCGCTGAGGTAGGCGACTTTCGCCACTGTCTCAGTGCGGAACGCATCGCCGGTATCGGGGCGAACTTCCACGATGTACTTACAGTGCTCCCACGCCGTTGTGGACCCGCTGACCTTGAAGCCGGTGTACCCCTCGTCGGCGAGGATGGTTGCCTTGCCCTCGACCATGTCTTTTCCGAACAGCCCCATAGGGGGACATTAGGCCCGCAAGATCGCCTAGTCGAGACAGAACTCGTTGCCTTCGACGTCCTGCATCACCAGGCACGACTCGTTGAACCCGTCGGCGCGCAGCAGCTGCACCATCGAGCCGCCGAGGGCGGTCAGCCGGGCGCACTCTGATTCGAGTGCGGCGACCCGCTCGTCGCCGACCAGCCCGGTTCCGACCCGTACGTCGAGATGCACGCGGTTCTTCACGACCTTGCCCTCGGGGACCTTCTGGAAGAACAGCCGCGGTCCGACGCCCTCGGGGTCGACACAAGCGAAGGCGCTGCCCTGCCGCTCCGCCGGCAAGGATTGGTCGAATGCCTGCCACGACTCGAAGCCCGGTGGTGGCGCCGGTACGACGTACCCGAGCACCTCGCACCAGAACCGGGCGACCCGCTCCGGGTCCACGCAGTCGAACGTGACCTGGAACTGTTTGACCGGCGCCATCAGGCCACCGTACTTACGCCGGCTGCCAGAGCTCGATCCGGTTTCCCTCCGGGTCGGTGACCCAGCCGAACCGCCCGACGCCTTCCATCTCTTGCACGTCGGACGCCACGTCAGCCCCCTTCTCGCGCAGTTGCGCGAGCATCGCGTCCAGATTCTCGACGCGGAAGTTGACCATCGTCTGTTGCGAAGTCGCGCCGAAGTAGTCCGTGTCCGACGGGAACGTCGCGAAGACGGTCGCGCCCGGCTGCTGGGTCCACTGGCCGTACTCGTCGGTGTCCAACCCGAGGCATTCGCGATACCAGGCGCCTAGTCCCTCGGGGTCGCGCGCGCGCAGGAAGTACCCGCCGATGCCAAGCACACGTTCCATCCCGCCATCTTGGCAGCGAGGGGTGTTGGTGGGCCTCGCGGACGTGCCAGAGTGACAGGCGTGAGCATCGTCGACCCCAGGGCGACCCACGCGCCGCAGTGCTACGAGCTGTTGCGCCGGCTCGATGCGGACGTTGACGCGTCCCTGCCAACAGAGCTCGCCGAGCTTGCCCGGCGCCGCGTGGGGATGACCCTCGGTGTGCTGCCCTGGGAGCCGATGCCGGACCCGGACGTGGCGGCTGACTTCGCGGAGCAGTTCGTCGTCGACGTGACAGGCGTGGACGTCCCGTCGCTCGTTCCACGGCTCGGGGACGCACTGGTGCCCTTCGTCAAAGCGATGTGGGTCATCGACCTGGGGCTCCGGACCGATCTCGTCCTCGGGCAGCTTTTCGAGATCGAAATCCCGCCCAGGCTTCCGCACGACGGCTCTGAAGAGCCGCTCGGGTTCGACCCGTTCCTGCGTGCCGTTGCGGTGCTCGACGCCATGGACCCACTCACCACAGAGCTGGTGCGGCTGCGCGTCGCTCGTCACCACAACTGCCGGCTGTGCAAGTCGCTGCGCACCCGTGCCGCGATGCAAGCCGGTGGCGACGAAGACGTCTACGACAAGATCGACCGGTTCGCCGCCAGCGACCTCGACGACCGGCAGAAGACGGCGCTGCAGATCACCGAGGCGATCATCATCCGTCCCGACTCCCTCGACGTGCCCGTCGTACGGCGCGCTCGCGAGCACTTCACGGACGGGCAGCTCGTGGAGCTGGTGCTCGACGTGATGCGCAACTCCGCGAACAAGGTCGCGGTGGCGTTCGGTGCGGATGCGCCGAACGTGAGCGAGGGCCTACAGGCCTACGACATCGGGCCAGACGGCGACATGGTCATGGGAGAGCCGCTCGCCGGCGTGGCGCCGGCTTGAGCGAGGCGTCGGCCTACCGGCGCGGCGACTACCGCGTCGTTGCCGACCGGTTGCAGCCCGCCGCGGAGCATCTGGTCGCGGCCTGCTCGCCACTGACGGGTGCCCTCGTCGTCGACGTCGGCGCGGGTAGCGGAAACGTGGCGGCCGCTGCGTTGGCGCGGTCGGCGCGCGTGCTCGCTGTCGACCTCTCCGAAGACCAGCTACGGCTGGGTGCGCCGGTCTACGGATCGGGCGTACTGCCCGTCGTGGGGGACGGTCTGCGGCTTCCGGTCAGGTCGAACAGCGCGGACGCCGCCCTCTCCGCGTTCTGCGTGATGTATGCCGCCAGCACGCGCGAACCCGTCCTCGAGATGGCGCGTGTCGTGCGCCAGGGTGGTGTGGTCGGGGTGACGACCTGGGCGGAGAACGGCTTCCAGGTGGCTGCGCACCATGCGGTCGCGGAGTTCGGGATCGAGGGGAGTGCGGGTCTCGCCGCCTGGGCGGACGAGGAGTTCGTGCGCACCGCGATTGCGACGGTGTGCGCCGAGGTCGTCATCGAGTACGGCGAGCTCCGGTCCGCCTTCGAATCCGTCGAGGCGTGCTGGTCGATCGCGTCAACGACGGCCCCGCCGATCGTGACCGCGAGAGAGCGGCTCGACGACGCTGCCTTCGCGGCTCTGGGTGCAGCGTTTCGGCATGCCGCGCAGACAACCGGCCAGGCCACTGCCAACGGTTTCACGCTCGTCGACCGCTACCTTGTCGCGGTCGGCCGTGGATGTAGGGGAGATTAGCGATATGCGTACCCGCCACCTTGCTCTCGCCATATCAGTCGTCGTCGGTCTCGGTCCCGGTCTGGTGGCGCTCGCACCACCGGCGGTGGCCGCTCCCGCCACGGTGAAGGTCATCGTGATGCCGGTGACAGTGTCGGGCACCGCGGCGTCTGGCTTCTCGGTGAAGAAACAGGACCCTGGCTTCCCCGTCGACTGCCGTTACAAGGACCCGTCGATCGCCGCGGTCAGCCCGGACATCGAGACCTGCAGCCCATCGGCGGCCTACGCTCCCGCCTGCTGGAAGGCTGCGGCTCCCGGCAAGGTGCTGTGCATGCGCGACGCGAGCAGTCACAAGGTCTTTCTCATCAAGCGCGAAGGAAGGTTCGCGGACACCGCAATCGCGAAGCCCCGTGACCGCGCTCCGCTCGACTTCGTCCTCACAGATGGCACCAAGTGCCAGATCCGAATCGGCGGCGCCTGGGGACCGGTCCCACATCATCCGAACCTCTACGGCGCGTACTCGTGCGACCGCCACGACGCGGCCTGGCTCTACGCCAAAGGGAGTCACAGCGACGCGCATGCCGGGATCGACGAGTCGGGCGCGTCCTGGCGGATCCGCACCGGCTACAAGCACATCGTCTGGCGGCACATCGCCACGGCGTACTTCGTCGCGACGGCTCCCTAATTTCGGTCCGTCGTATGCGCCGGTTCGGCACGGTCGGGGTGGCGGGTGTCCTGCTCGTCGGCCTGACCGGGTGCAGCAGCGGAAGCATCACGTTTGAGGGGTCTTTCAAACCCACAACCCACGCCGCCGCGACGTCGAGCGCGGGGTCCGGGCTGACACCGAGCGTGCGCCGCGCTCTGCCGAAGATCGAGGCGTTCGTCGAGCACGAACGCGGCTTGAAGTTCAAGCACCCGGTGAAGGTAAAGCTGCTGGGACCGAAGGCGTTCGTGAAGCTGCTCGACAAGGACAACAAGCCACCGAGCCGCTCCTCGATCAACAAGCAGGAGTCGGTCTTCGCCTCGCTCGGGCTGGTGTCACCCGGCGTCGACCTCTACAAAGCGTTCAAGGCGGCCAGCGACGAGAGCACGATCGGTTTCTACAAGTTCACCAACAAGCGGCTGTACGTCAAAGGCAAGCGCGCGACTCCAGGCGTTCGCGCAGTCATGTCTCACGAGCTCACTCATGCCCTCACCGACCAGCGGTTCGGGCTGCGACGCCCCGAGCTGTCGAAGGACAACCAGGAGCGACAGGCGGCGTTCACAGCCCTTAGCGAGGGTGACGCGGAGCGCACTCGCATGGCGTATGAGTCGCAAGTGCTGACCCCCGCACAGCGACAGATCGCGGAGCAGCAAGAAGCTGGCGCCGGCGGTGCACCACCCGGCGTGCCACAGGTTGTCTTGGAGCTGATCGGCTTCCCCTACGAGATCGGTCCGCGGTTCGTCGACGAGCTGGTCGCCGACGGAGGGATCAACGCGCTCAACCGCGCGTACCGTCATCCGCCGGTTTCCAGCGAGCAGCTGCTCAATCCGCGGGCCTATCTCGACCACGACAAGCCGAAGCACGTGGCCGCTCCACCAGCGGATCATCGCCGGCTCAACCACGGCGACCTGGGCGTGATCGGGCTGCTGTTGATGTTCGAGCATGGAGGAGTACCAAGCAGCACCGCGTTCTCGGCACTGCGCTCCTGGGGCGGTGATCAGTTCGCGAGCTGGCAGGCCGGCAAGCGGCGCTGGTGCCTGCGTGACACGGTGGTCATGGACGACGCCAGCGCGATGGGCGCGTTCCGCTCGGCGCTGAGTCAATGGATCAGCCGTCGCGGTGGCAAGGCGAAGATCGAGAAGACCGCCGAGAACAAGACCACCTTCGTCACCTGCAGCTGAGAGCCAGCCCACCCGCGAACCTGCCTGGCGCGGCGATTAAAGGCTAGGAGGTCACCACTGCGGGGTACGGTCCCGGCATGGATGACATGACGTTGTTGAGCGACATCCTCGACAAGACGGCGGACCTGGTCGCCGGTGTGCACGAGAGTGGCTGGGACAAGCCCACGCCGTGCTCCGACTACACCGTCAAGGACCTCGTCGGACACATGGTCGGCTGGTCGGCATCGTTCGACGCGGCAGCGAATGGGCGTACGCCGGAGGGTGACCCGGCGGCGTACCAGGCGACCGACAAGTCAGCGGCGGAGTTCCGGCTGGCCGTCTCGAGCATCGTCGGCGGCTGGCGCGACAACGGAACGGACCGGACGGTTTCGCTGATCGGCGGGTCTGACATGCCAGGTCAGATGGTCTTCGACATGACGATGATGGAGTATCTCGCCCACGGCTGGGACCTGGCGAAGGGCAGCGGCCAGCCGGTGCCCTACACGGAGGACGAGGCCGCTGCAGTCCTGGAACGGGCCAAGCAGGGCCCGATGGCCAACGATGAGTACCGCGGGCCGGACAAGCCGTTCGGGCACATCGTCGACGTACCCGAGTCGGCGCCGGCGATCGAGCGCTTCGCCGGCTTCATGGGTCGTACTCCCTAGCTGGAGCCGATCGCCTTCGCTGCGGCGTTGAGCTGCAGCTTGGAAAGTACGACGCCGAGCGCGGCGCCGATGATCACGATGATGACGGCGCCGCCTCCAGACGGCTTGTTGAACATCACGAAGACGACGCCGAGAAACCCGAACGTGGCGATGTGCGCCAGGTACCAGACGAACGGGTCGAGCGTCTGCTGGCGAAGGTCCGCCGACGGCGCACCATCGGGCGCGGCTTCGATCGCGGCGACCAGCTTCTTGCTGTGCGGCGCGAGCAGCGCTCCCGCGAGTCCCTCGATGACGATCAGCGTGATCAGTGCGGTGAGGATCCAGCCGTCCTTGATGTGCCAGACCTTGTGACTCGCGCCGACCACCCAGAAGCCGAATCCCAGGATGAAGATCGCGAGGATCGGCAGGATCGGCTCGAGCCGGTGAACGAGATGCGCGAACGGTCGCATCTGCTCGACCGTCTTGGTTCGGGGCAGGACGTGAAGGGCGGCGTGCAGCACCGCGGCGATCGCGAACGACGCGATGACGACGGTCACGTGCAGGAACACCGCAACGTTGTACTGGTTGATCTCGCCCACCGCTGCCTCCCAAACACACTCAGATGACGGGGAGACTAACGAAACAGCCCCCGAAACCGTCTGATTTCGGGGGCTGTTCGAGCGACTTGGTTAGAGCCAGGCCTTCAGGGTCGCGGCGGTGTCGCTGCGACGAAGCTCGCGCAGCGTGTCTCGCTCGATCTGGCGGATCCGCTCGCGGGTGAGGCCGAGCTCCTTGCCGACCTCGTCCAGCGTGCGCGAACGCCCATCGTCGAGGCCGAACCGCATCCGCATGACGACCGCGGAACGCTCCGGAAGGCCGCCGAGAACCTGACGCAGGCGGTCCTGCAGCAGGCCGAAGTCCACGACATCCGCGGCGATCGGGGCGTCCATGTCCTCGATGAACTCACCGAAGGTCGCCGTACCGTCGTCGCCAACCGGCGTCTCCAGCGAAAGGGTCTCGCGGCCGTAGCCGAGGATCTCCTCGACGCGCTCGGCGGTCATCTCGAGGACGACACCGATCTCACCGAACGTCGGCTCGCGGCCGTACTCGGTGGCGAGGTCACGCTTCACGCGCAGCGCCTTGTTGATCTGCTCGACCATGTGTACCGGCACGCGGATCGTGCGGCCCTGGTCGGCGATCGCCCGCTGCAGCGCCTGGCTGATCCACCAGGTCGCGTACGTCGAGAACTTGTAGCCCTTGGTGTAGTCGAACTTCTCGACCGCGCGAACCAGGCCGATGTTGCCTTCCTGGATCAGGTCGAGCAGCGTGAGGCCCTTGCCCTGGTAGCGCTTCGCGAGCGACACGACCAGGCGGAGGTTGGCCTCGAGGAGGTGGTTGCGGGCGCGGGCACCGTCGGCGGCGATGGCCTGCAGGTCGCGACGCAGCTTGACCGGGATCTTGGCGATCTCCTTGGCGTCGGCCTGGCGAATCTTCTCCTGCGCGTAGAGACCGGCCTCGATGCGCTTCGCCAGCTCGACCTCCTGCTCTGCGGTGAGCAGAGCGACGCGGCCGATGTCGGTCAGGTAGACGCGGACCAGGTCGGTCGTCGGGACCTCGTGGTCCCAGTTGTCGTCGACCTCGTCGTCCTCGGCGACGGCCTCGGTCGTCGTCGTGACGGCGGAGGTCGCCGGCGCGTCCGCGCCGATCGTGATTCCGCGCTTGCGGATGGCGGTGATGATGCGCTTGGCCTCAGCCGGACCCACACCCGCCTCGTCCAGCGCCGTTCGTACCTCAGCGAACGCCAGCGTCCCCGCTTCCGCGCTGTCGAGAAGGTCCTCGACTGCTGCAGGCAGGGTGCCGTTCGCGTCCGGGCGAGCGATCGTGGCAGTGCTCATGGCGTGCGCAAGTCCTCAGTTCGTATCGTGGTGGGGCGGTGCGTCCCCGCCGGTCCGGCGTAATACGTCCGGTACAACGCGCGAGGGGCCGCAACTGTTCCGCGGCGCGACCGACTATCTTGCCGCATCCGCCGCCTCATGTCACCCCCCAAAATCCCTGAAAACGCTGAAAACCCGCTGAGATCGCGGGTCCGAGGGCGGGTTTTAGCACGATTTTCGGCGTACCCGTGATCTACGTCACTACCCACCGAGTCAGCGTGGCGTCACCTCAGCGAGCGCCGACGAACAGCGACTGGGCCCCTCTGGCGACCGCTCCACGGGTGTCATACAGCGTTGATCGGGCCAGCCCGAAGCCACCGGGATCGATCGCCGTGGCCGCCTCCAGGCAGATCCATTCGCCCTCCGGATAGCGCTCGAGGTGGACCGTCAGGTCGGGGTTGATGAACATCCAGCCCTCGAACGGCAGGACGTTGGACAGGCCGTTGCCGCAGTCGGCGACGGCCATCAGGCGCTGCAGACCGCTCGGCTCCTCGCCCGCCACGAGCGGGATCTGCTGGCGGAACCAGCATGACGCCGCTCCGGGCTCCATCCACGACCCGACCGCCGACCGGAGCTCCATCGCCTCGAGGAAGGGGGCCTTGAACACGGGAACCGGCTCGCCTGCTTCGGGAAGCGTCGGGGGCGGTTCCGGGGCTGGAACGGTGTCGGGAAGGGCCAGCTCGCTGGTACGGATCCGCCACGCGCGGGCCTTGGCCGCCGGTCGCCCGCCGGCTACCAGCTCCGCCTCGATCAGCTCGACGCTGCGTCCGGGTCGCGTGACCGCGCTCCTGACCGTCACCTCAGCGACAGGCACCGGCCCGAGGATCTCGACCGCCATCCGTACGACGGTGCCCGGCCACGCCGATTCGGTGGTCTCGGCTGCCCGGGCGAGCAACGCCGACGGCGGCCCGCCGTGCTGCAGCGTCGGGTCCCAGGGTCCGACCGTCGAGCCGGTCGAGGTGAAGACACCCGGCTCGGATGTAGGCAAATAGAACGCGTCATCCCCGCCCACGTCCCCACCCACCGCCCACTATTTGAGCCGGCTCCGCCGGCGCAGCCCGATGGGACCCTACGCTGCGGCACGTGAGTGCGACGCATGCTGTGATCATCGTCGCAGTCGGCTTCGTTGCCGGAACCGTCAACACGATCGTCGGCTCGGGGTCCCTGCTCACCTTCCCGACGTTGCTCGGGCTCGGCTATCCCGCTGTCCTCGCCAACGTGTCGAACACCGTCGGCTTGATCAGCGGGTCGGTCAGCGGCGCGGTCGGCTACCGCCGTGAGCTCAAGGGTCAGCTTCGGCGAATCCTCGTGCTGATGCCCGCCGTTCTCGTCGGCACCATCGCGGGCGCGAGCCTGCTGCTGGCATTGCCCGGCTCGGCATTTCGCAAAGTCGTGCCGATCCTGATCCTCTTCGCCGTCGTACTCGTCATCGTTCAGCCGACGATCGCGCGTCGCCGGGCCGAGCGCGGAGTGCGCGCCGAGCACCCGGGTCCGGCGCTGCACGTCGGCACGACGCTGATCTCGGTGTACGGCGGCTACTTCGGTGCGGCGCAGGGGGTCATGTTGCTCGCGTTGTTCGGCATCACGCTCGATGACGACATGCAGCGGCTCAACGCGGCGAAGAACGTCGTGGCCGCCGTCATCAACGCGGTCGGCGCCGTGTTCTTCATCGCGACGACCGACATCGCGTGGAAAGTCGCCGGACTTCTGTTCGTCGGATCGAGCTTCGGCGGCCAGCTCGGCGCAACGATCGGCCGGCGGTTGCCCGCGAACATCCTGCGAGCAACGATCGTCATCGTTGGCACGGGCGTCGCCATCAAGCTCCTGGTCTCCGGCTGACGGCACAAGGAACAGGGCGGCAGATGTGAAAGAGATCAAAGGCAACGCGGGTAAGAAGCCGCCGGAACCGGCCGCCGACCACTCGGTCATCGACGACTGGCTTCGACGTGTCATGCCAGACCTGCAGCCGATCCTCAAGCAGCTGGATGAGTCGATCCGCGCGACGGTTCCCGAGCTCCAGTTCGCCGTGAAGTTCAAGCGTGCGTACTACGGCCTAGTCGAGCACGGGTGGTTGATCGAGCTCGCGGCGTACGACGTGTCCGTCAACGTCTTCTTCTTCGGTGGTGCGGATTTCGATCCACCGCCGCCCTTGGGAACCACCGGCAGGACGCGCTACGTGAAGGTCACCTCGCTCGAGGAGACGCACAGCGATGAGCTGGCGAGCTGGATCGAGCAAGCCGCCCGGACGCCGGGCTGGAAGTAGCCCGCACCTCCCCACGCCGAGCCCAACGATTTCGGCGCCTCAACTACGTCTGAGACGCCATTTTCGTTGGGCTCGGCGCTCCGGTCCTGACAACCTTTCCGGGCGTCGTGGTGTCGTAGCAGGTGTGCGGGAGCGCGGATCGGACTTCGACGACTTCGTCGTGGCGTCCGCCCCGGCCTTGCTTCGGATGTCGATCGCGCTCACCGGCGACCGAGGTGCGGCTGAGGACCTGCTGCAGGACGTGCTCGAGCGGATGTACGTCGCGTGGCCGCGGATCGACGAGCCGTCGGCCTACGCCCGCCGTGCCTTGGTCAACGCCTCGAGCAACCGATGGCGGTTGCGCGCGCGCCGGCCGGAGCACGCGGTCGCCGCGCTTCCGGAGGTTGCCATCGCAGACTCGGCGGACGCGCAAAGCCATCGCGACGAGCTGGTGCGCGCCGTAGCGATGCTGCCGGCACGACAGCGCGCGGTCGTCGTACTGCGCTTTCTCGAAGACCTCAGCGAAGCCGAGACGGCACGCGCCCTTGGTTGCACCACCGGAACCGTGAAGAGCCAAACCGCTCGCGCCCTCAGCAAGCTTCGCGAGCTGATCCCTTCTCACTCGACGATGCGGAGCACCCCATGACCTTCGACGAGCACGCTTTGAGCGACGCACTGCACAGCATCGAGGCGGAGGCTTCGCCTGACCTTGCTTCGCTCGCCCGGGCCGGCGGGCGGCGGCGGCTGCTGCGGCGCCGTTCGGCCACTGCCGCCGGGGCGGTCGCCGTGGGGGCAATTGCTGCTCCCGTGGGTCTCGCGGTTCGCTCCGGCCTCGGAGCCGACAACGGGACGATCAAGGTTGGCGCCTCGCCAACCGCAACCGATCCGAGTCTGTACGCCGCGCCCCCCGCGCCGGGCAGCGACTGCAACGGCGGCAACGGCGGCAAGGCGAGCCCGGCGTCGTATCCCGACCTCCTGCTGCTGCCCTCCTCGGCCGACAGCTTCCGGTACGCCTTCGTTCGCGACCAGACCGGGAACTGCGCGCCACCGCACATCGCGTTCACGGCGATCCAGCAGCACGGCGACTCCGTCGGGGCGGGCCTCGTCGTGGAGGGACCGGACGCGGCGACACCGGCGGAGGACGGCCGGGAGGGTCCGGGTGTGGGCTTCCTCGGCGACAAGGGTCACGCGCCGATCGACGGCCAGCCGGCGACCGAGTTCTCCCTCAGCACGATCAATCACACCGATGCCTACTGGACAGAGCCCGATGGCGGGCAGTGGCACGCGATCGTCCGCGACATGACGCAGGCGGACGCGGTGGGACTGCTCAACCGCCTCTCGCTCGATCCGACAGCAGGTACGGCGACGCTGTCCGGTGCGGCGGCGGACGGCTGGACCGTCATGCCGCCAGTGCGGGACCAGGCTGCGGACCAGACCGGTGTCGTGATGTCGCAGTGGATCGACCCGCAGGGTCACCTGGTCGACCTCACGGTCACCCAGACGCCGGACCGCACCATGCAGGACGCCGTCTCATACGGAGGCCCGGAGTCGATGACGACCGTCCGGCAGCATCCCGCCGTGCTGGTCCCGCACGGCGGTACTTCGGGCGACATGCTGACCTGGCAGGAAGCCAAGGACGTGCAGGTTCAGCTCGTGGTGCACAACCCCAGCGGCGACGAGATCGTGCAGGTGGCGGACTCGCTCCAGCTCGTCTCGCCCGACGATCCCCGGTTCGCCCTGCAGGGCGGCTGAGCCGACTTGTCCGAGGCTCAGCCGCCTATAACCGGCTGAGAGTCGGACAACTTGGCTACTCGAGGTAGTCGCGGAGCTTTTGCGAGCGGCTGGGGTGGCGCAGCTTCGACAGCGTCTTCGCCTCGATCTGGCGGATCCGCTCACGGGTGAGACCGAACTCCCGGCCGATCTCGTCGAGGGTGCGTGGCTGGCCGTCGGTGAGACCGAACCGCAGCGCGACGACCGCCGCCTCGCGCTCGGGTAGCGTCTTCAAGACGCTGTCGAGCTCGCGCTGCAGGAGCCCGAAGGAAACGACCTCAGCGGCGATCGGGGCGTCGGCGTCCTCGATGAAGTCGCCGAGCTGGCTGTCGCCCTCGTCGCCGACGTTCTGCTCGAGTGACACTGGCTCGCGGGCGTAGCCCTGGATCTCGACGACCTTGTCGGGCGTCATGTCGAGCTCCTTGGCGAGCTCTTCGGCAGTCGGCTCGCGACCGAGGTCCTGCAGCATCTGGCGCTGCACGCGAGTGAGCTTGTTGATCTGCTCGACCATGTGGACCGGAATGCGGATCGTGCGGGCCTGGTCGGCCATCGCGCGGGTGATCGCCTGCCGGATCCACCAGGTGGCGTACGTCGAGAACTTGTAGCCCTTGGTGTAGTCGAACTTCTCGACTGCGCGGATCAAACCGAGGTTGCCCTCCTGGATCAGGTCCAGGAACGCCATGCCACGGCCGGTGTAGCGCTTCGCGACGGACACGACAAGGCGAAGGTTCGCCTCGAGCAAGTGGTCCTTTGCGCGCTGGCCGTCGGCGATCAGCCAGTCGTAGTCCTTGCGGATCGCCTTGGTGACGCCACGCAGCTCACCGCTGTCGGACTGGCGGATCTTCTCGGCGGCGAACAGGCCCGCCTCGATTCGCTTCGCGAGCTCGACCTCTTGCTCCGCGTTGAGCAGAGCGACTCGGCCGATCTCCTTGAGGTACGCGCGGACCAGGTCGGTCGACGGGCCGGAGTTGTCGTCTTCGGCGACGATCTCGAGGTCTTCTTCTTCCTCTGCGAGCTCGCCCTCTGTCGGCTCTGCCTCGGCCTCGATCTGCGGCTGCGGCGATGCCTCGTCGGTGGCTTCTGTCACGGCCGCGACCTTCGGTTCCGCGTCGGCGTCATCGGCGGCCTCCGCCACGACGGCGATCGCCGGCTTGCGGCTACGGCTGGGGCGCTTGGCGGGCTCCGCCGCGGCCTGACGTGCACTGCTCACGTACTGCCTCTCCCATGCTTCGTGCCGCAGAGGGGGCCGCCCGCATGCGGACGGCTTCGCCAGAGTAGCCCGGTTTTCCCCTCTGCTGAGGGGTTGGTCAAGTCAGCCTCGTCCGTACCGCCGAAGAGGCTAACCCGGCGATCCCGAACGTGACGGTGACGTTCGTCCCCCGAGGGCCGAACTCCTTCCGGTTGAAGGCCGCCGTATCGAGGCGAATCATCTTGGAACCGTTGCCCGGTACGACGGTCGGTGACGATGGGCAGCCTCCGAGCGGACGGCTCGCTACGGCGAGTTGGGCCGCGTGCGATGACCGGCGCATCACTACAGATCCAGCGCGACGTACTTCGTAGAGAGGTACTCCTCGATGCCCTCGGGTCCTCCCTCGCGGCCGAAGCCCGACTCCTTGATCCCACCGAACGGCGCTGCCGCGTTGGAGACCAGGCCGCGATTGAGCCCGAGCATGCCGACCTCGAGGGCCTCGGTGATCTTGAACGCACGGTTGATGTCCTGGGTGAACACGTACGCCACCAGGCCGTACTCGGTGGCGTTCGCGGCAGCGACCGCTTCCTCGTCGGTCGCGAAGGTCTTGACTGCGGCGACGGGCCCGAAGATCTCCTCGCGAAGCAGCTCGGTGTCGTCGGCGATACCTGACATGACGGTCGGTTTGAAGAAGTGCCCTCGCTCGCCTGTCCGCTCGCCGCCGGTCAGCACGGTCGCGCCCTTGCTCACGGCGTCGTCGACCAGCTTGGTGACGATGTCGCGCTGGTCGGCGTCGATGAGCGGCCCGACGAGTACGCCGTCCTCGGTGCCTCGCCCCACCGGCATCGCGGCAAGCCGCTCCGCCAGCCGGGCAGAGAACTCTTCGGCGACCGAGGCGTGGACGTGGAACCGGTTCGCGGCCACGCAGGACTCGCCCCCGTTGCGCATCTTCGCAATCACGGCCTGGTCCACCGCGTGCTCGACGTTCGCGTCCTCGAAGACCAGGAACGGCGCGTTGCCGCCTAGCTCCATGGAGCACTTGATCAGGCGCTTGGACGCCATCTCCATCAGCTTCTTGCCGACGGGGGTGGAGCCGGTGAACGACATCTTGCGCAGCCGGGCGTCGTCGAACAGCGGCGCGGTGACCCGGCTGGCGCTGCTCGACGTGACGATGTTCACCACGCCGCCGGGAAGGCCGGCCTCGGTGAGGATCTCCGCGAACGCGTTCATCGACAGCGGCGTCAGCTGCGCGGGCTTCACGACCATCGTGCAGCCGGCGGCGAGCGCGGGACCGATCTTGCGCGCGCCCATCGCCGCAGGGAAGTTCCATGGCGTGATCAGCAGGCACGGACCGATGGGCTGCTTCATCGTCAGGAGTCGCCCCGCGCCGCTCGGGTTCATCGAGAAGCGCCCGTCGACTCGGACGGCCTGCTCGGAGAACCAGCGCACGAAGTCGGCCGCGTAGGCGATCTCGGCGCGAGACTCGGCGAGCGGCTTGCCCATCTCGAGCGTCATCAGCAGGGCAAGGTCGTCGATCCGCTCGTTCATCAGCTCGAAGGCGCCGCGCAGGATCTCGCCACGGTCCCGCGGCGGTGTCGCCGCCCACGAGTCGGCAGCGTCGCAGGCGGCGTCGAGCGCGGCGATCGCGTCGTCCGCGGTGCCGTCGGCGACCTCGCACAGTGACTGCTCCGTCGAGGGGTCCTCGACCTGCACGGACTCGCCGCTGGAGCTCTCCCGCCACTTGCCGCCGATGAACAGGCCCTTCGGGACGGCCTCGACGACCCGCTTCTCGTCAGCTGTTGTCACTGTCACGCCCAAGAGTCTGCGCCACGGGGTCCGATGCCGCGAACACGACGTCCGGTTCGCCGCGGTCCATGGGCACCTCGAGGACCTCGACCTTGCCGAAGTAGCGGCCAAGAACCCGTTGGTACGCCGGGGATCTTGCTGCGCTCCACACCGTCAGCACCCCGCCTGGGCGCAGACGGCTTGCGACCAGCTGCGTGCCCACCTCGTCATACAGCCGGGTGTTCTCGTCGGTCACCGTCCAGTCCGGGCCGTTGTCGACGTCCAGGCAGATCGCGTCGTAGGTCTCGTTGCTGTTTCGCAGCAGCTCCGCGATGTCGGCCACGATGATCTGGGTTCGCGGGTCGCTTCGGGCCTCGCCGGTGAGGTGGCCGAGGTGCTGCTCGTGCCAACCCAGGATGGTCGGCTCGATCTCAACGACTGCTACTCGCGCTACGCGCTCGTCTCTGACGGCCTCGATCAAGGAGAAGCCGACGCCTAAGCCGCCGATGAGAATGCTGCGCGGCTGCGCCGCGCGAACCAGTGCGGCGTTGACCAGCAGTCGTTCGGACTCGCCGTTGCGGGTGTCCATGAGGAACACCCCGTTGCTGATGACTTCGAAGTGCTCACCGTCTTGGCGCAGCACCAGCTCGCCACGCGGCGTCTCGATCCGGTCGAGCACTACCACCCTGGATGCGGGCGCGTCAGCGCCAGGCTTTGGCGCGCTGCTCGGTGTTCTCGGGCCCGGCGGTAGATGCCCAGACGCGCCGCCACTCGGCGACCTGCGGTCCGCTCGATGCCGGCGTCTCGCCTGCCGATGCGCGAAGCGCCGCGGCGTACCAGTCCGAGGCGTCCTCATCGAGCAGGGTCTCGATCGAGGTGGCGATCCGCCCGTTCAGCTGGAGAGTGCCCTCGCCATCCTTCGGGCGGATCGGCCGACCGTAACGGACGTGTACCGGCGGACGGCCGGGCTTCGGCCAGCCGCGGCCTTTCGGCATGGCGGCGTACGAGCCGCGGATTGCGACCGGCAGGACCGGGATGTCGTGGGTGATTGCGAGCGCCGCAGCGCCCGGGCGGAAGCGGCGCGTCCAGCCGTCGGGGGAGCGGGTGCCCTCCGGGAACATCACGATCGACCAGCCCGACTCGATCAGCTTGGTCGGAGTGTCGGACAGGCCATGGCCGTGCCGCTCGATCGGGAACGTCGCGAACACCAGTGCGGAGCCGATCGCCCGCCACCACGCGTCGAAGAAGTAGTCCGCGGCCGCGCCGACCGTCACCTTGCGCTGCCACTCCACGGGCAGCGTCGTCAGCAGCAATGCAGTGTCGAGGTGGGACGTGTGGTTGGCGACGATGATGCATGGGCCCTCGAGGTCGTCGAAGACGTCGAGGCCCTCGACCTTCGTCGTCGTCTCGCGGTAGATCAGCGGCGTCAATCCACCGCGGAGGATCACTTCTCGCGCCGCCCGCGCCGGGCGTGACCGCGCCCAGTCGGTCGGGAACTCCTTGCGCTCGCCGAACGAGTGGTGTGGCTCTGCTGAGTGCGGTGGCAGCTTGCGGTGTCCCCACCGCCAACCTCGCGACAGCGACTTGAGGTCCTTCTGGAGACTGGTCATCGCACGTCCGCGAGCAGATGCGGTGGGTTGTGCGTGTAGGTGATCGACGGGCTGCTGCCGACGGTGTCGCGCGCAAGCTCCAACGCGTCCGCGAACGTCGACGCGGACCGCATCCCCATCCGCGCCACCGAGCGACGGTCGCCGCCGACCCAGATGACCTGGCCGACGTGGTCGAGAGCGTGTGCGCACCAGTACCACATGTAGAAGGGGTGCACGCCGTGGTAGGCGTGCGAGGTCCGATACAAGTGGGTGTACCAAGGATCGGTCGCGTACTGCTGCTCGAACTTCGGCCCGATGACCTTCGGGTCCGTGCTCTCGGCAAGCACCTCGTCGAAGAAGTCGACGTAGCTCGGGTGGTGCAGCGTCGAGAACTCCCACGGCACCGGGTGGTCGAGGATGATCACACCTCCCTCACGCACCAGCGGCTTGTTGCGGTACATGTTGAAGAAGTAGCCGAGGCCCAGGCACGCGGCGAGGATCGGGTTCATCACGCTGTTGACGTTGTAGGGGCACAGGTAGGGCAGCCCCATCACGAGTACGTCGGCCTGGCCGTCGACCTCGACCAGCTGCTGGCGGTGCACCCGCTCGAGCGTCTGGTGGTGCACCGGCTCGACTGCGCCGGCGCTGATGCCGGTGAGCTGGTACGGCGCCTCCATCTTCTGGAAGATCTGCCGCTTCTGCTTCGTCGGCAGCAGGTCGATACCGCGCTTTGCACCGAGGAACATCGCCTGGTCGCGCAGTGACCACTCCCACTCGCGCTTCGTGAGGAAGCCGTACTGCGACGGGAACGCGTCGTTGTTCAGCGTGGTCTCGATCTGGAAGACCTTGACGTGCTCATTGATGATCCGTCCCATCCGCCAGGCGCTCGAGTGCAGCTCGGAGTGGCGCGGGTCCATGAACGACCTTGAATGGATCATCGTGTGCGCGTTGTGGTGGTGGCGCAGCGAGTTGTACGACGCGAGGCCGATCGCCGTGGACTTCCAGCCACCGTCCATGGCGACCAGATTCACGTTGACGTAGACGAGCAGGTCGGACTCGGCCGCGCGCTTGGAGATCTCGACGTCCTCGCCCTGGTCCGTCGTACCGAGGTGCGCAAGATTCGCGCGATCTTCAGCGTCGAAGTTGTAGAGGTTGTCCGGCCAGAACGACCGGTAGACGCGTTCGCCGACGACGGCCTTGATCTCCGCTCCGGTCATGCGCCGGTGCAGCGCGGTCGCGACGATCAGCTGTACGTCATCGACTCCGGCGTCCGCGGCGTGCTGCAGGACGTGCTCCAGGACCCGCTGGCGGATGTCTGGCTTACGCATCGGAGGCAGTGGAAGCGACAGGTCGTCGAAGGCGATCGTCAGCTTCATGCCGGGTCGTAGCAGTGCGGGCAGCGGCTCGCTGTCGATCGGGTTCAGCAGCGCCTGCTCGATGGCCTCGTCGACGTCGACCACGCCGGGCAGCGACTCCGGCGGATACACGACCCGGGTGCCGAGCGGGAACTCCTGCAACCGGAACGACTCACCGGAATGCATGAGCATCGGGGGCGTCCGCTCGTCGACGGTCAGGACGAAACCTGGGCGACTCAAGAGGCTCTCCTCAAATCGAACGCGACCTTCAACGTGCCGAGGCGGCCGCCGTCGTGGGCGTGGTCGAGTGCCTCACGCCAGCGGTCGAGCGGGTAGGCGACGCCGACCAGGTCGTCGAGCGGAGCCTCGGCAGCCAGCTTGATCGCGACATCGAACGCGTCACCCGCACTCGCGTACGCGCCCGTGACATCCAGCTCGCGGAACCACGCGGGAGTCATGTCCACCCCGTCGCCGGGAACGCCGCCCAGCACCACACGCCCGCCCGCTTTCGCCGTTCGCAGCGCGGTGTCGATCGACGCCCGCGACCCGACTGCGTCGATCGCGACGTCGACGCCGCCGAGCAGGTAGGCCTGACCGCGCTCGGGCTCGAGCTGCAGGGCTCTGGTCGACCGGCGTACCGCTTTGGCGACGTCGCCTGGTGACACGACGTCGCTCGCTCCGAACTGTCTTGCGAGCTCTGCTTGCTTTCCGTGCTTGGCCACGACCGTCACGTGGCCGGCCGGCGTCAGCTCGCGCAGCGCGAGGGCGGTGAGAAGGCCGACCGCGCCGGCGCCGACCACGAGGGCCGAGCCGCCATCGGTGAGACCCGCGCGGCGAGCGATGTGAATCGCGCAGGCGAGCGGCTCTACCAGGACCGCCCGCTCGTCGGGCAGGCCGTCCGGTACGACGTGCAGCTGCGAGGTGTGTGCGACCAGCTGGCCGCTCCAGCCGCCACCGGTGTCGGCGCAGTAGCCGGTCTGCAGCCCGGGGGACAGGTGCCCGACGGTGATCCGGTCGCAGCGGTTTCGTTGGCCGTTCCGGCAGGCGGCGCACTTGTCGAGGTTGCGGGCTTCACAGCCGAGAACCGGGTTGATGACGACCCGGCTACCCGCGGGAATTCCAGGTGCGTCGTCGAGCGTCTCGCCCACCACCTCGTGCCCGGGTACGAACGGCATCGAGACCAGCGGCGTGAAGTAGAGAGAGGTGTGTCCGGACAACGTCGCCAGGTCGCTGCCGCAGATCCCGGACAACCGCGGCCGGACTCGTACCCAGCCGTCGCCCGGGTTGCGTGGGCCGTCACGGTGCACAAGACGTAGCGGCGCGAGTGGGCCGGCGAGCAAGCCCGGGATTCGCGGCCCGATCGCGCGCGCAGCGACGTACCGGGGGAGCGAGCGGTACACCTCCAGCGCGGTGATCATTTGGCTGCCGCCAGCGTTTCGGGCCTCGGCGCTGCACCGTCCGGCTTCGCCGGCCCGGTTGCGGAGTGCCAGAGCTCGACCGGCCATCTCTCCTTGCGCGCTACGCGCGACAGGATCACATCGGGATCGATGGCGACGGGGTGACCAACCGCGCGAAGCAGCGGGAGGTCGCTGGCGGAGTCGGCGTAGGCATAGCTGGCGCTCAGGTCCCAGCCCGCTTCGGCGGCGCGATGGCGCAGCCACGCGCCGCGTGACTCGCCGACGAGGGGCGGTCGTTCGAGCAGCCCGGTGCAGCGACCAGTGGCGTCGACCGCGAGCTCGGCTGTCACGACCTCATCGAACAGCGGGGCGAGCGGGCGCGTGAGCGGCGTGATCGCTCCGGTCACCAGCACGAGGCGGTGTCCCGCGGCGCGGTGGTCACGGATCGCTCGGACTGCCGCGGGTGAGAGCTTGGCGAGCATCGACGTACGCACGTGCTCGTCGACGATCCGGTTGAGCTCCTCGATGGATGCACCCTCGTAGCGCCGGTAGACCATTCGCAGGAATGCCGAACGGTCACGTCTTTCGGTAGCGAGCCAACGCGGCAATGCCTTGGCGACATCGCTGAGCTCCTTCGCCTTGGCGGCTGCGCCGAGTTCTCTCAGGCGTAAGGCGAGGTAGGCCTCGACCACGTTGCTCGACAGCAGGGTGCCGTCCATGTCGAAGACGGCGACGACATTCGACTTGTCAGTCGCGATGCGGCGAGTCGGGTCCGGGCGCGGCCCACGCATCGCCTGCAACGCGGTCATCGGGGTGACGACCGCCGGGACGTGAACGTCCTTCAGGTAGTGACGCCAGTCGATGACTGCTGCGTCGAACCCGAACGGACCGCTGTCGGAAGGATCGAGGGCCGCGTGCAGCTCGTACGTCGCTGCGTCCGTGAAGTGAAGCTCGGCCTCCGTGTACGGCTGATACAGGTCGAAGTAGCGACGCAGGAAGTCGAGTCGACCCTTCTGCCGGTCCAGGGACTTCGCCCATCCGCGAGTTCGGTTGGAGCGCGGAAGTGAGGTAACGACTCGGTCAGCCGTCTGCTGGGCGCGTTCGGCGATCTTGATCAGCTGACCGACGCGCGCCGAACCGGGCCAGTTCCACTGCGGGACCTTCACCTCACCGCGGTCACGCTGCACCATCGGGTGTTCGAGGAAGTACTCGCGCACCAGCTCGTAGAGCATCGCGAAGCGGAGTGGGTTCCGCGCCCCCGAGCAGATCGTGTAGTACGCCGGCTCGCCGATGGGCGGGGTCTGCGCTGCGGCGGCGAGCGTCGCATTGACCACGAGGTCGACCGGGATGATGTCGATGACGCCGTCAGGGATCGCCGGGAACTCGGGCAGGTCGCCGCGACCGAACGCCAGGATGATCGGCTCCGCCATCTTGAAGCCCTGGATCCAGCCGGGATACGGCTGCTCGAGTGCGCTCTCGATGATGCTCGGGCGAAGCACCGTCACCGGAAGGTGCGTGGCGGTCTGCTCCACGGCGCGCTCGGCCATCGCCTTCGTGAACGTGTAGCAGTCGGTCCAACCGAGGCTGCGGCCTCGCTCGCGACCGGCATCGACGAGCGCCTTGCTGACCCAGGCGGCACGGCGCCTTTCTGCTTCGGCGGACACGGAGGACGCGCCGGTGACGTCGTGCTGCTTTTCGGCCTCGGTGCTGAACTCCGCGAGCCGGTCGGCGGTGCGGCTCTCGACCTCGACGCGGTCGCGGAGCTGGGCTGCGAGGGCTGCTTCGTACTGCCAGTCGACGTTGTGGTCGAGCCGGCCTTCCCGGATGTGGCCCTGTTGGCGGCCGGCGACGTACGCCGTGGACACGTGCAGGTAGTGCGGCTTGGCGCCGCTGTCGTCGATGGCACGCAGCAGGTTCAGCGTGCCGTGCAGGTTGGTCGCGAAGCCCTCGTCGATCGGCGGGTCGAACGACACCTCGCCGGCGCAGTGAACGACGAGGTCGATGTCCGGCGGCAACGGTGGGATGTCGTCGAGATCGCCCGCGACAACCTCGATCCGGTCGCCGATCAGCGCGTCGACCGCCTCGTCACCGTCGCGCGCGCGCAGTCGACCAAACGCCGCTCCTCGCATCAGGTTCGCGACCCGCTCCTCGGCGGTGACACCCCCGCGCGCCCGCACCAGCAGGACGAGCCGCGTCTCGGGGAGGTCGAAAAGCACCCTCTCGAGCAGGGCCTCGCCAACGAAACCGGTGGCACCGGTGATCAGCATTCGTCGTCCCGCGAGGGCCGCCGAAATCGGCGGGTTGGTCATGAGTTGGCATCCTAGGAGCCATGAGTGGGTGGGCGAGAAGCGAGCGGGCGGACCTGGTCGAGCTGATGCGGCGGTTGGGGCCGGATGCCCCCACCGCGTGTGAGGGCTGGACGACCGCGCACATGGCGGCGCACCTCTACGTCCGCGAGCGTCGTCCCGACGCCGGACCGGGCGTCGCGGTTGGCGGCCCCTTCGCCGCGCACACCGACCGCGTGATGGAGAGCGTGATGCGCGTGCACACGTTCGACGACGTGCTCGCGCGGGTGGCCGGCGGCCCCCCGTTGCTGTGGCGTCCGATGGACGAGTCGTTCAACCACGTCGAGTACTTCGTCCACCACGAGGACGTACGCCGCGCCAACGGAGAGGGTCCGCGCGATCTGCCGGCCGAGCAGGAAGCGGCGATCTGGAACCGGGTACGCCGGTCGCTGCGGCTTTCGCTGCGTCGGGCGCGCGGCGTACAGGTCGAGGTTGTGGCCGAGAACGGTGGTCGCGCCGTTGTCGGTGGCAGCGGCCCGACGGTGCGCATGACCGGGCCTGTGGGCGACATCTTGCTGTTCACCTTCAACCGCAAGGACATCGCGCAGGTCGAGCTGACCGGGGACGAGGATGCGGTCGCCTTGCTTCGCGAGGCTCGGCTGGGTCTCTGACGGTTCTCGCCGCGGACTAACCTCTACGTCGTCTTCGACGACTTTGAGGAGCTGGGATGGCTGAGACCGCCAAGATTGTCGGCGCGATGGAAGATCGCTTCGACGAGGTGCTCACTCCTGAGGCCGTTGCCTTCGTCACCGACTTGCAGCGCAAGTTCGGCCCGCGCCGGGCAGAGCTGCTCGAGCGCCGCCGGGCTCGGCGGCAGGAGGCCGCGGACACCGGCAAGCTCGACTTCCTCGCCGAGACCAAGGAGATCCGCGAGGACGACTCCTGGAAGGTCGCTCCGCCGGCCGACCTGGTCGACCGCCGCGTCGAGATCACGGGCCCGACCGAGAAGAAGATGCTCGTCAACGCGCTGAACTCAGGCGCGAAGGTGTTCATGTCCGACTTCGAGGACGCGAGTGCGCCGAACTGGCACAACCAGGTGCAGGGCCAGATCAACCTGATCGATGCGATCGAGCGCCGGATCGACTTCACCACGCCCGAGGGCAAGAGCTACGCGCTCAAGGAGCAGGTGGCGACGCTGATGCCGCGTCCACGCGGTTGGCACTTGCCCGAGAAGCACGTGCTGGTCGACGACGAGCCAATCAGCGGCGGCTTGTTCGACTTCGGCCTCTTCATCTTTCACAACGGTCAGCGGCTGCTCGACAAGGGCACGCGGCCGTACTTCTACCTGCCGAAGATGGAGTCGCATCTCGAAGCGCGGCTCTGGAACGACGTGTTCGTCCACGCGCAGGAGGCGCTCGGGCTGGAGCGCGGCACGATCCGCGCGACGGTCCTGATCGAGACGATCCCGGCGGCGCTCGAGATGGAAGAGATCATCTACGAGCTGCGCGACCACTCCTACGGCCTGAACGCGGGTCGCTGGGACTACATGTTCTCGATGATCAAGACGTTCCGTGACCGCGGTGAGGAGTTCCTGCTGCCTGACCGTGCGAGCGTCACGATGACCGTGCCGTTCATGCGCGCCTACACCGAGCGACTGGTGCAGACTTGCCACAAGCGGGGTGCGTTCGCGATGGGTGGCATGGCTGCCTTCATCCCGAGCCGTAAGGACGCCGAGGTCAACCGCATCGCGTTGGAGAAGGTGACCGCGGACAAGAAGCGCGAGGCGAACGACGGCTTCGACGGCACCTGGGTCGCCCATCCCGACCTCGTCGCGGTGGCGATGGCCGAGTTCGACGCGGTGCTCGGCGACAAGCCGAACCAGATCGACCGGCTCCGCCCGGACGTCAACGTCTCCGCCGCCGACATCCTCGCGGCCGATCAGACACCGGGCGAGCGGACGTCGGCCGGCCTGCGGATGAACGTCGACGTCGGCATCCGCTACATCGAGTCCTGGCTTCGCGGCGTCGGTGCTGCGGCGATCCACAACCTGATGGAAGACGCGGCGACCGCCGAGATCTCCCGATCGCAGGTCTGGCAGTGGGTGCACAACGACGTGACGCTCGCCGACACGGGAGATCAGGTCACGGCCGAGCTCGTGCGCAAGGTCGCGGACGACGTGATGAACGAGATCCGCAGTGAGGCCGGCGACGAGGCCTTCGAGAAGGGCCGCTGGGCTGACGCGCGCGAGGTCTTCGAGCAGGTCGCCCTCGCGGACGACTTCGTGGACTTCCTCACGCTCCCGGCCTACGCCCTGCTCGACTAGCTCCCGGCCTACGCCCTGCTCGACTAGTTCGTATGTGACATGCGTGTCGCGCCACCGCGCCCCTGTGTCACATGCGTGTCGTAAATCGCGACACCTATGTGACATGCGTGTCGTGAATCGCGACACCTATGTCACATGCGAACTGAGCAAGCGTCCCCCAGTTGTGCGCTGTTTTCTCTAACGTTGCCCCGTGACCGCGCTCGCTCAGCTCACGGCTAGCTGCCGCGCTCGGCTGAAGGCCGGCCAGGTCATCACGGAACCGGCACAGCTGCGGACCTATGAGTGCGACGGCCTTTCGTCGTACCGGAGCACGCCCGGGCTGGTGGTGCTCGCCGAGTCGACCGAGGAGATTGCGTACGTCGTCGGTCGTTGCGCCGCGCTCGGCGTGCCGTTCGTCGCCCGCGGGTCCGGCACGGGTCTGTCCGGCGGCGCACTGCCGCGCACCGACGGCGTCCTGATCGTCGCCTCACGGCTGAACAAGATCGTCGAGCTCGCGATCACCGACGAGCGTGCTGTCGTCGAGCCGGGTGTCATCAACGCCAATCTCACTGCGGCCGCTTCGCCGCACGGCTACTACTACGCGCCTGACCCGTCGAGCCAGCAGGTCTGCTCGATCGGCGGCAACGTCGCGGAGAACTCCGGTGGCGCGCACTGCTTGAAGTACGGCTTCACGGCGCACCACGTCACCGGCCTCGAGGTCGTGATGCCCGACGGGTCCACCGAGCGGTTCGGTGGGCTGGCCCCAGACCCGGTCGGGTACGACGTCGTCGGCGCGCTGGTCGGGAGCGAAGGAACGCTCGGCATCGTCACCCAGGCGACGGTCCGGCTGCTGAAGACGCCGCAGGCGGTACACACCGTGCTCGCCGCGTTCACGACGATCGAGGCCGCCGGCGAGGCAGTCAGCGCGATCATCTCTGCCGGTGTGCTGCCGGCGGCGATCGAGCTGATGGATGCGCTGGCCATCGAAGCCGCGGAGGCTGCGGTCCACCCGAACTACCCGTCCGGAGCCGGCGCGGTCCTCATCGTCGAGCTGGACGGACCCTCGTGTGAGGTGGACGCGCAGCTGGCCGAGGTCTCTGCGCTCTGCGGCGCCTCGGGCGCCTTTGAGCTTCGAGTCGCGGCGGATGCCGCCGAGCGCTTGCTGATCTGGAAAGGCCGCAAGTCCGCCTTCGCGGCGGTCGGCCGGATCAGCCCGGACTACATCGTTCAGGACGGCGTGATCCCGCGCACCGCGCTGGCCGACGTTCTTCAGGCGATCGACGAGGTGGCGGACGAGGCTGGGCTTCGCGTCGCCAACGTCTTCCACGCCGGTGACGGCAACCTGCATCCACTCGTCCTCTTTGACGAGGCCAAGGGCGAGACCGAGCGGGCTGAGGCGGTGTCGAACCGGATCATCGAGCTCTGCCTCGAGCACGGCGGATCGATCACCGGTGAGCACGGTGTCGGTCACGACAAGGTCGTGCACATGGGAAAGATGTTCTCGGCCGTGGACCTCGATGTGATGCAGCTCGTCCGTTGCGCGTTCGACCCGGCAGGAATCTCGAACCCCGGCAAGATCTTCCCGACGCCACGCCTTTGCGGTGAGCGGCCAGGGAAGCGCAGCGGCGCGCACCCGCTGCAGCAAGCCGGCGTCGCTGAGATCTTCTGATGGCTCAGTCGTCCGAGCTCTTCCGTCCCACGTCGATCGAGCGGTTGAGCGAGATGCTCGCCACCACGGCGGCGGACGGCCGTTCGGTCGGCATCCGTGGCTCTGGGTCGAAGGAGTCGTGGGGTGCGGTCGGAGTTCCCGCCGACGCGGTCATCAGCACGCGCGGTCTCGACCGGATCGTCGAGCACGCCGCCGGCGATCTCGTGGTGACGGTCGAAGCGGGTGTCGCACTTGCCGACGTGCAGCGCGTCGTTGCCGACGCTGGTCAATGGCTGGCACTCGATCCGCCGGAACCCGGTGCAACCGTCGGTGGCGTCGTGGCGACAGCAGCCAGTGGCCCGCGCCGGTTGCGGTACGGAACGCCGCGCGACCTGCTGATCGGCATCACCGTCGTGCTGTCGGACGGGACGGTCGCGAAGTCAGGCGGGAAGGTCGTGAAGAACGTTGCGGGTTATGACCTTGGCAAGCTCTTCACCGGGTCGTTCGGAACGCTTGGTGTGATCGCCGAGTGCACGTTTCGGTTGCACCCGCGCCAGCCGGCGGCCCGCGTTGTCGCTGTCGCGACTACCGAGCCGGGCGCCGCGTTTGACGCGGTGCGTGCCACGGGCGCCGAGCCCTCGGCTGCGGAGTGGGACGGTACGACGTTGACGATCGTGTTCGAGTCGATCGCGTCGGCAGCGGATGAGCAGGCGCAGTGGGCGGTCGACGCCGTCGGGGGACAGGTGAGCAGCGTGCTTCCTGCCGGCTTCGGGACTCGTCCGTGGGATGCCTCGTCGGTCGGCCTCAAGGTGACGCACCGGCTCGGCGGACTTGCCTCGGCGCTGCGCACGATCAGCGAGGTGATGCCCGGTGCTCGGCTGCGTGCGCAGGTCGGATCCGGTGTAGTGCTGGTCGGCGCGGACTCCGCTCAGCTCGCCGGGCTCGACTCGCTGAGATCTCCGATCGCGGAGCTCGACGGCCAGGTGGTCGTCACGTCCGCCTCAGATCAGGTGAAACGGGATGTCGACGTGTGGGGACCGGTCCGCGGGCTTGCCGTGATGCAGCGCATCAAGGAGCAGTTCGACCCCGACGGCCGGATGTGCCCCGGAAGGTTCGTGGTCGCGTGAGTACTCACGAGACCAAGCGCGACCTGATCGCGGACTGCGTGCACTGCGGCTTCTGCCTGCCGACGTGTCCGACGTACCTGTTGTGGGGCGAGGAGATGGACTCGCCGCGCGGTCGCATCTACCTGATGAAGAACGTGCTCGAGGGCGCGCCACTCGACGACACAACCGTCGGGCACTTCGACGCTTGCCTCGGCTGCATGGCGTGCGTGACGGCATGTCCTTCGGGCGTGCAGTACGACGCGCTGATCGAGACGACCCGCGCCGAGGTCGAGGCGACCGCGAAGCGTAAGCCCGCTGATGCCGTCCTCCGGCGGATGATCTTCTCGACGTTTCCCTACCCCCGCCGGCTGCGCGCGATCCGTCCACTGCTGCGGGCGTATCAGTCAACGGGCGCGCAACGCATCGTGCGCAAGCGGATGCGCGGAACGCTGACGACGATGGCGGGCCTGGTCCCACCGCTGGGGCCACGGCAGCCGATTGCCGAGGTCACTCCCGCGGTCGGCGAGAAGCGGATGCGCGTCGGCATGCTGCTCGGCTGCGTGCAGCGCGAGTTCTTTCCTGGCGTCAACGCGGCGACGGTCCGGGTGCTCGCGGCCGAAGGCTGCGAAGTCGTCACGCCGGCGGATCAGCAGTGTTGCGGCGCGCTATCGGTGCACGCCGGCCGGGAACCCGAGGCGGTGATGCGGGCGAAGCGCCTGATCACCGCGTTCGAAGCAGCCCACGTCGACGCGGTGGTGGTCAACGCGGCCGGTTGCGGCTCGTCGATGAAGGAGTACGGCCGGCTGCTGGCCCACGACCCGGCCTGGGCGAGGCGCGCGGCGGCGTTCTCGGCGAAGTGCCGAGACGTCAGCGAGTTGCTGGCCGAGCTCGGGCCGGTCGCGACGCGTCATCCGCTGCCGGTGGTCGCGGCGTACCACGACGCCTGCCATCTCTCTCACGCCCAAGGAGTGCGTACCCAACCTCGCGAGCTGTTAGCGGCGATCCCGGGTCTCGAGCTGCGTGAGATCCCGGAATCCGACATCTGCTGCGGTTCCGCCGGCATCTACAACCTGGTCAACCCTGAGCCCGCACGGCAGCTCGGCGACCGCAAAGCGGCCAACGTCCGATCCACGGGCGCGGTGCTGCTCGTTACGGCGAACCCCGGCTGCCTGATGCAGATCGACAGCGCCCTGCGCAGGGACGGCCAGCCAGTCGCCCTCGCCCACACCATCGAGGTCCTCGACGCCTCCCTCCGGGGGGTCGATATTGGTGCGATTGGTGTCATAGCCGACCGCTAGTGTCGGGCCACGTGGCGAGAGCGAAACAGCAGGACGACGCGATCATCGCCGAAGGTGTCCACAAGGCATTCGGCAAGGTAAAGGCCCTCGACGGCATCGACCTCCGCGTTCCGCGCGGCAGCGTGCTCGGTGTGCTGGGGCCAAACGGGGCGGGCAAGACGACGGCGGTCAGGATCCTCACCACGCTGCTCGCGCCCGACGCCGGGAAGGTCGTGGTCGACGGCCGCGATGTCCTCGCGGATCCCGCCGGCGTGCGCACCCGAATCGGGCTGGCGGGCCAGTCGGCGGCGATCGTGGAGGAGTTCAGCGGCCGGGAGAACCTGGAGCTGATCGGCCGGCTGTTCCACATGGGTGCGAAGGAGTCACGGGACCGCGCCACTGAGCTGTTGGAGAGCTTCGGCCTGACCGACGCCAAGGATCGGCGCGCGAAGACCTACTCCGGCGGCATGATGCGGCGCCTCGACCTTGCC
The DNA here is from genome assembly GCA_035545635.1 of Mycobacteriales bacterium. Lineage (GTDB taxonomy): Bacteria > Actinomycetota > Actinomycetes > JAFAQI01 > JAFAQI01 > DASZTV01. The sequence continues at coordinate 65,273 of DASZXY010000002.1, read as the reverse complement.
GCTTCTCTCGTCAACAAGCCGAACGTGCTGTTTCTGGACGAGCCGACCACTGGGCTGGACCCGCGGGCCCGCTCGGAGATGTGGGGCGTCATCCGAGAGCTCGTCGCCGCCAAGACGACGGTCCTGCTCACGACGCAGTACCTGGAAGAGGCTGACGAGCTCGCCGACAACATCGTGGTGTTCGACAGGGGCCGCGTCATCGCCGAAGGCACTGCCGACGACCTGAAGGACACGATCGGTGGTGACGTGGTCGAGTTCACGGTCGCTGACCCCCGCAAGCTCACGGCCGCCGTACGCGCAGTGACGGGGTGCGGCGAAGGCGACCCCGAGGTCGACAAGGAGAAGGGTGAGGTCACGGTGCGGGCCGGCCGCAACGGCTCCGCGGTTCTGCTCGACGTGGTCCGCCAGCTCGACGCCAAGAAGGTCAAGATCTTCGGGCTCGGTGTGCGGCGACCTTCGCTGGACGACGTGTTCCTCGCCTTGACCGGGCATCGGGCCGAGGAAGCCGACACCGACACGAAGGAGGCCGTCGGTGAGTGATCTGACCATCTCCGACCAGCTTCGGTGGGGCGCCTTCGACGCACTGACGATGGCCAAGCGGAACCTGATGATCTGGTTCAAGGTGCCGGCCTTCATCGTGTTCACGATCGTCCAGCCGGTGATGTTCACGCTGCTGTTCCGCTACGTGTTCGGCGGGGCGATCGCGACCGGCAACGTGAACTACGTCGACTATCTGCTGCCCGGCATCATCGGGCAGACGGCCGCGTTCACCTCGTTCGGTACGGCGATCTCCCTCGCGATGGAGACCAAGACCGGCGTCCTCGACCGGTTGCGGGCGATGCCGATCGCGCGAAGTGCGGTGCTGCTCGGCCGTCTCGGCGCGGACGTCATCCGGCTGCTGGTGACCTTGCTGATCATCATCGGCGTCGGCTACCTGGTCGGCTTCCGTTTCCTCAACGGCATCGGCGGGGCATTCGGGCTCCTCGCGCTCGCTCTGCTGATGGGGCTTGCGACGTGCTGCGTGTCGGCGTTCATCGGGCTGGCGATCAAGGACGAGGAGTCGGTCCAGGCGTTCGGCCTGATCTGGGTCTTCCCGCTGACCTTCGTCAGCTCGGCGTTCGTGCCGACGCAGACGATGCCGGGCTGGATGCAGGCGTTTGCGAACAACCAGCCGATCACGCAGATCGTCGACGCGATGCGCGCCTGCGCGCTGGGCACGCCGTACGGCAACCACGTCTGGGCGGGCATCCTCTGGATGCTCGGCGTCATCGCCGTGTTCGTCCCGCTCGCGGTGAGGGCCTATCGCAAGGTATGACCTCACGCTCTCACCCACGATGAGGCCGGCGGCCTGTCCGCGTGTCTAAACGGACATCCGCCACAGCAGTCCCTACCGTTAACCCTTGTGAGCGTGGCAGTCGACTTCCAGCCCGCGGAGGTTGTCGCGCACCTCGAGGCGGTCGAGGTACGCCGCGACGGCCATGTGCCGCTCCACGCGCTCGATTGGTCCGTTCGCGCCGGCGAGCGCTGGGTGGTCATCGGTGCCAACGGCGCCGGGAAGAGCACCCTGCTCGGAGTGCTCGCCGGCGCGATGCGGCCTTCATCGGGCCGGGTCCAGCTGCTCGGGGAGTATCTGGACGAGGCGGACCTCGACGACCTGCTACCGCGGGTCGGCTGGGCAAGCGCCTCCCTTGCTGATCTGCTGCCCGCCGACGAGACCGTGCTCGACGTCGTGCTCACCGCGTCGCAGGCGTGCATCCGCCGCGGCGACGAGGACTACTCCGCTTGCGATGTCGGGCGGGCGTGTGACTTGCTCGCCTGGGTTGGCGCCAGGCGGCTGATGGAACGGGCGTTCGGAACGCTGTCCGAAGGGGAGCGAAAGCGCGTACAGCTGGCGCGCGCACTCATGACCAACCCGGAGCTGCTGCTCCTCGACGAGCCCGCCGCCGGCCTGGATCTGGGCGGCCGTGAGGCGCTTCTGCGCACGTTGAGCCGGCTTGCCTTCGATGCAGGCGGCCCGGTGCAGGTCCTCGTCTCCCACCATGTCGAGGAGATCCCCGCCGGCATGACGCATGCGCTGCTGCTTCGCGAAGGTCAAGTGGTGGCGTCCGGGCCGATCCGGTCCGCGGTCACGTCGGAGTCGCTGTCGGCGACCTTCGGAATGCCGCTGCGCGTGCTGTCCCACGATGGGCGATTCGCCGCGCGTATCGCTTAGCTCTGACGGGTAGACCGATCGCCCACTGGGCAGGGTTTGAGCATGGCCCCCATCGACCTTCCGGTCGTTCTCCTGTCCCATCGGGGACCAGCCTCCTTTCAGCGGACGCCGTCCGGATTGACCGTGAAGCGCAGCGCGGGCGGACTGGTGACGGCCCTGATGGGGCTCGCAGAGCATCTCGACCGCGCCGTGTGGGTTTGCGCGGCGACGACCGCCGCCGACTCGGTCGTCGCGACTGAGCACGAAGGCCACGCGGTCGAGATCGCGTTCGACCCGGAACCGCAGCTGGTCGACGCCGACCACGAGGGCGATGCGCCGACGATCGGCGTCCGGTACGTCGACGTGGACGCGAACCGCCACGAGGCCTTCTACATGCAGATCGCCAACCCGCTGCTGTGGTTCATCCAGCACGGGCTCTACGGCCTTGCCACCGCGCCGACCATCACGGCGGACACGAAGCGGGCGTTCGTCGACGGCTACGTCGCGGTGAACGCGCAGTTCGCCGACGCGGTCGCGGAGGAGGTCGAGTCGCACGGCGGCAAGGTCCTGGTGCTGTTGCAGGACTACCACTTCTATCTCGTGGCGGAGCGGGTGCGGCAGCGTTGTCCGGAGGCGCTGATCAGCCACTTCGTGCACATTCCGTGGCCCAGCCCCGATGAGTGGCGCGTCCTCCCGCCCGACATGCGCGAGCCGCTGCTGCGCGGGCTGCTCGGCGCCGATGTCGTCGCGTTTCACACTCGCCGTTTCGCCCGCAACTTCCTCGTGTGCGCGCGCGAGCTGCTGGAGCTACCGGTCGATCTCGACGCCGGGACCGTCGAGGTCGACGGGCGGACGGTGGTCGCGCGCCACTATCCGATCTCGATCGACATCGAAGCCGTCGAGAAGCTCGCGGCGAGCGAGGAGGTCGCCCGGCACCGCGTCGCGATCCAGGACCTGCACATCGCCGACGGCGGGCACGGGGAGCGCCAGTTGATCGTGCGAGTCGATCGCACCGATCCGTCGAAGAACATCGTGCGTGGTTTCCAGGCCTACGACCTGTTGCTCGAGCAGCACCCGGAGCTTCGCGGGCGGGTGACGTTCCTCGCGTCGCTGATGCCGAGCCGCACGGATGTGCCCGAGTACGGCGACTACCTGGCTGCGGTGGGTGGGATCGTCGCCGAGGTCAACGCGCGCCATGCGGTCGGCGGCTGGCAGCCGATCGACATGCGGCTGCAGGAGGACCTGGCCTTCGCCGTCGCGGCGTACCAGGTCGCCGACGTCCTTGTCGTCAACGCGGTCAACGACGGGATGAACCTGGTCGCCAAGGAAGCCGTCCTGGCCAACGAGCGGGACGGGGTCTTGCTGCTCAGTGAGAACACCGGCGCTCACGAGGAGCTCGGTGACCACGCGCTCACCGTGCATCCGTTCGACATCCAGCAGCAGGCCGACGCCATGTACCGGGCGCTGACGATGCCGGTGGCCCAGCGTCACCGAATGATGGCTGACGCCGCCCAGGCGGTGCGGGACAACGACGTCGAGCGCTGGCTACGACGCCAGATCGACGATCTCGCCGACCGGATGACCGACTAGGAGGCGGGAGCCTCGGAGAGCACGCCCTCTTCGTCGAGGATCTCGACGGCGACCTCGCGCAGCCGGGCAGCGTGCTCACGGCCGTGATGGCCGCAGAACAGCAGATCGCCCCCGCCGGGCAGTACGGCGCGCACGATCGCCCTCGCTCCGCAGCGGTCGCAGCGGTCAGCGGGGGAGAGCGGGGGTGCCGCAGTCGTCGCCGTCGTCATCACAACTCCATACAACACCAACTAGGCAAGCGGGATTCCACGCCGCGCCGTGACCAAAACCACAATGCCGGGGTGTCGGAGAGCGGACAGACCGGACGAAGATAAGGTCATCCGGCGGTGCGGGGAACCGCCGCGCAGCCCGGAGTGGGCAGAGGCAGTGTCAGAAGGGAAGGCCGCCCGAACATGGCGACGCAGACGGTGGCGACGCAACCAGACAGACCGACCGCCAGGGCGGCGATCAAGGCGAGGCATCTGCGGACTGACCGCTGGTGGCTGCTCCCGCTCGTGACAGCGGTGGGCTTCAGCGCCTTCATCGTCTATTCGACGTGGGCGGCGTTCGACCACCACAACATTTACGCGGGGCACTCCTACCTCTCGCCGTTCTACTCGCCCTGTCTGACGAACATGTGCCCGCCTGAGGCGCGCTGGGCGGCGTGGAACATCGGCGGCTGGCTGTCCCCGGCACTGCTGATCCTGCTGTTCCCGCTCAGCTTTCGAGCGACTTGCTACTACTACCGCAAGGCCTACTACCGGTCGTTCTGGCTGTCGCCGCCGGCTTGCGCAGTGGGTGAGCCGCACAAGAAGTACACCGGCGAGACGCGCTTCCCGCTGCTGATCCAGAACATCCACCGCTACACCTGGTACCCCGCCGCCATCCTGGCCGGCATCCTCACCTACGACGCGGTTGAGTCCTTCATCTACAAGGGCTCGGCAGGCGATCACTTCCAGATCGGCGTCGGGTCGTTCTTCTACGTGATCAACGCCGTACTGATCATCGGTTACACCTTCGGTTGCCACTCGTGCCGTCATATCACCGCGGGGCGGATCAACCACTTCTCCAAGCACCCGCTGCGCTACCGCTGGTGGACGATGGTGTCCTGGTTCAACAAGCACCACATCCGCTGGGCTTGGCTGTCGCTGGTCTGGATCGCGCTCGTGGACCTCTACGTCCGCCTCGTGGCTACCGGCAACCTGCACGACGCGCACCACGTCTTCGGGGCGATGCACTGATGGCCCGAACGACTGGCGCGCAGAGCGCAGTTCACGAGATTCACGACTACGACGTCGTCGTGATCGGCGCCGGCGGCTCCGGCCTGCGCGCGGCGATCGCCGCGCACGAGTCCGGTGCTCGCACCGCTGTCATCACCAAGTCGCTGCTCGGCAAGGCGCACACCGTCATGGCCGAAGGCGGCATCGCCGCCTCCATGGGCAACGTGTGGCCCGAGGACAACTGGCAGGTCCACTTCCGCGACACCATGCGCGGCGGGAAGATGCTCAACAACTGGCGCATGGCGCAGCTGCACGCGCAGGAAGCGCCGGACCGGGTGTGGGAGCTCGAGGAGTGGGGTGCGCTCTTCGACCGCACCAAAGAAGGAAAGATCTCCCAGCGCGACTTCGGTGGCCACCGCTACGCGCGCCTCGCCCACGTCGGTGACCGCACCGGCCTGGAGATGATCCGCACGCTCCAACAGCGCACCGTCGATCTCGGCATCGACGTGTACATGGAGTGCACGATCACCCAGCTGCTGAAGGACGGCCGCCGGATCGCCGGCGCTTTCGGCTACTGGCGTGAGACCGGCTCGTTCATCCAGCTGAACGCCCCGTCGGTGATTCTCGCGACCGGTGGCATCGGCAAGTCGTTCAAGGTCACCAGCAACTCCTGGGAGTACACCGGCGACGGCCACGCCCTCGCGTTGCAGGCCGGCGCCTCGCTGATCAACATGGAGTTCGTCCAGTTCCACCCGACCGGCATGGTGTGGCCGCTGTCGGTGCGCGGCCTGCTCATCACCGAGTCGGTTCGTGGTGAGGGCGGGGTGCTGCGCAACTCCGAGGGCAAGCGCTTCATGTTCGACTACATCACCGACTACTTCAAAGCGGAGACGGCCGACAACGAGGCCGAGGCAGACCGCTGGTACGACGACCACATCAACAACCGCCGCCCACCGGAGCTGCTGCCGCGTGACGAGGTCGCGCGCGCGATCAACTCCGAGATCAAGGCCGGGCGTGGCTCACCGCACGGCGGCGTCTTCCTCGACATCGCGTCGCGTCGTTCCGCCGCCGACATTCACAAGCGGCTGCCGTCGATGTACCACCAGTTCAAGGAGCTGGCCGACGTCGACATCACCAAGGAGCCGATGGAGGTCGCGCCGACCTGTCACTACGTGATGGGTGGCGTCGAGGTCGATGCCGACACGCAGGCCGCAACTGTCGACGGGCTGTACGCCGTCGGTGAGTGCTCCGGCGGCATGCACGGCTCGAACCGGCTCGGTGGCAACTCGCTGTCCGACCTGCTGGTCTTCGGCAAGCGGGCCGGTGAGTCCGCCGCGGACTACGCCAAGAAGCAGACCCGGCGACCGGCTGCGCCGGCGGCGCAGGTTTCCGCGGCGGCCGACGCGGCGCTTGCGCCCTTCGGGCGTGCCGCCGGGGAGAACGCGTTCAAGATCCAGCAAGAGCTGCAGGAGATGATGTTCTCGCTCGTCGGCATCATCCGGACCGGCAAGGAGATGACGCAGGCACTCAAGGACATCGACGCGCTCAAGAAGCGCGCCGAGGCGGTGAGCGTGGAGGGCGGCCGGGCCTACAACCCGGGCTGGCACACGGCACTCGACCTGCGCTCGATGCTTCAGGTGTCCGAGGCGATCGCCAAGGCCGCGCTGGAGCGCACGGAGAGCCGCGGCGGCCACACCCGAGACGACTTCCCGAAGACCGACCCGAAGTGGGGCACGGTCAACCTGATCGTCACCGAGACGCCGCAAGGCGCGGTGAAGATCACCCGCAAGGCGTTGCCGAAGATGCCTGCTGATCTCGCCAAGCTGTTCGAGGAGCCGAAGAAATGAGCGCGCGCGACCTGAAGCTTCGCGTCTGGCGGGGGGACTCCAGCGGCGGTGACTTCGTCGACTACACGGTGCCGGTCGAAGAGGGCGAGGTCATCCTCGACGCGATCCACCGGCTGCAGGCGACGCAGGCCAGCGACCTTGCGGTTCGCTGGAACTGCAAGGCCGGCAAGTGTGGGTCGTGCAGCGCGGAGATCAACGGCAAACCCGGCCTGATGTGCATGACCCGGCTGTCGACGTTCGAGCCCGGCGAGACCGTGACCGTCACGCCGATGCGCACGTTCCCGGTCATTCGTGACCTCGTCACCGACGTGACCTTCAACTTCGAGAAGGCGCGTGAGGTCCCCGCGTTCTCCCCGCCGTCGGACAACGCCGGTGGCAAGTACCGGATGGCGCAGGTCGACGTCGAGCGCAGCCAGGAGTTCCGGAAGTGCATCGAGTGCTTCCTCTGCCAGAACACCTGTCACGTGATCCGCGATCACGAGGAGAACAAGCCGGCGTTCGCCGGTCCGCGGTTCTTCATCCGGCACGCCGAGCTCGACATGCACCCGCTCGACACCCTCGACCGCAAGCCGATGGCACAGGAGGACCACGGCCTCGGCTACTGCAACATCACCAAGTGCTGCAGCGAGGTGTGCCCGGAGCACATCCACATCACCGACAACGCGATCATCCCGATGAAGGAGCGCGTCGTCGACACGAAGTACGACCCGGTGGTGTTCCTCGGTCGCAAGATCGGGTTGTTCAAGAAGGAGAATCGCGAGGTCGCCCGCCCGGCGGGCGGTCCCGGCCCGAGCCCGATCAAGCACCCCGCTGCGCCGGCTCCCGACCCCGTCATCGCCGCTGCAGCCGCGGCCGCCCGCGTGAGGCCGCCGGCGAAGAAGGCTGCATCGCCACGGCCCGCCGCGAAGAAGGTCTCGTCGCCGGCGTCCGTCGCGAAGAAGGCGGCGCCGGCCGCCGCCAATGCCGCGAGGGCGAAGCAAGCCGCCGCGAAGCGCGCCGATGCGGCGGTGAAGAAGGCTGCACCGGCCAAGAAGACCGCGGCCAAGAAGGCACCGGCGAAGAAGGCGCTCTGAGTCGGGTCGACCCGGCGGAGCTGCTCGAGCTCGCCGTCGGGCTGGCTCATGACGCCGCGGCGGTGCTGCGTGAGCGGCCCGAGGACCTCGACGTCCTGTCGACGAAGTCGAGCCCGACCGACGTCGTCACGGTCATGGACCGTGCCGCGGAGCGGGTGATCCTGGACGGGCTCGCGGCGAGCCGTCCGGGCGACGCAATCGTGAGTGAAGAAAGTGGCGGGACAGACGGCTCCACCGGCGTCAGCTGGCTGGTCGACCCGCTAGACGGCACCGTGAACTACCTGTACGGCATCCCGCACTACGCCGTGTCGATCGCGGCCGCGATCGATGGGGCGACGTCGTGCGGCGTCGTCGTCGACGTCGAACGCGGGCTCACTTACACCGCCTCCGCCGGAACCGGTGCCTTCGCCGACGACGTACCGATCCGCTGCAGCGAGCAGCCGGATCCCGCATTTGCGCTGGTCGGGACGGGGTTCAACTACCAGGTCGAGCTACGAACCAAGCAGGCCGCGGCGATGTCGACCGTGCTTCCAGCCGTCCGGGACATCCGCCGCGCAGGCTCGGCCGCGCTCGATCTGTGCGCCGTGGCCTGTGGACAGCTCGACGCCTTCTTCGAGGCGGGGATGTATCCATGGGACTGGGCCGCGGGGGGCCTGATTGCCCGGGAGGCAGGGGCGAGGGTGGATGGCTTGGCCGGAAGGCCTCCTGGTAGAAATACGACATTGGCTGCCAATCCAGCCTTATTTGACGCGTTGCATGAACTTTTGGTGTCCTCGAACCTTTGACACCGAAGTTTCCAGGGGAGGGTCGGTGCCGTGCTTAGTGTGCCGCGCGTTCGGACGATCGCGTCCGTCGGCGTAGGCACCCTTGCACTGTCCGTCGTCGCCGCCACCGCGGCGGTCGCGATCGCCGGAGCTGTCGGACAGCACCCTTCCGCCACGGCGACCACACAGAACCTCGCGGCCGCCCGCGACCTGTCGAGTCACCCCGCACATGTCTCTCCGCTCGGCAAGCTGACGCCGCCTGACGTCGCTGTCGTCCTTCGTCACGGCGCGACGGCCCGGCAGCTCACGCGGTTGCGCAACCGCGAAGGCGTACGCCGCGTGATCGCCGTCGACCGCGGCGAGGTGCGGCTGGCCAACCGCAAGCTGCGGGTCATCGGCGTACCGCTCAACGGCATCCGCGGACTGACGCCGGCCTTCACCGCGCACTCGACCCCGCTGTGGAAGTCGGTCGCACGCGGTGAGCTGACGGTCGGCTTCTCTGACAGCCGCCACCTGCACCGCTACTTCGGCAAGACCGTCCTCGCTCAAGGTCGACACGAGCTACGCACACCCGTCCGGATCGGTGCGTTCGCGACGATCGGGCTGCCGGGCGCCGAGGGCATGATCGCGTCGGTCGCCGGCCGTGAGCTCGGGCTCCGGCCCGGCCGGGAGGTGCTGATCGTCGCTCCGAAGGTCGCGCTCTCGACGCTGCGCAAGGACGTCCACAGAGCCTTCGGCCACTCGGCCCGGATCGTCGTGACCCGAGCGGCGGCGGTCGACCAGGCGGTCTCCAGCCCTTATGCGCGCAAGATGGTCCCCGCGCCGTACCTCGCCCTCTACCGCGGGGCCGCCACCACCTGCCCCGGCCTGCCGTGGACGGTCCTGGCCGCGATCGGGACGCTCGAGACCCGTAACGGGCAGAACGTCCACACTTCGGCGGGCGGCGCGCTGGGCCCGATGCAGTTCCTGCCCTCGACCTGGGCGCGCTGGGGCTACGACGCGAACCACGACGGCGTCGCCGACATCAACAGCCCGGCCGACGCGGTGTTCTCCGCGGCTCGCTACCTGTGCGCGGTCGGGGCCGGCCGCGGCGGGTCATCGCTGAACGACGCCATCTACTCGTACAACCACGCTTGGTGGTACGTCCGCGACGTCATCCTGCTCGCCAACCGCTTCGCCTGACCAACCTGTCCTTGTCTCCGCTCGGTATACCGAGCGGAGACAAGGACAACTCTCAGGCGGCGGGGCCCAGCAGCTCCTCTGCGATGGCCGCGCGGTGCTTGCGGGCAGCACCTTCGAAGGCGTTGATCCACTGCGCGCGCTTGTAGTAGCGGTGCAGCACGTGCTCATAGGTGAAGCCGATGCCGCCGTGGCACTGGATCGCCTGCTCGCAGGCGAACACCGAGTTCTCGCCGGCGGTGGCCTTCGCCGACGCGACCGAGAGGTCCGCCTGGGCGTCGTCGGCGCTGACCGCCCACGCCGCCCAGTAGGCGATCGACCGGGTGAGCTGGGTCGCGACGAACGTGTTCGCGACGCGGTGCGAGACACCCTGGTAGGTGCCGATGATCCGGCCGAACTGCTGCCGCTCTTTGGTGTAGGCCGCGGCGATGTCGAGAACCCGCTGGGCGACGCCCGTCGCCTCGCACGCTGCGAGCGCGATCGCCCGGCGCCGTACGTCGGCCAGCGCGTCGAGCGACGCGTCGAGCTTGCGCGCGGGCGTGCCGTCGAGGTGAAGCTCGCCGAGGCGGCGGGTCTTGTCGATCGTGGAGCGGGGTACGACGACGCCCGGGTTGGCGGCGACGTCGACGACGTACAGCCCGTCCGTCGCGACCACGACGACGTCGGAGACGCTGGTCAGGTCCGGGACGTTGACCTTGGTGCCGGACAGCGTGTCGCCAGACGCCTTGACCGTGCTGCGCGCGGCAGCGTCGGCGATGGTGGCGGGGCCGCCGGCCTCGGCGTACGCGAGGGTCGCGCTGCGCTCACCCGCCGCGATCGCGCCGCGAAGGTCGCCGTCGAGCAGCGGCCAGGTCAGCGCGACCGTCGACCACCACGGCGCCGGCAGCAGCGCGTAGCCGGTCTCCTCGGCCAGCACGGCGTGCTCGAGCAGGCCGAGCTCGTCGTCGAGCCAGCCGAGCTCGGCGATGGCCTTCCAGTCGGCCGGGTCGGTGCCGGCCTCGGACTCGGCGAGCGACACCATGCGGTCGTTGGGCATGCGGTCGGCGAGGTACTCACGCGCTGCCGCGCGGAGCAGCTCCTGGTCCGATGAGAATGCGAAGTCCACTGTCGGCTCCTTACCGTGACGGGGTTGTCAGCGGGACTTGGGCAGGCCGACGACCCGCTCCGCGATGATGTTGCGCAGGATCTCCGAGGTCCCGGCCTCGATGGTGTTGCCGCGACTGCGCAGCTGCATGTAGGTCCAGAAGCCGTCCCACCACGCGCCCTCACCGTCGAGCTGGGCGCTCAGGCCGAGCAGGTTCTGGGCGAACGACGTGAGCCGCTGGTTGGTCTCGCTCCAGTGCAGCTTCGCCATCGAGCCCTCGGGCCCGGGCACGCCGGTCTTCTGGAGCGTGGTGAGCGCCCGGTAGTTGGTGAACCGCAGCCCCTGCAGGTCGATCCAGAACTGCGCGATCTGGTCCCGTACGACGGGGTCGTCCGCAGGCCGGGTGCCGTCCGGCCCTGGCTCCTTCGCCAGCTGCACGAGGCGGTTGACGGCCTTCTCGAGGCCGGCGGTCAGGGCGAAGCCGAGAGTGCCGCGCTCGTGCAGGAGCGTGGTCATGGCGACATTCCACCCGTCGCCGGGCTGGCCGAGAATCGAGTCGCGGGGGACCCGGACGTCGGTGAAGAAGATCTCGTTGAACTCCGGGTCGCCGGTGATCTGGCGCAGCGGCCGCACCTCGACACCGGGCGCGTGCATGTCGACCAGCAGGTAGGACAGGCCGCGGTGCTTCTCGGCGTCGGGATCGGTGCGGACGACGAGGATGCACCAGTCGGCGATGTGTGCCCAGCTCGACCACACCTTCTGGCCGTTGACCACCCACTCGTCGCCGTCGAGGACTGCGCGGGTCTTCGCCGCACCCATGTCAGAGCCGCTGCCCGGCTCGGAGAAGCCCTGGCACCACACCTCCTCACCGGACAGCAGGGGAGCGAGGTAGCGCTTCTTCTGCTCGTCGGTGCCCCAGGCGATGATCGTCGGCCCGGCCATACCCAGCCCGATCCCGCCGATGTGGTCAGGCGCGCTCATCCGGGCGCTCTCCTCGAGGAAGATGCCCTGGAACTCGTGCGGGTGCCCGCCGCCGCCGTACTCCTTCGGCCAGGTGATGCCGACGTACCCGGCGTCGTAGAGCTTCTTGCTCCACGCGCGGCTCTCGGCCTCGTTCCAGCGACCGACGGTCGGCGCCTGTTCGGCCCACTCCTTGCCGAGGGCGCCCTCGAGCCAGCTGCGCAGATCGGCGCGGAACGCCGCTTCTTCTGGGGTGTCTCGGAAGTCCACGACCGACCGCCTTGATTTCGTATGAGTTCGTATGAGGCTGCGAGATCCGAATGATGTTCGGTGGCACAGTATCGGGATGCCAACCGAGCTCGCGACCAAGCCCACGGGGATGAGCCTGCAGCGGCTCGCCGAGCAGTCCTGGGAGCGGATCGGTCCCGACTCGCTGACCTACTTCGAGGGGGAGAAGCACACCAGCGGCGAGCTGGCGGTGCGGACGCGGCGATTCGCGCAGGGCCTGGTCGATGCGGGCCTGCAGCCCGGCGAGCGGGTCGTCCTCTGCATGGCGAACTGCCTCGAGGTCGGCATCGGCTACAGCGGCATCTGGCGGGCCGGCGGGGTGACGACGCCGGTGCTGTTCCTGCTCTCGGACGACGAGCTGCGCCACGTGCTGACCGACAGCGAGGCGTCGTACGTCATCACGACGCCGGACTTCCTGCCGAAGGTCCAGGCGGCGGGGGCGGGGGTGTCGACGCTGCGAGGCGTGATCCTGGCCGGCGGGTCGGCAGCGGGCACCTTGTCCTACGCGGAGCTCGAGTCGGCCGCGGAGGGGTCAGTGGTCGACCGGGATCCGGCCGACATGGCGGCGCTGCTGTACACGGGGGGCACGACTGGCCGGTCGAAGGGCGTGATGCTCAGCCACAACGCGATGTCTGCGGCCGCGTGGGCTGCGGTCACTCGGTCCTACGACCCCGAGATGAACGTCGCGCTGACGCCGCTGCCGCTCTCGCACGCCTACGGGCTGCTCGTCTCGACGTTGGGCCTGCACTCACCGGAGGGCAGCGACTCGATCCTGATGCGGTGGTTCGACCCGAAGGGCTGGCTGGACCTCGCGGTCGAGCACAAGGTCACGATCGGCGCCGTGGTGCCGTCGATGCTGCAGATGCTGCTGTCGATGCCGCTCGAGGACTACGACCTGTCCGCGTTGCGGCGAATGACGAGCGGCGGGGCGCCGCTGCTGGCCGAGACCCGGGCGGAGGTCGCTCGACGGCTGCCGCAGGTGGAGCTGATGGAGGGGTACGGGCTGACCGAGACCGCCGCTCTGGTGTCCTCGTCGCCGCCTGGAGGGGTCCGCGCCGGCGCGGTGGGGATTCCGGTGCCCGGCGCAGAGGTGCGGCTGGAGAAGCCGGACGGCACCGAGGCCTCGACTGGCGAGGACGGCGAGATCTGCGTGCGCGGGCCGATGTTGATGACCGGGTACTGGCACTCACCCGAGGTCACCGCCGAGGCGATCCGCGACGGCTGGTTCCACACCGGCGACGTTGGCCGGTTCGACGCCGACGGCTATCTGTACGTCGTCGACCGGATCAAGGACCTCATCATCCGCGGCGGCATCAACGTCTACCCGCGCGACATCGAGGACGCGATGCTCATCCATCCCGACGTGGTGGCGTGCGGCGTCGTCGGAAAGCCGGACCCGACGTACGGCGAGGAGGTCGTCGCGTTCGTCCAGCTTCGCCCGGGCGCGGCTGTGGACGAAGCGTCCCTGGTGGAGTTCGCGCGGGAACACATCAACAAGGCGAAGTACCCGCGCGACGTACGGATCATCGACGCCATCCCGCTGACCAGCGTGTTCAAGACCAACCGCAAGGAGCTTCGGAAGCTGCTGTGACCAATGACACAGTCGCTGCCGACTTTGCCAAATGTCCGAAGTCTTCACCCCGGGAACGCCACTTCGTCAGTCCGATCAGGTAGCGTGCGGCGGCGCTGGTGAGGGCAAGACACCTCGGCGGGCATAAATCGGCCGCTGGAGCGTTGAGACTCTCACGACACTCCCAGGACGGCAGGACGAGACGATGGCGACGGACTACGACACACCACGAGCGACCGACGACGAGGTCGGCGAAGACAGCATTGAAGAGCTGAAGGCTCGCCGCGACCAGCAGGCTGGTGCGGTTGACGTCGACGAGGCGGAGCTGGCCGAGTCGCTGGAGCTTCCGGGTGCCGATCTGTCCGGCGAAGAGCTGACCGTGCGGGTCGTGCCCAAGCAGGCCGATGAGTTCACCTGCCGCCGATGCTTCCTGGTGCGCCACCGCAGCCAGCTGGCTGACGAGAAAAAGGGCATCTGCCGGGAGTGCGCGGCCTGAGGCCTGGTCACCCGTGAGCGACGTGTCCGACGTCGACCCGACCGAAGGCCCTTCGCTGGGCCCGGATTCTGCTGCCCCAAGCGTGCCCGATGAGACGTCCGGGCTGATCGCCCGGCTCATCGACGACTCCGGTCTCGACAAGCGGTCGCGGGCGACCTTGCTGCGCCGCTTGGCGGTGGCTATCTCGTCGAGTGCCCGGCAGGCCGGCGCGGCGGCCGTGGCAAGCGGTCAGTGGCTCGCCGAGCTCGTCGCGGAGACTGCCCCGCACATCCCGATCCGCGATCTCGAGACGCTGTCGCGCCATCACGACGGCAAGACCGGCGACGCGTTGGCCGGAGCCTTGATCGAGAACGCGGCTCGAGCGACTGGCGCAGTGGGAGCGGCGGCCGGTCTGGTCGCATCCGTGGAGTGGACGACGCCACCGGCGCTGCTCGCCGCCCCGGTCCAGGTGGCCGCCGAGACGCTTGCCGTGATCGCCATCGAGGTGAAGCTCGTGGCCGAGCTGCATGCGGCGTACGGCCGACCGGCGTCCGGTACGCCGGCGATGCGGATGGCGTCGTATCTCGGCGCGTGGACCCGCCGCCGTGCCTTGGACCGCATCTCGCCGGGGGAGAAGGTGTCGGGTCTCGTGACCGGAGCGGCACGGCGCGAGCTGCGTCGCCGCGTGGTCGGAAGGGCCGGGTCGAGCACCGCCAGCGTTCTTCCCCTACTGGCGGGAGCGGTGGCAGGGGCCTCCCTCAACAGCCGCCAAACCAAGAAGCTAGGAAAGCAAATCACCGCCGGCCTCAAGTAGCGGAGCGGCTCCGCTAGTCGGTTCGCCTACCCGGAGCGGCTCCGCTAGTCACAGATGGTGTTGACGGCCGGTAGGTCCACAACTCGGCCACTCACACGGAGCCTCGCGGCTCCGGGGCGCCATCTTCTTCCGATGACCAGCCGCCAAGATCCTTCGCAGCAGGACGAACTCCTCACCCGCCGACAGGCACTCGAACGCCTCTCAGTAGACGAGCTGAGCCGAAAGCTTGGAAGGAAGTGGACGGTCGTTCTGCCTGGCGTCTATCTCACGACCGGTGGGTCTCCGACGCTTCGTCAGCGCAGACGGGCTGCTCTGCTCCGTGCCGGGAGTCAGGCAGTTCTGACTGACCTCGACGCACTGGATCTGTACGGGATACCCAACCTGCCCGCAGATCAGTTCGTTCGAGTCCTCGTCCCCAATGATGTTCAGCGGGCTTCCAAGGACTTTCTCGCGATCTGTCGTACGAAGCGACCACCGCGCCCTCGAATCGTCGCGGGAGTCCCGGTTGCGCCTCCGAATCGTGCGCTGGCGGATTTTCTCTTACGACACCCGGACGAACGGGAAGGGCTTGCGATCGCCTGTCTTGCGCTCCAAAAGGGCATCGTCGAGGTCGACGGCCTTCTGTTTGAGGCGGCAGAGGGCCCGTCCCGTGGCCGGCCGCGACTCCTTCGTATCGTTGAAAAGCTGCAATGTGGAGTCCGGTCCGCCCCTGAAAGCGACTTCCGTGACCTGATTCGACGCAGCCGCGTCCTGCCTGAGCCTCTGTGGAACAGTCTGCTCAAGCTCCCAACAGGCCAGCTGATCAGCCCAGATGCTCTGTTCGACGATGCCGGCGTCGTGCATGAGACGAATGGCCGCAAGTACCACGCTGCGCAGGACTTGTTCGAGGACATGCAACGACGCCACGACGCGATGGTCGTAGCGGGGCTAGTGGTGCTGCACAACTCCCCGCGCCGGATCGATCAGGAGGGTCGCGTCGTCCTCAAGGAGATGGAGAGCTGCTACCTGCAGAACAAGGGCCGCGGCATGCCCCTCGGTATCGAAATCTTGCGCCGTGGACCCGACCAGCAGAGCCGCTCTGCGTAGCGATCTCGCCAAGCGGAGGCGCTCCAGGTGGCGGGACTGCCTAGTAGAGCCGCTCCGCTTGGGTGAGGAAGTTGTGGATCAGGGCGTTGGTTTCTGTGGGGTGCTCGAACTGGGGGACGTGACCGCAGTCGGCCATCAGGACTGACTCGGCCTGCGGCAGCGCGCGTGTCACGTGCTGCTCGAACGCCGAGGGCACCAACCAGTCACGGTCGCCCCAGATAAACATCGCGGGAACGCTGAGGCCAGGCAGCCGCTCCCAGAAGCCGACTTCGCCGTACGCCGGGTCCAGGTAGATCTCGCGCAGCGCGGCGTAGAACGCGCGCCGGTGCCGGTATCCGCGCATCACGCGGATGTACTCGTCGGCAGCCGAGTGGTACCAGGCGTCGGGCAGCCG
This sequence comes from Mycobacteriales bacterium, assembly GCA_035545635.1. Taxonomy (GTDB): domain Bacteria; phylum Actinomycetota; class Actinomycetes; order JAFAQI01; family JAFAQI01; genus DASZTV01. Next base: position 48,759 of record DASZXY010000002.1, on the reverse strand, counting down.
GTCGGGATCGGCGAAGAACGACCGGATGACCCGCACCAACATCCAGTGCGGGATCACCGTCGGAGCGAGCACCGCGTCGGGTGGCAGCAGCTTCACCAACGGCACGAACTCGCGGAAGCGCCGAAACGCCGGTGATGGGCAAAGCAGCACCAGGCGGTCGACCGACTCGGGCGCTGTCAGCGCCGCTTCGAGGGCGACGCGACCGCCCAACGAGTTGCCGATCAATACCGGCTTGCGTGCCCCGAGGCTCTGACCGAACGCCGCGAGCCAGGTCGCGAGGTCGCTCGCCCGGTAGCGCCACCGCGGCGCCGACGAGGCCCCGAATCCAGGAAAGTCCGGCGCGATCACCCGGTGGTCCTTCGCCAGGGCCGGCACCAGCGGAAGCATCGACGCGTTCGTCGCGCCGAGGCCGTGCAGCAGGATCACGGGCGGTGCGTCGGCACGGCCGGCTTCGAGGTACGACGCGCGGGCGCCGAGGACCGTCGCGGCCTTCACCACCGGGTGGGTCGAGGGCCGCTCGCCGACGTCGAAGGCGCCGTCCATCTGCAGCGCCAGCGCCAGGTCACCGCGAACTGTCAGACCGTGATCGAGGTAGGCCTCGACCCCGGAGATGCGCCCTTCGAGCACACTCGCCAACGTCGCGGGATCGGCAGTGATCGTGGCCCGAGGATGCCGCGCCCGACCGCGAACCAGGCGGACGCGCCCGTGGTCGAGCCGTACCGTCCACGCACCGACCGGCGGCGCATCGAAGACGACCGATCCGTACTCGTCGGCCAGCGCGGCTTTCACGCCCTCGCTGAGCCGGGCCGCGAAGAGCGCATCGAGGTTCGGGATCGCGGCGAGGGTGCGCACGGCTCCGCGCGCGTGCCCGTTCCCCGCGCGCTGCACCACACGTCCTCCGCCCCGCCCACCGCCCAAACGCGGTGTCGGCTTCGCCGACCGTCCCAATGACGCTAAGAGACTCGTGCGCAGGCGCCTCGCCGACGCGCCGGTCGTGTTAGCGGCCGATTACTTCTCGGCGTCGTCCATCCCCGGTGGAAGGGTGCCGGAGGCTCGCCGCCACGTGGCAGCGACCTTGCGTTGCGCGAACAGTCTCGCCACCGCGACGACCACGGCGGATGCCGCGGCCCAGCCGACCGCTTCACGCCACTTGACGTCGGGATGCGCCGGGTCAGCCGGCGGCTCCTTGCCGGTTGCCTTCGTCCAGCCCTTCTTGAGCACCTTCTGGGCAACGGCCGTCGTCGCTGCCGCGCCGACGCCCGAGAGCACCTTGTGCCCGAGCTTGCCGCTGCTGTCCGCCGCCGCCGCTTCAGCGGCGGCTTCACCTTCCTGCGATCCCATGGGCACAGCCTGACACGATGCGCCGGTGCCACCGCAAGTCCAGCTGACCGTCGCCCAGGCCCGGCGGCTCGCGATCTCGGCGCAAGGGCTCGGCGGGCACGGCCCGTCCCGGCAGCGACCGGTCGAAAGCGCGAACCGGGGTCACGTTCGTCGCGTTCTGCAGCACACGGGTCTCTTTCAGATCGACAGCGTGAATGTCCTGGCTCGTGCCCACTACCTCCCGGCTTACTCCCGACTCGGCCCCTACGACCGCGATCTGCTCGAGCGGATGTCCTTTCGCAAGGGCGAGCTGTTCGAGTACTGGGGTCATGAGGCCGCCCTCATGCCGTTCGACCTGCACCCGCTCATGCGGTGGCGGATGAAGCGCGCCGAAGCCGGGCTCGGCACCTGGCGAGGGGTCGCGAGAATCAGGACCGAGCGGCCCGACTACGTCGAAGAGGTGTACGACGACGTCGTACAGCGAGGTCCGGTGTCTGCCAGTCAGGTCACCGAAGACACAGCGCGAAGCACCGAGAACTGGGGCTGGAACTGGTCGCCGGCGAAAACGGCGCTCGAGTACTTGTTCTGGTCCGGCCGGATCACCACGGCGTCCCGGAAGAACTTCGAGCGGCGCTACGACCTGCCCGAACGCGTGTTGCCGCAGCGCGTCCTCGACATGCCGACACCAGACGACCACACCGCGCACCGCGAGCTCTTGCTGCTCGCGGCGAAGTCCCATGGCGTCGGCACCGTCGCCGACCTCGCCGACTACTTCCGGTTGACCAACCCCGAGGCGCGGCCGCGAATCGCAGAGTTGGTCGAAGACGGGCGGCTCGTCGAGGTGACGGTGAAGGGTTGGCGCCACCCGGCGTACATGCTTCCGGACACGAAGATCCCGCGGAAGGTTGGCGGGTCGGCGCTGCTCGTGCCCTTTGATCCGCTGATCTGGGAACGGGATCGCACGGAGCGCGTCTTCGGCTTCCGCTACCGGATCGAGATCTACACGCCGGCGCACAAGCGGGAGCATGGCTACTACGTACTGCCCTTCCTCCTCGGCGACAGCCTCGTCGCGCGCGTCGACCTCAAGTCCGATCGCGCGGCAGGAGTCCTGCGAGTGCAGGCGGCGTACGCCGAGCCCGACGCACCGGACCACACCGCCGAAGCACTCGCATCCGAGTTGCGCTTGATGGCGCACTGGCTAGGCCTCGACGACGTGGTCGTCGTGAAGAAGGGCGATCTCAGCGCGCGGCTTTCGCTGCGGCTTGCTCGTTCTTGATTGCCGTCGCCAGATCTTCGGGGCGACGCGTGGAGATGATCCAGTAGGGAACCGGCTTTGGGTTCGCCAGCCGGAGCATCACAGACGGCCCGATCCAGCCGCGTACGACGCTCAGGCACGCCGGGTCCGCCTCGGGTCCGAGCCGAAGCCGAGTTGTCTCGCGGTCCAACGCCTGAATCGACGTGATTGCCGTGACGGGAAGCTCGTCCTTGCCGGCGATGACCTTGCCGTCCTTCACCAGCACCCGAATCCGTCCCGCAAGCACGAGCGGCACGATGAAGAAGCCGATCAGGAAGATCGTGACCGGGATGTAGACGTGGTAGGTGAATCCCGCGGCGATCTCGAAGATGCCGAAAGCCACGATCAGAAGGACCGCCGGCCACCAGCTCCACGGCACCGACAGCCGCTCGTCGAACGACGGGGAGGCCACGCGATCAAGCCTATTGGCCTACGACTGTCGGCCTCTGGTCCCCACAGATAGGGTGCCGCCTGCGATGCCTGAGCCGACCCTCGACGTGATGTTGCGTCGCCTCGATTCCGAGCTGCCGCCACCGAGCTACGCCCACGACGGAGATGCCGGCGCCGACCTCGTCACCGCCGTCGATGTCGAGCTTGCGCCGGGGGAGCGGGCGGTCGTGCCGACCGGCACGGCGATCGCGCTGCCTGATGGGTATGCCGCCTTCGTCCATCCGCGCTCCGGCCTCGCGGCCCGTCACGGTGTCGCACTGGTCAACGCGCCAGGCACCATCGACGCCGGGTATCGCGGAGAGATCCAGGTGATCGTGGTCAACCTCGATCCGCACGAGCCGGTTCGCTTGCGCCGCGGCGACCGAATCGCGCAGCTCGTGATCCAGCGCGTGGAGCGCGCTCGCTTCATCGAGGTCGACGAGCTCCCCGACTCGGTGCGGGCAGAGGGTGGTTTTGGATCTACGGGCGGCTGGGCCGACCATGGACGCCAGCAGCCGGAAGGGGCCTGACGTGTTTCGACGACGCCGCGCGACAGACGATGTCGCCGACGACGAGTACGACGACGACTTCGACGAGAACGAATCCGACGCTGACGACGACGCCGGAGAGCATGACGAGTCCCGCGAGCAACCGCGTCAAGAGGTCGTCGAGCGAATCACGACAGGTCCGTGGGACGTCGCGCATCTTCCGAAGGAGGACGAGACCCCGCGCGTCGATCTAGGTGGTCTCCTGGTGCCGATCCACGACGGCGTCGAGCTGCGGGTCGAGGTCCAGGACGACGTCGTCGTCGGCGCCGCATTGTTCGACGGCAACAGTCAGCTCATCGTCAGCGCGTTCGCCGCGCCGAAGTCCAGCGGCATCTGGGACGACGTACGGACCGAGATCGCCGACTCGTTGAAGGGCACGGGTGGCGGCGGCGAGCACATCGAAGGGGCGTTCGGCACGGAGCTGCGAGCCCGGATTCCGGATGAGACGGGCGGCACCCAGGCCGCGCGCTTCATCGGCGTCGATGGGCCGCGATGGTTCTTGCGTGGCCTGCTGTCGGGGCCCGCAGCGACCGACAACTCACAGGCACGCCGGCTCGAAGCGGTGTTCCGCGACATCGTCGTCAACCGTGGCGGAGACGCGATGGCACCACGCGATCCCCTGCCACTGCACCTCCCGCGCGAGGCGTTCGAGGCAGTTGCCGCCGCAGAGGCGGACGATGACAATGACGAGCTTCATTTGCAGCTTCAGGAACGCGGACCGGAGATCACGGAGATCAGATGAGCAATCGGGGGGCTGGGGACGCGCAGGAAGCGCAGAAGGAGCCGAGTAGGTTCCGTCGCGCCGTCAGCCGACTTGCCAGCGAAGAGGACGTGCTCGAGGCGCGCGACCTGCAGCGCGAGTCGGCGTCCCACGGAGCGACGGCGCTCACCGACTGTCAGAACCGGCAGCAGGTAGACGTGATGGGAACGGTCCGTTCACTGACACTGCGTCCGCGCGCGGGCACGCCGACACTCGAGGTCGACCTGTACGACGGCAGCGGCACCGTCACGTTGGTCTGGCTGGGTCGCCGGGAGCTCGCGGGAATCATGCCGGGGCGCCGGATGCGCGCGACCGGCCGGATCACGACCAGCGGCGGTCGCCGCGTGATCTTCAACCCGCGTTACGAGCTCCTGCTAAGCGGGGGTTGATCCGCCCGCAAGTACGTCGTGCAGCGCGCCTTCCTGGTCGGGTGCGCTGACGAAGAGCAGCTCGTCGCCCGCCTCGAGCGGGTCATCCGCACTCGGCGCGATGACGTGGGCGTCGCGAAGGATCGCGACCAGCGCGACGTCAGCCGGCCAGGTGATCGAGCCGACGCGCTTGCCCGCGAGTGCGGTGTCGGGCGGCAAGGTGACCTCGACGAGGCTCGCTTCGCCCTCCCGGAAGGAAAGCAGCCGCACCAGGTCGCCGACCGTGACAGCTTCCTCGACGAGTGCGGAGAGCAGCCGCGGAGTCGACACCGACACGTCGACACCCCAGGCCTCGTTGAACAGCCACTCGTTCTTCGGGTGGTTGACGCGAGCGACGACGCGCGGAACGCCGTACTCCGTCTTGGCGAGCAGCGACAGCACCAGGTTGACCTTGTCGTCGCCGGTCGCGGCGATGACGACGTTGCACTCGGGCAGGTCGGCTTGTTCGAGGGAGGCGAGCTCGCAGGCGTCCGCGAGCAGCCACGCCGCGCCCGGCACGGTGTCGGTCTTGAACGCCTTCGGCTCACGCTCGATCAGCGTGACCTCGTGGCCGTTGGCGACCAGCTCGCTGGCGATCGACCGCCCGACGTTGCCGGCACCGGCGATGCAGACCTTCATCCGTGGTCCTTCGGTGGCGGCGCGGCGAGGAACTCCTCGGTCCGAACGATGTCCGCGCGGGTGACGAACAAATGAAGCTGGTCCCCGTCCTGCAAGGCGGTGTCACCCTTCGGGACGAACGCCTCGCCGTACCGGGTAAGGAACGCAACCCGTGCACTCTCGGTGGCGAGCCCGATCTCGCGAACCGATCTGCCGACCCAGCCGATGTCGTAGTCGACCTCGATGAGCAGCAGGTGGCCGGTCGGGTCGCTCCAGAGGCTGTGGGCGCCATCGGGAAGCAGCCGGCGCATCATCTCGTCGGCCGTCCACCGGACGGTGGCGACGGTCGGGATGCCCAACCGGCTGTAAACCTCGGCGCGCCGGGGGTCGTAGATGCGGGCGACGACGTTGTCGACACCGAAGGTCTCGCGGGCGACCCGCGCCGAGATGATGTTGGAGTTGTCGCCGCTCGACACGGCCGCGAAGGCACCGGCCTGCTCGATGCCGGCTTCGATCAGGGTGTCGCGGTCGAAGCCGACGCCCACGACCTGGCGGCCGCCGAAATCTCGGGGGAGTCGCCGGAAGGCGGTGGCGTCCTGGTCGACGACCGCGACGGAGTGTCCGCGCCTCTCGAGCCCGGTGGCGATGGTCGAGCCGACCCGCCCGCACCCCATGATGACTACGTGCACTGGCGGAACGCTACACGGGCGGCCTCTACAGTTGCGGGGTGCCATCCCTAGGTGACCTGTCGAAACGGGTCATCTTCGGCCGCCCGCTTCGCAGCACTCAACTCGGCGAGACGCTGCTTCCGAAGCGGATCGCGCTCCCGGTCTTCGCCAGCGACGCGCTGTCCTCGGTGGCCTACGCGACCGAGGAAATCCTGTTGGTCCTGTCCCTCGGCGGACTGACCTTCATCCACTACACCTGGTACGCCGCCGCCGGCGTCGCGTTCCTCATGCTCGTCGTCGTCGCGTCGTACCGGCAGAACGTGCACGCCTACCCGAGCGGCGGCGGTGACTACGAGGTCGCGACCACCAACCTCGGGCCGCGCGCCGGCCTGACCGTCGCGGCGGCCCTGATGGTCGACTACGTGCTGACTGTTGCCGTGTCGGTCAGCTCAGGGGTCGCGAACATCACGTCGGCGGTCACATCACTGCAAGGCCACTCCGTGGCGATTGCGTTGTCGATCGTCGTCGTGATCATGCTGCTCAACCTGCGCGGTGTGCGGGAGTCAGGTACCGCATTCGCGGTCCCGACGTATGCCTTCATCTTCGCGGTCGCGGTGCTGATCACCGTCGGGCTGCTGAAGCTGGCGACCGGTCACCACCTGAGCGCTGAGAGCGCGCACTACCAGGTCACGCACACCCACGAGTACACCGGCTTTGCGCTTGCGTTCCTGCTGCTTCGCTCCTTCGCCTCCGGCTGTACGGCGCTGACCGGCGTCGAGGCGATTAGCAACGGGGTGCCGGCGTTCCAGAAGCCGAAGAGCAAGAACGCGGCGACGACGCTCGCGCTGCTCGGCGGCATCGCGGTGAGCATGTTCATGGCGATCACGGTGCTCGCGATCGTCAGCCACGTGCACATCGCCGGGTCCAACGCCCACCTGCTCGGCCTGCCGAAGGGCGAAGAACAGAAGACGGTCATCGCACAGGTCGGCATCGCGGTCTTCGGTAAAGGCTTCGCCTTCTACTTCCTGCAGACCGTCACCGCGTTGATCCTCGTGCTCGCAGCGAACACCGCCTTCAACGGGTTCCCCGTGCTCGCGTCGATCCTCGCGCACGACGGTTACCTGCCGCGGCAGCTCCACACCCGCGGTGACCGGCTGGCGTTCAGCAACGGCATCCTGCTGCTCGCAGGATTCGCGATGCTGCTCATCCTCGCGTTCTCGGCGTCGCCGACCCGGCTGATCCAGCTCTACATCGTCGGCGTCTTCGTGTCGTTCGTGAACAGCCAGATCGGCATGATCCGGCACTGGAACCGCAACCTTCCACAGACCGAGGATCCCGCCAGGCGACGCCAGATGAAGCGGTCCCGCGTCATCAACAGCATCGGCGCGGTCGTGACGATGCTCGTCCTGGTGATCATCGTCATCTCGAAGTTCACCGAGGGTGCCTGGATCGCGATCGTCGCGATGGCCGTTCTGTTTGCGGTCATGAAGGGAATCAGGCGCCACTACGACCTGGTGAGCGAAGAGCTCGTGCCGTCCGACGACGACGACGTGCTGCCCTCGCGCGTGCACGCCGTCGTCCTCGTGTCGAAGGTGCACAAGGCCACGCTGCGCGCCGTCACCTACGCCCGTGCGACCCGGCCGTCGAGTCTCGTCGCGTTGACCGTCGACACCGACGCCACGGCCACGGCGGCGTTGAAGGCAGAGTGGGAACGGCGCGCGATCCCCGTGCCGCTGCAGATCCTGGACTCGCCGTACCGCGAGGTGACGCGGCCGATCATCAAGTACATCAAGGAGATCAACCGGTCGAGCCCGCGCGACGTCGTGTCGATCTTCATTCCGGAGTACGTCGTCGGCCGCTGGTGGGAGCAGATCCTGCACAACCAGAACGCGCTTCGCCTCAAGGGGCGACTGTTGTTCATGCGCGGTGTGATGGTGACGAGCGTGCCGTACCAGCTGGCGTCGTCGGGCCGGGTCATCGAGCGAGAGCGGCCGGCGGTCGGAGACGTACGTCGCCCGACGCAGTGACCCTCAAGAGCTCCATGGAACTCGAGGTCGGAGCAGTCGGGCACGGCGGAATCTGTGTCGCGCACGCGCCGGACGGTCGCGTCGTCCTGGTGCGCCACGCGCTTCCCGGTGAGCGGGTGAGGGTCGCGATCACCGAGGAGAAGAAGTCCTTCCTGCGGGCCGATGCCGTCGAGGTCCTCGAGGCATCTCCGCACCGGGTCGAACCGCCCTGTCCGTTCGCCGGGCCGGGGCGCTGCGGCGGATGCGACTGGCAGCACGTCGAGCTGTCCGAGCAGCGTCGCTTCAAGGCCGAGGTGATCGAGACCGCCCTGCGTCGGATCGCGAACGTCGAGCGGCCGGTGACGGTCGAGGCGGTGCCGGGTGACGATCACGGACTGCGCTGGCGGACCCGGATGCGGCTCGCGGTCGGCGCCGACGGCACGGTCGGTCTGCACCGCCATCGTTCCAACGAGATCGAGCCGATCACTGACTGCCTGATCGCGCACCCGTCGCTGCCGGTTGCTTCCGTCGTCGAGGAGGAGTGGCCCGATGTCGAGGCGGTCGACCTGCAGGCGACTGACACCGTCGAAGCGGCGGGCCGCACCTGGCGGATTCCCGAGGGGGGCTTCTGGCAGGTCCATCCCGGTGCACCAGACGCCCTCGTCGCTGCGGTGCGCAGATTCGCGACGCTCGAACCTGCCGACGTGTGTGTCGACCTCTACGCCGGTGTCGGGCTGTTCGCCGGCGCTCTCGCGCCGCTCGTCCCGCACGGCGACGTGATCGCGGTCGAGAGCGTTGCCGAAGCGGCCGACGCCGCGACCGCGAACCTCGCCGACCTCCCGAACGTGACCGTCGTGACCGAGAAGGTGGCGCGGTGGTTGCGCCACACCAACGACGGCGCCGATGTCGTCGTACTCGACCCTCCTCGCCGAGGCGCGGGCCCAGATGTGGTCGCCGGCATCGTCAAGCGCGGTCCGCGGCGGGTCGTCTACGTCGCCTGTGAGCCCTCCGCGCTTGCCCGCGACATCGCCGCTTTCGCCGAGCACGGCTGGGAACTGGCCGACCTTTCGGCCTACGACCTGTTCCCGATGACGTCTCACGTCGAGTGCGTCGCGCTGCTGACGCCCAAGCCCCGCCCTAGACAGGGCACCTAGACTCGTTGACCGTGGAAGGCCTACTCGCGACGATCGGCTCGCCGGCCGATCTGAAGAGCCTGGACGCCTCTCATCTACCGGCGCTCGCGCAGGAAGTCCGTGACTTTCTGGTCGCCTCCGTTTCGCGCACCGGAGGTCATCTCGGCCCCAACCTCGGCGTCGTCGAGCTCACGATCGCTCTTCACCGTGTCTTCGACTCCCCGCGCGACCCGATCATCTGGGATACCGGCCACCAGGCCTACGTGCACAAGCTGCTGACCGGGCGCCAAGCGGACTTCGACGAGCTTCGTCAGGCCGGCGGCCTGTCGGGTTATCCGTCGCGTTCCGAGAGCCCCCATGACTGGGTCGAGAACTCGCACGCGTCGACCGCCCTGTCGTATGCCGACGGGCTCGCGAAGGCCTTCGACATTCGCGGTGAGAAGGACCGCGCGGTGGTCGCGGTCGTCGGCGACGGATCGCTCACGGGTGGCATGTGCTGGGAGGCGCTCAACACGATCGCGGGCGGGCCTCACCGTCCGCTGGTGATCGTGGTCAACGACAACGGCCGTTCCTACGCGCCGACTGTCGGCGGGCTGGCCGCTCATCTCGCCGCGCTGCGGCTGTCGCCGTCGTACGAGCAGATGCTCGACCTGATCCGCAACTCGCTCTCGCGCACCCCTGTCGTCGGACAGCCGCTCTACGAGGCGCTGCACGGCATGAAGAAGGGCATGAAGGACCTGCTGCAGCCGCAGGTGATGTTCGAGGACCTCGGACTGAAGTACGTCGGCCCGATCGATGGTCATGACGTCGCGGCGCTCGAGCACGCGCTGCGCAATGCGCGCGGGTTCGGCGGGCCGGTGATCGTGCACTGCCTGACCGAGAAGGGCCGCGGCTACGGCCCGGCCGTCGAGGACGAGGCGGATCAGTTCCACGCCGTCAACGTGATCGACCCGCTCACCGGTCGTCCGGTTTCGGTCGGACCGCCGACGTGGACGAACGTCTTCGCGGAGGAGATGGTCACGATCGGGGAGCAGCACCCCGAGGTCGTGGCGATCACCGCGGCAATGCTGCGTCCCGTGGGCTTGCACGCGTTTTCCGAGCGCTTCCCGAGCCGGGTGTTCGACGTCGGCATCGCCGAGCAGCATGCGGTGACCTCCGCCGCCGGTATGGCGATGGGCGGGCTGCACCCCGTCGTCTGCATCTACTCGACATTCCTCAACCGCGCGTTCGACCAGGTCCTGATGGACGTCGCGATGCATCGCCAGCCCGTGACCTTCGTGCTCGACCGTGCCGGCATCACCGGTCCGGATGGCGCATCGCACCACGGCATGTGGGATCTCGCGGTGCTCGGTCTCGTGCCCGGCATGCGGGTGGCGGCTCCACGTGACTCGATGCGGCTACGTCAGCTGCTGCACGAGGCGGTGTCCGACGACACCGGTCCGACCGCGTTGCGGTTCCCGAAGGCGTCAGTCGATGACGACATTGCTTCGGTTGACCGTGTTGGCGACATGGACGTGCTGCGGCGAGACGAGGACAGCGACGTACTCATCGTTTCGGTCGGCCCGCAGGCAGAGCTCGCCCTCGACGTCGCGAGCCGCATCGCCGCGCAGGGAGTCGGTGTCACCGTGGTCGACCCGCGCTGGGTGCTCCCGGTCGACGAAGCGCTGGCGCCGCTTGCCGCGGCACACTCACAGGTCGTGGTCATCGAGGACGGCGTCATTGCCGGTGGTGTCGGGGCCGCCGTGGCGCGCGAGCTGCGCACGCGCCGCGTGCCGGTGTCGGTTCGCCAGGTCGCGCTGCCCCACGAGTTCATCCCTCACGGCGAACGCGCCGCGGTCCTGGCAGAGTGCGGCCTGTCGGCCCAAGAGATCGCCCGAACCGTCGTCGAGTCCCTCGCGGGCGCCACAGCCGACCGCGCCTGACCGTTCGTGAAGGGTTAGCAGTAGCCCGCTACCGACAGCCCTTCACGAACTCGTCGCCCAGGTTCGGCCGACTAGGCGGAGTGGTAGAGGACCGGTCGTACGTCGACTGCCGGCATGAGCCGGTCCTCAAGGGCGCTGCGGATCGCGCCGCCTTCGTCGCGCGCGAGGACGACCTCCTCGCGGGTGAGCAGAAGCGGACGGTCGAAGCCGCGCTCCTCGTCGCTGGTCAGGCGAGCCGCCGTCGCTGAGAACGCCGGATCGATGCGGTTGAGATCGAGCCAGCCACGGCTGCGCATCGGGACGGCAACCGTCCGCATCCCGCCGTCGATCGGGCGGACCAGCGCGTCCCGGAACAGCCGCGACGCGAGCAACGTCACGACGTCGCAGTCGCCCATCGGGCGCAGCGGCTGCGTCGGGAACCGAAGCGCGCGCTCGCCCGCCATCTCGCCGATCCGGTCGAGGTAGATGAGAGCGGCAGGCCACCACGGCGTCGGGTCGATCCCGGCCGCTTGCAGCACGCCCTGGCAGACCGGGTGCACCATCTCGGGGTTGCGCGGGTCGAGGCCGACGAAGCCGAGCCCGAGCTCGAGCGTGTCGCCCATGACTCGGCGGCGTACCCAGTCCATGCCCGGGTGGATGTCGGACTCGATCGCGACGCCGAACGGGCGCGCGAGCTCCGCCAGCACCTCGAGCGGGTGGTCGGCGAGCCAGCGACGCCACTTCAGCCAGCGCGCGAGCTGCCGTCGTCCCGTCTCTGACTCGACGTCGGCGCCGGCGAGTGCACGGCGGCACTCCGCCCACGGAACTTTCAGAGAACGTTCGCCGCGCAGCAGGACACCACCCGGCGCGGGGTCGAGATCGACGTCGTGGAGAACCGCGACGGCGAGCGCGGCGCGCCGGAGCTGGAGAGGGCCGGGCCAGCTCGGCATGAGTTGAACGGTACCCACGCCGTCACTTCTTAAGGTGCGGCGAACGGGTGAGCGCGGGCGTGTCGTCACGACGAGCCCCGGATTGCCGCTCGCCGGTACCGCAAGTAGCCGTGGGCCGGAGCGCCGTCCGTCGCGAAGCCGAGCCGCTCGACAAGCCGTCGCGACGCGGTGTTGGACACATGGATCTCGGCCTCGACCGCCGTCACACCGACCTGATCGACCAGCCACTCGACGAGCTCGCCGACGGCTCGGCCGCCGAGCCCGCGACCGCGGCTCCTCGGCGCCAGCCCGTAGCCGATCTCGACTGTCCCGTCGGCGGCCGGCGCGGTCTTCGTCCCGCACTCGCCGGCAACGCGGCCTTCGTCGTCGAGGATCAGGAAGCCAACCCCGCCGGTGCGCACATAGCCCAAACCGATGGCGGTGTCGTCATGCGGCCAACCCGGCGCAACCTCACGTCCCACGACGATGCCGCGGCACACCGCGTCGACCGTGTCGGCCGCGACGGGGAGAAGCATCAGTCCGGTTCGGGGGCCATAGCCGGCCCGAGCGGTACAGCCGTCAGCTCGATCTGCCACTCGCGTGCGCCACCTGATCGGAGGTACGTCGCGACGGAGTCGGCGTCCGTTCCCGGCGGGGACCATGCGAGCCGCCGTAGCAAATCCGGCAGCAGCAGGTTCTCGACCGGGACCCGATGCTTCTCGCCGATCTCTGCCAGCACGGCCCGTGCCCGTGCCAGCCGCGACGCTGCTGCCGGGTCGCGATCGGGCCAACGGTTCGCGGGCGGGGGACCGTCGCCGGGAGGTGCCGGTCGTGGAAGCTCCGAGTCCGGTAGCGCGCGGGCGGCAACGATCACCGGCCACATCGTCGAGACCAGGCGGCGGGTCGATCGCCCGCCCCACCCCGCCAGCTTGCCCAGGTCGTCGGGCGACTCCGGCGTCGCCATCGCCGCGGCCACGATCGACGCGTCGGAAAGCACGCGTCCCGGTGCGGTGTCGCGCTCCCGGGCGATGCGATCCCGCTCCTCCCATAGCGCCCTAACGACCGCCAGCTGACGCCGGTTACGAGCGCGATGGATTCCACTCGTACGACGCCAGGGGTCAGATCGCGGCGCCGGCGAGCTTGCCTTCAACACAGCGGCGAACTCTTCATGCGCCCATTCGAGCTTGCCCTGGCGCTGCAGCTCGGCTTCAAGGGCATCGCGCAGATCGAGCAGCACCTCGACGTCGAGCGCGGCATAGCGAAGCCATGGTTCGGGAAGCGGCCGGCGCGACCAGTCCACAGCGGAGTGCTCCTTGGCCAGCCGCAGACCGAGCAGCAGCTCGACCATTGTCGCGAGACCGACCCGTTCGTAGCCCGCAAGTCGTGCGGCGAGCTCGGTGTCGAACAGCTCGGTCGGCTCAAGTCCGAGCTCCCGTAGCGACGGCAGGTCCTGTGAGGCGGCGTGCACCACCCACTCGGTGTCCGCGATCGCCGCACACACCTTGCGAAGATCGCCGAACGGCACCGGGTCGATCAGGATCGTTCCGGCGCCCTCGCGACGTAGCTGGACCAGGTACGCGCGCTGCCCGTAGCGATAGCCGGATGCGCGCTCCGCGTCGACCGCGACTGCTCCGGTCCCGGCGGCAAGCGCTGCGGTGGCGGCCTCGAGATCGGCGAGCGTGTCGATGACGGGCGGTACGCCGTCGCGAGGCTCGCTGAGCAGCGTGGCCTCGGGCGCTGCCTCGGTGACGGCTGCGTCGTGAACTTCGGCAGCGGCGTCGAGAGTCTCGCTCACCCGATCGACGTTAGTGGGTGCGGCAGAAGGGAGGCGGCAGGGCTTAGCGGATGACGCCCGCGCGCATGGCCATCGCGACCATCTCGGCGCGGTCGCCGGTGCCGAGCTTTCGGGCGATGCGGGCGAGGTGGCTCTTGACCGTGAGAGCGGACAGGCCGAGCGACTCGCCGATCTCCTTGTTGGAGCGGCCGTCGGCGACGAGCTGCAGCACCTCGACCTCACGGCCGGACAGCTCAGCGACGCCGTCGTGCTGCGGTCCGCCGCGAAGACCGGCGGCGAGAAGCGAGGCCACGGAGGGGTCGGCGTAGACGCCGCCGTCGAGCACTCGTCGTACGCCGTCGGCGACGACGAGCGGGGAGGCGGACTTCAGCAGGTAGCCCTGAGCGCCGGCGACGAAGGCCGCCCGCACCGAGTAGGGGTCATCCGCAGCGGACAGGACGACGAGTCGCGGCCAGCCGGCGGCGCGCAGGTCGGCGAGCAGGTCCAGGCCCGAACCGTCGGGAAGGCCGACGTCGAGGACGCAGAGATCACGGGCGCCGCCCGCGTGAGCGCGAGCCCGGGCTTCGGCGACGCTGGCCGCCTCGATGACGTCACGGGCGCCCATCGCGGTGAGGCGCGCGACCATCGACTCACGGACGAGCGGGTGGTCGTCCACGACCATGGCGGTGAACCCGGCGCCCGAGTCCTGGGCAGGCACGGCAGGTCGGTCGACGACTGCGGACACCGAACCTCCTCATTCCAGCCGGATTTCGCATCCCGGCCGGGTACGCACCAGTTGGATACCTGCTTGGTTTCGGCGCGCGGCGCGGCTTCCTGTAGCCCGACAGGGCCAATGGTTGCTCCATCTGGATGACGGCCGGTCGGCGGCATCGGCCGCTACGCCGAATGGGTGAATCGGGTCTGGCGATACGTCAGTTCCCGCCTGATCACGCCGAAAATGCGGGAGATGGATACCGCGGCGGCCGCGCATGGCCGGGGGGAGGCTCGCGTGAGTCTGATGCCCCCGCCTGCGCGCATGCGGCTGCTGATCCTGGCCGCTGCCGCGGCGGCGACCGCCGGCGGGATTCTCACCGGCTGGGGTGACCCGGTCGCCTACGCGGTTCCGGTCCTCGCCACGGTGGTCGCACTCGCCGAGCTCGCCGTCGTCAACCTGTCCTTCGGCAAGCAGCGGTGGACGTTCAGCCTGACCGAGGCCGCCATCGCGGCCAGCTTCGTCCGTTCGCCGCGTGCCTGGACCGTCGTCGCGGTGGCGGTAGGCGTCTTCGCCATCGAGGTGATCCGCCGCCGCGACCTGATGCAGGTCGCGTTCGCTGTCACGCAGTACGGCGCGGCGACTGCCCTCGGCGCGGAGTTCGCCCAAGGCGTCGGTGCAGAGGTGTCCGGCGCAGTCGGCGGCATGGCGGTGTTCTGGTTCGTCAAGAACGGGCTGGGCGTCGCCAGTGAGGTGTTCCAGACCGGCAAGCCGGTCGGCCGGCTGATCTGGGAGCGCACACCGTTCGCTGCATTGCACTCTGTGGGCGCGGCCGGCATCGGCATTCTCGGTGCGTGGATCGCCGTCAACGAGCCGGGCGGTCTCGTCGCGCTCGTCGTCCCGGTGATGCTGCTGTGGATCTCCTACGACGAGCAGGCGACACGATCGGCGGAGACCGCGTTGTTCGCTGAGCTGGCGCGGCTGCAGGAGCGCGCGAGTAACCGTTCGGTCGACGTGTCGGCGTACGTCGTTCTCACGGCCGCGTGCCGGGTGTTCGACAGTCCCGACGTCGAGATGGTGCTGCTCGCCGAGGAAGGCCCGATCCATTTCGCGGCCGATGCCATCGGTATCGACCGACGTCGGGTCGACCCCGCCGCACTCGACGAGGACTGGGTGCTCAAGGCACTCGCCGAGAACGGAACGGTGACGGGCGTCGAGGACGGTCGGCCGTGGTGCGCAACGGCGCTCGGCAGCGGCGAGAGCCCGCTCGCGGTGCTGGTCGCGCGTCGCGCTGTCGGTCGCGCTCCGTTCGGACGACGCGACGTGCTGCTTGCGGGTGTTCTCGCCGAGCAGGCCGAGACCTGGCTGGGAAGCGCGGCGCGTGCGGTGCCGCGCGACGACGCGCTGGTGCCCCGCGTCTCGTCGGACGCCACCGGCGAGTACGAGGGATTCGGCGGCGACGCCGAGCCCGCGCTCCGCGTGCTTCGCGACTCGGCGAACCGGCTGGCGCGGCTCGCGTCGAGTGAGGTGCCACCCGAGATGGACGACGTCGTCGACGAGCTGCATACGGCGGAGCGTGCGGTCGCCTCGCTGCTCGGCGCCATGGCACTCGCGACCGACCCGGAGTTGGTTCTCGGGCTCTCCGAGGACGACTTGCAGCTCACCGGTCCGCGTCGGTCGTTTGATGACTGGACGACCACCGGGGTGCTGACGTCATGAGGTGGACGAAGGGAAACGGCGTCCCGCTTTCTGTCCTCGTCTTCGTCCTGACGCTCGGGGCGTGCAGTGGCCTGCTCGTCGTCTCCGCGGAGATCCTGCACGGCACCGGGCATGCGTCGGGTGCGCTGTGGCAGGTCGTGCTCGCCGGCTGCCCGGCGGCGGTCGCCATCGCAGTCGTTGCCGCGATCGCGAACCTGCAGATCTCGAAGGCCGTCGGCCGGATGCAGGCGCGCGCCAGCACCGTCGACGCGCTGCACCGTCGAGTGCGAATGGCCGACGAGGTCGCGGAGCGGCATCGTCAGGCTGCGGAGACCGCGAGCGCCGGCATGTACGAGCTGCTCGCTGGCCTGGTCGCTGCCGAGGAGTCGGCGCGAGGTCAGCTCTCCGCAGAGCTGCACGACACCGTCGCGCAGTCGCTGACGATGGCGCGGGTGCTGCTCGACGACCGCCGCAACCCGAGCAGCATCGGGCGCGCCGTCGAGATGGTCGGCGAGGCGGAGGAGCAGGTCCGGGCCGTCATGGCACGCACGCGTCCGCCGGCGCTGCGAGACGGCGACCTGGCGCGTGCGGTGGCGGCGCTGCGCGACGACTTCGCCAACCGCTATGCGCTCGAGGTCACACTGAGCTGGCCTTCCGAGCCGTACCCGCTTCCACTCGCGAGCGCCGTGACGATCTACCGGTTCTTCCAAGAAGGACTGCTCAACGTCATCAAGCACGCCGACGTCGATGTCGCGAAAGCCGAGCTGATCGTCGACGACGAGTGGGTCACGGCGATCGTTGCCGACCAAGGCGGCGGCTTCGTGCCCGAAGAGGTGTCGTCGACCGGTGGTCGCCACGTCGGCCTCGGCCTGCTGCGAGAGCGGGCGCGACTGGTCGGCGGCGCACTCGAGATCACGTCATGGCGCGGGGCCGGTACGACGCTGGCGCTGCGACTTCCGCGGGTTGCGGCGGCGACCGGCGTCACCGTCGTCCACCAGTCGCCGTACCGCGACAGCCAGGCGGTCTAGGCGCAGCCGGGTTATCTCCGGGATCGTGTCTTCGCGCGCCGTCGCGGAAAAGCGACGACGCCGGGCGGCATGGGGGGCAAGCCGGCCGCGACGCACAGCACCTCACCGAACGCGATCAGGTGCGGGGCGAGCTCTCCGACCGGAGACCACGACGCGCGCAGCTCGACATCGCAGTCGACCGGGTGCCCGGCGAGGGCACCGAACCGTTCTGAGGTCGTCCGGGTGACCGTGCCGCTCTCGGCGGTGTAGTCGGCCCCGGCGCTCTCCAGGGCCTCCATCAGCCAGGTCCACCCGACCTCGAGCAGCATCGGGTCGCTGGCGATGTCCAGCTCGACGCCGGCCTGGATGTAGGCCACACACCGGGTGTCGCCGGCCCAGACCTCCTGGCCTTCCGGGTCGTGCAACACGATGAGCCGGCCCTCGGCGAGCTCGTCCTCGCCCGACATGACGGAGGCGTGCAGGGCGATTGCGTGAGGGGCGAGTCGCGGCGGGGCGGGAAGCTCGTGGACGACGAGTTCGGGGCGGAGTTCAACCGCCGACAGGCCCGCAAGCGCCGCACGAAAGGCGGGCGGGAGGTCGGCCGGCGTCGACAACTCCACCGACACGTCGTCACTGTAGGCGCCCTGTGGACAACCTCGACCGCCCGACACACGTCCACCGCCCCACGCGCCGTCCTTTTTTTTCGCGCCGGCGGGGCCGGCACGCTCTCTTAGGCTGCGGCGGGTGGCGATCTTCCTTGCGCTGCTGTCCAGCGCGATGTGGGGGACGTCGGACTTCTGCGGCGGCACGCTCAGCCGCCGGCGACCCGCGATGGCGGTCGTCACGTTCAGCTCCGTGATCGGGGTCACCGCCGTGCTCATCGGCGCAGCCGTGACCGGAAAGTTCACTGCCGGGACCGGCTACATCGGCTGGGGGCTGTTAGCCGCGGTCGCCGGCTCGATCGGGATCGTGTCGTTCTACCAAGCGCTTGCCACCGGGACGATGGGCGTGGTCGCGCCGATCGCGGCGCTCGGGGTCGTCGTACCGGTCGTGGTCGGTCTGGCGCAGGGCAACCGCCCGAGCGTCGCCCAGGACCTCGGCATCGCCATCGCGATCGTCGGGGTGGTGCTCGCCAGCGGGCCAGAGCTTCAGCGCGGCGACGACACGCGCTCGGCGGCCAGACCGCTGTTGCTGGCCGGGGTCGCGGCGGCCGGCTTCGGCATCGTCTTCGTCGCGCTGGCTCACGGCGCCGAGTCGAGCACCGCGATGACGCTGCTGGTGATGCGCGCGACGTCTGCCGTGGTGATGACAGGCCTGTCGCTGGCGACCGCGACCTCGTTGCGGATCACCCGGTCCGAGCTCCCACTGCTCCTGGTCGTGGGGCTGTTCGATCTCGGCGCGAACGTGACCTTCGCCTACGCGAGCCGCCACGGGCTGCTCGCCGTCGTCTCCGTCTTGTCGTCGCTCTACCCGGCGGTGACCGTCGTGCTCGCGCGGATCGTGCACGCGGAGCGGCTCGGCCGAGTTCAGCTCGCCGGGGTGATCGGGGCTGTGGCCGGAGTGGTGCTGATCGCGTCGTGACACGATCGAGGGGTGCCCGGACCCGCTGACAGCGCGTTCCTGAAGGCCTGTCGACGCGAGCCGGTGCCCTACACGCCGGTCTGGTTCATGCGGCAGGCCGGCCGCTCGCTGCCGGAGTACCGCAAGGTCCGCGAGGGCGTCGAGATGCTTGAGTCGTGCCTGCGGCCCGATCTCGTCGTCGAGATCACCATGCAGCCCGTCCGCCGGTATGGCGTCGACGCGGCGATCCTGTTCAGCGACATCGTGCTGCCGCTGAAGGCGGCCGGGGTCGACCTCGACATCAAGGCCGGTGTCGGTCCGGTCATCGCCCAGCCCATCCGCGACGCGGCGGCTGTCGCCGCGCTGCCGGAGCTGGAGCCCGACCAGGTGGCGCCCGTTGTCGAGGCAGTCCGTGGCCTGGTCGGTGAGCTCGGGAACACCCCGCTGATCGGGTTCGCCGGTGCGCCGTTCACCCTCGCGTCCTATCTCGTCGAGGGCGGGCCGAGCCGCGACCATGCGCGCACGAAGGCACTGATGTACGGCGACGAGGACACCTGGCACGCGCTGGCCGGCAAACTGGCCGATGTCGCGGCGACGTACCTCGCCGTGCAGATTGATGCGGGCGTCAGCGCGGTGCAGTTGTTCGACTCTTGGGCCGGCGCGCTGTCCGCCGCTGACTACGAGCGCTACGTCTTGCCGCACAGCCGTCGCGTCCTGGCGGCGGCCGCTGGCGTCCCGAGAATTCATTTCGGCGTCGACACCGGCGAGCTGCTCGGCCTGATGGCGGCGGCAGGTGCCGACGTCGTCGGCGTCGACTGGCGCGTTCCGCTCGACGCCGCGGTCTCGCGGGTCGGACCGGGTGTGGCGGTGCAGGGCAACCTCGATCCGGCGACGGTGTTCGCGCCGTGGGCCGCCGTCGAGCACCGAGTCCGCGAGACCTTGCGGGCCGGACATCACGCCGAAGGGCACATCTTCAACCTGGGCCACGGCGTCTTGCCGGACACCGATCCGGAGGTGCTCACTCGAGTCGTCGAGCTCGTCCACGAGGCGTCTACTCGGTCGTGACGAAGGTCGTCGTTGTCGGGGGCGGGATCGCCGGTCTCACGGCGGCAAACCAGCTGGCAGGTGCGGGCGTCGATGTCACGCTGATCGACGCGGCGCGCGAGGTCGGCGGGAAGCTTCGGGTCTCTGAGGTCGGTGGCATCGCGGTCGACGAGGGCGCGGAGGCGTTCCTGCGCCGCCGGCCCGAGGCGCTCGACCTGGTTGCCGAGCTGGGGCTGACCGAGGACCTCGTCGTACCCGTCACCGCCTCGGCTTCGGTGTGGGCGCGTGGCGCGCTGCGGCCGATGCCGGCCCGGACCGTCATGGGTGTGCCGAGTGATCCGTCGTCGCTCCGCGGGGTGCTGTCAGCGCCCGAGGTCGCGCGAGTGCGCGTCGATGCCTGGCTTCCGGGTGCCGCACCGGACGGCGATGTCTCGGTCGGTGGCTGGCTTGCGAAGCGGCTCGGCCGTGCCGTGGTCGAACGGCTGGTGGACCCGATGCTGGGGGGCGTCTACGCCGGGCGCGCGGATGAGCTGTCGCTCGCCGCAACGTTGCCGCAGCTGCCGCGTGACGATCGCTCGGCGTTGAGCGCCGCGCGGCGTGCCTTTGCGGCCGCGCCACCATCGGGTGAACCGGTGTTCGCGACGCTGCCGGCTGGTCTCGGGACCATCCCAGAACTCCTGGTGGCGTCGATCGGCAAGCATGGAGGCAGGGTCATCACCGGTCGCGCGGTGCGCGAGTTGGAGCGAGCTCCCGCAGGCTTCCGGGTCGTGCACGGCGCGACGATCGATCAGCAGGTCATCGATGCAGACGCCGTGATCGTCGCGGTGCCGGCCAGTCCCGCCGCCCGATTGCTTTCGTCGGTGGTGCCGGCGGCGGCGGCGGAGCTCGGCGGCGTCGAGTCGGCCAGCATGGCCATCGTCACGACAGCGTGGCGTGCCGTTGACGCGAATGCATCGGGCAGCGGCTACCTCGTCCCCGCGGTCGCGGGCCGGCCGGTCAAGGCCGTGACGTTCTCGTCGGCGAAGTGGGCGCACCTCGCCGGTGATGTCGTGATCGTGCGCTGCTCGATCGGCCGGTTCGGCGACATCACCGACTTGCAGCGTGACGACTCAGAGCTCGTGGCAGCGGCCGTTGCCGAGCTGACGACGTACGCCGGGTTCACGGGTACGCCGATCGACGCGCGGGTGAGTCGCTGGGGCGGCGCACTGCCGCAGTACGCAGTGGGACATCGCGAGCGGGTCGCGCGCATTCGCGCCGCGGTCGAGACCGTGCCGGGGCTCGCCGTCTGCGGCGCGGCCTACGACGGCGTCGGGGTCCCGGCATGCATCTCGACCGCGCGGTTGGCAGTCCAGCAGATCGCGGACCGGCTGACGCCTTAGGCGACAATGGAGTCATGGCAGAGGAACGGTCGGCCGGCAAGAAGGCGAAGGACCTCAACGAGACGATCAGCTACACGATGTGGTCGGTCTTCAAGGTCAAGTCCGCGCTGCCGGGTGACGCGCGCAAGCAGATCACGGTCGAGCTCGAGCAGCTGATCGAGCAGCTCGCTGGCAAGGGCGTCGTGACGCGCGGCCTGTACGACGTTGCCGGCTTCCGCGCCGATGCCGACCTGATGCTGTGGCTGGTTGCGCCGACGTCGGATGACCTGCAGGACGCGTATGCGCGGTTCCGCGGGACCGGGTTGGGTCGTGCGTGTGAGCCGGTGTGGTCGGCGATGGCGTTGCACCGGCCTGCGGAGTTCAACAAGAGCCACGTGCCGGCCTACCTCGCGGGGGAGGACCCCAAGCGTTACGTCAGCGTGTATCCGTTCAACCGGTCCTACGAGTGGTACCTGCTGCCCGACGAGGAGCGCCGCTTCATGCTGGCCGAGCACGGCAAGATGGCGCGCGAGTACCCGGACGTCCGCGCGAACACCGTCGCGGCGTTTGCGCTCGGTGACTACGAGTGGGTGCTCGCGTTCGAGGCCGACGAGATGCACCGCATCGTCGACCTGATGCGCGAGCTACGCGCCGCTACCGCCCGTCGGCACACCCGGCTCGAGATCCCGTTCTACCCGGGAGCTCGCAAGTCCGCGGCGGACCTGGTGGCCGCGCTTCCCTAACGCGGGTCGCGCCACATCCGCCAGATCGTCGGACCGTCGTTCAGCGCCTGGAACTCGCCGACAACCTTGAACCCATGCCGCTCGTAGAGCGGCACGTTTCGTGAGTTCGACGACTCGAGGTAGGCGGGCACGGCGTCGGAGTCGGCTTGAGTGAGCACCTCCTGCATGAGCCGGCTGCCGTGTCCGTGGCCTTGGCTCGAGCGGCGGGCTCCGAGGTAGGCGAGGTAGAAGTGCGGCGGCTCGGCCGGGTGCAGTCCCTCGACCTGCAGCTGTAGCTCGGTCGAGATGCCGAGGCGGTCGCCGAACGCGGTGATGAACGGCTCCACGTCGGCGTCCGTCATGTCGGTCATCGGCAGCGCCCAGCTGCCGGGTGGACCCCAGAGCGCCGCGCCGAGACCGTCGCCCGCGATGTAGCAGGGCTTGTCGAACCGCAGGTACATCCGGCTCATCGCGGTGAAGAAGGCTTTGAGTCGGTCGCCGCGGTTGTCGACGCCGGGCGGGATCAGCCAGCTGATCACCGGATCGTCGGCGAACGCGTCGGCGAGCACATCGCCGAGCAGGTCCGCGTCAGCGGCAGTCGCGCGACGTACCGTCACTCGGCGGGGTCGAACGTCAGGCTCACCGAGTTCATGCAGTAGCGCTCACCCGTCGGTGTCTGCGGGGCGTCGTCGAAGACGTGACCGAGGTGGGAGCCGCAGCGCTTGCAGCGGACCTCGGTGCGGATCATGCCGTGTGACTTGTCCTGGATGAGCTCGACGGCGTCGGAGTTCATCGGGTCGTAGAAGGACGGCCACCCGCTGCCGGACTCGAACTTCGTGTCGCTCTGGAACAGCTCGTTGCCGCACGCGCGGCACTTGAAGACTCCGGTGCGGTGCTCGTGCAGAAGCGGACCGGTGCCGGGACGCTCGGTACCCGCTTCACGGAGTACTGCGTACTCCTCCGGCGATAGTTCTGAGCGCCATTCATCGTCTGACTTCTCGACTGTGTAGGTCACAGTCCGATCGTGTCACGAGAGGTACCGTCCCGGATATGGCTTCCCCGTTCGTCGAAGTCGAGGTTGAAGGACGCACCGTCAAGGTGACGAACCCGGATCGCGTCTATTTCCCCGCGATCGGCGCCACGAAGCTCGACGTTCTCAACTACTACGTCTCGGTCGGCGAAGGCATCGTGCGCGCGCTCTACGAGCGGCCGTGCATGCTGCACCGCTATCCGGAGGGCGTGCAGGGGGTCGAGGGCGAAAAGATCTACCAGAAGCGGATCCCGAAGGGGGCGCCCGACTGGATCCGTACCGCTGAAGTGTCGTTCCCGTCAGGGCGCACCGCCGACGAGCTCTGTGTGACGGAGCTCGGCGCGGTCGCCTGGGCCGTGCAGATGTCGACGGTCGAGTTCCATCCTTGGCACACGCGCTGCCTGGCGGTCGAGCAGCCCGACGAACTGCGCATCGATCTCGACCCGCAGCCGGGCACGGACTTCTCCGACGCCAAGCGGGTCGCGGGCATCGTGCATGAGGTGCTCGACGAGCTCGGTGCGGTCGGCTGGCCCAAGACGTCGGGTAACCGTGGCGTGCACATCTATGTGCGGATCGAACCGGCCTACGGCTTCCGTGAGGTACGGCGTGCGGCGCTCGCGTTTGCGCGTGAAGTCGAGCGGCGCGCGCCCGACCAGGTGACGACGGCATGGTGGAAGGAAGAGCGCGGCGAGCGCATCTTCGTCGACTTCAACCAGAACGCGAAGGACCGGACGATCGCGGCGGCGTACTCGCTTCGCGGTTTCGCCCACGCGCCGGTCTCAGCGCCCGTGACCTGGGACGAGCTGCCGGACGTGGAGACCCGGGACTTCGACATCAACACGATGCCGAAGCGGTTCGCAAAGCTTGGCGACGTTCATGCGGGGATCGACGACGCGGTGTTCGGTATCGAGCCGTTGCTTGAGTGGGCGGATCGCGACGAGCGGGACCACGATCTCGGGGACGCGCCGTATCCACCCAACTACCCGAAGATGCCAGGAGAGCCGCCGCGGGTGCAGCCCAGCAAGATGAACGCGGCTAACTGGCCGAAGGGCGACGGTGAGGGAGAGCGCGGGTGATGGCAGGGTCGCTTGCAAGCAGATTGCGTACCTGAGAGGCTGGCTCCAATCGGCGGGGGAAGCTCTCAGCACCACTTTGTGCTGACCGGGGGAGGATGAAACATGTCGGCGAAACCAAAGCTTGCGGCGGCCGTCGCGCTGGGCGGCCTCGTCGGGGTGCCGGTCGTGCTCGCGACGACGCTGACCGCTGGCCCGGCTGCGGCGTCAGCGCTGCGACCTGCGGAAACTGCGAGCGCGACGCCGACGGTGACGCCGACCCCGACGGCGACGACCAGCTCAACGGCGACATCGACCCCGACGGCGACGACCAGCTCAACCGCGACGTCGTCCCCAACCGCGACTCCCACGTCGACAGCGACGTCGACCGCGACCGCCAGTCCGACCGCGACGTCGACCGTGACCCCATCGCCGACCCCGACGGCATGCGGGGCCACCGCTCATTGCGTCACTCCGACACCGAACTCTCCGCGCCATCGGCTGTTGAGGTACCGGCTCGGCAACCAACCGCACGACACGATCACGATGTACATCCGGAAGTCCGGAAAGGCGCGCATCATCGACACGCTGAAGCCGGCGAAGTACCACTTCACGGTGCACGCGAAGCTGATGAAGAAGCTGCGCGCCGAGATCGTCGCTGCTCATGTGAGCACGCTCCCAAGTCGCTACCCGTCCCCGTCGGAGCCGATTGCTTGCGGCACGGGGCCACAGATCTTGACGATCGACGGCTACCGCGTCTTCGTTCCTTACGGCACGCAACCGTCACCGCATGCGGCGCGGCATCTGTTCAACACGTTGCTGAATCTGTTGGACCGCCGCGACCCGATCGAGTTCGCGCACGTCGCCGCGCGGCCAGCGGAACGATGCTGAACCAGCCCAGCAACAAGAGCCCGGTGAACTAGCCGAAAGACGGCGAATGGCGTCAACGTTGCTGCCCGGTGAGACGTTGAACATCGGTAGGCATGCAGCGGACATTGGAGCCTCACATGCACCTGCCGTCCAGGCGGCTGGCCGCGGGATCTGCGCTCGGCGCACTTGTACTCGTCCTCACCGTCGGGGCGGGCGCTGTCCCTGCGGCAGCGGCCTCGGGTGAGATCCACTTCCGCATTGCCGGCGGAGGCGCCCCCGCGCTGCCGGACTCACCGAGCAACGGGGCGGTCCTGCGACTGAAGAACGGCACGGAGATCGCAGCCGCCCTGGTGCGGAAGACGTCCGGAGGTCCGCCACGGCTCGAGATCTACCGGCATGCAAGCGGCGCGGCCCACTGGACGCACCACCTGGGCGGATCCTCGTCCGGGTTCAAACAAGCGGTCGCCCGCGTGCCGCTCAAGAACGTCCGGATCACCCTCGCGCTGAGCCCGAACCACAAGTACGTCGACGTCGTAGTGGACGCCTGTCGCTACGGACTGGTGGCGAGCACGCTCGCCACGGTAGGACCCACCATCAAGGGGAAGCTGAAGCGAGCGTTTGCCGCGCCGCAACCGTACGGGTGCTCGTTGGCGCAGCAGAGTGAGCACAGCGGTAAGGGCTTCGTGGGCTCGACGCCGATCCCCTACGGGGAGTTCGGGTTGCTGGCGGCGGTGTTCAACGGCAACGGCGCAAGCCCGGTCGTCGGTTTCTCCCAACCTGGGAACGGATTCGGGAGTCTCACCTCGCTGCCGGTCGTGGCCGACGCTGAGGGCAAGCCGGTCCGTGTCGTCGCCACGGGTGTCGCGCGGGATCCGAAGACCGGCGAGCTCATCGTCGTAGGCGCCGGCGCAGACAACAACGCCTACGCGTGGACCACCTTCCTCACCCAAAGCGACAGCGGCGAGCTGAACGGTGACTGGTCATCGCCACAGCTGATCTACGCCGGCGTCGCCGGAGCGGAGACCGGTGTCGCGTCCGTTGCGGCGTACGGCGGGACGGTGTTCGTCGGCATCGACCAGGACACCTCGAATGCCCCGGTTCGTGCGCTCGACAACACCATGGGCTACGTCGAGCGAAGCGGTGACGGCACCTGGTCTGCCTTCGCCAACGTGCCGCACAGCGGCGCGCACGACCTGTGGGGACCGGTGGAGTTCAATCCATCCAGCGGGAGCCTGCACGCGACGTGGACCAGGGCTACGGCATACGGCAAAGCCGGCACCCCGTTGAGCTTCGCGCTCCGTCACGCAGTGCTCGCCCACGGCACGTGGAGCACTGCGAAAGTTCTGGTCAACCATCGCGTGATCGACGCCGTGACCTCTCTGGCGCTGACAGCCCAGGGTCACCCCGTGGTCGGTTACGTCAGCGGTAGCTAGCCGCAGGTATCGGTGCGCTGGGTTACTTCCAGCGGAAGTGGACGAGGACCCGTCCGAAGTTGTCCGAGTCCTTCTCCACGCGGTGATACAGCGCCTTGATGTCCTTGCGATCGAGGAAGCGAAGCACGTGCTTCTTCAACTGCCCTGATCCTTTGCCGGGAATGATCTCGACCAGCTTCGCCTTCTTCGCGACCGCGTCGTCGATGACCTGCTGAAGCGCGCGGTCGATGTCCGCGCCGCGGTTGTAGATGTCGTGCAGGTCGAGCTTGAGCTTCACCGGTGCAGCATTTCAGGCCTCGCGGGGCTTCGAGGTTTACGCAGCGATCGAGTAGGTCCGCGGGCTTGCCGGGCAGCGGTTTCGAATCGCGCTTTCTGGGTGATCAATCAGGTGACTGAAAACCCCTGGAGGTCGTGATGTTGCTGGTTCTGGCTCTGCTGCTGCTTCTCGTCTTCGGCGGCCTCGGATTCGTTGCCCACGTGCTGTGGTGGGGTCTGATCCTCGCTGGAGTGGTCCTGGTCGCGCAGGCGATCACCGGACGACGTGTCTAACGCCAAGACTGATCCGCACCGGTTGCCGAGCGTGACCGGTGCGGAGGCGAATCAGGCGCGCAAATCCCAGTTCATCCCAATCCCGGGGTGGGGACTGGCGCTCCTCACGGCGGTCCTGATCGCCGTCGTGCTCACCGCAGCCTTGCACTGACCCCGACTTGCACCTAGGCCCGCGAGTGGGCAAGGACGCACTCGCCGGGTCCGACCTCCGGGGGGAGGGGTCGGACGAGCCGGATCGGTAGCTGCTCCGACGAGTACGCCCTGCCCCGTTGACTTAAGCCCTGGAACCTGAAGGTGCGCTTAAGGGGCCCGCGAGTCTAAGCGTCGAAGACCTCTTCGATGGCGCATTTGAGCGGTCGCTCAAGTTGTTCGAAGGTGCACGACTTCGGGTCGCGGTCGTGGCGCCAGTGCCGGAACTGCGCGGTGTGGCGGAAGCGGTGGCCCTCCATCTGGTCGTAGGCGACCTCTACGACCCATTCCGGGCGTAGCGGCTCGAAACTCATGTCCTTGCCGGCGTTCCAGCGGTTCGGTACGCCGCCCGGCCCGAACTCGTTGCCTACCCATGGATGGTCTTTGTCGGCGTTCTTGCGCAGCGGCGCGAGCTCCTCAACCAGCTCAGCGCGTCGCTTCATCGGGAACGACGCCGCGACCCCGACATGACGCAGCTGGTCGCCGTCGTACAGGCCGAGCACGAGCGAGCCGATGATCGGACCGCTCTTGTGCCAGCGGAAGCCGGCGAGCACGCAGTCAGCCGTCCGCGCATGCTTGATCTTGAACATCGCCCGCTTGTCCGGCTGGTAGGTGATGCCGAGGCCTTTCGCGACTACCCCGTCGAGGCCGGCGCCCTCGAAGTCGGTGAACCAGCGCTGGGCTTCGGCGATGTCGCTGGTGGTTGGAGTGAGGTGGACGTCCGCGGTCTTGTTGATCGCCTTCTCGAGTTGCCTACGGCGCTCACCGAACGGAGCTGCCATCAACGATTCGTCGCCAACGGCTAGAAGGTCGAAGGCGATGAAGTGCGCTGGGGTTTCCGCGGCGAGCTTGCGGACGCGTGACTCGGCCGGATGGATGCGCTGCTGCAGCACCTCGAACTCGAGCTTGCCGTTCATCGGTACGACGATCTCGCCGTCCACGACGCACTTGTCCGGAAGCGCGGCCTTCACCGCTTCGACGACCTCGGGGAAGTAGCGCGTCATCGGCTTCTCGTTGCGCGAGCCGACCTCCACCTTGTCGCCGTCGCGGAAGATGATCGACCGGAAGCCGTCCCACTTGGGCTCGTAGAGGAAGTCGCCTTGCGGGATGTCTGGAACCGCTTTCGCGAGCATGGGGGAGACCGGCGGCATGACGGGAAGCTTCACACCCCGATTTGACCACTTCGGGACCTTCGCCACTTTGTCGGGGACCAATGGCACGGAGTCGATCAAGTACACCGATGTCCACACTTCCCACAAGTTGCGTCCTAGGGGGAAGTCATGGAGCTCACACGCCGCCGATTCCTACAGGCCACCGGAGTAGTGGCAGCGGGCGCGGTGATGGACCTTGGGCTTGCGGAGGCCGCATGGGCCGCAGCACCCATCGCATTGGCCGGAAACCGAGGCGCGTACCTCAGTTGGACGAACGTCAAGCTGCCGTCCAACACTTCCACGGCTCTGCAGTCGTTTGGCTTCAGCGGATCGACCCTCATCACTTGCGTAGATGCAACCTCGTACCTAGGTGAGTTGCTCTTTAGCAAGTACACGAGTCCTACGGCGTCGCCAACATCGAGCGCTTACGTCACGAACAGTCACGGTGGCTCGATCGGCGTCGTGAACAGCACCATCTGGTCTCCGGGTGGCCTGGACGGCACCTATCCCGGCAACCAACTCGTGACGTTGTCCCTTCCGACAGGTCTTCCTCTCTTACCTCAGATGACCTGGTCGCCCGGACTGTCGCCTCAACTCAAGGTGAACGCCGACAGCAAGAGCGTGGTCATCAGATCGAAGCAAACGACCCGGACCATCACCCGGTTCCCCCTGCCGACCACGAGCGCGTTCCCGGCCAACAACGGCGTCTTCACGCTTCCGGATAAATCCGGTGACGGCAGCACGATTACTGACACGGACACCAACATCGGCTTCGCCATCACCGGCGATTGGCTCTACTACGCGATTCAAACGACGGAGCAGAGGACCAAAGGCCAGATATCGGTGGGGTACTACAACTACAGCACCAAGACGAAATCCTCACCGGCGTTGACGAGTTACGGCTTCCCTGCCGGGCAGGAGCTCGAAGGAATGACGATCGTCGGCGGAACGACTCTCGTTGTGGGTGCGAACCTCGGGGGCGGCCCACCGAAGAAGTTCAGCCTGTACAAATTGACCTAGAAGGCCGCCGTTCCGTCCGGGCTGCCGAATCCGGTGGGGCCGTCCCAGCCGTTTCTTGCGGTGCACTGCTGCGAAACATCGCAGCTTCCGTTACTGCCGTCGTGGATGTCGTTGAGGTTGCTCGACGTCCGGTGCGTCCAGACGTACGACCCGTCACGGACGTCTGCGGTATTGCCGGCGAGAGCGAACACTGTCGCGATGATCGGGGACGAGGCGCTGGTGCCGCCGAACGTGAGCCAGCCACTCGCGTCCTGGAAGGCGAGGCTGTCGAAGACGGCGACACCTGTCGCAGGATCGGCGACGGCCGACACGTCCGCGACCGCGCGTCCCGCACAACCGGTCGTCGCGCTGTCTTGCCACGGCGCTGTGTTGTACGCCGAGCATCCGCTGCCACTGCCTGGCCACGCGCTTTCGCTGAAGCCGCGACGCGCACTCGAACGCCGCAGCGTCGTGCCGCCGACCGCTGTCACCCACTTCGAGCTGGCGGGATAGCTCGTGCCGTACCCGTCGTCGCCGGCGGAAGCCGTGATCGCCACGCCTGGGTGATGGAAGTAGCGGCCGTAGTACTGATCCTTCATGTCGGGGCCGCCCCAGCTGTTGCTGACGGCATTCGCGCCGAGGGAGACGGCAGTCCTCACGGCAGTGCCAAGCGCGGCCATCGATGCCGAGTCGGCCTCGACGAGCAGCAGCCGGCAGTTCGGGCAAACCGCGCTGGCCATGTCGAGGTCGAGTGAGATCTCCTCCGACCAGCCGGGATCCACGTCAGGAAGGTCGGTCCCGCCCCGTTGGTCGACCTTGGTGAAGCAGCCGTTCGTAGCCGTGCACGGCGGAAGGTTGAACTGGGCGCGGTAGACCGCGAGGTCGGCCTCGGCGCGCGGGTCGTCGTACGCATCGACGATCGCAACTGTCGCATCGTCACCCGCGCTCGTCGATGGCAGAGCGTAGGCCGCCCGGAGATCGCCAGGGCCGTAGCCCGCCGGCGCGGCAGCGTGCCGGACCCGGCCGTGCCGTACCTGGTCGACCCGGATCGCGAAGCAACGCGCCTTCGCCGTGCCGGCGTGACGGCAGACCGAGACATCGCGAACGGTCGTGGCGTGGGTGGCGGCCGCGGCGAAGGGCGCAACAGTCAGCGCTACCGCAGCCGCGAGCAGGGTGAGCAGGGTCGATCGCATCGAGCGCAAGACGAACCTCCGGTCAGGTGATGACCGTTTGAGGCTCGTCGTCGGCCTTGTGTCGCGGAAACCCTTGATTGCCGCCTGTGGATGACGAACTAGTAGATAAGGGTCTTGCGGTTGCTCTCACCGTAGGTGTCGATGACGCCGCCGGCCGGTACGACGACGCGCTGCCCGGGCCGCAGCCACAGGTGGGCCAACCACAGGTGTGCGCTCTGCTTGGACTGATGCGCGCGCAGCGTCCGCAGGACGTGGCCCCGGGTGTTGACCAAGTACAGCTTGGCCCGCTTCACGTGGCCGGTCGCGGCCCAAGGCTCGAAGCTGCAGGTCTGGCAGATCACGCTCGTGTTCGGTTTGCCGAGCCCGCCACCGTCGTCCTTGTAGAAGCGGTGCAGCGCCGACGGCACGTGGATCGGCAGCCGCGGGTAGTGGATCGGCGCAACGTTGAAGCTCACGACGCCCTCTGAGGCGCGGAGATGGCTGACCTTGATTCCGCGCCATGGCGACACCGTGAAGGTCCGCGACACCAGGTGGTACGGCCTCGCCGCGCCGCCGGTGTGGATGTGACCGTCGACGACGAAGCGGTACTGCCCGTTCGGCACCTGGCCGCCGGCGAGGTCGGCGCGCGGGTAGGAGTCGTAGACCTCCATCGACGCGGTCCATGTCCACTTCTGCGTCCCGGCGAGCTGCTCGAGTGCCGCGGTCGACAGCGGCGCGCGCTGGTTGAGCACGACCTGGATCTGCCCGTGCTGGTCGGCGTACGGATGCCATCCGCCGTTGGTACGTCGCTGGACGACGACGGTCGGGTTGTCGGTCCAGTTGTCGCCACCGACCCACGTCATGGTCGCGTCGTCGAAGCGGGTCAGGTTCTTCGGCTGCTTCAGGACTTTCGCCGGCCCGACGCTGTCCGGCACGCGGGCGTTCCAGCCGGCGTAGTAGGCCGAGGAGATCTGACCGAGCACGGTCGCCTCGCTGGACTGCCGGGCCTCGTCGATCGGCAGGATCGCGTCCGTCGGTTGCGTGGGCACCGGCGTCCCGCACTTCAGGTTCGCGGCCATCCCGACCAGGTTCGTCACCATGTAGTCGCCGGTGTGCGGTCCGTAGCTCGTCAGCGCCTTGCGATAGGCGTCGCGCGCCTCGTACTCCCGGAAGGACACCGTGTAGCCGTCGTAGTCGCCGGTGTGGCCCAGACCCACCGACACCCGGTACCCCGGGCAGCTGCGGTACTGCCCCGCACCCAGCTCGGTGTGCGTGTAGTTGCCGAGGATCGCGCTGTTCTTCGCGGGCTCAGACACCGCCTTGGTGACGTTGCCTACGTCGTTCCAGCCGGCGGCGTCATTGTGGATCTCGGCTTCCATGTGCTGGAAGGCCGCAACGGGGGTCGTCAGTCGCGCGACCCCGAACGGATCTCGGGGGTCGGGACATGAGTACGCCGCCTTCGACGCCCGGTAGCAGGCGCGCACGCGCCGCTTGGGTATCCCGTTGGCGTAGCCGACTGGCCACGCTTCGTCGACGTCCTTCTGGCTGCCGTAGTCGAAGCCGAGCCACTGGTTGCCGCTGCGCCGGTCGGTGCGGCTCTCGAGGTTGCGGGTCAGGTCGGCCTGCGCCTCGCAGGAGCACGAGCCCAGCAGGATGTCGCCGATCCGGACCGCCTGCAGCTTGATCCGCAGGTTCTCCTCGACCGCTTCGAACGATGGCGCGTCGTAGTTGTCCGGGATGAACAGTCCGGCGGCCTTGATCTGGCTGAACAGCGAGCCGGAGAACGGCAGCGTCGGGATCCCGACGTCGTCGCCGCGCTCGCAGTCGGGCAGGCCGGCGGCCGGCACGCCCGGGTCGCCGCCGACCGTCGGGCCGGTCCGGCAGTTGCCGACCGACGGGTACGGGTGGGACACCGGGCCGGCGTACCAGCGCGTCAACATCTTCACCGTCGGGTCGGTCTGAAATGGCACGCCGACCTTGATCCCGTTGTGTGCGCCGCCGATTGCCCGCCAGGCCGCGATCGCGTGCTCGAACAGCAGGTGCGCGCCGCGCTCGGCCTGGGCGTACCCCAGATGCCCGTAGATCTCGTAGAGCTTGTCGCCGTGGTCCTTCAGCACCGGTGCCTGGCCCGGAGGGTAGGCGTGCTCGTACGGGCCCTCGGCCGAGCCGACGCCGCCTTGGCTGAACGCCATCGGCACGCCGGTCGCCCGGGTCATGTAGCGCATGAACGGCGCGATCCAGTCCTGGCTGATCAGGTCGTACTCGTTGAGTGACTCGCCGTGCTCGGCGTAGTCGACCCAGCTCGCCAGCGGCGTCGGGTGCGCGGGGTTCGACATGTCGTCGATTCGCATCACGACCAGGTTGTGGTCGTTGTCCTGCTGCGGGTAGCCGGTCGGCGAGCCGTCCTCGTTGACGTCGGCGCCGGCGATGTTGCCTTGGAACCCGCCGAACTGCACGGTCGTCGCGCCCACCCGGGCGGGGCGCAGCGCGGCGTACGCCCGCTCGATCGCCAGCGCCATCTGTCGGGCCTGGTACTCGAACATCCGCAGGTCCATGACGTCCTGGAACAGCCAGACGCCGGCGGCCGGGGTCGAGTAGTACGGCGAGTTGTGGTCGTGGGAGGCCGACATCAGGATGTGGTCGTAGGCGACCGGGGTGCCGTGGGCTGCGAGGAGCTGGGCGACCCGGCGGGTGAGCATGTCCTGTGCCAGGTAGTTGTCGTCACGCACTAGTGCGATCGGCGCATTGCCGTGGCCGTCCTGCAGCACGATCGCGGTGATCGACAACCGTGAGGCCACGCCGTACGACGACCGTTTGAGGATCGAGGCGAAGTTCGGGTCCCACTCCGCCTTGATGTCGTTCGGGCCGATCGTGCTGGCGTACTGGCCCGCTGACGCACCGACGTGCCAGGTGGCGTCGACCACCGCCGCGCCGGCACGCAGGCCGTGCCAACTGCTCGTGGTGGGACGTGCGGCGGCCGTGGCCACGCCGACGACCCCACCCAGCACCAGCGAGAGGGTGGCGACGACTGCAGGGATGACGCGCCGCATGGGGCAGGACTTCGCTACTTACCGAGCGAAACCTTCCGCGTGATCACGCGTCCTCGTGTTGCCCTCGTCATCGCCGCGATCGCCGCCTCGGCGGCGTCCGTGGTCTCGCTGACGCCTGGCTCGGCCTCGGCTCGGGCGCCGCGGGTGCCCCGCGGGGAGTCGGCGGCCTCGACGTACCTCTTCGGCGGTGCGGCCACGTCGATCAACCCGACGCGCGCGATGATGAAGAACAAGGACTTCTACCTGGGCGGGTACGGCTTCGGCGACGACAAGATCGCCAACAAGTACCAGGTGCCCAGCACAGTCGGCCGCTACGCGACCGGGATCCTCGGCGACGGTGCCCACAGCCGGGCGGTGATGATCAGCGACCACCACAACACGATTGCCTTGGCGCAGATCGAGACGCAGGGCTACTTCATCGAGTACAAGCAGGGACCGTTCGGTCTCGAGTCCATCCGACGGGATGCGGCCGCGCAGATCTACGCGCTCGCCCTGACCCAGAAATCTCCAGCGCCGGTCCCCAGCGCGCGTCAGATTCTGGTCGACTCCGATCACACGCACAGTGGTGCGGACACCGCGGGGGTCTGGGGAGGCGACCCCACGTCGTACCTGCGCATGGTCCACGACCGCACCGTCAAGGCGCTCGTCGAGGCATGGCAGGCGATGCGGCCGGCCAGGCTCACCTACGGCGTCGCGCACGCGGGTGTCGAGAACGAGACCAACGAGTACCCGCCGAGCGTCAACGACGACCCGCTGCTGACCAACCAGTTCAGCAACGACGCCAACAACCAGGTGATGGACGACGAGATCCGTGTCATCCAGGCGCACAGTCCGACGACTGGCAGGGTGTTCGCGACCTACGTCAACTACTCCTCGCACCCGACCGTGCTCGGCGGCGACAACACGCTCGTGAGCGGCGACTACGTCGGCCGGCTCAACCTGAAGATCCAGAAGACGTTCGGCGGCTTCGGGATGGACCAGGTGGGGACCTTGGGCCGCACCCAGCCGGCACGTGACGGCTGCACGAACCCGAAGCTGAAGGGTGCGGCCGCGTCGCTCTGTGCCCTCGACGGGTACGCAGCGCGCGTGATGGTCAAGATCCGATACGCCGTCCGGCACGCCAAGCCGATCCGTGGCCCGGCATCGGTGGGCATGTCGAGCTACCTCATCGAGGACGTCAGCGACTCGCCAGTGCTGATAGGGCTCGAGTACGTCGGGTCGCTGATCGGCGTGCCCGGTGCGCGAGCGATTGGGTACCCGTGGTTCACCGGGCCGATCCTCGGTACCACCACGTTCTCCGGCCACATCGGCAAGGTCCTGATCAGCGGCGGCCCGGGGGAGATGTACCCGCAGATCGTCAAGGAGGTCCGCCGCGACGTGCCGGGCATGCAGGGGTACATGAACATCGGCACGGCGGGGGACTTCCTCG
Organism: Mycobacteriales bacterium; assembly: GCA_035545635.1. Taxonomy (GTDB): domain Bacteria; phylum Actinomycetota; class Actinomycetes; order JAFAQI01; family JAFAQI01; genus DASZTV01. The sequence continues at coordinate 13,947 of DASZXY010000002.1, read as the reverse complement.
GCTACCTGATCGCGCCTCTGAAGTCGTATCCGGAGCCGATCCGACGCTCCATGCTCTCGGGAAACCCGCCACTGAACGGTGATCCCTCCTGCGCTGTCGCCGGCATCTCGATCGGTTGCCCGGACCCGATCGGCAACGACAACTTCTTCTTCAACGTCTCGCCTTCGCTCGGCATGCGGGTCACCTGCTCGTTGCTGCGCGGCGCTGCGGACACCCTCGGCAAGCCGGTCTCGACGTTCCAGCAGAAGTACTCGACCTGCCATCTGTTCGCCGACGACCTGCTGCGGGCGCCAGGTGACGACACCAAGTTCCCGGCGCCCAAGGACATGTCCAAGCAAGAGCCCCACATGTAGCTAACGGAGAGCTTGGAGGCGCGGGGTAACCGCGCACTTGAGCTTCCGAGCGTCCTCCAGGCGCGAATCCCAGGTCGCGCCGAGGGTGAGCAGCACGGCTCCGGCTGCTGCCAGCACCTCCCACTTGGGAAGCATCGCCAACTGCGGACCGGCCAGCCGCAAGGCGAGCAGGCCCAGGATGCCGGCGCCGGCCGCGAGGGGCACGCCGAGCCGCAGCTCGGCGCCCACGCAGACGATGACGGTGGCCGCGACGAGCAGGATCACCTGTCGCTGAGGGTCGTTGCCGAGCGCCAGGAAAAGCGTCGGCAGCAGCCCGAGCGTGAGCCCCGGTGCGAGCACCGCGGATGACAGCTCACGGTTGCGATAGAGCAGGATCGCGGCGATCACGGTCATCAGTCCGGCGGGCGTCGCGAGGTAGGCCTCGATCGTCGCGACATCGTGCAGGTGAAGGGTGATCGACGCAGCGAGCGTCGACAGCATCGTCGTGACCACCAGTGCGGTGCCGCGGACGGCGTACGCAGCCGGGCGGGCGTTGGGCCAGGCGATCGCGACGCCGGCCGCCGCGGCGGCGAGGACGAAGTCCACGGTCGCGAACCGCTGGTCGACCGCGATGAGCGAGTTCCACGCAAGCAGGCCCGGGACGCCGAGCGTTCCGACGACGATTTGGGTACGGCGGGTCCAGCCGCCGCCCCGCAAGGCTAGAACGTAGACAGCGAGGATCGGGAGGGCGATCGCGGCTACCGCTCGAGCGTCCGCACTCGAGTGGATCCCGAATGCCATCACCAAGATCGATGCGCTGGTGCCTGACATTGCGGCCGTGAGGTCGTCGGCGACCCATCGGGTGTTTCCCGCCAACCCGGGAAGCGCGAAGAGCGCGATCGGAACTGCCGCGCCCCACAGGCCCATCGGGTCGTGGTGCCCCGCGGCGATCAACGCCGAGCCGAACCCCACAGCCGCGACGACCGTGCCGCCGATGGCATTGAGGACACGAGCCGGCAGGTTCGGCGACGGCGTACGACGCAGTGCGTTCTCCAGCCCGGCCGCGACGGCGATGCCGGTCGGTGCGAGCAATGCGGTGCGGTAGTGGTTCGTCGGATTTACCGCCGCGACTGCAGCGAGGAGCGGCGCCGACGCCCAGACGACCGGTGCGCTGACAAGCCGCGGCGATGCTGTGCCGACGACGAAGGCGACGGCGGCGACACCGAGAGCGGCGACCGTTGCGTACCAGTGCAGCGGCAGGCCGGTCGCGAACGACAGGTGCAGCGTGCGGGCGGCGACGGCGTCAACCACGCAGCCAGCGAGCCCGACGGTCGCGAGAGCCTCAGCTGTCGCCGGCAGCCGACGTGCTGCGGTCGCACCGATGAGCAGGGCAGCGGTGATCGCGGCCATGAGTGCGGCCTGGCCACCGGGTCGAAGAGCCGCCCACACCAGAGCGGTTCCTGCGGTGAACGCCGCGATCAGGCACACCGTGCCAAGCGTGAGCAGGATCTGGCGCGTCTCGACGCCGGCTCGGTGCGGGCGCAGCCGCGGCGGCGGGTACGGCATCCATTCCTGCGGCGGGGTCGGGTACTCGTATGAGGTCATACGCCCAACGGTCGGCGAACCGACGCCCGATGGCCTGAGTACAAGTACTCGGTTACGGCGGCTACGAATGCGCGAAGTGCTTGTACTGCCTTGCGGGCACCTTCAGATATCGCAGGTCGTACCTGCGGTAGAAGGCAAACCGCATGTGTGTCGCCTGCCGCGAGTAGGTCGCGTACGACTTGCCGGTGCGAGCCGCCAGGATCGCGAAGCCGAGTGAGTTCGACCAGATCTCGCGGCCGAACGCGAGCACCTTGTTGGTGTCGACGTGCTGCCGCGACAGCCGCTCGATCGTTCTCGATGACAGGAAGACCGAGCTGCTCGTGTTGAGACTCTCGACCATCGCGAAGAGCCGCGCGGCGGGGATGTGTGATCCCCAGGTCGCACCCTTGGCACGATCCTGCAGCAGCGTGACGTTGAGGCGATGCGCGGCATCGACGACGGTGAGCGCCTGGATGTCCGGGACCTGCTCTGGTCGCGTCAGGCGGCCGAGCCGCTCGTGAAGCGGCGTGAACATCAGGTAGCGGAGGTACGACGCGTGGGGCGTGAGGGCGTTGACCGGCGCCACGTGGAAGGTGACTCGCTCCCGTGACCCGTGGAGCCGAATCCTGGTGCCGAACGTCGGCCGTCCGGCGGACAGGCCGGCCGCCTGTGCGAGCTGACGGCGAAGCTCGTGGCGAGTGACACCGAGCCGGGCATGGTCGAGGCGGACGACCACGGTGTCGGCACCGCCGACGCGGAACGTGTCGATGATGTGGAAGCGATGTGAGCGAAGGCCGTGGTAGCCGGTCATCCTCACGATCCGGTCGACCTGGTGGCTCGTGAGACTTGAGGGTCGAGACGGCGTTGCAGCGGCCGCGCCGATCGTGCCGGCCGCGCCGAGGCCACTCGCGCTCAGGCAAATCGCAAGTGCTGAGCACCCGGCGCGCCGCTTGATCATCGTGACGATCGTCCCATCTCCGGGACCACACCGCTGCCCCGGTTGGCGGGCTCAGCCGGTAGCGGCGAACTGCCGGTACGCCGTGGCGGAGAGAGCCAGGAAGTGCATCTGGTTCCTGGCGTAGTAGGAGAACGCCATCTGGCTCAGCATTCCGCGATACCGGTGGTAGGGCACGTTGGACTGTGCGGACGTGATGGCGAAGCCCAAGGAGTTCGACCAGATCTCGTATCCGCGGCCGGCAAGATTCATGAGCTCTCGGTGCCGGGTCGGGTTCGAGTGGTTGGGGTCGGTGAGGTAGCTCAGATCGACGTGGTGCGCGGCGAGCCGGCGGAGCGTCGACCGAGCGACCGTGACTCGGCTGGCTGAGTTGAAGCTTTCGATCAACGCGCAGATGTCCGCGTAGGGAATCCTCGTTCCCTGCCATGTTGCGTTCGGGGACCGGTCATGCAGCAAGGTGACCGCGAGCCGCTTCTTGCCGACCAGGGTCAACGCCTGGATTGACGGCGCTCGAACGGGAGACGTCAACGAGTCGAGCTGCTCGCTGCGCGGTGCGAAGACGAAGTAGCGAAGATTCGGCTCGTTCGGGTGGGTGCTGGGCGCCACGTGATAGGTGATGCGCTGCTTCTTCCCAGGACCGACCTTCAGTGTCGATGTGAAGGTGCCGCCTTGCTGTGCGATGTCGTTGGCTTGCGCGACGTCGCGGCGAAGCTCGCTCAGGCGAATGGGAAGCCGCGCTCCGTCGAGCCGGACCACCTTGATCGTTGCGGCACCGGCCTTGAAGACACCAGCCACATCGAACCGATGCGATCGCAAGCCTTGGTAGCCGGTGAAGTTGACGATGCGGTGAACCTGGGCCTGGGTCAGCCCACGGTGAGTCGTTGCGCCCGCGGGGCTCATCCCGCTCGCGCCAAGGCAGGCAGCAAGAGCAGTGGCAACAAGAACGGGGCGGCGAGCCGCCGGTCGGTCCAGCATTCGTTTTCAGCCAATCGTCGGGTCGTCGCCCCCGATTGCCGCGGTGTGTACCCACGAGTGGCGCAAGAGAACACATCGAAGTTCGGCCGAACAGGTGATGCTCGACGGGCGGCGTCCTCAGCCGACTTTCGGGGTCGCCCGCTCCACGATTGCCGCCGTGTCAACGCCCGATGGCAAGGTGCCGAACGCATGGCCCCAGTCGCCGCCCAGTCGCGACGCGCAGAACGCGTCGGCGACCGCCGGGGGAGCGAAGCGCACCAGCAGCGAGCCCTGCAGGACCAGCGCCATGTGCTCGACCAGTCGCCGCGCGCGCACCTCGATGTCCGTGGTGTCGGTGATCTCCTCGTCGAGCGCCTTCGCCGACGCATCAAGCCGAGCGTCCGCACCCGCCGCAAGCGCGACCTCGTTGCGGAACGCCTCCCAGGCGCCGGGCTCACGCGCCAAGCCGCGGAGCACGTCGAGAACGTTGACGTTGCCCGATCCTTCCCAGATCGAGTTGAGCGGCGCCTCTCGATAGAGCATCGCCATCGGGAAGTCCTCGACGAAACCGTTGCCACCGAAGCACTCCAGTGCCTCCGCCGCGACATTCGGTCCGCGCTTGCACACCCAGTACTTGCCGACCGCAAGGCCGACGCGCTTGAACGCGCCCTCGTCGTCGTCGACCGCTGCGGCGAGTCGGGTCATGAGGGTCGTCGCGGCTTCGGACTCGAGCGCGAGGTCCGCGAGGACCATGCGCATCAACGGCTGGTCGGCGAGGTACCTGCCGAAAGCCTGCCGGTGGCGCGCATGGTGCGTCGCCTGCGCCACTGCCTCGCGCATCAGCGTCGTCGTACCGATCACACAGTCGAGCCGGGTCGAGGTGACCATCTCGATGATCGTGCGGACGCCTGCGCCCTCGTCGCCGAGCCGCCACGCGACGGTGTCGTCGAACTCCGGCTCGCTCGACGCGTTGGACTTGTTGCCGAGCTTGTCCTTCAGCCGCTGGATCTTGAAGGTGTTGCGGGTCCCGTCGGGCAGGACGCGCGGCACCAGGAAGCAGGTGAGGCCGCCGGGGGCCTGCGCGAGGACAAGGAACACGTCGCACATCGGCGCCGAGGTGAACCACTTGTGGCCGGTCAGCCGGTAGGTGCCGTCGGCGGCAGGTACGGCGCGCGTCGAGTTGGTCCGCACGTCGGATCCGCCCTGCTTCTCCGTCATTCCCATGCCGGCCAGGCATCCGGCCTTCTCCGACGGGGTGCGCAGGCCGGGGTCGTAGACCTTCGACATCAGCCGCGGCTCCCACTCCGCGGCGAGCGCCGGGTCGCCTGCCCGCAGCGCAGGGACAGCGGCGTGCGTCATCGAGATCGGGCAGCCATGGCCACCCTCGGTGTGAGACCAGATCGCGAACGCGGCGGCCCGGGCGACGTTTGCGCCGGGCTTCGGGTCGGCCCAGGCGCCGGCGTGCAGGCCGTTCTCGACCGCCACGGTCATGAGCTCATGCCAGGCGGGGTGGAACTCGACCTCGTCGATCCGGTGCCCGTAGCGGTCATAGGTGACCAGCTGCGGAGGGTTGAAGTTGGCCAGGCGGCCCCGCTCCTGCCATTCCGTGCTCCCGGCACGGCGCCCGAGGTCCGCCAGATTCTCGGTCGCCCAGCCCGCGTTGTGGCGCTGAACGCCTTCCACGAGGGCCTCATCCGTGCTGAAGACGTCGTAGTCGCTAAGCGGTGGCGGCTGGTTGGTTACCTCGTGTGTCGCAGCCATGCGGTCAAGTCTGGCACTTGATCAGCCGTACCTTTCCTTCGTGGCGTCCGTTCGTGAGCTGTTCGGCGCCACCGCTCGTCGGGCGTGGCACGACCGGGTGCTGGGCCTCGCCGCTGAGGCCGGTTTCTGGCAGCTCCTGTCGCTGCCGTCGCTGATCCTGGCCGTTTTGGGCGTCATCGGCTTCTTCAGCGGCCCGCTCGGCTCGGACAACCTCAACGCGCTCCAGGACTCGATCGACAAGGCGCTGACGCACGTCATCGTGCCGAGCGCCGTCCACGAGACGATCTCGCCCGCGCTGCATCGGATCCTGTTCGGCGGCCGTGCTGACGTGGTGTCGATCAGCTTCGTCGTCTCGCTGTGGACGGGATCCTCGGCAATGGCGACCTACGTCAACACCATCACGATCGCCTACGGGCTGCGCCACGAGCGGGGGGCCGTCAAGAGCCGCCTGCTCGCCTTGCGGCTCTACGTCTACTTCGTGCTCTGCACGATCGTCCTGCTTCCGCTGCTCGTGCTCGGTCCGTCTCACCTCGAGGAAGCGTTCCCCGAACGCTGGTACGCCGTGGTCCACGGCGTCGTCGCCGTGGGCTACTGGCCGGTGGTCGTGCTCGTGTCGCTCTCGCTGCTGTCGACGCTCTACCACCGGGCGCTGCCGGTGCGGACACCCTGGCTGCGCGCCCTGCCCGGCGCGGCCATGGCGGTGATCCTCTGGATCCTCGGGTCCACCATCCTGCGGGCCTGGCTGGACTGGGCGTTCCGCAAGACCGCGACGTACGGGCCGTTGTCGGCGCCCGTCGCCGTACTGCTCTTCCTTTACCTGACAGCGCTCGCGATCCTGCTCGGGGCGGAGCTCAACGCCGAGATCGACCGGCTCTGGCCCCGCCCGGAGACCGAGAAGGCGAGGGCAGAGAGCGACACGGCGGAGCCTGCGCCAGAGGCCGCAGAGGCGGGGCCTTAGGCTTAGCGCGACGCCCAGCGCCGCCCTAGGAGGAGAACGAGATGGCCAGCGAGAGCAGCGGTCACGACGCCAGCGCCGCAATCTGGGCGGCGACCTTCGTGATCATCGCGGGCACGATCGTCGGCGGCATCGCGCTGATCGAGTGGAACTGGATCGCGTTCTGGATCGGCGTCGGCCTGACCGTGGGCGGCAGCATCTGGGCCTGGCTCGCCGGGATCATGGAGTCGGTCTCCGAGTTCGGCTCCGCCGCAGAGCACAGCTGATCAAGCGAGTCGCGGCTGCGGCGGTCGCACTCCTGGGTGTCGTCGCCTGTTCACATCCGGCGGCGCACTCGTCACTGCCAGTCCAGTCATCCGCGCCGACCCGTCAGGCGACGTTGGCTGACCTCGCGGTGCGCCTGGCGGCGGCGGATCACCGGCCGCCGCGCAAGGCGACCTATCTGAGGCCGCTTCGACGGCTCGGTCAACTCTGCCGAAACGGATCGGTCAGCGATCTCGATGCCACTGTGGTCAGATTCGGCGCGGATCTGAAGGCGGTCGATGTCGTCGCGACGCCGTTCGCCGCCGCCGAGGCCGCGCTGGTCGCGGGAGCTCGTCGTGGCCAGGATTGCAACGCCCTCCTCGATGCCTACGTCAAGCAGATCAACGGGCGGCTTCACGGCTCAACGAGCCTCTACTCGGGGCGGATCCAGTTCGCCCCTCCGATGACCGCCGACCTCGCGCTGGCTGCGATTCGGCACTCCGTGCTTCCCGGACCCGAGCACTCGGTCTACGACCTCAAGGCGTTTTCGTGCCAGCAGGCGATCTTCATGGGTCCGGCGATCGCCAGGAAGTACGGCAACCCGAACCTCGGTGCCTTCGTGCGGCTCACCTCTGGCAAGGGCGTCGGCCATGGAAAGTACGACGCGAAACGGGTCAATCTCGCGCGAATCAGCCCGCTGGGACGGATCGGCGGTCAACCCTGCTGAACCTGCTGCCGACCCCATCCGTGCAAGGGACGGGGGACGTCCGCGATTCAGCAGTGATTGCAGCTGCTGCCCAGTGACCGAGGAGTAGTTCCGAATGAAGCCGTCTTCCCGACGAGTGCTCGCGCTTGCGATGTCCACGCCGATGACATTGCTGGCCTACAACCCGATTCACGCCGTAGCGGCTCCCGCGCATCATCACCACACGTGTGATGGTCAGGCCGTGACGATGACCGTCACCAGCCACTCCGCGCACGTGGTCAACGGAACGTCTCACCGTGACGTGATCGACGTCGAGGACGGTGGCCACGTGGTCAACGCCGGCGGCGGCGATGACATCGTCTGCGGTTCCTCCGAAGGCGACGACATCAATGGCAACGGTGGCGACGACACGATCCAAGGTCGTGCCGGCGATGACGACATCAGTGGCGGTCGCGGGAACGACGACATCAGCGGCGGTCGCGGCGACGACGACCTCCAGGGCGACGACGGAAATGACGACTGCCACGGTGACGAGGGCAACGACTCGATCCACGGCGGCCACGGCGATGACCAGGAGGACGGCGGCCCGGGTCACGACTCCGGTGACGACCAGGGCGATGACCACGGTGGTGGCGACAGCGGCGGTGACAACGGCGGCGACGACTGACACGCCGTCCGGCTAGAACGAATGAGCCGCACTACCCGAACGGGTGGCGCGGCTTTTTCGCGTTCCGGGCCAGAGTGGGGGAACCGGAATGCTTGCTTCAGCGTCGATGATCTGGATAGATCGTGATCTCGATCAGGAGGCACAGTGCGAATCCCAGCAACTCGTTCCCATGCACGTACCGGCACCCTCTGGGCGGCCGCGATCGCGATCGGTCTCTCCACGCTCGCTCTGCCAGGGAGTGCGAGCAGTGCGGTGAGTGCCATGCCTCATGCAAAGCACGGCGCTCGCCATCACTCGCCGCAATGCCCGGCGGCGTACCCGTTGAGCAAGGTCCGTGCGGGCTTGCGCGGCACTGGCTGGACGACCGTCAAGGGCGTGCACCCGCGCCCCTTCGCCGTGCGGGTGCTGGGCAGGCTGCACGACGGCATCGCGCCCGGGATCGACATGATCGTCATCAAGACGCAGTCCCGGACGATCAAGAGTCACGGCACCTGGGAAGGCATGTCGGGATCGCCGATCTACGCCAGTGACGGCCGGCTGATCGGCGCGCTGTCCTACGGGCTGTCCTTCGGTGCGACCAACAAGGCGGGCGTGACGCCGGCGGCCGCTATGTACCAGCTGCTGTCCGACCGCAACAGATCGAGCTCGAAGGCCTACGCGAAGCGCGTGATGGTCCCGCGCAGCATGGACGCGCCCGCCTCTCGCAGTGGTAGCTCCTCCAGCAGATCGGGTGAGCTGCAGCTGCTGCCCACCCCGATCACTGTGACCGGTCTGCCTTCGAGCCACTGGAGCGACCTGCGCGAGCGACTTCGCAGCGCGGGCGCGACGCCGTTCTCCTTGCATTCGGGAAGCGCGAAGGGGGTCTCCCGACACGGCTCAGCGAAGAACATCAAGCCCGGTGCACCGTTCGGCGTCACGATCGCGTACGGCGACTACACGGTTGGCGGCGTCGGCACCGTCACGGCGGTGTGCGGGCACAAGGTCCTGGCGTTCGGCCACCCGATGAACCTGACTGGCGCGACGACAGAGACGGCGAACGCCGCGCAGGTGCTCTACGTGCAGCGCGATCCGACCGGGCCGTCGTTCGTCATGGCGAACATCGGCCATTCCGTGGGCACGCTCGACCAGGACCGGCTGCCCGGCATTCGCGCGACCATCGGCCCGAGGCCGCCTGCGACGCGAATCACCACGCATGTGATCGCTCCGGGCACCGGGCTGCACCGCACCGGCGTCTCCCACACATCGCTGGTCGACGAGGTCGCGGACGCAGCGGGCGGGTCCACCTACTACAACCTGCTCACCACCACGCAGCACGAAGGCGAGGGCTCGTCGTCGTACTCCTGGTCGGCCCGCGGCCGGCTCGACGACGGCAAGCGATGGAAGTTCCACCGCACCGATCTCTACACCGACCCGTTCGACGTCGAGTTCGGCACGTCATGGCAGATCTTCACTGCGCTGGCGACGATCGTCGGCAACCCGTTCGACGGGCTGTCGGTCAGCCAGGTGAAGGTGCACGCTACGGCGACCGAGACCGTCCGGGAGTGGGACCTGCGCGATCTCGACGTGCAGCAGGACGGCACCTGGCAGAGCGTGACGCCGGCCACGACGATCGACGTCTCGCCCGGTGACACGTTGCAGCTGCGCGCGACGCTGCAGGCCTACCGCAACAGCCACCAGACGAAGAAGGTCGACGTCGCGGTGCACATCCCAGCTGCGGCTGGAGCGGGGACAGGCAGCATCCAGGTCGCCGGCGGTGGCGATCTCGAGCAGCTTGGTGCGGATACCTCCACGGTGACCTCGTTCGCGGATCTGCTCAAAGTGCTGAAGGCAACGCCGCACGGCAACGACCTGGTGGCGCAGCTCGTGGTGCCCGACCCCACGGGGGTGACCACCATCACGAAGAACCATCACGACCGGCTCACGCGCGTGACCCGCGGCACCCTGACGCTTCAGCTCAATGTGCTGGGGCCGGTCTGCTCGGACTGCGATGGCGGGGACGGCGGGGATGGTGGCGACGGGCCGCCCATCGCTGACTAGGCGGACGTCGGCGGGAGGTCCTCCGCGGCGGGTGGCGGACCGGCGCGGCGCACGAGCACGACGGTGAGGAATGCGGCACCGGCGATGAGCGGCCACTTGATCGCGTTGATCACGATGAGCAGCTCGCCGTCGGCGTCGCCGGGCTGCTGATAGATCCAGGTGGCGATGCCCGCCCGGATGAAGAAGGTCACCGCCCATACCGCTGTCGCGATCGCGCAGGCGCGCCTTAGGGGCTCGTGTTCACGCCATCGCAGGTACTTCTCGTCGTACGACGCGAGTGCAACGCCGACCGCGGGGCGGCGTGCCAGCAGCGAGATCGTGAAGACGACGCCGAGCAGCGCCGTACCGATGATGCCGGGCAGGAAGAAGCCCTCGCCTGTCCCGGTTGCCCGCGCGACCAGGACCGCGACCGCCAGGCCGAAGAACCCGCTCCACGCTTGAAGTGGCGACGATCCGTGCACGCGGCGCAACCCGACGGCGCAGAGCCCGATTCCGACCGCGGCCAACGCCGGCGCCAGCAGCCCGCCGGTGAAGATGCGGACGACGACGAAGGCGGTTGCGGGTAGTGCCCCTTCGAGCGCGCCTCGCCAACCGCCGATCGCCTTGACGAACTCGCCCTGAAACGAGACCTGCTCTACCTCGCGGGACTCGGGCTCTGCCACGTGGCTAACGTAATCCCATCCGGCCTGGCGGTGACCCTCAAGTTGCGCTGTGGGCCGAGCGTCGCGGCGATAGCGCTCCTCCTTAGGTCGACTTACGCTCGCATCATGTGCCGCAACATCAGGACGCTCCACAACTTCGAACCGCCGGCGACTGAGGAAGAGGCCGCGGCCGCGGCCCTTCAGTACGTGCGCAAGATCAGTGGAACGTCGAAGCCTTCGCAGGCGAACGCCGCGGCGTTCGACCGGGCGGTTGCCGAGGTCACCGCGATCACGGTCCGGCTGCTCGACGAGCTGACTGCGGTCACTCCGCCCAAGAATCGCGAGGAAGAAGCGGAGAAGGCGCGCGCCCGAGCGGCGAGCCGCTACGCCTCCTGATTCGGGAACTGCAAACCGCTGCGCCCTTATCGCAACCGAGACCGGCCGCAGGTCGGCCATAGGAGAGTCGAATGAAACAGCTAGTGGGGGCGCTCGTCGTGTTGGCAGCTGCGGTTGCCGGTATGTCGCCTGCCCATGCCGATGTCGCACCGACGATCACCTCGCTGACGCTGGGCGTGCACTCGGTGGTCACCGACTTCAAGCACCCGTGTGCCGATGTGCCGGTCACCATCCAGTTCTCCGCGAACGGGATGAACGTCCAGCAGATACAGGTTCCGATCGAGCAGCGCATGCATGAGACCAGCCCGACCTATATCGCTGCGGCGACTCCGGCATCCGGACAGACGATCGCGATGGTCACGCTGCACTACTGCAACACCGAGTTCGGCGTTGGCCGCCTGGTGGTGGGGGACTGCCGGATTCAGTACCAGGGAGGGGAAGGCGACGCCAGCGTCGACCAGTCCGTGACCGACCCGACGTACGACACGTTCGACGCCGAGCAGCGCGCCACCGCCGCCCTGACCGGGCACCGCGGGCGGCACCACATGATCACGCTGACGGCCAAGGAGACCTATCGGGAATACCAAGACAATGCGACGCACCGGGCGGGATCGACTCCGGCGACACTCCAACGTCGCAGTGCTGGGCATTGGCGGAGTTTCGCCCCGCAGAGCTCCCGTGCCGGGATCGCGGTCTTCTCGCTGAAGGCAAGGCACAAGCACCGCTACCGGGTGGTGTTCGCCGCCACGCCAAGTGTCATGTCGGCTACGACGTCGGAGGTCACGGTCTGAGATCACGTCGCCTCCAGCTGGGCCGCTGGGTGGTCTAGCCGCCCGGTCAACCTTTCGCCGCAGCCCGTCGTTGGAGTGTCGGAAGAAGGGATGCCCCATGCCTGCAGCTCGCCGCGTTGCTCTGTCGTCCGTCCTCGGCCTGATCCTCGGACTCACTGCTGTCCTTGCCTCACCCGCGGATAGCTCGGTGCCGTTTCCTGGGTCAGAAGCGTGCTTTGGAAGCGCTGTCACGATCTATGGAACCGACGGTGCGGACCACATCACGGGAACTCCAGGCAACGACGTCATCTGGGCCGGCGATGGGGACGATGTGATCGACGGTGGCGACGGCAAAGATCGGATCTGCGCTGGCGGCGGACACGACATCGTGTACGGCGGCCGTGGCAACGACCACATCATCAGCGGGGACGGCGGCGCGACCATCTTCGGCGGCTCTGGGTCCGATCGGATATTCGTTTCCTCCGACGTGGACAACGCTCCAGACGTCGACACCGACTCGGTGGTTCGGGCCGGGAAGGGCGACGACTTCGTGTATCCGCTCAGCGGGAACGACGCCATCCATGGCGGATCGGGGCATGACCACATCGGGTTCTTCGGCGCCAGTCCCGCCATCACCATCGATCTGGCGGCCGGCACCCTGTCCACCGCCGGTTACACCAGCAGCGTCGCGGGGATCGAGGACGTCACCGGCGGTGGCGGCGACGACATCATCCGCGGTGACGAGAACGACAACCGGCTCGTGAGCTGGTACGGCACGGACCTGATCGATGGTCGAGGCGGACACGACCGGTGTGCCGGAACGCACGTCGTCAACTGCGAGGCGAAGGCCAAGCCTTAGTACTGGTGGGCGAGAGAGGACGTGAGCCCTTAAGTGGGAACCGGTAGTTCGGGGCTGGCGCGCTGCTATGCGGGTCGGTAGGGCTCGGTGGCGTACCGACTCATGATCTGCAGGATGGCGGCGGGATCGGGTGGACCGCTGCTGGTGGCGGCGAGTTGTGAGAGCTCGCGGAAGTAGTTGATGTAGCGCTCCGGCGCGACGGTGCATAGCAGGCCGGCCGGTTCTTCGGCGGAGTTGTTGGCGAACGTGTGCGGGTCGCCGATCGGCGCGGTAACTAGCTGGCCGGGCTCGGCAAGGAACGACTCGCTTCCGCTGGTGAATCGGACGCTGCCGGACAAGACGTAGAACGTCTCGTCATGCTCGCGGTGGATGTGCTGGGGCGGGCCGCCCCAACCCGCGGCGAGGCGGCACTCGACCAAACCGATCCGGCCGTTGGTCGCTGCTCCGTCATCGAGGACCACGAAGGTCACGCCCGCGGCATCGAAGGTTTCCGGCTGCTGACCGCTGAGCCTTACCGTCATACGTCTGCCCCAACTCTTGGTACCGACCGTCGATATCGAGACTGTATGTCTCGAGCTGATGGCGAAAGACCGGTTGTTTGCGATCGATGCGGCCTTCGATCGGCGGGAAGGCCGAGCCCGTCAGAACGTCAGGCGCGAGCTGGCTGCGATCTGACGATGAATGGTCGGCTTGTCGTCATCGAGGCGAGCTACTCGCCTCTAGGTTCTTGGACACAAACGATGTCCCGAGCCTGACCCGCCGTCGCTCCTCGCGGCATTCCAGTGCCTTGCATCTGTGACTGCCTCCGCAGCACGGAGACAGCTATTGGCCCCGAAACTACGGGTGGTTCTGGGGATCGCCGCGTCGATCCGTCGTGATGTCGGTCCTCGCAGGCCTCTGACCTGCGGCTTTGGGTGGGCGATACAGGACTTGAACCTGTGACCTCTTCCGTGTCAGGGAAGCGCGCTAGCCAGACTGCGCCAATCGCCCTTGCAACTACTGAGCGTACTGAGGCGGGTGCGGGAATCGAACCCGCGTACAGGGCTTTGCAGGCCCTTGCCTAAGCCACTCGGCCAACCCGCCTGGT
>DASZXY010000001.1:0-13812 GCA_035545635.1 Mycobacteriales bacterium | reverse complement strand
CGGTCGAGTTCGCGGTGAGGGCGGCGGGTGTTGTAGAGGTCGCGGAAGGCGTCGAGTTGGCGTTGCAGCTCGGGGATGGTCCTGGCGGGTGGCTGTTGGGCGAGCCAGCGTTTGAGGGTCTGGTGGAAGCGCTCGATCTTGCCTTGGGTCTGCGGGTGGCCGGGTCCCCCGTTCTTCTGGGTGACGCCGAGGACGCCGAGGAGGTATTCGAAGGCGTTGCGGCCGCCGGTGAACCGGGCGGTGTAGACGGTGCCGTTGTCGGTCAAGGTCGATGCCGGTAGCCCGTAGTCGTTGATGTTGTTGCTGAAGCTGCTCACGACGTCCTCGCCGCTGACCCGGGCGAACACTGTCGCTGACAGCAGCATCCGGGAATGGTCATCGAGCCAGTTCAGGATCTCGACGTCGCTGTCGTCGGCGAGGTGCCAGTGCGTGAAGTCGGACTGCCAGCACTCGTTGGGCTGAGCTGCGGCGAAGCGCCGGTAGGACGACCGCGGGCGTTTGCGTGGCTCGGGGACTATCAGTCCGTAGGCGTGCAGGATTCGGCGGATCGTGGCGGTCGAGGGTGCCCGGTAGCTTTCTTGCTCGAGGTGCCAGGCGATCGTGACCGGTCCGGCGTCTAGGCCGTCTTTGGTCAGCTGCAGACGTAACTCGACGACCCGTTCCCGGACCTCGGTAGGGGTCGCGGCTGAGTTCGAGCGTGGTCGTCGCGACCGGGGTTCGACAGCGTCCAGCCCGTCGTCGCGGTAGCGGGCGAGCAGCCGTTGCAGCTGGCGGCGGGAGTAGCCGTACTGCCCCGCAGCGGCAGTCACGGACATCTGCTTGGTGATTACGGCGAGCACGGCGACACGGGCACGGGACATGGCGCGACCCTGACCGCCGTAGGGTGCGACACATGTCGCGACTCACCAGCGACGCATCACCTGCGACCTATGTCCTGAACCCAGACACCCTCAGCTCCACGTAACAGGCGATATGGTTCCAGGCTGTCTTGAAGTGATCGGCCTGTAGCGGTGCCAGCTGACGAGCTCGAGGTCAATGCGCCAGGATTCTGCGTCAATTCCCAGCTGACCTCCAAGGCATGGCCCCATCGGCACGCAGAGCTTCGCCTTTCAAGGTCATTACTGCCGCATCCGCAATATCGGCTCTCGAACCGCGTCAATGGCGAGGACGTGGAGGCACCGGACTCTCGCCGCTAACAAGTGCAGACGCGCCTCCGGCGACCATTCCGCATCGCTCGATCGGAGCCCGAGGTGTCGAACAGGGCCCTCATTGGCGGCCTTACGGATGCCCATGGCGTGGTCCGCCGAACCACCGCACCCCCAAGAGGTCGATGGCATGTAACAGGTCGGCGGTCGAGTAGCCTCGCTCTGCCAAATCGGCGGTGCACGAAGGATTCCGAGGAGCTTGCGGATGCGCTTCTCTCGTCACGTCCTCGACTCAAACGCCGGCTCTTTCGAGTTGCTCAAACAGCCGGGTCTTGACGTCCCCGCTGCACAGCGCAACCCGGACGTCATCGCGACGGTGTCGCAGATGCTCACCACGATCCAGCATGACGGCATCGATGCCGTGCTGCGCTACGCCAAGCAGCTGGACAACTGGCAGGGCAACGAAGCGACGCTCGAGGTCACCCACCTCGCAAGCAGCGGCGACCGGCTGACCGCCGAGCTGCGCGAGGCGATCGAGCTCGGCGCCGAGCGGACCCGCGCGTTCGCCGATCTGCAGCGCAGCAAGCTGACCAACCTCGAAGCCGAGCTCGTTCCCGGCATCACGATCGGTCACCGCTACGTGCCGATCGGGCGAGTGGGCGCCTACCTCCCCGCTGGAAGATTCCCGCTAACGGCCAGCGCCTTCATGACAGTCAATGTCGCGAAGGCCGCCGGCGTCCCCACCGTCATCGGCTGCACCCCACCCGGCCCGGATGGCCGGCCGAACGATGCTGTCGTCTATGCCGCCTACGTCTCGGGCGTCGATCGGCTCTTCGTCCTGGGAGGCGTCCAGGCGCTTGCGGCAATGGCCTTCGGGCTGCTGGGGGAGCAACCCGTGGACATGTTGGTTGGCGCCGGCAACGCGTACGTGGCGGAAGCGAAGCGCCAGCTGTTCGGCGCGGCCGCCATCGACCTGCTCGCCGGTCCTTCCGAGGTCGCAGTGATCGCCGATGACACCGCCGACGCGGAGCTCGTCGCCGCCGACCTGCTCGGTCAGGCTGAGCATGGCCCTGACTCGCCCGCGGCACTCATCACCACCTCGCGTTCTCTCGGCCTGGCCGTGATCGATGAGGTCGAGCGTCAGCTTGCGACTCTCGCCACCGCCGAGATCGCAGGTCCGGCGTGGCGCGACCACGGATCGGTAACGTGGACGGCCGACCGCGAGGTGGCCGTGGCGCTGATGGACGACCTGGCACCGGAGCACCTCGAGGTCATCACGTCCGACGACGACTGGTACCACGATCACCTGCGCAACTACGGCTCGATCTTCCTCGGCGCATGGAGCACGGTCGCCTACTCCGACAAGGGCATGGCCGGCACCAACCATGTGCTGCCGACCGCGGGCGGAGCGAAGCACAGCGCGGGCCTGTCGGTCTCGCGGTTCCTCAAGCCGCTGACCTTCCAGAAGGTGACCCGCGAGGCGACGCCGCTGCTGGCCGACGCCGTCGAGGTGATCTCCGCCTCCGAAGGCATGGCCGCCCACAAGGCGACGGCGACGATTCGAAACGAGCGCCTGAGTCGCTGAGCGCCTACTGCTCTCGAGGAAGCGTGATGGAGCCGGAGACCAGCTGAATCTCCTGGGACTCGAGGCCGTGGGCGTAGACCGGCACGTACGACGACGTCACCGACAGTCGCCAGCGGTGTCCGGGAAGCAGCCGGTGGTGGACGTGCGGCAGACCGATGTCGAGGGTCTGTGTGCCGCCCCCCGGGTGGGCGTGCGCTGACGGCCAGAAGCCGATGCGCATGCCGTCGCCATCGGGGCCGATGTCGCTGAGCCAGCACACGACGCTGCCCGGGTGCTCCTGCGCGATGGTGAGCATCGCCGTAGGGCGCCCGCTGTAGTCCTCGTCACCGGACGCCACGGGCAGGTCGAAGCTCACGACGTCGGCGCGAGTGTCGAGAGCAGATGCACTGAGCGGAGCGTTGGCCGACGACAGGTCGTTGCCACCGCCTTGCTTCACCGGGTCAGCCGGGTCGTGCTTCCACGCGTCCGGGCCGAACGAATGGGTCACGGGGAGGGAGTGGAGCGGCCATGCGTCGTGCGTCTCCCACGTGTTGGCTCCGCTGCGGGCGATCTGTACCACCGGCGGCGTCACATCCGGCGCCACATCCTTGAGGTGCTGGTCGAGGAAGTCGATCCAGATCGGCACCGGGTCGAGCGTGCCGCCGGCGACATCGATGCCGCCGAGCACGGGCTGTGGTGCGGCGTTGCCGGCGTGGTCCCAGACCCCGGCGAGGAGCCGATGCTTCGCGGGCGAGGCAGCAACCAGCTGCTCCCACCACTGGAACGTCTGCGGGTCGTCCCACAGACCGTTCTGGACCAGCGTCGGGATCTGCACGGTCGCCGGGTCGATCGAGCAGTCAGGCACGCCGTACCCGAGGCGGCCGTCAAGGTACGCGGCCCAGTGACGTTGAAAGGACTCGTCGAGGCCCGCAGCGACCGCAACGTCTGCGATCGGGTGCGAGAGCACGTCGTCCCAGTAGAGCTCGACGACACCGCGCTGCGCGCCGTGCTGCAGGAACGCGAACCACCAGATCCAGTACGGCATGGGCACGCCCCCGCCGAACGCGAGGCTGTTGCCGTCTCCATAGCTCTGCGCGGAAACCGCGATCGGGATCGCGCACTTCAAGGACGGTGGCTGGTGACGCATCGCCCACCACTGGGTCAATGCGTCGTACGACGCGCCGATGCCACCGACGTTTCCGGTGCACCAGTCCTGCGCGGCAACCCATTCGACGACGTCGTACCCGTCGTACCCGTCGTGCGCGAACGGGATGAAGACACCGGGGGAGTCGCCCCTACCGCGTACGTCGACGCCGACGTGCGCATAGCCCGCGTCAACCACCCGAGGCCACGGCGAGCCGTCCAGCGAGTGGTAGCGACCGCGGTTGTACGGCGTGCGGGTGACAACGGCAGGCACCGGACTGTCCGCGGAGGCCCCGTCCGGCAGCCAGGCGTCGAAGGCGAGGCCGACGCCGTCACGGACGGGGATGAACCCGGTGAAGGTGTGCATCGTCCGTTAGTCCGATGCGCACACGACCGGACGGCGCTGCGCCCACGGCATGGCCTCTTCCAGGTCGTAGCTGAGCCGCAGCAGCATCTCGTCCTGCATCCGCGCGGCCGCGAGCTGTACGCCGATCGGAAGGCCGTTCGCCGACTCGGCGAGCGGCAGGCTGATTGCAGGCTGTCCGGTCCAGTTGTAGAGCTGCGTGAACGGGATGAGCAGACCGTTGACGCCGATGCCGGCCAGCGGGTTGTCTACCGGGATCTCGAACGTGCCGTGCGGCGGTGGCAGGTACTCGCTCATCGGCGGTGGCAGCATCGGGATGGTCGGTGTGACCAGTACGTCGAGGCCCGACTCCGCCCACCACGTGTCGAAGCCGACGGCGTGTTTCTGCAGCACCTCCGAGAACTCGAGCTGGCCGATGAGGGAGCTGCTCCGCCCGATCTCGGCGCAGGCCCACATCTGCGGGCCGACGTCGGGCTCGGTGATCTCGTGTCCGGTGAGCTTCGACGCTTTGTCGATCAGGCGCGCCATCTGGGTGAAATGCGCACCGAGCGGCGGTCCGTACGCCCACTCCTCGGTGCTCAGGTCGTAGCGGTAGGTGTCGACGACCTCGACGTGATGACCGAGCTGCTCGAGCATCGCGAGCGTACGCTCCGCGGCGGCCGCGCATTCGGCGTCGACCTCGTCCATGCCCACCGGGAACGGCGTGTTGGTCAGACCGATTCGCAATGGCCGGGAGTCCATGTCGGCGCGTGAAGGGATCGGCGGCATGTTCGTCATCGGCATCGAATCACCCGGCCGCCAGCCCTGCGTCGCGGCCAGAATTCCCGCGGTGTCGCGGACGGAGCGCGTCATCGCAAACTCGTGGCTCCACGCCGAGCCGAAGTGGAAGACCTCTGAGCGGTCCGGCCCGACCGACACTCGCCCGCGCGTCGGCTTCATGCCGACCACGCCACAGATGCTGGCCGGCATCCGGATCGAGCCGCCGCCGTCGCCGCCGTGCCCGATCGCGACGAGCCGCGCCGCGACCGCCGCCGCAGAGCCGCTGCTGGAGCCGCCCGAGATGTGGTCGGGGTTGAACGGGTTGCGCGGCATCGTGTGCGCGTCGATGTCGTGCGTCGGCAGGAACGCCCCTAGTGAGCAGTTCGCCCGGCCAAGGAACACCGCGCCGGCCTTGCGCATGTCGGCGGCGAAGTTGCCGTCGTGGTCACCGATCCACGGCTTGTCCTTCAGGAACGGGAACGCGGCGAAGGAGAACGGGATGCCCGCGACCGGCTGCTCCTGGTCCTTGAAGACCATCGGTACACCGCAGAACGGGGCATCCTTGTCGACCGGCTGCTCGGCGGCGTCCAGCGCCTGCCCGAACGCCTTGTGAAGGATCGAGTCGAGCTGTCCGTCGATCCGCTCGATGGCGTCGATCGAGGCTTGCACCAGCTCCGTGGGAAGCACCTCGCCGCGGCGGACGAGGTCGGCCTGCGCCGTCGCGTCAAGGTCGAGCAGCTCCTTGGAGTTGGTGCGTTGGCCGTCAGTCTGGTCAGACACTTCGCGTCCTTTTCCGTTTCTTCGCCGGCTTCGGCGAGTTGGCGAGTCGTGCTCGTAGCCCTTCGATCGCGATCTCGAGGCTCTGGTCGAAGATGACGTCAATCGTGAGAACGGGGGCATCGACGAGTAGCGGAATGAGCAGGTCGCTGACATCCTCGGGCTCGACGAGCGTCGGGTTTTCGGTGTTCTCGCTCCATCCGACGGAGTGCGCCACCTCGGTGATCAGCGTCATGGCGCAGAAGGCGTCAAGGGTGGTGAAGCCGGCCGCAGTCAGCACTTGTACGCCGGCGACGCACATTCCGAGGGTCGGCTTCGAGATCGCCCGGTAGTTCGCCGCCTCGTAGAGATCGCCATGGGCGCGCCAGAGGGCGCGCTCCAGGCCGGCCGCCTCGCGCATCCATTCGTCCCACGGCAGCGAAGGGTCCGGTGGGACCAGCTTCTCGCGTGCCTCGTTGGCGAGCGCCTCGAGGATCGCCGTACGGTCCGGGAAGTAGCGGTAGAGGGCCGGCCCGGTGACCCCGAGCTTCGCGCCGATCGCGGCCAGCGTCAGGTCCTCGGGTTCGAGCTCGCGGGCGACGTCGAGCACCGCGTCCCGGCTGATCTTCGGAGCCGGTCCAGGCCGTCGTCGAGTCTCGGGCATGGAGGCAGGCTAGGTCCGTTGACCCCTAATAGCAACGGTCGTTACTGTTAGCCGAGCTCGAACTGTTACTTCCATAACTATTCAGGGGTTTGGATGACGCTGCCCAGATTGATCGATGTCGAGGAGCTGTTCGCGGATCCGATCTTCAGCGGAGCCGGCATCTCACCGGACGGAACCCGGCTGGCTTACCTGTCGCCGAAGTACGGCCGGACGCAGGTCTGGATCCGCGGCATCGACCAGGAGCACGAGGACGCCATCTGCGTCACCCACGACTCGCGTCGCGGCGTGAAAGGCTTCATCTGGACCAAGAACCCGCGCTACATGCTCTACCTGCAGGACACCGACGGGAATGAGGACTGGCGCCTCTACCGCGTCAACCTCGAGGCACCGGAGGCGGCTGCGGTGCCGCTCACCCCTGACCTCCCACCGCTCGCACGTGTCCTGGGCGTCCAGGAGCTTGAGTCGTTGCCTGGCAAGCTGCTCGTGACGATGAACCCGCGAATCGTGTATATCGACCTCTACGAGATCGACCTCGAGACCGGCGAGTCGAAGGTCTACCTGGAGAACCCCACCCCTGGTGGCGCCTACATCGTCGGCCGCAACGGCGAGCTTTTCCAGTTGGAGCTCAATCCCGACGACGGGGCGTGGGAGTGGTTCTCCGTCGACGAGCAGACGCAGGAGCGACGCCTGATCGCGAGCTTCGAGGGGACGACCTACCCCGTCGGGCAGGCGCCCAGCATGGTCGCTCCCGACGGTAAGGCGATGATCATCGGCGCTTACGTCGGTGACGATCTGGCGCTGTTGCGATGTGACGCCGAGACCGGCGAGCAGACCGTCCTGCTGCACCTGCCGGGTCGCAACATCTGTACGGCGTCGATGGTCTCGCCGTTGCTGCCGTCCTCGATCTTTGTCAGCGAGCACACCGGTGAGCTCCTCGCGGTCCGGTTCACCGGCGACAAGCCCCACATCGAGGTCGTCGACGAAGGCTTCAAGAAGATTTACGAGGCGCTCTCCGCACTGTCTGACGGCGTTCTTGCACACCTCACGTCGGACAAGGACGAGAACCTGTGGGTGGCGAGCTTCACCCATGACCGCGAGCCGGACAAGACCTACCTCTACGACGCGCGATCCGGCGAGAGCCGCCTGCTGTTCAACCCGTTCCCGAACCTCGACCCGGCTGACATGGCACCGATGCAGGGCGTGCGCTTCAACGCCCGCGACGGCCTGCCGCTCCACGGCTTCCTCACCCTTCCGGTCGGCGTCGAGCCGAGCGGGCTGCCGCTCGTCCTCTACGTGCATGGCGGCCCGTGGTTCCACGACTCGTGGATGTTCAACCGGATCGCGCAGTTCTTCGCCAACCGCGGCTACGCCGTCCTGCAGGTCAACTTCCGCGGCTCGTCGGGTTACGGCAAGAACCATCTGGTGTGCTCGGTGAAGGAGCTCGCCGGAAAGATGCACGACGACCTGATCGACGCCTGTGACTGGGCCGTCAAGCAGGGTTACGCCGACCCTTCGCGGATCGGGATCTATGGCGGCTCGTACGGCGGGTACTCCGCACTCGTCGGCGTCACCGTCACACCGGACTACTTCGCCGCGGCGGTGGACTACGTCGGCATCTCGAGTCTTCCCAACTTCCTCAAGACGCTCCCCGCGATGGCACGACCGACGATCCGCAACAACTGGCTGCACTGGGCCGGCGACCCGGAGGACCCGGAGCAGCTCGCCGACATGCAGCGGCGCTCGCCGATCACCATGGTCGACAAGATCGTCACGCCGCTGCTCGTCGTACAGGGCGCCAAGGACTCCCGGGTCGTGCAGGAGGAGGCCGACAACATCGTCGCGGCACTTCGCGCCCGCGACGTCGACGTCGAATACATCCTCGCCGAGGACGAGGGCCACGGGTTCCAGAACCCGGAGAACAACATGCGGATGTACCGCGCGGTGGAGAAGCACTTCGCCAAGTACCTCGGGGGCCGGGCCGCGTCGTGAGCAAGGACCTGAAGGCACGCTACGAAACGGCCGAGGGGCTGCTCCCGCACAAGCTGAAGAAGCTCATCGACTCGCCCAAGGTCACCCCGAACTGGATTCGCGACACCGACACGTTCTGGTATGCCAACCGGACGAAGGCAGGCACCGAGTTCGTCTACGTCGACGCGGCGGCGAAGATCAGGCGGCCAGCTTTTGACCACCAGCGGATGGCGAAGGCGCTGGGCGACGTGCTCGAGACACCGATCGAGCCCGGCGCGATGGCCATCTCGTCGATCGACTTCGTGGACGGGGCGGTGCGGGTCGACTGTCTGCTGCAGCGGGTCGAGGTCGACCTCGCGTCGTACGACGCGAGGCTGATCGGCCCGTCCTACGAGTACGAGACCCGATCACCGGACGGCAAGTGGTCGGTCGGCATCAAGGACCACAACCTCTACGTCCGCGACCTGGCGACGGACGAGGTCCGGGACCTGACGACGGACGGTGTCGAGGGCTGCGACTACGCCGGTCTTGCCGATCAGACCAGCGCCATCGTGAGCCGGGAGAACCTGGGCTTCCAGATGCCCGCGTTCGTCGTCTGGTCGCCGGATTCCAGCCGGTTCGTGACCTACCGCCTCGACCAGCGCGATGTCCTGCTGATGCACCTCGTGCGGTCGGCGCCGCTCGACGGCGGCCGGCCCAAGCTGCTGACCTACCACTACGCGCTGGTCGGTGACCCGGACGAAACGCTCGCGACGTCGCAGTACTTCGTGTTCGAGGCCGCGACCGGCAAGGTGACCGAAGCCCAGCACGAGCCGTTCCTCACGCCGTTCGTCTCGCCGATCGCCTACAACCATGTGTGGTGGAGCGAGGACAGCGCGAAGGTCTTCATCGTCTCGAGTGACCGGGGCGATCACACCTACTGGCTCAACGAGATGGACGCTGCCACCGGTGACTGCCGTCTCGTGCTCGAGGAGCGCAGCAAGTCGCACATCACCCTCGGTCCGCAGCATCAGCTGCGCGAGTGCAGAACGCTCTCGACCGGTGAGGTGCTGTGGTGGTCGCAGCGCAATGACTGGGCGCACCTGTATCTGTATGCGACGGACGGCTCGGTCCGACAGCTGACGTCGGGGAACTGGTCGACGCGGCACGTCGTGACTGTCGACGAGGAGGCGCGTCGGGTCGTCTTCACCGCGGCGGGCCGGCTACCGGGCAGCGACTTGTACTTGCAGGAGCTCTGCTCGGTGTCACTCGACGGTGGCGAGATCACGGCCATCACCGAGGACGGTCTCGACCACGACCCGATGGCGTCGCCAACGGACAACTACTTCGTAGATGTCGCGTCGCGCTGGGACACGCCCGCGCTCGCTGTGCTCCGTGACCGTTCTGGCGCTCTCGTGATGGAGCTCGAGCAGGCCGACGCGTCGGCGCTCTACGCGCACGGCTGGACCCCGCCGGAACGTGTCGTGGTGAAGGCGGCCGACGGCGTCACCGACATCTATTGCTCGATCTACAAGCCGCACGACTTCGACTCGGCCAATCGCTACCCAGTCGTCAACGAGGTCTATCCCGGTCCGCAGATCTCCACCACGCTGCTGCGGTTCCCGCTGTCGGATGGCCCGCTGCTGGTCGCCGACAAGCACTTGGCGATGTTCGCCGCGCTCGGCTTCGTCGGCGTGGCGGTCGATCCACGCGGTACGGCGTTGCGCGAGAAGTCGTTCCAGGACCACACGCGTGAAGCGGGTGACGGCGACAACGTCGAGGATCTTGCGGCGGCGATCACGCAGCTCGCCGAGACCAGGCCGTGGATGGACCTCGACCGGGTCGGCATCTTCGGTCACTCCGGCGGTGCCTTCTTCTCGACCCGGGCGATGCTCACGCGTCCCGACTTCTTCAAGGTCGCGGTGTCGTCTTCTGGCGACCATGACGACCGGATGAATCACGCGTGGTGGGGCGAGAAGTTCTTCGGACTGGTCGACGACTTCGACTACGAAGAGCACGCCAACCAGACGCACGCCGCGAACCTCGAAGGCAAGCTGTTGCTCGTCCATGGCGAGATGGACGACAACGCGACGCCCCACGGCACGATGCGCCTGGTGAAGGCACTGATCGAGGCCAACAAGGACTTCGACCTGCTGATCATGCCCAACGCCGAGCACTCGCTGACACTGAACCGGGCCTACTTCATCCGTCGGCGGTGGGACTATTTCGTCGAGCACCTGATGGGGGAGACGCCGCCTGACTACTGCGTCGGGTTCATCCCCCCGGCCTAGGCCTCCTGGTTCGGTAGCGCTAGACGCGGGCGGCAACCTCGTCCACTCCGCGGTCCGATGCCGGCTCGGGTTCGATCTTCACAGCGACAGCCTTCGCTCGACCTCGTCGCGCAACACGGGCAGCGGCACCATGCCGCTGAGCAGGACCGCGTCGTGGAAGGCGCGGATGTCGAAGTTTCCACCGAGCTGTTGTTTGGCTCGCGCCCGGAGATCGAGGATCTCCATGCGGCCGGCCATGTAGGCGCAGGCTTGGCCGGGCCACGCGATGTAACGGTCGACCTCGTTGACGATGTTCTCCATCGTCAGTGCGGAGTTCTCCCACATGAAGTCGATCGCGCGCTGACGGCTCCACCCCAAGGCGTGCATTCCGGTGTCAACCACAAGCCGGCAGGCGCGCCAGGAGTCGAAAGACACCATGCCGAACCGGGTGAGGTCGCCGGAGTAGAGCCCCATCTCGTCGCACAGGCGCTCGGTGTAGAGCCCCCACCCCTCGGAGAAGGCGGCGATGTAGCCGTACCGGCGGAAGGCAGGAATCTCCTCGCCCAACTCTTGGCTCACGGTGAGCTGCAGGTGGTGTCCGGGGACACTCTCGTGGTAGGCGAGGGTCTCGTACTCGTAGCGCGTACGCGTGTCCGGCTTATGCGTGTTGATCAGGTGATAACCCGGCCGCGATCCGTCGGTCGCCGGCGGCAGGTAGCGGCCCAGTACGCCGCCGGGAGCCTCGAGCTCGCCCATCTCCTGGACCTCGCACGGGGCGCGGTGAAAGGTGCCGAACCACTGCGGCAGGACCTGCTCCACTCGCACGATGGCCTCGGTGGCCTCGGCGACCATCTCCTCCTTGTTCGAGTACCGCAGCCCAAGGTCGTTGCGCAGCCGGTCCAGGACCTTGACGACGTCCGATGTGGCGAAAACGCTCTCGCCGAGCTGCGCGTACTCCTCGCGAAGCTCAGCGCACAGGTCGAGGCCCGCCTGGTGGATCTCTTCCGGCGTACGAGAAGTCGTGGTGTGAAAGGCGAGGGCGCGCCGGTAGATCGCCTCGCCGTCGGGAACGTGCGCGAGCCCAGGCCGCTCGTCACTGCGGGCACCGGCTGCCACCGGCCCGTTCAGCACCGCGAGCAGACCCTGCATCGCCGGCCGGACCTGGTCGCGCAGGACGCCTTGCGCTTCGTCGGCGTACGGCGTTCCACTCGTCGGCCGGAACAACGGGTCGTCGTCGAGCTCGAGTGCGAGGTACGACGTGAGCTGCCCGACGGTGTGGTGAAGCCCTGTTTCGTGCGGCCCGCGGCCGTGGTCGGCACCGGCACGGAAGCGGTCTCCCACCTGGCCGAGATAGTTCGGCAACGACCGAAGCCGTGCGAGCACGTCCGCGCTGCCGGATGCGGGCGTCAACGACACGCCGAGGAAGACCTGAGAGATGGGAGCGAACGGCCCGAAGATCGACAGCTCCGTGTGCGCGTCCTCGAGCTGCTCTGCTTGGCCATTGGCTTCCTGCATGAGCACGGCGCGGGTGACCCGATCGGTTGGGCTCAGCTGGTCGGCGTCGAGCGCTTCGGCGCGGGAGGCGACGTCGCGCAGTCGTTCGGCAGCCGCGGCCTCACCGGCTGCGCTCGCGTCGGGAAGCAGGTCGTTGTAACCGGCGACACCGAGGAAGGTGGCCCACAGCGGCGCGGTGCGGCTGCGGAGGTCGAGGTACTCGTCGGCCAGGCGGTCGATCTCGCTCACGCTCGGCTCGACGTCCTCGGCGACCTCATCGACACGCGCCGGGCTGATAGAAGACGTCTTGGTTCGGCCAGTCGTCTGTGCTCCAGCGGCGACCGCGATCGGCCTCGCAGAATGCTGCCCCTTCGTTGATGCCCGGGGAGGTCTCCACGTTGGCGCCGCTCTGGCGGTTGTCGAGCCAGTAGGCGGTGTAGTCACTCACCATGAACGGGTCGTCGCCGGGGAAGCCGACCGAGGCTTGGTAGAACGGCGGGCCGCCGGCTCCGGGATTGGGGAACTGCGTCTTGTGCAGGCCTTCAGCGAACGTCTCGGGCGTCAGCTTCGGACCGGCCATCTGGATGCCCGACGAGAGAAGCAGCATCTCCTGATAGAACGCACGGGCGGTGGTGAGTGTTGTGTTGATCCCACCTGCCGCCATGCCCGCTTGCGCCCACGGCTCGAGCTGCGCGCCGATCGGCTGCTTGTTCCAGGCGCCGATGCCGAACGCTCCTGCGGTCTCGGCGGGAGGGTCGTTGAGCATGAAAGCAGTGTTGTAGTTGGACCAAGCGATGGTCTCCCACTCGGGGCGGAACCCGACCTGACGTGCGGCGCTGAGCGGTGACGAAGGAGTTCCGTTCGCACCGAAGGTGTACAAGATGATCGTCGTGACGCCCTGACGCTTCAGCTGCGCCATCTGTGCCGCCGTGTTGGTGAGGCCCGCGCTCCCGTCGGCTTGCCGGTTGATCGACGGGTGGATCCCGCAGCCGGCCAGGGTGCTGAGAAAAGCGCTCATCCCAGGCACCGGGCCGCCGAGCCGGCTGTCGTTGGGCATCCAGAGGGCGAACTTGCGGATCTTCGACTTCAGCGCCGGGTCGGGCGCATGTACTGCCTTCTTGCCGGCGAGCTGGCGGCACGTGACGATCCCGAGGTTGTGCAGCAGCTGGTCGATCGTCGGGTAGTACGACCAGAGGTAGGGACTGTCGGAGGTGAACTGCTGCTCCGAGGTGTACGGCGTGACGTCGCCGCCGTTGAGCGCGATGATCTTGTGCTTGACCATCGCGTCGAGGAAGACCGGCAGCGTGCCGCTCTCTGCGATCGGGTCGAGAAAATCCGTCGTCGCGAACACCTTAGAGGCTGCGATCTGCGCGGCGTCGGCGCGTTGGAACTGAGGGTTGTTCCACTTGCCGTTGGTCGTGTTGTCGGCCTGCTGGGAGGGGACCGGAACGATGTTGATCTTGCGACCGTAGAACTGGAAGTGCGCGTTGAAGAAGTCGACGATCGGTTTCAGGCCCGGCCAGCTCGAGCCGCTGCTCGCGACCGGAAACGCGACGTTGATCGTGGTACCGGTCACGCCGGGAGCGGTAGCGCCACCGTTGCCCTTGCTGTCGTCCCACCGGGAGATGCACGGGGGTGACTGCGGGTCGAAGGTCTGGGTGATCGAGCCGTCCGGCCACTTGTAGCACTGCAATCCGGGTGGCAGG